>JADKGB010000004.1 GCA_016717225.1 Flavobacteriales bacterium | reverse complement strand
GAACTGAAGGCGAAGGGCGAGGCGGACGCCAAGCAGATCGATCAGGTTACCGTGCTCTTCACCGACTTCAAGGGGTTCACCGCGATGAGCGAGGTGCTGAGCCCGCAGGAGCTCGTCCGTGACCTCAACGAATGCTTCAGCGCGTTCGATCACATCACCGAGAAATACGGCATCGAGAAGATCAAGACCATCGGCGATGCATACATGGCCGCTGGTGGCTTGCCCACGCCCAACACCACGCATGCCACGGATGTGATCAATGCGGCCTTCGAGATGCGCGACTTCATCGCTGAAGGCAAGGCGCGGAAGATCGCGGCAGGTCTACCCTATTTCGAGGTCCGTATCGGCATCCATACCGGCCCGGTGGTGGCGGGCATCGTGGGCGTGAAGAAATTCCAGTACGACATCTGGGGCGATACGGTGAACACGGCATCGCGCATGGAGTCTTCCGGCGAGGTGGGACAAGTGAACATCAGCGAGAGCACGTATGCGCTGGTGAAGAACGAAACGGGGCTCACGTTCACCCCGCGCGGGAAAGTGCAGGCGAAGGGCAAGGGGGAGATGGAGATGTACTTTGTATCGAGTTCCAATTGATGCTCTCCCATTCCCCGATGGAGCCCGGTCACACTACCTACTTGGCGCACGGCGAACACCAACACAGCAGACCCATGAAGGCCCTCTCGTTCATCTGCCTGATTGTGCCTATGCTGCTTGCGAGCATCCCGGCCGCAGGGCAAGGGCTTGAACACCGACAGGCCGACAGCTTGCTCGCCGTATGGCGCGATGCGAACCGCGTGGATACCGCCCGGTTCGATGCCTTGAACCTGTTGCTGCAACGCACCTACCACACTATTACCCCGGACAGCATCGTGCGCGCGGGCGAGCAGCTCTTCTACTTCGCCAGCAAGCAAGGCCTTAAGAGCAGAATGAGTATCGCCAAGGCCGCAACCGGCAATGGCTATTACCTCCAGGGCGACCTGGTGCGGGCCAAGGAGTACTACGCAGCGGCATTGGCCTTGAACGACCAGAGCAGGAGCGCATTGAACGGACTGAGCGCCGTGTGCATGGCCAATGGCGACATGGCCCAGGCCATCGCGTTCCAATCAGAAGCACTGGCCATCGCCGAAACGCGGCGCGATACGGCCACGATGTTGGCGCTGCTGAACAATATCGGAAGCAACCATGGCTTCCAAGGTGATCATGCCACGGCCCTGATATACATGGAGCGCGCACTGGCACTCGCGGTGAAGAGCGGGGACACGCTATCCATCGCCGACGCACTGATGAACATCGGCAACGCCAACGCTCAACTCGGCAATGCGGCCAAGACCATGGATGCGTATGAGCGCAGCATGCGCATCGCCGAGCGCATGGGCAATCGGCGGCAGATGGCCCAGCTCCTACAACACATGGCCGTGGAGCGGAACAGCCGCAAAGAGTATGAACCGGCCCTGGAGCTGGGCACTCATGCATTGGGGCTCGTGGAAGAAATGAGCGATAGCGCCCAAATGGCCATGGTGTGTATGATCTTGGGTGCCACGCATCTAGGCCTCGGCCAACCGGCACTGGCGGCGCAGCACGGCGAACGGGCCCTCCACATTGCGCAGAGCATCGGCTACCTGGATGCCATCAGCCAGGCCGCTGGCGTGCTCTACGAGGCGCGCAGGCGCAGGGCGATGCTGCCGGAGCACTGGCCATGTATGAACTGAGCATCACCAGCCGCGACAGCATCGCCAACGATGAGAACAAGCAGAAGCTCTTGCAGCAGAAGTACAGGTACGAATTCGACAAGAAGGAAGCGCTGCTCAACGCCGAACAGGACAAGAAGGATGCGGTTGCGGCCGAAGAACTGCGCCGCAAGAACCTGCAGCGCAACGCCTTCATCGGCGGCTTCGGGCTGATGGTGCTCCTGGCCGGCACCTTTTTCTTCCAGCGCAACCGTATCAGCAAGGAGAAGAAACGAAGTGATGAGCTGCTGCTCAACATCCTGCCGGCGGAAGTCGCCGAAGAGCTGAAGGCCAAGGGCGAAGCCGAAGCCAAGCACGTCGACCATGTCACCGTGCTCTTCACCGATTTCAAGGGCTTCACGGCCATGAGCGAGAAGCTCACAGCAAAAGAGCTTGTAGCGGACATTCACGAGTGCTTCAGCGCCTTCGATGGCATCATGGAGAAATACCGGATCGAGAAGATCAAGACCATCGGCGATGCGTACATGGCCGCAGGAGGTCTACCGACCCCGAACACCACGCACCCGTTGGATGTCGTGAATGGCCGCTTTCGAGATCCGCGACTTCATCGCTGAAGGTAAGGCGCGCAAAGTCGCGGCTGGGCTCCCTACTTCGAGATCCGCATCGGCATCCACACCGGCCCGGTGGTGGCCGGCATCGTGGGCGTGAAGAAGTTCGCCTACGACATCTGGGGCGATACGGTGAACACCGCCAGCCGCATGGAGAGCAGTGGCGAAGTTGGAGAAGTGAACATCAGTGAGAGCACGTACGCACTTGTGAAGAACGTGCCCGGCCTGACGTTCACGCCGCGCGGCAAAGTGCAGGCGAAGGGCAAGGGGGAGATGGAGATGTATTTCGTTGAACAAAAGCAGGCATGAGATATCCAATTGCGTTCTTTCTTCTTGTGTGCGGTCTCGGTGGCATGGCGCAACCGGCGCGGTTGGACAGCCTACAAAGGGCATTGCGAACCCAGCCGAAAGCGGATGTCGTACGCATGAACACGCTCATAGCAGTTGCCGAGTGCTACGCGCGTATGGCCCCGCCGAAAGGCATTGTGGCAGCGCAGGAGGCTGAGGCCATCGCACGTTCAATAAGCGACGAAGAAGGTTTGTCTCTAGCCCTGAGCGCACGTGCCATGGCACGGATGGAGACAGGCGGTATCACCGAGGCTGACTCCCTGCTGCGCATCGCACTGGGCTTTGCGCGTAAGCGGAACGACTCCCACGGCATCGGAGTCATCTGCACCCGGCTCAAGGTCGTTTCCTTGTTCCTTGGTGACGACAGCGACAAGTTCATCGATCAAGCCCTCGCTCGGCTGCGGAATACACAATACCGTGGAGACCTCGCATACGCTCTTTACTGGACCGGAACGGACTATACCACGGCACAGGATTTTGTCCTCCGGCTCGACACGGCGAAGCATCTTTTCGAGCAGGCCGGCGACAGCAGCGGCATCGCACAATGTCTGGACATGCTGCTCCGAATGCCACCCGTGGCCAACGATCCCGCGCGCGCAACAGCCTATATGAACGATGCCTTGCGGATGGTCCGTTCCGTTGGCGATCGCGTACTCGAATCCCGATTCCTGGCCAACAACCTGGTTCATGCCTACATGGATTCCGATTACCCCCGCGCCTTGCAGTGCGGGCTCGAAGCCATAGCGGTGGCCGAAGCCGCCGGTTGCACGGGCACGCGGGACCAAGCGGTGAACAATGTGGCCACGATCTACGAGGAACTGGGGGATCCACTGAACGCCATACGCTACTACCGGGTCTCGCTCAGTAGCGCCCTGCAAGCAGGCTCCAAGGCTGATGTGGCTGTGGGGTATGCCTCTTTGGGCTCTGCTTTCCTGTCACTGGGTGAGTTGGATAGCGCCTTGTACTGGAGCCTGAGGTACGAAGAGATCACGCGCAACATGCCTTCGGACGCCGGGGGCGCCCAACTTTGGCTGGGCAAGGTTTACTCTGCGCGCAAGGAATGGTCCAAGGCACTGGACCACTTGTTGAAGGCCGTTGTGCCCGCAGCGGATTTGGACGACTTCCTCTCCGGATGCCCTGGAGATCGACCAGGCCTTGGGTCCGCCCTGCTCCAGGGCGGATGCTGGGGCGAGAGCGCACGGTATCGCACCGGACCAGCGCTGGCAACTGGCCCATCAACATCTGCAAAAGGTGCTGGACATAGCCTACGCATCGCGAGTACATGAAGTACCGCAAGGATGCGCTCTACGAACTTTCACGCATCGCCGAACACAACGGTGACCTGGGACTTGCCCTGCATCTGCGCGGGCAATATGACGCCGTGAAGGATAGTGTGCTTGATGCTGACAAGGCTCGGGCCGTGTCGTTGCTACAGGTACAGTACGAAACCGAGAAGAAGGAACAGGAAATCGTATTGTTGGGCAAGGACAAGGAAGTACAGGCCAAGGAGATCCAGAAGCAGAAATTGGTGCGCAATGGGTTCATGGGTGGCTTCGCATTGGTCGCGCTTTTCGCAGGGGTGTTCTTGTTCCAGCGTAACCGCATCGGCAAGGAGAAGAAGCGCAGTGAAGAACTCTTGCTGAACATCCTGCCAGCGGAAGTCGCGGAAGAACTGAAGGCGAAGGGCGAGGCGGACGCCAAACAGATCGATCAGGTCACCGTGCTCTTCACGGACTTCAAGGGCTTCACCGCGATGAGCGAGAAGCTCACAGCGAAGGAACTGGTCGCCGACATCCACGAATGCTTCAGCGCCTTCGATCACATCATGGAGAAGCACGGCATCGAGAAGATCAAGACCATCGGTGATGCATACATGGCCGCAGGTGGCTTACCTGTGCCCAACACCACGCATGCGTTGGATGTGGTGCGCGCCGCCTTCGAGATCCGCGACTTCATCGCCGAAGGCAAAGCACACAAGGTGGCGGCCGGTCTGCCCTACTTCGAGATCCGCATCGGCATACACACCGGCCCCGTGGTGGCAGGCATCGTCGGCGTAAAGAAATTCGCCTACGACATCTGGGGCGATACGGTGAACACCGCTTCGCGAATGGAAAGCAGTGGTGAAGTGGGGCAGGTGAACATGAGTGAGAGCACCTACGCGTTGGTGAAGAACGAGCCGGGGCTCACGTTCACCCCGCGTGGCAAAGTGCAGGCGAAGGGGAAGGGGGAAATGGAGATGTATTTTGTCACGGTCGCTTCTCCCAAATCCACAGCATGACCCGCTCCGCATGTGCCTTGATCCTGCTTCTGCTGTACGTAGGTGCCTCCGGTCAGCAATTGCGCATAGATGAACTGCGACGACCGCTGAAGGAACATTCCGCACCTGATGCAGCGCGCCTGCAACTGCTGGTTGAAATGGCCCAGGCGTACGGCCTGGTACAATTGGATACAGCGGTCCTGTTCGCTGATGAGGCGCATGCGCTCGCCGAACGGCTGGGTGATGCGAAGTCAGCGGCGCATGCGACCGCGATCAGAGGAACCTACGAGGTGCTTCGTGGAGACCTTGCGCGCGGCCAAGCTGACCTCAACACGGCTTTGGAGGCATCCGAGCAGAGCGGTTCGCTGGCTGGTCAGGTCCAATCGCGTATAGGGTTCTTGGTCGTGAGGAATCTGCAAGGCCGCACTACCGACGGTGACAAAGAGTTCGAGTCCGCGCTCGCGTTGGCCACTGCCATTCGCGATACGACCGCCATGGGCACACTGCTCCTGATCAGGGCAATGGGACTGTGCAATGGATCACTACTTGAGCAAGCGATGGTGCTGCTGGATCGTGCCATAGCGCTCGGTACCGCGCATTCCTCACACGCTTTGCTGTCACAGGCGTATTCTACACGGAGTTATTTGCGTGCATGCATGGGGGAATTGGATGCCGCTGATACGGACATAGACTCCTCTTTGAAGTGGGCTGCACGTACTGGCGATCGGTATGCCCTGTCCGTTGCTCGAGGTAACGAAGGAACGCTCCACTGGTTCCGCTCGAATATGCCCAAGGCCCTGGAGTGCTACCTGCAGTCCTTACGGTTGAACGAGCAGCTGGGTGCACGGCCGGATATGGTTACCACTGAAGGCAATGTGGGCAAGGCATATTCCGTCATGGATGATCAGGTCCGGGCCTTGGAGTATGCCGAGCGAGCGAGCAACGGGGCGCGGGAATTGGGCCTGCACCAGTGCCTGCTGAACTCGCTCAGCGATCTGGGGAATGCCGCACTCGCATTGAAGGACCTGGATAAGAGCTCCGCGGCGTTCAAGGAGATGGCCTTCTGGGCCGATTCGCTGAACAACCAGGACTTCCTCGCGGAGGCGGACGTCAGAATGGCCGATTCATACTTGGCTTTCGAGATGCCGGACAGCGCGTTGACGTATGCCTTGCGCGGTACCCTTGGCATGCGCAAACTCGAAAGCTCTACAGACGTTGGTCGGGCGCTGGTGACCGAAGGGAAGGCCCTCACTGCCGCCAGTGATGCGGCGCTCCGTCATGCGGGTATCGATCCCAAGGACCGCTCCTCGCGCGCATTGCGTGCCTACGAGGACGCGATAACCGCGGTCGAGGGGTTCTTCGATGAAGTAACGTACGCCTCCTACTTGGGGATCAGCACCATCCATGAGCGGGACGGACGCTTTGACGAAGCGTTGATCTACCATCGAAAGGCCGTGGCGGTGCACGATAGCATGCTCACGGCGGAGAAGAACCAGGCCATGGGTGAACTGCAGATCCAATACGAGACCGAGAAGAAGGAACAGCAGATCGTATTGCTCGGCAAGGACAAGGAAGTGCAGGCCAAGGAGATCCAGAAGCAGAAGCTCGTGCGCAACGGTTTCGTCGGCGGCTTCGCATTGGTCGCCTTGTTCGCGGGGGTGTTCCTTTTCCAGCGCAACCGCATCAGCAAGGAAAAGAAGCGCAGCGAAGAACTATTGTTGAACATCCTTCCAGCGGAAGTCGCGGAAGAACTGAAGGCGAAGGGTGAAGCCGAAGCCAAGCAGATCAACGAGGTCACCGTGCTCTTCACGGACTTCAAGGGCTTCACTGCCATGAGCGAGAAGCTCACCGCGAAGGAACTGGTCGCCGACATCCACGAATGCTTCAGCGCCTTCGATCGCATCATGGAGAAGCACGGCATCGAGAAGATCAAGACCATCGGCGATGCGTACATGGCCGCCGGTGGATTGCCCACACCGAACACCACGCACGCGCTCGATGTGGTGAAGGCCGCATTGGAGATCCGCGACTTCATCGCCGAAGGCAAGGCGCGAAAAGTCGCGGCGGGCCTCCCCTATTTCGAGATCCGCATCGGCATCCACACCGGCCCGGTGGTGGCCGGCATCGTGGGCGTGAAGAAGTTCGCCTACGACATCTGGGGCGATACGGTGAACACGGCATCGCGCATGGAGTCATCCGGCGAGGTGGGACAAGTGAACATCAGCGAAGCGACCTATGCGTTGGTGAAGGATGAACCTAGGTTCACCTTTACTCCGCGCGGCAAAGTGCAGGCGAAGGGCAAGGGAGAGATGGAGATGTATTTTGTGAACCGCGCATGAAGAACGGGATCTGCAAGCTGCTTCTGCTGTTGGCACCCCTCATCGCTGGTGCCCAGGACCTGACGGAGCATCAGCGCGACAGCCTGCGGGCGGTCTGGAACGATACCGCACGACCGGACAGTGTGCGCCACAGGGCCATGCAGGATATCATCTATGATGGGATGTACTCCGCCCTGCCGGACAGCAGCCTCAAGCGGTCCCGGGAACTGCTTGCCTTCGCACGGCAACGGCAGTTGAAGCGGTTGGAAGCAACGGCCCTGAACCTATGCGGCATCTGCTTCAACAACCAGAACCAGTGGGATAGTGCCGAGGTGAGCTACCTGCAGAGCCTCGCCATTTGGGAAGAGCTGGGGGACAAGGCACGCATGGCCGGCGCATACAACAACCTGGGCAACGTCGCAAGCTACAAGGGCGATCAGTCCAAGGCGATCGAATACCTCACGCGCAGCTTGCGGATCGGCGAGGAAACCGGCGACAGTGGCACGGTGGCACGTGCCCTTGGGAACATCGGTGTGTGCCATTTCGAGCAGAAGGACTACGACGTGGCGCTGGACTATTTCCACCGGCGGATCCTCATCGCTGATGCGATCGGCGATACGCAATGCGCGTTGGAAGCCTACATCTGCATCGGCATGCTGCACGATGAGCGGAAGGAGCGTGCGCTCGCGCGTGAGGGCTACACCAAGAGCCTGCAGCTGGCCCGTGAGATCAATGATGCAGCGAGCATCTACACCTCCATGGCCAGCATGGGGCGGTTGGACGTGGCCGAAGGGAACCACGAGCGCGGCCTGGCCTATCTGGATAGCAGTCTCACGCTCGCCACCCGACACGAGGACCTCATGGGCGAAGCGTTCGCGTTGACGGAGATCGCTCGTGCTCATCATCTCCTGGGCCACGACGCCGTGGCCTTGCCCTATGCGCGTCGCGCGTTGGAGCGAGCACGCGTCAGTAAGACCCAGGAGGTGATCCGTGATGCCGCTGAGATCAACTATGACGTATTGAAAGGGATGGGCGATCATGGAGGGGCGTTGGCGATGCATGAGCTGTTCATCGCCATGCGCGACAGCCTCACCAACGACAACAACAAGAAGGCGGTGATGCAGCAGAAGTTCCAATACGACTACGACAAGAAGGAAGCACTGTTGCAAGCCGAACAGGAGAAGAAGGATGCCGTGGCCGCAGAGGAACTCCGCCGCAAGAACCTCCAGCGCAACGCCTTCATCGGCGGCTTCGGGTTGATGGTCCTCCTTGCAGGGACATTCTTTTTCCAACGCAACCGAATCAGCAAAGAGAAGGCGCGCAGCGAAGAGTTATTGCTGAACATCCTACCTGCGGAAGTCGCAGAGGAATTGAAGGCGAAGGGCGAAGCCGAAGCCAAGTTGATCAGCGACGTCACGGTGCTCTTCACTGACTTCAAAGGCTTCACGGCCATGAGCGAGCTACTCAGCCCGAAGGATCTGGTGCGCGACATCCACGAATGCTTCCTCGGCCTTCGACCGCATCATGGAGAAGCACGGAATCGAGAAGATCAAGACCATTGGCGATGCGTACATGGCGGCCGGTGGATTGCCTACGCCCAACACCACGCACGCATTCGATGTGGTGAAGGCCGCCTTCGAGATCCGCGACTTCATCGCCGAAGGCAAAGCGCGGAAAGTCGCGGCGGGTCTCCCCTACTTCGAGATCCGCATCGGCATTCACACCGGCCCCGTGGTCGCCGGCATCGTGGGCGTGAAGAAATTCGCCTACGACATCTGGGGCGATACCGTGAACATCGCGAGCCGCATGGAGAGCAGCGGTGAAGTGGGACAAGTGAACATCAGCGAGAGCACCTATGCGTTGGTGAAGAACGAGCCGGGGCTCACGTTCACCCCGCGCGGAAAAGTGCAGGCGAAGGGGAAGGGGGAAATGGAGATGTACTTCGTGTACAACACATCGGCTCAAGCCATTTTCAATGTGTAAACCCCGAAGGAATCGAAGCTCCCATTCCGTGCCACTCGATCCATCATCAGCCATCAAAGTGCGGCTGAATACCGACCCTATCTTGGAGCCGGTCGCCGCGGATCCGACCATGACCCTATCGATCATGAGGAACATATGGCAGTTGCTGGCGGTGATGATGATCACCGCGACCACGGCAGCCCATGCGCAACATCAAGAACCGGACAGTTCCGCCGAAGTACTTTGGACCACTTGGGCGAACGAAGGCCTGCAGAACGCTGAACGGCTGGCGGGACTCGAGAAGTTCATCCGACTGCGTTTCGAGGACAGCGACCCGGACAGCACCATTCACTATGCGGATGTGCTCTATTCCACGGCTGAGCGCTGGCAGGACAGCGCCAGGATGGCCACTGCGCTCATCCTGCAAGGCAATGCACTGAAGGACAAAGGGGATGCTGTATCCGCTAAGCAGCGCCATCTGCGATCGCTACAGATCAGCCGGTCGATCGGCAACAGGAAAGGAATGGCCACAGCCCTGAACAGTCTTGGCGTGACGGAGCTCGACAATGGTGACCACATCAATGCCGTAGCGCACCTGACCGAGGGCTTGAAACTCGCTGAGGCGATCCCCGACAGCTCGCTTATCGGACGCATCCTCGGGAACATCGGGATCTTACACCACAATCAAGGCGATACAGAGAGTGCGTTGAGCTACTATCTGCGCCGACAGGCGATCGCCGAGGCGCTCGACCAATCGGACATCCTCGCGGAAGTCATCATGAACATTGGGCTGATCCATGCGGAGCGAGCGGAGCATGCCTTGGCCGATTCCAGTTTCCTGCGTGCCTTGGACCTCACGGAGGACATTCCTACAGCATTGCGCTATGCGAATGAGGGACTATCGATCGCGCGTGGCTCACAGAACCCGAGGAGCGTTATGGATGCAGCGGAGGTGCTCTTCGATATCCACAAAACCGCCGGGAACTACGCCGAGGCGCTCGCCAATCACGAATTGTTCAAGATGATGCGCGACAGCTTGAAGAACGATGAGAACAAGCGGGCGTCATGCAACAACGTTTCCAATATGATTACGATAAAAAGGAAGCGCTCCTGGTGGCAGAGCAGGAAAAGAAGGACGCGTTGGCCGCAGAGGAACTGCGCCGCAAGAACCTCCAACGCAACGCCTTCATCGGCGGCTTCGGGTTGATGGTCCTCCTTGCAGGGACATTCTTTTTCCAACGCAACCGAATCAGCAAAGAGAAGGCGCGCAGCGAAGAGTTATTGCTGAACATCCTACCGGAGGAAGTCGCGGAGGAATTGAAGGCCAAGGGCGAGGCCGATGCCAGGCAGATCGATCAGGTCACCGTGCTCTTCACCGACTTCAAGGGCTTCACCGCCATGAGCGAGAAGCTCACCCCAAAGGAACTCGTCGCCGACATCCACGAGTGCTTCTCGGCCTTCGACCACATCATGGAGAAGCACGGCATCGAGAAGATTAAGACCATCGGTGATGCATACATGGCCGCAGGTGGCTTCCCAGTGCCCAACACCACGCACGCGGTGGATGTGGTGAAGGCCGCCTTCGAGATCCGCGACTTCATCGCCGAAGGCAAGGCGCGGAAGGTCGCGGCCGGTCTGCCCTACTTCGAGATCCGCATCGGCATCCACACCGGCCCCGTGGTGGCAGGCATCGTGGGCGTAAAGAAATTCGCCTACGACATCTGGGGCGATACGGTGAACACGGCCAGCCGCATGGAGAGCAGCGGCGAAGTGGGGCAGGTGAACATCAGCGAGAGCACGTATGCGCTGGTGAAGGATGAGCCGGGGCTCACGTTCACCCCGCGCGGAAAAGTGCAGGCGAAGGGCAAGGGGGAGATGGAGATGTACTTTGCTGCGAACACGTGACGCCCGCCAAGACCATACGCCTTGCGATCGGCCTCGCGCTTAACGGCCTGATCGGCTGCACGGGCGCGGAACACAACGCTCCGGCTGAACAGGGCCGACGATACACAGCGGCCGATTCCATCGCACTGGAGGAACTTTGGGAGGACAGCCTCATACCGGCGATGGATCGGGATGATCTGCTGGCTTTGGACAGGATCACCACAGACATGCTCCGCTCACCCTATGTGCGGAACAGGCTGCCGGTCTTGATGTCCACGCTGGAGTGGAGGACCTACTCCATGGGAGGCTCAGGTGCCCAGGTACAGTATGCGGCCGAAGTGGACTCCATGTTGTCCGATGCACGTGTGCGGGTGGATACCACCATGCTGTTCGCATTGCTGAACATTCGGGCGATGATGACCATGAGCAGCGAACGCGATCTGGCCAAGGCACTGGTCTTTCGCGAGCAGGCGCTCCGTCTCGATCCGCGTCAGGTCCTGATCGAGCAGGTGCCGGCACTCTACAACGCGTTGGCAGAAGCCTATGACAACGTGAAGCAATGGGACCGGTCGTTGGTCTACTCGGCCCGCATGATCCGCCATGGCATGCGCACCGGCGATACGGCGATGGCCTGCTGGGGGACATGTGTACATGGCCGCCGAGTTCCAGCAGCTCGGCGTTGCGGATTCCATCGAACCGCACGTGCAAGCCGCATTGCGGCTCATCCCGCACTTTGGTGAGGACTATATCCCGTCAACGGCCTATGCGCTTCTGGCGGGCATTGAACGCCAACGTGGCCGCAACGACCGCTCTGGTCCGCTGCTCGACAGTATGACAGCGGTGCTCGGAACAGTGCGCTCCGCGCAGCGCTTGGAGGATTGCCCATTGTGCATGATGGAACTGGCCTGGCACGAACTGCACAACGGAAGTCCGGAGAAGGCTGAAGCCTGGGCCAAGGCCATGACGAAGGCCGTGGATTACGAGCGGTCGAAATTCTCACAGCAGTGCTACCACCAAGTGATGGACTCCATCGCCATCGCGCTGGGAGACTATCGCAGCGCGTACGATCACCGGGCTGAATACATCGCGATCCGCGACAGCATGAACCTGACCTCGGCGGCCGCGAACCTGCAGCGCATCGAGAACAACTACAAGGAGGACGCAGCGAACGCGTTGCGCCGCTTGGAAGACGAAGCCGCTGCGAACCTCTTGCAGAAGGAGCGTACCCGCCGCAACATCCTTTTCGCCGCCGGACTGGTCGCCGTGGTCTTCGGTGCCATCAGCTACCGCCAACGACGTCGCACACAAAAGGCACTTCATCGCAGTGATGAACTACTGCTGAACATCCTGCCAGAAGAAGTCGCCAAGGAACTGAAAGCGAAGGGCCACGCCGATGCCAAGCACTTCGACAACGTCACCATCCTCTTCACCGATTTCAAAGGCTTCACCGAAGCGAGCGAACGGATGTCGCCACAGGAACTGGTGGAGGAACTGAACACCTGCTTCAAGGCCTTCGACCACATCATCACCGCGCGCGGCATCGAGAAGATCAAGACCATCGGCGATGCGTACATGTGCGCGGGTGGTTTGCCTGTTCCAGCATCATCAACACCAGCAGGTGTCGTTCAAGCGGCACTGGAGATGCAAGCGTTCATGATCGCACGGAAGAAGGAACGCGATGCGCTGGGCAAGCCCGCCTTCGAGATGCGCGTGGGCATCCACACCGGCCCGGTCGTCGCCGGCATCGTGGGCGTGAAGAAGTTCGCCTACGACATCTGGGGCGATACCGTGAACACGGCTAGCCGTATGGAGAGCAGCGGGGAAGTGGGCCAAGTGAACATCAGCGAGGCGACGTATGCGCTGGTGAAGAATGAGACAGGTCTCACCTTCACCCCGCGCGGCAAGGTGCAGGCGAAGGGCAAGGGGGAGATGGAGATGTACTTCGTTCACCCTTGCTCCGAGGATGCGGAGAAGCACTTCTCGGAGACGCACAAGAAACCATAGACTTGTCGGATGCGTGCATCTACTTTCAATGGGCGAAGCTCCGCAAGGGTCTTGCTTTCCCATGCGACGGTTCTGGCTTGGATGTTCTGGTCTCTTCCCGGTGCATGCGCTCAGGAGAACGTCCTCGACAGTCTGCTCCTTGCGCTGAAAGAGCAGCCCGACGCCACGGCCGGACGCGTGAACACGCTCATTGCCATTGGTGAGTACCATACCGAAACTTCGAACTACTCCAAGGCGGCGGAGAGCCTGATCGAAGCTGCGCGGATCGCCGGTGACATGGGTGACCTCGATACCGAATCGGCCGCATTGAACAACTTGGGGGATGTCTTCACGGACATGGGCGAGCATGAACAGGCGATGGAGCAGTATCGTCGCTCCCTGGAACTGGCGCGGAAGACGGGCACCATTGAACGGATCGTATACGGCTACAGCGGGATCATCAACGAGTACCTGGAGACCGGCATGCCGGACAGTGCCCTCTTCTTCACGGTCGAAGCGTACCAACTGGACGGTCTCGCTGCTGCCGACAGCGCTGAACTTTTGGGACACATGGGCCGAGCCTGGGAGTATAAGCGGGACCATGCGAAGGCGATCGAAGCGTACCGGAAAGCGTTGGTGATCGATCGCCGCGATCCGGAGCCGGGTTATCTACACTTGATACACCTGTTCTATCTGGGCACCACGATCCGGGATGCCACGGAACAAGGTCTCCAGCTAGTAGGCATGCCGGTGAGCGAGCGCTATCCCCGTTCGATCGAGGCACAGCGCGGTGCCTTGGAGATCAGCCGAACCATCGGTGCTCCGCGTGCCGGGTATGAGATCCTGCAGGAATTGAGCGAGACGTACCAGCTGATGGGGGACATTCCACAGGCACTTGCCCATCACCAGTACTACGCCGAGTTGAAGGACAGTGTGCTCACGGCGGACAAGGCCATGGCCGTCAACAACCTGAACATCCAGTACGGGACGGAGAAGAAGGAACAACAGATAACCCTGCTGAACAAGGACAAGCAGATCCAGGAGGGCGAGATAGAAAAGCAGAAGTGGATGCGGAACGTGTACGCCGCCGGTGGGGTCCTCGCCTTGCTGCTTCTTGGGGCACTGTTGAACCGCTACCGCTACAAACAGCGCACACACCGCATCCTGCAGGAACAGAACAACATCATCCGCAAAGAGCGCGACCGCAGCGATGAACTCTTGCTCAACATCCTGCCGGAAGAAGTTGCCGAAGAGTTGAAAGCGAAGGGCGAAGCCGAAGCGAAGTTGATCAGCGATGTCACCGTGCTCTTCACGGACTTCAAGGGCTTCACGGCGATGAGCGAGAAGCTCACACCGAAGGAACTGGTGCAGGACCTGCACGAGTGCTTCAGTGCCTTCGACCACATCATGGCCAAGCACGGCATCGAGAAGATCAAGACCATCGGCGATGCGTACATGGCGGCTGGTGGCTTGCCCACACCCAACACCACGCATGCGCTCGATGTGGTGAGGGCCGCTCTGGAGATCCGCGACTTCATCGCCGAAGGCAAGGCGCACAAAATCGCGGCGGGTTTGCCCTACTTCGAGATCCGCATCGGCATCCACACCGGCCCGGTCGTCGCTGGCATCGTGGGTGTGAAGAAGTTCGCCTACGACATCTGGGGCGATACGGTGAACACGGCGAGCCGCATGGAGAGCAGTGGCGAGGTGGGGCAGGTGAACATCAGCGAGGCGACGTACGAACTCGTGAAGAACGGGACCGGTTTCATTTTCACCCCGCGCGGCAAGGTGCAGGCGAAGGGCAAGGGGGAACTTGAAATGTACTTCGCACAACGCGCATGAACAGGATCATCCTCGCGCTCCTTTCCACGGTGTTACTGGCTGCGCATGCGAGCGCACAGCAGGCCCAGATGGACAGCGTCCGTTCGCTGCTGGACCACCACAAGGCACAGGATGCGGAGCGGGTACGCCTGCTCTGTGAGGCTGCGCGGCTCGATGCATGGATCGATCCGTTCGACGGGGAGCGCGTCGCTGACCAAGCCGTAACCCTCGCCCGGCGATTGAAGGATCCGACCCTTGTGGCCGTGTCGTTGATCACGAAAGCCGGCTTGCACCAGAACACCTGGGCACGCGATGACCAGAAGGCCCTGATCGACGAGGCATTCACGTTGTCTCCCACTATGGGAAGTATCCGCGAACGAGCTCGTGCCCTTTCGGTCCGTGATATGAACGAATCGTGGCAGGGTCGTGTGGGAGATGGGCGCCCCCTACAGCACGAGGCGCTCGCCCTGGCGCGAAAAGCTGGGGATCGTGTGCAAGAGGCGTGGTGCTTGTACAATTTGGGCTTCGCCTTGCTCGGCCCCGATCGGCAAGCCTCTGACTCGTTGCTCCTGCTCTCCAAGCGGATCATGGACGCGCATGGCAACCTCGGTGAGCGCTCGTTCATTGATATGTGGCAGGGGATCATCCAAGCGAGTGATGGATACCCGGCCAAGGCATTGGGCTTTAGCGAACAAGCATTGGCCATGGCATTAGCAGGTGGTAGCACGATGTCCGCCGGGAATTGCTACGTTATGGTGGGGAACTGTAAGGGGACCTGGGCCAATACCCTGCTGCGATCGCAGCCTACCGCGAAACGGAGAAGCTCCACGGTGCCATCGGCTATCGCGAAGGGGTCTATATGGCTTTGGGCAACATAGGCACTGTGCTTCAAGACATGGGTGACCACGAACAAGCCCTGCCCTACGTGGAGGCCAGCTACACCATTGCAATGGAACTCGGGCTTCCGGGGCGCATCGTCAGCTCTCTCAACGCGTTGGCGCTCTCACAACTCGCCTTGGGCGATCCGGCCAAGGCATTGGCCTATGCAGAGAAGGCGCTACCGCATTGCAAGGATGAAGGTGCTGTAATGGGGGACCAGGATACCCAGTACAATTTCGTGCAGACTTACTTGAACATGGGTCGAGCGAAGGCTCGATTGGGCGACCCGGTTGGATCTCTACAAGCCTTTGGAGCTCGCGATGGCCTCAGCTATCAAGGGCGGTCTTCAAAGTGAACTGGCGAGTGCTTGGATCAACGCTGCTGATGTCATCGCGAGCGCCAGCGATAGTGACCTTCTCAAGGCGGGGATCCCTCCGGGAACAAGGATGCTCAAGGCCTCCGGTCGCTATCGCGATGCATTGGCCGCAGCAAAGGAGAACGGTTGGCTAATGCAGCAACGCGACGCATTGAAGGGATTGACCGACTTGAGCGAGGGCGCCGGTGATGATGCTGCCGCCCTTCGCTACTTGAAGGAATACCTCGTTGTGAAAGATACCCTGCTCAACGCGGATAAGGCCAAGGCCGTTTCGCATCTCCAGATCCAATACGAGACCGAGAAGAAGGAGCAACAGATCGTATTGCTCGGCAAGGACAAAGAGGTGCAGGCCAAGGAGATCCAGAAGCAGAAGCTGGTGCGCAACGGCTTCATGGGCGGCTTCGCATTGGTGGCCTTGTTCGCGGGAGTGTTCCTCTTCCAACGCAACCGCATCGGCAAGGAGAAGAAGCGCAGCGAGGAACTCTTGCTGAACATCCTTCCAGCGGAAGTCGCGGAAGAACTGAAGGCGAAGGGCGAGGCGGACGCCAAGCAGATCGATCAGGTCACCGTGCTCTTCACCGACTTCAAGGGCTTCACCGCGATGAGCGAGAAGCTCACCGCGAAGGAACTTGTCGCCGATATCCACGAGTGCTTCAGTGCCTTCGATCACATCATGGAGAAGTACGGCATCGAGAAGATCAAGACCATCGGTGATGCGTACATGGCCGCTGGTGGTTTGCCAACGCCCAATACAACGCACGCGCTGGATGTGGTGAAAGCCGCACTGGAGATCCGTGACTTCATCGCCGAAGGCAAGGCGCACAAGATGGCCGCTGGCTTGCCCTATTTCGAGATCCGCATAGGCATCCACACCGGACCGGTCGTCGCTGGCATCGTGGGAGTGAAGAAGTTCGCCTACGACATCTGGGGGCGATACGGTGAACATCGCAAGCCGCATGGAGAGCAGCGGCGAGGTGGGGCAGGTGAACATCAGCGAGGCGACGTATTCGTTGGTATGTGAACAGTCTGGCCCCGGACAGGTTCCGGGGCTGTTCCACTTCACTCCGCGCGGAAAGGTTCAGGCGAAGGGGAAGGGGGAAATGGAGATGTACTTCGTTCACCGAACACAGGGGGCATGAACATCCTTTTCAGGATCATCGTGTGCCTCGCGGTGGCCCATCCACTCTGCCGGGTCGTAAAGGCCCGCCCCACCTGACCGTCAGCAACGTATCGACTCGCTCCGTGAACTGCTGCCGGGCATGAAGCCGGGAACGGAATTGGCGCTGGCCCATGACCGCATCGCAGACAACTTCGGAACGTACCTGATCGATAGCAACATCGCGCACGGGGAGCAAGCGCTGGCCTTGGCAGAGCAGTACGGCCCCGACACATTGCAAGTGTGGATCGGAAGTCGCTTGGTGGAAGTGCTTTACGCCAAGGGAGAGCTCTGGCGGTCCATGCAGCTCGCGTACAGGGCGGAGCAGTACTATCTATCGCTGGGTGACTCGGTCGCGTTGATCGACATGCATAATGCGATGGGCAACAACCTGAAGCGGCAGGGGGCCTGGGAGCAGGCCATCGGGTACTACCGGCCCAACGTGCGTGCGGCCGCCCGCTTCGGCAAGCTGGACATGCAGGCTTTCGCCTACATGAACTTGGGCGAGTGCTACCTGGTGCTCAACATGCTGGATTCCGCCCTGCGCAACGAGGAACTCGCGGAAGCGTTGATGGCCCGTATCGGGTTGAACTACCAAGGAACTCCGTTCACCCTCCTGGGCCGCATCCACGCGCGCTTTGGTCACCGGGAAAGGGCCCTGGCGTACTTCCGTCAAGGGGTCGTCACCACCTTGGCGCAACGCGGCGAGGCCAGGGAACTGCCTCAAGCGTATAATGGTCTGGCGAATGAACTGAAGACGCAGGGCCGGTTCGACTCGGCCATATTCTTTGCGAAGAAGGGCTACCAATTGGCCGCGCGGATACCGGTGATCCTGGAAGAAGAACGTGGGGCTGCCCTGCTTGCGGACTGCTACGCGCAACAAGGGCGGCTGGACAGTGCCTACCGCTACCAGAAGCTGCTGAGCGATGTGAAGGACAGCATCGAAGTGAACGCGGGCTTGATCGATGCACGTAGTTTGAGCGCGCAGGTGGAAGCCGCATCGGATAGCCTGAAGAGCGCTGCTCAATTGCGCGAGGTGGAGCTGAAGCGCGAGGTGGAAGTGCAACGCGAACGCACGCGGCGCAACATCTTCCTGTTCGCCGGGCTGGGTGTGCTCGCCTTCTCCGTAGTGGTGTTCCGTCAGCGCAACCGCATCAAGAAGGAACATCAGCGTAGCGAGGAACTGCTGTTGAACATCCTGCCGGAAGAAGTCGCGGAGGAACTGAAGGCGAAAGGCCACGCTGATGCGAAACACTTCGATAACGCCACCATCCTCTTCACCGATTTCAAAGGCTTCACCGAAGCGAGCGAGAAGCTCTCGCCGCAGGAACTGGTGGAGGAGCTGAACACCTGCTTCAAGGCCTTCGATGGCATCATCACCGCGCGCGGTATCGAGAAGATCAAGACCATCGGCGATGCATACATGTGTGCAGGTGGATTGCCTGTTCCAGCATCATCTACTCCAGCGGGTGTAGTCCAAGCGGCACTGGAGATGCAGGCGTTCATGGTCGCGCGCAAGAAGGAACGCGATGCGCTTGGCAAGCCCGCTTTCGAGATGCGCGTGGGCATCCACACCGGCCCGGTCGTCGCGGGCATCGTGGGCGTGAAGAAATTCGCCTACGACATCTGGGGCGATACCGTGAACACGGCGTCGAGGATGGAAAGTAGCGGCGAGGTAGGCCAAGTGAACATCAGCGAGGCGACGTATGCGCTGGTGAAGAATGAGACAGGTCTCACCTTCACATCGCGTGGCAAGGTGCAGGCGAAGGGGAAGGGAGAGATGGAGATGTATTTTGTCGACAAGACTTGAAGCCTATCGCAGTGTTGGTTCAATGCGTGATGACTTCTGATATGCCGTGAAGTATTCTGATCGGAACGCTACATTTCAGCCATGGCGAAATACCTGCGATGCGTTCCCGTGCTCCTATGGGTGTTGCTCGCACTCGCGACCTCTGGCCAAAATGTAACATTCACAGAGAAGGAGATCAGCCTGCGCAAGATCGATGTGCGCTACCTGCGGGAAGAGAGCACCGAAGTTGCTGGCCAAGGGCTTGCTGTTCCTGGTATCGACCTGGCCGATAAGGGCGAACCTCGCCATGCTTTCGGTGATGACTCGACTTATGCATTGCGCACGTTGGTAGACACAACGTGGCTGGAACTGGAGGACGCGGAAGACTCTATCGTAGCAGGTGAAAGAATTCACTGGGTGCGCTATAATGTGTATGCTGATGGAGAATTGAAAGACGTTCCGCTCCTTCTCAACGTGCAGGCTCGTAGCCCGTTCACCCTATACCTCAACGGCCGTGAGTTGCTGCGGTCAACCACACTTCCGCCTATACGAAGTGGGGCCGTACTTCCGCTGTCTGATTCCATTGCCTGGCTTACGACAGCCTTGTCGTTTCTGGCAGATGGCCAACCCGAAGTGTTGGCTCTTCGCATTGTTGGGGATCCGGGAATTCCTCTGAAGGCCCAGGGCCTTCGCGTTACCCTTCACATTGCGGATACGGGCTATACCCTGCAACGTACAACGATGCACTACGGTGTATTCATCGGCATCAACCTCATCATTCTGTTGTTCGCGCTCGTTATCGGCTGGTCTGAAAGAGGTGAGCGCAGCTGGCTTCTTCTTGCCGCGTTGTCATTCGTATCGGTGTTGGATACGTTGTGCGAACTGGGCGAGGAAATGGGCGCGCTCGGACTGACCCAAATTGCGAAGCAAGCGCTGGGAATCCTTGATACGATACTGACCCCTTGGCCCATGTACCTGTTGATCATGGTGCTCGGCCTGCTGCGCGGCGACCTCAGTCCAAAACGTGCAAGGCTTTACACTATCGGTGTCTTGATCGTTACGGGTATTTGCACGCTGGCCGCGATCGCTCAACTATATGGGTTCAGCGACTTCGAGGACGGGGTCCAATTCACGGACCCCGCTGCATGGCTGATCATCCCCGGGATCTTGCTCGCCATCCTGTTCGGGCTTATCGTTGCTTGGTTCGCCATCGAGGTAGTGCGTTTGGGCATTCGTCTCTTGCGCTCTGCTGGGTACGAGCGATGGATCGGGGCAGGCGCGTTGGCCTCCAGCTTGCTCACCATTGTTCTCGGTATGGTAAGTGAATTCTCCGGATCCAGTCTCTCTGGTTCCTTTTCGGTACTGTCGGATTACTGTTCCTATGTGGCCGTTCCAGTGAGCGTGGCGATCTACCTGGCCATCCGCTCTGTGCATCATAAAAAGCTTGTGACCCGGCAACGCGATGAGTTGGATGAAGAGGTGAAAGAACGCACGGCCGAGCTACGTGCAGCGAAGGATCGATCCGATGAACTGCTCTTGAACATTCTACCTCACGATGTGGCCGAAGAGTTGAAGGAAACCGGTGCTGCCGCGGCAAAACATTTCGATCGCGCCACGGTGTTGTTCACCGATTTCCGGGGCTTCACGCAACTCAGCGAGCAGGTTGGCCCGGCCGAATTGGTGCAAGAACTGAATGCGTGTTTCAAGGCCTTCGATGGACTGATGGAGAAGTACAGCATCGAGAAGATCAAGACCATTGGTGATGCCTACATGGCAGCAGGTGGTTTGCCTGACCCGAAACACGGCTCACCGGTGAACGTGGTGAGGGCCGCGCTGGAGATGCAGGTATTTATGGTGCAGCACCGCGCCGAACGAGAAGCCGCGGGAAAGCCCTTCTTCGAAATGCGCCTTGGTATTCACACGGGTCCTCTGATCGCCGGGATCGTAGGCGTGAAGAAGTTCCAATACGACATCTGGGGCGATACGGTGAACACAGCCAGCCGCATGGAGTCTTCCGGCGAAGTGGGACAGGTGAACATCAGCGAGAGCACCTATGAATTGGTGAAGGACGAGCCGGGGCTAGCGTTCACCGCGCGTGGAAAAGTGCAGGCGAAAGGGAAGGGGGAGATGGAGATGTACTTTGTGCAAGCCGTATAATTTGCACTCTTATATCAAGCCCTTGGGGACCCGTTGGGTGAATTTGACTTGGATCCCCGAACTTATTCTCTAGGCCATGGGTGATAAACCATCATCTTCGGTATGAACCGCTGAATGAATAGCAGAACCATGTCCGAACAGATGCCCCCCGGATTCCTGGAACTCTTGCGCGCAGCGGATACAGCCACGCTGGAGAACCTCTACGACCAAGTATTCCCCATGATCGCTGCGCATGTGCGGCAGAACGGCGGAAGCACCGATGATGCACGCGACGTGTTCCAAGAAGCCTTGATCGCCCTACTCGAAAGCGCCAAGCGACCGGACTTCACACTGACCGCCTCCCCCAGCACCTACCTCTTCGCGGTGAGCCGGAACCTCTGGCTGAAGCAACTGCGGAAGAACAAAGGGCTGGTGCCCTTGGATGACATGGACTTGGACCATGAGCACGACGAAGTGCCGTTCGAGCTGGTAGCGCCGCCCACGGATGAAGAAAAGTCGCGCAGCATCCTGGAGGTCCTTACCGACAATTGTTGGAGGCTCCTCAACGCCATCTTCTTCGTGAAGGAACCCATGACCGACCTGATGGCACGCATGGGATGGAAGAACAAGCACACGGCGGACAACCAGAAGTACAAGTGCATCCACCAGGCCCGCAAAGCCGCGCTGCGCCAAGGGTTGAACTAGAGCCCATCTCAAAAGTGCCTTTTGGGCTCCGCGCGGGCCTTTCTCGTTCAGGCTTCGTTGCCGGAAGCCTCACATAGTTCCCGACTATGCTCGGCTCCGTCGCCTTACCTGAACGAGAAGATCCTCGCGCTCGCTTCCAAAAGCAATATGGAGACGGGCTCAGATTCTTCGTGTCGTTGGGTGATAAGTGGGGGGGATCGGTATCCATGTCGGAAAAACCATCCAACATGAGACTCACACGATCCAGTATTTCGCTTGCACTGGCAGGCGCGTTCCTCACCCTCACATCATTCACCCCACACAAGACCGAACCCATGCGCTTAGCCCCTCCAGCCACTGCCCCACGTTTCACGACCACCGACATCAATGGATCCACATTGGACCTTTCGGCCTACAAAGGCCAACGGGTGCTGCTCACCTTCTACCGGAACGTGGGCTGCCCCATCTGCAACCTGCGCTTCCACGAGATCGAAGAGCGAACAGCCGAGTTCAAAGCGAAAGGCCTGGTGGTGATCGCGGTGTACGAAAGCTCCGCAGCCAACATGCGCACCTACACGGAAGGCGAGCGGTTCAACACGATCATGGTCCCCGACCCCGAGCAACGGCTCTACGCGCTCTACAACGTTGAACGCAGCAGCGGCAAGCTGATGAAGGGCATGTTCCACGGCGCCATGGGCAAGATGATGAAGGGGAAGAAACTGTTCAAGCAGAAGATCAAGCAGGACGGGAATATGAACCGCGTGAGCGCCGACTTCCTCATCAACGCGGACGGCACCTTGAACACCGCCTACTACGGCGCATACGTTGGTGATCACCTATCGGTGGACAGCATCAACACCTTCCTTGCGCGATGAGATCCAACAACGTCTGGGGCATCGCGGAATACGACGGCGATGGCCGCACGTGCCCCATCACTCCACGGCACTTGCCTTTGCAGAAACGGATCCTGCTGTTCTTCTTCCGGTTCGGTCTGTGTCCGGTGTGCGTCACGATGAGCCTGGCCTACAACGTGCGGCAGGGCGATCCGAAAGTGAGATCCTCCAGAAAGTCAGGATCCCGATCCGAAGTGCGCACGGCACACCGGGTCGGGATCCGGGGTTGAGCCTGATCGAAGCACCCGAACCGTCAGGAAGAAGCGGCAACTATGAACAGCTGGTTCTAACGCCGTGGAGAACGACTTCGCCCGCATCCTGTTCCAGCGTATCCACTAGCCTGACGGATCGGTGGATTACTTTGCTGAAATGCCTAACAGTCTATCGGCCATTGGCCTGCTCGCATTGCTTGCAGCATGCTCATCCCCAACGCCATCGGCTTCCACCGAACCGACTGTCGATACTACCGCCACCGCACCCTCCACCGTCCTTGACGGTAACGACCTGGGCATCGGACCGGGCGTTGACAGTTCGGATGCGATCGATCAGGCATCCATCACCTGCCTGCGGCGATTCTTCGCGCAGAAGATGGTCACGGATGCGGTGAACGACTACTGGTCCGCGGAGGATATGGAGCGCTTCGGTCCGGTGGATGGCGAACTGCTCTATGCCGAGTACGATGACAAGGGCGACCTGCACTACCTGCCTACGCTGATGAGCATTCGACGCACTCGAACGGAAGATGAACGTGTGCTTCGCGTACGTTGGGCCGCCGCCGATAGCTCGGGCACACCCGGCGATGCGCGCTATGTGTTCGACTTCCTGGCGCGCCGCACCGCCGAGGGTGTTCGGCTCTTCTTCCCGCTGGAACACAACACGCGCAATTGGGAGCGGCGCACCGTTGGACCGGTCGAGTACATCATCTCTCCTGAACACATCTTCTCCGAAACGGAAGCGCGGGAACAAGTGGCTGCCATCGATCGGCTATCGGACTTCTTCGGCGTGGAACCTTTCCCCATCACCTACTACGCCTGCACGGACCCGGCAGCGCTTTTCCGGGCGAAGGGCTTTCAGCATCATGTGCTCATGCACACATATGCATCCGGCGGCCGAGCGGATACGCACGACCGTGTGTACGCGGGAAACAACAAGGCCATATACACCCACGAGATCGTTCACCTCTTCGCGCAGCGTGTATTCAGTAATGCGCCCGACCTGCTGAATGAAGGCTTGGCGACTCTGCTCGGCGGCAGCACGGAGCACGACTACGCGTGGCACCGGGCGAACATGGCCCGCTATCTCGAAGGAGACCAACCGGCGGATCTTCGCGCGTATTGCAACACCCACCTGCAGAAGTACATCGATGGCGAGACTTCCCTTCCATACATGATCGGCGCCTTGCTCTGCGAGCGGGTGCTGCGCCGAGAAGGCAAGGCCGGCTTGTTCCGTGTGTTCTCCGCTGGCAGCGATCCGTGGCCGGCGTTGATCGCTTATGGGATCACCCAAGAGACTTTGACCGCTGAGCTTTTGAAGGAAGTGCGGCAACCCGTGCCAGAATTGCGCTAAAGGATGCTGCAACGATAACGCGCCAATCGATCGGATAAGGACACATCGCCTTCGTACGCTATCAGAAGGGCGCGGTCACTGGTTGTGAGGTGTCTGAGAACCGGGCAAAGGGGATCCAGTTCGAGCGTACAGTGAGCGCTTAATTGTTGATGCTGGGTAAAGCGACGCTCCCGCTCCGCCGTTGATCCTCTGTTCGGATCCGTTTCATGGTCGCGCTCACTTCGCCCGCATCCTGTTCCCCTTCGCCTCGTGCGTGACTTCCGCCAGGCCCAGCGCTTCCATCAAGGGCGGTAGGTACACACCGAAGCGGCCACGCAATCCTTTCTTCAGGCCGTACCAGCCTTTCACGGGGTTCTTCTCGCTGCGGCCCCAGGCTTCCACGGTGCCTTCTTTCGCGGGCTTCTGTTCATCGGCGCCGCCGAGGTCCATCCATCCCGGTGGACACCGGGAGCCGTGCTTCTTCAGCATCGCGTGCAGGTCGTTGATGCATCGGATGTCATAGAACAGGACGGTCTTGCCGACGGTGCAGACGAGCACTTCCTTTCCGTCCTTCTCCTCCACATGCATGGTGTAGTCCGATGTGCCGGGCGGGGTCTTCAGTTTCCAGGGTTTGTCCTTGGTGCGCTTTTCCATGGTAGTAGGTCATTTCAACTCTTTGACGTCCCAGCTCTTACGAACGATAGGATGTGATCGGACTTTTTCCGGCGGGTTTGAAGATCAGAATTTCCCCAGCACATCCACCACGATGCGCCCGACCACGCCGCCTTTCTGCAAGCGGGCAATGCTCCTGGCCACGTCGCGGATATCGACCACGTGATCCACGTGAACGTGGAGCCCTTCTGTCAGCCAACGACCGAGCAATTGCAGATCGGCGGATCTGCCCTTCACGTTCACGAAGTGGACGCCGGTGGAAGCGAACAGGCTCGCGAGCTTGTCCACCGCGAAGCCCATGGAAGGCAATGTGGTCACGTAGTGTCCCTTCGGATTGATCGATGGTTTCCATGTGGCCCATCGGTACGCCGCTGCCGGATCGAAGACCACATCGAACTTCCCGTTCACCGATCCGGGCACCGCCACCGACGTGCGGTCCACGAGCTGCTCCGCGCCCATGTCCTTCGCCAATTGAAGTCCACGCCCCGAACCGATCGCGGTAACCGTGGCGCCGAGCCGTTTCGCAACGGCCACGGCCAGCAGCCCGACACCACCGGATACACCGGTGATCGCCACATGCTGGCCCTTCCCCAGCGCGCCCAGGTCGCGCAACGACTGGATGGCCGTAACACCGGCGGTGGCGACAGCAGCCGCTTGCTGGTGGCTTACCGCAGCGGGTTTCTCCGCGATCCGATCCGCACGCGCGATGAGCGCTTCGGCGAATGCGCCTTGCTTGTTGAAAGGACCATAGGGTAGAAAACCGAACACGGCCTGGCCCAACTTGACGATGTGACCTCGGGGCCGACCTTGTCGATCACGCCGGAGAAGTCGTAGCCCACCACCAGCGGACGGTTCCGCGCATGCAGGAACTTCATGGATCCGGTTATCACCTTGAAGTCGGCAGGGTTGATCGCAGAAGCATGCACGCGCACGCGTACCTCACTTTTCCCCGGTTCGGGGAGTGGAATGCTCATAAGCGAGAGGCGCTCGATCGGACCGTAGCCATCGGTGGCCATCACTTTCATCGTTTCGCTCATGGTGTTTCGGGGTGGTTGTATTTCGTTCTTTCGAAATGATGATGCTCAACGGGACTTGCTCTGGATCAGCTCCGCTTCCTTCTTCAGATCGGCCGCGAAGGCATTGAAGCTGGCATCGAAGGACGGGATGTACTTCGCGTACATCGGGAACATCAGGCCGCCGATGCGCTCGGTCATGGAGAAGGTGACGGTGCCATCGCCGTTGTTGCGGAGCGTATAAGTACGCAGGCCCTTGCCATCGCCCCAAGCCAAGCGCTTCGTCGGCTCGAACTCCTTCACCTTGAAACTGCGCTTGGCATCGAGGGTGCTCTTCAGCACGATCTTCTCGCCCAGGGCGATGTTGCCTTGGATCGATGTGACCGTGCTGTTCCAGCGCGGATAGTCGCTGGCGTTGGTGAGCAAGGCCCAGATGATGGCCGGATCTGCTTTGATGATGGTGCTAACGGAAGTCTCGCGGTGGAAGGTGGTCTTCACCGTGGTGGCCTGGCTGTCTTGGGCGGCGGTCTTGAGGATGGTCATGATGAGGAGTGTTGCGATCAGGGGTTTCATACCTCTTGGACGACCGCGACCGACGGAACGATAGGATTGCTGATCAAATAGTCCGGAAGGGCTGCCAACAGCAGGCTTCAGGCCACCTCCAAGTGCCGCTCCATCACCTTGCGATCGAATTCCAAATGATGCAACTGCAGCTCCGCCGCCGGTGAGGTGAAGGGGTCGATCTCTTTCATTACCGTCATCCGCAGGTCGAAGAGGTGCTCCTTGTCCTTCTTCGCCGCATCGCGCACCATCTGGATCTTCACAGCCTCCTCCTGCGCGTTCTGTTTCGGGTTGAAGATGCCATTGAGCTCCGTGCACTGGTGGCAGGCGCCTTCCTTGTTGATCAGCGCGCAACGCTTGTCGAACACCTCCATCATCTTGCCGCGACCGGTGTGCAGGTAGTACTTCACCATCGCCTCGTTGGTGTCCATGATCTCGGCGATCTCCTTCGCGGTGAATTCGTAGACCTCCTTCAGCATCAGCGACAGTTGCTGCTCCAGCGGCAGTGAGCGGCTCACGCAGGTGAAGCAGAACGCGATGTGCTCACGGATCTCGAACTGCGCTTGTGGCGAGGTCTTGTTGATCGTCATCGCCTCGCGGAAGAAGTCGGGGTCCTTCATCGCGGCGTCCTTGCAGATGTCGCCCACGTCCTCCGGCCAACGCTTGAGCGAACGCAGGTGATCGCGCGCGATGTTCTGGGCGATGGCGAAGAGCCAGGTCTTCACGCTGCTGTCGCCCTTGAAGTTGGCCACGTTCCGATGCGCGCGGATGTAGGTCTCCTGGGTGATGTCCTCGGCCTCCTGCTTGTTGGCGGTGATGCGCAGGATGTAGGACTTCAGCGCCCCCTTCGCACGTTCGAATTCGGCGGTGAGGGTGGGGATGTCGAGGGTCATTCCGTATGCGATCGCGTGAAGATATTGTCGGTCCTTGATGCGGGTCGTCCATGCCAAGGCACAGCGTGATCGGATCGCCACGCGATGCCCGCCATCACGACCTGACGGCCATCATGGTCGCTACCGGCCCGTGGATCCACCTTCGTTCTCATGAAGAAGCTTGATCTGAAGAAGGACCTCAAGGACCTCTACGCTGTGCCCAAGGGCAAGGTGACGGCCGTGAAAGTGCCCAAGCTGCGTTACCTGATGGTCGACGGCCAGGGCGACCCCAATACCAGCAAGGAGTTCGCGGATGCGATCACCACCTTGTACGGCCTCTCATACACCCTGAAGTTCATGGTCAAGAAAGGCCCGGAGGCCATCGACTACGGCGTGATGCCCTTGGAAGCACTGTGGTGGGCGGACGACATGAAGGACTTCGGGAAGGCGGACAAGTCCAACTGGAAATGGACGGCGATGATCATGCAGCCCTCCTTCATCAACAAGAAAATGATCGCAGCAGCGAAGGAGGAATTGGTACGCAAGAAGAAGGACCTGCCCGCCATGGCCAAGGTGCGTTTGGAGGAAATGACCGAAGGCGCCTGCGCGCAGATCCTGCACATCGGTCCCTATGCCGATGAGGGTCCCAACATCGCGAAGCTGCATGCCTTCATCCATGAGCAGGGCAAAGCCTTGCGCGGAAAACACCGCGAGATCTACCTGAGCGATGCGCGACGCACGCCACCGGCCAAGATGCGCACGATCATCCGGCAGCCGATGGGGTGAATGACGCATGCCCCCCCCCCCTCCCTGCCGGGTCTTTGCCGCCCGCGGCCCCCCCTCCCCCCGCTGCCTGGGCGGCCGTCCTTGTCCCTTTTTTCTTTTTTTCTTTCCGTTCTCCGGTTCCCCGGGCCCGTCCCCGCCGGGGGGGGGGGCCCCTTCGGGGGGCGCGGGCCGCCCCCCGGGGGGGGCCCGGGGGGGCGCGCCGCCCCCGGGGGGGCCCCTGTCCCGGGGGGGGGGGGGGGCCGGCGCCCCCCGCGCGGCCCCCCCGGGCGGCCCCCCCCCCCCCCGCCGCCCGCCCGCGCGGGGGCCCCCCCCCCCCCCTCCTCCTTCCCGCCCCCCTTTCCCTTTCTTCTCCCCCGCGCCCGCCGGCGTCTCCCTTCCCTCCCTCCCTCCCGCGGGGGGGGGCCCGCCCCCCCCCCCGCCGCCCCGCCCCCCCCCCCCCCCCCCCCCCCCCCCCCCCCCCCCCCCCCCCCCCCCCCCCCCCCTCCCCCCCCCCCCCCCCCCCCCCCCCCCCCCGCCGCCCGCCCGCGCCCCCGCCCGACCCCCCCCCGCTTCCCTCCGGGGGGGGGCGGGGCGCCGCCGCGCCGGGGGGGGGCCCCGCCGCCCCCCCCCCGGGCGGCGGGGGGCGGGCGCCGCGGGGGGGGGGGGCGGGCCGCCGGGGGGGGGCCCGCCGGGGGGCCGGGGCCCCCCGCCCCCCCCCCTCCCCCCTCGCCCCCGGCGGCGGCCGCCCTCTCCCCCGCCGCCCCCCGGGGGGGGGGGGGGGCGCGCGCGCCCCCGGGGGGCCGCGGGGGGGGGGGGGGGGGGGGGCCCCCCCCCCCCCCGCCGCCCGGGGGGGGCCCCCCCCCCCCCCCGGGGGGGGGGCCTCTCCCCGCGGGGGCGCGGGGGGCCTGCCGAGAAGGAGGTGGCCCGGGACCGCTACACCACGAACAACTTCATGGAAGGATAACATCCAGACTGAGGTGTGTCAGTTGCGGACGTATCGTCGATAGCTTACTTCGATGCACATACGGACTATCATGGAAAAGCACATCGTCATCATCGGTGGCGGCATGGCCGGGCTCAGCGCTGGCATTTACGCGCGCCTCAATGGATTCAAGGCCACGGTCGTGGAAATGCACGATCAGCCCGGCGGGCAATGCACGGCGTGGGACCGCGATGGATACCGCTTCGACCATTGCATCCATTGGCTGGTCGGCACCTCGAGCGGCACCTTCCACCGGATCTGGGAGGAGCTCGGCGCACTCACACCCGCCACCCGCATCGTGGACCACGATGTCTTCACCCGCGTAGTGGCTCCCGATGGCAGCGATTTCCTGGTCCACTCCAACATCGACGAGTGGGAGAGGTACCTGCTGCAGGTGGCTCCCGAAGATGCCCAGGCGATCCACCGCATGATCGCCGATATGCGCAGCACCTCCAGCATGGAACAGTTCGAGGATGCCCCCGGCCTGCGTTCAGTGGTGGACTACGTGAAGGCCGGTGTGCATATGGGCGGGGCGCTCCTCACGCTCGGCAAACATGGACGCCAGAGCTGCCGCGCGTACTTCGATGAACTGGGCTTCACCAACCCGCGCCTCAAGCTCTTCTTCGACGACCTCTATGCCGACATGCCGTTCAGCGCGGCGGCCTTCCTGATGATGCTCGCCTGGTTCAGCCAGAAGAACGCGGGCTATCCCATCGGCGGCTCACTGCCCTTCACACAGCGGATCACCGATCGGTTCCTTTCGCTCGGCGGCGAGCTCCGCTTGGGCCAGCGGGTGAAGCACATCCTGCTGGAACCGAAGTCCGGCGGCGGAAGTCGCGCCACGGGCATCGAACTGGAGGATGGCAGCGTGATCCCCGCCGACCACGTGATCAGCGCGGCGGATGCGCACAGCACGATCTACGGATTGCTCAACGGCCATTTCATCACACCGCACATCCACGAGGCCTTCAGGCACTGGGCCACCTTCACACCGCTCGTGCAGGTGTGCTTCGGTATCGACATGGAAGTGCCCGCGACCTTCCCCACCACCACGGTGATCGCACGCGGCGAACGCATCGGCAGCACCGAACTGCGCACCGGTTTCAACGTGATGAATTACGCGTTCGATCCCACCATGGCGCCGAAGGGCAAGACCAGCATCATTCTCCGGTTCGAGACACCCTGGGAGCTGTGGAAGGACCTCGATGGTGGCGCCTATCAGGAGGAGAAGAAGCGCATCCTGGCCGATGCCACGGCGCGCTTGCTCAAGTTGCATCCGGAGATCGCGGGGCACATCTCCGTAACGGACATCACCACGCCGAAGACGGATGTGCGCTACACGGGCGTTTGGCAAGGTGCATACGAGGGTTTCCTGCCAGGGCCGGAGAACTTCGGCAAGACGCTGGAGATGCGGTTGCCCGGGTTGGACGGATTCACGCTCATCGGTCAATGGGTCTTCCCCGGTGGTGGTCTGCCGCCGGCCGCGCAATCCGGCAAGTGGGCCATCCAATTGCTCTGCAAGGAGCTGCATCAGGAGTTCGTGACCGCACAGCGGGCTACTGCCTGAGCGGCCGACTTCCACAGGATGGCTTGCACCCGGTCGGATCACCGCCGTGTTCCCTTCGCGTTCGGTCGTTGATGTGGTGACCGGAGCGACCGCTGCGATACCGCTGTCCTGAGATGAACTCAACTCGCACTTCGCAGGTCCGCTCTACCTTGTGCATGATGTCCACACGAAAACCGACAACGGGGCTTTCGTTGAGCCAGGCTATCCCACGCGAGTTGCGCAAGCGCGTGCTCGATCTCCTCGAAGCGCGCGACCGGTGCCTGCACGCGATGACCGAGCCCAACGTGCATGAGCTCAGACTCGCGGCCCGGCATCTGCAAGCGGTGCTCGATGTGTGCAAGCGGATCGACCCGGAGAGCCCCGCCATGAACGAAGCGCGCGAACAGTTGCATGAGCTGCTCGCACTCAGCGGGCCATTGCGCGATGCGCAGCTGCGTACCCTCGCCCTTGGGCGCAGCTTGGGCAACGCGGCCGTGCGTCGGGACCTGGAGCGCAACGGCCTTCTTGAACTGCGGAAAAGGGAAAGGCATGCCGCACGACAGCTGGCCCATACCGATCCGGCATGCTTCATCCGGATCGCAACGCAGAACTGGTCGGCCATCACACCGCAGGTGGCGCGCGGTGCCCTTCGCCTGGCCATCAGCCATCGCGGTCGCAAATTGCGTGAACGGACCGCCATGTTGGAGCCTGACGATCCAAGCGGGTTGCACAGGGTGCGCATCGCGCTCAAACGTTACCGCTATCTGTTGCGCGTCTTCGCACCCTACATAGCGGAACGGATCCATACCAGGTCAGGACCGATCGAACGCCTGCAGCATCGGCTCGGGAAATGGCACGATACACGGATGCTGTCGGAATGGCTGCAAGGCCGGATCAAGAAGAACGCCCTGAGCCCGGGACGGAGCGTGATGAACCTCGTTGAGCAGAAGATGGCCTGGTGTGACCATGAGCAGCGGTTGCTGATCGCCTACCTGAAGCGCGTTTCTTGGTAGGAGGCGCCCACTCCAGGCGATCACTTGTTCGAATGCAGCCCCATGCGGTTCCCTTCGCTGTCGATGAAGAAGGCCATGAACCCGTTCTCTCCGATACTTGTTTTCGGCATGGTCACCTTGCCGCCTGCCTTGGCCACCTTGCCCAGCGCTTTGCTCAGGTCCGGATCGGCGTTGAGGTAGATCACACAGCCGGTCGTCTTGGAGGGCTTGTGCATCTTGCTCATGGCGATGGCGCCGTTGGCCTTGCCGGTGCTTGGGGCCCAGGGGAACATGGCCATCACCGTGCCGGGCGTCTCCATCATCTCCAGCTTGATGCCGAATACGGACTCGTAGAACTTCTTAGCGCGCTTGATATCGGTGGCGGGGATCTCGAACCAGTTGAGGCTGTTGCTATTGCTGTCCATCTTGTTTGCTGTTGAATGGCTTGCGAATTTATCGTCGCCCGCGCTGGGCCAGCTTTCGTCACTATGACGAACGGCGAACGCCGCCCGCAGGCCCCCCCCCCCCCAGCCGTGCCCCCCCGCGCTTGGTTCCTGCCTTCTGGTCGGAGCGTACTGGCCAGTTGGACAGCTCGTTCTGCAGCGCACGAGCGCCGCGCGCGCGGGGCCCCCCCCCGCCCCCCCCCGCGCCGCCGCCCGCCGGGCCCCCGCGCCCCCCGGCCCCGCTCGCCGGGCCCCCCCCCCCCCGGCCGCCCCCTCTCCCCGGCCGGCCCCCCCCGGGCCGGCCGCGGCGCGCCGCCCGGCCGGCCGCCCGCCCGGGGGGCCGGCGGGCGCCCCCCCCCCGGCGGGCCGGGGCGGGGCCCGCCCCCGCCGGGCGGCCCGCCCCCCCACGCGGGGTCATCTGGAGCGGCTTCGTCGCATGGGGGGGGGGGCCCTGCGTTGGCGGGGGTGGCCGCGGTCGCGCCGCGCTGGGGTGCCCCCCCCCCCCCCCCCCCCCCCCCCCCCCCCCCCCCCCCGCCCCCTTTCTGTGATGCGCGCGAATGCTTCGAATTCGTTCAGGCAACAACCCGCACCTTCAACCCGTGAAGCTTCGCTCTATGACATCAGCACGTGTCCCGTCTGCACTAAGCAACTGAAGCTTGGCCCGTGACCGGTCATGGCACCGAGCGCGAAAAGCCGATCTTGTGGCCGATGCGCGGGATCATGCTCTTGGTATGCGGTTGTTCGTTCATGATCAGCGCGCAAGCACAGGACAGCACGTATTGCACGAGCACGGTACTTGGTCAAGGGCGCCCAAAGGCCTTCGAGTTCAATTACGGCCGCATTGTGGATTACTCCGTCGATACACGGGACGTGGTGAACGATAGTCTCCAATTCAAGAGTGAAGTGCGTCGTAATCGCCGGATCGACATCAAGGCCCGTGTACCCTTGCTTATTCGGCCGGACTGGAAGATCTCCCTCGGCCTGGGCTATCTGGTGGAGAACTACAGTTTCGAGCAGTTCAGCGGACCGGCGACGCCCTTGCTCGAACAACTGGAAGACCGGCCCCTGCGCTCCTTGTCCACCACGTTATCCGCAGCGCGGTACTTCAAGCGAACGTATCTCCTTTCACGCTTCCGCGCCAGCCTGGACCACGACGGAGTGGAGTCCCCTTCGCGAGATGACAATCCCATCAAGTACACCGCCATCGGTTTCTTCGGCTGGAAGCGTAATGCGAATACGACTTTTGGCGGAGGGGTCGCATTCTCGTACTTGCTGGGTCGCGCGCAACTATTGCCCATCGTCGGATACAGCCACACCTTCAACCGCCATTTCGGTATCGAGTTGCTCCTGCCACAGAGCGCGAAAGCACGCTTCAACCTCGGGGACAAGAACCTGCTCTATGCCGCGGCCGAGATCGAAGGTGCGAACTACAACATCGCCTTCTCCGGCCAACCGCTCGATGGAACTTTCTTCCTCGAACGGAGTGCGCTCCGTGGATCCGTTCGGTTCGAGCGCGAACTGTACGACTGGTTATGGTGCGGCTTCGATGCGGGTATCGTCCGGGTGCTCAACCTTACGCTTGTAACGGACCATGGCATCGATCGCGGTAAGACGGTTATCGGTACGCGCGTGAACGAAGCATTGTTCTTCGGGGCGTCCGTCTTCATCGTGCCACCGAGGAAGATGATGAATTAGGCTCGGCCGCCATCCTTGCAATAGCTTTCCGCCATGCGTGTATTTCTCTTCGCACTTGCCTTGCCCACACTGCTGGTATCGCGTGCCCAATCACCTGCGCACATCCTCTACCTGGTGGGTGATGCCGGTGAGGCTGGACCGAAATACAGCCAACCCGTGCTTGACCTTGTGAAGCAGGTCTCTGCAACGGACAGCGCGAAAGCACGCACCCTGCTTTTCTTGGGGGACAACATCTATGAATTCGGATTGCACAAGAAGGGGCATAAGAGCCGCATACAGGACGAACACAACATCGACGTACAGATCCAGTTGATGAAGGATTTCGATGGCAAGAGCTACATCATTCCCGGAAACCACGACTGGCGACAGGGCAAGGAACATGGCCTCAACTATGTGAAGCGACAGGAGGAGTACATCGAGAAAGCGTTGGATCGCAAGGCATTCAAGCCTGATGGCGGTTGTCCGGGTCCAGAGGTGGTGAAGTTGGGCGATAACGCGGCGCTCGTGCTGATGGACACACAATGGTGGCTTCACGGGCATCGGCGCAGCGAAGGGGAGAAGGACGGGTGCCCTGTGGCCATGGAGAGCGATCTGCTGAAGGCGATGGGTGAAACGCTGAAGGACAATGCGGGCAAACGCATCATCGTGGCCGGGCATCATCCGCTCTACACCTATGGCAGTCACGGTGGCTACTTCCCGCTGCGCGAGCATTTGTTCCCGCTCACGGCGATCAACAAGAAGCTGTATGTGCCATTGCCGGGCGTGGGCAGTATTTATCCTGTTTACCGTGGCTTGATAGGCGATGTTCAGGATGCGCACCACGGCAAGTACCGCGCCTTGCGCAATGGCATGCAGGCGCTTTTCAAACAGTATCCGGGGCTGGTCTATGCGGCCGGTCATGAGCACACGTTGCAGTACAGTACCGTTGATGGCGTGCATCACGTGGTGAGCGGTGCGGGCGCGAAGAACACATGGCTGAAGAAGTCGCGCCGGTTGAAGTTCGGGAAGAGCGAGCGGGGTTTCGCGCGGATCGTGGTAAGCCCTGACGGAGCGATGCGACTGGATTTCTTCACGGTGAGCGGTGGCGTGCTGCCAGTGTATTCACAACCGATCGAGGGGTCACTGACGGTACCACTGGTCGCAAGCACCGAGCGCCCCAAGCCCGTGCTCTTGGATAGCGTTACAGTAGTCCCGAACGCGGATCTCGCGGCTTCAAGCTTGCATAAGCTGTTCTTCGGAAAGCTCTACCGCGATGTGTGGACCGCACCCATCCGGGTTCCGGTGCTGGACCTCGACACGGCTTTCGGTGGCCTCAGCGCTGACAAGAAGGGCGGTGGACTGCAAACCCGTTCGCTGCGGTTGAGCGGAAAGGACAACCACGACTACGTGCTGCGAACCATCAAGAAATATCCAGGGCTTGCACTTGCGCCGGAGTTCCGGGGCACCCTTGTGGAAGAGTTGGTGAGCGACGGTATTGCGGCGAGCCATCCTTACGCGAGTATCGTGATCGGAAACCTCGCGGATGCCGTGAATGTGTTGCACACCTCACCGAAGATGGTGTTCGTGCCAGACCATCCGGCATTGGGGCCGTATCGAGATGATTTCGCCAATTCACTCTGTTTGTTGGAAGAACGCACCGATGGTGACTGGTCCGACAAGGCTTCGCTCGGCGCATCGAAGGAACTGGTGTCCTCGGCCGATCTCATTACCGCGCTGCGCACCTCGCACAAGGCCAGCTTGGATGATCGCGCGATGCTGCGTGCGCGCCTCTTCGACAACCTCATCGGCGATTGGGACCGCCATGATGATCAGTGGCGATGGGCCAGCTACAAGCATGGCGACCACACGATCTACAAGCCCATCCCGCGCGATCGCGATCAGGCTTTCTTCACCCAGAACGGGATCCTCCCCAGCATCGTGAACCGCAAGTGGGCCATTGGCAAATTCCAATCCTTTGGTCCGCAGATCCGCGATATCCGGGGCCAGAACTTCAACGCACGTTACCTCGACCGGGCTTACCTCACGGAATTGGAATGGCCCGCATGGAAGGCGATCGCGGACAGCATGCGGAGCGAACTTTCCGATGCGACGATCGAGCAAGCCATCCGCCTGCTTCCCGCAGCGGCCTATGCGGCAATGGGCGAACGCGTGATCGCTGGATTGAAGGCACGGCGCGATGACCTTGAGCGCATTGCCCGCCGCCACTTTGAGGTGCTCGCGCGCCAGGTTGATGTGGTCGGCACGGACGGTGATGAATTCTTCGAGGTGAAGCGATTGAACAAGGACGAGACCGAGGTGAACGTGTACGATCGGGAGAAGGGGAAGAAGGTGAAGGGTAAACGCTACTTCCACCGCGTCTTCAAACGAGGTGAAACGAAGGAGATCCGCATCTACGGCCAGGAGGGAAATGATGAGTACCGCATCGATGGCAACGTCCGCAAGGGGATCCGCATCCGCATCATCGGGGGCACCGAGAAGGACAAGATCCAGGACAGCAGCAGCGTGGCCGGATGGAGCCATAAGACGGTGGTGTACGAGACGGGTTTCGGTAAGAAGTCGAACAAACTGCAACTCGGAAAAGAAGCTCGCCTCGTGCGCAGTGCACATGCCGACGCACTCGACTACGAGCGCGAAGAATATGTGCCGGACGTACTGATGCCACTGGTCAGCATCGGTGCGAACCCGGATGATGGTCTCTTCCTCGGTGGCGGTTTCCGCTTGACCAAGCAAGGGTTCAAGGTGGCCCCGTTCAAGTGGCGACACCAGTTCCTCGGCAGCTATGCATTGCAGACCGGAGCGTTCCGCGTCACCTATAAAGGCCGCGTGAACCATGCGATCGGCCGCAATGATCTCGGCTTCGACTTCGGCGTTTTCGCTCCGGACTTCAACTTCAACTTCTTCGGTTTCGGCAACCGCACGGAAAAACCGCTGGTGGCGAGCGATTTCCGCTACCGCATCGATCTCATCGATCTGAAGCCGTATGTCGAACGCCGGTTGGGTTCAGCGCAACGTGTTCGTTTGCAAGCCCGCTACCTGGCGGCAGGGCAGGGCAGACTGGTCAGTTCATTGGATGACGACAAGGCGCTCGCCGAACTCACAGAAGTGGACTACGTGGGTGGCTCGCTCACGTACGCATTGGAGAATGTGGACGCCGCGAACGATCCTGGGCGAGGCATCCGCTTCATTGCTGAACTGGACATGCACAATGAGATCGAACGCGATCGCACGATCCTCGGTGCTGGCGCCGCGCTCACGTTCTACTTCCCGGTAGAATGGCTTGGGCCTCGCAGTGTTTTCGCCTTGCGCGCTGCGGGTTACCGTCGCGATGGCCTTGTTGATCCTGTGCTGGCGCGCAGCATTGGTGGTGGAGAAGAGGTGCGCGGAATGCGGCGCACGCGTTTCAGTGGCAATAGCAGCGCCTATGGCAATGCCGAGTTGCGCGTGGATCTGTTCCGTGCGCGCAATGCGGCGCTTCCGTTCAAAGTGGGTCTGACCGCTTTCGCAGATGCGGGCCGTGTGTGGACCGATGGCCTGGACGAGCACTTCTGGCATAGCGCCGTAGGAGGAGGATTCTATATCAGCCCGCTCAACATGCTCGTGCTGAACGCCAGCTACGCCGTGAGCGATGATGATCAAGTGTTCGACTTGCGGCTCGGGTTCTTCTTCTGAATCACACCTGCATTGCGCGGGCGGACTTCACACCTTGCACTTCTGCGTTCACACCTCACACCTTATCTCGGCTTCATCGTCTCCCACACGGTAACAGCCACCGTGGCGATGAGTCCGCACAGGAATACGGCGTAGGTGATGCGAAGGAAGGTGTACTTGCGCTGCAGAACCTGGCCGAGGAAGTAGAGGTCCATGGTCATGGATGCGTACAGATCGTCCGGTGTTTCCATCAAGTGGCGGATGCTCGCATCGAATTCGCTGAGCTTCATCGCATGGAAATTCCCGAAGAAGAGCACGTTCCGCTCGCGGCGTTGCACCTGTTGGCGGGTGGTCATCCCACTACCGGTCTTCGGAATGGTGGCGATGGTAGCGAAGATGATGGCCGCGAGACTTGTCCCCAATAAGCTCACAGTGGGCCAGAGGAACTGAGGGTTGTTGTCCAGCTTCGGTAACAGGCCGGTCATCGTCACGGAGATGATCAGCGCGTTCACGCTGAGCATGATGTTCGCCTTGTTGTCCGCGATCTGGCTGAGCATCGCATGGTTCTTCATCGTGGTACGGAACATCGTTTCGATGCCACGCTCAGCGCTTTTCTTCTTTTCCTTCGGCACTGCAGCAGGCGACGCTCCGACCATGACCTCCGCTTCAGCCTTCTTCTTCTTCTCTTCCTTGCTTTCTTCCTTTTTCGCTTCGAGTTCCGCAGCGATCTCCTTCAGCCACGTCAGATTCTTCGCTTTGCCCGGGTTCCACAGCGTCTGTGCTTCCGATGAACCGTAAGCAGTGCGTTCCATGAAGGCGATGTTCTCTTCGAGCCACTTGCGTTTCTTCATCGGCTCTCCGGTCATCGCCTCCCGCTCTTCCCGCAAGTTCTTCACGGAAGTGGGAAAGCTCTCTTCCGCCAGGTGCGCCATGTCCGAGTCGCGCATCAGTTGCTCCAGCGGGTTGTTCGCTTTGCCGGCCAGGTCGGTGGAAAGGATCAGCCCGCGCACCCGATCCATCATCCCTTGCGACGCGTTCTCTTTCGCTAGGAAGGCGACGGCGAGCTCTGCGCTGCGGAGTTCATGCCCATTGGCGCCCATGTCCATTCCCAAGTCGTGGAACCAGGCCGAAAGGATGAGCGCTTCCCGTTCTTCTGGTGCCAGCTTCGCGGCCTCTGATAACACCTCGGCGCCCTGAACCACGTCCGTGATATGATCGATATTGTGGTAGGTCAGTGTGGCTGGAAAATGTTCGGCCACATGCGCTCGGACATGTTTTTCCGCCCGCTGGATCAGTTCGCTCATGGGATCGCCAAGGTAGCAGCGCGCTCAGTTCAAGCCGCGTTCAATGCCGTGGATGGTCACGTACTCTTGTTTGCCCTTCAGTAGAACGCTGCCTACAGGTTCTGTCAGCAGTCCATTCGGGCGAGCGCCGTCGAAGAGGACCAACAGTTCGTCGCTCACGAGCAGTTCACGACCGAATTCATTGCACACACCTTGTATGCGGGCTGCGGTGTTCACTGTATCACCATGGTACGCGATCTCGCGTTTGATCTCGCCGATCTCCACGGCTGTTACATCGCCCACGTGAAGCCCTGCCTTGAATTCCGGGACCAAGCCGTAGTTGCGGCGGTACTCTTCGCTCCGCGCCCGGATGGCATCGCTCACTGCGTGGAAGAGGGTCAGGCAATTTCCATTGTGCAGACCGTCCGGTACGCTCCAGGTGAACACCACTTCATCGCCTACGTACTGGTAGATCTCCGCGTCATGTTTGGGCACCATCGTGTTCACGTCGTGGAAGAGGTCACGCACCATCGAACTGTATTTCAGATGTCCCAGCTGCTCGGCATACGTAGTGCTGGCGCGCAGGTCCATGAACATGAAGATGCGGCGCTCTACCACAGGTTTCCGGTAACGGCCCAATAGCAATGGCATCAACACGCCCGGGCCGAACGTGTTGTTCACCTGTTTGATGAAGGAGATCAGCAGGTTGGCGACCACGCAATAGATGCTCAGGACGGCAGCCCAACCCAATTCGCTTTCCATGGTCATCGCCAGCCCCATGCGTGCGAAGGTTTCCGCGAAAACCAGACGGTGCAGATAGATCGTGACACCGATGATGATCACGAGCGCACCTGTGTAGGCCAACGTCTTCAGCAGGATCCGTTGGCCAAGCGATAGCCGCACGGTCAATTTGCGCTCGATGGTGTAATCGATCAGCCCGAGCATGGTGCCATAGATGATCGCGGCACCCACGGCCATCCAGAACTGCGGCCAGTATGGGAGGTTGACCACGCTCGTGAACACCTTGGATACCGCGTTGATGACCTGATGGATCAACGTTATGAGCAGCACATTGGCCAGGATCCAGAAGTTCACCTGTATAATGATCTCGCTCAGCACCGGGTAACGGAACGCGAAGTGCCGCGCTCGGCTCCGGTAGTCCGAAACGCTTGAGGTGCTCATGCCACAAAGATGACGACAGGGCCTTGGAAATACTTCAATGCGCTGCGGATACGATACATCGATCACTTGCTTCAGCCATCAGTCGCCACGCCAGCTGATCCCGAAGGCGGAAGGATCCGGCGGTATGGGCGGCAACGCTTGCGAGTCGCAGTTCCTGGGCCATCGGTCCGTGTTCGCCACAGTCTTCATACTCCCACTGTGAACAGATGCACCCGCTCGTCTTTGCCTTTCAGTTGGCGCTCGCCGATCTCGCGGACGAGGAAGCGGTCGTCTGTCGGAAGACGCTTCATCAGCACATCGGAGACGAGCAGGTCCACTTCGTTCTCGTTGCAGAGGCTTTGGATCCGCGCGGTCGTGTTCATCACATCGCCAGTGAAGATGATGTCTTTGCGCATCGACCCGATCTCGCCTGTGGTCACATGGCCGCAGTGCAGGCCGGCCTTGAAGCCCGGCACCGTACCGAAGTCCTTCTGGTAGCGCGCAGCCTCCCGTTCCAATTTCGCTTTGATCCGGAAGAAACACGCCAAGCAATCGTTGTTGCGTATCCCGTCTTCCATGGTCCATGTGATCACCACTTCATCACCCACGTACTGATAGATCTCGCCAGATGACTCCTGGATGGCCTCGGTCATGTCCGCATAGTAGCGCTTGAGCAGCTCGAAATAGGCGATGTGCCCCATCTGTTCGGCGATCGTGGTGGACGACTTCATGTCCAAGAACATGAATATGCGGTCCTCTTCCCGTGGCTTGTGGTAGCGACCCGTGAAGAAATTCCGGAGCACCCCGTGCCCGATATGCTGGCCGAGCTCCGCGAGCAACAAGCTCATGGTGACGGTAGCGCCGATGTAAACGACGATGATCCAGAACGTATAGTCCGTGAGGGTGAGTCCCCGGTCCAGTGCCGCTTGCTTTCCGGCGACTTGAAGGCTCACGTATCTCGCGTAAGTGATCGCATTCAAGCCGATGAGGAAAAGAACAATGGAGCCCAGATAGATCGTCGTCTTGGCCAACATGTTCCCGATGAACGACCAGTCTTTGAACCACTTCGAGAGGAAGTACACTTCCAGTGTTCCCATCAAGAGCCCCATGATGACCGATGACAGGCTGATGGTGACCAGGTTGGTCTTGAAATCATAGGGATTCCCTCGCAGCGGATATGACCCACTATCCGCAAGGAGGCCTTTTTCCAATAGGGTGTACAAGATCCCGAAAACAAGCCAGAAGATCCCGAACTGGAGTATCCGGTTGATGCGGTCCCTGTGTTTTACGGATATCATGTGATCTTTTGGAGAACGCGCTCAAAGTAGAACCTTGTACCGGTCTTTTCGTGTTGGTCTGGGCCGATCGTAAATCGGTCGGTCAGCTTACCCGAACTGCAGTGGTCGATCAGCCCGCTGATCGTGTCAGCACATGAGCGTCATTCTGAGGATCACATTGGCTCTGCAGGATCCGATGGCCGTTATGCTGCCGGAGTTGTGAACCTCACTTCGCCTTTGCGACCCCTCTTACAGTATGCGCGGCGGTTTTCGCTTGCAGGGTCAGCTGTGCGCGCACGATGGATTCCAGATGCACCAACCGTTGGTAGGCTTCCATTTGTTTGTTGTAGCGTTTCAGATCGGCTTCGTTGAGCGCACCGACATTCCGCAGATCCATCTTATCGCTCAAGTCGTGCACTTTCACCCGGATGGCCAAACTGTTCTTGGACACGCGGTCTATATAGGTCTCGTAGTCTTCCGGTTCGATCCGGGTGATGTGCGTGAGGGCCTCAAGTACGTTCTCCGGATAGCCCTTTTCCCGCAGGTTTTCCACCGTGAGGTCGGAGCGTTCCAGTACATCGTGCAGCGCACCAAGCAGTTGCTCGTCCAGATCACGACCACGGACCATTACCCGGAGCACGTGCAGTATGTACGGTTGTTCGAAGCGGTCGACTTGATCAATATGCACCTTGGCCGCCAGTCGCACGGCCTTGTTCAAGAGCTTCACCATGGCGGCAAAATAGGCATATCGTTCTCGAATTGCTCTTGCGATCGGTGCCAAATGCAATAAGCGTTACCGCCTAGCAGCGCGTCTGTTCAAATGAAGAGGCGTTAGGTCGCGGTCTATCGCTTTTGCTGTTGGTGTTGTTGATCGTGTGGATTCCTTTCTTCTTTGAGCCAGATGCTCGAACAAAGGCGCTGCGCCTATCGTCAAAGTGCTTCTCTTTCTCGGGCGCCATCGGCCTTTCAGATGCCGTTTGAGCAGGTCGTTGATGACTACCGTGCGATATTCCTGAAGTTGAGCGGAGCCTCTGCAAGTGGCGCGTATCGTGGTGATTCGCTGCCTTTGCCTTGCCTGACGCGACTTTCGCGAATGTTTATTATCCAAGGATCGTCGGCCAAGGGTTCGAAGGGGTCTACATTCGCGGCCTCAAACCCGGCCCTTTTGGCTGGGGGGTAAAAAACAAGTAGTACAATGGCAAGTGGTAAAGTGAAGTTCTTCAACACGGAGAAAGGTTTTGGTTTCATCGCCCCAGATCAAGGCGGTCCAGATGTTTTCGTGCATAAGTCAGGGACCCGTGAGGACCTCTACGAAAATGACATGGTCACTTTCGAAGTAGAGCAAACCCAAAAAGGCCTCAGCGCGATCAACGTGCAGAAGTCGTAAGGTCTCTCCTAACAGAGAACTGCGAAGCCCCGGCGAAAGCCGGGGCTTTGTCTTTGTAACCACCTCTTCTCATCTGTCGAGCAGCTAGCACGATGACCACCAAGTTCACGGGCTAGGTGGTCATCACACTAGGTCATCACTCGCACCAATAACTCGCGCAGCAATTCTCCATCGCCTGCGCTCGCGTTGCCAACGCCTTTGCTGTTGAGGTCCGCTTCGCGTAGCAGGTGCTGTATCTCTTTGATCTTCTCCAAGGGATACTGGCGCGCGGCATTCGCGTAATCACGGACAAAGAAGGGTGGCACTTTCAATGCTGCCGCCAGCTCGTTCTGTTGCAGTCCTCCGCTGGCGTGCACAATGCCCAGCTTGCCGAAATAGCTGCTCAACAAACCCACGCTCAGGAAAAGTTTGTGCTCCTTGTCAGTGGCCAGGAAGTGCGCTATCGTCTGCGCTTTCAAATGGTCCTTTGCGCCAATGGCGTTCTGCAGTTCGAAGATGTTGTAGTCCTTGCTGATGCCAACATTGCGCTGGATCAGGTCGCTGGTTATGGTGCCATTCTCATCTGTTACGATACACAGCTTCTCCACTTCATTGGTCAACTTGCCCAAGTCGGTTCCCAAATGGTCCGCCAAGAGCTTTGATTCCACCGGGCCGATCTTCCTCTTGTGATACTTCACATAGGCTTGGATCCATTCCGGCAACTTGTCTTCTTTCAGTTTGTCGCTAACGAATACCACGTTCTTCTTCGCGAGGTCCTTCAGCCAGGTTTTTCGGCCATCTGCCTTTTTGTGTTTGTATAGGATCACCAGTACCGTGGTGGGCGTGGGGTTCTTGAAATAGGCTTCCAGTTTGTCGAACGCATCGATCCGCCAGGTCTGTGCTTCTCGCAGGATAACCACTTGCCGGTCCGCCATCATCGGGTAGCGCAGACAGGTGTCTTTCAGTTGGTCCGCATCGCAATCGCGACCGTAGAGTATGCTCAGGTTGAAATCCCGCTCGTGTTCTTCCAGCGCGCTCTTCTCGATCTCTTCGGCAACGCGATCGATGAAATAGCTCTCTTCACCGTGCAGGAAATACACCGGCTTGAAGGCCTTGGCACGAACGTCCTTAACGATCTTCTTGAAGTCGTCGGTGGTGCTCATGGTCTGTGAATGCTGATCAGTCGGGAAATTGGAAGGCAGATGAACGCTGACGAATATGGCGAACGCGGATCAGATCGCGGCTTGATCACTTCAGGGGTATTATCGGTGTTCATCATAACCATCATACTGATCAGCGCTCCCATTCACGGCTACTCAAAGCGCAAGTGCTTCACACTGCGGCCATGGTTGATCACATCTCGCAGGCTTTCCACACCGATGCGAACGTGGCGCTCTACGAAGTTGCCCGTGACTTTCGCATCGCTGGCGCTGGTCTTTATCCCCCACGGCATCATGGGCTGGTCGCTTACGAGCAAGAGCGCGCCGGTCGGGATCTCGTTATGGAAGCCCGTGATGAAAATGGTCGCGGTTTCCATGTCGATGCCCATGCACCGCATGCTGCGCAGTTTTTCCTTGAACTTGTCGTCGTGTTCCCAAACGCGGCGATTCGTGGTGTACACAGTGCCGCTCCAATAATCCAATTCCATGTCGCGGATAACGCCGCTCACTGCGCGGTGGATCATGAAGGAGGGAAGTGCCGGTACTTCCTTCGGGAAATAATCCTCGCTCGTTCCTTCTCCGCGGATCGCCGCGATCGGTAGGATCAGATCGCCCAGTTCGTTCTTTTTTTTCAAGCCGCCGCATTTGCCCAGGAAGAGCACCGCCTGTGGATGGATCGCACCCAACAGGTCCATAACCGTTGCCGCGTTCGCACTGCCCATGCCGAAGTTGATCATGCACATGTCTTCGGCGATGGCCACTTGCATGGCTTTGTCCTTACCGAAAACCTGGGCGCCGGTTTGTTGCACGAACAGGTCCACGTAGTTGCTGAAGTTCGTGAGCAGAATATGGGGCTTGAATTCTTCCAAGGCGACACCAGTGTAGCGTGGTAGCCAGTTGCGGACGATATCTTCTTTACTGTTCATTGTTGTGGATTTTACGCAGAGGCGCAAAGAGCGCTGGGTTGCGCACAGCAGGTGGGGTCGAAAGGTTCGCACCGCGCACGTTTTCCTCTGCGTTCCTTTGCGCCCTCAGCGCATCAGCGTTTAGAGTTGAACGATGCAGCCTCTCAACCTTCCAGACCATGGTGTCAAACTTAGGCACGACGCCGAAGGTGATGGCATTTGGGATCCCTTACGGAAGAAGTGGCTCGTGCTTACCCCGGAGGAATGGGTGCGTCAACATGTGCTCAATCACCTGATCCACGACTTGGGCTGCCCGGCATCCTTGATCTCGCTCGAACACACGATCTCGCTCAATGGCCTGACCAAACGGGCCGATATCGTGGTGCATGATCGCAGAGCGAAACCATTGTTGCTCGTGGAATGCAAGGCGCCACAGATCCGGATGGACCAGAAGGTCTTCGAGCAGGCCTCGCGTTACAACCTCGTGTTCCACGTGCCTTTTCTGCTGGTTTCCAATGGGCTTGTCCATTATTGCTGCCAAGTGGATCATGGCACCGGGGCTGTTGATTTCTTGCCGAAAGTCCCTGCTTTTCGGGCAATGGCGGGCGAAGACCTTACCTAATTTTGGGAACTGGTCGCATCAGCCGCGATCGTGCTTTCCATGCTCAACCGCTTCACATTCCTACTGATCGCTGCGCTTTGCTGTGTTGATTCTCAAGCACAGCAACGCACACTTATCGATTTCGAGCTGCGTGCATTCCTGAAGACCGCACCACCCGACATGCAGGTGGATCTGTACTTGCAAGGCAACACAACGTTGGTGGAACGTATCGCCAAAGCGCATGGGGCCTTCATCAAAATGAAAATGCGTAACTGGACCAGCGTACGAATGCCGGCAGGTCGCATTCATGAGCTGGATTCGGAGGACGCACTGATCAGCATTGACTTCCACCTTTCCCAAGCCCGCACTATGAATGATAGTATGCGGCTCAAGACACATATCGACTGGGTTCAGCAGGGCTTGGCACCCTTACCACAAGGCTATGATGGCGACGGTGTGGTGGTGGGTATCGTGGATACCGGTCTCGATTTCCACCATCCGGATTTCAGTGATTCGCTCACGGGTACCCGTGTGCTGCACTATTGGGGTCACAACTTCCCGTTGGCGGCGAATACACCTCCTGGTTTCGGTTACGGGCAAGAATGGGACAAGGCTGTGATCGACGCGGGAAATTGCCCGGCGGGTGATGGGGATAGTGGTGGACATGGAACTACTGTGGCAGGTACGGTGGCGGGCAATGCCCAAGCCACCGGGCATTGTTTGGGTGCCGCACCCAAGAGCGATATCGTGATCGTGCAATCCTATTTGAACGCTCCGAACTGGAGCGCCACTGTTGCCGATGGGGTCAAGTATGTGTTCGACAAGGCAACTTTGCTTGGTGAACCTGCGGTGGTGAATCTGAGCCTTGGGGAATACTTGGGCAGCCACGATGGATTGGATCCAACGGCCCTGTTCATCGATAGCATGCTCATGGCCGCGCCTGGTCGGGTGCTCGTGGCGGCAGCTGGAAATAGTGCGTGCTTCCCGAACTATACGTTGCGGATGGATGTGGACAGCGATACTTCGTTCGCGTGGATCAGAACGAATTCGGCAAACTTCTTCCTTGGCGGAACAGGTGCTTATATCGACTTCTGGGGCGATACAGCCAGCATGAACGATATCCAGTACAGCATTGGTGCGGATCGGGTAACTGGAGGATACTCCTACCGAGGGCGTATTCCGTTCCGCAATGTGCAGGGTACCATCAATACCGATGTTGTCGATACGCTGTTCAGTACAGATGGCAACCGGCTTGCCGTGTGTACCACGTTCGCAGCGGTGCGCGGTGGACAATACCATCTCGAAATGTTGCTCCGTCCGGATAGCGCCTCTTATCTGTGGCGTGTTATGATGACCGGCAGTGGCCGTGCCGATTCGTGGTGCAACAATGGTTTTGGAGAGAGCGAGATCGCCTCGCTCAACCTGCCCACCGTTGCGCAATACCCGCCCATGGCCAATTACGTGTTCCCCACCTTGGAACGCGGGATCGTTGATTCGTGGGTCTGCTCACCACACGTGATCACTGTGGCCAACTACAACAATGAAGTCTCCTATTTGGCATGCAACAATACCACGCAAACATTGCCGGGTATCACTGAGAACGCGATCGCCAATTGCAGCTCCTACGGGAACACGCGCACGGGTCTTATCAAGCCCGATATTGCAGCTCCAGGAGATGTCACCTTCTCCGCCGCCCCGTTGACCATTCTAGCGAATTTGCAGAACGGCGCGGGCATTTTCAAGCTGCATTGGGATTGCATGCACGTGCGCAATGGCGGTACAAGTATCGCGTCCCCGGCTGTTGCAGGTGCGGTTGCATTGTACTTGCAAAAGTGCCCGAATGCCACACACACGGAGATCATCCAAGCGTTGATCTCCACGGCCTATGGCGATGCCCTCACAGGCGCGTTACCCAATTTGCGATTTGGCAATGGCAGGCTCGATGCGTTCGCACTGCTGAATACCACGAATTTTTCTGTCGATATCAATGGCGGAGGTGTTCTGTGCGTCGGTGATAGTTTGCTTGTTGAAGGACCTCCTGCTTACCAATCCTACGTTTGGACAGATGGTTCCACCGATCAGAATGCTTGGTCGCAAGGGGAGGAGTTGGCGCTTGTTGTCACCAACGAGTCAGGTTGTTCTTCGTACAGCAGCGACACTGTGTCGTTCACGTTCTTTCCTGCGCCCGCAGTACCTGTGATTTCCGCCGATGGGTTGGATCTGTCATGCACGCCGGGCGAGACTTACCAGTGGTTCCTGACCGGTGAACTGATACCGGGTGCGAATACACCACAATGGACAGCCGAAGCGAATGGAGACTACACCGCACAAACAACCGATGCCAATGGTTGTGCTGCAATGAGCAATGCATTGAATGTGTTCAGCGTGGGGGTGTTTGAGAATGCTCCTGCTTCGGGGTTCACCGTGTGGCCAATACCTGCTCACGGGTTGCTGAATGTTCGTGTGACCACGGATGGCAATTTCTCTTTCAATGTCATCGATGCATCCGGACGTTCGGTGATGCAGGGAAACTTGCGCGGAGCAGGTTCACACACCCTTGATATCGCGGAACTCTCACCGGGCAGCTATACACTTCGCATGTCCGGCAACGGTGAAGAAATGCAACACGGCTTCGTTGTGCGCTGATCGTGAATTCCTGAGGTAGCTCTTCGGGTGTTTTTCGTAGCGGAACACTCGGCACGCGGAACTGGCTCCCGCGTGTGTACGTGCTGCACTTGCACGATAGCCATGGCGGAATGCGCCAAGCATCATTCACGAAGCACTGATCGAGCCTTTATTGCCGCACCCAATTCGCCAAGAACTGGTACGCCACGTTCGCGGGGATGAAGAAGCCCATGACCTGGTTCATTGGATCACCTGTTCTGAACGCGATCGCAACGCCGAACAAACCCACTACCGCAAGAACACCGGCGGTGCCTACGAGGATGGCTTTGCCCTTCTTCTTTCCACCGAGCATGCTGGCCAAGGGGATCATCATCACCAACCCGAAAATGGACAGGGCAAGCAGACCAGCTGATCCTGTAGCGAGGTAGCCAATACCCCCGCCAATAGCTAGGAGCAATGACACGCCGGTGAACGTACTGCTGACCGTTTCCTCACGATCCAGCGCGTACCGACCATACTTGTTGAGGCGTAGAAAAAGATTGCTCATGGGCACCATCACCCATGTGCTCAATGCGAAGAGCAAATAGGCGATGATCAGCGGCCAAATGAACGGTGCAAGTGCAGGATAGGAAACCGTGAGCGCACTGAGCACGCGGTTGCCGAAGTAGAGTCCGAGAATGAGCGCCCACCGCGCGCCATCCTTCAAGTTGCTAACCCAGAACATGTAGCCCAGGAAAACACGGTAGAGCCAGTAACGTGCTTTCAACGCTTCCACCAAGCCCGCCTTCGCATGCTGGTTCATGGGGTCGCGGCGCAGTGCTTCGCGGAAATGCTCAAGCGCTTTTTTGTGATCGCCGCGCCTGAGAACAGCCCAGCCTGTGTTGCTGTGCGTGTACGGGTTTTCAGGATCCAGCTCCAATGTTTTATGGATCGTTCGGTCCGCTTCTTCTTTGCGTCCCAACCGTGCCAATGCCTCGGTGCGCATGTTCAGGCAACTCAGGTCTTCCGGGTTGATCGCCAACCCTCGATCCGCGGCTTCCAACGCGCGTTGCATTTCGGTGCGGCGCAGAAGAACGAACGCGAGCGTACTGTAATGACCACTGTCTCCAGGCTCCAATTCCACGGCTTTCATCGCATGTTCCTCGGCCATGCGCGCATTCTCATCCACCAGCTCGATGCGCGCCAGTAGATCATGCGCATCCGCACTCGCCGGTGAAATGCCGAGAACACTTTGCGCGGCGCTTTTCGCTTCGGAAACACGGTTTTGGGCGAGGAATGTGGCGGCCAGCAATTGCAGGGCTTCGGGTTGCTCCGGGTCGCTGGTGAGCAGGTCGCGCAATTCCCGTTCAGCATCAGCAAAGCGGCGCTGATTGTACAGCAAGGCTGCACGCATGTAGCGTTCGTGCAGCATCTATTTCGTGTACTTCAGGATGTCGTCGTAAAGCCCACTTTCATTGGCGTACAGGGCGTAGTTGCGTGCGGTGGTGAACCACTCGCGCGTGGTGGCTTTGTGCATGCCTGCAGCTTTCACCAGGTCCTTGGATATCAACGGCTCAGGAATTCCGGTCTTCATCGCTTCGCGGAGCTTGGCCTCGATGGCGATGTCGATCACGGCGTTGAGGTCCGCACCGCTGAAGTGTTCGGTTTTGCGCGCGATAGCGTGAAGGTCGATGTCCTTGGTGGGCTTGTCCTTGAGCATGATCCCCAAGATGCTCTCACGTCCTTCAACATCTGGTGGTGGAACGAAAATGGTGCGATCGAAGCGTCCAGGTCTGCGGAACGCGGGGTCGATGTGCCAAGGCATGTTCGTAGCCCCGATGATCAACAAGCCCTCGTTGTCGGCATCGATCCCGTCCATCTCGGTGAGGAATTGGTTGATCACATGGCTCCCCGCACTGTTGCGCAAATGGCTCCGGTTGGCACCCAAGGCATCGATCTCGTCGATGAATACAACGCAAGGTTTGTTCTGGCGTGCTACCTCGAATACGCGGTGCATGTTGCGTTCGCTCTTCCCGAGCCATGCGTCCAAAATGTCGCTGATGCCAACGCTGATGAACGTTGCCTTGATCTCACCGGCTGTTGCCTTGGCCATATGCGTTTTGCCGCAGCCCGGTGGCCCATAGAGCAGTATCCCCCCGCCGATCTTCTTGCCATACGCTTTGTACAGGTCAGGGTGCAACAGTGGTTGGATGATCTTCATGCCGATCTCATCCTTCACCGAAGCCATGCCGCCCACATCACTGAACGTCACGTTGCTCGTAACGATCAGGTCGCTTGCGCGCAGATCTCCGGGAGGGCCGTCGAAATCATCATCGTCCTCATCGTCGTTATCAGGCTCGAAGCCACTCACGCGGAAGTGCTCATCCAATTCAGCATCCGGACGATCCGGCCAGCGCTCCAACATCTGTTGGTATACGTCCATGGCCTTGCCGAAGCTGCCCTCTTTGAGAAGTGTTCGACTGTACAAGAGCATCACTTCGTGTTCAGCTGTACCCTGGTTCAATTCCTCCAGGATCACGATGGCAGCGCTCCATTGCTTCAATGCGGCGAAAGCTTTGGCCAATCCCAGTTTGCTTTTCGCATCCCGTGGAGAAGACCTCAACACTTGCTTGTACTGTTCGGTAGCCTCTTGGTTCTGTCCGGCCGTGAGCAGTGTTTGTGCGAGGTGTGCACGCAACTTGTCATTATCCGGTGTGATCTCCAGCGCCTCGCGCAGGTTGGTGATCATATCATTCAGGTCCATGCATTGTTCGCTGAAGCACATTGGGCGTTCGCGAGGTACAAAGGTCGGGCTTCGAAGCCCGGATGCGTAGCTCAGCTTATCCGGCGAAAGTCTACCTCCTCGGCTTTCACTTCCGCCCCTTGCGGAGAACATTGATATGTGTGATCACTTTTAAAGTCCTGCGCCAGCTCCGATCGGGATCGGGCGGGGCCGGATAGTGGCCAAGAACGTTCAACGTGAGGATATCCGCAGCAACCGCACCTTGGCTGCGCATGATCCATGCGGTGCAGTGGAAGCTGTCCAGCCAGACTGTGGTCCACCTGTATTCTCCGCAGGGGTAACCGTGCAGGGCCATTCCGGTTTGGGATTTTCCCAGTCAAGTGCCGTTGCATTCCCATAAGAGGAACATGCCATACTGCACCAAACACATCGTCCCGGAGTTCGATGTTTCCTGTTCCAGCTTGTCCGCTTCGAGCCAGAGCTTGGAGGGTTCCTTACTAGTTGCCGGACATGCGCGCTGGAAGTGCGTGTGGGGCATCGACATAGGATTCTGCGAATTTCCTGGTACCAAGGTCTTTCTTGCGGGTAATATGTCCGTGTGAATTGTGGCCAGTCGGCCGACCTTTGCCCTCGAATGGAACAACGTCCTTTTGTCCTTTCTGGCGGCGGAGCTCGTGGTATCGCCCATTTGGGTGTATTGCAAGCCTTTGCCGAAGCCGGAATAGTGCCATCCGCCATCAGCGGTACGAGCGCAGGGGCGGTGATCGGCGCTTTTATCGCAAGCGGACTATCACCCAAGGAGGTCACCGATCTCTTCCGAGAGGAATGGAAACTTCACCGCACGCGTTGGAAATTGCTGCGCGGCGAGTTTCTTTCCCAACGTCGCATAGGCGATTTTCTTCAAGCCCACTTGCCTTGCAAACGATTCGAGGACCTGGAGATCCCCTTGTTCGTGAGCGCTACCGATCTTGAACGCGGCGGTCAACGGATCTTCAGTTCGGGTGAACTGATCCCAGCGTTGTTAGCGGCGTGTGCTGTGCCAGTGATCTTCCCTCCGGTCAGGATCGAAGGCACGTCATACGTGGATGGTGGACTTAGCAACAACTTGCCCATCGAACCGTTCCAGGACCGTAGACAAGAAGTGGTCGCCGTGTACGTAAATCCATTGCCGCCTTTCAATGCCCAGCGCTCTTTGCGCCGTACGCTGGATCGCACATTCCACTTGAGTTTTCGCGAATTGGTGATGCGGTCCTCCCAAGGTTGTTACCTCTATGTGGAACCGCTGGAGCTTGCACGGTTCGGTATGTTCGACCTGAGCCGGGCTGCTGAAATTCAGCGGCTGGGATACGTTTGTACGAAAGCACTGCTTGCTGAAAGAGCGTAGGTAATGGAGCTGGTCCGGCGAGCCATCGAACGCTATGTTCCATTATCGGATACCGACTGGTCTCACGTCGCCCAGTGCTGGCAGGAATATGCTTTTGTCCGGGGAGCGCACGTTTCCAGGATCGGAGAAGTAGAACAGCACTTCTATATTGTGAAAAGCGGTGTGCAACGATTGTCCTTTCCGCATGACGGGGAGGATATCTGCTTGGGCTTTTCGTATGATGGCAGTTGGTCTGGTGCGTACGATTCGTTTGTTTCCCGTAAACCAAGCCGCATCGATGTGCTTGCGATCACGGATAGCGTGCTGTTCGGTATCCGCTATGACGATCTTCAGCGATCGTTCAACGAATTACCGGCTATGGCCCGGTTCGGTCGCCTCATTCTGGAAGAGTTGCTCGTCGGCCGTACCACTCGTGAGATCGAGCAATTGAGCCTGAGCGCGGGGCAGCGATATCAACGCTTGGTCGATCGAAGTCCACAGCTGCTGCAATTGGTTCCTCAGAAAGACATTGCGAGTTATTTGCGCATGAAACCGGAAACGTTCAGCCGCCTTCGCGCCAAGCGTTCTTGATCCAGGTCAAGTGACCCTCGTCCCCGGCCTCGTTCCTTCGCGTTGTTAACGCACTCGCACCGATGGATTCACTTCAACTTATTGCTGATCTCTCCAAGACATTGCGGCAGCAGATCGATCGAACGAACATCATTCGACAGCTTCCAGCCGAAGCCCTATTGCAGCGTCCAGCACCCGGAAAGTGGAATACCGTGGAAGTCTTCGAACACATGAATTTGAGCAGCGGCGTGTATTTGAACGGGTTGGGATCCGAATTTGAGAAAGGAGCTGGAGCCTTTTCCTTCAACAGCGAATTCAAGCCGGGTTGGCTGGGGAACTACTTCACGAACGCTATGCGACCCAGGGCGAACGGTGATATCAGTTGGCGAATGAAGACGATGCGGATGTTCGACCCACCGAGGAACCAAGGGGCCTCAACGCAGAGCCTTGATCGATTCGTTCAGATGAGCGAACAATTCATAGCGTTGCTCAACCGGGCAAAGAGAACGGACTTGAATCGCCTGCGGGTGATCAGTACGCTTGGGCCGTTGGTGCGTTTCAAGGCTGGCGATGCGTTCCGATTTCCGATCGCCCATCAGGAAAGGCACTTTCAACAGATCGAGCGTGTACTCGCTTCCACAGTTTGAGCTGATCGCGCTAGAAACTCGGACACCCAAGGGTCCGGACCGACCGCTTACCCCTGATGTGTCTATTTTCCACGTGCAGGAACGGAAATCGCCACGACACATAGGTGCGATATTTTTTCCTCTTCGGTTCGGGCGGCTTCACCGGACTTACATCCCACGTTTTGCGGGGATGGGAAGTAAGATGATCCGTGCCGCGCTGGATCTTGTTGCCTGTATTCGGTGACGCTGTAACCTGTTCCGTAGCAGCAGGAGCAGGCACATCCTGAGCATACGATGAATTGAGTGTCAAGGCCGCTACAGATGCGAAGAATCCTCGGCGGAAACCCTTGCCAACATCTTCCAGTGGGATCAAGGTCGGGTCCACTTGGTGCGGTTCGAATTGCCCGCAGGTTTCTGGCTTCTCCTTGAAATAGGTGATCAGGTCCTCGCGTTTCCATGCGGTGAAGTCGATCACCGGTTTCTGACAACTATCGCAGAAGCGGCCGCCATCCACCTGTGTCATGCTTTCCCAGGAGCGGGCGCAGGTGAACTTCATGCCGCGGACGGCAGGGGGTGGATGGGGCATAGTTGTGTAATTCACACGAAAGACGTCACACTCCTTATAGGTTGCCTTCTCAACATTACTTGTAGACGCACTCTCCATTCACCCAAGTGGCCACCACCTTCGCTTTTCCAAGTCCAATTTCATCGACCTTCAACAAGTCGCGATCCACGACCGTGAAGTCTGCTCGCTTTCCGGTTTCGATGGTGCCCAGGTCTTTCTCTGTGAATGAAGCCAACGCGTTCCAGAGCGTCATGCCGAGCATTGCATCTTGTCGGGAAAGTGCTTCGGCCATAGGGCTGCCCTTGATCTCCGAGCCATCGCTGTACTTGCGCACAACGGCAGCGTAGTAGGTTGCCAATGGATCGATCGCTTCTACCGGGAAGTCGGTACCTAAAGCAACAATGCCCATCTGCTTGTGCAAGGTGTTCCACGCATACGCGCTTTTGAAACGCTCCGCTCCGATGCGATCGATCGCCCAAGGCCCATCGCTGACCAAGTGGGTGGGTTGAACGCTTGGGATAATGCTGTTCTCGGCAAACAGGTGGAAGTCGCGAGGGTCCATGCATTGGGCATGTTCGATGCGCCAGCGTTTGTCGTTCGTGCCTCTCAGAACTTCAGCATACACATCCAACATGAACCGGTCCGCGCTGTCTCCGATGCAGTGCGTTGCCATTTGGAAGTTGTGTTCGTTGCACCAGTTCGCGACCTCCAACATGTGTGCGCGATCTTTCAATAGCAAACCATAGTGAACGCTATCCACGTCAGCGTATGGTTGTTTCAACAGCGCCCCACGAGAGCCCAAGGCACCGTCGCCATATACTTTGATCGCACGTACCCACAACCTGTCCGTTGCTATTGGACCAGTCTTTGTGAAGTGTTCCAGATTCTCCGGTTGATCCGCCACCATCGCATAAACGCGGATCCTGAGGGTGCCTTCCGCTTGCATTTTTTGGATCAGCTCGATCGTGCCCACATCAAGTCCGGCATCGCATACCATGGTGAGGCCTTTCTCGAAGCAATCCGTTTGTGCATCCAGCAAGGCTTGGCGCTTTGTTGCTTCGTCAGCGTCGTCGAAGATCTTCTGGAACACATCTACCGCATTGTCTACAAGCAGACCGGTGGGTTTGCCATTTTTCAATTCCATGATGCCACCGGCGATCACACTAGCTGCCGTGAGTCCAACGCGATCCATGGCCGCTTGATTGACGATCGCGGCATGTCCGTCGATCCGTTGCAACAGCACAGGCCTATCGGGAAACAGCTCGTTCAGTTTCGAATTCTCCGGAAATGCCTTTTCCACCCAAGTGTTCTGATCCCAGCCACGACCCAGGATCCAGTCGGCTTTTGGGTGTGATGCAACGAAGGCCTTGGTTCGCTCGATCGCCTCATCCCAGTTTTTCACCCCTTGCAGATCGATCTTCTGCTTGTTCAAACCGTAACCGAAGAAGTGGCAATGCCCATCGATGAAACCAGGATATACCGAGCGTCCCGCAGCGTCGTATGTCTCCTTGGCCGAGTACTCGTTCAGGATCTGTTGTTCTGGTCCAAGCTCAATGATCCGTCCGTCCTTTACGGCCATGGCTTGGTATACCCGGTCTTCGCTGTCCATGGAAACGATCCGCGCGTTGTGGATCACCAGATCGGCATCCTTGTGCTTGTATCCGCAAGCCATTTGCGACATCACACCGATCGATAAACATCCAATATGCAACAGTTGCCTCATTTCTACAGTGATTTTGTGGCGAACCAGTTCGGCCACGGAATTCGTTTTGGGTCAGCGATGCACATACCAGCCATCAGCAGGAAGGGGAGGAGCGGCACACGATATCTCACCAGCGCTCCGATCACCGGCGTTGTCCATCCGATCACCAATGCGAGCAATAAGCAGAACCCCACACAGAAAAGGAGCAACGGTTTGTCCACCGCGCTCCATGCACGCTTGTATCGGAAAGCGGCAGCCATCAGAAAGAAGAGCAGGATGTTCTCTGCTGCGCTGATCAAGCCCAGCACCCCATTGCTCCATGTGGTGATCGGGGATATGAACGTCATGTACAAAGCATGCGGTGCCTGTGAAATAAAGCTCAGCAAGTTGGGCTCAAGGGGTGTCACCTGAACCAGGCTTCCGGCACTCACTTCCACAGCCAGGCCGATGAAATCCCGCTGCTTCACCCACAAGACCTCAAGGATGTCGAACCGCGGGTAGAACAGATCGCTGTTCAACCCAAGTGTGATGAATGCGACGTACACCAGGACGAACTTGAGGAACGGTTTTCGATCACCTGTACTACGGCACCAGATGTAGGCGATGAGTGCAGGAACCATGCTCAACAGAACATAGAATTTCAGGAAGAACAGAAGCACCATGCTGAACGGGAACAGAAACGCTTTCCATTGTAAAAGGCCCTTCCTTTTCAATTCCATCAGGACCCATACGAACAGGCCCAAACCGAAGAACAACAGAGATTCCTTGATCACGCCACTTGCCCAGAAGAGAACGCTGGGCAATAGGAACAAGGCGGCCATCAGTATGCGCTCATGGCCTTGCAGCCGTGGGATGAACGCTTTGAAAAGAGCGGTGAGACCAAGTGTGGAAAGGAAGCAAGCGAACACGGTGTGCACGTGGTAATGGCCAAAAGAGAACAGCCGAACGAACGCATTGAAGCGGATCATGGTGTGCGCGTCGTTGTACATGTTGCTCTCGAACTGCCGGTACCAGTTGTGCATCACTTGGTAATAGTTCGTGTCGAAATGCTCTTTGTCGTTCCCGATGCCCGAGAGCATACTGATGAAGTCCAACGGGTGCTTGGGCATTGCCCGGAACATGATGTTGCCATCGTCGAAGTACCGATAGATATCCGCTGTGGCTCTATCCGTATGCAAATACGTGTACACGAACCACAATGCCGTGCCAGCGCCGATCTTCAATAAAAAGAGCGCTCCAATGCCCCGCTTGGAAAGTCCGGGAGCACTGAAAAAGTCGAATTGGCGGATAACCAATAAGAACAAAGCGGCATAACCGATGGCCAGAAGAGCGCCGAGCATGTGTTTCATCCCGATCTGTCGGGAGCGCGAATGTGGGGAGTTGAGGGCTTCGTTGAACAAGAACAAGAAACCAAATGGTTCTTACTTCAGGTGCATTCCACTTCCCAACGATCGCTTCCTTTGCGATCCCGTACCCCGGCGCATCATAGTGCGATGGGGCGAAACATGGCTACCAAGACGAAGTCTGCCCCCAAGTCCTCACAGAAGTCCGGTGTCGAGCACGTGCCTGCTTCTTTCGAAACCGCTAAGAAACTGGGCCTTTTGGAAGAGGAGTACCAGAAGATCATCGAGATCCTGGGCCGCGTGCCCAACTTCACCGAACTCAGCATTTACAGTGCAATGTGGAGTGAGCATTGCTCCTATAAGAACTCGATCCGCCTCCTGAAAACCCTACCGCGCTCCGGTCCCAATTTGTTGGTTGAAGCCGGTCAGGAGAACGCTGGCTTGGTGGATATCGGCGATGGTTGGGCCTGCGCTTTCAAGATCGAAAGTCACAATCACCCTAGCGCTATTGAACCCTATCAGGGCGCAGCAACAGGGGTGGGGGGCATCAATCGCGACATCTTTACAATGGGTGCGCGACCCATCGCACAACTCAACTCCTTGCGTTTCGGGAATATCGAGAATGACGCTCATGCTCGCTGGCATATGCGCGGGGTGGTGAAGGGTATTGGCAATTACGGGAATGCCTTCGGCGTGCCGGTTCTTGGTGGCGAGGTCTATTTCGATCCATGTTACTCGACCAATCCCCTGGTGAATGCCATGAGTGTTGGGGTCGTGCGTGCCGATCGTGTGATCAGCGCTACATCACACGGAGTTGGGAACCCTGTGTTCATTGTGGGCAGTGCGACGGGCAAGGATGGGATCCACGGTGCCTCCTTCGCAAGCAAAGACATAACGGAAACAAGCATGGATGATCTGCCCGCCGTGCAGGTAGGTGATCCGTTCATGGAGAAATTGCTCCTTGAAGCTTCTTTGGAATTGGCTCAAACCGATGCCATCATTGGCATGCAGGACATGGGAGCGGCTGGCATCACATGCAGCACTAGTGAAATGAGTGCGAAAGGCGAAAGCGGCATGGATGTGTTCCTTGATCGTGTGCCCACACGACAAGCGGGCATGCGCCCATGGGAGATCCTGCTCAGCGAAAGTCAGGAACGCATGCTTGTGGTGGTGAAGAAGGGTCGGGAGAAGGAGGTGCAGAAGATCTTTGAGAAGTGGGACTTGCATTGTGTTGAAATGGGTGTCGTAACGGAAGGCAACACGTTGCGCTATTTCTGGGAAAATGATCTGGTTGCCGAAGTGCCTGCCGAAAGCCTGGTTCTCGGTGGTGGTGCACCTGTATATGTCCGAGAGGAGAAGGAGCCAGCGTATTTCGGGGAGAACAAGGATTTCAGCGTGGATCTCGTCCCCGAGCCGGGGGATCTGATGGCGGTTGCATACGACTTGCTTGCCAGTCCGAACATCGCCAGTAAACGATGGGTATATGAGCAATATGATAGTATGGTGCGCACCCTCAACATGAGTACGAACGCACCAAGCGATGCCGGATTGGTCCTGTTGAAGGAGGTGGGTGGCAGCAAGGCCTTGGCGGTTACGGTGGATTGCAATGGTCGATACGTGCATGCTGATCCATATGTAGGGGCCATGATCGCGGTGAGCGAGGCTGCTCGCAACATTGCGTGCACGGGTGCCGAGCCCTGTGGTGTTACCAACTGCCTGAACTTTGGTAATCCTTACGACCCGGAGGTGTACTGGCAGTTCGCTAACGTGATCAAGGGAATGGGGGAGGCTTGTGTCGAATTCAAAACCCCTGTTACCGGAGGGAATGTCAGTTTCTACAATCAGTCAAAAACCGAAAAGGGGGATCTGGCTGTATTCCCAACGCCTACGATCGGAATGGTCGGTGTGTTGAACGACATTACGAAGCGAATGACATTGGCTTTTCAGGAGAAAGGCCATCTGCTGTTCCTGATCGGGAAAACCACGAACGACATTGCCTGCAGTGAATACCTGGTCCGCCATCACAATGTCCTGCGTTCACCAGCTCCTTATTTCAACTTGCGAGAAGAGCATTTGGTGCACGTTGTTGTGCGTCATCTCATCAAGAAGGGGGTCATCTCCTCGGCCCACGATGTAAGCGATGGTGGCCTTTGGACAACACTTGTAGAAATGGCGTTGCCGAACAACCTCGGCTTCGATATCGTTACGGACAGCGAAGTGCGCACCGATGCGTTCCTTTTTGGTGAAGGACAAGGCCGTGTAGTGGTCGCAGCGCACGAAGACAATGAAACCGACCTGCTTGATATCATGCGCACCAGCCGGATACCGTTCATCCTCTTGGGCCACGTTACCAAAGGCAAACTCGTGGTGGATGACGAAGCCTACGGTTTCATCGCCGATGCTCGAAAGGTGTATGAGGAGGCCATCCCCAATGCCATGAGCGAAGAGTAACTCGGCCACACTGTTCCAGGTATCAATTTTTCAAGCATTCGCCGAGCTCATGCCCCAACCTGAATTTTTCGGACCGTTACCTTCCGTTGGTACCGTTGCGCCAACGCTGCGATTTGTGAAGGCGGATCGCACCGAAGGTGTTCTAGCGGACTACAAGGGCTACGTTGTTATCCTGATCGCTTTTCCAAGTGTGGATACCAGCACTTGTGCTTTGGAAAGCCGAACGTTCAATCAACGCGCTGTGGGGATAGGAGCGAAGGTGCTGTCCGTTTCAATGGATCTGCCTCCTGCCTTGAAACGTTTTTGTGCGGCGGAAGGCATTGAGAATGTGGAAGCCGTAAGTGATTTTCGCTACCGCGATGCCGCGCATGTTTGGGGTGCCGCACTAACAGAGGGGAATTTGATGGGCACACTGGGCCGCATCACATGGGTGATCGATGCAGAAGGCACCGTGCGTTACGTGGAAGTCGCCAAGGAATTGGGCAGCGAACCGGACTACGATGGTGCGCTCAACGCAGCGAAAGCCTTGATCTGATCAGTATCGCTCAAGGGCAAGGCGTCGCTTGCCTAACAGGGTATCCAGGGCCAATAAGCAAGCTCCGGTTGCCAAGGCCATCAATAGCCACGGGGAGGAAAGCAGCGCATCAAGTTGGATCGCAGGGATCCATTGGGTCCACCGAGAAGCTGCTCCAGTATTTCCACCCGGGATCAACGCGATGGCTGCAACTGAAATGGCTCCAGCTGCCCATACCCAGCGGGGGAGAAGCGGAGGTTCTGCTTTACGCACCGATTCAGTTGTTACTGCGATCCTCTGTAGGATCCGCGCATCCAATCCTTCTGGCGCTGACAGTTGTCCTGACTGTTTGAACAGGTCACGAAGCGCCTTGTCGGCGTCAGGTGAGTTCATTCCTCTTGGAGCGTCCATACCTCTTCTTTCAAATGTTCATGTAGGATCTCGAAAAGCTTTTTCCGGCTGCGGTGCAGTTTCACCTTCACATTCGACGCTGACAAACCTGTTGTGGTTACGATCTCTTCCACGTTCTGTTCGTGAAGGTAGAACAAGCTTACTATGGAAGCATCTTCCGGTGTCAATTGGCCAAGCGCGTATTCAAGTGCAGCGCGACGATCTCCAAGTTCTGCTGTTGCTGGATCCGATCCAGCTGCTGCGGCTTCTGGAACCTCGTCCAAGTCGCTTGTTGAAGTGCGACGCGACCGCAGTTTCGAGATCGCCGTTCGGTAGGTGATACTAAAAAGCCATGTGGTGAATTTTGAAGTGCCCTCATAGCCGTCCAGGTTCTGATAGACTTTCACAAAGGCGTCCTGGGTCACTTCCTGTGCTTCTTCTCGATTCCGAAGTACCCGCATAGCCACCGTATACGCCATGGGCTTGTATTCCTTCACGATCCACGCGAACGCCACATGGTCACCGGTTCGGCTTCTCGCTATGGCTTCTTGTTCAGTCACGTTCGCTCGTGCGCCAATGGGACGCTGCCTCAGTGCTCGAAGGTTACAAGGTGCGCATTTCGAAGAGCCGGTGGTTCAATACCAACTCATAGGCTTTTATCTATGCCCGCTCAATTTCCGCTCGGTCTTGTAACCGGTGCTGAACTCCTTGCGTCAGATGGATCACAATCAATTCGCAAATACCCATACCATGGACCCTGCAGAAACCCTAATTCCCATCGCTCTGTTCGCCGGAATCTTCGGCTGCGTGTATATAGTTGTTACCAGCAAACACCGCCAGCGGATGGCGATGATCGAGAAAGGAATGGACCTGGGAAATCTTTCTCCCAAAGACCTGGCTTTCAGAAACCTACGCAATGGACTCGTGTTGTTGGGTGTAGGCTTGGGCTTGTTTCTTGGGTATCTCATGGACGTCAATATGCCCCAGAGCGGTATGGATGGAGATATGGGTGATACCCCGCTTCCTTATTTCATCATGGTGTTTTTGTGCGCAGGTGCCGCATTGATCGCTCACCACTTCATTGTTCGGAAGAAGCCGGTCTAGCTTGCTCGATAGGCCGATCAGAACGGGACTTGAGGGTCCCGTTCTTCATTTTATATCGGCCTTCAGTCCAGTCCTACATTCGTCGGCTCAGTATGAAACGCGTGTTCAGCTTCCTAGGCGCCTGCATCTTCTGGATCGCCACCATTAGCGTTCTCTGGGTACTGGTGCTTCGTGTATTACCGCCACCAGTCACGTGGATAATGGCTCAACAGGCCAACGAACAGGGGGCGGTGCAACGAACCTGGGTACCGTTCGATCGGATCGCCCATTCAATGCCAATGGCCGTGATCGCCGCGGAGGATCAGAAGTTTTTCGATCATTCCGGATTCGACCTGGAGGCCATGCGCAAGGCCTACGAATACAACGTGCGGAAAAAGGGTAGGCGGACCAAAGGAGCGAGCACGCTCAGCCAGCAGACCGCGAAGAACACCTTCTGTTGGCCAGGTCGCACATACCTGCGGAAAGGGACGGAGGCTTGGTTTACCATCCTTGTCGAACTTCTTTGGAGCAAACAGCGCATTGTCGAAGTCTACCTCAACATCGCCGAAACGGGAAAGGGTCGGTTCGGCGTGGAAACGATCGCGCGCTCGTGTTTCAAGCGAAGCGCAGCGGAAATTTCTGCAAGCCAGGCTGCGCAGATCGCCGCAGTGTTGCCTTTACCGCGGAAGCGCAGCGCATGTTCCGGCAGCGCACGTAGTGGATGGATCCTGCGGCAAATGAACAACTTGGGTGATCTCTTCGATCCGGAGGTGCGCGAACGCACACGACTTGAATTGGAACGGAAGGAGGCCCGCAAAGCCAAGCGAAAGCGCAAATGATCATGGATCCATCCACCGAACAACGCTTTGTGGTCGTCACAGGTGCGAGCAAGGGGATCGGCAGGGCTACCACCTTGGCGTTGGTGAAAGAGTATGGTTGCTCCGTCCTTGCAATAGGGCGCTCTGCCGAAGAACTGAACTCCCTGTATAAGGAAGCAGGGGGGGGCGTGGAGATCCTGGTGCTCGATATCACCGGTCCGAACGCTGTAGAACTGTTGTTGCGCTCAGTTGCGGGTCGGCGTGTTCATGGGTTGATCAACAATGCAGGCCTTCTGATCACCCGACCTTTCGGCTTATGGACAGAAAAGGATATGGGCAGCCTTTTTCAGACCAATGTGTTCGCACCGGTCTTGTTAGCTCAAGCTCTGTTACCAGCGCTTCAGGGCAAAATTCCCGGCCATATCGTGAACATTGGAAGCATGGGAGGGTTTCAAGGCAGCGCCAAATTCCAGGGCTTACTTGCCTATAGCGCCAGCAAAGCCGCTCTTGCTAATGTCACCGAGTGCATGGCCGAGGAGTTCAAGGACTTGGGTGTTCGCGTCAATTGCCTCTGCATCGGTGCGGTGGATACCGATATGCTTCGCGCGGCTTTTCCCGGTTACACGGCTCAAGTAGGCACAAGTAGCATGGGAGCCTACGTTGCCCAATTTATTTTGGAAGGCCACAAACTGTTTAACGGCAAGGTGTTACCTGTGTCTTCGAGCACCCCATAAGTGCGGGTATTAAAAAAATGTTGCCCACATGTTTGGAGGTAAAGGACATCCGGTTACATTTGCGCCCCCTTACACAGGGACGTTCTTTGAAGTGCCCCCGGTCATGGGGAGGTTTGGTGAAAGCAAAGCAGCGGTTGAAGAGAAATTTTCAACAGAAGCTTGTAGATCAGTGAAGAAAGATACTTTTGCCACCCCTTCCGCGAAAACGACCACGTTCTATGAACGCGGAAGGTACTGAACGACAGACTTGGAACCGGGCTTCGGCCCGCTCTGATAACGTTCTTTGACGTATTGTCTATTCTGAGAACAGCAAGGTCCTTGATGATCGAAAGATCAACATGAAAGATTTAGTCAAAGAGTCAGATCACAACTCACATTACAATGGAGAGTTTGATCCTGGCTCAGGATGAACGCTAGCGGCAGGCTTAACACATGCAAGTCGAGGGGCAGCACGATGTAGCAATACATTGGTGGCGACCGGCGCACGGGTGCGTAACACGTATGGAATCTGCCTTGTACTGGGAGATAGCCCGGAGAAATCCGGATTAATATCCCATAACAGCTTGAGTGGCATCACTCGGGCTTGAAAGCTCCGGCGGTACAAGATGACCATGCGCACGATTAGCTAGTTGGTGAGGTAACGGCTCACCAAGGCTACGATCGTTAGGGGGCCTGAGAGGGTTATCCCCCACACTGGTACTGAGACACGGACCAGACTCCTACGGGAGGCAGCAGTGAGGAATATTGCGCAATGGAGGCAACTCTGACGCAGCCATGCCGCGTGCAGGAAGAAGGCGCTACGCGTTGTAAACTGCTTTTAACCGGGAAGAAACCCCAGGACGTGTCCTGGGTTGACGGTACCGGAGGAATAAGCACCGGCTAACTTCGTGCCAGCAGCCGCGGTAATACGAAGGGTGCAAGCGTTATCCGGATTCATTGGGTTTAAAGGGTGCGTAGGTGGGGCGATAAGTCAGTGGTGAAATCTTGCGGCTTAACCGTAAAATTGCCATTGATACTGTCGCTCTTGAGTACGCTTGACGTGGGCGGAATGTGCCGTGTAGCGGTGAAATGCTTAGATATGGCACAGAACACCGATAGTGAAGACAGCTCACGAAGGCGAAACTGACACTGAGGCACGAAAGCGTGGGGATCGAACAGGATTAGATACCCTGGTAGTCCACGCCGTAAACGATGATCACTCGAGATTGGCGATATACGGTCAGTCTCCTAGCGAAAGCGTTAAGTGATCCACCTGGGGAGTACGATCGCAAGATTGAAACTCAAAGGAATTGACGGGGGCCCGCACAAGCGGTGGAGCATGTGGTTTAATTCGATGATACGCGAGGAACCTTACCAGGGCTCGAACGCAAGTTGACAGGGGTGGAAACATCCTCTTCTTCGGACAGCGTGCGAGGTGCTGCATGGCTGTCGTCAGCTCGTGCCGTGAGGTGTCGGGTTAAGTCCCATAACGAGCGCAACCCCTACTGTTAGTTGCCAGCGGATCATGCCGGGGACTCTAACGGAACTGCCCGCGTAAGCGGTGAGGAAGGTGGGGACGACGTCAAGTCATCACGGCCCTTACGTCCTGGGCTACACACGTGCTACAATGGCGAGGAACAAAGGGAAGCTACCGCGCGAGCGGATGCCGATCTCTAAAACTCGTCTCAGTTCGGATCGGAGTCTGCAACCCGACTCCGTGAAGCTGGAATCGCTAGTAATCGCATATCAGCCATGATGCGGTGAATACGTTCCCGGGCCTTGTACACACCGCCCGTCAAGCCATGGAAGCCGAGGGTGCCTGAAGTTGGTGACCGCAAGGAGCTACCTAGGGCAAAATCGGTGACTGGGGCTAAGTCGTAACAAGGTAGCCGTACCGGAAGGTGCGGCTGGAACATCTCCTTTTTAGAGGTTAACTCTTGACAAGGTCTTTGCACGGCAGCAATGCCGAGCGACCTTGCTTTCTCAGATAGATGATACTGAAACGGTATTTTCCGTGACCGTCTCCTAGTCCTGTAGCTCAGTTGGTTAGAGCGCTACACTGATAATGTAGAGGTCCGCAGTTCAAATCTGCGCAGGACTACCAGGGATAGGGAACGGGGGATTAGCTCAGCTGGCTAGAGCGCCTGCTTTGCAAGCAGGAGGTCATCGGTTCGACTCCGATATTCTCCACCGCGCCCACCCGGGCATTCCGTTCTTTGACTTATTGTTAGACCGACCAAAACAGACCGAGAGATCGGTCCACCGAGCAAGACCTCGAATGGTTGAAAAGTTACTAAGGGCGTACGGTGGATGCCTTGGCTCTCAGAGGCGATGAAGGACGCGATAGGCTGCGATAAGCCACGGGGAGGAGCATAATATCCTGTGATCCGTGGATCTCCGAATGGGGCAACCCGGCTGGTTGAAGACCAGTCACCCGAAAGGGAGCAAACCCAGGGAACTGAAACATCTAAGTACCTGGAGGAAAAGAAAACAAAACAGTGATCCCCCCAGTAGTGGCGAGCGAACAGGGGACAGCCCAAACCGGGGGCGTTTAGGCGCAACCGGGGTTGTAGGACCATAATGTGGACTGTAGATACATAGTGGAACCCTTCTGGAAAGTTGGACCATAGCGGGTGATAGTCCCGTACACGGCATGTATCTGCTACCTAGTGGTATCCTGAGTAAGGCGGGACACGTGAGATCCTGTCTGAATCCGGCGGAACCATCCGCCAAGGCTAAATACTGCTGAGAGACCGATAGCGAACCAGTACTGCGAAGGAAAGGTGAAAAGCACCTCGAACAGAGGAGTGAAATAGACCCTGAAACCTTGCGCCTACAAGCGGTCGGAGTCCCTTCGGGGATGACGGCGTGCCTTTTGCATAATGAGCCTACGAGTTGCTCGTCACTGGCAAGGTTAAGGGCTTCAAGCCCGCAGCCGAAGCGAAAGCAAGTCTTAACAGGGCGCATAGTCAGTGGCGGCAGACGCGAAACCTGAGTGATCTAACCATGGCCAGGATGAAGTTCCGGTAACACGGAATGGAGGTCCGAACTGGTAGACGTTGAAAAGTCTTCGGATGAGCTGTGGTTAGGGGTGAAAGGCTTATCAAACTGGGAGATAGCTCGTACTCTCCGAAATGCATTTAGGTGCAGCCTCGGACGTACTGTTGTGGAGGTAGAGCTACTGATCGGGCTAGGGGGCTTCATCGCCTACCAAACCCGGACAAACTCCGAATGCCACAACACAATATCCGGGAGTGAGCGCGCGGGTGCTAAGGTCCGTGCGCGAAAGGGAAATAACCCAGACCATCGGCTAAGGTCCCCAAGTGTGTGCTAAGTTGATCTAACGAGGTCGGACTGCATTGACAGCTAGGATGTTGGCTTGGAAGCAGCCATTCATTTAAAGAGTGCGTAACAGCTCACTAGTCGAGCGGTCCGGCATGGATAATGATCGGGCATCAAGCATACCACCGAAGCTGTGGGCTCCGTAAGGAGCGGTAGGAGAGCATTCTGGTCTGCGTTGAAGGTGTGCTGTAAGGCATGCTGGAGCGTCCAGAAAAGAAAATGTAGGCATAAGTAACGATAAGGCAGGTGAAAAACCTGCCCGCCGATAGACTAAGGTTTCCTGATCAACGTTAATCGGATCAGGGTTAGTCGGGACCTAAGGTGTAGCCGATAGGCGAAGCTGATGGACATCTGGTCAATATTCCAGAACCGACGTGTATTGCGATGGGGTGACGAAGGAGTGAACGGTCTCCGTACTGACGGATATGTACGGTAAAGGGTGTAGGTATAGCGCTGGCAGGTAAATCCACCGGTGTTGCTGAAACCCGACAGTAGCGTGAAGCTTCGGCTGATCGCATTGACCTTAATCATACTTCCGAGAAAAACCTCTAAGCTCTAGATACGCGCCGCCCGTACCGCAAACCGACACAGGTAGTCAAGGAGAGTATCCTGAGGCGCTCGAGTGATCCGTGGCTAAGGAACTAGGCAAATTAACCGCGTAACTTCGGAATAAGCGGTACCCATTTCGGTGGGTTTCAATGAAAAGGCTCAGGCGACTGTTTAACAAAAACACATGGCTTTGCGAAATCGAAAGATGACGTATAAGGCCTGACACCTGCCCGGTGCTGGAAGGTTAAGAGGAGAGGTCAGCCGCAAGGCAAAGCTTTGAATCGAAGCCCCAGTAAACGGCGGCCGTAACTATAACGGTCCTAAGGTAGCGAAATTCCTTGTCGGGTAAGTTCCGACCTGCACGAATGGTGTAACGATCTGAGCACTGTCTCGGCCACGAGCTCGGTGAAATTGTAGTTTCGGTGAAGATGCCGGATACCCGCAACGGGACGAAAAGACCCCGTGCACCTTTACTATAGCTTCACATTGACATCGGCTGCCCGATGTGTAGGATAGGTGGGAGACTTTGAAGTTGCGTCGCTAGGCGTGATGGAGTCAACGTTGAAATACCACCCTTCTGTCATTTGATGTCTAATCCCTGCGAAACAGGGAAACAGTGTGTGGTGGGTAGTTTGACTGGGGTGGTCGCCTCCAAAAAAGTATCGGAGGCTTCCAAAGGTTCCCTCAGCACGCTTGGTAACCGTGCGTTGAGTATATTGGCATAAGGGAGCTTGACTGTGAGACCGACAAGTCGAACAGGTAGGAAACTAGGGCAAAGTGATCCGGTGGTTCCGTATGGAAGGGCCATCGCTCATAGGATAAAAGGTACGCCGGGGATAACAGGCTGATCATTCCCAAGAGCTCATATCGACGGAATGGTTTGGCACCTCGATGTCGGTTCGTCACATCCTGGGGCTGGAGAAGGTCCCAAGGGTTCGGCTGTTCGCCGATTAAAGTGGCACGTGAACTGGGTTCAGAACGTCGTGAGACAGTTCGGTCCCTATCTGTTGCGGGCGTTAGAAGTTTGAGGGGAGCTACCATTAGTACGAGAGGACCGTGGTGGACGAACCGCTAGTGTACCAGTTGTCTCGCCAGAGGCACCGCTGGGTAGCTATGTTCGGATGGGATAAGCGCTGAAAGCATCTAAGCACGAAGCCCACCTCAAGATGAGACTTCTTCCAAGGGTCGTAGAAGATTACTACGTTGATAGGCTCCAGGTGTAAAGTCAGCAATGGCAAAGCCGAGGAGTACTAATTACCCGTAGACTTTAACCTTCACTGGTTTTGTTCTGGAGCGATCCTCGGCTGTTTTGGTCAGGTCTGACAATGAGTTGAAATCGTATTTACGATTTCAGGTGACTATTGCGGTGAGGTCCACCTCTTCCCATTCCGAACAGAGAAGTTAAGCTCACCAGCGCAGATGGTACTAGGCCACAAGCCTGGGAGAGTATGTCGTCGCCGATCTGAACCCCGCCCACAAGGCGGGGTTCTTTTTTTCATACCTGTCCCACTTCCTTTACTCGTGGCATCTTCGTTGCTTTGGCTGCTTCACCGCTATGCGCGCTCGGATCGTAACCCACTTCCTTCTTGCTTGTGGACTTGGTCTTTTGGGGTCTGAACTATTTGCCCAAAAGATCTCGGGCAGCATAGTTGGGTTGGGCCCAGGCAAGGAGTTCCTTGTTCTTCGAGAATCACGAGGATCCCTTTCAAGACCTGTGGATTCGGTCATGGTTGGGAGCCAGGGCCAGTTCGTTTTTTCCGATAGGTTTTATCCGCTCGGGTTCTATGAACTGGCCTTGAACGATAGTGACCGGGTCGACGTGATCCTCGATCCACGTGAACGAGCGGTTCAATTGGACTTTTCCGGTGTTCCGCTTCAGCGGCATATCCGCGTGCTCCGTTCAGAAGAGAACAAACTTCTCTGGGATTACAAACTCGTCTCCAAGGAATCGCAGGCCGTTCAGGCAAGTGTGATGGCTGAAAAGCGCTCGCTGGAGGCAAATGACACAAAGCGCATGCTCGAACTGGATAGCGTTTCGGCTCGCGCTATCACCTTGCAAAAAGCGCATTTGATCGGGATCATCGAGGGTCATCCCAAGAGCTATTTCGCCAAAGTGCTTCGTGCGGATCGCGGGTTGGATGCTGCTCGTGACGAAGCCCCGAATGTCCTCTTGCGAATCTTTGACTTTGGTGACGCATCGCTCATGCGCAGCTCTTCCTATGATAAAGCTGTAATGACCTATCTAAGGAACCTTCATGCGGTGAGCGAGGAACAATTCGTTTCCACCACGGATACTCTTTTGTTGTATGCTGGAAGGGATCCCGAGTGCAAGGCCTATATGCTGGACCACCTGATCGACCTCTTTTCCGCATATGGCCCTGAAATGCCGCTGCGGCACCTTATTGATCACTATGTGACTTCGCCGGAAGGCCTTCAGCATATCGACCCATCTCTTCAGTCCAAAGTGCAAGAACTATTGAAGGTCTCCGTCGGTACCGTTGCCCCGGATGTTGATCTCCCTGGCACGGAAGGCTTGTTGTCCTTGCGCGGGATCGTGGAGAAGAACCGCTTTACCGCGTTGTTTTTTTACAGCAGCACATGCGAGCATTGTCATCAACAAATGCCATTGGCCAAGGAGGCGTATGGCTCGTTCAAGCCAAAGGGTTTTGATATGATCGGTATCGCGCTTGATGCGGACACCACAGAATTCCAGAAGATGATCCTCGAAAAAGGCCTTCCTTGGAAGTGCTTCAGCGAATTCAACGGTTGGGGTTCAAAAGTTGCCAAGGCTTTTCAGGTGCATGCGACGCCTTCTTTTTTCTTATTGGACAAGCAGATGAGGATCGTTGCAAAACCGGTTGATGCCATCGAACTCCGCAATTTTCTGGAGGTTCGATCCAATTAGTTCAACAGTCGTTCACAGGTTGGCCTGGCGAAGAGTGTCGAGGTATTTCTGAACGTAAGCGCCCATCTGTTTAGCCCTGTACTGCATGATAAATCGGGGGTGTTCCAACGGAATGATCCGTTCGAACAACCGGTGCTCTTCGTTCAATGCTGTGAGAAAATCGTGGTTCTTACCTGTTCCAATGCAGATGACGACATCGGTGCGCATGCCGGTCGCGATAAGGTCCTTCAACCAGGCTGTTACGAACGGCGTTATCGCCGCTTGCAAAGCACGATCATCGTAATAGTTCAGATTGATCGATGATCCCTTCGGGCCCTTCTTCGTGAAACCGAGCGGGCAGATCGCCTGTACGTATGCATCCTTGTAGAATTCTGCAGCACCCCCCATAGCGCGCACCACGCGGTAGAAGAAATCACTGCTCGGCTCATGCGTTCGAAAGCCATTCACCTGGAGCCCCAGATCACTTGCACATCGCTTTGTATCAGTGAAACAAAGTCCGGTGCTGCCAGCCCCCAGCCTGCCAGGGTTGATCCCGAGCAGAAGAGTTCGAAGGCGATCATCATTGAAATACTTCATGTGGAACTCGCTGACGATCCTTTCCACCTCTGAACTATTTTCTCCGTGCAAGGGATCGAGCACTTCCACGCCGACGGGGAGTTCGATATCAGCCAGCGAAATGGACTGCACGAATTGAAGGAGGCGATTTCCCAGCATCTGCGTTTATTGGTCCATGGGGATCCCGGCCGCAGCTGCACTACGAGTTGAAAGGCGGAAGAAGGGAGCGGTCCAAAGCTGCACTGGCCAAAGATGCGCTAGGTCTCGAACATTTTACCCGGCATGGATCGTTCTCGATCACTCAGATGGAGACCATTCGATCCATGCTGGTCCGGGATGTATCGCGATCAGACCAAGACAATGACATCGAACATTCCAGTGCTTCTTGTGGTTCCTACTTTCGCACAAGCAAATCATCAACGACGCTTATCATGGCTAACGAAAATCCTCACGGCGCCACCTTGGAAGCCGCCAATACCCCTGCCAACGGCGCCGGTAAATGCCCCGTCATGCACGGCGCACTGCGCAATCCTGTCGCCGGTCGCGGCACCGGCAACCGCGACTGGTGGCCGAACCAGCTGAACCTCGGCATCCTGCATCAGCATCAAGCCGTGTCCAACCCCATGGACCCGGACTTCAACTACGCGGAAGCGTTCAAGAAGCTCGACCTCAAGGCCGTGAAGGCGGACCTCACCAAGGTGATGACCGACTCGCAGGACTGGTGGCCTGCGGACTGGGGCCACTACGGCGGCCTCATGATCCGCATGGCCTGGCACGTGGCAGGCACCTACCGCACGGCGGACGGCCGCGGCGGTGCGGGTACCGGGAACCAGCGCTTCGCACCCATCAACAGCTGGCCCGACAACGGTAACCTGGATAAGGCGCGGCGCTTGATCTGGCCGGTGAAGCAGAAGTATGGCAACAGCCTCAGCTGGGCCGATCTGATGGTGCTCGCGGGCAACGTGGCGCTGGAGAGCATGGGCTTCAAGACCTTCGGCTTCGGCGGTGGCCGTTCGGACATCTGGGCGCCCGAAGAGGACATCTACTGGGGCGCGGAGAAGGAATGGCTCGGCGATCACCGCTACAGCGGCGACCGTGACCTGGAGAACCCCTTGGGGGCCGTGCAGATGGGACTGATCTATGTGAACCCGCAAGGCCCCAACGGCAACCCCGATCCCGTGGCCAGCGGACGTGACGTGCGCGAGACCTTCAAGCGCATGGCCATGAACGATGAAGAGACCGTTGCGCTCGTGGCCGGTGGTCACACCTTCGGGAAGATGCACGGTGCCGGCGATGCGGCGTTGGTCGGCGTGGAGCCCGAAGGTGCGCCGCTCGAAGCGCAAGGCTTCGGCTGGATCAGCAAGCACGGCACTGGCAAAGGCGGCGATGCGATCACCAGCGGGCTCGAAGGCGCTTGGAAGCCGAACCCCACGACCTGGGACAACGGCTACTTCGACATGCTCTTCGGCTACGAGTGGGAGTTGACCAAGAGCCCGGCCGGCGCGCACCAATGGGTGGCGAAGAACTGCAAGCCGGAGCACATGATCCCCGATGCGCACGACAAGAACAAGAAGCATCCGCCGATGATGACCACGGCGGACCTGTCGCTGCGTTTCGATCCTGCGTACGAGAAGATCAGCCGCCGTTTCCACCAGGATCCGCAGGCGTTCGCGGATGCCTTCGCCCGCGCATGGTTCAAGCTCACGCACCGCGACATGGGGCCGAAGAGCCTCTACCTCGGTCCTGAAGTGCCGAAGGAAGAGCTGATCTGGCAGGACCCCGTTCCCGCCGCCACCAAGCTCGCCGACAGCGATGTGGCCGCATTGAAAGCCAAGCTCCTGGCGAGCGGCCTCAGCGTGAGCGAACTCGTTTCCACCGCGTGGGCATCAGCTTCCACGTTCCGTGGCAGCGACAAGCGTGGTGGCGCCAACGGTGCGCGCATCCGTCTCGCGCCGCAGAAGTTCTGGGCGGTGAACGATCCCGCACAGCTCGGCAAAGTGATCAGCGCGCTGGAGAAGATCCAGGGTGAGTTCAATGCGAGCGGGAAGAAAGTCTCGCTGGCCGACCTGATCGTGCTGGGTGGCTCTGCAGCTGTGGAAAAGGCCGCGAAGGATGCGGGCGACAGCGTCACGGTGCCGTTCTACTCCGGCCGCGGTGATGCCTCCCAGGAGCAGACCGATGTAGAGAGCTTCTCCGTGATGGAGCCCCAGGCCGATGGCTTCCGCAACTACCAGAAGAAGACGTACAGTGTTCCTGCCGAAGAGATGCTGGTGGACCGCGCTCAACTGCTCACCCTGAGCGCACCGGAGATGACGGTGCTTGTGGGCGGACTGCGCGTGCTGGGCGCCAATACAGGCGGCAGCAAGCACGGCGTGTTCACCGATCGCGTGGGCCAGCTCACCAACGACTTCTTCGTGAACCTGCTGGACATGAGCATGGCTTGGGCACCGAAGTCCGGTGAAGAAGGCATCTACGGCTCGCATGACCGCACCACCGGCGACCGCAAATGGACGGGCACCCGAGTCGACATGGTCTTCGGTTCCAACTCACAGTTGCGCGCCCTCGCCGAGGTGTATGCGCAGATCGATGGGAAGGAGAAGTTCGTGAAGGACTTCGTGAAGGCCTGGGCGAAGGTGATGGAACTGGACCGCTTTTGATCGACCTCCAAGAATTGAGAGGTATTGAAAAGCCCCCGGATCGATCCGGGGGCTTTTTATGTTGTGGCCAATATTCTGAACCGGGAACGTGCGCTAGTTCTTGACGATCTGTTGGGTGTGGAGCGAACCACCTGATCGGAGTGTGAGCGAATACACGCCCGGCGCATAGGTTGATAGATCCAACGTGCTCGTGCCGTTCACGAATGAACTGAATATCACTCTGCCATCAGCAGCAGTGATGTTCAACTCAGCCCTTTGTGGCGATTGGATAATGAGGAGGTCCGAGGTTGGGTTGGGGTAGGCCTCGATCCAAGATACGTTAGGTAGCTCGCCCAAACCATTAGCCCCCTCCAGGTCCACCCTGTATGAGAACAGACCGAACGTGTTATTATCAATACCGTAGCCTGCGATGTACTGCCCGCTTGAAGAAATGCAATTAGCCGTATAGATCCGCTTTGTACCGGTTGGAATGCCCTGCACATTGTTGATATGATCGTTGAGGTTCTCGAGCCCGCCTGCCGAGGTCCAGAAGAAGGGGGTCTGCGGATCACCGAAGAACTCGCCATCGAACCAGCCCACCACGATCGAACCATCAGCTGACATACCGGCCACGAAACCACGTCCAGTGAGGGGAAGATGACCCAAGTTGATCACGCCCGAATCGGCGTTCCAGATCCATGGCTCGTCGTTGTTGGCATAGTCACCGTAACCACCGATCCATTCACCATCGGCTGAAACAGTGCTGCACTCACCCAACTGATTGAACTCATCCAAAGGGTTGCCGGCATCATCCACGAGCAGGTACTCGTTCGGGTCATACCCTCCGTTGGAGTTCTTTCTCCACACGGCGGACTTCCATGGACCGTTGAAATCCTGCCAGCCCACAACTACGCTTCCATCCTCGCTCGTCGCATTCGCGCGCGTGCTTCTTCCTGGAAACAGTGTGCCCAAGTCCATCAAGCCATCGGTCTGGTTGTAGGCCACCGCGTGGGCATGTGCTGGTAGTCCACCAGTGGTGTCGCCCCATGAGAGCCCTACCACGGTATTGCCATCGCCAGAGATGCTATACCCGCCACTGAAGGTGGCGTCGATCTGGATGCCCAAGCTGCCCAAGGCCGTCCATACGCCAGTGGTACGATCATACCTGGATAATTCAATACCATTCGTTCCCTGACTTGTTCCAGAGAGGAAGTTGCCGCTGTACGAGCATTGGGCTTGTCCACCGATGCCATTTCCAGGAGCGAGTCCCCCGATATCTTCTGTGCTTGCCAGGTCAGGGTTCCAGATAAAATATGGACCAGCTTGTGCGGCATAACCTGCTACCAAGCCGCTGTTGGTGAGACCCGTAGGTTGGAAAGCGTCATCCCGGACAATGAACTGGGCCAGCGCAGTGTTCGTGGAGAACAAGACAACAAGTATGGCAAGCGTGGTCGTGTGTTTCATGCTGTAGGTGTTTGTCTGCAACCGTGGTTAAGACCTTCTGATCGTTCGTTTTGGATCCGAGGTCATGGAATACGCACAATGGGAAACGTAGACGTCATGCCACCACTCGTAAATCGAATGACATAAGCACCAGGGGCCAAGTCTTGTGCATTGAACGAGAAGGAATGCCTACCGGGTGCAAATGTTCCATCACCCAATTCCATCAGTTCCAGCCCCAGCGAATTGTGCAACGAAAGTCTCGCCTGTCCTCCAAGTGCTGTCACTCGCACTTGAGTGGTTCCGTGGGTCGGGTTCGGATAGGCGAAGATCGACTCTTTCGCAGGTCGTGCCGTATTTTCCAAGATGGCCGTAGGATCGGATACCGGTTTGGCAAGAACCGCTGCGGTCCCTATCCCCAGCCTCGCCAAGCCATGAAAGTAGGGCTGGTCGATAAAATCCACCAGGTCTGTTGATGTATGGTAATGCGGGTTGCCATCATTATCAAAATCCTCAATGATCAGAATAGCGCCGTAGTTCTCGCTCCAGAAAGAGGCATGGTCACTGTAGGTGGCTCCTGGCAAGTTGATGGCCATCGGCAGGTTGAGACCGGCATACAAGGCATTCACCATAACCGCGGAATCCTTGAGGGCAATGCTGTTCGCTATGGTCTTGGTGTGCACCCGCATCAAGCCGTCGCCGTCGCCATCATAGCTGATCGCATCCATGTTCACCGCACCTGTGATCTCCACGTCATTGCCGGCCGCAACACCTGCGTAGAAAATACTGCCAAGCTTGCCTTGTTCTTCTTCATCCCACAATGCGAACACGATCGTGTTCTCGAAGGTGTATGGAGCAAGCACGCGTGCCGCTTCCAATACGGCAACGGTTCCGCTGCCATCGTCATCTGCCGCGGGCGCTGCAACCGGCCCCCCGGGCATGGCATCGTAATGACCACATATGACGACTTTTCGCTCGGGATGCAATGAGCCTGTCTTCTCCGCAATGATATTCTCGCCGGTCCCAGCACTGAAGACTTGCACCGTTGCTGTATACCCCAATTCCTCGAATCGTTGTTGCAACCAATCTGCGGCCAGCGGGTTGCCGGGCTGGTTCTTGTTACGACTCACGATCAGCTCTTCGCCATTCCCAACATTCACCGGTGCTTCGCCAGAAAGCAGGCCAAGGTCGTTCATGAGGGAATCGATATTCACCTCATCGATGATCTGCTGAACCAATGGGTTCTGCGCTACAGCTTGATAAACCGAACCAAGAAGAGCGATCGAAAGGAAGATGGGTCTGTAGTTGGGCATGCTTACCAAAGGTGGAGATGGGTATCGAATGTAGCGAGGCAATCTTAGCTTCCGTCAACCATCTTCAGCAGCTCGAGGAAGTCTATCGAGCAATGATCAAAGGAACTGACGAGAGCACATTTGCATTCTCGCCCAATGCGATCAATCTGTAGAGCCCCGAACTCAATGATGACACATCCAAAGAGGTGGCATTGTTGGGCAATTCCAACGAAATGCGACCTGCGAGGTCTACAATGCGGAGAACGGAAGGAGAGAGGGTACCCATCCTCAAGGTCAATCGATCGTCCGCGGGCACTGGCCAAACCTCGAATGTGTTTCGCGACGCAGCTTCTTCGAACCCGGTCGCATTGATCAGCGTTGCTTTCCTGTACCGAACAGTACCTGCGCTCACTTCACTCCAGACAATATGGAACGCTCCGTTGGAAAACGCAATGTCCGGGGTTTTCTGCCCCCCTATCAGTGTGCTGTTCACCGTATCAGGTATGCTCAATCCCTGAAAGCCGGATATGCTCCAACTGAAAAGCACTTCTGTTTGGCTGCCAAAACTCTGTTGCCATACCACCCCGATCGTATCCGCGTGACCTGCGATCCGAGGGAAATTCTGCTGCAGGCCTTGCGCTTGATCAGGATGCACCAAACCCGATGATCCTGTAGCAAGATCATTCGCGACCGCACTTCCGAAATAAACCTTGTTGCCGTTGGTCGCGCCGGACATCCACACATAGCGAAGCGAATCGCCATCAATAAAGCCAGCTGGCCCGCTGGAGGGGCATGCGCTCAAATTCCAATCAGTAGGATCCAGGAGCGCTCCCGTTGGGAAGGACGCACCCTCATCTGTTGAGCTGCTTCCCCAAATAACCCGAATGTTGGAACCCGCATTCCGGTACAATGCGATCGCATTTTCACCAGCTGCAACTATTTGCCCCATGCAACAATCACATACTTCTCCAGTTGAGAATGGGGCACTCACTTGCACCGGTGCCATGAACTCTGAACCGGTCATTCGCGCAACAACTTGACGTGGTTCAAGATAGCCAGAGGTGAACTGCATGTATTGCACTACCGGACCATTCGCATTCACGGCTATGCTTGGAAAACGAGATACAAGACCATCGAACGGGTCCACGCGCATCGTATCGCCCCAGGTATACCCTCCATCATCACTTCGAACAACATAGCATGGGGAGACTTCCTCCGGCAATGCCTTGAACACGGACCATATCGTGTTTCCATTTGCTGCGATCCCGCTACCCATCCAATCCGCAACACTTGGTTGAATGCCTGCGGGATTTATTTCCACTGGTGAACTGAACGATCCGCCGTTGCCAACGGAAACGAAATTCGCTGCTGGCGAAGAACGTCCCCAAATGACCACAGGGTTGTCTTCTCCGTTCAACGCAATACGCGGGCGCAGATAACCCAGGCCTGATTGCCCAACATCCATCGCCTCGCTCCAATTGACCGCCGTGGATTGTGATCGCAGCGCTAGTGAAAACAGTACGAACAAGACCAAGAGAAGTGGGTGACGCATGGATCGAAGATAGCTACGGGCCTTTGGCATCAAGGACAACAAGTCCTGCGGTACTCGGAACTATTGCGCCGAATTGATCTCTTCATAGGGGGATGCGCTGTCTGCGAATTCTCACTTCTGCAAGGAGGCCCTACAACCAACCAGTCTTCAATTCACCCTTGCCGTTCCTTTGAAGGTGTATCCTTTGTGGAACGGTGTTTCAGGGGGTATGGGGGGATGTTCCCCGGAAAGTGTGTTTGAATTTGGGCCACCGGCGAAGATCCGAGCACACTGGATCATGGTCAGGCATCAAGAATTCTTGGTTGTTCCGATCAGCGAATGTTCTTTCGACACAGCATAATTGTGGATCAGCATCGCCTAGGCAGTATTTCCCGTCATTACACCGGGTCGCTCCACATGACCCGCTTGCCGTTCCTGTTGAGATGTTCGGTGCCCGCGTACCACAGCAGTATGAACGACAACAGCAGGAACGCGATCACGAAGGCGTTCATGAAGAACGGTGGCCGGTCTGGGACCGGCAGCATGGGTACCATGAGGAAAGCACTGTTGCTGAAGACCTGCATGATGATGAGCACGGTGCCACTGCGCGTGGTGTTATAGGCCCAAGTGAGCAGTACGCTCAGGCTGAACATCGAGGTGATGAACGCGAACCAGGGGATGCCATCGGGCACGCCCTCGCCGATCAGCATCATCATCAGGTACCAGCAGCCCCAAGCCAGGCCCACCACCGTGCTGGCGAAGAACGCCGAATACTTCTCTTGGAGCCGCGTCACAGAGAAACGGATCCATGAGGTCTCTTCCACCATCGCCAGCACGAACACGAATACCGCGTTGGTGATCATGTTGGACAGCCAGGTCGGGTTCAGCCAACCGGGCCATGTGTCCATGCCCAGCAACACCACCGCACCGATGCCGAGATAGCCCAGCGCGAACTTCCATGTGAATGCCATCAGGTACCACTTCGGCGCCACACGCCAATGCAGGAAGGAGCCGAAGAGCTTCCTCAACCCGGTACCACCATCGAGGTACAGCGTCATGGCGATGGCCAGACCGAGCGGAAAGAAGATGCGGAGGCGGAAGATCATGTGCGAGGCTCGTGCACCAGGTGAGTCGCTGTGCATGTGCTCTCCCTCAGGTATCAACCACCAAGTGGCGAGAACTACACTGAGCTGTGCAAGAAGCGTGAGGGAAATGAAGATCGCAACAGGAAAGCGTTGGATGAAGGCGCGCATGTGAGAGACTGCTTTTATCAGGTCACAAATTCACTGGTAGTGGGCACAAAGGAACCGAAGGAGGATCATCGCAGTGTTACCACCCGTTCCAAGAATGTGCGTTCCCTCGTACGGATACAAACCGAATAGGTGGCAGCACCTTGAGGTAAACGCAATCGCCACTGACGGTCGGTCGAAGGGCCTCTGCTTGCGACCAGTTTTCCGGCCACGTCATACACCTTCACATCGAGAACGCGATCGTTCAGCCCGAGCACAGTAAGCATACCGTCAAGAATTGGATTCGGGGCGATCCGAACACCGGATTCAGCGAGATCATCCAAGCCAACGCTCAGATCATTGAACGAATCCTCCTGAACCAAGAAGGGAGAATTGTCCGCTTCATTGTACAGCGTTCGGAACGTATCGATCTCCGCGCTGTTGTACGCGAACATTTCCTCCATGTACTTCGGTGGGGAACTTTGGTACCAGACTTTGGCGCTGACGTTCACCAATCCGACGTAACCGTTCATTGGGACGTGGTAGTGGACAATGTCCGTACCGCTGCCTTCCACCCCAAGCGCATCCCGGTTGAAATCGATGTCTGTGCCTGGCACGTTGGCGATCGTAGCCGTGTCGTAGGTGTAATGCTGCGTCGTGAAAAGCTCTGGAACGAGGCGATTGTCTTTCAGTTTGGTAGCAGCGCGCTCGAGTACCGTGGTCTTGTTCCCGTTCACATCAGCCATCACCATTTCGTATATCTGTGCTTGGTCGGGTGCCGTGATCACGTCGAAGTGCGGCTCCCATTGAGCATCGTGGCCGATCACCTCGTAGGTATCGTTCCACCCGCCACTGCGGAACACCGTATCGTTCGATGCATTGGTAACCGTGACTTCCACCCATGCGCGACGGGCTGGGTATCCGCTTGGGAATTTGTGCCCTGCAAGGTTGTCCAGTTGCACGTCGATGAAAGCCGTGTCGGCATCTCGGCTGATCATTTGGGCTTCCACCAAAAGTCCACTTCGTAGCATGCGTTCCGTACGGCTGATGGTGCTGTCGAATTGTACCTCATTCGCGAAAAGGCCGAGTTCCAGACGATTGTTCTTCAGCAATTCGAGCATGAACGTATTCGCACCGGCGAACTGATGAAGGCCGAAAGGACTGCGAGGAGTGAGAAAGAGATAGTTCGCTGAAAGGACGGCGCCATCGTCGATCCGCGGAACGTGGCAACCCTGGCAGGTGATCGCATCCGTCGGGTGCTCATCCGTATTGAATTTCGAGTTGAGCCACTCGTGGTAGGTGGCTTGCTCGAAGAACACGCCACCGGTCAAATTCCCGTTCAGGTCGGCCGTCTCTGTTACCAGTGTGTGACAGCCTGCGCAAAGTCCAGCATCATTGATATGCTCACCATAGAGGGGTTCGTATCCAACGAAGCTCGTCATAGGCGCCCCGAAGAGAGGAGGGTCCGTTCCAGGCCCACCATACGGACCGTACAATGGCCGGTTCAGCGTGTCGAATTTCAAATTGCCTGAGAAGAGCAAGCCAATACTGTCAGCACTTTGGATGTGGCATGGAACACAGCTAACGCCATCAATACCATTCGGGTCCAATTCCAATTCGGCAATTGAATAGGGGCCTTGGCCGAGCATGTGCTTATTGTGCCGACCAGCGGGTGCATGGCAACTGGTACACTTGTCTTCCAATCCTGCTTGATGAGCCGGATTCACCTGCACCTCATGGCTCACTTTGGCTCGCCAGAACGGGTCCTTCGCGGAATTGGCCATCATCGTGCTTCGCCAGTCATCCACTACGTTCACATCCACCCCTCCTTCCGCAGTAACCATCGCAAAACCCGAGGGGTCATGACCATGGCAGCCGTTACAGGCAAAGCTTGTTTTGAAATAGGTGTTCTCACCAATTGGCAACCCGGCCCCACGCTCGAATTCGTCCAATTCTTCTGTCGTGTGAAAGCCGTGTGCTTCGGGTCCTTGGCCTTCATACCACGAAGTGAACAGCACGATCGTGCCGGCAAGCACGGTGACTGATGCTGCACGAACGAAAAGAGTACGCGAATTCTTCATGGTGATCGAAGTGACGGCGCAATATAGGATCGGTCCGAATCCGGGCAATTCAATAGAGCGGTGATGCTTGGGTTTGAACGCACAAAGGCCTTCGGCGGTTCAACTCCATAAGAAGGGCACCGGATCAAGCTCCACGCTGACCTCCACGACGCGGGGCAGCTGCCTTGGGCGGGCCAGCGGATTGGGATCCGGCTTTTTTACCGGCACTGGCGGTCTTCGTCTTGGCCCCTTTGGCAGCGACTTTCTTCCCTTTGGCTGTGTCCTTCAACTTGTCGTCGCCTTCTTCTTCCTTTTTTTCTTCCTTCTTGGCAAGCAAGCCTGCTTTGTGCAATTGGCTGTACCAGAGGAATAGTTTCCTCACATCACTTGCATATATGCGCTCACGATCGGCGGTTGGGAGCACCTCGGCGAGGGCCTTCCACAAGGTGGCATCGTCGCTTTTCGGATCAACGGAAGCACCGCCTTTTGCTTTTTCGAACAGCTTGGCCAGAATGTTCTTCAGGGGTTCGTCATCACCGGTGGTGAACATGCTGATCTCATCCAGGGTGCTTACGCGCACACTGCTGTGCACAGGTATGCGCTTGCCGTCTTCGAGCGATTCGGCGATCACGGCTTGGCGGCCCTGGGCCACAACGCGGAAGAGTCCGCTTTTTCCGGTTACTGATATGATCTTGGCGAGGTCCATGCGATAGTTGAGGGCTACAAACATAACCATGGCTTTGGCAAGCGGAAGGGGCGGATACCTTTGGCCGGAGCAAAAAATCAGTAGTCTCGTCGAATATCACATGCCTGCCCGGAAAGAGCCTCGTTCGTACTTGATCACTGGTGGCGCAGGCTTCGTGGGCAGCAGCATCGCGTTACGCCTGAAAGCCACCGAGCCTGATGCGAAGGTTCTTGCCTTGGACAATCTGAAACGTAGAGGAAGTGAACTCAATCTGCCCCGGCTGCGTGCGGCTGGTGTGGAATTCATGCATGGGGACGTTCGGGAGCACAGCGACCTGAAGGGTATTCCGAAGATCGATGCCCTGATCGAATGCAGTGCTGAGCCGAGTGTAGTTGCTGGCTATCAAGGCGGTGCGCAGTATGTTCAGGACACCAATCTCATGGGTACGCTGAATTGCCTCGACCTGGTAGCACGCGACAAAGCCGACCTGTTGTTTTTGAGTACGAGCCGTGTGTATCCGATAGCGGCCATAAATGGGATGTGTAGTGAACTGCCGGACCGGTTCACCATCGATCAGGCCAAAACACCCGTTGGTGCAAGCATTGCGGGCATCGGCGAGAATTTCCCGTTGGCCGGTGCGCGCACACTCTATGGAGCCACCAAGTTGGCAAGCGAACTGATGATCGAAGAGTACGCGAACATGCATGGTTTCCGATATGTGGTGAACCGCTGTGGAGTGATCGCCGGTCCTTGGCAAATGGGCAAAACGGATCAAGGTTTCATCCTGCTCTGGCTTGCGCGCCACCATTGGAAACTGCCGCTCTCCTACATCGGCTTCGGCGGGAAAGGCAAACAAGTGCGGGACGTGTTGCATGTGGAAGACCTATGTGACCTGGTGCTTCTTCAACTCGGCGATATGGAGCTTGTGAACGCACAAGTGCTGAACGTTGGTGGTGGCGTTGATAACAGTGACACGCTGCACGGGTTTACTGATCGTTGCGCCTCCCTTACGGGGAATTATTTGGAGATCGGCTCCGATGGCAACGACCGGCCTGGGGATATCAAACTGTACGTCACCGACAATACGCGCGTGAAAGGGCTCACTGGCTGGACACCAAAACGGAATATTGACGAGGTGCTGAGCGATTCTTTCGCCTGGCTGAGGCAACACGAAGATCAATTGCGCGTCATCGTGGCCTAACGTGTTGTATTCCGACCAAGACCAACGATCGAAGCCTCCAACCAATTCATGAGCATTGTTATCGTAACAGGCAGTGGTGGCCTCATAGGCAGTGCGGCGGTGGAGCATTTCGCCCCGGCGTTCGACAGGGTCATTGGCATCGACAATGATATGCGCGCCCTTTTCTTCGGCCCCGAAGCCAGCACGCGGTGGAATGTCGTCGACTTGCAACGTCGCGTTCCTAATTATGTACATCACAACCTCGATATCCGCGATCTACCCGGACTTGAAGGGGTCTTCGCCGAATATGGGAGTTCGACCTCACTTGTTATTCATGCTGCTGCGCAGCCCAGCCACGACAAAGCCGCGCAAATTCCGCATCTGGACTTCGAGGTGAACGCCAATGGCACTCTGAACCTATTGGAACTCACGCGCCAACACTGCCCCAAGGCTACCTTCATCTTCACGAGTACGAACAAGGTGTACGGTGACAACCCCAACTTCCTGCCGCTCATCGAACTTGAGACCCGTTGGGAGGTTGATCCAACACACCCTTATGCCGCTGAGGGCATCGATGAGGAGATGAGCATTGACCGCACGAAGCACTCACTTTTCGGTGCGAGCAAAGTCGCTGCGGATGTGATGGTGCAGGAATATGGCCGGTATTTCGGCATGAATACGGGCATCTTTCGCGGTGGCTGTCTCACCGGCCCTCGCCATAGCGGTGCGCAACTCCATGGTTTTCTCAGCTACCTGATGAAGTGTGCCATTACAAAAACGCCCTACACCATTTTCGGATACAAAGGCAAGCAGGTGAGGGACAACATCCACAGTGACGACCTGGTCGCGATGTTCCAGGAGTTCCACAAAGCGCCCCGCCCGGCCGAAGTGTACAATGCTGGCGGTGGTCGCTTCAGCAATTGCAGCATGATGGAAGCGCAGAGCCTGTGTGAGGAGATCACTGGAAACAAAATGGATATGCGCTACAGCGACCAGGCTCGCAATGGCGACCATATTTGGTATGTGAGTGACACGCGGAAGTTCAGGACGCATTATCCGCATTGGCGTTACCGCTATGGGATGCGCGAAACGCTTGAGCGTATTTATTCGGAAATGATAGCCCGCCCACACTGATGGACCTGGACCGTATTTACGCTTATCGATTCCAAGGTGTCGACCGTGCCAAACGTCAAATGGTATGGACAGAACTCGCGCACTTCATGTACGAGCAATTGGGTCGCCCCAATGTTGTGCTGGATCCAGCGGCGGGTATGTGCGAGTTCATTAACCATATACCCAGCCAAGAGAAGTGGGCAGTGGACATGAACGGCCCTTTCCTGAAAGAGCACGCCGCACCGGATGTGAAGCAGGTGGTTGCGGACACCTTGAAGGCGGACTTACCGAAGAACCACTTCGATGGAGTGTTCGTGAGCAACTTTTTGGAACACCTCAATTCACAGGAAGAGGTTGCTGCTTTCCTCACCAAGATCTACAGCCACCTGAAACCGGGTGGACGCGTTGCTGTGATGGGGCCCAATTTCAAGTATGTGTTCAAGGAGTACTTCGACTTCGCCGACCACACAGTTGTATTGAGCGAATTGGGTGTTGCGGAGCATCTCTACGGTGCAGGTTTCGAAGTCGAGCGGATCGTACCACGGTTCCTGCCATTATCCTTTCGCGGAGGCTTGCCAGTGAATCGAATGCTGGTGCGTGCGTTCCTTGCCATGCCTTGGGCCTGGCGATTCTTCGGCAAGCAATTCCTTGTGATCGGACGTAAGTGAGCGATGTTGAGCGTTGTATTCCCTGCGCACAATGAGGAAGGTAGCATTGCCCCTACCCTGCGGAGCGTATACGCCATACTTGAACAGGAAGGGATCCCCCATGAACTGGTTGTGGTGAACGATCACTCTCGGGATAGAACGGGTGCCCTTCTCGCGGAGTTGGAGAAGGAGATCCCGACATTGCGCATACTGGATAACACGGGACCCGGTGGTTTTGGGTATGCCGTTCGTTTCGGCCTGGAGCGCTTCAAAGGTGACCGGGTGGCGATCATGATGGCGGACCTGAGCGACACTCCGGAAGACCTCGTTCGTTTTCACCGTAAAATGGACGAGGGCTATGATTGTGTGTTCGGAACGAGGTGGAGCAAAGGAGGGAAGGTGGTGGACTATCCATTCGTCAAGAAGTTCATCAATCGACTTTCCAATAACATCGTACGTGTTCTGTTCGGCATCAAGTACAATGACTGTACGAACGCTTTCAAACTCTATAAGCGAAATACGATCGAGGGGATCAAGCCCTTTCTCTCGCCCCATTTCAACCTGACGTTGGAACTTCCTTTGAAGTCGATCGTGCGCGGTTATTCGTATGCGGTGATCCCGAACAGTTGGTATAATCGAAGATCCGGAGAGAGCAAATTGAAGATCAAGGAGATGGGGAGCCGATACTTCTTCATCATGCTGTACTGCCTTATTGAGAAGTATTTTTCAAGAGGTGATTTCCACAAGAAGGACGACTGATGGAAAAGATCGCCGCTTTCCTGGGGTCGAAGCGTTTGTATCACGCATTACTAGCGCTTACTGGTGTCAGCTTGGTCCTTGTTCAGTGGTTTTGGTGGAACGCTGAAGGTGTTGACCAATATTCATACGTGGGTCTTGCAAATGGCATCCTCCATCATCATTTTTCGCAATGGTGGGATATGCCTGTTCCGATCCCGGACACTTTCCGGACACCAGGATATCCATTGTACATAGCCGCCGCATTGGCGCTTTTTGGTACTTGGCGGGCGCTGGCATTGGTGCAACTCGTCATGTACCTTGTCTCGCTGCATCTCACCTTTCGCACGATGGAACGCTATGTGGCGGGCTATGTTCCTCGGAACGTGCTGTTGCTACTGCTGCTCCCTTCGGTGAACGTGACCACTTTGGCATTTGTCGTTTCGCCGGAAATTCCGGTGATGTTCTGTTTGTCAGTCTTGCTGTGGGCTGACCCGATGCGAAAGCGCACACACTGGTTCGCAGCCGTTGGCCTTGGGCTGATAGCGGGTTTTATTTTCCAATGTCGACCTGTATTTCTGCTCTTCCCCTTCGTGCGCCTGATCATGGATCTCTGGTTTCGAAGAAACGATCTTGTCTGGAGGACCCATTCTTTGGTCATCGGTACTTTCATCCTAACGCTCCTTCCATTCGGGTTTTGGAACAAGGCGCATCACGGCGTGTTCAAAGTGACCCCGCTCGAGAGCGGTGCTGGTGTGTTCAACTTGGGCTATTGGGCGGGCCGCATCCCGGATTATGAAGAACGGCGCTACTTCTGGAATTTCACAGCGGACGAAATGGTGCGCTTTGTACCGAAAGACAGCGTGCCAGTGGAGATCGCTGCGTACAATATGGAGTGGGATCGTATCGACTCCGAGGCTGCCCATGCGCTCACGAAGGGAGACAGCCTGATGATCGTCATCGCCAAAAGATCAAGCGATCGCACCTTCACGTTCAACAGCCAATACGTGCTTGCGCGTGAAAAGGCCGTTATGCGTCAAACTTGGCGTGATATTGCCCAGCACCCGCTGTATTACTTGACTTTCAAGGCTTATTCGGCCGTTCGACTTTGGGTGGTGGGAGTTGACCGGACACGGTTTGAAGAAGGAGGCATGATCGAACGTTCAAAACTGGTCATGCCCTTTTTGTTCTCCCTGGTCACTTTTCTGGCCATGATGATCCTTGTGCCACTTGCCCACCGCGTTGGTGGGCTCGCATTGAAGGATACCTACCCGATGGTCATACTGTTGGTTTATTGGGGGCTGATCCATGTGCCGTTCACTATACAAACACGCTATACCACATCGTTACGTATGGTCATGTACGGTCTGATCGGCATGGCGATCTCCGTGCTCTTGCAACGTCACCGCAAGCCTAAAGCCCCTTCCTCATGGGTCGCTCCCTGATGGATACTGTTGTTTGGCCGGATGTTCGACTCGAACGTTGGATCTTCATCTCGTTCCTGCTGGTGCGCATTGGTTTTATAGGTGTTTCCGAAAAACTAGGGCTGGAACTGGACCGGGATTCGATCCTCTACGACCAGCAAAGCACCGCGATCATAGAACATGGCGATTTCGATTTCCAAGCGCTTCAATTCACGATGGCGCCGTTGTACTCCTGTTATCAGGCGGTGCATAAACTGATCTTTGGTGGGTATTGGAAATGGTCGCTTGGCTTGGTGCAATTGCTGCTTTGTTCATTCACGGGTGTGATCCTTTTCCGCATGGCGAAGAGGCTTTTCGATCGCACAACGGCCATGGTCTCAACTGCGGTCTATTGCGTTTTCCCACTCACATTGGTCTGGGTGAACACGTTCGCACAGGACATGCCGTTCCAGATCAACTTGATCTTCTTCTTGTATGTGCTGATGATCGCGTTGGAGAAGGATAGTTGGAGATGGACGGCCTTCGCTGCATCGCTGTTCGCCATCACATTCCTTACCAAGAGCCATATCCTGTTGTTCGCACCGTTCGTGCCCTTGATCATGTGGGTGAACATGCGCGGCTCAACCGTGCGCCGTCTTGCCCATGCGGGCTTGTTCGCCATGATCAGTTTCGCTTTTACGCTGCCGTACGGTCTTTACCAATACAACAAACATGGGCAGTATGTGTTGAGCAGCACCGGTCAAGGCGGACATTTCCTGTGGGGCCACAACGAGGACACATACCGCTTTATCGTAGACCCGCCAGCTTTGGGTAGCGACGAACATCGCCGCATACTGAACATGGATTTCCTGGTGGTGCGTGAATTGAAGGACACACTGGCCTCCGTGGGAGTGAAAGAACGCCAATCCATTTTTATGGATGCCGCCTTGAAATGGTGCCGGGCGAATCCGGAGAAGGTGAGGGAACTCGCCGCGTACGATCTCTGGTATTTCCTTGTTCCAGGGGTGAATTATCACCTCTATTCCTTCACCAATTGGTTGGTCACATTCTTGTTGTCGTTGCCGATCTATGTGCTGGGGTACATCGGTATTTATCGATCGCTGCGTGCCAATTGGCGCAAGCATCTTTACCTCGTTGGTTTGATCGTTTGCATGCTGGTCTTCAGCGTTGGCTTCTTCGTGCAGAACCGTTTTCGCACGATCACCTTGGAGCCGTATTACATCATTTACGCCAGTGCAACAGCAGTGTGGTTGATGCAACGATCCGCTCTGGGAAGGCGGATACTGGAGGCCTGAAATTTCCTCAGCGTAATCTTTCGCGCAGGATGAAGAAGATCATCCGGAATCCAAGCCGGATCGCTTTGGAAATATCTCCTGTGATCTTCGAGGTGCCTATACGTTGTCTGTAATTCACGGAAATCTCCACGGAACGCAGCCCCGTTTGAAGGGTCCTGACCATTAGCTCAACAGAGAAATGAGAACCATTAACTGTAAGCCGATTCTTTATCCGCTCGTACGCCGAGCGATGCAATAACTTGTACGTACAACCTACGTCGGTCAGGGATGGGCCGTTGAACAGGTATTCCAGAAATTTCGCAACCGCCCAGTTGCCCATACGGATACCGAAGCCCATGTTCGCCCCTGTCCAGATCAAGGCACGCGAGGTACGTGTGCCGAAAACCACTTCGAAGTCCTCTCCATAAAGGAGCAATTTCTCCATGTCACGGGCTATGAAAGTGCCATCCGGTTCTACAGTAACGATAAGGTCACCTGTAGCCTCCTGCATGCCTCTCTTCAACGCAGCACCATAGCCTTGCTGGGTCTCGAACACATAGCGTGCGGAAGTGGACCTGATCTCTTCAGCACTGCGATCGCTGGAATTATTATCTACTGCGATAACCTCATCTACGAAGGGTTGGTCCAGAAAATCCATGATGGCCATGCGAATGTTCTCCTCCTCGTTGTACACCGGCAGTACCACCGAAACCGAACGACCTCGATACATGATTGTTTGAATTGGGCGCTAGTGAAGTGACCGTTGAACCTGATATTGCTGTTCTACTTTGTTCCGGCAAACTGAATTTGTCGATCAACAGACTAGACGGACGAACGATGAACGGGTTGCGCAGGACCAGCAATGGAAGCCCGATCCTTTCGGCCGCGCACGCGCTCGATCGTGCTCAAAGCCAACCATGTAGAGGTTGCGATCAATAATGGGAAGACCGGTATCAGGTAGCGGATCTCTGCCATACGCATGATCCATGGGCAGGCCAGGACCCCATATACGGCCATAATGCCGAGGACAGCCATAATTGGATCGCGTCTAACACGCATGGCCAGCACTATTCCACCCAACATCCCAACCACCAGGACCCACCAATAGATGGCGGATTGTAACAACTTATAGACCTTCTCGAGAGTCGCGAGCTCAGCAAATGGGCGCCGGAACAGCGAGTTCGTTCCGGAATGGATACACTGATGCTTCAATAAGCGAAGCCGTGAGACAACCTGATAATGGAATGGATGCTCCCGAGCATAGGCCACCCTGAATCGGCGTGCTTTGGCCATCATCGATTTTGCGGCCGAGTCGATCTGTTCTTTGGTTTTACCAGGCAACCTGGTTTGGCGCAAGTCGATGGCCAAGCCAGCAAGGCTATCCTTCGTACAGATGGATGTATAGGCGTCTTCAGGCGGTTCTGGCACTCCTGGAATGGATCGGTTCGTGCCGCCGCCCGCATCGGGTTCGTACCCAAACCAGCGCATATCTGCGATCGGGTCCCACCAATAGCAGTGACCTCCATAGGCCTGCACATACCAAATGACCGCATAATAGGGGGTGGCCGAAAAAACCGGATTGTAGGGTCCGTGATTGGTAAGTGGATGGAATCCGCCGTACTCGCGGTAATTGCGCACAGTCCATATTCCGTCAGAAATGAGGAACGGAAGCACGAAAAGAAAAGCCCAAACGACACGGCGACCAAAAGGTCTTCCGACACGGAACAGTTCGATCAAGGGTACGACGGCCAGCAGCGGTCCGTAGATGGGCCGAAGGAATATCGAAAGCATAATGAAGAAGCCCGAAATGATCAACCATGGGGTAGAACCGGATCGACGAAATCTCGAATAGAATGTCCAGTGGAACATCAGCGCTGAGGTGGTCAGGCTCTCGTTGATAAGGTTATTCTCCGTGACAGCATGGAAAGCAGTGAACAACAGCAAGAGGTACAATGGCCAGAACAATGCTGAACGCTTTGATGCATGAGCTGCTTCACGAGCGATACACCAGGCAGCCAGGACCGCTGTGATCAATTGGAAGACCACAAGTGCGTCGCCTGCGATGGGTCGCTCAAGGAGCCAGCGGAACATGAGATAAATGACCGCATAGCCCGGCAAGCGGTGGTCCGGGTCCCAGCCACTTCCTCGAAGCCAGGATTCGACCGTGTTGATATACTCCCACGAATCGGCATCCCATGAAGCGAAGCCCCCCATGTGAGGGAAGTCGGCATTCTCGTGGATATACCAAACGAAGAAGAGGGTCTTTACCAGAAAGCCCAGGAACAACTGGAAAGTGGCGCTTGCGAAGAGCGACAAGTACCTGGATGGTGTGCTTGCAGAGTTCATCCGGGCCAAAAGATCACGCAATGGTCTTGCTCATGGTTTCTCTGCGACAAGAAGCATCTGGCCAGCACCCGGTTTCCATGGTGAACGCAAGTAGGCCGCCACCAATAATGGATGGGCTGGAATGGAAGAGCGCATGCTGTAAGGAGTGAACCGTTTCTTGACGATGGGCACCTGAAAACCTTGCGTCATCAGAACATCGCGCAATGAAATATGAGTGTACACCCTTCGATGGGTGAAATCATCGAAATAGTTGCGGTAAGCCAGTGCGAAATTGGGTTGCATTACGATAAATCGGCCATGGGGGCGCAGCACGCGGTAGACTTCCCCGAGGGTGGAGGCCAGCGGGTCGTCATCCAGATGCTCCAACAAATTGCTTGCAAAAACCACATGAAGACTACCTGAGGCAATACGGGATAGGTCAGCGACATCCCCCACCAGAGTCTTTACGCCGAGAACCGCATACTTCTCAACGGCTGAACTCTGGTCAAGCGCATACTTTTCCGAAGCCTTGATATTGTTGATGAACCCACAATACCCTGCACCAAGGTCCAGGACGCTTCCGTCAGGAGGTACGTAACGCTGCAAGTAGGCTGTGATGGCTTGCCACACACCAGTGCGCTTACTGAGGTCCTGATAGGTGACCTCGTAGTAGCGCTCGTACATGCGGGCTGTTCTCGGATCCATGATGCTGATGAGAGGCCCTGGTAGGGGTATCGCCAAAGAAAACAAAATACCACCGAACCATGCAGGCATAACTGCATCAGGGCTTACGTCTTTTGCTTCTTCTTCCGTGCGGCAGGAAAAAGAATGTTGTTCAGAATAAGCCGATAGCCAGGTGAGTTCGGGAAGAGGCTGAGGTCCGTAGGTGGGTCGCCCACCATGTGCTGATAGTCTTCTGGGTCGTGGCCGCCGTAAAATGTCCATTGGCCCAAACCGAGTTCGCCATGGATGAATTTGGCCGTGCCTTGCGGTTTGTTCTCGCCCATGATGAGCACACCGGGTTTTACCAGTGACTTCCGGAAGGCCGTTGTCTGCCCCATGAAGCCGTGAACCACTTGCTCGTGGTTCTGGCAAAGCATGCTGGGGATCACGTCCCACTTTGCGCTGAAATCGAAGAGCGTAAAGAAGTCCCGCGTTTCACCAATGCCGTTGTGGATGTCCGTTGCATCGATATCGCTGAACTCATACACGTTCGGATCGGTAATGAGCCTGTAATCCTTGAAAGCCAAGTCGTTCCCATAATTCAGTTTCTGCGGCCATCCGGGATCAACGGGGTCACCATCGAATTCGGTAGCACAAATGTCAACGCCTGCCGCTGCAAGTGCTATGTCGTAACTATCCGTACCGCTGCACATGGTGAAGAGATAACCACCACCGGCAACATAATCGCGTATGCTACCAGCAACAGCACCCTTCATCGAACTCACTTTGCCGAAGCCCAGTTCCTTGGCCATGGCCTCGCTGTCGCGCACCTGGTCCTGATACCAGGAGGCATTGCGGAACTGCCGATAGAATTTGCCGTATTGCCCGGTGAAATCCTCGTGGTGCAAGTGAAGCCAATCGTATTGCGGCAAAACACCAGCAGTCACTTCCCGATCATAAATGCGCGTGTACGGGATCTCGGCATAGGTCATCACCAAGGCTACCGCATCATCCCACGGTTGGAATCCGTCCGGTGCATAGACCGCGATCTTCGGAGCTTTCTCCAATTTCACGATCTCCATGTTCACTTCCGGGTCGGAGATCTCCAACATGATCGCATTGGCAGCACCGTCCGCTATCACATTGAAGGTGACCCCGCGGATCGTACACTCCTGTTCAATAGCTTGAAAGTGATCGATCAAGAAACTGCCGCCACGATAGTTCAGCAGCCATTCCACAGTGACATCCCGCTGCAAGGTCCAGTAAGCAATTCCGTATGCCTTCAAGTGATCCTTCTGGCTGTTGTCCACGGGGATCAACAGCTTGGTCGCAAAAGACGAGGACGCGAAGACGAGCGAGAGCGCTATGAATGCTGAACGTAAAGGCGCAGCGAAAGAACGCAGAGGAACACCAGACATATATCGGCGAACAGAAACGGAAGCAGGGCTATCAGCACGAGCGTTCCTCTGCCTCTTTGTGCCTCTGGTTTCTATTGGGTCAGAAGGGCGCGATATCCTCGTCGTTGCTATCATCGTTCATCCGGCTCTGCCGTGTAACGGTCGTTGGAAGGCCGCCATGCAAAGGTGAGGCTCCGTCGCCTCCGTAACCAGAAGAAGTCTCAAGATCAGCAAATTTGGCAAGTTCCGGGATGAACCGCAGCAGAACGGTATCAAGAGCTCCGTTTCGGTGTTTGGCGATAATGCATTCGCCTATGCCCATGGTGCTGCCGTAGTGGTCCTCGTAGATCTTGTAATACTCGGGCCGGTACAAGAAGCAGACGAGGTCGGCATCCTGCTCAATGGCACCTGATTCGCGCAGGTCGCTCAGCATGGGCCGTTTGTCACCTCCGCGTGTTTCAACAGCTCGGCTCAGTTGGCTCAGTGCGATGATCGGCACATCAAGTTCCTTGGCAATGCTCTTGATGGATCGTGAAATGCTGCTGATCTCCTGTTCGCGATTGCCGCCACGGGTGGTATCGCTACCTGCGGTCATCAATTGCAGGTAATCGATGATGATCAGCTCCACATTGTGCTGGCTCTTGAGCCGTCTGCACTTGGCGCGCAGTTCGAAGATGTTCAGCGCGGGTGAATCATCGATAAAAATAGGGGCGTTCGTAAGCCGTGCGATATGCTGGTGAAGGATCGCGAATTCAGCATCGTTCAGGTCCCCTTTCCGCAGTTTTTCCGAACTGATGGCCGCCTCGCTCGCAATAAGACGCGTTACAAGTTGGGTACTGCTCATTTCCAAGCTGAACACCGCAACGGCCTTCTTGTGCTCAACAGCGATGTTGCGCGCCATGCTGAGAACGAACGCCGTTTTTCCCATTCCGGGTCTTGCGGCAACGATCACCATGTCGCTCTTTTGCCAGCCGCCGGTCATCTTGTCCAATTTCACGAACCCGGTAGGCACCCCGCTAACGCCGTCGCCTTTGTTCTTGGCGTTCTCGATGTTCGCTATGGCGTCCTGGATCAGGTCGCTCATGGGCTCGTAATTGCGCTTGAGGTTGCCACTGGTGATGGCGTACATGTCCTGCTCGCTCTTGTCGAGCAGGTCGAACACATCCGTGGTATCGTCGTACGCGTCGCGCATGGTATCTGCGCTTATGCGGATGAGTTCGCGAAGGATGTGCTTCTGACTGATGATCCGCGCGTGGTACTGCACGTTCGCGCTGCTCGCCACCTTGTTGGTGAGCTGACTGATGTAGAACGGGCCGCCAACAATATCGAGCTCTGCCTTTTTCTTGAGCTCCTGCGTTACCGTGAGGATGTCGATCGGTTGGTCCGTGCGGAACAATTCCTGTATCGCGCCGAAAATGCGCTTGTGCGCTTCTACGTAGAAACTGTCGGGCTGCAGAATGTCGATGGCCTCGTTCACCGCATTTCGCTCCAACATCATGGCTCCCAGCACGGCCTGCTCCAGTTCGGGTGCTTGCGGTGGCAGTTTGCCAGCCTCCAGCGACGTATCGATAAGTGAATTGGACGTCCGCCGTTTGCGGTCGCCGATGCGGGTGGAAGGAGAGTCGGCCATGATGTTATGCAGAACCGTCATGGCCGTGGGACCATGCGGTGGAAGGTCGGCAAATGTATCTGTACGGTATGGCGGTTGAAGGTAATGTTGTCGATCTCTGGAAACAACGCATCAACGGATCCGTCTTGTTGATACTGTTGATGAAATGATAGAGCCGCACTGGGTCTAACTTTGCGGCGATGCGTTATCAACAAGTGCTGTTGTTATTGGTCTGCATCGGTGTTCTTTCCGTTTCCTGCATGAAGGATGAAGAGCCACGATCGCCTGTTGTCACGATCATCTCGCCTGGCAATGGGTTCAATTTGGCCTTGCCCGATACGCTCAGGGTGATCGTGGATGTGAGCGGTGAAGCACCCGTGAACAGCGTGTCATTTACGATCACGGACGCCGACGGAATACCGGTGGGCGATGTCCTATCAGTGGTGCCAAGCGCTAACCCGGCGCGTATTGAAGTGGACCTGCCATTGATCTCCGAGTTCATCGAAAGTGGTGAACATACACTCACCGTGCAGGCCAATTCCAATGGTGTGAAAGGGAAGGACTATCGCCAACTGAACATCCTGGCTACACCGCTGCGGTTACGTCGTGTTTTGGTGATCAGCCAACCAGATGCTAACACGGTTAACATCAGCATTATCGATAGCACGGGCGCTTTGTCTTTGGCGAACACGCTACAAATGGACCTTGGCGGGGCTGTGGTGAGCTCTACTGCGCAATTGATCGGTATAACCGGCACGGTGCAAGGTTCATTGCTCGCACTTGCTTCGGATGGTGTTCAAGTTGATTGGCAGAAACCGAACATGGGCAATTCTGGAATGGTTTGGTTCACTTCGCTTGATCTGGGCGATGATCGACGGATATACTCAGGCACTGCGGATGGATCAGTGCGCGGCTACAATGCGCGATCCGGTTCAACCGAGTTCGTCTCGAATATTTCCGACAATTACCGGTCGACCAACGCACAAGTTGTTGCCGAAAAGGTGGTTGTCGCACAAGTGGACCAGACCGGTTCGGCTTGGCGGCTTGGTGTTTACCAGGCTTCCTCTGGCGCATTGATAGCCGATCAGTTTTTGGACAAGGATGTGACCGGGCTTTTCCGAAGGGATGATGAACATCTGCTTCTGTTCGGCGATCGCAATGATCAAGGAGTTGTTGAAGACAGGAATATCGCCGGTGGTGGCTGGGAGCCGCGCACGTGGAATTCAACGATCACCGCGGTGGAACAGGTGGATGCGAATACGTATTTGGTCGCGCTGAACAGTGGCTCCTTGGAGCGGTTCACATATTCCAACGCTGGTTCGCTCACGCTCGCCAATATCGCGAACGTTCATGACTTGTCTCTTGATCCGGTAAGTGGAACCGTATATGCTGCTGCCGGAACGGATGTGCTACAGGTCGATCCGCAGAATGGACAGGTTTTGGCTACTTGGTCCATTGGGTCCGAAGTTCGATACGTACTGCCGCTGCTGAATCGATAAGATCGCGGTTCTGCCATTCGACGATGCCACAGGTTTCATGCTGTGCCGGATCCTGTGCTCCTGTTCGCCCTTGGACGAACTTGCCATGATCCGCATCGATAACGTCTTGCAGAACAAAGCCAGTGACTTATGGCTTGAAGCCTGTGGTAAAAGGCAGGAACTACTTCGCTTTGCCAACCACGCCCATCTCGCAGAACTTCTCCACTCGCCGAGCAACGAGTTTGTCGGTGTCGATCTTGGTGAGTTTGTTCAGGTGTTTGATCACTTCAGCCTTGACAATGGAAGTCGCTTTTTCTATGTCCACATGCGCTCCACCTTCAGGTTCCGGAATGATGCCATCTATTAATTTGTTCCTCAGCATGTCTTCAGCCGTGAGCTTCAGTGCACTGGCGGCCTGTTCCTTGAAGTCCCAGCTACGCCAAAGAATGCTTGAACAGGATTCAGGGGAGATCACCGAATACCAAGTGTTCTCCAACATCAAAACCTTATCACCCACGCCGATGCCGAGCGCTCCACCCGAAGCGCCTTCACCAATGATTATGCAGATGATCGGCACACGCAGCTGGCACATCTCGAAAATGTTACGCGCGATCGCCTCTCCTTGGCCGCGCTCCTCTGCTTCCAGGCCAGGGAAGGCCCCAGGGGTATCGATCAACGTAACCACCGGCTTGTTGAATTTCTCCGCCAGTTTCATCAAGCGGAGCGCTTTGCGGTAGCCTTCGGGATTCGGCATGCCGAAGTTGCGGTACTGCCTCATCTTGGTGTTGATCCCTTTCTGCTGACCGATGAACATCACCGTGCGACCCTCAACCAGACCGAAGCCTCCTACCATCGCCTTATCGTCCTTCACCGTGCGGTCACCATGCAACTCGATGAAGCTGCCGTCGGTGATCTTATCGATGTACTTCAAGGTGTACGGTCGATCCGGGTGGCGGCTTACTTGCACGCGTTCCCAAGGCGTAAGGTTGGAATAGATGCTCCTGCGGGTTTCGCCGAGCTTCTTCTCCAGATCCTTCAACGTAGGCGCTACGTCCACCTGGCTCTGGCTGGCCACCTCCTTGAGCTTCTCGATCTGCTCGATGATGTTCTGGATGGGCTTCTCGAATTCGAGGAAGGTCTGCATGGTTCGATCCTGGGAAGGGCGAAAGTAGGTGGGTGGAGGATCAGATGGAGGCTCGGTTCCAGCCTATCCCTGTCCGATCGGCGCTTCATTCCGAAAAGAGCAACCCATCTTCGCGGCCAATTATGAAGTTCAGCCTCCTCACAACCGACCCGAACAGCAAAGCCCGAGCGGGTGAATTGCATACGGCCCATGGCGTTGTTCCGACGCCCATCTTCATGCCAGTGGGTACGCTGGGTGCGGTAAAGGCTGTTCACATGCGCGAATTGAAGGAAGACGTGAAAGCGTCCATTATGCTCAGCAACACCTACCATTTGTACTTGCGGCCGGGTACCGAGGTGTTGGAGCACGCTGGTGGACTGCACAAGTTCAACGGCTGGGATGGACCGATCCTTACCGACAGCGGTGGCTTCCAGGTGCACTCGCTGAGTGACATCCGCAAGATCACGGAAGAAGGTGTGAAATTCCAGAGCCACATCGATGGCAGCCGGCACCTGTTCACTCCGGAAAATGTAATGGACGTGCAACGCAGTATTGGTGCTGACATCATTATGGCTTTCGATGAGTGCACCCCCTGGCCCTGTGAGGTGAAGTACGCCACGGATAGTATGCACCGCACACATCGCTGGTTGGACCGTTGCATCGATCGGTTCAATTCCACAGAACCGAAGTATGGGTTCGAGCAAGCACTTTTCCCCATTGTGCAGGGCAGTACGATCCCCGAACTGCGGAAGCAGAGCAGTGAGTACATCGCTGGCAAGAATGCCTATGGTAATGCTATTGGCGGCTTGAGCGTTGGCGAGCCAGAAGAAGAGATGTACGCGATGGCGGAACTCTGCTGCGATATTCTTCCGAAGGACAAGCCTCGTTACCTGATGGGCGTGGGCAATCCGTGGAACCTGTTGGAGAACATGGCTGTTGGTATTGATATGTTCGACTGTGTGATGCCCACGCGGAACGGCCGGAACGGCATGCTCTTTACCCGCAATGGCGTGGTGCAGATCAAGAACAAGTGTTGGGCCGATGACCACTCGCCCTTGGATCCCGATGGTACTTGTTGGGTGGATCAAGCGTACAGCAAGGCAATGGTGCGCCACTTGTTCGTTACCAACGAAATGCTTGGCCTGCAGATCGCCAGCCTGCACAACCTGACTTTTTATGTGAGCTTGATGACGGAGGCGCGAGAGAATATACTTGCCGGTACATTCTCGCAATGGAAGGCACGGATGTTGCCCCAGGTGAAGACACGGATCACAGGTTGAACACACTCCGGTACGAGGCTCAACCCAAGATGCCGATCCCAGACCAATTCTTCTTGGATCAGCGGCTTTGGACCAACTGCATGATCCCAACGATCTTCACCCCGTGTTAAAGACGTTCGACCGTTATATCATTCGGCAGTTCCTTGGAACGTTCGTCTTTCTGTTGTTGCTCATCATGGCCATCGCCGTGGTGTTCGATATAAGCGAAAAGACCAACGATTTCAATGAGAGCTCCGCGACCGTTAAGGAGATCGCGCTGGATTACTACGTGAATTTCGTGCTGTATTACAGCAACCTGTTCAGCGGGCTTTTCATTTTTCTCGCGGTGCTGCTCTTCACGAGTCGCATGGCCGGACGAAGTGAGGTGATCGCTACGCTGAGCAGTGGGGTGAGCTTTCCGCGTTTCATTCGGCCATACTTCATTGCCGCGACCATTCTCACGTCACTATCACTCTATGTGAACGTTTTTCTACTTCCCGCAGCCAACCGCACCCGTCTCGAATTCGAGAGGCGGTACATCTGGAACGCCTATCGATTGGATGATAACAATATTCTGCGGGAAGTGGCGCCCGGAACCATCGTGTACATGGAGTCATTGGATATGAAATCCAGGTCCGCAAATCGATTCGCTATCTCGCAATGGGAGAACGGGGCTTTAAGATCACGCATCGCAGCGGACCGTGCGATATACGATTCGGCCACTGGCGCTTGGCAGCTGTTCGATTACACCGTTCGCCTGATCCCCCGGGAGTTGGCACGTGCGAATCCTGATACCACTGGTCTCCGGCTTTCCACCCGAGAGATCATAACACAAGGATCGCGCATCGATACCGTGATCCCCCTAACGCCTAACGATCTCGGTCAACGTTTGGCCATCGCTGCCGCACTTGATCGTGTGGAGATCGCCGATTTCATTAGAGCAGAGAAAATGCGCGGTGGAAGTACGGTTGCGTTCTACGAAGTGGAGCAGCACCAGCGCACCGCTTATCCGTTCGCCACATACGTGTTCACACTGATCGGCGTGGGTATTGCCAGCCGCAAAGTGCGCGGTGGAACGGGCGTTCACTTGGTGCTTGGTGTAATGCTCATCCTCATCTTCATCTTCATGGGCAAGATCACCACGGTAGCTGCTACCAACAGCGGTTTCAACCCGATGTTAGCGGTATGGCTGCCCAATATCGTGTTCGGTCTGGTGGGCGTTTGGATCTACTGGAAGGCACCGAAGTGATGTTGGCTCGGTGCTACACAAACCTCAGGTTCCCTTGATGAACGGCCGGGACAATTGGCGGCCCTTGTTGTCGACAAGGCGCACCAGGTACCGGCCAGCCGCCAATCCACCCAGATCGACAACGGCACGTTGAACGTTCGCGACCGTAAGGCTGCGGAGCAGGCGCCCATCGACGCCGAGCACGTCAGCGCGCATGGATCCACGACCTTTCAGTTCGATCGTTAGTACTTCATCAGCAGGTTGCGGAAAGAGGATGAAGGCACCCATCCCTTCGATCTCCTCCAGGCCTTGTGGTTGAATGACCTGAATAGTGCCGTGTTGCGTAAGGGCATGGTCCTGCTGAGTGCAGTGGTAACCATAGATGCCGGGCACAGTGAATGTGTGGAAGTAGTCGAGATCCGCGACCGGTGCGCCAGAACTGAAGCCCACGGGGTTATCCGGAAAGTCATCCAATTCGCCGTACACATTGTGGGTGCCCGAGACCCCTACCCAATGCACGGCATCGCCCACCTGAATGGCGATGTCCATCGGATCGAAATAGGGCTCTACTGTGGAACCGGGCGCAAGGCTGCCGCCGGCTTCCACATCAACAGTTACTTGGCCAAAAGCTACCAATGGTGCCAAAAAGAGCAGGGTAAGCAGTGTTTTCATTGAATCTTCCTTGGAGTAAAGAAAGCACAGGATCGGTTCACCGCATGCCTTGTCATGGTGTTGAGACACATCGAGTGATGCACCCGGTGAAGAACAGCAGTATTGAAAATGGCGAAGGCATGCCGCCATCCTGCGTCATGCCTTCGCATTAACACCGTGAATGGTCGAAGATCCTATGTCTTGATCCGTTCTCTGAAGATCAGAAAGGCGATCGAGCCCTAATTCTTCACGAACGGGCGCACAACGGCCAAGCCCTGGTCATTGGTCAATCGGATCACGAATCGACCTGACGCTAACGAGGACAGGTCAAGTGTTGTAGAAGGCCTTGAGCCGACCGATCGCTGCAGCAGCAAACGACCGTCGATACTCATTACTTCCACCGTGCTGATCGATGCACCTTCCAACGAAATGGACAATTGACCATCTACGGGAACAGGGAACATGAGCAGGTTGCCCAGTGCTGTGTTCTCGTGCACGGCACTTGGATCGACCACCGTGATCTCACCATGTTGGGTGGTGCTATGCAACTGCCCATTGAATTCCTGTGTGCAATGGTACCCGTAGACACCTGGAATGGTAAACGTGTAAGAGAAGGTCCAAGGTGCTTGCGCCGGATCGCCATTTCCGAACCCTTCCGGATTGTCCGGGAACATATCCAACTCCCCGTAGATATTGTGGGTGCCTCCTACGTTCGTCCAATTGACCGCATCGCCGACCTCGATCACCAGGTCCATCGGGTCGTAGTAGGGGAGGTTGTTGGGGTCTGTAAGCGATCCACCAGCTTCAACTTGCCAGGTGGTTTGGGCTATGAGAGCGAACGGGAGGCTTGCAAGAAGTGTAGAGATATTGCGCATGCTTTTTTTTTGCAAAGAAACTTGTTCAGTGTCCTGTGGTGATACACGAATGTGACTGGTCGTGAGATCCTGCCAGTTTATTCTCTCGCCTTTATCGACCTGCACCAAGTTGGGTATCGATATAATCGAGCACTTTGGTATAGAGGTGCAGTCTGTCTTTGCCACGTACGTTGTGGCCGTGACCGGGGTATTCGAAGAAATCCACTTGTACACCTTTTTCAATACTGTTCTTCAAGAACGAATAGCTGTGTTCAGGCAATACGGTATCGTCCATGCCGCCGGTGATCAGCAGCAATTTGTTCTTCAATTGTTCCGCCTTGTCGATATGCTTGGTCAGCGCATAGCCCTCAGGGTTCTCCGAAGGGGTGTCCATGTAGCGTTCGGTGTACATCACTTCGTACATGTCCCAATCCATTACTGGACCGCCGGCAACACCCGCTTTGAAGGTGTCAGGCGAGCGCAACATGAGTGCCGTGGTCACATGCCCTCCAAAGCTCCATCCGTGTATGGCCATGCGTGATGCGTCCACGTAAGGCAAGCTCTTCAGGAAATCGGTGCCGTGCAGTTGATCCTTCACTTCGGTAACGCCCAATTGACGGAAGACAACCTGTTCAAAGTCTTTTCCCCGGTTCTCGCTACCATGTCCGTCCATCGTAAAAACGAGGTAGCCCCGCTGGGCCGCTTGCAACATCCATAATGATGCACCTCCAAGAAACGAGTTGCTCACCAACTGCACGTGCGGACCATTGTAAACATACACCAGCACGGGGTAGTTCTGTCGGCTGTCGAAGTTCTTCGGTTTGATGATGCGGGCGTTCAAAACGTCACCGTTCTCCCCTGGGACCTTTACGAATTCTATCGTTCCCACAGCCACACCGGCGAGTGGGTTCTTGCTGTTCACCAATGTTTTCAATAGGCCGCCCTTTTGTGTATCGATGATCTCCACGCGAGATGGAACCGTCAAACTGCTCCAAGTATCGATCAGATAACGGCCGTTCGAACTGAGTTTTCCGCTGTGCGTGCCCGGCTCGCGCGTAAGTTTTGTTGTGGTGCCCTTCGCAAGGTTAACACGATAGATGTGCGTTTCCATGGCGCCTTTCGGGTCTTTCGGGTCGATCTGGTCCGTGCCTTCCACAAAAACATCGGCTTCTTTTTCGCCCAAGCCAATAATGTTCTTTACCACCCATGATCCTTTCGTGAGCTGACGCACGAGGCCCTTGTTGATGTCGTACAAATACAAGTGCCAATGACCATCCTGCTGGCTCCAATAAATGAACTGGTTCGGTGACTTTTTCAGGAAGGTGAGCGCGTGCTGCGGCTCCAACCACTTCTTGTCCTGTTCTTCGACCAGGGTCTTGACCAGCGCGCCGTTACTCGCGTCGTATTGGATCACGCGCAGGTGGTCGGTGGCGCGGTTCAGGTGGATGATGAAGACATACTTCCCCGATGGGTCCCATGAAATATTCGTGAGGTAATCATCTGGTGCACCACTGGTTTTCAGGAAAACCGTGCGCTTGGTGGCCAGATCGAAAACGCCAAGCGTGACATGATGACTGCTCTGCCCGGCCATGGGGTAACGGATCTTCTTGAACGAACTCGGTTGCGTTTTGATGTCTTCCAGAAAGTAGGGCGTGACCATGCTTTCGTCCATGTGATAGAACGCGAGCTTCTCCCCGGTAGGGCTCCAAAAAGTGCCTTTGGTAATGCCATATTCCTCGCGATGTACGCTGCGGCCGTTCACGATGCCATCCGTTCCATCGTTCGTGATCCGCATGGCTTCAGCTGATCCGGTCACGCGGGCATACAGGTCCTCGCCCAAGGTGTACGCCACCTTGCGCTTGGCGTCGTCCATGTCGCTCCGTTCCGCTTTCGGATCGAGGAGCATACGCTCGGCCAAAGCGTTCTTTGCAGGGTCATACGTATACAGGTGATCGTTGTGCTCAAACGAGAACAACGACGCGCTTTCCCATGATATCTCCGGAAGACTCTTGAGGGCAGCGTCTTTCGGTAGCAACGCGTTCAACTGTTCCACATTCACAACAGGCAGCTCGGCCATTTTGCCGGTGCCACTGCGCATGAGCGTGGTCTCTTTCACGAACGTGTATTGATCGAGACCGGGTATCCATTGCAACCCATCGATATGGTCTGGCCGAAACTCCGTATTGCCTTTGAGGATGGCGTCCTTCAACGTCAGTTCCCGGAGTTTCTCCTGGGCATTGGAAATAAGAACCAGAGCCGCGAGCGCGGATAACACCAATGATCGGAGCATATCGGTTTGAATTGCGAATGCGCGAAGATGGCGACCGGATCGTTTCCGGCCACTGGGAACTATTGCGGCGGCCCGAATGCCGGGTTCGTCAAAAAGCCATTGTCCGTAAGCGCGTGAAGGAAGGCAACCAGGTCCAGTTCATCCTGTGGTGAAAGGTTCACCAAGCCGAAGCGCCATGGATCCATGTGGCCATCCAAGTGCGGGTTGTTCACCTGCACGTTGTGGGCATAGAAGTTCACCACTTCTTCCAAGGTGTTGAACCGCGAGTCGTGCATGTAGGGCCCTGTAACAGCGATGTTGCGCAAGGGGGGCACCTTGAATTTCCCCCAATCGTTCGGGTTGCCTGTGAGTGCTCCCAGGCCACCGTCCACCGGATCCATGTCCAGCCCGTTGTTGCGTTGGCTGTGGTCGAACATCAACTCGTCGCGGTGGCAATCCACACAATGCCCATCGCGCATGAAAATGGTAAGCCCGTTCTGTTCCTGCGCGGTCAGCGCACTGCTGTCGCCTTGGTATTGAAAACTATCGAAGCGGGAGCTGAAGGACACCAGTGTGCGCTCGAACTGGCTGATGGCCTTCACGACCATGGTGCTGTCGATAATATTTGTTCCAAAGGCCGCTTCGAAAAGTGCTGGATAATCGGGGTCAGCTTGCAAGCGATCCACCACTACGGGCCAGGAGTTGCGCATTTCGATGGGGTTCGCAACCGGTCCGAAGGCCTGTGATTCCAAAGCGTCCGCTCTTCCATCCCAGAAGAACTGGTGGTCCCATCCCAAATTGATCACCGCCATCGCATTGCGGCTGCCCACAGAGCCATCCGTGCCGATGCTGAACGGTCGCGGATCGGTGAACGCGTTCTCTTGCTTGTGGCAACTTCCGCAGCTCATCGAATAGTCGTTGCTCAACATCTTGTCGTAGAACAACCGACGGCCTAACGCCACCCCTTCAACGGTAGTCGCGTTGTTCGGCGCTGGTGTCATGGGGCCGATGGAATCCAGAACCCATGCTGGAAGAGGCACGGTGTACAATGTTGGGCCACCTGAAACGCCATCGTCAACAGGCGCGGGTTCATCTTTCTTGCAAGCCACGAACAGCACGAACAATGTGCAAATGACCAGAAAGGGTTTGTGCAGGTGCATGAGTTGAAGAAGCGCCGCAAGTTCGGTAGAACGAAGGATTATGGAGCGGCCTGCCGTGCCAGATCTTGGGCTTTCGGTGGATCCTGAGCCTTCAAATGATATTCACCTCGCGCTCCAATTCCACGCCGAAGCGCTCTTTCACGCTTTCAAGCACACGTGTGCTGAGATCGTAAAGTTGTGCTCCCGTTGCACCGCCATGGTTGACGATCACCAATGCTTGGTCTTTGTGGATGCCGTAACCGCCTTCCCGAAAACCCTTCCAGCCCGCTTTTTCAATGAGTTGGCCCGCAGCGAGTTTTACCTGGTTATCCGCTGAGGGGAAAGTCACCAGGTCCGGAAGAATGTTCTTGAGTTGATCAGCGACACGGATCGGCACGGTCGGATTCTTGAAAAAACTCCCAGCATTACCCAATACTCGCGGGTCGGGCAATTTGCTGCTGCGAATGGCGATCACCGACGCACTCACATCGTGGATGGTAGGAGACAGGATCCCCCGCTTTTCCAGCTCGGATTTGATGCTGCCGTAACCCACGTTCACTTTCGGGTTCTTGTTCAGGGTGAACGCAACGTTCATGATCACGAACCGATCCTTGCCTTCGCGCTTGAAGAAACTCTCGCGGTAGCCGAAGTTGCAATCGGCCTTGCTGAAACGGATCATCTCGCCATCGCTGATGCGCAATGCTTCCAAATGATCGAACGTGTCTTTCAATTCGGCACCGTAGGCACCGATGTTCTGCATAGGCCCGGCACCCACGCGACCGGGGATCAAGGACATATTCTCTATGCCGCCCCAACCGTGCGCTACTGTGTGCATCACCAGATCATGCCATACAACACCCGCACCTGCACGCAGGGTGATCCGCTCCTCGTCTTCATGCAACACCTCAATGCCCGGCACGTCGTTCCGCAGAACCACACCCGGCCAATCTCGTGTAAAGAGCAAGTTGCTGCCGCCACCCAGGATCAATCGCCGCATGCCTGCCAGTTCCTGGTGCTGAAGCAAGCCACGCAGGTCGCTCTCCGAAGTGAAACCGGCCAGTGCCCGTGCGCGCACCGAAACACCGAACGTGTTGTACAGCTTCAGATCGGCGTTGTGCTCGATGATCACGGTGCAAGTTTAGTTCCGTCATGGTCTTTACTTTGACCGCATGCCCGCCCCGCGCCAACGCGCTATTGTTAGTGTTACGAACGACCTGGTTACCGATAACCGGGTGCATCGGACCTGCATGGCGTTGATGGAGCTGGACTTCGAAGTGTTGTTGATCGGCCGGAAGCTATCGGATCGTCAGCCTCTGCAAAGGGCTTATACGACCAAGCGATTCAACCTGCTCTTCAACAAGGGGCCACTGTTCTATGCGGAATACAATGTGCGACTGTTCTTCTTACTCTTCTTCGCCAAGGCGGAGTTGTTGGTGGCGAACGATCTGGATACGTTACCCGCGAACTGGCTGGCGAAGCGGGGTCGCAAATTGATCTACGACACGCACGAGTTCTACACCGAAGTTCCCGAGCTCGTTGCCCGGCCGGGGGTGCGCCGCATCTGGCTCGCCATTGAACGATGGATCTTCCCGAGGTTGAAGACGATCATCACCGTGAACCGGAGCATTGCTGATGCCTACAAGGAACGGTACGGAAACGAGTTACATGTGGTTCGCAACATACCGATGAAGCGTGATCTCGGCGCGCTGCCTTCGCGCGCTGAATCGGGCCTTCCTGATGATCGCCGGATCCTGATCATGCAAGGCGCGGGGATCAACGTACAGCGTGGTGCCGAAGAAGCTGTGCTCGCTATGAAGGAACTTCCTGGATGCCTGTTGCTGATCATTGGCGGCGGCGATGCTTGGCCGGTGATCGAGCGCTTGGTGGATGAGAACGGGTTGCGCGATCGCGTTCGGTTGTTGAAGAAGATGCCCTATGAGCAAATGATGGCTTTTACCCGCAACGCTGACATGGGCTTGACGTTGGACAAGGATACCAATTTGAACTACCGCTTCAGCCTGCCCAACAAGTTGTTCGACTACTTGAACGCGGGTATTCCCGTTCTAGCGACCGATCTTCCGGAAGTCGCTCGCATTGTGCGACACTACGATGCCGGGGTGGTGATCCCGCCCCGGACCCAGCGCGAATAGCTGCGGAAGTCAAGGCCTTTTTCGCTGACCCGGATCATGTTCTACGGGTTCGCGCCAACGCTACTTTCGCCGCCCGCGATCTGGACGGGGATCAGGAGATGAAGAAGCTCGTCGCAGTGCTTGGGAACGCTTGACCGACCGCCACCTCCATATCGTCAGTTTCGATGTCCCTTGGCCTGCCAACTACGGTGGGGTTATCGATGTATACTACAAAGTAAAGGCGTTGCACGACCTCGGCGTTCGGGTTCACCTGCATTGCTTCGAGTACGGTAGGCATCGAGCGGTGGAATTGGGTGAAGTGTGCGAGACCGTGCATTTCTACGAGCGCCATACTGGCAAACACCAGCTATTGAACAGCCTGCCCTATGTGGTGGTGAGCCGCCGCAGTGATGAGCTCGTGGACCGGCTATTGCAGGACAGATACCCCATTCTCTTCGAAGGGCTGCATTCCTGCTATCACTTGGGCGATGCGCGACTTGTTGGTCGGAAACGCTTCGTGCGAACGCACAACGTGGAACACGACTATTATGAGGGGCTGGCCAAGGCGGAACGTGGTACATTCAAGCGCACGTACTTCACCAATGAGGCGAAGAAGTTGAAGAAATTCGAACCGGTGCTGAGCGAGGCGGATGGCATATTGGCGATCTCGCCGAACGATCAGGCGTATTTCAGCCAGCATTTCCGCAAGGTGAAGCATGTGCCGGCCTTTCATTCCAACGATCACGTGGACGTGCCTGAAGGTCTCGGCGATTTCTGTTTCTACCATGGTGCGCTGGGCGTTCCAGAGAATGATCAGGCCGCGCTCTATCTCGTGCGGGAGGTGTTCGCTGGTTTACCTGTGCCGCTCGTGATCGCGGGTAGCGGTGCCAGTGCCGAACTGAAGAACGCGATCGCGAAAAGCAACAACGTGAAGCTGCGTGAGAACATACCAAGCTCGGAAATAACAGCGCTGGTAAAAGCCGCTCAGGTCAACGTGCTACCAACGTTCCAAGCCACTGGTATCAAGCTGAAACTTCTGCTCTGTCTCTTCGCTGGCCGCCATGTGGTCTGCAACAGCCCGATGGTGAAGGATACCGGACTTGAGGAACTCTGCCATGTGCACGATGATCCCACGCGTATGCGCCTGAGCATTCAGGCGTGCATGGGCTTGCGGGCCGAGGGAGCAATGGTGGAACGGCGCGTGACCATTCTGGAAGAACGTTTCAATAACAAGAAGAACGCGGGAATGATCCTGAGGTTGATCAAGTGACCTGATACCTCATCCAACTCTTCAACGCATCACACTCACTGCGCGGCCGCAGCGCTCACTTCCAGCAATTTGCCTTCCTCGCAGCGCACCACGCGCACGTTGAGTTTTTTCATGTGTGTGTAGTCGTGGGTAGCCATGATCACGCTGCTGCCGGTCTTGCTGATGTTGAACAGCAGGTCCAGGATCTCTTCGGTGGTTTCGGGATCCAGATTGCCGGTGGGCTCGTCGGCGATGATCAGTTCAGGGTGGTTCACCAATGCACGGGCGATACTTACTCGCTGTTGCTCGCCACCGCTCAGTTCGTGTGGCATTTTGTAGCCTTTGTTGCCCAAGCCCACCTGCTCCATCACTTCCTGCACGCGCTGCTCGATGGCCTTGTTGTCCTTCCAGCCAGTGCTCTTCATCACGAAGACCAGATTGTCGTTCACGTTGCGGTCACTCAATAGTTGGAAGTCCTGGAACACGATGCCCAGTTTGCGGCGCAAATAGGGCACCTCGCTCCGTTCCAATTTCCGCAGGTCGAAACCACAAACACTCCCTTCGCCATGTGCAAGTGGCAGATCGCCGTAGAGTGTGCGCATCAAACTGCTCTTGCCACTGCCAGTGCGACCGATCAGATACAGGAACTCGCCAGGGTGTACCGTAAAGTCAACATTGTTCAACACCAGGTTCTCCCGCTGGAAAATGCGGACGCCGTTGAGTTCGATGATGGGGCTGGTGCTCATGATCCGAATTTGAAGACCGGAAAAAAACAGGCTTCGGGTCAAAGGAAGAAATTCGGACGGCTACTTCACCGTTGTTCATGGCACGATGATCGTTTCCGCACCAACACCTCCGCGTGGATAAGTGCACCTGTTCCGTACCAACTCCCGCGACCAGCCCCGGCAACTTTGATCCCGTTATGATGCACCTTCCGCGAATTGTGTCCAACCGCTTCGGCTTGTTGGTTCCTGTCGTCCTGATCTCGATCGGCGCTTTTGGTCAACGCCCTGCCCATTTCGAGAACGCCAAGGCCGACTTTACGCACGCTCACGAGCTATTCGATATGGCCAAGTACAGTGCGGCCCAATACGAGATGGAGCGCGTAGTTGGCCGGATCCGGGATCCCCATGATGCCACGCGCATAGAGGCGGAGTTCTACAGTGCCATTTGCGCTGTTCGGCTTTTCCATGATGATGCGAGCCAGCGCTTGCTCGGTTTCATCGACGAGCATCCGGAGAGTTTCCGTGTTGCATCCATCAACTTCGAACTCTTCCGCCACTTCTTCAACCAGAAGCGCTGGCGAGAAGCGCTTGCCTATGCCAGCAAAGTGATCGACTCGGATCTTTCTTCGGCGGACAAGGACGAATACAGTTTCAAACGAGGCTATGCGCTTTTCCAGGATGGCCGTGTGGATCCGGCCCTCGTGGAGTTCGCCAAGATCAAGGACGGTGCGAGTGTGTACGCGTCTTCGGCCACCTACTATGCTGCGCACATCAACTATACCAAGAAGAATTATGAGACCGCCCTGGCTGGGTTCGAGAAATTGAAGGCCGATGAGTCCTTCGGGCGTGTGGTACCGTACTACATCGCGCAGATCCAATTCCTGCAAGGGCATTATGAAGCGCTTCTGGAATACACCAAGCCTTTGCTCGCCGATCCAGATGGTACCAAACGCACGAGCGACATCAATCGCCTGGCTGGCGAAGCGTATTACCGGACAGGACAGTACAAAGAGGCGCAGCCTTATCTTGAAAAGAGCATCCAGCGTGCTGGTGTGGAACGTGGCGACCGTTACATAGCAGGCTTCGTCTTCTATAAGAATGGCGAGTACAAAAAAGCCTTGGATCAATTGAACAGTGTGGCTTCTCCCGGAAATCAACCGGTGGAGGACAGCCTTGCACAACTCGCGGCCTACCACATGGCCGACTGCTATCTGCACCTGAACGAGAAGAACTATGCCCGTAATGCGTTCAAGCGCGCGTACGACCTGAACAAGGATCCGAACGTAACGGAAGATGCGCTTTTCAACTACGCCAAGCTTGCCTATGAACTGAGCTTCGATCCATACAACGAAGCCATCATCGCATTGCGCGATTACCTGAAGGCTTTTCCGGACTCGCCACGCCATGATGAAGCCCAGCAGTTCTTGTTGAACGTGTTCCTCAAAACGAAGAATTACGAGGCCGCGTTGGAAGCGTTGGACGCGATCAAAAGCAAGGATATCCGTTTACAGGAGGTGTATCAGGACCTGGCCTTTAACCGCGGTGTCGAGCTCTTTGAAGGGCACAAGTACAAGGATGCCTCACTTTTCTTCGAACGGGCCTTGAAATTCCCGGCGGACAAAAGCACGAATGCCAAGGCACATTTCTGGCAAGGTGAAAGCTATTACGCCCAGGAAGATTATGATGCGGCGTTGAAGAAGTATGACGACTTGCGGAACGGCAGTGGGGCCTACGCCACGAACCTCTACGAGCAAGCCAGTTACAGCCAGGGTTATTGTTACTTCAAGCAGAAACAATACGATGAAGCCGCGACTTCGTTCCGCCGATTTGCCGCGGTCAGCGGGATCGACAAAGCGCAGAGATCCGATGCCATGGTGCGCATCGGCGATTGCTACTACGTTGGCAAAGACGAACCGGCCGCCATCAAGTGGTACAATGATGCCATCGCCAACGGAAGCACTGCGCGCGACTATGCCATGTTCCAGAAAGGCGTTTGCCAGGGATTGGAAAAGCAGTACGATGCCAAGATCGCCACGCTCAAGAAGTTGATCGAGGAAAAGCCCGGAAGCCAGTACGCCGCCGATGCCAAATTCGAGCTGGGTGAAACGTACATCAACCTGGAGAAGAACGACGATGCGCTCAAGTACTACAAGCAGGTCATCGACGGGCATCCGAACAGCCCGAATACCCGATCGAGCATGTTGCAAGTCGCGCTGATCCACCAGCGACAAGGGCAGGTGGACAAGGCGATCGACGAGTTCAAGGCCGTGGTAGCGAAGTACCCGACAGTTGATGGAAGTCGGGAAGCGCTCGCAGGTTTGGAAAGCATCTATGTGGAGCAGGGCAAGGTGGCCGAATACGAGGCTTATGCGCGTTCGCTCTCGTTCGTTGATCCTAGCACGCTTGATCTCGATGAGAAGTATTACCTCAGTGCTGAGCAACTCTACCAAGCGGAGAAATGTGACCTGGCCGTTGGCGCATTTGCCGACTATCTGGCCAAATACCCGAATGGAGCCTTCGCGTTGAACGCGACGTTCTACAGTGCCGATTGCTTGTATCGTGGTAAGAAAGATGCGGAGGCTCTTCCGAAATTCGAAACGGTCATCAAGCGCGATGCAGGCCAGTTCATGGAGGCGTCACTTTTTGCTGCCAGTGATATCCTCTATCGCGATAAGCGCTGGGAAGGTGCTTTGAGCTATTTCGAACAATTGGAAACGAAAGCCGCCACACCACAGAACGTTTTGGCCGCTGAAGTTGGACAAATGCGTTGTTTGAAAGAACTGGAACGAACCGACGCCGCAGGTCTTGCTGCTGATAAGGTGCTGAAGAATGCCGATGCCAATGCAGGCCTGAAAGCAGAAGCCGGACTGGTCGCCGCTTTGGGTATGCTGGCCCGCAATGAGTTGGACGCGGCGTACACGAAGTTCAAGGCCGTGGCCAAGGACAGCAAGAATGCAACAGGTGCTGAAGCGAAGTACAACATGGCGTACATCAAGCACCTCCAGAAGAAATACAGCGAAGCGGAGACGGAGGTATTCGACCTGGCGAAAAAATTCCCGAGCTACGACTACTGGAAAGCGAAAGGCTTCATTCTACTGGCGGATGTGTACGTGCAGCTGGATGATCGCTTCCAAGCAAAAACAACATTGCAGAGCGTGATCGACCATTGTGATGACGCTGGTCTTGTGGAAGAAGCTCGCCGACGGTTGACCGTGATCGAACAGAGCGATGTGCAGCCGAATGCGCCGCAACAGCAGCAGCAGCCGGAGATCGATATGCCTGGAAGCGACAAGAAATGAGCACCATGAAGAACATCAAGAAGAACAATGGGTCATGTGCTCATGTGGACATGTGGGCGCATGAACATGTTGCGCTCCGCAAGGGCTGGGGCTTGTTCGTTGCTGCGTTGATCGCTACTTCAACGTTTGGACAAACAGGTGGCAACCTGAACGAGGTGTACAACGTGGAAGGAACGTTCGAACGGACGATCAATGCCGTGCAGAAGATCGATCTGCGCCCGGAAACCATCGATACCGTGTTGCCGGTTACGCCAATGACCTACACCATGCTGCCGGTAAAGGCTGATGTGCCGGTGCGTGTAGACAGCATCGAGGCCGCAAAGCTCAACATCCAACTCTCTCAACAGAAGCTTTACAAGGGCTTCGTGAAAGCTGGTTTTGGATTGTACACAACACCCTTGTTCGAGGTGTATTACGATCAGATCCGTAACAAGAAGAACAGCTACGGCATCCACGTGAAGCACATGAGCAGCAATGGCGGTCTTTCCGATGTTGGCCCCAGTGATTACAGCTTCAACAACGTGGATGGTTTTTATAACGCATACCTCAAACACCACGATGTGGAAGGCCGCATCACATACGATCGCCGCCGGGTGAGCTACTACGGATACACAAGCTCAGATAGTCTCGAGAACCGGATCCTCTTGACACCGAACGTGCCCGATGATGCGCGCAAGCAGGTGTACAACGACATCGGATTCGCCGTTCGCTTGAAGAGCCTGTACAAGGACAGCACGAAGCTTGCGCATAATGTGGGTCTCAATGTGTACAACTACAAGAACCTCACGGGTAGCAGTGAGACCAATTTGAAACTCGACGCGGACCTCGGGATGGAAATGGGCACAGAGACCTACGGTGGCTCGATCCTTATCGACAACAACGCGTATAGAGCAGTTCTTGGTGGTTCACTCGAAGATGTGCGAACCAACGGAACACTGCTCGGCATTTCGCCTTTCGTGAGCACCAAGGGCGATAAATACACTGTGAAGGTTGGTGCCGGGATGTTCCTCGATTCTCAGGGGAGTACCACGTTCCACTTCTTTCCGAAAGCCTACTTGGATTATTCCCTCTTCGGAGACATTCTGGTTCCATATGTGGGTGTTGACGGTCGCCGTATACGAAACAGCTTCCGGAGCTTGACGCGGGAGAACCCTTGGCTCAGTGGCGCACCTGCACTTGCCAATAGCAGCTTGATGTACGATCTCTATGGCGGCCTTCGCGGCAGTTTCAGTAGCGATATCGGGTTCGATGTGCGTATCAGCCAGAGCCGGATGAAGAACCGGCCGCTGTACGTGAACAATCCCTATTCAATTGATAGCACGACGTTCGGTGATCGTTTCGCCATTGCCTATGACGAAGTGGGCCAACTCGACATAAGCGGCGAGGTTACTTACAGTCACGGTGAGCATATTGACGTGACCGGCCGAATTGATGTGTTCACCTATACCACCGAGGATCAAGCAGAGGCCTGGAACCTGCCACCCTATCAACTTTCACTCGGTGCTCGTTACGATTTCCGCGATAAACTCATCGTTAAAGTGGAGGCGCTGTTCATGGGAGCCAGGAAAGCCCAGGTCATTCTTCCGGATCCGGTCATCTTTTCCGAACAACCACCGCCAACTCTAACGGTTGACCTGGATGGCTTCCTCGACCTTTACCTTCGGGGTTGAATACCGTTACACGAAGCGCCTTAGTTTGTTTTTCGATGCCAGCAACCTGAGCGCAAGCAAATACGAGCGCTGGAACCGTTACCCGGTGCAGCGTACGCTCTTCATGGGTGGGGCTACATATGCCTTCTAATGGCGAATAGTGTAAGGTCCAGGGTGTAATTCCGCAGTTCGGCCCGGTTGGGGTTCATAAGAGCTTCAGGGGCGCTTTCTTGAAGGATCTTGGCCAAGTGAAGCGCTAGTACCGCGCGTCCTTCTCTCCCCCTGTAAAACACATCTCGATTCCAAACGTTAATTATCAACAAAGGTCCCGTCCTTGTTGAGTTCTTTCCTATTTCAAAGGGGGGCTATCAGGTACCTTCGCGTGCCTTTCCGAAAGGGGGCGAATTTCACTTCAAGGAAACATGGCAGAGACAGCAGAAATGAGCGAGACGAAGAAGAAGGCAGCAGCAGCCTATTCCGCCGACAGCATTCAAGTATTGGAGGGTCTGGAAGCGGTGCGGAAACGCCCGGCGATGTACATCGGTGACATCGGCATGAAAGGATTGCACCACCTCGTGTACGAAGTGGTCGACAACTCGATCGATGAAGCCCTTGCAGGCCATTGCGATACGGTGAACGTTACCATCCTCCCGGACAATAGCATTCGTGTAAAGGATAATGGCCGCGGTATCCCCGTGGACATGCACACCAAGGAAAAGCGCAGTGCTTTGGAGGTGGTTATGACCGTTTTGCACGCAGGTGGCAAATTCGATAAGGACAGCTACAAGGTTTCAGGTGGTCTCCACGGTGTGGGTGTGAGTTGCGTGAATGCGCTGAGCAGCCATCTAACCGTGGAAGTATTCCGCGATGGAAAGAGCTACATGCAGGAATACAATGAGGGGAAACCCAAGTACCCTGTGAAGGAAACCGGTAAAACGGACTTGCGCGGTACAACGGTCACGTTCAGTCCTGACCTAACCATCTTTCAAGTATCCGAATACAATTTCGATACGCTTTGCGCCCGGCTGCGCGAATTGGCTTACCTCAACAAAGGCATCAAACTGACGATCTCCGACGAGCGCCATACCAACGAGGATGGCACGTTCGTGAACGAGACGTTCTTCAGTGAGAAAGGCTTGGTGGAGTTCGTTCGCTATCTGGATAGCACGCGCGCGCCGCTCATTGAGGATGTGATCTATATGGAAGGGGAGAAGCAGGGTATCCCTGTGGAGATCGCCATGATCTACAACGACAGCTATGGGGAGAACCTCCACAGCTACGTCAACAACATCAACACGCACGAAGGAGGTACGCACCTGGCGGGGTTCCGTAGTGGCCTTACTCGAACGCTGAAGAAGTACGCCGACAGCAGTGGTGCCACGCAGAAGCTGAAGTTCGAGATCGCCGGTGATGACTTCCGTGAAGGTCTCACCTGTGTGATCAGCGTGAAAGTGCAGGAGCCCCAGTTCGAAGGGCAGACCAAGACCAAGCTGGGTAACAGCGAAGTTGCTGGAGCTGTGAACATGGCCGTGGCTGAGATGCTCGAGAACTACCTCGAGGAGCACCCACGCGATGCCCGCACGATCGTCGATAAGGTGATCCTCGCTGCTACCGCGCGCCACGCCGCCAAGAAGGCCCGTGAGATGGTGCAGCGCAAAGGCTCCCTCAACGGTATGGGCTTGCCCGGAAAACTCGCCGATTGTCAGGAGAAGGATCCAAGCCTGAGCGAGTTGTTCCTGGTGGAAGGAGATTCTGCTGGTGGAACCGCCAAGCAGGGCCGTAACCGCGAATTCCAGGCTATTCTCCCCCTGAGAGGCAAGATCCTCAACGTGGAGAAGGCCATGGTCCACAAGATCTACGAGAACGAGGAGATCCGGAACATGTACACCGCCCTCGGCGTGAACATCGGTACCGAGGAAGACAGCAAGGCACTCGACATCAGCAAGCTCCGCTACCACAAGGTGATCATCATGTGCGATGCCGATGTTGATGGCAGCCACATCCAAACGCTGATCATGACCTTCTACTACCGCTACATGAAGGAGCTGATCGAAGGTGGCCACGTGTACATCGCCACTCCGCCGCTCTATTTGGTGAAGAAGGGCAAGGAGCAGGTGTACTGCTGGACCGAAGCCGAACGCGATCTGGTGATCGAACGCATGAAGGCCGGTAACAAGGAAGCCAGCGTGGGTGTTCAGCGTTACAAGGGCCTTGGTGAAATGAACGCCGAGCAGCTCTGGGAAACCACCATGGATCCAAGCAAGCGCACCTTGCGTCGCATCACCATCGACAATGGCGCCGAAGCCGATCGCATCTTCAGCATGCTCATGGGTGATGATGTGCCACCACGCCGCGAGTTCATCGAAAAGAACGCCGTGTACGCGAAGTTGGACGTGTAGTTCTCCATTCTTCTGAACACATTGAAAGCCTCGCTAGATCGGGGCTTTCACTTGTTGTGGAGGATGTCACAGGCTGTGATATCCTCGCGGGCCCGCCCCCCCCCCCCCGGGCCCCCCCCCCCCCCGGCGCCCCCCCGGGCCCCGCCGCCCCCCCCCCCCCCCCGGCCCCCGCCCCCCCCCCCCCCCCCGCGCCCCCCCCCCCCCCCCCCCCCCCCCCCCCGGGCCCCCCCCCCCCCCCCCCCCCCCCCCCCCCCCCCCCCCCCCCCCCCCCCCCCCCCCCCCCCCCCCCCCCCCCCCCCCCCCCGCCCCCCCCCCCCCCCCCCCCCCCCCCCCCCGCCCCCCGCCCCCGCCCCCCCCCCCCCCCCCCCCCCCCCCCCCCGCCCGGCCCCCCCCCCCCGCCCCCCGGCCCCCGCCCCCGCCCGGCGCCCCGCCGGCCCCCCCCCCCCCCGCCCCCCCCCCCCCCCCCCCCCCCCGCCGCCCCCCCCGCCCCCCGGGGCCCCCCCCCCCGCGCGCCCCCGGGGGCCCCCCCCCCGCCCCCCCCCCCGCCGCCGGGCCGCCCCGGGCCCCCCCCCCCCCCCCCTAGAAGTGCAGGCTTTGTCGCGATGGAACATCCGGACTTTGTCGTTGACCGGCGAAAGTGTTCGCGGTGGGATCACCGCACCACCGTCACATGCCCGATCATATCATACACCTCCTTGGTGATGATATCGCGGCAATGCATCTTCCAGACGTACACATCCTCCGGCACTTCAACGTTGTTCAATTGGCCGTTCCAATGCTCACCGATCGTATTGCTATCGAAGATCAACAAGCCCCAGCGATCGAAGATCATGAAGCCGTATTCATCCGCGAATGCGGGAATGTTGAAGATGGGACCGAAGCCCTCGTTGATGCCGTCACCGTTCGGTGTGAAGGCGTTCGGGACGTTCACGTAAAGCTCATCGAGGATCACTACCGGATGGCAAATGCTATCGGTACATCCATTGCTGTTGGTGGCGGTGAGGCATACGGTGTAAATGCCGCCCAACGCATCGGGGAAGGTGAAGCTGGGTCCGCCCTGCACGCTGGTGCCCAAGCCTGCGAAGTCCCACACAAAGGTTTGCGCGTTGCCGCTCTGATTGGTGAAGGAGACCAAGGTGTTCGTGACGTTCAAGCTATCCGGGGCGGCATAGAAATTCGCGATCACCGGATCAGGGCTACCAATGCTGGCAGGTGCGGAAGCCAAGCAACCGTTCGCATCCTGCATCAGAACGGTATAGCCTCCGGCACATAGGTCGTTGATGATGTTGCTTGAAGACCAGGTTGCGCCGTCATCCACACTGAACAACACGCCTTGGCCGTCCACAACGTTCAGATATCCGTCACAACTTCCGATGCAGTTCTCATCCCCGGTGCCAATGGCATCGATCACCAGTGCAGGTGGTTCCAGAATTTCATAGGTAGCGCTGCTTGTGCATCCGTTCGCGTCCGTAATGCTCACACTGTATATGCCGTTGCACAAGTTCTGTGCAACCAATTCGTTGGAGCCGGCCACGTTGTTGCTCCATTGTAAAATGAAGTCCGGGGTTCCGCCCGAGATGTTCAATGTGGCGGTACCATCGCATGCATCGTGGCATACAGCATTTGTCGTGGCTGCAGTGGCCGTGATCGGCTCGCTGACTTCCACCAGCACCAACGCCATGTCGTTGGAGCATGGTGCTGTTCCAGACACCGTGTAGAGGTATCCACCTTCCTCGTCCACCGCAGGGTCCATGCTTCCATTGTTCCCGACTCCGTTGGGGTTGGTCCAGGAGCCACCCGCATCAGGGCTTCCGCCGAGCTGTGCGATGAGGTCTATAGTGGTTCCCTCCGGACAAAGTGTGATCTCCCCATCCGCACCTGCGTTCGGCGGTGTGATCACGACCACATTCACCACGGCGGCATCGGAAGGGCAGGGTGCCGTGCCTTGTACGGTGTAGGTGTAGGCACCCGCCACGTCCGTTGCAGGATCGAAGGTGCCATTGTGCAGTCCGCCATCAGGGGCATTCCACACACCGCCGGTTTGTGGCCCCCCTTGCAATACGCCGAACAGATCGAACGGGCTGCTGCTTCCGCATGCCGTGTTCGCTCCATCGCTTCCGGGCTCAGGGGGCGCTACCACCGTTACGGTAACGGTAGTGCTCGCATCGATGCATGGTTCAGGTGCGTCCAGAAGATAGGTGTACACGCCACCGATCATGATATTGGGGTCGAAGTTGCCATCTGGAATTGCACTTGGACCGCTCCATATGCCGCCTGCATCCGGTGTGCCTTCCAGTCGCTCGAACAGATCCGATGCATCGCCGGTCTGGCACAATGTGAGCGCGCCATCTCCACCAGGATCCGGGTTTTCCACCACGTTCACCACCACGTCAACCATATCCGCTGGGCATGGCCATGTGCCATTCACCGTATACGTGTATGTCCCACTCACATCCACGCCCGGGTTGAAGCTTCCGCTGAAGGGGTCGCCGTTCACATTGGTCCAACTTCCGTTGCTCGTGGGTGTGCCACCAATGAGTGTGAAGAGGTCGGCGATCGGGGAAGTGATGCAGAAGAGCCCGTTCCCGTTCGTTCCAGCATCTGGAGGTGATGAGAGAGCTATAACAACCGAGCTGCTCGCACTCACGCATGGCGGAGGTACATCTATCGTGTAGGTGTATATCCCATCAGCCATGGATGCGGGATCGAACGTGCTACCGTTCACCAAGCTGGGGCCGCTCCATGTGCCGCCAGCATCCGGCGTGCCGCCCAATTGTTCGAACAGGTCGATGGGGCTGTCACTCAAACAAAGTGTCGCACCACTGTTCGCGCCAGGGTCGGGGTTGGAAACGACGTTCACTTCGACTATCGATATTTCGTTCGGGCAGGGAGCAATGCCCACCACGGTATACTGGTAGCTGCCAGAAATGTCCGTTGCAGGATTGAAGAGCGGGCTATGCGCTGCACCGTTCGGGTCGGTCCACGTTCCTCCGGCATCCGGTGTCCCGTTCAATTCGTTGAACAGATCGGTAGCTGGGGAAGTGATGCAAAATGCGACCGATCCATCCGTACCAGGTTCGGCAAGTGCGATCACATTCACGGTCACGCTACTGCTAACGCTCAGGCAGGGAAGTGGCACATCGATCAGGTACGTGTAGTCGCCTGCGATCATGGTCACTGGGTCGAATTGCCCATTGACCACCAAGCTGGGTCCGCTCCATGTACCACCTGCATCTGGAGTCCCTAGAAGCTGCGTGAAGAGTTCGATCATTGTTCCGGTTTCGCACAACGTGATGCTGCCGTTCAAGCCAGGATCAGGGATAGTTGCTATGCTCACCGTTACAGTGGAAGAAGCTGATGGGCAAGGGGCAAGGCCCGCAACCGTGTACACATAATCACCTTCTGGATCTACGGCAGGGTCGAGCATGCCACTATGCGTGGAACCGTTGATCGACCATGTGCCGTTCGCATCCGGTGTTCCTCCGAGGAAAGTCGCGAGGTCAACCGGAGCGCTGCTGATACACAATGTTGTCGTTCCATCCGTTCCTGGATCGGGTGGTGCATTCACATTCACGACCACATCAGCGGTAACCGCTGGGCACGGTGCGTCGCTTGGAACTGTGTAGGTGAATGTTCCGGAGGCATCCACTGCCGGGTCGAAGTCGCTTGTATGCGGGTTGCCGTTAACGCTCCATGCGCCATTCAGGTCCGGTGCTCCTCCGAGTTGCCCGAACAGATCTTGTATCGCACTGGAATTACATACCGTCAACGAGCCAGGATCGCCAGCATTCGCTGGTGCAACTGTGGTGATAGTCACGTTGCTCGAAGCACTGATACAGGGCAGCGGCACGTTGATCGTATAGGTGTAGACACCAGACTGATCCATCGCAGGGTCGAAGTTGCCGGTCTGCGGCGAACCATCAGGTGCGGTCCAGATACCTCCAGCATCCGGTGATCCGTTCATCACGGAGAGCAGTGCGAATGGTGCATCGGACATACAAACTGTGTTGTTCCCTGGCAGCCCTGCATCAGGATTCGACGTAACGTTCACCAACACATTGGCCGATGCGTTCGGACAAGGAGCCACGCCTGGAATGCTATAGGTGAAGATCCCTGGTGTATCGGTCGCTGGGTCGAACGATCCCGTGCTTGGTCCTCCACCTGGGGCTGTCCATAGACCGCCTGCATCCGGTGTGCCCCCCAATTGAGCGAACAGGTTTGTGATCGGGCTTGCTGAACAGAGCAGAATAGCTCCATCGGACCCGGCATCAGGTGCATTGGTAATGCTCACGATAACTTCTGAGGAGGCTAGCGGACAAGGTGCTGTACCGCTCACCGTGTACGTATAGGTTCCCGCCAGGTCCACCACTGGGTCCAATTGGCCGTTGAATGCTCCTCCGCCAGGCGAAGTCCACGTACCTGTCGCTTCGGGAGCCCCATTAAGTTGATCGAAGAGGTTTGCAACCGAGCCATTCGCACAGAGTGAAATGACACCATCACTACCTGCATCGGGCGGTGTGTTCACTGTTACCACCACTTGCGATGCGTCATTCCCGCACGGCGATGTGCCTGTGATCGAGTAGTTGTAAGCTCCACTGATGTCAGTTGACGGGTCCAGATCACCGCTGAATGCCGAGCCGTCCGGACCGGTCCACACTCCGCCGACGCCAGGTGAGCCGCCAAGCGAATTGAACAGAGAAAGAACCCCGTCGATCGTACAAACGGTGATGGAACCATCCAGGCCCGCGTCCGGTGGGTCGATCACAGAGACGTTCACTAAAGCAGAGGCGCTTGGACAGGGGGCTGTGCCAGCAAGCGTATAGTTGTAATCACCCGGAATTGCAGTAGCGGGATCAAAGGTTCCACTGAATGCGGTCCCATTTGGATCGGTCCATGACCCACCTGATGACGGACTACCGTTCAATGAACCGAAAAGCGGAACTGCGGCGTTGGTCGAACATAGCGTTAGCGAACCATCAGTGCCCGCATCCGGCATGGCTTGCAAGAAGATGGTTACCGTGCTGCTTGCTCCGGAGCACGGAAGCGGAACGCTGATGGTATATGTGTACACGCCGGCCAGATCAACGGCAGGATCGAAAGTTCCGTTGTTCGAAGAACCTCCCGGCGCCGTCCAAGTACCTCCAATATCAGGTGTGCCACCAAGCAGCGGGAAAAGGTCGGTGGAGCTCGCTGATCCACAGAGCAGGATGGCACCGTTGATCCCTGCATCAGGCTCAGTTGTCACTACCACGTCAACCAGTGCACTTGCTGCTGGACATGGTGCAGCTCCACTTACTGTATACGTGTAGTTGCCTGCTGTACTCGTACCGGGAATGAAAACGCCAGTGAACGCGATACCTCCTGGATCCGTCCAACTCCCCCCACCATTGGGTGTTCCGCCAAGCACGGTCGTGAGCGCTATTGGCCCACCCGAGATGCACAAGGTCAGAGTAGCATCTAACCCTGGATCCGGTGCGTTCTGTATCGCAATATTCACTGTTGATGCAACGCTACTGCACGGTGCCGGCACGGTGATAGTGTATGTGTAGATCCCCGCTGCATCAGTGGCGGGGTCGAAACTGCTGGAGTGGATCGCACCTCCAGGTGCTGTCCACGTGCCTCCAAAATCTGGGCTTCCACCCAGGGAGCCGAACATGTCGACAACCGAACCGCTCTCACAAAGCACGATCGCAGCGTCCAACCCTGGGTCGGGTTCGCTTGCTACCGAAACCACTACGATCGCACTCGCGTTGGGGCAAGGTGCAACTCCATTCACTGTGTAGGTGTAGTCGCCAGCAGTGCTTGTTCCCGGGGTGAATGATCCGTTGAAAGCTCCGCCACCGGGCGCGGTCCATGTTCCGCCAACGGAAGGAGCGCCACCGAGACTAACGAAAAGCGCCGTTGTGTTTCCGCTGACGCATAATGTGAGCGCACCATCAAGGCCTGCGTTCGGTGGTTGTTGAACGTTCACAAGCACGGTTGAACTTACGCTGCTGCAAGGCGCAGGTACCGCAATGGTATATGTGTACAAACCTGCTGCATCCGTTGCCGGGTCGAACGATCCGGTATGTGCCGCGCCGCCGGGGGCGCTCCACGTTCCACCAGGATCGGGTGTGCCACCGAGTGATCCGAAAAGCTCTGTGGCTGCAGCCGTTGCGCACAATGTCAATACGCCCGGCGTGCCCGGGTCTGGTTCGGAGGTTACCGTGACGGAGACCACTGCACTCGCGTTGGCGCAAGGTGCAACTCCATCCACGGTGTAGGCGTAGTCGCCAGCAGTGCTTGTTCCCGGGATGAATGATCCGTTGAACGCTCCGCCACCAGGCGCGGTCCATGTTCCGCCAACAGAAGGAGCGCCACCGAGACTTGCGAAAAGCGCCGTTGTGTTTCCGCTGATGCACAATGTGAGCGCACCATCAAGGCCTGCGTTCGGTGGTTGTTGAACGTTCACAAGCACGGTTGAACTTACGCTGCTGCAAGGCGCAGGTACCGCAATGGTGTACGTGTACAAACCTGCCGCATCCGTTGCCGGGTCGAAGGTCCCGGAATGCGCCGCGCCGCCGGGTGCGCTCCACGTTCCGCCAGGATCGGGTGTGCCACCGAGTGATCCGAAAAGGTCTGTGGCTGCAGCAGTTGCACACAAGGTCAAAACGCCCGGTGTGCCCGGATCGGGTTCGGAGGTTACCGTGACAGTGACAATGGCACTTGCGTTAGGGCACGGTGCAACTCCATCCACTGTGTATGTGTAGTTGCCGGCGTTGCTCGTTCCCGGAATGAAGGACCCGTCGAACGCTCCGCCACCGGGTGCGGTCCATGTTCCCCCAACAGAAGGTGTACCACCGAGACTTGCGAAAAGCGCCGTTGTGCTTCCGCTGATGCACAACGTGAGCGCACCATCAAGGCCCGAGTTCGGTGGTTGTTGAACATTCACCATCACCGTTGAACTTACGCTGCTGCATGGGGCAGGCACAGCTATCGTGTAGGTGTACAGGCCGGTTGCGTCAGTTGCAGGATCGAAGGTTCCAGAATGCGCCGCGCCGCCGGGTGCGCTCCACGTTCCACCAAGATCGGGTGTGCCACCGATGGATCCGAAAAGGTCTGTTGCTGCAGCAGTTGCACACAAGGCCAAAACACCCGGTGCACCCGGATCGGGTTCGGAAGTAACAACGACATCAACAGTTGTACTTGCGTTCAAACATGGTGCGGTGCCTGTAGCTGTGTATGTGTACGTTCCCGGTGCGCTGGTTCCAGGAGCAAAGATCCCACTGAAGACTCCGCCACCAGGAGCAGACCAAGTGCCACCTGCATCAGGCGTTCCGCCAAGGGAATTGAACAAATTTGTCGCTGGACTTGTCACGCAGAACAGTTCTGAGCCAGAAAGCCCGGGGTCCGGTGGCGCTTGTACCGAAATGGTCACCGCACTACTGACACTCACACATGGCGGCGGGACATCGATGGTGTACGTATACACTCCCGTCACATCCGATCCTGTATCGAAGAGGCCGCTGTGAGCGCCACCTCCAGGAGCGGTCCAGTTGCCGCCAACATCCGGCGATCCGCCTAACACTAGAAAGAGATCCTGAATAGCGCCGCTCTCGCAAAGTGTGATGCTGCCATCAATTCCAGGATCAGGCAGGGAAAGCACGGATACTGTTACAGTTGCGCTTGCGTTCATGCAAGGTGCATTTCCCAATACAGTGTAGGTGTACGCTCCAACTACACTTGTTCCCGGTGTGAACATTCCATTGCTCGCCCCCCGCCTGGAGCAGTCCATGTTCCACCAACATCGGGTGATCCCACAAGTTCAGCGAACAGGTTGGTAGCCGGGCTTGAAATGCATAAAGCGACCGCACCATCGGTGCCCCCGTCAACGGGGTTGTTCTGTGTGACCGTTACCGTTGCTTGATCATTGGCGCAAGGTGCAAGCGCAGTGACGGTGTATGTGTAAACACCGGGCGCGCTGGTGCCGGGCGTGTAGGTGGCTGTTGCTGCACCACCACCGGGAGCGGTCCATACACCACCAGCATCGGGACTTCCACCGAGCAATGCGAAGAGGTCGGTCGCCGCGCCATCGGCACACACCGTTGTTGCACCATCTGTTCCCGCATTCACAGGATTGTTCTGTGTGACCGTTACGGTTGCTTGATCATTGGCGCAAGGTGCGAGTGCAGTGACCGAGTACATGTACACACCGGGCGCGCTGGTGCCGGGCGTGTAGGTGGCTGTTGCTGCACCACCACCGGGAGCGGTCCATACACCACCAGCATCGGGACTTCCACCGAGCAAGGCGAAGAGATCAACAACAGCACCATCGGTACAGACCGTTGTTGCACCATCAGTCCCCGCGTCAACGGGGTTGTTCTGTGTAACCGTTACCGTTGCTTGATCATTGGCGCAAGGTGCAAGCGCAGTGACGGTGTATATGTAAACACCGGGCGCGCTGGTGCCGGGCGTGTAGGTGGCTGTTGCTGCACCACCACCGGGCGCTGTCCATGCACCACCGGCGTTGGGACTTCCACTGAGCAAGGCGAAGAGATCAACAACAGCGCCATCGGCACAGACCGTTGTTGCACCATCAGTCCCCGCATCAACGGGGTTGTTCTGCGTAACCGTTACAGTTGCTTGATCATTGGCGCAAGGTGCAAGTGCCGTGACGGTGTATATGTAAACACCGGGCGTGCTGGTGCCGGGCGTGTAGGTTGCTGCTGCTGCACCACCGCCGGGAGCTGTCCATGCACCACCGGCATCGGGACTTCCACCGAGCAAGGCGAAGAGATCAACAACAGCGCCATCGGCACAAACGGTTGTAGCACCATCAGTCCCCGCATCAACGGGGTTGTTCTGGGTAACCGTTACAGTTGCTTGATCATTGGCGCAAGGTGTGAGTGCTGTGACCGAGTACGTGTACACGCCGGGAGTGCTGGTGCCGGGCGTGTAGGTTGCTGCTGCTGCACCACCACCGGGCGCTGTCCATGCACCACCGGCATCGGGACTTCCACCGAGCAAGGCGAAGAGATCAACAACAGCACCATCGGCACAAACGGTTGTTGCACCATCGGTCCCCGCATCAACGGGGTTGTTCTGCGTTACCGTTACGGTTGCTTGATCATTGGCGCAAGGCGCAAGTGCCGTGACTGCGTATGTGAACACGCCGGGTGCGCTGGTGCCGGGCGTGTAGGTCGCTGTTGCTGCACCGCCACCGGGCGCTGTCCATGCACCACCGGCATCGGGACTTCCACCGAGCAAGGCGAAGAGATCAACAACAGCACCATCGGCACAAACGGTTGTAGCACCATCAGTCCCCGCATTAACTGGGTTGTTCTGGGTAACGGTTACAGTTGCTTGATCATTGGCGCATGGTGCGAGTGCTGTGACTGCGTATGTGTACACGCCGGGTGCGCTGGTGCCGGGCGTGTAGGTTGCTGTTGCTGCACCACCACCGGGCGCTGTCCATGCACCACCGGCATCGGGACTTCCACCGAGCAAGGCGAAGAGATCAACAACAGCACCATCGGCACAAACGGTTGTGGCACCATCGGTCCCTGCATCAACGGGATTGTTCTGCGTGACCGTTACGGTTGCTTGATCATTGGCGCAAGGCGTGAGTGCCGTGACAGTGTATGTGTACACGCCGGGTGCGCTGGTGCCGGGCGTGTAGGTGGCTGTTGCTGCACCGCCACCGGGCGCTGTCCATGCACCACCGGCATCGGGACTTCCACCGAGCAAGGCGAAGAGATCAACAACAGCACCATCTGCACAAACGGTTGTAGCACCATCAGTCCCCGCATCAACGGGGTTGTTCTGGGTAACGGTTACAGTTGCTTGATCATTGGCACATGGCGCGAGTGCTGTGACTGAGTATGTGTACACACCGGGCGTGCTGGTGCCGGGAGTGTAGGTTGTTGTTGCTGCACCGCCACCGGGCGCTGTCCATGCACCACCGGCATCGGGACTTCCACCGAGCAAGGCGAAGAGATCAACAACAGCACCATCGGCACAGACCGTTGTTGCACCATCGGTACCGGCATCCGCATTGGTGTTCACCGTTACAGTAACGGTTGCTTGATCGTTACCGACGCATGGCAGAGTTGCATTTACGGTATACGTGTATACACCGGGGATGCTGGTCGATGGATCAAAGGCTCCAGCGCTTGCAATACCACCTGGTCCAGTCCATGTGCCGCCAGCATCGGGCGAACCTCCTAAAAGCGCGAACAAATTGAACGCCGCCGCGGTCTCACAAACGGTCATGGCTCCGTCAATACCGGCGTCAGGTGGCTGAACCACCGTAACCGTTACCTGATCTGTGCCCACGCAGGCTGGGTGACCTTGTTGGTAGGCACTTACCGTATAGGTGGTTGTAGTGGCAGGTGTCGCAATGGGGTTCGAAATACCCGCGTTGTTAAGCCCGGTCGCCGGTGTCCAACTATAAACGAACGGAGCATTGCCTCCGCAATCAACAACACCGCTCCAAGTGATCCCGCCAGCGAATGGAGGTGTATCCAGAAAGATCGAATTACCGTCACTGTCGAGGATCTCGTAGCTGTGTTCTCCATTGAACAGGAAACTCGCATTGTAGTCGAGACTTACTACATCCCCATCTTGAAGGGTAAGAACGAGGAATCCAGCAGTGCCATCCAGTAATGTCCAATCCTCTGAGATACCATTGATATCAACAGTAAGTGAAGCGCCATCCCACCCATCTCCAAAGGAATCATAGAGCCAGATGGTCCAATTACAATCCGGCGCAGGTGCATTGTTCACCGCTGTGGCATTCAGCTGCGTATTGCTTCCGGCACAGATGCTCACATCCGTTCCTGCATCCACATCGGGACCTTCAGTCACCGTGATCGTGATCGTGGTATCGTAATCACATCCAAAATTGTCGATCGCATGGTACACGTAGTTGAACGTGCCCGTCACAGCACTGGTCATGCACATGTCTTCACATGCGTTGGCGGTGCTGACAATGTTAGGCCCAGTCCACCAAGTGCTATCACAGCCAAGACCATAAGTTGGCGTGAATTCAATAAGATCGTCATAGAGTGACGCATCGAATTCGATATTCCAACTACATAGGAACCCATTGTCCAACGCCCACATGTCGCATACCTGGATCGTCCATGTTCCGTTCAAGGGCGATCCTACCAGACCGTTGAGCGGGTTCAGACTTTCGTAACTACCTGGCAAAAGTGTTACTCCCGCATTGTCCACCCACGTGCCGTTGGTGGCGCCGGGATCGAAGCAGTAGGTCCAGCATTCACCGGGGATCGGGTTGGCATCATCAAGGTCGTTGGGGATCCCGAGATATGTTGCTGCGCCACCCTGCTGGTGCATGATCACCGTTTGACCGTTCGGGCTGATGATGCTGATGACCAGATCGCCAATGAAAGTGTGCTCGATATCCAGACAGATCTGACCAAGCTGATTGACGTTTGCCAATGTTGAACCGGGAGGAAACTGTGTGAAAGTCAGATCGGAAATGAAGCACTCGCCCACATTGTCGGGCAGCATCACACCATCGCCGAAGTCGATATCAGGTAGTTCATTCCAGGTGGTGGCGTTCACTTGACCGCTCAGACAGATCTGTTCACCGACACACCCGGACAAGGTTCCTCCGGTGCCGTTGAAATCAGGTGTGGTTCCCACCAGCACTTCCAGGTCCAATCGGTTCACACTGCTGCATCCATTGTTGTCCGTTACATAGAGTTGTACCACGTAACCACCCTCGTTGGTGAACGTGTGGGAGGTGTTAGGGCCTGCGGTAGTGGTGCTCGTACCGTCTCCCCAAACCCATGTGTAACTCGCGATGCTTTGGCCGGCAGCCGCTGTGGAAGCACTTCCATTGAAGGTGATGCTTTCGCCTACACAGATGTGGGCCGGAGCTGCTTCGCCCATCACCGCGGCCGCAACCGGACGAGTGCATGGAACATAACAGGTGATGCTTCCAGCGAATACACCTGTGCCGGCATTATTGCTGTGCCATACGAAGGTCAAGCAGCCACTGGTATTCCCGGCCGTAGCGGAAATGATCTGCCCCTGGAGCGAGTTGCCGGTGTAGTTGCCAATAACAGCCGCAGCTGTGCTGTTGCCATCGTACACGGTCATATTGTCGATAGGCGCACCTCCGGCGACACTGAACTGAGCTGTGATGAAATTCACAGAGATCGCATCGCCCGGATTGTCAGGACAGATCGTGTACGTGAAGTCTTCGTTGTTGGAATATCCTGAAGCTCCTTGACCTCCACTGTCCAAAAATGCTCCGACGCAGGTGTTGACCTGCATGTTGCCGATCTCGAAGGCTTGTGCGAACGATCTCTGTACTGGGAATAGAATTGCTAGGAAGGCCGCAATAGGTGCGAGGAATCCCCCGCTGCGCTTTCGAGCAGAACCCGTGTGAAGGGAATTAACGCTGGTGGTCGAGTGTAAAGTCAAACCATATGGCGGCCTTATTGGGGTCCGGTCGGCGTGCTGAATTTATCAGCTTGGGTCACTGAAAAAAACAATTTTGGACGAATCCATCAACCGCATCGACGGAAAAACCCGCATGCGTTGATCCAACGGATCAGCGGTGCCGAATAAACGCGCGAGAATGACCGGCCGGCTTCAGCGGGTCAGTGCAGAACCGTAACGTGCCCCGTCAACTCGTACCCCTGTTTGGTGTATGCCGATCGTGCGAGCAATCGCCAGGCATAAACACCGTCCTTTACCAGTGCACCATTGTAACCACCGTCCCAGCCTTCGCCGCGGTCCGTTGTTTCGAAGATCTTCTCCCCCCAACGGTCAAAGACCATGAGCAGGAATTCTTCTGTGTCTATGTCATCGCCCAGAACAAACAATTGATCATTCGTGCCGTCGCCATCGGGAGTGAACGCGTTCGGAACAAAGACCAGGAATTCGTCCGCGACTTCCACTGGATGAACAACGGTATCCGTGCATCCGAGGTAGTTGGCCACCACCAGTTGCACGATGTATGTGTTTCCAACTTGGTTCGGAAAGACAAACACTGGATCCGGGCCTTGTGCCGTGTCCGATCCTGCGAAATCCCAGTCAAAACTTACAGCGTACGGATCACTTTCTTCCATGAAATGCACTTCTGGGGCAAGCACCGAAACAGGGTTCGGTGTCCAACTGAATTCAGCGATCGGCACGTTTGCCACATTGATCATGTTGTCCACGGTGGTCGTGTCGAAGCAGCCATTGGGCCATTGCACCACCGCGGTAATATCATACAGGCCAGGATCAGAGAATGTGTGGCCAACGGTCCCCGTGGGGCCGGGGATGAGAATGCCATCGCCGAAGTTCCATTGGGCCAGCGCACCACCAGTGGTATCGGTTATATGGAACCGGGTGAAGAAGGGGTCGCATCCAAGCACACTATCAGCCGTTATGATCAGTTCAGGGATGGGCAATACATCCAGCCAGACACAGCGAGTGATGTCCGGTGTTTCGCAACCGTCTGTAAGGGTCATACAGAATTGCTGCGAATTCTCTTCGTTCACAAGGAGACTTGTATCTGACGAAAAACCATTGCCCCAGTCGAACGCGAAGGCACCGTCACCGCCTGCAATGTTCTCCGGCGCAAGAATTACGTTCACATTGGGGCAAGTGACAACCGTGTCGATCAGATCGAAGAAGAGCAATGGGTTCACGTCTACGCTCGTGTAGAGCGTATCGCTGATGCAATTGTTGGGGTCGGTGGCCCAAGCGTAGTAGTTCGAAAGTGCAGTGGGGGATAAGTTGAGCGGTGTGCCAAGCGCTCCGGTATTCCAATGGTAGGTCAGCAAGCCCGAGCCACCTTGGGCGGCAGCCAACAGCGTTGCGGTTCCCGTTCGGCATATCAATGTGTCATCGCTCAAAAAGGTCATCTCCACCGGCGGGGGTTCATTGATGAACGCCATCAAGGAGTCCTGGCAACCGTTACCATTCAAGCCTTCGCTGACAAGCACGGAATAGGTTCCTCCTGAGCCGAAGTAAATGTCCCCAGTTGCGGTCAATGTGGATTGAACGATCATACCGTTCGCGTCCGTCCACGTATAGTTCCATGGCCCGCCGTTCCCTGTAGTGATCACCTGTATGCTGCCTGTTCCGTCATTGTTGCAAATGGCATCGACAACCACACTGTCATTCTCCAAATTGGTTAGCGGGTTCACCAGAACACTATCGCGATCCGAACACATCGGATGACCAACAGGAACCACATAGGCTACGTACCATGTGGGTACTGTTGGCGATGCCTGCGGTGCAGGAATGCTTGCGTTCGTTAGCCCCGCAGCAGGGGTCCATTGATAGGCCACCGGGCCCACCGGTATGGGGGGGATGAGGTTTGCGTTCAATTGGACGGGGTCGCCGCAGTTGGCCGGAAGGGTAGAGGTGACGTTTATTACGGCAGCAGGATCGACCGTGATCGTGAGTGTTGTATCGTAGGTGCAGCCGAAATCATCTATCACCGTATATGTGTAGTCATAACTACCGCTGCTTGGCGGCTGCACCGTGACAATGTCACAACCGGGTTGCTGTGCTGTGATGTTCGGTCCGCTCCAAAAAGTACTGTCGCAATCCGCACCATAGGTTGGGGTGAACTCAACAAGCGACGGATACAGCGATGGGTCGATCACCATGTACCAATTGAAAATAAAGCCGTCGTCAATGAAGAGGTGGTCCGTGATGGTTATCGTCCATGTTCCATTCAAGTTGCAACCGATGAGGTTTGCGAAAGACTCTTCCGAGGTGTAGCTGCCCGGGGTCATGCTGTTGTTTGGAGGAGTACCTGCTATCACGAAATTTCCGGCGAAGAATTCATTCACCATGGTGCCGAAGGTTCCCACATTGCTGAAGCAGTATAGCGCGCCTGTGCCGGGAACGCCTGCACCGGTATCATCCGCACCCCCGAGGTACGTGCCGCCACCACCACCCGCATTCGTATTGAACAGGGTTATTGTCTGACCATCTGGGCAGGTCAGCGTGAATTCAAGATCACCGAGATAGGAATGCTCCATCTCGAAACAGATCTCGACGAGATCCGTGGCACTTGAGATCAACGTGCCAGGAGGAAATCCGGATACATCGACTTGGGCCGAATAGGCTACGCCGCCTCCGTCAGGCAGTTGCACCAATCCGTCAACAAAGGGCTCAGGCACATTGGTCCATTGCGTTCCAATTACTTGCCCTTGGAATTCCGCCGTTTCACCCACGCAAATGCTGGCGGGAAGGAATTGTGTACCTGACATGTCGGGAACTGTTCCTGCTTGCACAACCGCAGATGCATAGTTCACGCTAACGCACCCGATGTTGTCCACTGCACGCATCGTCACCGTGTATTGCCCTGGAGATGAGAACGTGTGGTTTGTTGTTATCCCACTAGCCGTTGTTCCATCACCGAAGTCCCAATCGTAGCTACTGATGGAAAATCCTGCGGCTGCGCTTGATCCTGATGCATCGAAGGCAACGTTTTCTGTCGGACAGATCTTCAACGGATCCGCCAACAAGGGAGTGATCACACCGACGGGTTCCGCGCATGGCTGGTCGCAGAGGATCAGTGCTTCCCAACCCGTGCCTTCGCCAATGCCATCAGAGATGAACTCGAATGTGATACAATCTGAGGTAGCGATCAGTACAAGACCTGCAAAGCTTGAAAGCGTTCCGATGTCGAGGATCGGTGAAGCGGTCGAAGGCCCGTCATAAACGATCAGCTGGTCGCCAGCGCCGAGATCGAACGAATTGAACGCGGCTTGGGTTACCGCCCCAGGAATGCCTGGACAAAAAGCAATGGTGAAGTTCTCTCCGGGTCCATAGGATTGGTCGAACCCACTATCGAAAAAAGTCGCATTGCACAGATCCTGGGTTCCGCCTTCGCTCATCAGAACGATGGGTTGGGCGATGGTTCCGGTGGATGCCAGCAACAAAGAGATAACCAATAATGGACGAAAAAGAAGTCTGAAAGACAGGATCATGGTGCTTCGGAGAGCCAAAAGAACAGCAGCCGCGAAGATCCCATTCCTTCAGCTCACATGGCTACATAAGAACTCGCGATGTTGGAGTGCTTGCAAAAGAGATCTACTTGATGAGCGTTACATGTCCCATCAACTCTCGCCAGCCACCGGTACTAACGACTTGGTACACGATGCGGTAGGCGTAAACATCCTGTTTCAATATCTCGCCGCCACCGTTCAATTGTGTACCGTCCCAACTGATCAGTGGATCAGTAGTGGAGAAAACAACTTGGCCCCAGCGGTCGAAGACATCCAGCTCGAAGAAGGCGATGTCGTCCATGTTGCTGGTCATCATCCAAACATCGTTGGTGCCGTTGCCATCCGGGGTAAAGCTGTTCGGAGCATAGGTGTACAGCACATCATCGATAGTGACGTCGTTGCACACTGTATCCGTGCAACCATGGTTATCGAAAGCGGTTAGGCAAACGGAGTAGACGCCAGGGTATCGGTTATCGAAGGTGAACACCGGAGCTTGCTCGGTGGTACTTTGAAGTCCGGCAATATCCCACAACCACGCGGTGCTGTTCTGCGAGTAATTGTAGAAGGTGATCGTGGGTGCATCCACATTCGCAGGGATGGGAATGTGGTTGAACTCGGCGATCACTTCGAACGGTTCAGGCAAACCAACTTGTGCCGTTCCTACGCACCCGAACGCATCCTGAATGGCAATGTCGTAAACACCCATCGCCAAGCTGTCTTTTGTATCGGTCAATTGATAGGTGCTTCCTCCATTGAAACTGTATTCCACAGCCTCGGGATCAATGATCTTGATAGATCCGGTGCTTTCACCAAAACACCAAGGTTCGATGAAGCTGGTAGAGTCTATCTCGAGAAGAACGCGCTGGCCAATGGTATAAGTCGTACTCGTGGTGCATTGGTTCTCATCGAACACATCCACCGAATATTCACCGGCACAGATCGCCTGGGCCAGCGCCGAATTGCTGCCCGCCACGTTCGCGCTCCAATTGTATGTGAACGCTCCGTTCCCACCAGTGGTGGCAACGCTTGCTGTGCCATCACAGTCACCGAAACATACAGCATCAACAGGTGAAATGGTGGCTTGCAACGGTGTTGTGAACGTGATGATCACGCTGTCGATCAAATAGCAGATCGCCCCGTCATCCTCGATCCAGTAGAACATCGCTGGGCCGCTCCCTGGTCCTGTGATCGTGGTCTGCGGACTCGATGCATTGCCGAATACATAACCCGCGGGTCCACTCCAACTACCAGTTCCAGTATTTCCAATGGAGGCACTTACGCCATAGGTGAGCGTACAGATCGTTGAATCCGGACCTGCATTCACGATCCCGCAACAAGCTGGATCGTTCGCGGGGATAACATCGATCTCCAAGTCAGCAGTTCCGATGCAGCCCAAATTCGTGGTAACCGTGTACGTGTAGGTACCCTCGGCGTCTATTGAAGGGTCGAATGTGCTGGGCACCACCGCATTGCTGCTATTCGTCCAAACACCGCCCGCATTCGGAGTACCCCCCAACATGGTGATCATATCGAAGGCGGGGGGATAGGCGCAGACAACAATGGACGAATCGGTGCCAGGATCCAATCCGGGGTCAATGGACACAGTTACGTTGTCGCTCGCCGTACAATCTGGATGGCCAGTAGGCCAGGCCGTAACCGAGAAGACCGTAGTGCTCGTGACAAGCGCCGAAGGGTTTCCAATGTTCGGGTTCGACAACCCTTGGGTTGGTGTCCAACTGTAAGACATTGGATCGCCTTGCCCGTTCTGGATGGAAGCGATAAGCGGTACCGGGTTGTTGCAGATCACCTGATCCGGGCCAGCATTCACCGTGAAAGGTTCATCGATAATAATCGTGATCGTGGTGTCATAACTGCAACCAAAATTGTCGGTCACAGAGTAGATGAAATCGTAAGATCCAGGAGCACTTGCCGTGAAGATCGCTGTATCACCGTTGGCTGATACGTAATCAGGAAGGGTACCGCCAGCCCAGATCGACGAATCCGCATTTGGGCCGATGGTTGGTGTGAATTGTGTTACATCCGGGATAATAGCGGGGTTGAAATTGATGGACCATGAGCAGATGAAACCATTGTCGGCCCCATACAGATCGGTACTCTGGTAGGTCCACTCGCCGTTCAGCGGACATCCGATCAAGTTGCTTATGGGTTGTACACTTTCATAGGTTCCAGGGTTCAATGCATTGGAAGGGGGTACACCGGCGATCGTCGTATTGCCCAAGTTATCGATCCAAGTGCCGTTCGTTGCCGTAGGAGACCAGCAATATTCCCAGCACTCTCCGGGAATAGGGTTCAGATCATCATCCGTATCATTCGCAGCTCCGAGAAACGTGCCTCCGCCTCCTTGCTGGTGCAGAATAACACTTTGGCCATTCGGGCAGATCACTTGCAGGACCAGATCACCCATGTACGTGTGCTCCATCTCAACGCAGATGGACAAGATGTCGCTTGCGCTAGTAACCAGTTGACTTGGTTCGAACTGTTCAAAGGTTACCGTAGACACGAATGGCAATCCTACATCATCGGGCAGGAATACCCCATTTCCGAAATTGGATTCGGGGATACCGGTCCAAGTGACGGGTTCGGCGTGACCATAGATAGAGACAGTTTCACCAAAACAAGTTTCCTCCGTTGCGGTGGTCAATCCGAAATTCGGCGTAGTGCTTACGAGGACCTGCAAGTCCACCAAGTTCAAATTCCCACAGCCATTGTCATCGGTAACATAGAGCTGCACAACATGTTCCCCATCATCCGTGAATGTGTGGTCAACCAAAGCGCCACTCGTGCTATCCACCGAACCATCATCGAAGTTCCACAGATATTGTTCTATGGTATAGCCTGGCACTGGTAATGAGCCAGCGCCGTTGAAGCTCACGGTTTCGCCTTGGCAGATCAACGCCGGTACACTTTCGCTCATGAACGCTGCAGCTGTTGGGTTCTGGCATGGAATGGTGCACTGAAAACTGGCTGCGAAAATCCCTTCGCCCACATTGTTGGAGCGAAAAACCAAGGTCAAACATCCCGTTAGATTGAAAACCGTTCCACTAACAATGATGTTTTGCAAGGATGTGCCTTGATAGTCTCCCAACGAGAGAGCGCTGGTATTGTCCCCATCGTAAATACTGAGAACGTCCCACGAATTTTGAGGCCCGCTCTGGTCCAAGTTGAATGTCAAGAACGTGAGGTAGATCACATTGCCGGGTACATCGGGACAAATGGTGAATGTGTAGTCCTCTCCGTTACTATAACCCGCGCCGCCTTCGCCGCCTGAATCGAAGATCACACCTTGGCAACTGGTCGCTGAGCCATCTGCTATAGTGAATGTTTGGGCGTTCGAAATATTACCCGCGGACAGGATCGTCAACAAACACATCAAACGACCGAGAAACGTGGGATACGCCGCCAATGGGTTGAATTTTTGCATGGCCTTCCGATGTGGTTGTAACGTGGAGCGAATGTAGACCTCTTTTCGGGCAAATGCTACCCGATCAGGTTGGTGACGGATGAACCGGTCGAATGGTTCGCTGGGCGCGATAAAAACACGAAACCCCCGGTTTCCCGAGGCTTTCGTTGAGTTGGTTACCTGAGCTATTTGATCAACTGAACCTTGCCGGTATAGGTCTCGGCCAAGTGCAGGCTTTCGCGCACATCCACCACCCAAACATACTCACCTGTTTCGTTGATCTCACCACGGTTGTTGGTACGGCCGGTCCAAGGCTTTGTGGGGTCGTTGCTTTGGAAGAGCAATGATCCAGTTGCCGAGTAAATCGCGAGGTTGAACTTCACACCCAGTGAACGGAGTGCTTCAGGAATGAACGTGTCGTCTTTACCATCGCCATTTGGGGAGAAGCTGGCAGGTGCGTCGAGGTTGTAGTCTTTGTCGATGCGAACGTCCTTCATCAACCGGTCCTCGCAACCGATCTCGTTGGTAACGATGAGTTCTACCTGATAAACACCTTTTTTCTTATAAATATGATCAGGATGAGCGATCGTGCTGGTTTGACCGTCGCCAAAATCCCAGAGATACTGTTTGCCCGCCATGCTGCGGTTCTCGAAGTGGACCGAGGGCAGGTGACCATCATACTCCTGTTTCAACACGTTGAACAAGGCCTTCGGTGCCTCGTGGATAACGATCACATCACTGCTGGGTTTGTTCTGGATCGTTCCAACACCCGCAGCGCTCATGGAAAGCATCACTTGGTAGCTGCCTGGTTTGGTAAAGGTGTGCTCAGGATTGGCCTTGTTGCTGAAGTTGCCATCACCGAAGTTCCAGAGGTAGATCCCGTCTTCGGGCATGTGGGACACCTTGAATTCGACCGAGGTGCCTGAACAGCCTTCCTTCACGCTTGTGGAGAATGAATTCTTTTCCGATGCACTGCTGCTATTCGAAGCCGAAGACGCCGCTATGGCAGTAACCGGTTTCGTTGCGGGCTTCAACTCGATCTTGGAAGCAACAGGATTATTGCTTTTCTGAGCCGTCGGATCCAATGCGGCTTTCGAACGTTCGAGATCAGGCGAGGTATTGATCGGGGCCTTTTCCGAAGAAGTGAGGGTTGCAGTCGGGACCGCTGATGCTCCGTTCTCCGGATCGTTAGCCGTGTTCAGCTCCGAAACATCAGTAGCGGTGTTTTTGACATTTCCGGGAGTAGCAGAAACCACTGCGCCATTTTCCGCAACCGCGTTCAAGCCGTCCGCATCATTACCAGCAAACATGTACCACGCCCCACCACCTACCAACAAGGTGCCAGCGGCGATTATCGACAAGCCCAAACCACCAAGCCACCATCCCTTTCGATCACCATTCAAGGCCTTTTCCATCTGTGCCCAGTCGCTGCTATTGTAAGGCACCTCATATTGTTCGAGGCTGTCCTTCAACTTCTGCTCGAATGGGTCGATCCCGTTGTTCATCGTAGCCATATTCAAGGGAGCTTGTGCTCCTTTTTAAGCAATTTCTTCAAGTTGTGTTTCGCCTTCGCAAAATTGCTTTTGCTCGTGCCCACGTTGATCCCCAGAACCTCTGAGATCTCCTTGTGTGTCATTTCCTCGAAAACGAACAGGTTGAACACCGTGCGATAAGCAGGTGTCAACTTCTGCATGGCATTGATCACGTCGGCCGGCTTCAGGTCGAGCACTTCCTCCGGTGATTCGTCCACCAACACATCCTCCTCGTCCATATCCCCGAAATCCTCGATGCTGCGTTCTTCGCCCAGCAACAAGTACGAGTTTTTCGCCCTGCGGAAATAGTCGATCGCTGTATTCACCATGATCCGCCGGATCCAACCTTCGAAGCTGCCTTCGCGATTGAATTTCTCCATGCTGCGAAACACCTTGATGAAGCCATCCTGAAGGATGTCCTTCGCCTGATCGTGGTTTTTGGTGTATCGTAAGCATACCGACATCATTTTTCCGTAGAACAGCTCGTACACCCGCTCTTGGCTCCGCCGCTCCTCGGCAATGCACCCATCGATGATCTTGGTGAACGCCTGCTCCGCACCCTCCATGCCCTGCCATGTGGCACCAAGACGTAGGTTTTCGCGGAGGGTTGCCAGTTCAGCCGTGCTCATGGTCGATAATACCGGAAATATATGCTTCTGAGCGATCTCTCCAAAGACCTGTTGGCAAATGTCCCCAGATCGTGGAAAAGCCAAGGCCGAAGTTCCACCAGTGTGCCGCTACTTTCGCCGCCGTTTTCCGCCAGGGGCCACCTGAACGAACGATGGGGGCGAAAAGCGGACTTAAACCGAGAACACATGAAGATCACTGTTGTAGGCGCCGGGAACGTGGGCGCTACCTGCGCAGATGCCTGCGCGCGTTGGGAATTGGCCGAGCAGGTGGTATTGCTGGACATCAAAGAGGGATTCGCGGAAGGCAAAGCGTTGGATATCTGGCAAACCGCCCCGATCAGCTTGTTCGATAGCCGCCTTACTGGTAGCACGAATGACTATTCGAAGACCGCCAACAGTGATGTGGTCGTGATCACCAGTGGTCTTCCCCGCAAGCCGGGCATGAGCCGCGATGACCTGATCGCCACGAATGCAGCCATTGTGAAAACGGTTACTGAGAATGTCGTGAAGCATTCGCCCAATTGCATCATCATTGTGGTTAGCAACCCGCTGGACGTAATGAGCTATTGCTCGTTCATCAACAGCAAGTTTCCGGCGAACCGCGTGTTCGGTATGGCCGGTATTCTGGATACCGCCCGCTATCGTGCGTTCCTGGCCACCGAACTCGGCGTGAGCCCCAAGGATATTCAAGCGGTTCTTATGGGCGGACATGGTGACACGATGGTGCCACTGCCGCGCTACACCACAGTAGGTGGTATTCCCGTGACGGAGTTGATCGCTGAAGACAAATTGAACGCCATTGTGGACCGCACCAAGAAGGGCGGGGGTGAGATCGTGAACCTCTTGGGTACTTCCGCTTGGTATGCACCTGGAACGGCCGCTGCCCAAATGGTTGAGGCTATTGTACGGGATCAGAAGCGTGTGTTCCCTGTATGTGCTTGGCTTCAAGGCGAGTACGGCTTGAAAGACGTGTACATGGGTGTGCCGGTGATCCTCGGTCGCAAAGGCATCGAACGCATCATTGAGTTGAAGTTGAACAAGCAGGAGCAGGACATGTGCAATGCCAGCGCCAAAGCGGTGCGCGAAGTGATGGACGTGCTGGATAAAATGAACAGCGTGTCTGCTTAGGATCTTCCCAAGGGACTTTGCGAAAAGTTCTGGGAGAAGGTGCCTGTAAAGGGTGCCTTCTTTCGTTTCAAGCCCTGCCTATTCGCACGTTCAGCTTCCAATTCACTGGTCGAACAAGGGCAGGTTCACCCCAAGCGGCTTCGAGTTCTTTGTGCACCAGCCCGATGGGATCAGTGCCATGCTGCTTCAGGTATTTCTGGCTTGCGCTCCAAGTGCGCATGTAGCCTTCAAGTTGGTGCAAGTTCAGGTGGCTAACCATGCTGAATGTGGGCGGGGGGATTTCAATGAAAGGGAAATAGAGGTCCTTGTATCCGTGTTCCACGATCCGGTTCGGCGCTATCCAGAACGGATCCACGATCTCGTTGTGTACCCGGCGTGTGAGCTTATCCACGGCCGGAGTTATGGATGAGAACGCATAACCCCATGCGGCGATCAGCCCTCCTGGTACCAGCACTCTTCGCACCTCGGAGGCGAAGGCTTCTCCATGGAACCAGTGCATGGCGTTGGCCACTGTGATCAGGTCAACAGAATGACCTGGTAAACCACTGGAAAGCGCATCCGCCTTGCGATAGCGGACCCTCGCATGTGGGATCGCTTCGGCCAAGAGTTCCTCGCTGATGTCCGTGGCTTCAACATGCTCGAAATGCAATGCCAAGCTCTGTGCTGCTTGCCCGCTTCCAGTTGCACAATCCCAAGCGAGCCGTCGACCAGGGGCCATGCTCGCCAAGTATTCGAACAACTCGGTCGGGTAAGCAGGTCTGAAGCGAGCGTAATCTTTGGCAATAGGGGAGAAGAAGTTTTCTCTCACGGCAGCTCGCAGGCATCCTTCGACCCAAGCCGATGCCTGTTATTCGCAACAAGGTCGTATCCCCAATTCCGCAGAGGCCTCGGTACGATCCTGAGCATTGATCCCCATATCGAACTGCCGGGTAGTGCGTGCAGGATCCGCCATGCCGCATCCGATCGTATGTAGGCCATTTGGTCGTCAACCAGAACGACAGAGTCTATCGCTTTAGGTATTTTGAATTGCGTGATCTGTTCCCGCCCCTCATCGGAATCAAGCGGGGCAAAACGGAATTTGTGCGACGCGTCGTGCTTTCTGATCCAATTCACCCAGCCGTTGCAGTAGCTGCAATCCCCGTCGAAGAGAATGAGGCTTTGCGACATGAGGATCAATGAAGTACAACCAGGCGTTGGACCCAATGTTGGGCTCCAGCGGTCACTTGCACCATAAATACCCCTTGGCCGAATGCATGCGTGTCCAACATGAATTGTTTGTCCTGTATGCGAGCGCTGAAGACGACCTGTCCAGTACCGTTCAACACGTCCACATGCATGTTTTTTGCCACCGGGATATTCAACAGGATCGACGTCTTTTCCGCGGCAGGGTTCGGCATAAGAGAGAAGACATCCGCACTTGTAAATGTGGAATGGTCCTCTAATCTGGCAGCAAAATCATTGCGCCAGAAACTGATCCCACCCCGGTAGTTCCCGATCACAGCATCCATGTAGCCGTCATCGTCGTAATCATGCATGGTCACTGCTGTGCGATTGCCTTCGCGGATATCCTGCCAGGTGCTGTCCAACAAATTCCAAGTACCCTCCAGGTTTCCGTCAATGCCATCGAACCAATGTATCCAGCCACTCTCACTTCCTACTATCAACTCGCGCTCACCTGATCCGTTCAGGTACATGAAAGGCACACTGTAGCCGGTCACGTTCCACCACTCAGCCACATCGATGTTGCCGATGCTATCGTTCTCCAAGTGCCATGTTGGCGTGCCGGCAGATCCGGCGTTATTGTAATAGTTGATGTTACCGTTGCGTTCACCGATCAGCATATCGAGCAAGCCATCCGCATCCACATCGAAGAATTGAGGAGAAGCGAACTGACCAACATCTATTGGTACGACCAGATCGTTGGGCACATTGGGTTGTATAAGCGAGAATTGTGCAACAGGCCCTAGAGGGTCATTACGGAAGTAGTGCAACTTGCCGTTGAGATCGCCGATGTACAGGTCTTTATCACCATCTCCATCAATATCGCCGAACGCCGGGTACATCGCATTTCCGATGCCGCTGGTGCTCAGGTTCATGTAGTCCTCGTTCACAAGGTCGAAGGCGGGAGAGGTGGGCGTGCCTATGTTGCGCAACGCCGCCATTTTACATGGATACACGGCGCTCTCATCATAGTATCCATAGTTGGCAACGATCAGGTCCATCAAGCCGTCGCCATCGAAGTCGAAAGGGACGGGGTAAGCCCCTTCGCCGAAGTCGAGCATGTGTTCCTGGAACAGATCGGCTTGTTGATAATTGAAGATCGGGCTGGCGTCCGTATTCGTGTTCTTGTAGAACCAAAGGCTCTCTTTGTTCTCTGAGAGTGAAGGGTAGTTGGGTGCCACGATCAGATCACGTCGTCCATCATTGTCAACGTCTTCATAGAAAGGCGCTGGGAACACATTCATCACGCACGTCTCGTCGTATATCGGGAACAGGCTGTCCTGCGATACCATATACGCACTGTCCAAGGTGCCCCCGTTGGTAAGGGCGAGAAGCGTGCGCGCGGCTACGTCGCCGATCAACAGGTCCTTGTCGTTATCGCCGTCCAAGTCTATCGGCAATAGGGTACTGCCCACGTGCGCGGCGGATCGTGTTATGCCTTCCTCAGGCTGGTATCGCTTGGCGATCGCGGCCTCAGTGGCATTGCCGATGAGGATCGGTAGCTCAGGGTTCGGCAAGTTGAATTGGCAGGGGTTGTTCAGAGTAACCGTGTTGTTGTTCAAATTCTCACTGAAGTAGCCCCAGCAACGGTTCCGTACTTCGAATTCCAAGCTGTCGGCCGTGCCGTAAAGCTCCATGCTCATGTTCTTGTGGTATTCCAGGTAGTTTCCGAATATGCTGAAAGTGAGCACATCCAGATCACCGTCGCTATCAATGTCCTCGATGCCGGGAATATCGACTTGGGTGATGTACATGTTCGCATCGGTAGGCACATAATTGGACCGCACCAACGTATCCACTTGAACGAACGATAAGGTGTTGCCAACGCTCGTGTTTTTCCAAACAGCCATCCCACCCAAGGTCTGGCCGAAAATGTCCTCTTTGCCGTCACCGTTATAGTCCCGAAGCAAGACCCACTCGGTCAACTCCCGGAAGGGGTACGTTGTTGCATAGTCATTGGTGAACGTATAACTGTTCTCTCCGGCTATGCCCTGATTCAACAGGGTAACCACTTTGTTTCCAGCGCGATCGAACAGGAATATGTCCTTGTCGCCATCTCCGTCCAGATCAATATCCGATACCTGTGGTGTGTTCAGACCGCCTGCCCATGCCATGGAGAGTGCCCCATTATTGGTTACCGGAACCGACTGGTCGTAGCGAAGCAGAACTTGGCCGTTCAATATGACCGGAAGAAGCAAAGCCACGGGTGAAAAGAGAAACTTCATGAAGGGGAGCTCTAATTATCAGTTCAAGAACGCGGGAAGGTTCTTGATGTTCAGCGAAGGTACTCGAGAGCAAGACCATGGTATTTGATCCTGCATGCGCACTTTTACACTAATCGTGGTGGGCTGTGCATCTGGGCACAAGTTGGTGAGAAGAGAATGTCAGGTACGCCTTTGTACCCTCGATCCCCAATGAATGCGCGGAAAGGGACAACTTATTGCCTTTGAACGATCAACCACTGGTACCAAGGGTAATCGCATCAAATGGGTCGCTCTTTTCCAATGGAACCAACGTGACCTGTTACTGGGTAGGGCATCCTTCTATATTTGCCGCCCCATTGACCGACCCCTGCCCGGAACGAACCGGACCAGTGGCGGGCTATTTCCCAGATAACCAACTCTTTCGTCATGCAGAATCGTAGTGCGCTGTGGATCTTTACCGTCCTTCTGGCGATCGCATGCTTGTGGCAGCTGTCCTTCTCCTACTTCACGAGCCGTTTTGAGAGCAAAGCGAATAAGGAAGTCGCGAACATCACCGATTCGGTCATGGCAGCGGCGGGAAACGAGAAGCTTGATCGCGATGCCGTGCAGTTGGGCAACGTGAACACTTATTTGCGCGAACATGCAGATGATGTGGCGTATCCGTTGTTCGATTATACCTACAATGAGTGCAAGGGTCGAGAGATCAACCAAGGTCTCGATCTGAAAGGTGGAATGGCTGTTACCCTCGAGGTGAGCATTCCGGAAATGGTTCAGAACCTTAGCGGGAACAGCGCGGATGCGTCATTCACTGCCGCTATCGCGAATGCACGCGAAGCCCAGAAGAAAAGCAACGAGGATTTCATCACACTGTTCGATCTGGAGTTCAAAAAGGTTGCTCCGAACGGCAGCTTGGCCGCCATCTTCAGCTCGCAGGACAATTCAAGCATGTTCGAGCGCACGTTCACCAATGAACAGGTGATCACATCCCTGCGCAAGCAGGCGCAAGATGCGTTGAACAACACCGAGCAGATCCTGCGCAATCGTATCGACAAGTTCGGTGTTGCCCAGCCAAGTATCCAAAAGCAGGCCCTCAGCGGTCGCATCCAGATCGAGCTTCCCGGTGTGAAGGACAAGGACCGTGTTCGCAAATTGCTGCAGAGTACGGCGAACCTGGAGTTTTATGAGACCTTCAACGTAACGGATCTGGACCCTATTCTCGGCGAGGCAAATACCAAGGCGAGTTCATTGCTTTACCCCGATTTCGCGCGTCGTGACAGCCTGCGTATGGACAGCATCCGGGGGTATATCGCTGACATCGATACAGCGCGAAAGGCGTTCACCGCCGATGCTTCGCTCGATAGCCTTCGTAAGAGTACCCTGCTGGATTCCCTCAACACGGTAGACAGCACCTATCGTGCTGGTATTCAGGCCGATTCGATGTCCTTCCGCCGGGATCAGGACAAACGCTCCCCTTTGTTCGGCCCAGGGCGTATCATGGGTAATCCGTATCGTACGCAAAGCCAGAAGCACGTGGATGTGATCGGCTACTGCCGCGTTACGGATACCGCCCGGGTGAACGATCTTCTCCGCCGCACGGGCATTCGCAGTCCGGACGCCAGCTATGGATTGAAACTCGCTTGGGCGTCAAAGGCGGAGCGCATCGATTACAACGAAAATCCTGGTGATTACCTCGCCCTGCGTGCATTGAAAGTTCCGAAAGACGGAAAACCCCGCATCGATGGTGCCCACATCACGAATGCGGACCATGATTTCGACCTGAAAGGAGATGCGGAAGTGACCATGCGCATGGATCAGGAAGGTGCGCTTATCTGGAAGCAGATGACGAGTGAGAACATCGGCAAGAATGTCGCGATCGTGCTCGATGACAATGTGCAGTCGTCACCTACCGTGATCGGAGAGATCCCCAATGGAAGCAGCAGCATCAGCATGGGTAATGGCGATCGCAACAAGCAGATCGAAGAGGCCACCGACTTGGCGAACATCCTGAAAGCCGGTGCACTGCCAGCCCCAGCGCGGATCATTGATGAGACCGTAGTGGGAGCTACGCTGGGCAAGGAGAACGTGCAAAAGGGATTGCTCTCGTTCGTGATCGCGTTGATCGCTGTGATGGCCTATATGGCTTTGTATTACAGCACTTCAGGTTGGTTCGCGACTGTCGCGTTGCTGGTGAACTTGTTCATTCTGATCGGTTCCATGGCCTCGTTGGGTGCATCGTTCACGCTGCCAGGCATTGCCGGTATCGTACTTACCATGGGTATGGCGGTTGATGCGAACGTGCTGATCAACGAGCGGGTCCGGGAGGAATTGCGTGCTGGTAAAATGGTAAAATCAGCCGTGGATCTTGGCTTCAAGGGTGCGCTCTCGGCCATTATCGATTCGAACATCACAACATTCGCAACAGGTGTCATCCTGTTCATCTTCGGTAGTGGCCCGATCAAGGGTTTCGCTACCACCCTGATGATCGGTATTCTCACTTCGCTCTTCACGGCCATTTTCATTACACGTCTTTTGCTTGAGCGTCGTTTGGAGAAAGGCAAGCCCGTCAGTTTCTGGGCAAGTTGGAGCAAGAACACCTTCGTAGGTGCCAACTACGATTTCATGGGCAAGCGCAAAATGTTCTACATGATCAGTTCCGTTATTATCGGCATTGGTCTGGTTAGCATCGTTACCCAAGGCTTCAACCTCGGTGTTGACTTCAGTGGAGGTCGCGCCTATGTGGTGCAGTTCGAGAACGAAGTGACCACAGAACAAGTGAAGACCGCGTTGGAGCCTCAATTCATCGAGGATGGTCGACAGTACACCGCCAATGTGAAGACGTTTGGCAGCGCGCGCAAAATGAAGATTACCACGAATTACTTGGTGGATGATGCGAACCGCGCATCCGACGGAACCGTGGACACCAAATTGAAAGCGGGTCTGGCTCAATTTGGTTCGGTCGAAATCCTCGAAAGCCGGAAAGTGGATCCGACGATCAGCGATGATATCCGTCGAAAAGCCGTAGTGAGTGTGCTTGCTGCCTTGGTGTTCATGTTCTTGTTCATATGGTTCCGATTCAGCAGTTGGCAATACGGTTTGGGAGCCATGTTGAGCTTGCTGCACGACGCTCTGTTCGTGTTGGGATTGTATTCACTGCTTTGGAAGATCATGCCGTTCTCCTTGGAGATCGATGAAGCGTTCATCGCGGTTATCCTGACCGTGGTGGGTTATTCCATCAATGATACCGTTGTGGTGTTCGACCGTATCCGTGAGTACCTCGTGGAGCATAAGCACGATTCCACTATTGGTGTGTTCAACCGCGCGATCAACGCGACCCTGGGCCGCACATTGAACACTGCGGGAACAACGTTGGTGGTGTTGCTCGTGATCTTCCTCTTCGGGGGCGACAGTATCAAAGGTTTCGTGTTCGGTATGTTCATGGGTATCCTCATTGGTACATACAGTTCGATCTTCGTTGCGTCTACGATCACGGTTGACCTGTTGAAGAACAAGAACCCAGAAACTGTTCCGATGAAAGGCGCTGTTGCTGCCTGAACAAGCTATGAGACCTTTTCGAACGGCGCTGTCAAAGGCGCCGTTCGACTTTTGAGCCAGCAGATCGACGCGATCCTACCTTCGCCGCATGGGGCATCTGCTCATTTTCGATATCAGTGGTGGCGAGCTTGTTGTGATCCTCGTGTTCGTTCTGATCTTTTTTGGAAGCAAGGGAATTCCCGGTATCGCGCGCACCATGGGTCGTACGATGCGCCAGATCCGCGATGCCAGTGCTGAGGTGCAGCGAGAGATCCAGAAAGGCACGAATGAGGTGAAGCAGGGCTACGACGATCAACGCCGAAGTTTCAACTTGGATCAGCCACCCCAGCGACCTGTTCCGCCAGCAGCGTCCCCGTCTCCGGCAGGTGATCCGCCCGCAAGCCCTGAAGGGCCGGTTTCCTAGTTTTTTCTTCTTGCTGATACGTGTGCTCGTGATAGCGATCGCGTGGGATTTTGACGTTGCCGTGGTTTTGTGGTAACGGCTGGAACGCAGTGGTTCTCATCAGCCTATTTGAATATTCTAAGCTGTTGACTGAAAAATCAGGGGGTGTTCAAAAAAATATCATCAATTCTATATACATACCCCCCTCTCCCGATACATTCGCGGTCAGAAAAACAACCTTTTCAATGCCCACCCCCCATCTTCGTGCTAAGGCCCTCTCCGATGTAATGGATCGTCGCCCAAAGAACAACGAGCTTCCGAGCCAACGCATCAGCGAATTCTTCGGAAGCAGCGTTTTCAACGAGGAGGCCATGCGCATGTTCCTCACGGAAGATGCCTACTTCGCCGTTCGCCAAGCCATTCATCAAGGCGGGCGTATCGATCGAAAGCTCGCCGATCAGGTCGCCAGCGGCATGAAAGAATGGGCAGCCAGCAAAGGCGCCACCCACTACACCCATTGGTTCCAGCCGCTCACAGGTACCAGTGCGGAAAAGCACGATGCTTTCTTCGAGCCGATCGGCAATGGTCGCAGTATTGAACGTTTCGACGGTGCCATGCTTGTGCAGCAGGAGCCGGATGCGAGCAGCTTCCCCAGTGGTGGCATCCGAAACACCTTCGAAGCTCGCGGATACAGCGCTTGGGATCCGAGCAGCCCTGCGTTCATCATGGGGCGCACGCTCTGTGTTCCAACGATCTTCATCAGCTACACGGGCGAAGCGTTGGATTTCAAAATGCCCTTGTTGCGCGCCATCAAAGCCGTGGATGAGGCCGCCACAGCCGTTTGCCAGTACTTCGATAAAGAAGTGTCCAAGGTGACTTGTACTTTGGGTTGGGAGCAGGAGTACTTCCTGATCGACGAGGCTTTGTACATGGCTCGACCGGATATCATGATGACCGGTCGTGCCTTGTTCGGCCATAGTCCAGCGAAGGGCCAGCAACTTGAAGACCATTATTTCGGGAGTATTCCAGAGCGTGCGCAAGCGTTCATGCGCGAGTTCGAAACCGAAGCGTTGAAGCTGGGTATCCCTGTTAAGACCCGCCACAACGAAGTGGCACCGAACCAGTTCGAATGCGCGCCGGTATTCGAAGAACTCAACCTGGCCGTTGATCACAACATGTTGCTGATGGATGTGATGGAGAAAACCGCGCGCAAGCATGACTTCCGCGTTCTCTTCCACGAGAAACCGTATGCTGGCGTGAACGGCAGTGGCAAGCACAACAACTGGAGCTTGGCGACGAATACCGGCAAGAATCTCCTGCGCCCTGCGAAAACACCCAAAGAGAACATCCAGTTCTTGGCTTTTCTGGTCAACACGATCAAGGCGATACATAGCCATGCGGACGTGCTTCGCGCCAGCATTGCGAGTGCTAACAACGACCATCGCCTCGGGGCCAACGAAGCGCCGCCAGCGATCATCAGTGTTTTTATCGGTGAGTACCTCACCAAGCTCCTCGATGGTCTGGAGAAGAATATCAAGGGTGCGATGAGCCCCACCAGCAAAACCGAATTGAAACTGGATATCGGTCGCATCCCTTCGGTGATGTTGGACAATACCGACCGTAATCGCACGAGCCCGTTCGCCTTCACAGGTAACAAGTTCGAGTTCCGAGCAGTGGGCAGCAGTGCCAATTGTGCTGCGTCCATGACGGTGCTGAACACCATTGTCGCCAATCAACTGCGGGAGTTCAAGAAGACCGTGGACGCTCTCATCAAAAAGGGGACGAAAAAAGACGAAGCCATACTGCGTGTGATCCGCGACCTCATTGTGGAAAGCAAGGCGATACGGTTCGAGGGTAACGGTTATGGGGACGAATGGAAGAACGAGGCGGCCAAGCGTGGCCTAAGCAACATTCAGGATACCCCTCGTGCGTTGGACGTTTGGAACCGGAAGGAAACAAAGGCACTTTTTGCCAGCATGGGTGTCTTGAGCGAGGTGGAATTGGATGCCCGGCACGAGATCGAATTGCACAGTTACGCGCTGAAGATCCAGATCGAGAGCCGTGTTTGTGGTGATCTGGCTGTGAACCACATCATTCCTGCTGCCATCAGCTACCAGAACCGACTTCTTGAAAATGTGCGCGGATTGCGTGAAGTGCTGGGTGTGGACAAGGCCAAAAAAGCGGCGGCAACACAGATCGAGCTCATCGAGGAGATCAGCGAGCACGTCGGCAAGATGAAATCGCTTACTGATGCCATGATCGAGGCACGGAAGAAAGCCAATACCATTGAGGAGTATCGGGCCAAGGCCATCGCCTACTGCGACAAAGTGAAGCCCTATTTGGACGAGATCCGCTACCACAGCGATAAGCTGGAGATCACGATAGACGATGAACTCTGGCCATTGCCAAAGCTGCGTGAGCTGCTGTTCACGCGTTGATCCGGGTATTCAGTGAATTGTTACACTTGCTGTGGGTCACGTTCATGGATAGCGCCCATCAACGAACGGATGTTCCCAAGGCTGAGATCGAACATGAAGCTTGGAAAGAGACTTTGGTTACATTCGCCCGGCCCTACCCAACACTGTAACGAATTCGGAACAAGATGAGCATGAGGAAGACACTGGCCTGCTTCACATTCAGCCTTTTGTGCGCTACGGCGACACAGGCCCAAGGGAAGCAAGGCGAAGAGGCGGATGACGCTTTCAAAGCCGGGCAATACTTCAACGCGATCGAGCTTTATAAGAAGGCTTATACGTTGGAGAAGAAAGCCAGCGATAAAGCTTCTCTTATTTTCAAAGTTGCCGAGTGTTACCGAACCTTGGGTGATGCACCGAATGCCCAAGTGTGGTACGAAAAGGCCAACAAAGCGCAGTACACCGATCCGGTTACCTACTACTACATCGGAGAGTCGCTGAAAGAGCAAGGCAAATACGCCGATGCGATCGCTGCCTACAACAAGTACAAGGAAAAGAACCCAGGAGACACGCGTGCGGATGCCAGCTTGGCAAGTTGTCAAATGGCGCAGACCTGGAAGGATCAGGCTAGCCGTTATACTGCCGATCCGGAGGTTTTGCTGAACTCTCCGCAATACGATTTCAGTGCGTCCTTTTCGTCCAAGAAGAATGATGAGGTGGTTTTTTCGAGTAGCCGTACAGCGAGCACGGGAACGGAAACCGATGGTATCGCAGGTGAGAGTTTTCTGGACCTTTTCGCGAGCAGCCGGGATAAGCTTGGAAAATGGAGCGAGCCACAAAAGCTGCCGCCAACGATCAACACACCTGCGCATGAGGGCAGCGCAACTTTCAATGCGAAGCGGACCGTGATGTATTTCACGCGTTGTGCTCACGAGAAGAAGAAGGCATATGGTTGCGAGATCTGGATGACCAAGAAGGTTGGCAGCAACTACAGCGAGCCTGAAATGCTCGTCCTGCACCCAGCCGTCGATGAAAAGGACTCCAGTCAGATCAAGCTGGGCCAGCCAACCGTCAGCAAGGATGATGGTGTGTTGGTGTTCTCCAGCAATCAGAAAGGTGGCCGCGGTGGAAAGGACCTATGGATGGTGCGATTGGACAAGGACGGCAAGCCTACTGGTACTCCAAGCAATTTGGGTAACGAGATCAATACGCCCAAGGATGATATGTTCCCTTTCCTGAGGAACAATGGCAATTTGTATTTCAGCAGCGACGGACAACAGGGCATGGGAGGTATGGACATCTTCATGGCTGAGAAGACGGGAGACAACGCATGGGGACACATCGAGAATATGAAGAGCCCGCTCAATAGCAGCGGTGACGACTTCAGTATTGTGTTCGATCACGACGAAGAGAAGGGCTACTTCACCAGTAATCGTGCTGGCGGTAAGGGTCAGGACGACATCTGGCGCTTCATGATGCCGAACCTCGTGTTCGCATTGCAGGGTACCGTCTATGATAAGGCCACGGGTAGCCCATTGCCAGACGCCAAATTGGAAGTGGTGGGTACGGATGGCAGCAGTTTCAGCTCCATGGCCGATGCCAATGGCGGATTCAACTTCGCTGAGAACGGAAAGGACCGGTATATCAAGGAGAATACAAGCTATACCATTCGTGTGAGCAAGGAGAATTACTTGGTCGTTAATGACCAGATCACAACGGTAGGTTTGAACGAGAGCACCACGTTCGCCAAGGAATACTACTTGCAGCCAGCTGCCAAGGGCGTTGTGATCAAGTTGCCTGAGGTGCAGTACGACCTTGGGAAGTTCGATCTCCGTCCAGAAGGCAAAGACTCCTTGGAGACCCTTTATCTGACACTGACGGAAAACCCTACGATCATCATTGAGCTCGCGGCCCACACGGATAGCCGTGACTCGGACAAGCGTAACCTGACATTGTCACAGAACCGTGCCCAGAGCTGCGTGAACTATCTCGTCAGCAAAGGCATCGATCCAGTGCGCATGATCGCCAAGGGTTACGGCGAAACAAAGCTTCGCATCAGCGATGATGAGATCAAAGCGATGAAGACCAAGGAAGAGCAGGAGGCCGCTCACCAAAGCAACCGCCGTACTGAATTCAGTGTGCTCAGCTTCGACTACGTTCCCAAGGAAGGCGCACCTATCGTTCCTCCCCAGAATTAGTGATCAACTTGGAAAAGAGCATCCGCCGCACGGTGGGTGCTCTTTTCTTTTTTACATGAACCCCACCGACCGTTACGCCCAGCGCGGCGTCAGTAGTGCAAAGGAGGATGTTCACAAGGCCATCGCCTCGTTGAACAAGGGCCTTTTTCCAAAGGCGTTCTGCAAGGTGGTTGCGGATGATCTCACCGGTAAGTGTGGATCATTGTTTGGTGATGCATGCCGATGGCGCCGGTACGAAAAGCTCATTGGCGTATGCGTATTGGAAAGAAACGGGTGATACAAGCGTGTGGCATGGCATCGCGCAAGATGCGGTGGTGATGAACCTCGATGACCTGCTCTGTGTGGGTGTTACGGATGGCATCCTGCTCAGCAGCACTATCGGGCGCAACAAGCGATTGATCCCTGGCGAGGTGATCGCCGCGATCATCGAAGGCACCGAGTTGTTCTTGGAGAAAATGCGTGGGCTTGGGATCGGCATTCACAGCACAGGCGGCGAAACCGCCGATGTTGGTGATCTGGTGCGCACGTTGATCGTGGACAGCACGGTTGTCGCTCGAATGAAGCGTACTGACGTGATCGACAATGCACGGATCCAGGCGGATGATGTGATCGTAGGTCTTGCGAGTTATGGTCAGGCTACCTATGAGAACGTCTACAATTCAGGCATCGGTAGCAATGGACTCACCAGCGCCCGGCATGATGTCTTCAATAAAACAGTAGCCAAGGCCTTTCCCGAAACCTTCGACCCAGGTGTGCCGGAAACGCTTGTCTACAGTGGTCCAGCCCAACTGACCGACCCCCTCGAAGGCACACCGCTCGATCTGGGTAAAGCCGTCTTGTCTCCCACGCGCACGTACGCACCGGTTATTCGGGAAGTGCTTGCCAAGATGCGCGGTGACATTCATGGCATGGTGCATTGCAGTGGCGGAGCACAAACCAAAGTCCTGCATTTCATTGGTGATCTGCGAGTGATCAAGGACGATCTGTTCCCGGTTCCACCGCTTTTCGCTGCGATACAGCGCATGAGCGGCACCAACTGGCAGGAGATGTACAAGGTCTTCAACATGGGTCACCGGATGGAACTTTATTTGCCACAGAAGAGGGCCCAAGAGGTCATCACCATCAGCAGGTCTTTCGGCATCGATGCACAGGTCATTGGCCGCGTGGAAGCATCATCCAGCAAGGAAGTTGTGATCAGATCGACCAGCGGAGAATTCCGATATACATCATGATCGAGCTTTTTGCGTTCATGTTGCGGGCGCTCAACAATGGAAGACTCGTCAGTTATCCGTGTTCATTCGTGGTTGAGTTCCTATGAGCGACCTACTCGAAAAACTTTCCTCCATCCACGACCGCCGTGTGGAAGTGAGCAAAAGCCTCGCTGACCCAAGCGTAATTGCCGATCAAAAGCGTTTCGTTCAACTCAACCGCGAGTACCGTGATCTGGCCCCGATCGAGGAGGCCTACTTCCGCTACAAGCGCACCTTCGAGCAATTGCAAGGGGCGAAAGAAATGCTGCGTTCCGAAAAGGATGCGGACATGATCGAAATGGCCCGTGCCGAACAGTTGGAGTTACAAGCCCAATTGGATGCCATGGACAGCGAAGTGCGCATGATGTTGGTACCGAAAGACCCCAACGATGCGCGGAACTGCACCATGGAGATCCGTGCTGGAACGGGTGGTGATGAAGCAAGCATTTTCGCCGGCGATCTTTACCGCATGTACACCCGGTATTGCGAACGCCTTGGCTGGAAAGTGGAGGTAGCCGATATAAGCGAGGGTAGTGCCGGAGGATACAAGGAAGTGATCATCAACGTTACAGGCGATGGCGTCTATGGCGTGTTGAAATACGAGGCTGGCGTTCATCGTGTGCAACGTGTCCCCCAAACGGAGGCACAAGGCCGGATCCACACCAGTGCAGCTACTGTCACGGTATTGCCGGAGGCTGAGGAATTCGATGTGGAAGTGAAGGAAAGCGATGTGAAGATGGAAACCGCGCGCAGTGGTGGTGCAGGTGGCCAGAACGTGAACAAGGTGGAAACGAAAGTGCGACTGACACACCTGCCAACGGGAATTGTGGTGATGTGCCAGACCGATCGTAGCCAGCTCGGCAACCGTTTGAAAGCCATGCAAATGCTGCGCACCAAACTCTACGACGAAGGACTGCGCAAGATCCAGGAAGCCGAATCCGTTCATCGTAAAAGCCAGGTGAGCAGCGGAGATCGAAGCGCCAAGATCCGCACCTACAATTATCCGCAAAGCCGCGTGACCGATCATCGCATCGAATTCACCGCGCACAACTTGCCGGCGATCATGAACGGGGACCTGCAGGCCATCATTGATGCACTTCAATTGGCCGATCGTACCGAGAAGCTCAAAGAGGGAACCAACGCATGACACGGGCCGAACTCGTCGCTACGATCAAGCAAAAGCGAAGTCTTCTCTGCGTAGGCTTGGATACCGAAATGCACTTGGTGCCGGAACAGTTCCGCAGCGAGGCCGATCCGGTGCATGCCTTCAATCGCGCCATTATCGATGCGACCCATGATCTTGCTGTGGCCTACAAGTTGAATCTCGCGTTCTACGAAGCACTGGGTGCCGACGGCTGGCGCAGCATGGAACGCACGGTCGAGGGCATCCGCGCCAAGGGCAATTGCTTCATAATTGCTGACGCCAAGCGTGGAGACATCGGCAATACTGCGCGGAAATATGCCGAAGCGTTCTTCGATACCCTCGGGTTCGATGCAGTGACCATTGCACCGTACATGGGCCACGACAGCGTCATGCCTTTCCTCGGGCGCCCCGGCAAATGGGCCGTTGTTCTGGGAGTAACCAGCAACGAAGGCGCCATGGACTTCCAATTCCTGCCAGTTGATCAGCAGCAGCACTTGCTTTTCGAGCAGGTGATGAAGAAGGTGGGGGAGTGGGGCTCGCCTGAAGACACCATGTTCGTGGTAGGCGCCACACGCAAGGAAGTACTGGCCAAAGCCCGCGCTGCCGCTCCCAAGAGCTTCTTTCTTGTTCCTGGCATCGGGGCGCAGGGCGGTGATCTTAATGAAGTTCTCCTGCAGGCCATGACCTCTGATGGCGGCTTGCTCATCAACAGCAGTCGCGGCATTCTCTACGCCGGTAAAGGCCAAGGCGCCATACCAGCCGCGCGCCAAGCCGCCCAGGACCTCCAGCAGCAAATGGCGACGGCGCTTCGGAGCGCAGGCATTGCCTGATCGCCCGATCGCCTCATCTTCTGATCGGCTTGCTATCTTCTTCGCCGATCCTTGACGGAAATCTGGTCAAGGTGAACTTGGACCATGGCCGCTGTAAGTCCTTATTCGACCAATACCTCGTTGGATGTGCTGTTCGACCCGCGATTTCCTTACCGCGAGGAATTGTTGCAATTCATCTGGGAACAACAACTCTTTGAACGGAAAGACCTTAGGACCGTCGATGGCGAGTTGGTAGAAGTCCTGAAACCGGGCAGGTTGCACAAGAACAGCGGTCCTGATCTGCAAGATGGCCAAGTGCGCATCGGTGGCCAACTCTGGGCGGGCAACATCGAAATACACCTCAGAAGCAGCGAATGGTTCGCGCATGGCCACGAAAAGGATCCCACTTACGACAATGTGGTGTTGCACGTGGTCTTCGAACACGACATGGATATCCGCACCAACGTTGGTGCACGTATTCCAACGCTGGAATTGAAAGATCGCATACAGCCGGAAAGCGTTGCTGCCTATCAAGAGCTGATGCACGCCCAGAGTTGGATCCCGTGCGCGTCGCAATTCGCAAAGGCTGACCAAAGCCGCTTGCCTATGTGGCTTGAGCGTTTGCTGATAGAGCGTTTGGAACGCAAATGTGCCGAAGTAGAAACGATCTACAGGCAGATTGGCAACGATGCCGCGGAAACGTTTTGGCATATGCTCGCTCGTGGCTTTGGCTTCAAGACCAATGCGGAACCGTTCGGCATACTCGCTCGGGTGTTGCCGCTGAAGGTCCTGTTGAAATACCGCGGTGATCCTTTTCGTTTGGAGTCCTTGCTCTTCGGCCAAGCAGGTCTGCTGCAAGTCGATTTTTTGGATGATCATCCACAGCGATTAAAGCACGAGCATCGCATCCTGGCTGGGCTTCATGCTCTGAAACCGGCACCTTTGGCCGCTTGGAGCTTCGGCCGGTTGCGACCACCCAACTTCCCGACCATTCGCTTGGCACAACTCGCTCAGCTTATCGCCAAAAGCGACGGCACCTTCTGCCAACTGCTGGAACACGATGATCCAGCCTCCGTTTTAGGGCATTTGGATGTGGAAGCTCTTGGCTACTGGACCGATCATTATCGCTTCGATCGAGAAACCGATCCTACGCCGAAACGACTGGGACGCTCCAGTGCGGAATTGCTCATCATCAACACGATCGTGCCCTATCTCTTTGCCATGGGCCGTGCGCGTGGCGATGAGGCGCTGCAGGAGAGAGCGCTCAAATTATTGGAACGGCTCCCACCCGAGCACAACACCATCCTCGAAGGCTGGGCCAAGCTGGGCCTCAAGGCCGATACCGCAGCACGAAGCCAAGCCTTGATCGAGCTGAAGAACTCCTATTGCGGGCAACGCCGCTGCCTATCTTGCGTCATCGGAGTGGACCTGCTCAGGAAGTGAACCCGGTCTCACGCAGAACCGCTGAGGCGCAGAGAATGCCAAATAACCCAATGCCATTGCACTCGAACTTGTTGCCCTTCTCTTCCTCTGCGTCTCCGCGTCCCTGCGTGAGCCTTTTCCCCAACACCTTTGCCCCGTGATCGATCCCATCAAAACCTTTTTCGAGCGCCAAGCTTTCGGCGTGTGCGAATGGTGGGCCCAAAAGCTCAACATCAAGACCGAGCAGGTGCGGCTCAGCTTCATCTACCTCGGTTGCATTACCGCTGGGTTGCCGCTTGTAGGGTATCTCGTAATGGCCTTCGTGCTCCAACACAAGGAGCGCATCAAGCGGCCCTTCGCGAAGAGGAGCACGGTTTGGGAGTTGTGATCAACCGGTCGTTTCATACCATTTCAGGAGCCTTTCTTATTCGCCCATGACCAACAACGACATCCTCAAGAAGCTGCGCGTGGCCCTCAAGCTCCGCGATACCGATATTGTGAAGATCCTCGCGCTGGTCGATTTCAAAATGACCGAAACGGAGTTGAGCGCTTTGTTCCGGAACGAGGATCATCCCAATTACAAGCCTGCCGGTGACCAGGTTCTTCGGAATTTCCTGAACGGGCTGATCATTCACTTGCGCGGACCCATGGAGAAGCGCCCTGAAAAAGCGACCGCACCTTCGGCGAAGAAGCCCTGAGTCTATCAGGTGACAAAGTGCAGTTCCGCATACCGCACATCACCTTAACTTCCGCGAACACCGGCGGTCGGTGAGAACACCTCCCTGTGAAACGACACTTCAAGAAGCTATTGATCGGCAAGGGTCGCACGGAGGACGTGCCCCGCCACAGTGTGATCTACAAGCGGTGGGAGAACATCCGCGGCATTTGGAACAATGAATTCGACGAGGATGCTGGGATCGAAAAGCTGGTTCGGCTCGCGCTGGCCGCATCACAGTTCCTCTTTCCGGGCATGTATATCAAGCACCTTTTCTGGCGCAAGGGGCCAGTGTACCAGGAGTTGGCTATCGAGGGCTTTGTATTGTTGAAGACGATCTTCCCCGTGCTTGTGCTCAAGTACGGTTTGGAGCACAACCCTTGGCTTTTTTTCCTGATCGTTTGGTTGATGCTGGAGACGATCATGTACATCCCCACGTTGATCTTCGCCTCCGATGCCTTTGCCAATCCACGCTCGTATCGGCGTTCACAGATCCTCATTTTCCTCAATTATGTGGAAGTGGTTTTCAGCTTCGCGGTGATCCATGCGGCTGGCCATTACTTGAACCAGCAATTCACACACTGGGCTGATCCTATCTACTTCAGTTTCATGGCCACAAGTACCATCGGGTTTGGTGATCTGTTCCCGGTCACTCCATGGGGCAAGGCGGTCGTTTGCCTTCAATCGCTTTTCTACCTCAGTTATGTCGTGCTGTTCATTCACTTTTTCAGTGTAGGGCGACAGCGGGGGTACTTTTCAAGAGAAGTTGATAAAGACTGACGCGGAACCTGCCAGGCATCGATTCCCGAGTTGCTTGTGCATCTTCGCCGTGCCACTAACAACCCGATCTTGATCGATGCGAATTCTCATTACCGGTTCCAATGGCCTTTTGGGGCAGAAGCTGGTGGCTGCTTTGCGATCCGATCAAGGGATCAAGCTAATTGCAACCTCCCGTGGGGAAGATCGTACCCCGGAACCTGATGGTTACCTGTACCTGCCATTGGATTGTGCCGATGAAGCCGCGGTTCACAGGGCGTTCGACGAGACCCATCCGGATGTAGTGATCCATACCGCAGCTATGACGAATGTGGATGCTTGTGAACTGGATCCAGTGAACTGTCATCTGCAGAATGTGGTCGCCACGAAGCACCTGGTGGAAGCCGCCAAGAACATAGATGCCCACTTCATTTTCTTGAGCACCGATTTCATCTTCGATGGAGAGGCTGGCCCTTATACCGAAGAGGATGAACCACACCCGCTGAGCATCTACGGTCATAGCAAGTTGGACGCCGAACGGATCGTGATCATCAGCGGGTTATCGAAATGGGCCATCGCGCGAACGATCATTGTGTACGGCGTTGCCAAGGGACTTAGCCGAAGCAACGTGGTGTTATGGGCCAAGAACGCATTGGAGAAAGGTCAGCCTATCAATGTGGTCAATGATCAATGGCGCATGCCCACACTTGCTGAGGACCTGGCCGATGGCTGTATTCGGATCGCGAAGCAGGGTGCAACCGGCATCTATGGTCTGAGCGGTCCCGATGGCATGAGCATCCTTGAACTCGTTCAGCGCGTCGGCCGCTTCTTCGATCTGGATCCCAGTGTGATCAACCCCATCACTTCAGCCAGTTTATCGCAGCCCGCCAAGCGACCCCCGCGCACCGGATTCGTTCTGGATAAGGCACGCAAGGAATTGGGTTATGCACCTCATGGGTTCGAAGAGGGTTTGGCCATTCTTCGCGATCAATTGCGGCAAATGGCATAGGCATGCGCAAGAAGCGTTTGGACCGCCATTGGAAGGAGGAATTCAAGGATCTCTTCTCCGTTCCAGCAGGTGAACGCAACGGCATCGTCATGCTGATGTCGCTGTGTTTTCTCGCTTCCGGTTGGGTGGTGTATGAGCAATACATCGCTCCAGATGAAGTGAAGGACAAAGCCGCATTGGAAGTGGTTTGGGCGCAGATGAAGGCCGATGAAGGATCTTCGATCGGCGGGGATCAACGATCGGATCGCCAGGCAATTGAGGAGAAGTTGGTTCTGTTCAAGTTCGATCCCAATCACCTTCCGTTGGAACAATGGGTGGCGCTGGGTTTGAGCGAACGACAAGCGTCTTCGATCTTGCGGTATGAAGCGAAAGGCGGCCAGTTCCGGACCAAGCGCGATGTGGCCAAAATGTTCGTGGTGGATCCCGAGCTGTTCGCTCGCTGGGAGCCGTTCATTCAATTGCCGGATTCCATCGTACGAAAAACCTATGCCGATCGCCAACGCTTTCCGGAATATGAACGTCCAGACTCCGCTGTTCGCCGATACCCTGATACACCTGCTCGCAGTTTCGCGAAAGTGTTGGTGGAGATCAACTCGGCGGATACGAACCAATTGGTGGAGGTGCGGGGCATCGGACCTGCATACGCCCGCAGCATCGTGAAGTACCGTGATCGGCTGGGTGGCTTCCATAATTTGGATCAACTGAGCGAAGTGTACATCCTGCGGGACAGACCCGATGCTGTCGCGGAACTGAAGACCCGATTGGTGTTGGATACGCTCATGCTTCGCCGGTTTCCATTGAACTCGTTCACGGCGGAAGAACTGGGCCCGCATCCCTATGCGGGTTGGAAAGTCGCCAAAGCGCTTGTGGCCTACCGCAAATTGCACGGGCCGTTCAAAACCGTGGCGGACATAAAGAATTGCGTACTTGTTTCGGATAGTGTGTACCGTAAACTTGCGCCCTACCTCAGCACCGAGTGATCCTGGAAGACCGTTTGAAAGCCGCTATCCGTGCGGTGCCTGATTTTCCCAAACCGGGGATCCTCTTTCGCGATATAACTCCCGTTCTGGAGGATGCTGCGCTCTGCAACGCTTGTGTTGATGGGTTCTTGGAATCGTTGAAAGGTCAACGCATCGATGCCATCGCCGGGATCGAAAGCCGGGGGTTTCTTTTCGGAATGCCCTTGGCCATGAAACTCGGTGTGCCCTTCGTTACGGTTCGCAAGAAGGGCAAACTCCCTTGGAAAACCGTGGCCTACAAGTATGATCTTGAATACGGCAGCGCCGAGGTGGAAATGCACGTGGACACCGTGAAGCCAGGCATGCGTGTGCTCGTTCACGATGATCTGCTCGCAACGGGCGGAACCGCCATGGCCGCAGCGGAACTGATCCGCATGCAACAAGGTACCGTCGCTGGTTTCAGTTTTCTGATCGAACTTTCATTCTTGCGAGGCGTTGAGCGCTTGCGACCCTATAACGCGGACATCTTCCGCCTCGCGACTTACTGACCATGCAACTGAATAACACAGAGAACCAGTCCATGATCGTGCAAGCCGTGCGCGATCTCGTTGAACGCGAAGTGCGCCCCAATGTGATGGATTGGGACGAACCCCAACATTTTCCCAAGAAGCTTTTTACCGACCACTTCGGTCCTGCTGGAATGCTTGGCGTTTTTGTTCCAGAAGAATATGGTGGCGCTGGTCTCGGCTATCACGAGTATGTGGATACCATCGTGGAAGTATCACGTGTTTGCGGAAGCATCGGCCTCAGCGTGGCGGCGCACAATTCATTGTGTACGGGTCACATCAACTACTTCGGCAACCACGAGCAGAAGAAGAAGTGGTTGACCAAATTGGCCACAGGAGAATGGTTGGGTGCATGGGCCCTCACTGAGCCGAATACCGGTAGCGATGCCATGCGCATGAAATGCACGGCAAAGAAAGACGGCACCGACTGGATCCTGAACGGGACCAAGTGCTGGATCACGCACGGTATCAGCAGCGATGTGATCGTTGCCATTGTGCGTACCGGCGAGCTCTTGGACAGCAAGGGCATGACGGCCTTTGTGATCGAGCGCGGCACACCGGGCTTGAAGGCAGGCAAGAAGGAGAACAAGCTGGGCATGCGTGCCAGTGAAACCGCTGAAGTGATCTTCGAGGATTGCCGCGTGTCCGAAGAGAACATTTTGGGCAAGGTGGGTGAAGGCTTTCAGCAGGCCATGAAGATCCTTGATGGTGGTCGTATCAGCATTGCGGCGTTGAGCCTTGGTATTGCCAAGGGCGCTTTCGATGCCAGTGTGAAGTATGCCAAGGAGCGCGAACAGTTCGGCCAGCCCATCGCCAACTTCCAAGCGATCAGTTTCAAGATCGCCGATATGGCAACTCGCATTGAAGCATCAGAACTGCTGATACGCCAAGTTAGCGACCAGAAAAACCGTGGTGAGAAAGTGACCAAGACCGGGGCCATGGCCAAGTATTTCGCCAGCGAGGTATGCGTGCAGGCCAGCAACGAAGCCGTCCAGATCTTCGGGGGCTACGGCTATACCAAGGACTTTCCCGTTGAGAAATTCTACCGCGACAGCAAGCTCTGCACCATCGGTGAAGGCACCAGCGAGATCCAGAAGTTGGTGATCGGGAGGGAGATCTTGCGGTAATGACGACTTTTCGTACTGATCGAAGGTGATCAACGGATCAGATCGGCCAGATCAGAGTTGCACGGATCCATTCGCCCGCTATATTCGCACCCCGTTTCCAAAAAGCACATGCTGATCATCCCCGTAAAAGAAGGCGAGCCAATTGATAAGGCTCTGAAGAAGTTCAAGAAGAAATTCGAGCGCACCGGCACGCTTCGCGCGTTGCGGAAGCGCCAGGCCTTCATCAAGCCCAGCATCAAGCGCCGCCAGAAGGTCCTTCGCGCTGTGTACAAGATGGTGACCTACGGCGGCGAACAGTAGGGGATACCCCTGCTTCGCAGTGTTGTAAGCACTACATCGTACAAAACCATCGTTAAGAGGTGAAAGGACCGGTTGGTCTTTTCGCCTCTTTTGCGTTGATGCTGGTAGATCGCTTTCTTGAACACCTCGCCTACGAGAAGCGCAGCAGCGCCCTAACCGTGAAGGCCTATGGCCAGGATATCACGCAGTTCAGGATCTTCTTGAAAGAAGCGGTTGGGATCGACCAGCCGGAACAGGCCAACGACAAAGCCGTTCGCGCTTGGATGATGCGCCTTATGGAGAGTGGTACTGGCCCACGAAGCGTGAACCGCAAATTGAGTTCCCTTCGCGCCTTCTTCAAATTCGCCCGAACGGTAGGGGAGATGAGTGCCGACCCAACAGACCTGATCGAACCGCCCAAGACGCCGAAGCGCCTGCCCGAATATGTGGAAGTGGGCCGCATGGAAAACCTCCTTACCACTTACGAATGGCCCGATGATTTTGACGGGCGGCGCGACCGGCTCACCATCGAGCTGCTTTATGGAACCGGAATGCGTTTGGCGGAGTTGCTCGGGCTTGCTCCCGCAGATATCGATCTCCGCCGGAAAACCATACGGGTGTTGGGTAAACGGAACAAGGAGCGCATTCTTCCCATAGCCGATCCGTTGGCGGATCTTATCCAGGGTTATTTGAAGGAACGGAACCGTCTGGATCCCCAAGTGTTGTCAAATACGCCACTGCTTGTGAAAAATTCTGGCGAACCCATGCCGCGGCGCACCGTACAACGCATCGTGAGGCACTACCTTGGTGCGGTCAGTTCCCAACAAAAACGAAGCCCACACGTGCTCCGACACACGTTCGCCACGCACTTGCTCAACAACGGAGCCGATCTGAACGCCGTGAAGGAACTGTTAGGCCATGCTAGCCTTGCCGCCACACAGGTGTACACGCACAACACGGTAGAAAAACTAAAAAAAGCTCATCAACAGGCCCACCCGCGTGGTGGATCCAAACCAACACCAACCAACAACCCCGGCTCCGAGGCCGGGGCTAAACCATAAAGCCATGAACGTACAGGTGCATTCCATCCATTTCGACGCAGACACCAAACTGGTCGATTTTATCCAGGAAAAACTTGCCAAACTGGAGCAGTTCCATGACAGCATTCTATCTGGCGAGGTTTTCCTTCGAATAGAGCACGACGGGGAGAATCGGGAGAACAAGCATGTGGAGATCCGATTGGCGGTTCCGGGACCGGATCTTTTCGCCAAACGCAAAGGCAAAACCTTCGAAGAAGCAGTGATCAGCACCGTCGAAGCGCTGCGTACCCAGGTCTCCCGCAACAAACCCGATCTTCGCAAAGCCAGCTGATCCCCAGTATCCACGCGCGTTCCGACGCGATCTTCACCACCGCGAAAGGCCACGGGAAATTCCGTGGCCTTTCGCATTTGGACCGGTGGTATTTACTTCTACATTTGCAACCCCAATTCAGAGGGGTTTCCTCTGAGGCGGGAAAAACGACGTTCTTTTTTTTCTGTACACGCCAATGTAGCTCAGCTGGTAGAGCAGCTGATTTGTAATCAGCAGGTCGGGGGTTCGAATCCGCCCGTTGGCTCCGTGATCGGGACAGGGGAGATACCCAAGTGGCCAACGGGGGCAGACTGTAAATCTGCTGCTTCACAGCTTCACAGGTTCGAATCCTGTTCTCCCCACACTTCTACACGGAGCCGAATACCAGGCTAGGCAAGTCCATCTGATCCCTCATTGCGGGAGTAGCTCAGTTGGTAGAGCATCAGCCTTCCAAGCTGAATGTCGCGGGTTCGAATCTCGTCTCCCGCTCTACACGATAGGAACCCCTTGGTTCCGATAGGTCAAAAAAGAAAGTGCATCGGCCTTTGTAGCTCAGGGGTAGAGCACTTCCTTGGTAAGGAAGAGGTCCCGGGTTCAATTCCCGGCAAAGGCTCCAGAAGGATCAGCAAAGACCACATACGGCAGGTACAGGAAAAGTGAACACAACGAACTGACGAACAGAACAACACAAAGAACCCAACAACCCATGGCAAAGGAAACCTTCCAGCGTACCAAGCCGCACGTCAACATCGGCACTATCGGCCACGTTGACCATGGCAAAACAACACTTACCGCAGCGATCACTTCGGTGCTCTTCTCGAAGGGTCTTTCTGAAAAGCGCAGCTTCGACTCGATCGACAATGCGCCCGAGGAAAAAGCTCGCGGTATCACGATCAATACCTCACACGTGGAGTATCAGACGGCCAACCGTCACTACGCCCACGTTGATTGCCCAGGCCACGCTGACTATGTGAAGAACATGGTTACGGGTGCTGCGCAAATGGATGGTGCCATCCTCGTGGTTGCCGCCACAGATGGTCCTATGCCACAAACCCGTGAGCACATCCTGCTCGGTCGCCAGGTTGGTGTACCTAAGTTGGTGGTGTTCATGAACAAGGTTGACAGCGTGGATGATGCCGAGTTGCTCGACCTCGTTGAAATGGAGATCCGCGAGTTGCTGACCTTCTATCAATATGATGGGACCAACACGCCTGTTATCCGCGGTAGCGCTCTTGGAGGTCTGAACGGTGAAGAGAAGTGGGTGGATACGATCATGCAGCTGATGGATGCTGTTGATTCGTGGATCCCGGTTCCTCCTCGCGAGACCGAGAAGCCTTTCCTGATGAGCGTTGAGGACGTGTTCTCGATCACAGGTCGTGGAACTGTAGCTACGGGTCGTATCGAAACCGGTATCATCAAGACCGGCGACAACGTCGAGATCATTGGTATGCAAGAGACCAAGCTGAACAGCACGTGCACAGGTGTGGAGATGTTCCGCAAACTGCTCGAGCGCGGTGAGGCTGGTGACAACTGCGGCATCCTGCTCCGTGGCATTGAGAAGGACCAGATCCGTCGTGGTATGGTCATCGCAAAACCCGGTAGCATTACCCCGCACACCCAGTTCAAGGCCGAGATCTACGTGTTGAAGAAAGAAGAAGGCGGTCGCCATACACCTTTCCACAACAAGTATCGTCCACAGTTCTACTTCCGCACCACGGACGTAACTGGTGAGATCACGATGGAAGCCGGTCGCGAAATGATCATGCCCGGTGACAACGTGTCTATCACGGTTGAATTGATCGTTCCTATCGCCATGGACAAAGGCCTTCGTTTCGCTATCCGTGAGGGTGGCCGTACGGTAGGTGCTGGACAGGTGACCGAGATCATCAAGTAAGAAGTACATAGCAAACACGGATGCAGGGCCGTCCGCCGAAAGGTGGACGGCCTTCGCAGCCGAAAAGAGAACCAATACGAACAGATATACGGGTGTAGCTCAATTGGTAGAGCGAAGGTCTCCAAAACCTTAGGCTGCGGGTTCGATTCCTGCCACCCGTGCCCCCAAAAAGCGATCCCTCACAGTGGCAACCCTGAAAACATATTTCGCCGAGAGCTATAACGAGCTCATGAACAAGGTGAGCTGGCCTACTTGGAAGGAACTCCAAAGTAGCGCCCTGCTCGTGTTGTTCTCAGCCCTGCTCATCGCGGCCATCGTATTCATCATGGACTTCGTGTTCGGGGTGAACGACCTTAACACATGGAAGGGCATGCTGGGCTTCATCTACAAATTCCTCGGCTGATCAGATGGCAATCGCAGTTACCGGTACCAAGAAATGGTACGTGCTTCGCGCCATCTCCGGTAAGGAGAAGAAGGTGAAGGAAATGATCGATTCCGAAGTTCGGCGATCGAACATGGGCACATACATCAGCCAGATCGTGATCCCGATCGAAAAGTTCTACCAGATCAAGGACGGCAAGAAAGTGAGCAAGGAGCGCAACATTCTGCCGGGTTACGTGTTGGTGGAGGCTGATCTGACCGGTGAGATCGCCCACACGTTGCGCCAACTGCCCAATGTGATCGGTTTCCTTGGAGCAGAGAAAGGTGGAGATCCAGTTCCCATGCGTTCGGCCGAAGTGAACCGGATATTGGGCAAGGTGGATGAGATGGCCGAGAGCGAGGAGGCCATCCATAATCCATACCATGTGGGTGAAGGAGTGAAGGTGACCGATGGCCCTTTCAACGGGTTCAACGGAGTTATCGAAGAGATCAATGAAGAGAAGAAAAAGCTGAAAGTGATGGTGAAGATCTTCGGAAGGAAGACCCCGCTTGAACTGAGCTTCATGCAAGTAGAAAAAGAGATCTGATTCACCAACTGGGCGATCCTCATCGCCCCACGAAAAGAAAACAACCGTCCAAGCTGACCGCGAGGAAAGCGCTAACAAGGACACAAAACCAAAACAATGGCAAAAGAGATAGGTGCCCTGGTGAAACTCCAGGTAAAAGGCGGGGCCGCGAACCCAGCCCCCCCGATCGGCCCCGCGTTGGGCGCCAAGGGAGTGAACATCATGGAGTTCTGCAAGCAGTTCAATGCGCGCACGCAGGACAAGGCTGGCAAAGTGCTACCTGTGGTGATCACGGTATATGTGGACAAGAGCTTCGACTTCATCATCAAAACCCCACCCGCAGCTGTTCAGTTGATGGATGCGGCCAAGGTGAAGGGTGGAAGCGGTGTTCCGCAGACCAAAAAAGTAGGCACTGTTACGTGGGACCAGGTGAAAGCCATTGCCCTCGATAAAATGCCCGACCTGAATTGCTTCACTGAAGAAAGCGCCATGAGCATGGTGGCTGGAACGGCTCGCAGTATGGGTATCACTGTGCAAGGCGAACCCCCATTCAAGAAATAACCACGAACATGGCAAACCTGACCAAGAAGCGTAAGGCTGCTGTCGCCAAGTTCGACGGAGCAAAGGAGTATACCCTGCAGGAAGCGGCTCAGATCGTGAAGCAGGTGAGCACAACGAAATTCGATGCCACGGTGGACATCGCGATCCGTTTGGGTGTGGACCCCAAGAAAAGCACGGAGATGGTTCGTGGAGTCGTGAGCCTGCCCCATGGCACCGGTCGTACGGTGAACGTGTTGGTGCTCGCCGACCCCGCCAAGTGTGAAGAAGCTCTTGCAGCCGGTGCCGATATGGCTGGCCTGGATGAGTACGTTGAAAAGATCAAGAACGGATGGACGTCTGTGGACGTGATCATCTGTACCCCAGCCGTGATGGCCAAAGTGGGTGCGCTGGGCCGTGTGCTCGGTCCCCGTGGCCTGATGCCGAACCCTAAGACCGGAACTGTTACCATGGACGTGGCCAAGGCCGTGAAAGAGGTGAAAGCCGGTAAGATCGACTTCAAGGTGGACAAAGCCGGTATCATCCACGCGGTGATCGGCAAGGCTTCCTTCGATGCCGTGAAATTGAGCGAGAACGCGAATGAACTGCTGCAGACCTTGGTAAAGCTGAAACCCAGCACAGCCAAGGGTGCCTACATCAAGAGCATCACGGTGAGCAGTACCATGAGCCCCGCTGTTAAAGTGGACACCCGCGTGGTGACCGTGTAACCTCAAGACATAGAGAACAATGGCAACCCGCGTACAAAAAGACCAGGCCATCGCCGAACTGATCGGCGAGATCAAGGCCACCAACGTGCTTTATCTCACGGACGCAAGCTCCATGGACGCACAGTCCACCAGCAATTTGCGTCGCGCATGCAATGCCGGTGGTATCCGCATGAAAGTGGTGAAGAACACCCTGCTGCAGAAGGCGATGGAGGGCATCGAGAACAAGGACTACAGTGCCCTGTTCCCAACTCTCGTCGGACAAACCGCCATTCTCTTCGCTGAGAAAGGCAACGCTCCGGCCAAAATGATCCAGGCCTTCCGCAAGAAGGGCACCAAGCCCGCCTTGAAGGGTGCTTGGATCGATGAGGCTGTATTCATCGGTGATGACCAAATGGCCATACTCGCCAACCTGAAAGGGAAGGAGGAGCTTATCGGCGATATCATCGCTCTGTTGCAAAGCCCGATCAAGAATGTCATCTGGATCGCTGCAAGGCGGCGGTGGCCAGAAGATCTCGGCGCTTCTCAAGACGCTCGAATCCCGAGCCAACTAACAAGACCCAACTCGTTACGCTTCCACGTAATTTCTTTTTCCCAACTCAGTAACAACCCAGCAAGATGGCAGACATCAAAGCACTTGGCGACCAACTCGTATCCCTCACTGTAAAGGAGGTGAGCGAACTCGCCAATTACCTGAAAGACGAATACAAGATCGAACCTGCTGCGGCCGCTGTGGCCATGGTTTCCGGTGGCGGAGGCGGTGGCGCTGAAGCAGCCGCTGCTCAAACCAGCTTCGACGTGATCCTGAAGGCCGGTGGCCCGAACAAATTGGCTGTTGTGAAGCTCGTGAAAGAGCTCACCGGCTTGGGATTGAAAGAAGCGAAAGACCTCGTTGACGGTGCCCCAAAGCCTGTGAAGGAAGGTGTGTCCAAAGAGGACGCCGAGAACCTGAAGCAGCAACTGACGGAAGCCGGTGCCGAAGTTGAGGTTAAGTAATAGCCTCTCTGCGCATTGACCATTCGGTCCCGACACTCCGTGAAAACGGGGTGTCGGGGTGCCGGGTGGATCGCGCCTTTTCGGAGGCGCCCTTCCCAAGGCCCGCTCACCAGCGGTTCATCTGGTGAAAGAAAGTCGTCGGTCCCCGTTCGTTCATTCCCAGTCCCCCCCAATCGCACCTATGGCCCAGGCGAAGACCAACCCGCGCAAGAGCAAGCGCATCGATTTCGGCTCATTGCATCTTCCGGCACAATACCCGGATTTCCTTGATATCCAATTGAAGAGCTTTCAACAGTTCTTCCAGATCGAGACCCTCCCCGAGAATCGGGACAATGAAGGTCTTTACAAGGTATTCACCGAGAACTTCCCGATAACGGACACCCGTAACCAGTTCGTTCTGGAGTTCCTCGATTATTTCGTTGATCCCCCACGTTACAGCATTGATGAATGCGTTGAACGCGGTCTTACATACAGCGTGCCTTTGAAGGCCAAGCTGAAACTCTATTGCACCGATCCTGAGCACGAGGATTTCGAAACTATCGTGCAGGACGTGTACTTGGGGCAGATCCCTTACATGACCCCAAAAGGTTCGTTCGTAGTGAACGGTGCCGAGCGGGTTATCGTAAGCCAGCTGCATCGCAGCCCAGGTGTGTTCTTCGGCCAAAGCCGACACGCCAATGGCACCAAGTTGTACAGCGCCCGTGTTATCCCGTTCAAGGGTTCGTGGATCGAATTCGCCACGGATATCAATGGTGTGATGTACGCGTACATCGATCGTAAGAAGAAGCTACCGGTTACCACCCTGTTGCGTGCCATCGGATTCGAAAGCGACAAGCAGATCCTCGAGATCTTCGGTTTGGCCGATGAGATCAAGGTGACCAAGGCCAACCTTAAAGAAAGCGTGGGTCGCAAACTGGCCGCTCGTGTTCTGAAAAGCTGGGTGGAGGATTTCGTGGATGAGGACACCGGCGAGGTGGTGAGCATTGAGCGGAACGAGGTCTTGATCGATCGCGAAACCGTTATCGAAGACCATCATGTTGACGAGATCGCGGAAAGTGGAGCGAAGACCATTATCCTGCACAAGGCGGGTATCAACGCTGCCGACTACGCGCTGATCTACAACACGTTGCAGAAGGATACCTCGAACTCCGAGAAGGAGGCCGTTGAGGTGATCTATCGCCAGTTGCGTAATGCCGAGCCGCCCGATCTGGAAACAGCTCGTGGTGTTATCGACAAGTTGTTCTTCAGCGAACAGCGCTATGACCTCGGTGAAGTGGGCCGTTATCGCATCAACAAGAAGCTGGGTCTCGAAAGCGAACTCAGTGTGCGTGTGCTCACCAAGGAGGACATCATCTGTATCATCAAGTACCTGATCGAGCTGGTGAATTCCAAGGCTGATGTGGACGATATCGACCACTTGAGCAACCGTCGTGTACGCACCGTAGGTGAGCAGCTCTATAGCCAGTTCGGCGTAGGCCTCGCTCGTATGGCCCGCACCATCCGTGAGCGCATGAACGTGCGAGACAATGAGGTGTTCACGCCTACCGATCTGATCAATGCCAAGACCCTGAGCTCGGTGATCAACTCGTTCTTCGGAACCAACCAGTTGAGCCAGTTCATGGACCAGACCAATCCGCTCGCGGAGATCACCCACAAGCGCCGCCTCTCGGCTCTTGGACCCGGAGGTCTTAGCCGCGAACGTGCTGGCTTCGAAGTGCGGGACGTTCACTACACGCACTATGGGCGCTTATGCACGATCGAGACCCCTGAAGGCCCGAACATCGGACTGATCAGCTCGCTTTGTGTATTCAGCAAGATCAACAACCTCGGTTTCATTGAGACCCCGTACCGTACCGTAAAGGACGGAAAGGTGGATGTGAACGGGGATGTTGTGTACATGAGCGCTGAGGAGGAAGACAACAAGGTGATCGCGCAAGCGAACGCCAACTTGAAGGAGGATGGCGGTTTCGATACCAAACGCGTGAAGGCCCGGCAAATGGGTGACTTCCCAGTTGTGGAGCCGAAGGAATTGGAATTGATGGACGTAGCGCCGAACCAGATCGCTTCCATCGCTGCCAGCCTTATCCCCTTCTTGGAGCACAACGATGCCAACCGCGCGTTGATGGGCTCGAACATGATGCGTCAAGCCGTTCCATTGTTGCGCCCAGAGGCGCCTGTGGTCGGTACCGGTCTCGAAGAACTGGTAGCACGCGACAGCCGTGTGTTGCTGACCGCTGAGGGCGATGGCATCGTTAAGAGTGTGGATGCCGATCGGATCCTTATCGATTACAAGCGCACGGACGATGAGCGTACTGTGAGCTTCGAGGGTGATGAGAAGGAGTACAAGCTCACCAAGTTCATGAAGACGAACCAGAGCACCTGCATGAACCTTCGCCCGCTCGTCCGCAAGGGCGATAAGGTGACCAAGGGGCAGACGCTTTGTGAGGGCTACAGCACAGAAGACGGCGAATTGGCCATCGGTCGCAACCTGGTAGTGGCCTTCATGCCATGGAAAGGGTTCAACTTCGAGGATGCCATCGTGATCAGCGAGCGCGTTGCCCGCGAAGACATGTTCACCTCGATCCATATTGATGAGTACAATATGGAAGTTCGCGATACGAAGCGCGGCTTGGAAGAACTGACCAGCGACATTCCGAACGTAAGCGAAGAAGCAACGAAGGACCTCGACGAGAATGGCCTGATCCGCATTGGTGCCGAGATCAAGGAAGGCGATATCCTGATCGGCAAGATCACGCCGAAAGGAGAGACCGACCCTTCTCCAGAGGAGAAGTTGCTGCGTGCCATCTTCGGCGACAAGGCCGGTGATGTGAAGGATGCCTCTATGAAGGCTCCCCCAAGCACCCGTGGTGTCGTGATCGATAAGAAGCTCTTCAGCCGTGCCATCAAGGACAAGAAATCCAAGGGTAACGAGAAGGGCATTCTGGACCAGATCGACAGGGAGCAGGACAAAGAGCTTGGTGATCTGAAGACCTTGTTGGTGGACAAGCTGATGAAATTGATCGGCGGCCTCAGCAGCAATGGCGTCAGCAACAAGTACAAGGAAGAGCAGATCAAGAAAGGCGTGAAGTTCAGCCCGAAGGTGTTGATGGGCGTGGATTACGTCACCATCGATCCAACGGAATGGACCACCGAGAAGAAAGTGAACGAACTGGTGCGCCAGCTCATTCACAACTGGTCCATCCGCTACAATGACATCAGCGGTTCATACAAGCGCAAGAAGTTCCAGGTAAGCATCGGTGATGAATTGCCTACGGGTATCGTGAAGTTGGCCAAGGTGTACATCGCAGCCAAGCGCAAGCTGGCCATCGGTGATAAAATGGCCGGCCGACATGGTAACAAGGGTATCGTATCCCGCATTGTGCGCGATGCCGATATGCCGTTCCTGGAAGATGGTTCTCCTGTTGACATCGTGCTGAATCCGCTCGGTGTACCAAGCCGGATGAACTTGGGCCAGATCTACGAGACTGTTCTCGGCTGGGCTGGCTTGAAGTTGGGTCGCAAGTATGCCACCCCGATCTTCGATGGTGCCACCATTGACGAGATCAACAAAGAGACCGACGAGGCCGGTGTTCCGCGCTTCGGAAAAACATACCTCACGGACGGTGGCACGGGCGAGCGTTTCGACCAGCCAGCAACTGTTGGGGTGATCTACATGCTCAAACTCGCCCACATGGTGGACGACAAGATGCACGCGCGTTCCATTGGACCGTACAGCTTGATCACCCAGCAGCCGTTGGGTGGTAAAGCACAGTTCGGTGGTCAGCGTTTCGGTGAGATGGAGGTGTGGGCGTTGGAGGCCTTTGGTGCCGCCAATCTCCTGCAAGAGATCCTTACCGTGAAGAGCGATGACGTGATCGGCCGTGCCAAGGCCTATGAAGCCATCGTGAAAGGCGAACCCCTGCCCGCGCCGGGGATCCCTGAGTCGTTCAACGTGTTGCTCCACGAACTGCGTGGCCTCGCTTTGAATATCAGCCTGGAGTCCGAAACCGAGAAAGTCTAACGTCGAGCCGTACCCATGACTATGATGAAGAAAGAGGTGAGGATCACCTCTCAGTTCGACAAGATCGTCATCAGCCTCGCCAGCCCGGAACAGATCCTGGAGCGCAGCCACGGTGAAGTGATCAAGCCTGAAACGATCAACTATCGTACCTACAAGCCGGAACGTGATGGCTTGTTCTGCGAGCGCATCTTCGGTCCTGTAAAGGACTTCGAATGCCATTGCGGCAAGTACAAGCGTATCCGCTACAAGGGGATCGTTTGCGATCGTTGCGGTGTGGAGGTAACGGAGAAGAAGGTGCGCCGCGAGCGCATGGGGCATATCCAGTTGACCGTGCCTGTTGCACACATCTGGTATTTCCGCTCACTTCCGAACAAGATCGGCTACCTGCTGGGTATGCCCACCAAGAAGCTCGATCAGATCATCTACTACGAGCGTTATGTGGTGATCAGCGCCGGTACCGCCAAAAACAAAGAAGGTGTTCCCTTGCAGCAACTCGACTTCCTCACGGAAGAAGAGTATCTGGACACCATGGAGCAGGTTGGTAAAGACAACCAGTACTTGGATGATGCCGATCCGAACAAGTTCATCGCCAAAATGGGCGCTGAATCCTTGCATGATCTGTTGAAGCGGTTGGATCTGGATGCGGTAAGTTATGATCTGCGCCACAAGGCCAACACGGAGACCAGTCAGCAGCGTAAGAACGAAGCGCTGAAGCGATTGAACGTGGTGGAGGCTTTCCGTGATGCCAATTCACGTCGCGACAACAAGCCGGAATGGATGATCATCAAGGTCGTCCCTGTTATCCCACCTGAGTTGCGCCCACTGGTCCCCTTGGATGGTGGACGTTTCGCAACGAGCGACCTGAACGATCTGTATCGCCGCGTGATCATCCGTAACAACCGTTTGAAGAGGTTGGTGGAGATCAAAGCGCCAGAGGTGATCCTGCGCAACGAGAAGCGTATGCTTCAGGAGGCTGTTGATAGCCTCTTCGACAACAGCCGCAAGAGCAGCGCGGTGAAGAGCGAAAGCAACCGCCCACTGAAGTCCTTGAGCGATTCGCTCAAAGGCAAACAAGGCCGCTTCCGCCAGAACTTGCTGGGTAAGCGTGTTGACTACAGTGCTCGTTCCGTGATCGTTGTGGGTCCGGACCTGAAATTGCACGAATGCGGTCTTCCGAAGGACATGGCCGCAGAGCTCTTCAAGCCGTTCATCATCCGTAAGCTTATCGAGCGCGGAATCGTGAAAACGGTAAAGAGCGCGAAAAAGATCGTGGACAAGAAGGAGCCGGTGATCTGGGATATTCTGGAGAACGTGTTGAAGAGCCACCCTGTGCTTCTCAACCGTGCACCAACGCTTCACCGCCTTGGTATCCAAGCCTTCCAGCCAAAGCTGATCGAGGGCAAGGCTATCCAGTTGCACCCGCTCGTGTGTACTGCGTTCAACGCTGACTTTGACGGTGACCAAATGGCTGTGCACGTGCCCCTGGGGCATGCAGCCATCATGGAGGCACAACTGCTCATGTTGGCCAGCCATAACATCCTGAACCCTGCCAACGGTGCGCCTATCGCGGTACCTAGCCAGGACATGGTGCTTGGTCTGTACTATATGACCAAAGGTCGCAAGAGCGAGAAGGGCCATCCGATGCGCGGCGAAGGCCGAATTTTCTACAGCAGCGAAGAAGTGCACATCGCACGCAACGAAGGCAAGGTGGACCTGCATTCCTGGATCAAGGTGCGTTGGTACAATGCCAAAACGGGCAAGAACGAGATGATCGAGACCACCGTTGGTCGCGTTCTGTTCAACGAGGTGGTGCCTATGGAAGTGGGCTACATCAATGAACTGCTCACCAAGAAGTCATTGCGCGACATTATCGGTCGTGTGATGAAGGAGGGTGGTACCTCAAAAGCCGCGAAGTTCCTGGACGATATCAAGGAGCTCGGCTTCATGAACGCCTTCCAAGGTGGCCTCTCCTTCAATTTGTTGGACGTGGTTGTGCCTGATGAGAAAGAGAAGTTGGTGAAAGCAGCGCAAGCTGAAGTGGACGAGGTGATGGGCAACTACAACATGGGCCTTATCACCAACAACGAGCGATACAACCAGACGATCGACATCTGGACCCACACCAACAGCAAGCTCACCTTCACGCTCATGGAGCGCTTGAAGACGGACAACCAGGGGTTCAATTCCATCTATATGATGATGGACTCCGGTGCCCGTGGTTCCAAGGAGCAGATCCGTCAGCTCAGTGGTATGCGTGGTCTGATGGCGAAGCCGCAAAAAAGCGGTGCGGGTGGTGGACAGGATATTATCGAGAACCCGATCCTATCGAACTTCAAGGAAGGTCTGTCCATCCTGGAGTACTTCATCTCTACCCACGGTGCCCGTAAAGGTTTGGCCGATACGGCACTGAAGACCGCTGATGCCGGTTACCTCACCCGCCGACTGGTGGATGTGGCACAGGACGTTGTGATCACCAATGACGATTGCGGTACCCTCCGCGGTCTGGTGGCTTCGGCATTGAAGAAGAACGAAGAGATCGTGGAAAGCCTCTACGATCGTGTTTTGGGTCGTAGTGCTGTGCATGATGTTTACCACCCACAAACCGGCGATCTGCTGGTGAAGAGTGGCGAGCAGATCACGGAGGACGTGGCTCGTGCAATTGCCGATAGCCCGATCGAGGAAGTTGAGATCCGCAGCGTACTTACCTGCGAACAGCGCTTGGGCGTTTGTGCCAAGTGTTACGGCCGCAACCTCGCGACCGGTCGTATGGTGCAGACGGGAGAGGCGGTCGGTGTTATCGCCGCCCAATCGATCGGTGAGCCTGGTACACAGCTCACACTGCGTACGTTCCACGTGGGTGGTGTTGCTGGAAAGATCACCGAGGATAGCCAGATCGTTGCGAAATACGACGGTAAGCTCGAGATCGAAGAATTGCGCACGGTGAAGAAGAAGGACAAGAAAGGCGCAGAAGCCGAAGTGGTGATCAGCCGCAGCTCGGAAATGCGCATCGTGGACAATAACACCGGTATCGTTCTCACGACGAGCAATATTCCTTACGGAGCGTTCCTCTATGCCAAGGGCGGCAAGAACGTGAAGAAGGGAGACATGATCTGTAATTGGGATGCGTACAACGCTGTGATCATCTCCGAACTCGCAGGAACGTTGTCCTTCGAGAGCGTTGAAGAGAGCGTGACTTTCCGTGAGCAGATCGACGAGCAAACGGGCTTCACGGAGAAAGTTATCGTGGAGAGCCGCGACAAGAAGAAGAACCCTACGATCAAGATCATCGATGCCAAGAGCAAGGAGGAAGTGAAGAGCTACTCCCTGCCGGTTGGTGCCCACATCATCGTGAACGAAGGTCAGAAGATCGAAGCCGGCGATATCCTGGTAAAGATCCCCCGCAGCTCCGGCAAGGGTGGTGACATCACCGGTGGTTTGCCGCGTGTAACGGAGCTCTTCGAAGCACGTAACCCGAGCAATCCGGCTGTGGTAAGCGAGATCGATGGTATCGTGAGCTACGGCAAGATCAAGCGTGGTAACCGCGAGATCATCGTTGAGAGCCGCACTGGCGAGCACAAGTATTACCTCGTGCCGCTGAGCAAGCACATCCTGGTGCAAGAGAACGACTTCATCAAAGCTGGTCAGCAGCTCAGTGATGGTTCCATTGCGCCTGCTGACATCCTGGACATCCAAGGCCCAACCCGCGTTCAGGAATATCTGGTTGACGAGGTACAGGAAGTGTATCGTATGCAGGGTGTGAAGATCAACGACAAGCACTTCGAAGTGATCGTGCGCCAGATGATGCGGAAAGTGGAGATCGAAGATCCGGGCGATACCCGATTCCTCGAGCGCCAAGCCGTGCAGAAGGCGGATTTCATGGAGGAGAATGATGACATGTACGACAAGATGGTGATCACCAATGCCGGTGACAGTGCCACCTTGAAGGAGGGCCAGATCCTTTCAGCGCGCAAATTGCGCGATGAGAACAGTGTATTGAGGCGCAAGGACTTGAAGCTTGCTGAAGCCCGCCATGCAACGCCGGCGACCAGTCGCCAGTTGTTGATGGGTATCACACGTGCTTCGCTCCAGACCGATAGCTTCATCAGCGCGGCATCTTTCCAAGAGACCACCAAGGTGTTGAACGAAGCTGCGGTTGCGGCCAAGGAAGACAACTTGAAAGGCCTCAAGGAGAACGTGATCGTGGGTCACCTGATCCCTGCTGGTACCGGCAGCCGCCGCTTCCAGAAGAACCTCGTTTATGGAAAGGAGGAATACACCAAAATGATGTCCGAGCGCCTTACCGCGCAGGAGGTCGAAGACTAAACTGGAAGGTTGAAACCAGAAAGCTGAAAGCCGGAACTGGAGACATGGACGTGTTTCTGGTTTCGGCTTTCAACTTTCATATTTTTTGAAGCAATGGCAGACGAGAAGAACCAACCACGCCCGGCCAACCAGCTGAACATCGAGATCAGTGAGGAGGTGGCCGATGGCATCTACAGCAACCTGGCGATCATCACGCACAGCAATTCGGAATTCGTTCTGGATTTTGTGCGCGTGATGCCCGGTGTGCCCAAAGCCAAGGTGCGCGCCCGCGTGCTCCTTACTCCACAGCATGCCAAGCGCCTTATGCGCGCCCTTGCGGACAATATCCAGAAGTTCGAAGCGGTTCACGGTAATATCCGCGAAACGGAGATGCCGGAGATCCCGATGAATTTCGGTGGACCTACCGCGCAGGCGTAAAAGAGATTTCTACCGAACGAAAAGCCCTCGACCATGTCGGGGGCTTTTTTGTTGCGTGACCTCAGGCCGCAAGGACTCTGACTGTGCCGATGGAACGTGTACAGTGGGGCTTCTCCAGATCCGGTTCTTCATGCAGTAGGAGTATCGAAAAGCGCTCACCGCAACACCGTCACATGCCCCACCGCTTGTTTGTATTCTCCAAGTGTACCGCGCACATCCTCCACAAAGCGGTACCGGAGTTCCCATATGTAGACCTCTGACTTCGCGGGTGTTCCGCTAATGGTGCCGTCCCATAAAGCACCACCATCCACGCCGGACCAAACAGGTTGGCCCCAGCGATCGAATATCGAAAGTTCCACATCGGCCAATAGGTGACCGGAGGGCCCGAAGAAATCGTTGATGCCATCGCCGTTCGGGGTAAACGTGTTGGGAATGAACAGTTGTGGCGGGCAGTACTCCAATACGTTGATCGAGTCGGTCAACGAGCAACCAAAGAGAGTGGTGATGGTCACGCTGTACCAACCATAGCTGTTCACATCGATCGTTCGGTTTTCCTCATCGGTGCTCCAAGCGTAGGTACATCCATTGTTGCCAGCATCCAACCGGGTTTTGTAGGGTGGGTAGTTGAAGCAGCCAACCACTTCTTCCTCCTCCAAGGGTTCCGGGAGTGGGTGGAAGGTCACGAACAATGAATCGCGCGTGGTGCAGAAACCATTGTCCACATCCACCCAGATGTTGGTGCCGGTGGTCACACTGATCTGCTGTGTGCTGGCCCCGGTGTTCCAGGTGAACATGCTGCCCGCATTGCCGGCGTCCAGCAACAAGGTATCCAGGTCACAGAGCTCCGCATCCTCGCCTATGTCAACAACGGGGAACTCCACGAACGCGACCGTGGCCGAGCCTGAACCGCTGCACCAGCCGGCATTGGTCACAACCACTGAGAACGTGCCTCCGACGCTGTCCAATACCAAGGCTTGTGTGGTCTCCCCCGTATTCCACAAGAAGGTCGCTCCTGGATTTCCCGCATCCAACACAACGGTTTCGCTGATACAGACCTCCGCATCATTCAACTGGACTACCGGAACTGGATCGTACGTGATCAGGATCGTGTCGCTCCCCGCGCATCCGAACGCGTCCGCCATCTCTACCCAATACGTGTCCTCTGTGTTTACGTTGATGCTCTGGCCAGTGGCTCCCGTGCTCCATATGTATGTGCCACCCAGGATACCTGCATCCAGGCTCCAGATCTCACCCTCGCACAGCGAAGTGTCGGGACCCAGTTGCACCACTGGGAGCAAATGAACAAAGACCTGTGTGCTGTCCTCAGTACTACAACCGAACGCATTGGTCACCGTAACCTCATAAGTAGCCGTCGTGCTCACGCTGATCGATTGCGTCTGCGCACCGGTGCTCCAGAGATGGGAGGAACCGACGTTACCCGCATCCAATATCACGCTCTCGCCTATGCACAGATCCTCTTGTGCTGGTAAATTGATCAACGGTGCAGGAGATACAGCGACCACGATGGAGTCGATGCGCACACAGCCATTGTTGTCCACTTCAGCCCAATACGTTCCGGCCAAGCTCACTGTTTGCGTGGCGGAGTTGCTATTGTCCTGCCAGGTCACATTACCGACGGGAACGGAAGTCGCATCGAGCACAAGAGAAGTTCCTGCGCAGATGGTCATGTCCGCGCCGAGATCGAAAACAGGGGGCGCGGATACATCCACATGAAGGGTGTCTGTTGCGTTGCAATCCACGCTGGTCACCGTTACCCAATAATCACCCGACGTGGTAACGTTGAATGTGGGTCCTGTGGACCCATCCTGCCAGGCATAGGTCGCATTCGTTTGGGTGACATCAAGCAACAGTGCGTCACCTGTGCAAAGGGCCGCGTCTGGGCCAAGGTCCGCCGTGATCGTACATGCATCGCTGGAATAGGCGAGCACCATCAGCCAGATGTGGTTGTCCCCACCTCCACTACAGTGATCGTATTGTACGTTCACGCTATTGCTTCCGTTGATCACCAATCCATTGATATCGCTTACCACGTCGGTATTATTGATCGCCTGATCCGCGTTGTCATCGCCCAGGCCGGTTACCGCGCCATTCGCGTAGGCCATGCAGCCCATCGTACCCCACGTCAGATCCGCTGAGTTGAAATCGCCACCCCAGAATGATCCCAGCAAGGTTCCGTTGACCGTGATGGATTCGCAATCGGTGCCTGCTGAAGCATAACCGCCCAACGTAGCGAAACCGATCCCGTTCGCGGTCAATAGGGGAGCTGCCGTATTCAGGACAAAGAAATTGCTTGCCCCGGCATCCTGATCGTTGAAGTAGAGTTCCACATTGACGGATGTTGCACCCACCAGTTCGTACCCGATCACGAGGTAGAATTCCGTCCAGGTGTTGCTTATCTGACTGGATTGGAAGGGGACCGTGATGGTGTAGTTCGTTATTGTGGCATTGATGTCGGCGGTAACGTCGATCGCATGCACGCCTGACAGCCCACCATACCCTGTGTTGAAGAGCGGGCCTGCGAGGTTGCCCGCATCGAACGTGTACGGGGTTCCGTTCATGTCCACGGTAATGTCGGCTGCCGCTCCTACCTGCGTGCCGAAAAAATAGGCTTGGTGGATGGTGCAACCTGCAGGCAGCGGCATGTTGAAGCTCCCACTTCCCTGGCCCACCGTGCCCACTTCGAAACCGCCCGTCAGGAGCCCTCCGTTGAACTGGTCGCTCCAGAACGTGACTTGGGCTGAAGCCATTTGCGTGATGACCAGCAGCGGAATGAAGGTGATCCAAGAAAAGATCCTCACACTAGGGATTTGGGTCATGCAAGATAGACGCGCGGACGCAACCATCGGTTCGCCGTTACTGATCTATTCCTGCGCTCGTTGAGCAAAAACCACATATCCGAAACTCGCGCTGAACACCCAGGGTTTTGCCAGCCCATCGATGTAGCTGGTGTTGAGCCAGACCGGCCCAAGCGGACTCTGCCAGATCAATGAACCACTTCCGATAAAGCTCCGCTCACTGATGGCCGTACCTTCTTCGGCCTGGTCCGTGTTATTGCGCTCAATGGCTTTGTACGGTTGAAAAGCATAGGCCTCGAGTCGCAAGTCGAACTTGTTCTTGGCCACAGCGATTATCGCACGCGCTCCGCCGGCCAGGTATTGCTGTGCTCTGAAATTATCAAGGAAGTATGTTCTGCTCTCGGGTGTTGGTTGAAAGACCGGTGAACGAAGCAATGAAGCCGTATAGTTCTGAAAAAAATCCTGTGTGCTGAACACCCCTTCGATGAGCATGCCGAACCGCACTCTTTTCCGGGGTAGGAAATACTTGTCCAGCGTGACTTTCGCGATGAACCAATCATGTTGTTTGCTTCGCGACAACCGGTCGGTGTAGGTTGTGCCCGGATCCGTGCGCTCTTCACCGCTCACGTATCGCAGCTCAGCCCGGAACAGCTCACCAGCGTTCGGGTGTTGTTTGCGGTTCAGGCTATTGCGCTCCAATAAAACTCCGCTGGTCACGTGATAGAAGTTCGTAGCATCGGCCGTGTCCCTGCTACCGAAATCCTCGGTCTGGTAATATTCATCGGTGGTTTGTGCGTACTTGGCATCCAATCGCAACAGCCCTTTGTTGCCCACGGCCATTCCGGCGTTCGCACCAGCCCAGAATTCACGGTTCACGATATAGGCTGGGCGCACCTCTTCGAAGAAACTGGAGAAGCTATTGAACCAGTCCCATCGGTGCAGCGTGATCGCAGGTTCCAAGTAGATCGGCTTTCGTGAGCTCAGATCCATGCGCAATTTGATCTGCCCGGCGGTGTAGAATTTGCCGAAATAAGCCAGCCCTTCAAGGCGTGAACTCGCGTGCCCGAAGAAGTTGTAGCGCAAACCCACCATACCGGTGTTGATCGGCCTTGAACTGAACATGCCGCCGAACCGAACTTCCAACTTCTTTTCGCGCTTCACAAGGATCCTGAGGTCGTAGGTCCCACGAGCTCTATCGAAGGTTGCTTGTGGGAAGAGGCCACTTACGTTATTGTCGGCGTACAACCTGAAGTAGCGTGGTTTCAACGTGCCGGCATCAATGAGCCCTGCCCCTTTGTTCAACAGGTTTTCGCAGAAACGAGTTTGTTTTCGGTTCAGTCCATCGAACTGGATATTACCGAAAACGGGAGCGGGCAACCCCTTTCGGAAAGCCGCTCTTCGGGCGGCCAATTCCTTGCGGGACACCCGCCGGGCAATGCCTTCTTTGATCTCCGGCATTCGCGCCATTGCGGCTGCGTAACCATCCGCTACCGCTTGTTTCGAAGTGGTGAAATCGAACAGGGTGGTCGCGGTCTTTGGTTCAATGATCAAGCCCGGTTCACAGGGAACACTGTAGTTGGTCTTCGTGACCATCATTGCGCGCAACTGGCTCATCAGGTCATCCTCATCCGGCGGTGCCGCATTGTATGCCACATTGCTTCCAATGATGAAATCAGGCATGAAGGCATCGTACATCACATCGCTGGGGAAGTTGTTGTACATGCCTCCGTCCATCATCAAATGGCCGTTCACGCGAATGGGTTTGAAGTAGAAGGGATAGCTCATACTGGCCCGAACCGCCAGGGCAAGATCGCCTTCGCCGAATACGACCGATCGTTGATCGGTAATGTCGCTGGCCACGCATCTGAAGGGTATGAACAGGCTGTCCATGTGATACCCGCTTTTCGCTGAAACGCCAGCAAAACCAAGCATCTGCCACCAATCCGAGAGCACGGGGGAACGCAGATTCGTGGGCAATGACGTTTGAAGCGTTGTGTCCAGGTCGAATTTCAAGTTGATGAGCGAGGCATCAGGGACATCCTGTTTGAAGTACCATGTGTAGGCATCTTCGATCCCCCCCACAGCCATCAACTGGTAGAGGTCCGTTTGGAACAAGGAGTCCATTTGCCAGGGTGTAAGTCCACTGGCGTACATAGCACCTATCAGCGCGCCCATGCTGCTGCCCGTGATGTAATCGATGGGGATGTCGTTCTCCTCCAAGGCCTTGATCACCCCGATGTGCGTAAGGCCAACAGCCCCGCCGCCGCTGAGCACCAAGCCGACATGCTGCGCAGCTATTCCACCCAGCAAGCCGAGCGATAACGTGAAGGAGAGTAAGAGACGCATGCTGCGCAATGGCGACCAAAAATAGGTGCGGCCTATTCGCTCACAACGTCCGCCAGCCCTTCAACCAAGCCTTTCATGTATTCGGGGGCCTTCAGCAAACGGGATCCATACCAGCTGAACAGTTCACCATCCACCACTCGCACCGGAGTTCCCGGGCAGATCCCATTGATCTCGGCGATGTGTTTTTCCTTGAAAGGGTAGGGCTCGGATGAAAGCAGGATCACGTCTGGGGCGGCTTCTGCAAGCTCCTTGGGCCGTGATCTCCGGATAGCGGGCATCATCGGCATCGAACACGTTGTACAGACCACAGCGCTGTAACATGTCGTTCACGAATGTGCCGTGGCCCGCGAGCATGAATGGTTTGCGCCAGATCAAATACGCCACCGTGAGCGGTGGGTCGCGTTTGATCAACCCTTCAAATCCTGCTCCGATCGCCGCATGAAGGGAGTTCGCTTTGTCTTGTGTTCCGGTCAACTCGCCGATGCTTTGGATCATGCTCAACGCGCCTGACAAGTCCCGGATATCGCTCATCCACACTGGAAATTCCTGTTCCAAAGTCTGAATATCGCTGCGGTCGTTCTCTTCCTTGTTGCCGATGATCAGGTCCGGCTTCAGCGCACGGATCTTTTCCATGTCCACCTTTTTCGTGCCGCCCACGCGAGTTTTTGTACGGAACCAGGTTTCTGGGTGAATGCAGAATTTGGTGATGCCCACAACGCGTCCCCCCAAGCCGAGGTCGTAGAGCAGTTCGGTTTGCGAGGGTACGAGGGAGATGATGCGCTGGGGGTGCTTCGGCACTTTGACGGTGCGTTGCATTTGGTCGGTCACGGTTCTCATATGCTATCGGGCTGCCCCCCGCCCCCCCCCCCCCGCCCCGCGCCGGGGGCGCCCGCCCCCCCCCCCCGCCCCCCGCCCCCCGAGCTTGGATGGATGAACCAACGATAGAACAATATGAGCGCGAGCAAGCCCAACGAAATGAACAACACCCAGCCAAAGCATGAACGGAACTGAGCCCAATGCATGGCGCGTTCATGTATTTCGGCGTCCTCTGATTCGAGATATTTCTGATCAAGCGCGACATTCACAAGGACCAACTTTGACCAGAGCCAACCGATGAACGAAACAAAAGCGATGACACAAAGCAACGCACTTGGATACCTTGCTTTGAGCTTGACCATCAGGTCCTACTTCAACTTCCCAATAATATCCTGCTTCGTCAGTATCCCCAAGCCGTTCGGCATTTCTACAAGCACGGCAGGCGAGCCATTGCCAAGCTGCTTCGCTACATCTTCCAGTTTGCTGTCCGCAGAGATCACCGGCAGGGCAGGGCCCATTACCACGCGTGATTTCTGGTGGCGCACTTCGGCGTCTTCCAAGATGGCATCGAACAGGCGCGCATCGGTGATGGTACCAACGGGTTTGCCGTTCTCCATAACCGGCATTTGATCGATGTTGTGTTTGCGCATGCGCTCGATCGCGATCAGCACGGGTTCATCTGCTTCCACGGAGATCAAGCCCAATTCTTTGCCTTTCAGGAGATCGCCAGCGGTAGGTTTTTCCTCGACCAGGAATCCACGCTCACGCATCCAGTCATCGTTGAACATCTTGCCAACGTAGCGCGTGCCGTGGTCGTGGAAGATCACCACCACGACTTCGCCTTTCTTGAAATTGTCCTTCAGCTGCAAAAGGCCCGCAATGGCGCTGCCCGCACTGTTGCCCACGAAGATGCCTTCGTCGCGCACGATCTTCCGGGTGTAGATCGCTGCATCGCGGTCGGTGACTTTCTCGAAGTGGTCGATGAGGTCCATGTCCACGTTCTCCGGAACAAAGTCTTCTCCGATACCTTCGGTGATGTAGGGGTAGATCTCGTTCTTGTCGAAAATGCCGGTCTCCTTCAGCTTCTTGAAGACCGAGCCGTAGGTGTCGATGCCCCAGACCTTCAGGTTCGGGTTCTTCTCCTTCAGGTATTTCGCCGTTCCGCTGATGGTGCCGCCAGTGCCAACACCCACCACAAGGTGATCGACCTTGCCGCCGCTTTGCTCCCAGATCTCGGGTCCCGTGCTCTCGTAGTGCGCCTGTGCGTTGCTGGGGTTGTCGTACTGGTTCGCCTTCCAACTGTTCGGCGTCTCCTTTTCCAAGCGTGAGCTAACACTGTAGTAGGAGCGGGGGTCCTCGGGATCAACGTTGGTCGGGCATACGATCACCTCGGCCCCGAAAGCCCGCAGAATGTCCACCTTCTCGCGGCTTTGTTTATCCGTTGTAGTGAAAATGCATTTGTAGCCTTTGATGATCGCGCCGATCGCGAGGCCCATACCTGTATTTCCACTCGTTCCTTCGATGATCGTTCCGCCAGGCTTCAAGCGGCCATCCTTCTCCGCATCCTCGATCATCTTGATCGCCATACGGTCTTTGATGCTGTTGCCGGGGTTGAAGGTCTCCACTTTGGCCAGAACCGTAGCGGCAACATCCTTGGTGATACGGTTGAGGCGAACGAGCGGCGTATTGCCGATGGTGGATAGAATGTTGTCGTGGATCTTCATGCGCCGCGAAGGTAGGTTCGACACGGTCCGGTGATCCCTGATCCCTTACTCGAACCGGATCGCTTTCGCCGGGGCTATGCGGCTCACCATCAGGCTGGGAACGATCAACGCGAGAACGCATACGACCAAGGTCCCCAAGTTCAGCATCGCGATGGGCCAGAGGTCAAGATCAACGGGGACCGCATCCACATAATAGCTCTCGATCGGGAGGTGCACCAAACCAGTGAGTTTCTGCAGAAGGCCCAACCCAATGCCGAGAATGTCGCCAAGCACCACACCGAAGCCGAGTATATAGGCAGCATCGATCAGAAAGATCTTGCGAATAGAACCGTTGCTGCTACCCAGCGCCTTCAGGATCCCGATCATGTTCGTTCGTTCCAAGATGATGATGAGCAACGCACTTGTCATGTTGATGATGGCCACGAGTACCATGAGCGTGATCACAACGATCACGTTCGTATCCAACAACTCCAACCAAGCGAAGATCTCCGGGAATTTCTCGCGCACCGTGATCGTTCGCTGGTCTTCATTGAGATAGTCTTTGTAGATGCGGTCGTCCATGGCGATCAGGTCGCGGTGGTCATCCAAAGCGACTTCGAAACCGCCGCAGTAATTGGAATAGCTCCCGCCATTTCCACCGCGTTCCACCCGGATGCGCTCCACTACTTGGTCGGATCCAAGGCTGTGTACCACGAATCGTGTGGAGTCCGGAATGATGTGGACCAATGCCGTGTCAGGTATTGTGCCTTCGTCGTCGCTTACGATGAGTGTGAATGTTGTGTCCTTGGGCTGCTGGCCAAAAGCCGTTGGAGGCCAGTGAGGGTTGTGCCAGTCCCATAGTTGAACGCGGTGCGGACCTGGCCCGTGGAGTGCGGTTCCCGGCCACTCGTAAGTGTAATTGCGATCACCGCCGAACGCTTTTCCTTCCAGTTCCACGAACCTGCCTTCTTCAACCTGGCCAACATTGATCTCCGCCTGCAGCCCCCATTGCGCGAAACGCTGGATATGTCGGATGTCCACGAACACGACCTGGTGGTCGATCTTCTCGATGCCTGTCTCGTAGATGCCTTTCACTTTGAACCGGCGAGGACGGATCTCTTCGCGCCCACGGATCAAGTAGATCGTTACTGTGTCGCCAACGCCCCGTTGCAGCCGCCGTGCAAGCCAAGAACTGATCACCGTGGTCGCATAGCCTGATGTGTCGGGTATCGACAGAACATCGCCCGCGATCAAATGCGACTGTAAGAAGGACCAGTCATGGTCCTGGCCCACGCCTTTCACCACCACGCCTTGGATCTCGTCGTCCGTTTCCACGATGCCGGGCTTCAGGGCGTACACCGAAATGTGCCGAACGCCCGTCACCGTATCCAACCATGGATAAAACGGTTGTTGGATCCGCATCCGTTCAGAGTCTCGCGTATCGCCACCCGCGATGGACACGATCTCGATGTGCGATCCCGCGCCCGTTACTTTGGCACGCACTTCTCTTTGGAACCCCGTACTGATGCCCACCGTGAGGATCATCACCGCCATACCGATGACAATGCCAAGCACCGCGATGAAGACGATCGGACGCGATAAGCCTGATCTGCCGGGATCGTCAGGGCGAACGATCCGCCGAGCGATGAAGTGCGCGAAGCCCATGTGGTGTCGGGCGAATGTAGCCCTGGCGGTGCGGCACGCGCTCATCTTGTTGGTTCTCCTGGGTTGCCGGGAACAGATCCCGGCGCAAACCGCATCAGGTACCCGGGAAATACCGGCCAGTGATCCTTCCATCGTTACCGGTGCAGAGCGTACCTTGAACTATGTGCCGCAGTTGTTGGGTAAGCGGATCGCGGTCGTCACCAATCAGACCGGTATGATCGGTGCCACACATCTGGTGGATTCGCTGATCACATTGAAGGTGAACGTGGTGAAAGTCTTCGCTCCCGAACATGGTTTCCGCGGAGAAGCGGATGCTGGTGAACACGTGGCCAACGAAGGTGACAAGCGCACCGGACTGCCGCTGATCTCGCTTTATGGAAAGAACAAGAAGCCAACATCCGACCAATTGGCCGAGGTGGACATCGTGGTGTTCGATATTCAGGACGTGGGTGTCAGGTTCTATACCTTCATCAGCACGCTGCATTATGTGATGGAAGCCTGCGCCGAGGAGCACCGGAAATTGATCGTATTGGATCGCCCGAACCCGAACGGTTTTTATGTGGATGGTCCCGTCCTTGACACGGCTTATGCGTCGTTCGTGGGCATGCACCCTGTTCCGATCGTGTACGGAATGACCATTGGCGAGTATGCGCGCATGATCAATGGTGAAGGCTGGTTGAAGGGTAAGGTGAAATGCGAGCTCGAGGTGATCAACTGCATTGGGTACAGCCATAGTTCATTTTACGCTCTGCCCACAAAACCATCACCGAATTTGCCCAATATGGCATCGATCTATCTCTACCCGTCGCTGGGCTTGTTCGAAGGGACGTCGGTTAGTGTGGGCCGTGGAACGGACAAGCCTTTTCAGTGCATCGGTTTACCAGGCAGTTCCATCGGTACGTACGGTTTTACACCTCGGTCCATTTCCGGTGCAAAGGATCCCCCGTACAAAGACAAACCCTGCAAAGGCATGGACCTGCAGGAATACGGAGGATTTATTTCACGACTACAACCCGTTGTGCATCTGCAATGGCTCATCGGGTTCTATCAAGCCAGCGCCGACAAAGAGTCTTTCTTCGTTCCGTTCTTCGATAAGCTCTCTGGTGGTAAGTCCTTGCGGAAGGCGATCGAACGAGGTGATCCCGAAGAAGCCATCCGTGCTTCCTGGAAACCAGGCCTGGATGCGTTCAAACGCACCCGTGCCAAATACCTGCTGTACGACGATTTTCGCTGATCGAGGGGTTCCCGTTATTGGACAACCACGCGTTCGGTCCATGTCCGAGTTGCCGTTGACAGGGTCAGTAAATGGATGCCTGCGGTAAGGCCGTCTTCCCTGCCCAGGGTCACGTTCAGGTCGTCATCGGTGATAGGGATGGATCGGGCGATGATCAGTCTTCCTTGCAGATCGATCATGCGCAGTTGGACGACATCCTCGTTGGAGAACAGTCCTTCCAGATGCACGTTGAGTCGGTCACCGTCCGTGGGATTGGGCCATATACGCAGAGCACTTGGATCGGATCCGACAACGAGCGCCATGCGGCGGTCTTCATTGGATGGCGCGGCAAAGGCTGTGGTGATCGTGCATGTTGCTCCGAACGGACACCAATTCGCGCCGTTGTCGTAGCTCACCTGTACGTTGACCTGATAGGTCTTACCGCCATATTGCAAAGGCATCTGTGTCCATTCCGTGAGCAGGAGACTTGATCCGCTGGATACGATGTTCCGCTGGTATCCTCCATCGACGAATCGGAAACGATAATTCGTGGCCTGGCTTACAGGTACTGCCCACAACTTGCGGCTTCCATCCAACAATACGTTGGTGAGTCCGCATGAATGTTTGGGGTCATTCGTGTCATCAACAAGTTGTGTTGTTGGACAGAGACCAGGTAGGTCGATCCGCAAGCGGCAAGCGGAGCCGAAGGCATTGTACACACCGTTCACCATGGAACGCACTCGCACATTGAGAAGCTTGTTGAACGGAAGGGGAGATGTGGTCATGCTCGAGAGCCGCAGGTAACTGCATCGATCGGCTCCAAAGGGGAACAGGTAGTTGCTCGTTGCATGGGTTACCAACATCCGGCGGCTATATCCTCCATCTGGATCGAAGAACCAGAACTGGTAACCGCTGTTCGCATTGGCAATTCCATACTGTGCACGAACCGCTGCATTGGGAACAGTTTGTATGAAATCGCTCGGTAGATAGTCCTCACGGTCGCAGCGGCTCGGCGTAAGGTGGTCCGGCCCAAGAGGAAGTTCGAAGCCCAACGCCACGGAACTGGTGTAGGTGAATCCACCGTCACCGAGGTTGTCTATGATGCGGCGACCGTCGTTCATCTTCAACGCATATCCGCCATTGCCTTGCATACAGCACAGACCATCGCCGAACGTATCCATGACACGGAGCACGTAAGACCCGGAACTGATCGGACAACCGATCGTGAAGGTTGTGTTGCTAGCATAGTTGCTGCCACTGCACACCGCCGCACCACCGATCGATGGGACGATCTCCCAACTCGTTTGCACACCTGCATTATCAGTGGTCAAACTGAGGATCAATCCAGGGCTTGTTGGAGTGCCCACACAGGTACAACTGGCATTGATCATATCGTTCGACGTCGCAGCGTTGCCATCGTCGCAGACTGCGCCTGGGTTCGCACCGTTAGGGCAAGGGTCGATACAATCAAGCAGTCCATCGCCATCGGTATCATTGTCCAAGACACCGCATCCACAACCGCCAGCGCTGATCTTCAGCGGGTCGTTCGGACAGCCATCCACACAGTCTGCGTACGTATCTCCATCGCTATCCGTTTCCAGAGCGTCGCAGCCACAGGTGCCTGGGTTCACTTTCAGCGGATCGTTCGGGCAGTTGTCGTTGCAGTCCATCACGCTGTCTCCATCGCTGTCTGTTTCATCCACATCGCAGCCGCATTCTCCGCTTAGCGTTTTGTTCGGATCGTCGGGACATTCATCCCCGCAATCGTCTGTGCCGTCACCATCGGTATCGGGTATGGGAATGGTCAAGGGCGCTGTTGCCAAGCAGGCGTTCGCGTCCGTTACTGTGAATACCGCGTTCCCTGCTGTTAGTCCGGAAATGGTTCCAATACCAGAATAGCCGGGTGTGCCACCTGATGCACTAACGGCTACTGTCGCGTCGCTGGCGCCACATCCGGTTTCCAGGGAAACAACAGAAGCCGTCGCAATGATAGCAGCCGGTTGGCCGAGAATAATTGTTGCGGTGGTAGTGCAGCCGTTCGCGCCGGTCACGATGAATTCCTGCTTGCCTGCGGTACTAACAAACACGCCCGTGCCGGTATATGGTGAGATCCCTCCGTTTGCCGAAACCGTAATTGTGCCAGTGCCGCCATTGCATAGGATCGGCGTGGTAACGATCGCTGTAGCGATCGGGGTGGGAAGCACAGTAACGGTCACACTGGACAAGGAAGTGAGGGGAGCTGCGCACGCCGCGTTGCTGGTCATCGTCACGGCGATGATGTCACCGTTGGTAAGAAGTGCACTTGTATAAGTGGGGCCACTTCCAACGGCTGCCCCGTTGTGCGTCCATGCGTAGGTCGGTGTCGTTCCTCCGTTGGTGGGTATTGCGGTGAAGGTCGCCGATATTCCAGAACAGATGGTTGTACTGGGATCAGCCGAAATGACCGCGGATGGAGTACAGAAAAGGGGGTGAACGTGTAAGTCTGTCCGCTAACCGGTGACCTGGACGGGTTTGTGGATGTGAACCGCAACTTGCTGCTGTTCGCAGTTGCAGGAAGTGTTGTTGCCCAAGTTTCTGCGCCGGTGGCAATGAGCCGTGCGTTCACGTTGGCGGGGAATGTGTTGTTGGCACCGCGCAACCCGACTTGGGGCTGTTGTGCCGTGGAATTGTCAAGGTTGGATACCGCTGAATAAACGAACCGGATCGTTCCATTGGTTGTGTTGAGTCTTGCTTGGAAGCTGAACAGCTCGTTGTTGCCAGCGATCTTCCTCCGGCAATCGCGCCATTGAACAATGATCTCACTCCCTACTTCTTGCCAACGAACCTCACTGGTCGGGAGATTCCTGTCTACAAGGTTTGCCCCAAAAGGTGAAATAGCTCCGATGTAACCTGCTCCATTGCTCAAAGGGGTGATGTTGTTTCCCGCAGGAGCAGTGCCGAAAGTGAGAAAGCCGTTGCACGATACGTACATCGTGTTCTGGTTCTGGCCTAGAAATGGAAAAGCCGTGAGAGGGGTCACCGAGAAGACCTGGTTGTTCCAATTGTTTCCGGAAATAAGAACAGTGCCGCCCGTAATGTTGGTATAGGTACCCGCAGTCTGTGAGAACGCGTAGTTTGTTACGGACTGAGCTTGAACCCCTGTCGGTTGCAGAGCCAAGGATACCAAGCACATCGATACCACTTGCAGCGAGACGGATCTCAGGTGCGGAGACTGTTTTTTCGAGCACGGGTACAGCATGGACGGGGAGATTGAAATCGACGCTGTTACGCTCTAGTAGTTAAAAGGTTCGACAAACGACAATTTATCGTCGACGAAGACCGCCTATGGGTATTCATGCAAAACGCCCCGACCATTTCTGGCCGGGGCGCTGCATTTCGTCGATCCTGTTCTACTGCACGATCACGCGTTCGCTCCAGTTCAGGTTATTGCTGCTCACGTTCACGAGGTACATGCCTGCCGCCTTGCCGCTCAGGTCGATATTGGCGTTCAGCACTTCACCTTCCACGATGATGGTCTCGGCATAAACCTGCTTGCCGAAGAGATCGGTTACCACAACCGTTACTGGCGTGGTGTTCTCGCCGAAGCCTTCCAGCATCAAGTGCAGGTCCTCGCCACGGTTCGGATTCGGCCACACACGCATTCCTGTGTTCGCTTCCGCTACAGTGCTTTCCATTTCGCGACCCTGCACAGAGGGTGGTGCGGCCGTTGAGATCTGGCAAACCGGGCCGAAGGGACAATAGTTCAAGCCTCCGTCAAAGCTCACCCGCACGCGCACATCGTAAGTGCTGTTGTACGCCAGTGGCAAGGTGCCCCAAACCGTAAGGACCAGACTTGAAGTTGGCACGGCGATCTTCCGCAAGTACCCTGGTTTGGTGAACTCGAACTGGTACTTGTTGGCAGCGGAAACAACGCTCGCATGCAAGGTTGTGGATCCGTTCAACAGTATACCCGTTTTGCCGCAAGAGAGCAGAGGTCCGGCGGTCGGATTCAACTGCGTCGTCGGGCATTGGTTCGTGAGGTCGATACGCATGCGGCAAGCCGAACCGAATTCGCTGTAGACACCGTTCACCATGCAACGCACACGTACGTTCAGCAATACGTTGAACGGTAGCGGACTGGTAACGAGGCTGCTCAACAACAAGTAGCTGCAACGATCCGCACCTACCGGGAAGAGATAGTTGCTCGTAGCGTGCGACAGGAATACACGACGGCTGTATCCACCATTCGGGTTGAAGATCCAGAACTGATAGCCATCATCACTCTGCACACCGTTACCGTATTGGGCTTGCACGGCGGCGTTAGGAGTTGCCTGGATGAAGTCGCTCGGCAGGTAGTTTTCACGGTCACAACGGCTCGGTGTCAGTTTATCGCTACCCAGAGGAACACAGAATCCCAAGGACACTTCAGCCGTACTGCTGAAAATACCTGCACCATTGGCATCGATGATGCGTTTTCCATCACTCGTGCTCAGTACATAACCGCCATTGCCGTTCATGCAGCACATGCCGTCCATGTTCGCATCGAACACGCGCAAGCGGTAGCAACCGTCCGGCAAGGTGCAGTTCAGTGTTTGCACGCTATTGTTCGAATAGCCGCTTCCACTGCACACCGCAGGTCCAGAGATCATGGGAACAATATCCCATGAGGTGGAAGCGCCGTCGTTGTCCGTGGTAAGGCCCAATCCTACAAGCGTCGTATTGGCTGTGCCGGCGCATATACAAGCACCGGTGATCATGTCATTCACTGTGTTCGGGTTGCCATCATTGCACGCATCACCGATCTGTCCTGCAAGGTTCGGGCAGTTGTCGTTGCAATCCGGTACGGTGTCACTGTCCGTATCCGTATCGGGCGTGCCGCAACCGCATACGCCAGGTGCCACCTTGTTCGCATCGTTCGGGCAGCCGTCGTTGCAGTTCAATGTGCCGTCGCCATCTGTATCGGTATCAGCAACCCCGCAACCGCAGGCGCCAGGCGTGATCTTGTTCGCATCGGCAGGGCAACCGTCCACGCAGTCGGCGTAGGTATCACCGTCCGTATCCGTGTCCGCTACACCGCAACCGCAAGTGCCGGGATTCACTTTGTTGGCATCGAGCGGGCAGTTGTCGTTACAATCTGGTGTGCCATCGCTGTCCGTGTCGCTGTTGTTCACATCGTTCGGGCAAGGATCAACACAGTCCGCCAAACCATCACCGTCGGTATCGTCGTCCGGTGTGTCGCAACCGCATATGCCAGGCGCGATCTTGTCCGGGTCCGAAGGGCAGCCGTCCACACAGTCAGCAGTGCCGTCCAGGTCCGTGTCCGTATCGGGGTTGCCACAACCGCACTGTCCCGGAGTGGTCTTGTTCACATCTAGCGGGCAACCGTCGTTACAATCGGCGGTGCCATCAAGGTCAGTGTCCACATCGCTTACACCACAGCCGCAGATACCTGGCACGATCTTGTTCACATCAAGCGGGCAGCCATCATTGCAATCAGCAGTACCATCAAGGTCCGTATCCACATCACTCACACCGCAACCGCAGATGCCGGGTGCGATCTTGTTCGCATCGAGCGGGCATAGGTCATTGCAATCTGCCGTGCCATCGCTGTCGGTATCCGTATCGGCCACGCCGCAGCCGCATTGGCCGGGAGCGATCTTGTTTGCGTCCAGCGGACACAGGTCGTTGCAATCCGCCGTGCCGTCGCTATCCGTATCCGTGTCTGCCACACCACAGCCACACTGGCCGGGAGCGACTTTCAACGGGTCGATCGGGCAGAGATCATTGCAGTCCGCAGTACCGTCACTGTCCGTATCTGTATCGGCTACACCGCAACCACAGATGCCGGGTGCGATCTTGTTGATGTCATTGGGGCAGCCATCGTTGCAATCAGCGGTTCCATCGGTATCTGTATCAACGTCGCTCACACCGCAACCGCAGATGCCGGGGGCGATCTTGTTGATGTCTGCTGGGCAGCCATCAAGGCAATCCGCCGTGCCGTCGGTATCCGTATCCACATCGCTTACCCCGCAGCCGCAGATGCCGGGTGCGATCTTGTTCGCATCCAACGGGCACAGGTCGTTGCAATCCGCCGTGCCGTCGCTGTCGGTATCCGTGTCGGGATTGCCGCAACCACATTGGCCGGGAGCCTGCTTCGCGCCATCAGTAGGGCAGAGGTCTGTATTGTTCGAAACATCACCAAGGTTGGGCGCAGAACAGGCCAAGCCCGTCGTCGCACCACTTCCGAAACCATCATTGTCGGTATCCGCATACCAGCTGACCGCAGTGTTTTCGGTCACCGCGATCGTCGCTGTCGCGTTCGGACAAGGGGCCGCTGTTACCGTGTACACGTAGTTGCCAGGTGCCATGTTCGCCGGGTCGTACAGGTCCGCGGTAACAGTGCTTGGGCCGCTCCAAGTACCCGCATCGTGCGTGCCCAAAAGCGCGCCCATGTCCACAGCAGCATCGTTGCTGCAGATGGTGAGTGTGTTATTGGAACCTGCCACCGGTGTGGGAACCACGGTGACTTGCTGCGAAATCTGTGCTGGGCAGGTGTTCGTTACCGTTACGGAATATGTAGTCGTCGTTCCAGGGCTCACAGAGATGGCCGCTGTGGTAGCGCCACCGGGGCTCCACAAATAGGTGCCACCGCCACTGGCTGTAAGTGTTGTACTGCTGCCTTGGCATATCGTGCTTGCTGAAGCAACGATGCTCGGAACTGGGGTGTAAGCTATGATCACGCGGCCGGCCGCGCCGGTACCGCCGGTGGTGTTGTTGTTGGTGAGGACCGAGGTGCGGCTTCCGCCACCACCGCCACCGGGCGCGGTTCCCGTGCTGCCGTTCGCAGTGCCCGAACCGATGGCTGATCCGCCTGCACCTCCACCATTGGCACCCGTTCCCCCGGCACCGGAGGATATGCCTCCTCCGGTGTTGCCATTGCCACCATTCGCACCAGCGATCTCCGTGTCACCTTGTGAGGCTGCCTGGGTGCCGCCAGCACCGCCCGCAGGTGAACCACCGGCGGTGTTACCCGTACCACCGCTTCCGCCAGCAGCGAACACCTGGGCTTCAAAGCCAGCGATGGTCGAGGGGTTGCCGTTCGATCCGCTCGTAGCCGAAGTTCCGTTGACCGCTGCGGCCACTTGGATGTTCAGGGTGCTACCCGGCGTTACGGTCAACAATTTGGTGACGTGAGCGCCGCCGCCGCCGCCGCCGCCGCCCCGGGCGTTCGTGTTGCCGCTGCTGGCTACACCACCACCAGCTCCACCACCGCCCCAGGCTTGTACCGAGATCTGCGTAACACCAGCGGGTACCACGAAGCTGCCGTTCGCGTTGAATGTCTGCGATACCGCCGAAGCGAAAGGCTGCACCGTGATCACCACGTTGTCCGTGGAATTCGGGCACACTCCGTTCGAAGTTGTCCAGGTGAGCGTGTAGGCCCCTGTGGTCGTTGGGGTGAAAGTCGCGTTGATCGCATTGGTAGGACTGATCTGACCCAGGCTCGTGTTCGGGCCACTGATCGCGGTCCATGATCCGGTACCTGGGGAAGGAGCGGTTGCATTCAGCGTCGCAGTAGCTGGAAAACAGAACGTTTGATCCGATCCAGCCGCAGCTGCGGAGGGGTTCGCGTTTACGACCACCGCGAATTGTGCCGTAGAGGCGGAAGCTCCACCATTGGAACACGTGGTGGTGGCGATGTAGTAGCGGGTGGCCGTGAGGTTGCTCGTGGTGATGCTGTTACCGCTGCCGGCCGAAGTCGGGTAGGGGCCACCATTCGTGGTGCCGAAGAACCAAGCCGTGGAAATGCCATAGGGTGCCGTGGTCATGCCGCCCAACGTGAGCGTGGTGCCTGTGCCCGTGCAGATCGGTGAAGTACCGCTGATGGACCCTGCTGTCGGAGTGCCAGTGCAGAATACGGGTGTCCATGTCCAAGTCAACCCCGTGGTTGGGGCTCTTGTGTCCCGGAAGCGACAGCGATTTGTGTTTGCCACCGACGCGGTCGTTCCTTGCCAGTTCGTGCTCGCCGTGTGGGTGCGGGAATTGAAGTCGCTCGTGGTGGTTCGGATGCCTACTTGAACGTGGTCGTTGTTGTTGTTGTTGGTCGTGGCGCAGGTCCCATAAACCACTTCGATCTTCTGGTTCGCAGGGGTCCCGCCGCCTTCATTCAGACGGATCTGAAATGTGATGTCGTCGTTGGCTGTAAAGTTGAAGCGGGCGGTGCGTGTCCACTGGATAACCAATACCCGGTTCGGCGCGGTTCCGGTGGTTACGGCCACTACGCTCCCCCTCGGGGTCAATGTCGTTGAACCGGATGCGGTGGCGTTGCCGCTAAGGGTGATCGTGGTTCCCGAGATCGCGGTGATCACCGCGGTATTGGGTATTCCAGCGCCACTCACGCGCATGCCCACCCGGATGTTCGTGGTGCTCGAAGCGGAGGTCAGAGTGGGTGATCCATTGGTCCTGGTAGCTGTGAACGTACTGTAGGTCACCTCGTCCATGTCCACGTTGAAACCAGCGACCCCATCGTCTGTACCAGTGCCGCTCAGGTATACACCACTTGGATCCGAGGTGCTTACATAGGCTTCTCCCGAATTGTTGGCGTTCAGCGTATTGCCGAACACCAGGAAACCGTTGGACGATACCCGAACTTGGGTTTGCACTGCCCCGTCGTAGGTGAAGTTGAACGGGATGCCGACTGTGACATCACTATCATCCCAGCCGTCCGCGAACAGCGCGTTGGATCCAGTGGCGCCGACCGCCGTATAGGTTCCGGTGGCTTGGGACCATGTGTAGCCTGTGGCCACCTGGCCCCATGAATGGCCTACGGTGCAGATCAGAATCAGAATTGCCAGCATCCTGTCCAAGGAGCCAAGCAGGGATCGAAGCGCAAAGGGAGTAAATGACTTCAGCATGTGCAGGAGATTTTCCGGTTATCGGACCCGCAAATTGGAGGGATGCCCTAACGGCTGTCAAGTAATAATTGTCGTCGAAAGGTGAAAATGTGTCGACGGACCATGCTTTTTTCGGGTTCTGTGTTCGACCAAGATCTTGTTCCGGCGAGTTTATCGCACAAAACGAAAGCCCCTTCGCCGTGAGGCAAAGGGGCTTTCTGGAAGTGGTCGTTCAGGCTTACTCGATCACCAAACGCTTGGTGTAAACCTGTTCGTTAGCGGTTACCTGTACCAAGTACACGCCGCGGGCTAGTCCATCGCCCAAGTTGATCACCGTGTTCAGGTTTTCACCGTCCACGTTCACCAACTCGCTCTGTACACGGCTACCCATCAGGTCGAAGAGGTCGATACTTACCGCATGGGTGCCTTCGCCAAGGCCGTTCAAGTTCAAATTCAAGCGGCCTTCGGCATTGGGGTTCGGCCAAATGGTCAGCGCGCTCTCGTCCAGGATCGGATCGGTCAAGCTGCGCTCGCTTTGGCCAGGCCCTGCAGCTGTTGAAAGCTGGCAAGTTGTGCCGAACGGACAGTAATTGACCCCATTGTCAAAGCTCACGCGCACGCGCACCGAGTATGTGCTGTTGTAGGTGAGCGGCAGTGTACTCCACACCTGCAACACGAGGCTCGAAGTCGGAACCGCGATCTTGCGGAGATATCCAGGTTTCGTGAACTCGAACTGGTACTTGTTGGCTGCCGATACCACCACCGCATGGATCGTCGTCGATCCGTTCAGCAGCACACCCGTAAGACCACAGGAGAGGAGCGGGCCCGCTGTTGGATTCAACTGCGTGGTTGGGCACTGGTTCGTGAGGTCGATCTTGAAACGGCAGGCCGGTCCAAAGGCGCCAATAGCCCCGTTCACTTGCGTGCGCACACGAACGTTCAGGAGCATGTTCTGTGGCAGCGGATTGGTCACGATCGTCGTGAACTTCAAGTAACTGCAACGATCAGCACCGGCAGGGAAGGTGTTGTTCGCACCACTATGACTAACGAAGATCCGGCGATCGTATCCTCCGTTGGGATTGAAGAACCAGAACCAATATCCATCATCGGTTTGGTTGCCGATACCGAATTGCGCCTGAACAGCCGCGTTTGGCACTGCTTGTATGAATTCGCTCGGTAGGTAATTCTCCCGATCGCATCGGCTTGGTGTCAACTTGTTCGTGCTGAGCGGAACGCAGAAACCTTGCGATACGGACGAGGAGGAGGTGAATATGCCCTGCCCACCAGCATCGATGATGCGCTCGCCTGTCGCTGTGCGAAGCACAAAGCCACCATTGCCGCTCATGCAGCACATACCATCTCCACCGGTATCGAAGATGGTGAGCTTGTAGCAATCATCAGGTAATTGGCAGTTGAGCGTTTGCGTGCTGTTGCTCGCATAGCCGCCTCCTGTGCACATGAGCGTGTTGTTGGTCAACGTGCGCACTTCCCATGAGGTCTCGGAACCGTTGTTGTCGGTACTGAGCGCCAATTGGTAAGTAGGCGACACAGGAGTGCCTGCGCAGGTGCATGCGTTTGTGATAACATCGTTGATGGTGTTCACATTTCCATCATCACAGGTTGCGCCCGGTTCAGGGTTGCCACAGCCGCAGGTGCCTGGGGCCAGCTTGTTCGGATCGTTCGGGCAGCCGTCCAGGCAGTTCAATGTGCCATCGTTGTCACTGTCGATGTCCGGACTTCCGCAGCCGCAAACGCCCGGTGCGCTCTTGTTCGGATCGGCCGGGCAGCCGTCCACACAGTCAGCGTAGGTATCGCCATCACTATCCGTATCCGCCACGCCGCAACCGCAGGCTCCGGGGTTCTGCTTCAACGGATCCGTGGGGCAGCCATCCGCGCAATCGGCCGTGCCATCACCGTCCGTGTCGCCGTTGTTCACACTATCCGGGCAAGGATCCGCACAATCGGCGAGACCATCTGAGTCGCTGTCATCATCGGGCGTGAAACAGCCGCATACACCAGGTGCGATCTTCTCCGGATCTGTTGGGCAGCTGTCATTGCAGTCAGCCACTCCATCGGCGTCTGTGTCTGTTTCAGGCGTGCCGCAACCGCATTGGCCAGGGGTCACTTTGTTCGGATCGAAGGGACAACCATCCGCGCAATCCAATGAACCGTCGCCATCGCTGTCCGGTGTTTCAGGGACACCGCAGCCACATACTCCGGGTGCCACTTTGTTCGGGTCCGTGGGGCACAAGTCGTTGCAGTCGGCTGTGCCATCACCGTCCGTGTCGGTGTCAGCAATGCCGCAGATGCCGGGGATGCATGCCAGCCGGATCGCTGCTGGCAACCATCGTACAGTCGCGCCGTACCATCGCCATCGGTGTCGTATCGGCTCACACCCCACACCGCACCGCAGTGCCGGGAGACTTCAATGGATCGCGGGGCACAAGTCGTTGCAGTCGGCTGCCCCGCAGATCCGGGCCAACTCGGCACCGCAACCACACACCTGCGGCCTCACCAGTTGGGGCAGCCGTCGATGCAGTTGGCCGTGCCATCACCGTCGGTGTCGGTGTCAGGCTCCGCAGCCGCACACTGCCGGGAGCGATCTTAGCATCGTTGGGGCAACCGTCGATGCAGTTGGCCGTGCCATCACCATCGGTGTCCGTATCAGCTACTCCGCAACCACACACACCTGCGGCGATCTTCAACGGATCGTTGGGGCAGCCGTCGTTGCAGTTGGCCGTGCCATCACCGTCGGTGTCGGTATCAGCCACACCGCAGCCGCACTGTCCGGGCACGATCTTGTTGGGATCGTTCGGGCAGCCATCGTCACAGTCGGCTGTGCCATCACCATCAGCGTCAGGCCTCGAGACCGTGAAGGTGCATTGTGCGAAGTTGTTGGCAGCATCAGTAGCTGTGAGCGTAACAGTTGTGTTGCCCAACGCCAAGGCACTTCCTGCAGCTGGTGATTGCGTGATCACGATGGATCCCGTTGCTGTGCAGTTGTCAGAAACACCCGTAGCCAAGCCCGTGTAATTCGGCATGGTCGCGCTACATGGGCTCTGTGCAGCAGGGCAGGTAATGGACGGAGCGGTAACATCACCGCCGGTCACGTTCAGCTGGATGTTCCCTGTAGGACCGGCGTTGTAATAGCTGCCCACGGTGATATAGTAAACGGTTCCGGCCGTCGAGGTCCATGAAACGCCAGCATAGTTGCTGGTGCAACCAGCGCCGTTGTCATCGTTGCAGGCTACCTGGGTGAAGCTTCCGCAACTCCCGGTGAACACCGCGATCTCATCATCGAAGTTCGTCCCACCCGTGCAGGTGATCGCGGTCATGGTGCCGCATACGCCGGTCACTTTCCACCAGATGTTCTTGTAAGGACCGTCGCAGGTGCTGGCCGCCACATCGTCCGTCATAGTGGCGTTGGAGATGATCGCGCTCGTGTAAGGCAGCGAGCCTATGTTGAAGGCGTTCCCGCAGAGGTCGTTGCTCGTGGTGTTCTGGATCGTGCTGGTCATGCACGTGCTGGCCGTTCCACAGGAGGAATTGGTGTTGTAGTGGATGAAGTAGGTTCCTCCGGCCGCAGCTGTCCAACTCAGCGGGGTGATACCATCGGCTACTACGGTTCCACCAACGGCACCAGCCCGCACGGTGATGTAGGTGCCGGCAATGCCTGCCGTAGAAATGAACGTATTGCCGGCGACCGCACCGGTCATCTGGTTGTACTCGCTCTGGTACTGGCAGGTAGTGATGGTATATGTGGCGTCGCCGGGGGCTGGCGCGGCGAACGGGGTGGCGGGATAAAAGGATGCATTCGTACACCCCACGACGGCGGTGGCGAAACTCCAATTGGCACAACCAGTCGCCGGTCCCGCAGCGTTCCGCGGAACGATGCGCCAGTAGTACGTGGTGCCCCCGGAAAGTGCTCCGGTCGCATAGGTCGTTCCGGCCTGGTTGGACGAAACCAGCGTTGGTGCTGGAGTGGTGGTGCCGAAATACACGTCATAACCCGTAGCCGTGGCCACCGATGGCCAGCTCAACGTGGTACCTGCCGTTGGGATCCCGGTGGCTCCGTCCGAGGGTGCGGTGGGTGCGCCCGCACAGGCAGGCGGCGTGGTGATCGACCACTGCAACGTGAAGGTTCCGGTCCCACTGTACCCGTCCTGGATGTACCACACCGTTTGAGCTGAACCCGTGCTGTTGGTCCATACCGTTTGGGCCAAGGCATCGTTGTCCCAGCAATTGATGGTAGTCGTACCGGGGCAGGTCGCTCCGTATCCAACGTATTCCCACTCATCATAACCATTGGTGCTTTCTCCGATCGATAATGTCGAGCCGTTCGGCACGCTGATGAAGAATATCCTGTCGCCAAACCCTGTGCGACAGATGGAAATGTCGTCTGCATACCCTGCCGTGGTAGCGCTGTATGGGCTGGTAAGCAACGCCAGGTTCTGGGCGTTGGTGCAATTTTCACCTGCGAGAGGAACCGGGCTCGTGTTCGTGATCGTACTGGTCATATTCGTTGAAGCCGTATCGCGCGAGTTGCGCCGTTGGTGGATGAGGCATAAGTTCCGTCGGCTGCGGCCGTCCAGTTCAACGGAGAAGTGCCTGACGCCACCAACGTTCCATTGAAGGTTCCAGAACGGACAGTGATGTAGGTTCCAGCGATGCTTCCCGTTGAGGTGAACGTGTGGCCAGCAACGGCCCCCGTCATCGAATTGTACTGATTGGGGTGGGTTAGGTGCCGATCCCGATGCGCTCGTCAGTGAGTGCCGCCGCGGCCAAGGAAGCGGAAGGAACAGGGTGGTGTTCGTGCAGCCCGATGCGGCTGCGATGTACGTCAGCGTGATATCATCCACCGCAGGGTTCGCGTATGGAGATGCCGCATCCGTCTTGTAGGTAAAGACCAATCGGACCGTCCGGTCCCTAAATGCGGTTAGGTCGATCCCGCGGTGCCAAGCTGGCGAGCGCGGGGGTCGTGTATGCTGCGCGTTGGGTACCAGCTGGCAGGGTTCCGGCAACAGGAGTCTGGGCCGTTGTGTTCGTGTAGACGTAGACAAAGTCGAAGGTGTTGTCGATGATCGGCATCTTCAACTTGTAGTTGAGGAACACGCTCGTTGGTCACCGCGCCGCTCTAGCCGTCGTAACCGAGAACGGCGATGACGGCAGCGAACGAGGCCAATCCACAACTGCCGTGGTACTGCCAAGACCCCACGCAGTTCAGCTTTGCTCCGAACGTGGTGAAAACAGCGCCTGGTGGGTGACATTGAACCCGATGGAGGTAGAGGCGTGTGCGACGTCATCCCCGAGCTCGCTGCATTGGCCGTCCCGGCGATGTCGCGGTGTCTGAATCCCGCATACTTGTGCGACGTGTAAGTGGAACCTTCTGCGCTTCGCCTGTCGCGCCGTTCCGAAACAACAAGCGATCACCAGGATTACTTTGGACAAAAGGAGTAGAGACCTGCTCATGAAAAGAAGGGTTGGGTTGGTAAAAGGGTACGAAGGGTGGGAGGAGGACACCCTGTCTAGAAAGCTCTGCAAAGTATCAGGTTGCGGATAATCGCCAACAGTGTATTGCTCATAACCTGTTCAGGTCGGCGTTCTTGGCCATATGCACGAGGCCTATCAGGATCCTTCGACCTCTTGAACGGCTTGTTTGGCGCGGTAATTCAGGAATCCTTGGATCCTGACGCCGCTAGTGCGATCGTGGAAAACTATTTTCCTTCAAGCAGGTCCGTTTGTGCCATCCAGAAGACCCGGAACCAACGTTGCCGGAGGCCTCAAGGCAGCTGCTCGGTCACTGTGCTGTTCGGAACTGTACTGCCCACATTCACCAGAATAGGATCGCGGTCATTGCCCGAACCGATGTACTGGACCACACCGTTCATATTCGCATCTTCCAGAAAATATCCCGCCGAGGTATTGTTGGGAGTGGTTCCACCCACGCGCACCAGAATAGGGTCCCTGTCGTTGCTGGTGCCTATGTATTTCAAGCTGCCATCCACTTGCGCGTTGCCCATTCGCAGCACTTGCACGGCCCCAACGGTCTTCACCGGGTTCACGCCGTAGAGAGGGGTCGTTGGGATGTCGAACTCCACCGCGGCTGCATTACCGCTCAAGACGATCGTACCCGCCGTCATGGTACCCAAGTGGTTGCGGTGCCGCACTGCGACGTAGTAGTTGCCCGCGCCAATGTTGAAGGTGAGCGCAGAAGTGCCATCCGTGGCCACGATATCGCCGTCGCGCTGGAGCAAACCTTGCCGTGTGGCCTGTATGGTTGAAGGTGTTACGGCCGATCGCAATTCCACGCGTACCCAATCAACAATGGCATTGTTGCCGCTCACGTTCAGAGCGGTGTTGGTGGTGGTTTCCCCACCGCCACCAGCCACTTGCGAATATCCCAAGCCGGTGTAGGGCTCTGTTAGTGGGATCAATCCTAGTGCGCGCAGGTCGTCGTTCATCAGGCCGGTGCCACTGTTGAACGGGCCTTCCAACAGCATGTCCGCAGCTAATTGCACGTTGGCCGAGGAAGTGGCAAGCGCCCCGAGCGAAAGGTTCCAATAGCTGCCGCTGGCCGTGGTTTCCAATTTCACCGCACGCACCATGTACTGTGTGCCTGCCACGAAGGCATCGGTGCTGTTGTACGTGTTGCCGGCAACCGAACTCGCGTTCAAGCGGACAGGCACCCCGCTCGCATTGAACTTGTACACGTAGTAACCGGCCGGCGTTCCTTCGGCAATGTTCCACGAGAAGCTCGAAAAACCGCCGTTGTTCGAAACAACCAAGCCGCTCGGTGGCGCCACATGGAAAAGCTTCAATGTGGGGTCACCCATCAAGCCGATGGCGCAGCGTGTTGCCGGGTTGATATCACTGCCGCTTTGTGGGGTGTATATCGTTCCATTGTTCATGGTCAGGCGGATCGCCGATCCGATGTTCTCTCCCATGCCCATGGTTTGGAACCAATAGTTCGGATGCCCGCTGAACACGTTCGTAAGCGCGCTGCCCGTGCAGAGCATCGCGCGCATCACATTGCTGCGACTGTTCCAATCGCCCACGTAACTGCCCATGCACATGTTGAACACACCGCCCCACGCGGTGCCTGCGACACAATCCGCCGTTGTCAGGTTCTTGTTCAGATAATTGAACATCAGCACACCATTGTCATTACCGATCAATCCACCGCCGCTGCCATAGGTCCAGAGGTAACTCTGGTTGTTCACCAGGTCCTTCAACCAAACGTTCTGGTTCGGGGTGGCTTCGGTCATGTTCGGCAAGCCTACCAGCGGTGCAATACTTGCCCAACCACTGTAGGCCAATGGTGTGATCACATCCTGAAGATCGTCGTACACGATGCCACGCACTTGGGGCGTGAAACCTTTGATCTTGAAATTGTGCGCTCTGGCCAGGTAACCACTTGTTCGTTGTGTGGTTGTGTTCGTGAAGTCTGTCATGTCCCCCAGATCCACACGACCTACCTGCAATTCAACGCTGCTCGGAAAGTTGCTCTGGTCGAATTTGCCATCGCCAGGAAAATTCTTGTTGTCCGGCCATCCGGTGTCGTTGTTCACCGTATTGTCCGTCCACGTGCTGGTGAGTTCGCCATAATAACCGTCGCATGGCCATGCACCTTTATGCTGATCGGTGTGACCATCGGGCGCATGATCGCCGCTGTACGGTACAGGTACATGGCCCAGGATATAGACAGCCTTCACATTGGTTTGGTCCGCATTGTAATCCGCGATCACCAGATTACGAACGCTGCTTACCGTGGCTGACGGGCTCACCTCGTGTTTGATCGTGATCCAGCCATCCGCCTTCAGGTCTGCTTCCAGCTGCGCAATTTCCGCGGCAAGTCCGGCGGAAAGGGTGTTGTCCACGAGCAGTACCAGCTTCCCATTGTAGTCCGTTGGCTGCACGTCGATGCCCGAACAGATGTAACCGTACCCGGTGCCGAGCGAACTGGCGCGTACCACCTTGTACTCGTACACCGTGTTCAATGCTGGTGTGTTGTCCTGGTAGCTGGTTGAGGCACCGCTGGGCGTAGCGATGGAGCTACCCCACGTGGAGGCGCTGCGTAATTTCCTGTAAACCGTGTAGCCCGTGGCAGTGGGAAAGGAGGGCCAGCTGATCGTGATACGTGCAGGGGAATTTTGAACGACCGCTGAGGTTTGCACGCTCGCGATCTCCGAAACGCTGTACTGGCCTTGTACCGCTGGAGCCGCACAGATCATCGGTCCGAAAGCCACTAGGATCGACCGGAAAAAGGCTGAAAGAGATGATCGCATCCCGCTGTGGAAAATTGTTTTCGACACGCTAAAGGTAGCTTTGGGTGGTAATGACCGGTATGTTCCGCTGTGGATGTGATCCGCTGCCTTGAACGTACGTCAAGGCGCCTTTCGTGGATCACCAGTAGGACAGATCGCAGCCGGTTTTTGTTCGCCAGCTTTCGCGATCACGGCAATTGCTCTACACGCACGCTGTTCGGCGTGGTGCTGCCAACATTGATCAGGATGGGATCCCGATCGTTCCCAATGCCGATGTATTTGACGCTCCCGTCCAAATTCGCATCCTCCGGGAAATAACCTGTCGCCGTGTTGTTCGGTGTGGTGCCGCCTACGCGCAACAGAATGGGATCGCGGTCGTTGTTGACGCCGATATAGGACAGACTTCCATCGCGCACTACGTTTCCGGCCCACAGCGCATTCACGGCGCCAATGGTTTTGGTGGCTTGGGAACCGAAGGTGGCCGCGGTGGTGAAATTCACGATGGATGTTGAAGCGCTCAGTCCGATAGCGGTTGCGGTCATCGCCCCCAAGTGGTTCCGGTGCCGCACAGCCACGAAGTAGTTGCCGGGTGCCGTACCCGTGAAGAGTACCGGCGATGTGCCAGTGGTAGAAACGATCTGCCCGTTGCGCCGAACCAACGCACAAACCGAGCGCATGACGGTTGAGGAATTCGCACTGTTCCTGAGCTCCAGCAACACCCAATCCACGATCGCCGTGGGGCCGGTGGTGGAGAGGACTCCCGCGTTCGTGCTTTCGCCCCCGGCGCTCACCAACGGGAAGCCTGCGGCAGTGAACGGTTCAGTGAGCGGAACCAGGTTCTTCGATCGCAACGAATCGTGCATCAACCCGGTGTTGGTATCGTATGGACCTTCCAGCAGCACGCGTGCATCTACGTTCACGCCGGAGGTGCCGGTACCTGCGCAAACGCAATCCGATCCGTATACATCTCCCGTTGTATTGGGGTTGCCGTCGTTGCATGCCGAACCTGGCCCGGCAGTGCCACCGATCACGCCCAAACAATCCACGTTGCGCAAACGCAGCCGGATGTACCGCAAGCTGCCTTCGTCATCCGGTGAATTATCGCAAATGCGCAGCACCCAGTTCCCGTTGGCGTTGCCGGTGAACCCGCTCAAGGATTGCTGTGGTTGAAAGGCTCCCGATACGTTCCCGATGATCGGATCCATGGTGCTGAGCGGAACCGGTGCATCATCGCGCAACTGCACCACAATTCCAGGGCACGCGTTCGGATTGCCGAAGTTGGATCCTTCCGACTGCGGGCTGGGTTGCTGGATCAGCAGATCGCGGGTTTGCCCGCTTGGTGAAGTGAGCCGCAATTGCAGATCGCCTCTGTACGTGTGCGAGACGATGAACTCCAGGCTTTGGAGAATGGTTTGGCCCGGGCTGCTGCCAAGCGTGGTGTTGAACCCACTTATCGGGATCGTGGCCTGCAGATCGGCGCCAGCACTGCACCCATTGTCCGGTATGATGGGGAAGGGGTCCACCAGGCAGGATCCGTTCTCAACGGTAACGCATGTGGTAGCCGGGTTGAAGATGCCCAGTGTGTTGGTGCACCCCGCGTTCGCGCTGTGCGCCAAGGTGATCGTGACCGGTGTGCCGATGGGGAAGGGGCCGCAGGAATAGGTGCCCAGGCCCACATCGTTGTGCAGGAGGCCCAAGGTGCTGGCATTGATATCTACCGCAGTTGCCGAACCCAAGGCGGTAACATTCACCACCACCGAAAAACTGTTCGTAGCACAATCGCTGGTGAGCGATGTGGTGGCCATGGGCGAGAGGCAGGTGGGAGTGAACGTGTACGTTTCGCCACCGATGGGGAGCTTCGCAGGTGAAGTGGTTGTGAAGCGCATTTTGCTTGCGCTCACCGTGCCTGCCAAACTTGTAAGCCAGGTGTCGGTACCAGTTGTTACCCTGCGGTTCTTCACCTGGGCGAACGCGTTGGTAGCACCACGCAAGCCGCTTTCTGGTTGGTTCGTGACAGAGCTGGTGAGGTCCGTAACGGCGGAATAAACGAAGCGCACAGCACCTGTTGCGGTATTCAGGCGCGCTTGGAAACTGAAGCGCTCGGTACCGGCAGCGAAACGCTTCACATCCTGCCACTGGAATATGGCTTCAGCGCCTATTTGCTCGTAACGGATCTCCGGTGATCCCACCGTGCTGTTCACGAGGTTGGTGCCGAAGGGACTGATGGCCCCCGCATACGTGGCCACGTTGCTCACCGGGGTATAGTTCGTCACTGCTGCCGCGCTCCCCAGGGTAATAAAACCGTTGGTGGAAAGGTGAGCCGTAGTGTAGTAGTTACCGTTGTAGAAGAAGGTGGGGATGGTCACATCGATCACCCCATCGTCGAACGTGGTTTGCGCCAGAACTGTTCCTCCTGTGATCGGGGCGTAGGTTCCAGCTGCTTGCCCGAAGGAATAGAGCGTGCTTACTTGGGCCATACCGGTGCTGATCGCGCATGCAGCACAGAACAGGATCAGGATCTTTCGAACGGTAGCCATGTGCCCGGTTTTCGGGGAAGGCGAATGTATCCCGGGAACTTGGCCGTCGTCAACTGCCAAGGGTTCTTGTCGGTGGAATTGGCGCTTCCATCGGGCCTAAAAGAGGAAACCCCCTCCGCCGTTTGGCGAAGGGGGTTTCTCTTGTAGGTCTACCGAGGAGAACCTCAGCGCTGGATCACCAGTCGCTCGGTCTTCACGGTCTCACCGGCGGTGATGTTCACCATGTAGAGGCCAGCAGCGAACTCGCTACCCAGGTCCACCACTTGGTTCATCTCGCCATCGGCAACAGCGAACGTGCGGGTCATCACACGCTTGCCGAAGATGTCGAACATGTCCATGGTCACCGTATTCACTTCTGTGCTGAAGTCATACATGTTCAGGAACAACTGATCGCCACGGTTGGGGTTCGGGTACATGCTGAAGCCCACCATGTTCTCAATAACGCTGCGGTCTCCACCGCCACCGGCGAAGGGTACTGTGCAGTAGATCGAGTTGTTGGTGATCTCCACGGTGCATGCCACACCATATGGGCAGTAGGTAGCTCCACCATCGAAGCTGGCCTGCACGCGCACCGTGTAGGTGTACGTACCGCACAACAGCGGATTGGATTGCCATTGTGCCAGGAGCAACGCAGCGTTGGTGGATACCACATTGCGCAGGTATCCTTCTCCGACTTCAACGAACTCGAAGCGGTAGTTGGTAGCCGGGTTGCCTCCGCTGGTAACCACCTTGGCGAAGATCTTCCCTGCATTACCACTCGCACCAACCACTTTACCGGTAACACCGCAACTCAAGTTCGGGTCGCCAATGGTGTTGTTCAGCTGGGTAAGCGTGCATGCCGTTGGATCGATCTTGAACAAGCAAGCAGGACCCCAATTGCCCACCCCACCGTTCACTTGTGTGCGAACGCGAACGTTCAGCAGCGTGCCAGATGGTAGCGGATTGGTAACGATGGTGCTCAGCTTGAGCTTGGCAGCGCGTACCGCGTTCGCTGGGCCGTTGCCACCGCTGGTCGCATGGTTGCGGAAGATCTTACGGGTGTATCCGCCGCAAGGGTTGGTGAACCAGAACCAGTAACCGTCGTCGGTCTGTAGGCCAATGCCGTATTGTGCGCTCACAGCAGCGTCCGGGCTCGCCGTGATCACGTCTCCAGCCAACCAGTTCACGCGATCGCAATCGGTGGCGATCACCGTTTGGGTGCTCGAAGGCTGATTGCAGAAGGCTTCCGAGTTGGTGCTGGTCGTAGTGAAGCAACCGCCATTACCGGTGTTGTCCAAGATGCGACGACCGAAGTTGTCCACCAATTTCCAGCCTCCACCAACGATGCCGTTGTTGCCGCCATCGGTGAAGGTGAGGTTGAAGCAAGCACCTTGTGGTACACAGATCGTAGGCGTGTTGGTGCTGTTGTTGAGGTAAGGACCACCCGAAGCAAGCACGAACGGTGACGTAGCATCGATCATCTGCCATGTGATCTCGCTTCCAGCGCCGTCAGCGTTCACGGTGAGTACCCAGTTGTCGCATGGCACAGGCGTACCTGCGCAGCTGCAATCGTTCTGGAGCACATCCGAGCCGGTGAAGGGGTTGCCATCGTTGCAGGCAGAGCCTATCACACCAGGCGTATTGGGGCAATTGTCGCAATCGTCTCCGATACCGTCAAGATCCGTGTCCGTTTGTAACGGGTTGGCTGTGTTCACACAATTGTCGCAACCGTCCGGCACGCCATCCGTATCCGCATCGGCCAGGTCATTGAAGCCGGGGCAGATGTCGCACGCGTCACCGTTACCGTCCAGATCCGCATCCTCTTGGAGCGGGTTGGCAACAGTTGGGCAATTGTCCACGTCACCGCAGATACCGTCAGCATCGCTGTCGTTGTTCGGATCCAGCGGGCAAGCATCGCACGCATCACCTAAGCCATCCAAGTCGGTATCCACCTGTAGGCCGTTAGGATCAACCGGGCAGTTGTCGCAAACATCGCCTACCAGGTCACCGTCACCGTCTTCCTGGCCAGCGTTCGCCGTGTTGTCGCAGTTGTCGATCGCGTCGCAGACGCCGTCAAGGTCCGTATCCGGCAGCGGGGTTCCGCCTTGGCACACGCAATTCAGCAAGGTCTCACCCGTGGTGCATGGGTTGCCATCGTCGCAGGCATTTCCATCGGTGAGGTTGTCGCAGAGGTCGCAAGCATCACCAATACCATCGAGATCCGTGTCGGTCTGAAGGTTGTTGACGTTGTTCGGGCAGTTGTCGCAAAGATCACCGAAGTTGTCTCCGTCCGTGTTCGCTTGATCGCCGTTGGCGGTAGCGGGGCAGTTGTCGCAAACATCACCATCACCATCACTATCGGCATCTTCTTGTCCGGCGTTGGCCGTGGCTGGGCAATTGTCGCACGCGTCGCCATCACCGTCACCGTCGGCATCTTCTTGGCCGGGGTTGGCGGTGGCTACGCAATTGTCGCACGCGTCGCCATCTCCATCACTATCGGCATCTTCTTGACCGGGGTTGGCAATAGCTGGGCAATTGTCCGTGCCGTCGTTGCAGATGCCATCACCGTCAGCGTCGTTCACATCCAACGAAAGGGTGTTGCCCGTGTTGCTGCAGCCGTTCTGGGCGGTAGCAGTAACCACATATACGCCTTCACCGTTGTTCTGAACACCTGATACTGTGGCGTTCTGAGTAGCTGCGGTGTACGTGTTCGGCCCGGTCCAGCCGTAGCCCACCGTGTTCTTGATGAACGCGATCACTTGGCCGTCGAACAAGACCTTGCTATCGAAACTCCACTGTTGTGCGGCACCGCCGCCGAAATTCAGACCGATCGTGCCACTTCCTGCTTGATCCTGAGCGGCACTGCCGGTGAAATTCACATCGCTGTAGCAGAAGTAGATGTTACCCGTTGCCAATTGCAACTGGGCCTGGAACGTGACCGTTCCTGTGCCCGGTGCAGCAAAGTGATCCTCAGCGGTCCATTGCACGATGAAGAACCCGCCGACTGTTTGTGTCCTCACCGAGCCACCTGCCCCAGGTGTGAAGTCATCCCACCATGGGCAGATTCCGATATTGGCCGTACTTCCCAACGCTCCGGTTAATTCAGCCCCGATCGCAGCAGGCAATGCACCATTGGTGTAGTTGATGCTGCTTGCTGAAGTAGGGAAAAGCACTGCACCGTTGTTACCGACCACGGCTGTGGTATACGCTACCCCGTTGAAGGTGAAACTCGGCAGGGTGATCGAGTGCTCCGAGTCATCAGAGATCGCGCCCACGGACGTGCCCGTCACGCTGATGTCAATGAACGAAGAACCGCCGGTGGTCATGGTGTAGCCACCATAGGTCACGCTCGAGGTGAGTGATGCATTGGTTCCTGGGCAGATCGGGTTCGGGGAAACCGAAGCTGTTGGAGCCGGCATGGCAGGGGCCACCGTGACGGTAGCTCGCGATGTTGCCGTGCAACCTGCAGTAGTACCCACTACAGTGTATACACGTGATAAGGTCGAAGTGGAATTCACCACAGCTCCTGTGACGGCATCCAAACCGGTCGCTGGTGACCAGGCATAGGTGGTTGCGCCGCTGGCAGTAAGCTGAACAGAACCGGTTCCGCAAATGGTCCCGTTCACCGGGTTCGTCGTGATGCTTGCGCTGACCGCGGTAACCGTCAGGTTGATCTCATTGCTCACACCGCTGAAGCCCGGCGCTGTTGAACAATCAACCCGCAGGCGGAAGAAGTACGAACCAGCGGCCAAGGTGGTGCTGGTGCTGTAACTGGTGGTGGTAGCACCGGTGCCGCCTACCACATTCCCGAATCCGACACCACCACCCGTGGTGCTCACCTCCCATTGGTAGGTCGTATTCGTGCCGGTCGTGGACCCCGTGGTCGACATGGCTTTCGCAACGCCGAAACAAACGCTGCTGCCTCCTGTGAACGAGGCTGTTCCGCCAACGGCGCCAGCGCATGGTGGTGGTGGGGTGTAGTTGAGCGTGATGTTGTCCACGGCTGGCAATGCGATCGGGTTCACTCCATCATACACATAAGTGAACACCAAGCGCACGGTTGTTCCAGCCAGTGAAGTCAGGTTCACCGGTGTGATCGCGGTGAAGTTGGCGAACGTGGTTGCCGTGTTCTCGTAGCGCAGCGTATAGCCAGCTCCCGGTACGGTTCCGAAAACCGGTGTGTTCGCTGTGGTGGTCGTGTACACCCGGAGAAAATCGAACGTATTGTCAATCGTCGGCATCTTGATCGAGAAGCCCAACGAGACGCCGGTGGCACCGCCTGGGATAACAACGTCCCGATAGAAGTGCCCGATCAAGGTCGACGCAGCATTGTTCACCCCATTATAGGTGGTTGTAGATCCCACGTAGGCTGCATTGCTTCCACTGGCGCTTCCGGCAGCGGTACCCACTTGCCATTGGCGGGCAAGACCGGGCAGTGCCGTGGACCAGTTGTTCGCCGCGAAGCTGGCTCCGTTCTCGAATCCGCCTTCAGCGGTGGGTATGCCGGTTTGTGCATGGACCCCACCGAACATTGCGCATGCAGCTCCAAAGAGCGATGCCTTTTGCCACCAGCGCCTCCGCTGTGCAAGTCGCGTCGAAGTAGTTCGACTATTCATGTGTTGTTGGTTTTGGTTTTTGTTTCTGAAAGAGTTGAGTGATAGCTCCGGGCTATTGCCGTTGGTAAGGCCGGTGGCCTGTAACAGGGTTTGGTTGAAGACACGTATCCCGCGCAGGCTGGGCCTGTTCGCGAGCAGCACGAGGGGAGAGGTTGGTTGTCCGAGCGGATGGGTTTGAAAGTTCAATCAGCTTTTTCTAACGTTGGAACCATAAATTGTATCGACCAAAACTAACCGAGCGCTTTTTAGCAATCAATAGGTTCGGAGCAATACTTTTCAACAAGTTGTCGTCCGCGTCGATCGTTCCGGATCCCGCGCTGGATCCGGGTTTCCGATCCGCACCGGCTTTTCGCCTTTTAACAGAGCAAAGCCCTGTTCACCAATGGGCGAACAGGGCTTCGATCAAGAGGGTCTATCAGTTCGGCCTAAAGCACGCTCAATCGCTTCGTGAATGTCTTTCCATCCACGTTGAGGTTCAGCAAGTAAACCCCTGTTGTTATCGACCTGTCCAGCCCGATAACACGGTTCAAGTGATCACCTTCGTTCATCAGGCGTTCGCTCATCACCACCTTGCCTTGCAGGTCGGTAATGTGCAGTTGGATCTCCTGATGCTCGCCAGTAAGACCCCCGAGGCTCAGGGTTACCTGCCCATCGGCCACGGGGTTGGGGTAAACCAACAGGTCTGCTTGTGCCGCTTCGGTTTCTTCGGTGAACTCCGGGGTGCGTTCCTCACCACCGTTCGCTGGTGGGTTGAAGATGGTAAGCTGGCAGCTCGCGCCGCAGAAGCCGCTCCATTGGCCGTTCACCAGCACGTTCACGGTAACATCGTATTGGCCGTTCACCAAGGGCAGGGTTACCCAGTTCAGGATGCACACATAGTTGTTGCTCTGTATGATGCGGGTGTACCCTTCGCCCATGTTTACGAACTTGAACTTGTACAGTGTTCCGCCCACAACAGGCACCGCCCAGATCTTGTCGCTTCCGCCGAAGGTCTTGGTTGCGCCGCAACTATGCGTAGGCAGCGAAGGGTTGTCGATCAGCTGTGTACAACCGGGAACTTGCACGGGGTCGATACCCATTTCGCAACCGCCACCGAAGCGGTCGTCCGCCATGCCGGTAGCACCTTGGTCCACTCGAACACGTGTGAAATAGTGCACACCGGGCAACAAGGGGCTGCTGACCATTTCACCGAATTCGACCCATGGGCGCGGCACTGCTATGCGACGCAGGAAGCCCGCATCCGGATCGCTGAATTCGAATTGGTACATCAACACACCGGGTACCGCCTCGCAGTACACCTTGTTCAGCAGGTTGTTGGTGAAGATGCCACACTCGTTCGCGAGGATGTCGCTAGGACCAGCAGGTAGGCAGAACTCATGACCGCTCACGTAGACGCCTGTGGCCGGAACAAGCGCAGGGCTTTGTGTACCATCCGCGGAGCCAATGAACTGGTCGCGCAAAAGGACACGGCCTGTGCCATCCTGCACTTCCCAGAAGCCGTTGCCCGCACCGCAGCATAGGCCGTCGCCACCGCTATCATAAAGGAACAAGCTGTAGCAATCACCGAAGTTGGAAGCCAGGCAAACCTGTGTGCTGGTGCTGTTCGCAACCCCGCCACCATTGGCCACAGGGAAGAAGAACGCATCGAAGATCGTCCAGGTGGTTTGGGCAGCGTTCGCATCCGCGTTCAACACCACCACAGCTGTGTGCCCACTCGCATCATAGGCGCTGCTGGCCGCGTTGTTCACTGTGATCTCGTCTGGCTGTCCATTGGGTTGCAGCACCGAAACCGTTACCGTATGCGTTCCGCTTGGCGTAAGCACTGCGGGCAGCGAAACCACTTCCGAATTGCCGAATGCGAGTGAACCTGTCCATGGATGGCTCAGCACGGGCAGCCCGCCGTCGATACTCACCTGCAGGATCACCTGTGTGAGCATCGCTTCTCCGAAGTTCTTCAGTGTCACCACCGGCGCGATCACCGATCCACAGATCACACCCGCAGGAGCGGTCACTGCTGTAATACCGGCATCGTGCAAGCCGGGATGGTCCAATAAGAAACCGAAGGAGCCGATCTGCGAAATGCCGCCATTGTTGTATACGAGCAAACGATAATCAGCGCCGGGCGTAAGCAGCGGCAGGTCGTGTATCCCGTTCCCTGCCAATACGCTCACCAATTCCCCGGTTGCGCCCATGCCACTGCCATTGCACGCGCCGCTGTACAGAGCATAGCTCATGGCACCGGCCGTGTAGCCTTGGTTCTCGATATGGGTGGGAATGTGCAACCGGTGCATGGCGTTAGGCCCGGCGTTGAAGCTGTACCACAGGCCTACCGCTGGTGCAGCACCTGATGTGGACGTGGGATCGTCCACATGCGCACAACTGTTGTCATAGTAAGCGGGTACACCGGTGCCATCATTGAGCACCGACGTGGCGTTCACCGCAGTGGCACATGCATCGTTCGACACGGCAGGTGTACAAGCAGATTGGCAGAACAGGTTGATCGTGTAAGTGCCCGCAGCTGCACCGGATCCGTGCACCGCAATGTGGTAGGTGTGGCCAGCTTGTGCGGCAAAGCGCACTTCGGACGTGTTGTTCGGGCAGCCTGGGGAATCATCATTCATGGCGACACACGTGGGCGTGCCGCAAGAAGGTGTGGGTTCGAACACCGACAAACGCGAGTTGAACGCCGCGTTTCCGCAGAGTGTCACGATCACTTCACCGTTCGTTGCGGCGGTGTGGCTCCACCAATGTGTGCCGCCAGTGCTTGCCGCTCCGTTGAACGCGCATGCTGTAACAGGCAATGAATTGGGCGCGCCGCTCGTGCTGTTGGATGATACGTTGGCACCACATGCCAGCGGAAGAGGAGCGCAAGGGTTGGTGCTTGCGGTAGCGGTGAACTGCAACTGCCACGTGAAGCCATTGCTGGAGTTGCGGTTGTCCCACTCGATGAAGTAGGTGGTGCCAGCGGTTACAGGCCTGTTCAAGATGCGTGAACCACCGAAGAACGAGCAACCATCATCATCCTGCTGTAGGAAGGTGAGCGTACCGCATGCACCTGAATGTAACCGCAAGTACGTGTTGACCACGGGGGTCTGTGCGCAAGCGGAAATAGAGATGGTACCCGCGTACGGAGCCACCCATTTGAACCAACGTGCATCGCGGGTGCCGCTACCGGTTGTTGCACCATTTCCGCAGGTGATAGGGGGAGTGGTGTTGTTGCCGATGATCGCCGTAGCTCCGTACGTGCAAGAGCCCGTGCAACAATCTTGGAAGCCCAGCAGGTCCGTATCGCAACCACTGTTGTTCTGGTGGCGCACCGAAAGGTTCACCACGCTTCCTGTTGGATAGGGTCCCAAGAGATAGGTGCCTGCGCCCACATCATTTTGTTCCATACCCAGAAGGTTCGTTACCAGATCCACTGTAGCACCGGACCCCGTATTGCTCACCACCACGCTCAGCCTGAAGACACCGTTCGCACAGTCTTCCACCACGCTCGCAGTGGCGATGGCTGGTGCGCAATTGAGGAAGTTCAATTTCACATAACGCACATTACCTACGTCCTGGCCAGCAGCGTCGCAAACGCGAAGTTTCCACGTACCGTTCGGGTTGCCCGTGAACCCAGCAAGCGTTTGCTCGGGTGCGAAGGTGCCTACCGCACCGTTGTTCGTGTTGGCGTTCAACGTGGACAGTGCGGCCGCTCCATCTTTCAGTTTCAGGACCGCGGTGGGGCAGTTCGCTGGATTTCCCAAGTTGTCGCCGCTTGCGCCGGTTGTCGGCTTACGCAGGAAGAGGTTCCTCGTTTGCCCGGTGGGCGAGATCAGGTAGATGTTCAGATCGCCGCGGTAGGTGTGGCTCAGGATCAGGTCCACGCTTTCGAAGCTTGCGGTTGAATTCAACAGCGCGGGTAGGCCGCTTATTTCAATACCCACCTCCAAGTTGTTGCTGGTGGAGCAACCGTCATCAGGGATCGCAGGGCCGGGATTCTCGCAAACGCCATTGGTCATGCAAGCGAACGAGTTCACCACGCTGCCGAGCGACAAGTTGCAATAGGCATTCTGGTTGTGCACCACCGTAAGGGTAACCGGGGTGCCATTCGTGAATGGACCACAGGTATACGTCCCTGTGCCCACATCGTCATGCAGCAACCCACCTGGCGTGGCCACGATATCAACGTTCGGTGCGCTTCCCAGGCCACTTACGGTAACCGGAACAGTGAACGTGCCCAACGTGCAGCTGGTGGAAACCGTACCTGCTGTTGCGACCGGTGCGGAACAGACCTGGAAATTGAGCTTCGCGTACCGTATCGCTCCCGTAGCACCGTTGTTGTCGTCGCAAACCTGCAATCGCCAAGTGCCGTTCGGGTTCTGGCCGTTGAAACCTGCAAGCGTTTGCTGTGGGGCGTAGGTACCCGTTACGTTGCTTGTGTTCGTGTTTGTAAGCGCGGTACCACCATCCTGGAAGCGAAGCACAGCCGTAGGGCAGTTGGCGGGATTACCGAGGTTGTCCCCAGTACCGAATTTGTCCGCGATCAATGTGCGCACTACCCCACCAGAAGGCGAGATCAGGTCGATCTCCAGGTCCGTGTTGTTGGTGTGTGAAACGATCAGGTCCACGGAGGTGAGGAACACGTTTGTGCCCAGTGTTGTACCACCCGGTGCGACCGCGATCAAAGCATTAAGTTCGTTCGTTCCGCAACCATTGTCCGGGATCGAAAGGTTCTGGCCGCAGGTTCCATCAGGCAAACAGGAAGAGCCCTGGAAAGAACCGAGTGACAGGTCGCAGGTGCTGTTGCTGTTGTTCTTCACCACAATACTTGCGGCCGTGCCGTTGGTGAGCGTGCACACATAACTGCCAGTGCCAACGTTGTCGTGCAGGATCCCACCGGGCGTCGCCACGATGTCCACGTTAGCCGCGCTTCCCAAACCGGTCACGTTCACCGTGAACGAAAAGGTATTATTGCCGCAGTTGGTCGTTATAGCACCGGCAGTGGCGACTGGCGCAATGCAAGGTGGGGTGAACGTGTATGTCTGCCCGTTCGCTGGAACGGTTCCGGAAGTGAAACGACATGTGCTCGCGTTCGTAGTACCCGAGATCGATGTAGCCCAGGTGTTGGATCCTGCCGTGGTATTCACCAGCCGGTTCTTCACATTCGAAGCGAAGGTGTTGTTGCCTCCACGCAACCCTACTTGCGGGCTGGTGGTGGAACCCGTTGTTCCGTTGAAGGCTCCGTAGATGAATCGGATCACACCTGTGCTGGTGTTCAAACGGGCTTGGAAACTGAAGCTTTCACTGTTGTTATTGAACGTGTATCGCTTCACCTCTTTCCATTGCACCACCACTTCGCTTCCCACGGTTTGCCAACGAACCTCGCGTGACCCAGCGTCCGCGTCTTCGATATCCAAGCCAAAAGGTGAAATGCAACCGGTGTAGTTATCCGTGCTGCTGATCGGGGTGTAGTCGTCATCGGCAGGTGCCGAACCGAATGTGAGAAACCCATTCGTACTCACATACATGGTGGTGTAATACGTCCCTGCGAAGAAGAAACTCGGGATCGTCACCGTGGAGACCGCATCGTCGAAGTTTCCACTTTCCAGGACCGATCCACCTGCAATGCTGGAGTAACTGCCCGCGCCCTGGCTGAAGACATAGGATGATACCGTTTGAGCGGAGGCCCGCTGCACATGGGCTAGCAATAGCAGTGTGCAGATACAAGCCGATATCAGGCCGGGATAGCTTTTGCTGGGTGTGTATGATCGCGTCATGGGGAGATGCCTGTCTTGATTATGCACCCAAGTTCGCCTTCCTGTTGGTCGATTGTCAAGTCTTTTTTGCCGATGAGTAATCAATTTGGTTCGACGAATGGCCAAATGATCGGCTTCAACCGAGTTCATTCGGCAAATGGAACCAACGCAAAAGGCCGCCCCCTTTCGGGAGCGGCCTTCCGCATTCAAGCTCTGGTCTTCGCTTAGAGCACGCTCAGGCGCTGGGTGGTCATAACACCATCCACCGTAACGTTCACCAAGTAGATACCGCTGGCATTCGTGCGGTCAAGTTCAAGCAAGGTGCTGAAGCGGACACCACTGGTGTTCTGCTGTTGGCTGATCACACGCTTGCCGAACATGTCGTACACCTCCACGCTGATGGCATGGTCCATATCCGAAAGTCCGTTCAACACCACCGTGGCGTTGCCATCACGGGTAGGGTTCGGGAAGATGGTCATGGCATCATTCATCAGCAATGTGTTCGCATCAGCCGTGCGGCTTACGCTGGCAGGAGGGTTAACGACCGTTACCTGACAGGTAGCGCCGCAGAAACCGCCCCACACACCGTTCACGAAGACCTCGACGGTTACATCGTACGTGCTTCCGTTCACCAAGGGGAATTGGGTCCAGGAAAGCAAGCACACGTAGCTCGGGCGCACAATGTTCCGTGCATAGCCTTCGCCCACGTTCACGAAGCGGAAACGATACTGCGTTCCACCCAGCACGGGTACAGCCCAGATCTTGCCACTTCCACCGAACGGCTTGGTAACTCCGCAGCTATTGGTAGGCAAGCTGATATCGTTGATCAACTGTGTGCAACCGGGTACTTGGTTCACATCCAGGGCCATTTCGCAACCCGCACCGAAATTGTCGTTCGATACTCCATCCAAGCCTACATCCGCACGGGCACGGGCGAAGTACACCACACCCGGAGTAAGCGGGCTGGTCACCATCTCTGAGAATTTCACCCAGTTGCGAGGTACCGTTATGCGACGGTAGAAACCGGCATCGGGATCGCTGAACTCGAACTGGTAGTTCAACACACCGGAGATCAGCGTGGTGTACACCTTGTTCGACAACGTGTTCGTGAAGATCGCGCACTCGTTCGCAACGATCGGCGAAGGCCCGGCAGGTAGGCAGAACTGGTGCCCTGAACCGTACACAAGTGTTGTAGGTGTGGTACTTGGCGAGTTGGACCCGTTCGGTGTGCTGTTGAAGAGGTCACGCAGCAATACCGCATTGGTCAACGTACGCAGTTCCCATGATCCGTTCCCAGCGAGGCAGCACAGGCCATCTCCACCCGCATCCAGCAGGGAGAAGGTATAGCAGCTACCGAAGTTCGTAGGAAGGCAGACCGTTGTCGGGATCAGTTGGTTGTTCTGACCAGCGTATGGGCCACCGCTTGCGACCGGGAAGGCGAACGCATCGAGGATCGTCCAGGAGATCTGGCCACCGTTGTTGTCGGTAGTGATCGCCACGATCACGGACTCGCCCGTAATGTTCACGCTCTTGCTGTAAGAGTCGTTCGCAGTGATCGCATCAGCTGCACCATTGGGCAGGCTGCTCGCAACGTTCAAGACGTGAACACCGATCGACGGCGACGTGATCGAAGGCAAGGTCACGTCTTCCGTTTGCTGGTAAGCCAGATTGCCTGTCCACAAGAACACCTGTGGCGTACCGCCATCAATGTCGTAGGTGATGGTCGCACTGGTCAGCGGGTTCTCACCATTGTTACGCAAGCGCACCTCCGGTACGATAACCGTGGTACACAGGGATCCATCGGGTTGAAGGATCGTGTCAATAGCCGCATCATCCATACCGGGGCGGCGCAACAGGATCGAGAAGGAACCTGCAGCGTTCGCACCATCGTTCCAGATATTGAGCAGGTAGTTGGTGTTTGGCACAAGGGCTGGCAACACGGTGCCGAAGCCGTCAGCACCAACCGCACAATCCAACTCGTTCAAGGCACCCAAGCCACCGTCGCAACCTCCATCAAAGAGGGCGTAGCTCATGTCCGAAGCAACGAGAAGAGGGTCCTGGGTAAATGTGAGCAGGTCCATGAACATGATGCTGTTGGGGCCGCTGTTGAAGCTGTACCACACACCTTGCATGGCTCCGAACGCATCGCAACCGGTGTTCTGGTCGCCATGGGCGCATTCGTTGCTGCCAGGCGTAGGTACACCGGATCCGTCATCGAGCGCAGGCGTAAGAGCTTCGGCAACGCTGCATGCGTCGTTCGTGGTTGCAGGTGTGCACGGTGGCGCGCAGATCACAGCCATCTGGAAGAAACCTTCATCCGCACCGAAGCCGTGTACCGCGATGTAGTACAAGCTGCCAGGTGCTGCGAGGAAGCTCGCTTCACTACTGAAGTCAGGGCAACCCGTACCGTCATCGTTCAGCGCAACGCACTGCAAGGTGCTGCAATCCGGAGCTGCCAGGAACACACTGAGGCGTGTATCGAACTGGGCGATACCGCAGGTGCTCACAGTTACTTCTTGGGCAGTTGGTGAGGTAAAGCTGTACCATACTGAACCACCTGTGCTCGCATTCACGAACGTGCAGGCTGTTGGTGGCAACGTGTTCGCCAAACCAGCCGTGCTGCTCTGAACGGATGAGCCGCAGACCAATGCTTCCGCTGTGGAACAATCGATGTTCTGCACAGGGCAAACGAAGGTCACGATGTACGTGCTGATATCCAAGCCCGAAGACACTGGATCAACAAGCACGTAGTAGTTGCCTGTTGCAACGATCGGGAAGTTGAAGCTCTGCACCGTGAACTGGTTCGTTCCCACATAGGTCCAGTTGTTCGCATCGCAGCCCAACGTCTGGTCCTTGATGTAGATGGCCACGATGCTGTTCCCAGCGTTCGCGGTCAAGCTCATCGAGTAGGTTCCCAGTACACTGGCCGAGAGGGAGAACAATTGCTCAGCACCCACCGTGGTGAAACCGAACAAAGGCTCTACGAAGTTCCACGCACCCTGGCTGTTGGCGCCGAACAAACCAACGCCCGATGGGCAGTTGATCGGCTGGGCCGTAGCACAATCAGGATAGGTGACAACCGAGGCTGAAGAACTCAGACCAGGGCCATCACCGCAAGGCGTGCAATCGCGGGTTACGTACACATCGTACTGGGTTGCAGCCAATAGGCCGGTGATAGAAACCGGACCAGCAAGAACCGCAGGCAACGAAGTACCTGTGCCCTGCACGAACCCAGCTGGGCCATATTCCACCACGTAGGTTGCTGTACCGCAGCTGTTCGCACCGTTCGTCCAGTTCACATCGAATGCGAATTGCGAAACGTTGCTGAATACCAAGGCCGAAGCAGGCAAGCAGGCTGGCTCAGGAGTTACGGTGATCAAATAATCCTCCGCTTCACCAGAACCCATGGCTCCGCAAGCATCCGTGGGGCCGTTCGGGTTACCCGAAAAGCGCGACCGGATGCGCACAGGCGTTGTGCCCAGCACTGCGCTAAGAGGAACCGATAGACCAACAGATACTGCCGTGTTCGCTGTGGTTGAAAGCGCTACCTGGGTCCATTCGTACGTGTCGAACACATTGTTGTGGTCCCAATCGGCCCATACCGAGATGATGCAGTTGTCATCGCACGTTACGCCCAGTGGGTAGGTAACACCGCGCTCCAAGGAAGTGGTTGTTGCGCCCGATTGTGGGAAGGCCTCATAAGCCGGCGTATTGCACACGGTAGGGTTGGCCAACGTGTTCAACGTAACGTTCACGATGTTCCCGTTGAAGCAATCGAAGGTGTGAACTGGCGTGCAGTAACAAGCCAACAAGTTCACATCCACCAGGAAGCCCGCCGAGGTATCAGAACCTGCGCCGCAATCCAGGTAGAACCGGTAATAGTTGGGTGCCAGAAGGGGAGCTGTTGTGTACGACTGGTTGGTCGCTCCGCCGATGTTGGTCCAAGAACCCAGGATGCCAGTGCTCGATTCCTGCCATTGGCGGGTCAAACCGGTGGCACCGCCGTTGCTCATGGTGAGCGTGCTTGTTGTGCCCGTGCACACCACAGATGCGGTGGCACTGATCGTGCCAGCTACTGGTGGATCCACGCAAGGTGGAGGCGTGCAGTTGCCAATGGTGCTGAAATGCAGACCCAAAGTAAGATCAGCAGGCACCCCTGGGTTCGGGTAGGTGGTAGGGCAGTTGCCAGGATAGAAAGAAGTTCCGCGTTGCTCGTACAGAACACCTCCGAATGGATCGAACATGGTCATACCTACTTCATCCGGGAAAGCACCCAAATTCGTGACAACAAGTTCGATCGTTGCTCCTTCGCAGAGAGGTACTGATACCGTGGCCTCACATGGATCAACAAGCTCCAACGTGGTAACGACACCGCCGTTCATCTTCACCTCTATTTGAGCCCCGTTCCAGCTATCGCCGTAGTTGTCCGTAAGGTGGAACGAATAGTTGCACGAAGCACCGCTGCATAACGTGAAGAAACTGGTCACAGGTGTGTTTGTAGAGTACGAAACACCCGGTGTGCATTCCTGACGAACGTGCACATCATAGGGCGTAGATCCGGTCAACCCTGGAATGTTAGCCGATAAACCAGCTGAGGTAACGATACCAAGGCCACCGCCAACACTTGCACCTGAACCAGGTACAAAACCGGGTACGCCGTATTCCACAATGTAGGTACCCGTGCAACCGGCGCAGGCCCAGCTCACATCAGCCGAGGTAGTGGTGATGTTCGATATGGCAACCGCCGATGGCTCCAAGCAAGAGGGGGGGTCGGTAACTGTGATGTTATCAGCGAAGAAGTTGTTGCCGAACGCTGATACACCGCGCCAACGAATGCGGTTCACCGTACCAGAAAAGATGAACGAACGAGTAGCCCATTCTGCTGCAGTCGTGGGAACGTATCCTGTGGTGATGGAAGTGCCGAGTGGATTCAACGCACCACCGATGGCATTGGTCATGCTGGCCAAGGTGATGGGCCATGTAAGGCCACCATCCGTGGATGCTTCCACGAAGAGTTGATCCGGCGAGGCGTTGCCCGTAAATTCGGCACCGGCCACATCGAAGTTCAGCTGTTTGGGGACCCCGAACGGCGTAAAAGTAGGCGTGCTCAAGGTCATGACCTGACCGACTGGAGCGCTAAAGCATTGCCAGAGGACAGAGCCTGTGCCAGCCGCTGCGAAACCATTGGCGGCATTGCGCAGATCCCAAGCGTGGCTCGTTTCATAGCAATCAGGTGGGAAGAACGTGGAACTGAAATCCTGCGGAAAAGTCGCACCGCAGGGACCCAGGTTACCAACCAATTGGATCGCCGCGCGGAAATTGCTTTGGGTCAATGAGGTTGTACCGCTCACTGGAGCACCCGCTCCATTGAAACGACGACAGGTAAGGGCCGCTCCGCCACTCACAGCGTTCCCGGTTGCGCACATGAAACTCACCCCTGCATGGGTCACACCTTCGGTGCGGGTAACCAGAAGCTCCAAGTTGCCCGCGGCCAAGGTGTATGCGAACGGAGTAATTGGAACACCAGCGAATCCGTTGGTTGTCCAAACCATTGGGCCGGTATATACCAAAGTGTATCCTGCAGTACTGTATATGCCAGTTGCCAAGGTGGATGTGGCGCCGACAGTCTTCAGATAAAGGTTGACGCTTCCGAATGTTTGGGTCAGCGTTCCTGCGTTAATCGCGAAGTTGATCCCGGTGATGGTCATGTCCCCGCCGATCTCGGAGGCGAGGTAGATATACTCGCCAGCATGGTTCGCAGCCGTCCCCATTGGGCCATTGCCACTAGTTCCCAGATTCGTGGCGATCGTTCGAGAGTTTTGCCCACTTGCCGTGGCACCGACCAACAGGCCGATCGCCATCAGCCCTGACTTCCACAGGGCGCGTATGGTTTTGTTCATGATCTTGGTTTTAGGGTTTGGTTTTCGGGGTTTCAGTGGCTTCAAGCGTGCTTTCGACAAGGTGGTGTCCGTGTATTTTTTTCTGGATCCGATAGAGACACCTGCTATCTGGTTTGAATTGGTACAGATAGTTCGATCAATTGGCACGTAAAGTAGCAGGTTCATCGATCATAACAAGGGGGTGTTGAAAAAAACAGAGCCCCACCTTTCGGCGGGGCGCTGTTGCGAATAGTGGGACGATCAGCTTACTGCACGCTCAGGCGCTGCGTGTATGCGTGGTCGTTGATCGTGATGTTCACCGTGTAGACACCGGCGGCCATGCTCTTGTCGAGGTTCAGCACGTAGTTGAACGTTTCGCCCGATACTACCGGGGTCTCGCTCATCACACGCTTTCCGAACACATCGTACACGTCGATCGTAACGTGCTCGATCTCCTCGTTCAGGTCGCTCACTTGCACGTTCACACGTCCGTCCCCAACTGGGTTCGGCCACATCTGTACACCGCTGTTCTCGTCAACCAAGGTCTCCGAAGCACGGCTGTGCGTGTTGTTGAACGCAGGTGGATTGACGATGGTCAGCTGGCACGTAGCGCCACAGTAACCTGACCAAACACCGCTGACAAAGCATTCCACCTTCACATCGTACGTGCTACCGTTCACCAGCGGCTGGGTTACCCAGCTCAACAGGAGTACATAGCTCGAGACCAACACGTTACGGTTGTAGCCTTCGCCTACGTTGCTGAAGTTGAAGCGGTACTGGGTGGCTCCCACAACGGGTTGTGCCCAGATCTTGCTGCTTCCTCCGAAAGCCTTCGTAGCACCACAGGAGAACGTTGGGCCAGGTGTGCTGATGAGCTCCGTGCAGATCGGTTGCACAGGGGCCAAGGCCATTTCGCAACCGTTACCGAAGAAGTCATCCAAGTAACCTGCGGCACCTTGATCGCCCCGGACGCGGCAGAAGTAAGTGACTCCGAAAGTCAGCGGATTGCTTACCATCTCACTGAACTTCACATAGGTCCGTGGCAAACCGATACGACGGCGGAAGCCTGCATCCGGGTTGCTGAACTCGAACTGGTAGTTTACCACACCAGCTACCGCGTTGCAGTACACCTTGTTGTTCATCAGGTTGTTGAAGATGCCGCACTCGGTTACAAGCGGAGCGGTTGGTCCCAACGGCAGGCAGAACTCATGGGCGAAGTAACCACCTGTTGCTGGCGCAAGAGCAGGAGACTGGCCCGAATACTCACCATTGTCCCGCAATACTCTACGGTCCAGTACATCGCGCAGTTCCCAATCTCCATTTCCGCTCAGGCAGCAGATACCATCTCCGCCAGCGTCGAACATGAAGAAGTAGAAGCAATTACCCAAGGTGGTTGGCAAGCAGACCGAGGTAGTTCCTACTTCGCCAGCGGTATACTGGCCCGGAACACTTTGTCCTACAGGGAAGAAGAACGCATCAAAGATGGTCCAACTGATCTGGTTGGGGTTGTTGTCCGCACGCACACGCACCTTCACAGTTTGGCCTGTTGCGTCGTAACTGGTCAGTTTGGAGTCGTTGGATGCCAACTCATCACCAGCACCGTTCGGTAATTTGGTTTCAGCACTGTAGGAATGCAAACCAAGAGGGGAGTTGATCGGATCAAGCACCACGAGGATACTGTCGCCACGAGCGATCGGGCTGCCGGACCATGCCTCGGTCTGTACGATGCTGCCATCAATACGCGAAATGATCTGCGCGCTGGTCAATGGGCTCTCACCGTAGTTCTTCAACCACACTTGTGGGAAGATGATACCATCGCAGATATTGCCGACAGGAGCATCCACTTGGGCGATACCCGCATCGTTGAAACCTGGGCGGCTCATGCGCAAGCCGAAGGTACCCTCGGCCGTGTTGCCCGTATTGTACACCAACAAGCGGTAGGTGCTGTTCGGTGTCAACGCTGGCAAGGTGAGCGTGCCTTGGCAGTTGGTGAAACAGAACACCTCGCCGCTGGCGCCGCTGGCGCCTCCCACGTTGCATGCACCGCTGTACAGGGCCATGTTCATGTTCTGGGCCGTGTATTGCGGATCAGTGTTGTTCGCAGCGATGTACACATCGTACGACGTGTTGCTGGTGGTGGCGAAGTCGAACCACACACCTTGCACCATATCAGGACCCGAGCAACCCGTAGGAGCATCGGCGTACGAGCAAGTCTGTACCTCTTCTGTTGGCAGCGTGCCATCACCGATAACGCTTACAGGTACGTTCTCACTGTTGGGGCAACGATCGTTGGCCTCCAAAGGCGCGCAGTAACTGCCTGGGCAGGTAACGCTCAACTGGTAAGTGCCTTCGAGAGCACCAGCGCCGTGCACCATGATGATGTAGGTCTGGCCATTTACCGCGCGAACTTCAGCTTCGCTGCTGCCACCTGGGCAACCTGCGGAGTTGTCGTTCATCACGTTGCAGCTCAAGCTCGTGCATGCACCGTCGAACACGGAGATACGCGAATCGAAGTTCGTTTGTCCGCAAGTGGTAAAGCGCACATCACCATCAGCAAGTGCTGTGTAGGAGAAGTAGTTCACACCACCTGTGCTGGCCAAGCCATTGTATGGGCAGGCACCTGCAGGTATGTTGTTCAAGCGACCGACCGTGCGACCGAAACGCAGGTCACCACAATTGATCGCAACCGCTGTGCAAGGGTCATCGCTAACATCCAGCTTCTGCACGCACAGTGTGAAAGTTCCCGCGTTGGCGATCGGCTGGAGCACACGCAAGGTGTACGTAGCGCCCGTTGTAAGCCCTGTCACCAGTGTCGGAACACCTGAGGTTATCACCGCGCTGCAAAAGAATTCGGGCGTTGTTACGCACGAAGTGCCAGCGTAAAGCACGAAGCCCAGATTGGGGTTGGCAGAGGTCAGATTGATGTAGGCGTCGGGTCCGGTTGACACGAACTCAAAGTACGCATCCGGGAATGTGTTCAACCCACCGATGCAGGCGGGATTCGCACCACCCGTGGATGTAGCACATCCGAGATTGCCACCAACTGGCGAGCAGTTGTTACTCATGGTGATCAATTGGCGATCAATGCACAGGTCATTGGCCACGGTCGGGGTGCAGAGCGGAGCGCAAATGACGGTCATGTTGAACGTATTTGTCTGGCTGCCGAATCCGTCAACCGCGATGTAATAGGTGAAGCCCGTGACCGCCCCGAAGGTGTAGAAGGAGCGCCATCCGTTCAGTCCGCAGTTGTCATCGTTCCCACCGAATGGTGTGAGCGATGAACAGTTTGTCGCTGTACGGAACACGTGAACCCGTGTATCCAAGGTGCTGCTGCAAAGATCCAGCGTCACTTGCTGGTCATCACCCACATACTTGTACCAGACGCCCGTTTCAATATTCAGTGGGAATGTGCCGCTCTGGCTGGGCAGTCCATCCGGGGTGGCTCCAACGTTGCTCGAATTGATCACCGTTCCGCATGTCACCTGGATCGCGTCCGTGCAAGCGTCGTTCGCAGGCGGAAGCGCAGGCGTAGTGAAGGAAACAACGGGTGAGCTATTATAGCTCCATGCGTCGCCTACGTTGTTGCAATCTTGGCGCACGTACACTTGGTATGCGGTGGTTGGGTTCAACCCTGTCAACAACAGCGGGCTTGTTGGTGTTGTCACTACAATACCTCCGTTCGGAAGGTTATTCGAGCCGGGAGTAAAGCCGGTTGGACCGTACTCCACATGGAACTGGTTTCCAGTGCACGAGGCGCAGGTCCAGTTCACAGTTGCTGTTGTGGCCGTAACCAAGCTAACACCAACACCCGACGGAGTTGCACAGGGTAATGGCAACTGCACGTTCCAAGCGAGCACGAACGTGCCGAAGTCGGTTGCGGAGTTCCAACCGTCCTGAACCCACCATACAATTTGTGCAGAACCCGTGGTATTCGTCCAAATAACGTCCTGAATATCGGGATCATCGAAGCAGGCGATCTGTGTTGTACCTGGGCATGTAGGACCATAGAACACATAGATCTCTGAATCATAGCCATTGCTGGTTTGCCCAATGGTCAAGGTGGCCCCATTTGGAACATTGATGTAATAGAAGAGCTCTGGAGAAGAGTTCCCATTGCACGCGTTCGAATAATCCGCTAACGCTCCTGTGGTCGTACTGGCCAATGGGCTGGTGAGTGTACCTAGGTCGATCGCGGTAGCGCACACATCGCCTGCAGCACCCGTAGAGAATGTTGCTTGTGTGTTGTTGCTGAACACACCAGGTGTACACTCTTGGCGAACGTTTACCGCATAAGCTGTGCTGGCCGTAAGGCCCGTTATGGTAACAGGACCACCGATGAAAGGGCCGCCTGGAAGCAGTGTTCCTGTGCCAGCAGCTGCGCCGGTTCCAGGTGTAAAGCCGGGAGCACCGTATTCAACATAGAAGACACCCGTACAACTTGGACAGGTCCAGTTCACATCCACCGTGTTTATGGTGGCGTTCGAAGCAGAAACAGTAGTAGGTTGTGCACAAGCTGGTGGTGTACAGTTGGAAACACCCGAGTACATCAGTGTTGGGAAAACACCAGGAACCGTGTTGTTCGCACTTGTCCAGTTAACACCGGGGCAACCAGTTGATCCCGACGTTCCACGGTAGTCATATACCAACACACTGAACGGATCGAACAGCTGCAGTGCTTTTTCGGTAGTGAAGCCACCAACCACGGTCCAATGCAACGAGATCGCTGATCCGCTACAGATCGAAACAGGAATATCAACAGGGCCGCAACCAAGAGCTAATTGGGGTCCGATCACCGCTACGGTAATACCGTTCTGGCGAAGTTCCCATTGGCTACCATCCCAGCCATCACCGAAGATGTCTCCGATACGAACAATGTAGTTGCAGCTACCCGCAGCACATGGCGTGGAGAAGTTCACAGCACCCGAGTTCGCGCTGAACACCCCCGGGGTGCATTCTTGGCGCACCACAACACTGTAGTTCGTAAGCCCAGTAAGTCCATTGATCGTTACAGGACCGGTGCCAACGAATGGGCTGCCAGCCAAAATAGTACCCGTGCCAGCAGAAGCGCCCAAGCCAGGCGTAAAGCCCGGAGCACCGTATTCAACATAGTAAGTACCCGTGCAGCCACCGCAGGTCCACGAGACATCCGCGCTGGTTGTGGTTATGTTGCTAACAGAAGCTACAGGTGCCTGACAACTAGGTGGAGCCGTGATAGTGACCAGATAGTCTTCCGTTTCGCCGTAGAAATACGAAGCGGAACTGCAAGGGGAGATGTTCGTTCCGATCTCGGTCTCTGACACTGTGATACGCATGCGGGTAACTCCCAGCGTAGCCGTGTTAGGCACAACGAAAGAGCCTACGATGGCACGCGGGCCTGCCAACGTGAACGGCTCGGCGAACACGCGCTCACTCAGTTCGAAGGAACCACTTTGATCATAGTCGATCCATATAGCTGTACCGAACGCATAGTACGTACCAGCATTGCACTCGTCCTCCTGCACACTAAAGCTGGCGGAAGCTGTTTGCGGTAGGGTCCAAAGGCTGCCTAGGGTCGTGTAGTTCGCGTATCGATCGGCGATGGATCCGGGGCCGGGTGCGGCGATATTACAATCCGCAGCGCCGTTTCCGTTGGTGAAACCGTTCACTGTGACGGAATAGATCTCTTCGTCAGCCGCGAACTGGGCTACCGAACCGCAGTAACAGTTCTGGAAGCTGTTCATGGCAACTGCCAACACGTTCGAAGTGGTGGAGCCGTTGCCCGCACAGGTTACGATGCACTGATAAGATGTACCAACCGATTGGGTAACCGTTTGTGTTGGGCTGTTGGTACCGAAGTTGGTCATACCACCGCCGTTGTCAAACTGCCATTGGTAGGATACGCCTGTTCCAGTGGTCGCGTTCTGCAAACCAACGTTGAAGGCTACACCCGTGCAGGCAGCGGAAGGGCCGGTTGTATTGCCGGGGTTCGGTGTTGAGGCGCACGGAACAGCTGCTTGGAAGTTGACACAGCCGATGAATCCTCGTGGCGTGAAGGCGGGAGTTGGCCAGCCGCCGAAGGATATCCCGGTGCCTGTTTGCAGGGTGCATCCACCTCCGGATACATTAACGACCCCCGCTGGTAGGTTCACATACCGCAAGGTGGGACCGGCGATGTTCAACGCCAGCCCCATGGTGCTGTTGGCAGGGACGTTCAGGCTCAACCCGCTTAGAACGTTGACGGTGACACCAGTCCCGTTAAAGGGCGCGCTGGAGGGACCCGCGGTCCAGCCATTGGCACCGCTGATGGTGCCCGGGGGACCCGCGATAGCACCAGGCTTGGACCAAAGTGTCGCGACGGCCCCTGTACCTGCTGTCACGGAACAATCAATACTTGTGATCGTAACCGCGAAGGCATTGGTGTTGATGAAGTTGAACGTAACGCCATTTTGCGCGTTGTTTGGTACGTTCGTGTTGCACAGCGGTTGAGCCCAACCTAAGTTGGCAGACAACAGGGTGCAAAGCACCCATACCATGGCGAACCACGACGTTCGCCGTGGAGTTGTCGAGTTTTTACAATTCATGTTCTAGGTTTTGGTTTGGGTGTGAAGGGAGCTTGGTGGCTGCCGGGCCACCACCGTTGGTAAGATCCGTTCCAGACAAGGATCGGTTCTGTTGGTGCGTTACGTATGGGTTCTGTGTTGGTCAACGTTGCTCTTTCGAGTCGATGAACAGTTGTTTTCGTTGGGTATAAGTAGAGTTGGGGCTGGTTAAGCGCTGCCCAATGTAAAAGGTGTGAACGGCAAACACACAAATTATTTTTTTTTCAACAAGAGGCAACCAGATCAACAAAGGTGCGTAGTGCGTCTCTTTTGTGCTGGCTTCTATGTGTGTTCCGGGGTGAAAGGCCAGTAGCTCCGCGGCTTTTCGGCTTTTTCGGGCCCTGCCAAGGTAGGGGGAAACCACGAGGCCACAACCCTTTTTAGCGAACAACCGTAGCAGGGGTAGATCTCTCGTGGATCCTCTCGAATGTCCAGAAACCTACAAGCCGTTCATTGGCCGGTGCTGTTGCTCACAGCTCTGCATGGCCAGTTAAGGGCGCAGGGGGATACCACCTTGATGGTGGCCGACGAGCAATACGTACACGACGAAACCGCTGCTGATGGCACCGATGCCATTGAGACGTATGAACCACTGAATGCCGCTCTGGGTGGCGATTCTGTGCGCTTCTGCGACGGCTCGCCCTGCACCGGCTGGGTGGAAGACCATTACCCGAACGGCCAGTTGCTGCACCGCGGCTACTATAAGGATGGCCAATTGTTGGTGTACAAGAACTACCACGTTGCCGGCAAGTTGGAGCGCGAGTTCAAGGTGACCAGCGATACCAAGTGCCTGCTGCGCACCTACCACGACAATGGCAACGTGCGCTCCGAAGTGGATTACGTGAGCGGCGATGCCCTGCATTACACGGATCATTACCCCAATGGCCAGTTGCGCTACGAGGAGCAGAAGCATCCCGAAGATCCGTACTACACCATGATGGACCTTTTCGCCGAAGATGGCAAACCCATCAGCACCCTGCACATCATTGATAAGCGGAAGGTGATCTTCGAGCAGAAGGAGTACTGGCCCAGTGGCGTTGTTCGCATCGCTGGCCGATCGCAGTTCAACCCGCGTCGCTTCGATTCACAACGCATCGGTGAGTGGACCTACTACACCGAGCAAGGCATTGTGGACAGCACCGAGCGATACATCGACGGTAAGGTCAGCGAGACCGCCCAGGTTGGGAAGTAGGGCACGAAGGCCAGTGACGAGGACGCGCACTCCATACGTCATGACGGGCTTGACCCATACGTCATGACGGGCTTGACCCGTCATCCCGGCTTGTTAAGGACCCTCCAACGCATGCTCAACGAGCCGGGACTGCGGCTCAGGGCCGCAGTGACGAGGACGCGCACTCCATACGCCGGACGGGCTTGACCCCCCCATCCCCGGCACCCCGGGACCCTCCAACGCACGCTCAACGAGCCGGGCTGCGCGGGGCCGCAGTGACGAGGACGCACGGGGGGCGTGGTAGCGAGGACTCGCAACGAGTATCAAACCTGCCGGTTAGCTTCGCTCAATGCCAAGTTCTTGGGTGTACATGATGGCCAATCGATGGAATAGCGTGCTCTATACAGGCGTTACGAGCAACCTGATCCAACGCGTGCAAGAGCACAAGCGGAAGAAGTACCCGAGCTCCTTCACTGCGCGCTACAACTGCGACAAGTTGATCTGGTTCGAGGAGCACAGCGACATACGTGTTGCGATCACCAGGGAAAAACAACTGAAGAACTGGAAGCGCGAATGGAAGGATGCATTGGTGGTTGCGATGAATTCGCATTGGAAAGACCTGAGCGAGGAGTGGGAGTTGAAAGGATCAGCCGGGACTGCGGCTCGAGGCCGCAGTGACGAGGACGTGCAATGAGCCGGGACTGCGGCTCGGGGCCGCAGTGACGAGGACGCGCAGGCCGCAGTGACGAGGACGTGCAATGAGCCGGGACTGCGGCTCGGGGCCGCAGTGACGAGGACGCGCAATCAGCCGGGACTGCGGCTCAGGGCCGCAGTGACGGGACGCGCACGGCACCATGCGCCAAACAAAAGCCCCTCGGTCTTGCGACCAAGGGGCTTTTCGTTCAGTGGAAATGGACTTACTTCTTCTCGTTGCTTACTTCTTCGAAGTCCACATCGGTTACTTCCTGCTCTTTCGAGTTCGAGGTGTTGGCTTCCGGCTGGGCACCGCTGGCCTGTGCTTGCTGGGCTGCAGCGTACATCTCCTGACTGGCGGCTTGGAACACGGTGTTCAATTCGGCCATGGCGCTGTCGATGCCCGGAAGATCCTGTGCCGTGTGCGCAACGCGCAGTTTGGCGATGGCGTCTTCGATCGGTTGCTTCTTGTCGGCTGGCAACTTGTCTCCGTATTCCTTCAGGTTCTTGTCCATCTGGAAGAGCATGCTGTCGGCCTCGTTCAGCTTGTCGGCGCGCTCGCGGGCTTTGCGATCGTCGTCGGCGTTGGCCTTGGCTTCGTTCTTCATCTTCTCGATGTCGTCCTTGCTCAAACCGCTGCTGGCTTCGATGCGGATGCTCTGCTCCTTGCCAGTGGTCTTGTCCTTGGCGGCAACATGCAGGATACCGTTGGCGTCGATGTCGAAGGTGACCTCGATCTGCGGCGTGCCGCGTGGTGCTGGTGGAATGCCATCCAAGTGGAAGCGACCGATGTTGCGATTTCCTGCGGCCATGGGGCGCTCGCCTTGCAGTACGTGGATCTCCACGCTGGGCTGGCTGTCGCTGGCTGTGCTGAAGGTCTCGCTCTTCTTGGTAGGGATCGTGGTGTTGGCCTCGATCAACTTGGTCATTACACCACCCATGGTCTCGATACCGAGGCTCAGTGGCGTAACGTCGAGCAAGAGCACGTCTTTCACGTCACCGGAGAGAACACCACCTTGGATGGCAGCACCTACGGCCACCACTTCGTCGGGGTTCACGCCTTTGCTCGGCTCTTTGCCGCCGAAGAACTTCTTCACGGCTTCTTGAATGGCCGGGATGCGCGTGCTACCACCTACCAGGATCACTTCATCGATCTGTGAAGGGGTGAGGCCGGCATTCTTCAAGGCCTTCTCGCAAGGAGCGATGGTGCGCTTGATCAGGCTGTCGGCGAGCTGTTCGAACTTCGCACGGCTCAGCGAACGCACCAAGTGCTTCGGGATGCCGTTCACAGGCATGATGTATGGCAGGTTGATCTCGCTCGTGGTGGTGCTGCTGAGCTCGATCTTGGCTTTTTCAGCGGCGTCCTTCAAGCGTTGCAGCGCCATCGGGTCTTTGCGCAGGTCGATGCCTTCGTCGTTCTTGAACTCTTCTGCCAACCAGTCGATGATCGTCTGGTCGAAATCGTCACCGCCCAGGTGCGTGTCGCCATCGGTGCTCTTCACTTCGAACACACCGTCGCCCAGTTCCAGAACGCTTACGTCGTGGGTTCCGCCACCGCAGTCGAACACCACAACCTTCTGGTCCTTGTGTTTCTTGTCGAGACCGTATGCCAATGCTGCGGCCGTAGGTTCGTTGATGATGCGGCGCACCTTGGAGGCCCGCGATCTCACCAGCTTCCTTGGTGGCCTGGCGCTGTGCGTCGTTGAAATAGGCAGGTACGGTGATAACCGCTTCAGTAACCGTGGTGCCGAGGTAATCTTCGGCGGTCTTCTTCATTTTCTGAAGGACCATCGCGCTGATCTCCTGCGGCGTGTATAGGCGGTCGCCGATCTTCACACGCGGTGTGTTGTTCTCGCCACGCACTACTTCGTAGGGAACGCGGCCTGCTTCCACTGAACTCTCGTCGAACGAGTTGCCCATGAAGCGTTTGATCGAATAGATCGTGTTGCGCGGGTTGGTGATGGCCTGGCGCTTGGCAGGGTCGCCCACTTTGCGCTCGCCACCTTCGATGAAGGCTACAATGCTGGGGGTTGTGCGTTTGCCTTCGCTGTTCGAGATCACCACAGGTTCGCTGCCTTCCATTACGGAAACACAGCTGTTGGTGGTGCCCAGGTCGATACCGATGATCTTGCTCATGTTGTTGGTGTTGTTGAGGGCCGGCTCCGGATCTTCATCCGGAGCTCGAACCCTTACTAGCTTGAAATATTAGGCTGTACGAATTTGGCCTCGCCTGTCAACCACCGTGCCTTTCGAGCAAGTGCTTCGATCAAGGTCGAAATGGCAGGAATGTGTTTATGCAACCTCTAGCACAGGGCTGTCAAAAGGACAGCGGGGTAGCAACCGAACAGGCTCTTACGGGCAGTTCGCATCGCCCGGGATGCAGAAATTCAATGAATTCGTATACGGCCCGTCCCTCAGTTCCGCATTCGAGGCATCACTGAGCTTTTTGCGATCGAAGTAGTTCGCGTTCGGTTCGCCCTCTGCGGGTACCGATTTGAACAGACGACTGGAGAAGAGGCCATAGCCATTCTCCACGTTCGAATAATCAGGTCGTTCTTCCACAACACCGCTGATCGGGTTCGCGAGGATCAAGTATGTGTGCAGATCTGGCCCTGCAACGGACCAAAGGAGCTCGATGCCCTGGAAAACGCGCTTCACCACGTCCGGGCCCGCATTCGCTGCCACATTGGTGCCTACGGTCTGGTAGAAGAGCTCACCATTCAACGATGAATTTATTTCAGCTCCCGGACTTCCATCGGAGATCACCGTACCGATCTTGGAGGTAAAGCTCTTGGCCGTTATTGCTCCGCCCGAACTCACCTCATCATAGTTGAACCGATAGGAGACTTCGTAGCGTTTTCCGTTCCTGGCGATATTCCATCGGGGTTCAAAAGAGCTGTACGCTCCCCCAACAGTGCGGAAGGCGATGAGGGTTGTGATGTTCGCTGTGGTGGCACGAATGGAGAAATCCTCTACCAGAAGTGTGCTTGCGCGAACAGCATTCCCCTTCGCTGTCATGATCAAGTTGTAGGTCGCGCTTTCTTCCAGAACACCCCCGAATTGCGCCTTCGTTACGAAGTACATCTTGTGCTCCGGCCCGTTGAAAATTCCCACCGGCCTGTTCACGATCCGGCTTTGGATGGGTGCCGTGAGCGTACCATTGGACTCCGTCACTTGTTCGAGCACTCCACTGAACTGGGCATCGGAATATTCGTTCGAATCGGGTATCTGCGCGTAATCGAAGGCGTTCCCATCACCCAAAAAGGCCTTATTGATCTTGATCCAGAGGGTATCATCCTGCCAGTTGAGCAGGCTGTACACCACCGTGATCTCCTTATAGGGTGCTTGCACATCCAGATCCGTACTGCAACCACTGAAAAAAGAGCTGGCGGAAAGGCCGAGGGCGAGGTAGGCGATCGAACGGTTCTTCATTGCGCCCAAATATAGGAGCATCATCCCGCACTCAATGGTCAAGCGGTCGCCAACCGGGGGCTCCGCGCTACCGGTCCATCCCAACCCGGCACGGTTAGCTTTGCCGTCCTTTTCCACGGACCACCCTCGTACCAACACCCGCGCCGGGTTCCGGCGTGCAGCACATGAGCACTGCCCCCAAGGAAGCCAAACGAATAACCACCCATGTGCTTCAGGAAATGAAGCAATCCGGTGTGCCCATCGCCATGCTGACCGCATACGATTACTCGCTCGCGCGATTGGTGGATGGTGCCGGCATCGATGTGATCCTGGTTGGTGATAGCGCCAGCAATGTGATGGCCGGGCATGAGACCACATTGCCTATCACGCTCGACCAGATGATCTATCATGCGGCTGCGGTAGTTCGTGGTTGTTCCCGGGCTTTGATCGTTGTGGATCTTCCGTTCGGAACGTACCAGGGCAATTCAAAGGGTGCGCTCAATTCCGCCATTCGCATCATGAAGGAAAGCGGGGCGCATGCGGTGAAGCTCGAAGGTGGGCAGGAAGTGTTGGACAGTGTAGAGCGGATCCTCACGGCAGGTATTCCGGTCATGGGGCATTTGGGCCTTACGCCGCAGAGTATTTACAAGTTCGGCACCTACGTGGTGCGAGCACGTGAGGAAGAAGAAGCAGAACGATTGAAGCGCGATGCCAAGTTGTTGGAAGAGGCTGGCTGTTTCGCGCTGGTCGTGGAAAAGATCCCGGCCACACTGGCTGCGGAAGTAGCGAAAAGCGTAAGCATTCCGGTGATCGGCATCGGCGCTGGTGGTGGTGTTGACGGACAGGTACTCGTACTGCACGATATGTTGGGGATCAACCAGGAGTTCAATCCGCGGTTCCTGCGCCGCTACGCCGATCTGCACGGGGTGATCACCGGTGCTGTGGAAGGGTATGTGCGCGATGTGCGTGGCAGGGATTTCCCCAACAACAACGAACAATACTAGGGCGCAGTGGAGCTACTTTATGAGGATGCGCACCTGCTCGTTGTGAACAAGCCGGGTGGGTTGCCAGCCCAGCCCGATAAGACCGGTGATCCCTCGTTGATGGACGCACTGCGGATACAGTTCCCGAAAGATCTTTCGCTCGAACTTCCGCACCGGCTGGATCGGCCGGTGAGCGGTGCGATCCTGATCGCGCGCAGTCAGGAAATGTTGGCCGCACTGAACGCATTGTTCGCTTCACGACAGGTGACAAAAAGCTACTGGGCAGTGGTGCATGGCGTGCCTCCCGTTTCCGGCGTTTGGGAGCATCGGCTCCAACATGACACACATCACAACAAAACCCGCGTTACCGATAGCGTTGATGTTGAACCAGCGATCGTGTCATACAAGAAATTGGCGCAAGGCGAGCGCTATGCACTGATGGAACTTGTTCCGCAAGGCGGGCGGTTCCACCAGCTGCGCGCACAATGTGGTGCTGCCGGATCTCCGATCAAGGGCGACGTGAAATACGGTGCGCGGCGTGGTGAAGCGGACCGCACGATCTCGTTGCATGCGCGATCGCTCGCGTTCAAGCATCCGATCACCCATGCTCGTGTAGACATCATTGCGCCCACTCCTGACACGCCGCTTTGGAAGGCCCTGCAGGAGATGTGCTGATCCGAGAGAGTGTCCCTGTTCCCGGTCACATCGGGTCCACATCCACCACAAGCTGCACCGCCCGGTGTGCTTGTTCCGCGAAGAGCCGATCGATGACTTCCCGCATGAATTCCTTTTCGGACCGGTATGCGTTGCGGTCCAGTTTCACCAGTATTGCCCGTAGGTGTTTGTCCCGAACCCGCGCCACAGGCGGTGGTTCAGGACCGAGTACGCGATCACCGAGCCGTTCGCGCAACATGGCCGCTAACGCCTCGGCACTATGCGAAACACGTTCTTCGAGACGGTGCTTCAAGGTGAACCGTACCAAGCGTGTGAAAGGCGGATAGCCATGTGCGCGGCGATGTTCCAATTCCCGCGTGTACATGCCTTCGGTATCGTGCGCCACCACCAACCCGATCACAGGGTGTTGGATGTCCCGTGCCTGGATGAAGACCGTGCCCGGATCCCGTTTGCGCCCGCTGCGACCTGCCACTTGCGACATCATTTGAAAAGCACGCTCGTGCGCGCGCATATCCGGGAAGCGCATCAAGTGATCGGCGTTGATGATGCCGACCACCGTGACCTGATCGAAGTCGAGACCTTTCGTCACCATCTGCGTGCCTACGAGAACATCGAGATCGCCATCGCCGAACCGGGAGAGGATCCGTTCGAACGCATGCTTGCCCCTTGTGGTGTCCTGGTCCATCCGTGCGATGCGTGCATCCGGTAGAAGCAGCGCGAGTTCTTCCTCGATCTTCTCCGTGCCGAAGCCGATCATTCGCAAACGGTTGCTTCCGCAGGCGGAACAATTTACCGGTGGCGGATAGGTGCGACCGCAGTAATGGCAACGCAGGCCATGTTGTTGTTTGTGGTAGGTGAGGCTCACATCGCAGTGCTGACACTCGGGGACCCAACCGCACGATTCACACTGCCAAACGGGCACGTATCCGCGGCGGTTCTGGAAGATGATGGCTTGCTCTTTCCGGGCAATGGCGTCCTCGATCCCCTTGAGCAAGGTCTCGCTGAAATAGCCCCGCATCCGTTTGCGCTTCTGGGCATCGGCAAGATCAACGCGAACCACCTTGGGCAACACGGCATCACCATGTCGCACGAGCAATCGGGCAAGCCCGTATTTGCCTTGGTGCGCGTTGAAGAAGCTTTCCATGCTGGGGGTTGCCGATCCCAGTACCACCTTGGCCTGGTGCAAGCCGGCCAGTATCACGGCCATGTCGCGAGCGTTGTACCGTGGCGATGGATCGTGCTGCTTGTAGCTGGCATCGTGCTCTTCGTCCACCACGATAAGACCCAATTTGTGGAAGGGAAGGAACAAGGCTGAACGAGCGCCCACCATCAGTGGATGGCCTGCGGGATCATTGAGCATGCGCAACCAAAGCTCTGTCCGTTCACGCGGCGAAAGACGGGAATGGAAAACGCTTACGCGATCACCGAACCGATCACGCAGCCGCCCGATAACTTGTGTTGTGAGCGCGATCTCGGGAAGCAGGTAGAGCGTTTGTTCACCGCGCTGCATGGCCGCATCGATCAGCTCCATGTACAGTTCGGTTTTGCCGGAGGCGGTGACGCCATGCAGCAGGCAAACCGGTTTTTCGAGGAGCGCATCCTGAACTTCTCGCAAGGCCGCACGCTGGGCTTCGGAGAGCTCCTTTTTCCGGCCCCTGGCTGAGGATGAAGGAAGCGATCCCGCAGGTCGCTCATACACAACGAACAGCCCTTTTTCGACAAGCTTTTTAAGGTGCGCTGCGGTAGTGCTGGTGGAGCGGAGCAGGAGATCCCGCTTCACTTCGCGTGGCTCCTCCGAAAGACACTGGCTGATCTCCACGTAGCGCATCAGCATGCCCAGGAGCTTGGGTGCTTTGTCGAGCTTGTCGAACCATGTGTGGAGCGCTTCTTCGGTTGAAGCCTCGGGTGAGAGCTTCACGAAGCGGTCCATGCGCGGTGTGAATTTTTCGCCGATCTCCTCCGCGATCATCAACGCACCCTGATCGAGCAATTGTTTGATCACCGGCATGGGGTCCTTCAGCCCGAGCAATTGGCCTGCTTCACCCAGGTTCATTTCCTGGCGCAGCTCCAACGCGTCCATCAACGCATCGTGCTTGTTGTTCCCGCTCCAATTCGTTGGTTTATCGGCTGCCGCTACCAATCGCGTTTCGCTCGTGAGCACCAAGGCACCCGGCATTGCGGCCAACATCACTTCGCCCAGCGTACACATATAGTGGTCGCTTATCCGGTACCATAGGTCGAGTTGCTGGGACGTGACGATAGGCGCATTGTCCAACACCGAAAGGATCGGCTTGATCGCTGGCAGTAGTGAAGTCCCGTCATTCAATCGGCTTACAATACCGGAATACAACTTTCTGCCTTTTCCGAAATTCACAACCACCCGGCAACCGACCGCCACGTTGTTTTCCAGTTCGCTCGGTACCAGATAGGAGAACGTGCCAGGGACGGAAACGGGGAGGATAAGATCGGCGAACACGGGGAGCAAGTTTACCGCGTGGATTTCCGAGGTGTGTTTTATGCGCCTACCGCGTGGATCGCCGCCCCTGTTGTTGGCTCAAGATCACTGGTCGATCCATCGGATGCTGCGTGACACGAATGAGCAACGTGAACCGCTGAAAGCATGTTGGACCTGTATAGAATAGTGGTGCTGATGGCAGGCGGCAGGCAACATTGGCGCTGTTCGTGCTGTCCTAACCCTTGAACACCGATCCGGAACAACATGGACCCGAACAAGAAGTTGAAGAAGCGTTCGATAGCACGCTCATTGTATGACCTCAGTACACCTGTATTGGACAGGTACTATCGCCAGATGCGGAAGCACGTGCGATTTCCTCGCTACTACAACAAGGCATTGAACTGGTGAACCTGGTCTTGATGACCGGCTTTTGAGCGCGGTTGCGTCCCCGGTGATCCGTTAGGCCATTTCATACTACGGATCCATTCGATCCGATCGCTCATTTTCCACATGAATTCTCTGGGTGGTGGATCCTGTAGACCCGCTGCGCAAAGGCCTCCTCGCATCGCCCTACGAAAAAACAGCGACGCATTGTTGGCCGCCTTTGTATCGCGAATGGGTATTGGAGTCGCCGATCCTTTCCAACGCTGATCGGGTTCACAACCTGTGCTTCTTTCTGATACAGGTATCGAACATGCTTGCGATCGTTTTGGAGGTTGATCTGAAGCTGGATGTCCACAACCCTTCAGAAAGAGGTGTTGAAAAGTAGAAAGCCCCTGCCGAAGCCCCCCATTCTGCGCGCATACCTTCGGCGCCGAACCTTAACGCTACGCGCGTACCATGATGGCGTACAAATTCCTCAACTGGGCTGCTTCTACAAGCCTCGCCATCGCTTTGATCGGCTGTGGTAGTGGCGGTGATGAGCATAATGGTCGAACCTCCAATGCCGATACCCTCGATACCACGGCAAAGACCACCGAGGCTGGGCTGATGGTCATTGGTGGCAAGATCTTCAGCATTCCTTCTCCGGTCCAGACCGCCTTGCTGATCAGAAAGCTTGGTCTGCCTTACGAAAAGAGCCTGCCGATGCCGGCGGATGCGATAGAGAAGTTCGTTACCAAAGCACAACGCTCGCTGGCATTGGGAGCGTACGGTGCGGATCTGGCCTACGTGACGGTTCACAAGGACGGACAACGAGCGTTGAACACGCTACAGGTCGTTCAGAAGATCAGCGCTCAGTTGGAGTTGAGCAACGCCTTCGATCAGGAGATGATGGATGGATTCAAGAAGAGCATCAGCAACGAGGATAGTTTGCTCCGTTTCACCGGCAAGGCCTTCCGGATGGCGGATCAGTACCTGAAGAACAACAACCGCGATGATGTGAGTGCCTTGGTGCTGGCCGGTGGTTGGATCGAAGGGATGTACCTCACCCTGAGCAACACGAATGAGAAGTCCGATGCTTCACTTACCGATCGTTTGGGAGACCAGCGTAAAACGATCGAGAATCTGATCATGTTGTTGGAGCGAACCGACACGGAAAAGAGCCAGGGTGCGCTGATCGCGGGTTTGAAAGATGCATTGAGCGCCTATGCCGGCGTTACTACCGCGTATCAATTCCAGACACCCACTGTGGACGCGGAGAAGAAGACCACCTACGTGAACAGTACAAGCACAGTGTCCATGACACCTGAACAGTTCAAAGCGATCGCCGCGAAGGTGAAAGCGCTCCGTACCCTGATCACCGCCTGAACCATGTGCAAGACGACGAACCTTCTTTTCCTCGCCGCCGCCCTTTCGTTCGGCTCGGTGGCCAATGCCCAGTGCGATACCATCGCGAGCGTTTGTGAGAAACACATCAGTGCCACCTACATTCCTGATGGTCAGTTCTACCGTGCTCTCTTGCGCGAAGATGAGATCGCCGAATTCGGATTGACCCTGTTCGGTGGCACTACGTATCGGGTTGCAGCCTGTAGCGGACTTTCTGACGGGAACCTGATCTTCAGCGTATACGACAAAGACCGTAATGTGCTCTACACCAATAAGGAGTTCAACAACGATCCGTATTGGGATCTCGTGATCGCCAGCACCATCGATGTCACCATCGAAGCCCAATTGGACCAGACCAAAGCCGCCAGTGGTTGCGCGGTGATGCTCATCGGTTTCAAGAAGTAGTTCATAAGGCCTTTCTCTGCCTCTTGTTGTCCCGTGTCCGGGTCATATTCTGCGTTCCTGGTGTTACCTGAGGTTTAGCGGACCCCGGAGCGGGCCTGTGGTGCGATCACACGATCGCCGCGTCATTCCTTCATTTCGTTGACAGGATAGGAAGTCGGAGAACTTTCCTTTGATCCTGGCGTAAAGAGGGCTGCTATTTTCTGGCTTCGGCCATTGAACGGCGTGCCCGGAAATGAGTGAAAAGATCCTAAAAGCGCTGCTGCAACTCTTCGCGATCATCGTGAAAGTTGATGGCTCTTCATCTGCTGGAACCAGTGGCAGTGTTGCCGTCTCGCGTTTCCTTCGCCAGCAATTCACACTGGAGCAGGCGATGGCCCACATGGCGGCCTTTGAATCGTTCGTGCTCGCGTTCCACTCTAGCGGAGGTGCCAGCCAGAAAGGCCGAAAGCGCACCAGCCTGAACAGCGTGAAGGTGTTGAAGATCTGCGCGCAGGTGAACGAAGAATTGACCCAGCGGCAGAAATTCGTGGTGTTGGTGCACTTGCTGGAGTTGATCCATGCGGGGGGGGAAGTGGGGGAGCAGGAGCAGGAATTCGTGAGCACCGTTGCCGAATCGTTCAACATCGCCAGTAGTGAATTCCAGCGCTGCCAGGCGTTCGTTCTGGCCGGTGATGAGCGCCAGGATATGGCTGACATGCTGTACATCGATGCAGCGAACTGTGCTGATTCCTCGAATTCGAGGCACTTGCATGCACATGGTCTGGAAGGCGAGATGCGCGTGCTCAATGTGCCCAGTGTTGGACTTTACCTGATGCGCTACCAGGGCAACGATCGGGTGCTGCTGAACGGACAGTCCGTTATTCGCGACCAAGCCTACGTGCTGAGCAATGGCGCTTCGTTGAGGCCACCACAAGGTCAACCGATCTATTACAGCGATATCCTTTCGAGTTTTCTCAATGGTGAGGGGCGCGACCGGCTCGTTTTCAAGGCGGACAGTATCGAGTTCGAGTTTCCGAACGGAAGAGTTGGCCTGCACGAATTGCACATGGCCGAAACGAGCGGCAAGCTTATCGGCATCATGGGGGGCAGCGGCAGTGGAAAGAGTACGCTGCTCAATGTGCTCAATGGAAACCTGAAGCCCAGTAAGGGTCGCATCACCATCAATGGAATTGATGTGCACACCGAGAGCGACAAGATCCGGGGTGTGATCGGTCACGTGAGCCAGGACGACCTGCTTATCGAGGAACTCTCCGTATTCCAGAACCTGTTCTTCAACGCCAAGCTCTGCTTCGGTGATCAGACCGACGAGAAGATCACGGAGCGCGTGTTGCGCTTGCTACAGACCCTTGGACTCTATGAGACCAAGGACCTGAAAGTTGGAAGCCCTTTGGACAAGACCATCAGTGGAGGGCAGCGCAAGCGCCTGAATATCGCATTGGAACTGATCCGCGAGCCCAGTGTGCTCTTTGTCGATGAGCCAACCAGTGGACTCAGCAGTCGTGACAGCGAGCACATCATGGACCTGCTGAAGGAGCTGGCGCTGAAAGGCCGCATCATCTTCGTTGTGATCCACCAACCCAGCTCGGAAATATTCAAGCTGTTCGATCGCTTGCTCCTGATGGACCAGGAAGGGCATCCGGTGTACTATGGTGACCCTGTGGACGCCGTGGTCTACTTCAAGAAAGTCACCGGCCAGGTGAACAGCGATGTGGGCCAATGTGGTGCTTGTGGTAATGTGAACCCGGAACAGATCTTCGACATTCTCGAAGCCCGTATCGTGGATGAGTACGGTGTTGAAACCGACCAACGGCGCATAAGCCCTGAAGCGTGGAACGAAGTGTTCCGTGCGCAGATGGAAGTGCGAGTGGGCAAGGTGCCGGATGGTACGACCGTACCCAAGAGCACCTTCAAAGCGCCGGACAAGTTGAAACAGATGCTCGTTTACTTCAAGCGTGATCTGCTGAGCAAGTTGGCCAATCGCCAATATGTGCTGATCAACTTGCTGGAAGCACCAGCGCTCGCATTTGTAATGGCCTTCTTTCTCCGCTATTTCCGAGAGGGCACAACCACGGCTGGTGAGTATGTGTTCCGCCGGAACGACAACATCCCCCAGTTCCTGTTCATTTCGGTTATCGTCGCTCTGTTCATAGGCCTTACAGTTGCTGCCGAGGAGATCATTCGGGACAAGAAGATCATCCAGCGCGAGAAATTCCTTTCCCTCAGTCGCAGTAGTTACCTGCTCAGCAAGATCGGTCTGCTCTTCATCATCAGTGCGATCCAGACCCTTCTTTTCACGTTGGTCGGTGACCTGGTATTGGACATACACGGGATGACATTCGCCCATTGGGCTGTGTTCTTCAGCACTGCCTGCTTCGCCAACGTTCTCGGCCTCAACGTGAGCGCTAGTTTCAATAGTGCCAAAGTCATTTACATCGTGATCCCGGTGCTGATCATTCCGCAGTTGCTTTTCAGCGGCATCATCGTTCGCTTCGACAAATTGCACCCGTGGTTCGCCAATGAGAAGAGCGTGCCTTGGATCGGCAATATCATGGCCAGTCGTTGGGCATACGAAGGCTTGGCCGTGGCGCAATACAAGGACAACGAGTACGAGCGTATCTTCTACGGCACCGACCAACGAATGAAGGTTGCGAATTGGAAGAAGGACCTCTGGGTCCGTGATCTCCAGGACCGCAGCGTCCAATTGCGCAGGGCATTGAACAGCAAGGCCTCGCTCAGTGGAATGACATATGACCTTCGGTTGATCCGGACGGAATTGAGCAAGGAAATGAACGTGTTGAACGGATTCACGTTCGCTGGCATGGACAAGTTGACCCCTGCCGGGTTGGACCTTGCCACACTGGATGCCCTGGATGCCTCACTGATCACACTGACCGATCACTACCGCAGTGTCTATCGCGAAGCTGAACGCGACAAGGAAGCCATCATTGCGCGTATGACCGCTACACAGGAACTGCGCACATCGTACTTCGCATTGCTTGATCAGCAGCGCAACGAGAGCCTGGCGGATTTCGTGACCAACAAGAACGACGTGAACGTGATCGTGGAAACCCGTGGAGAACTGGTGCAGAAGAGCGATCCCATCTATGTGGAACCGATGAGCGGAGGCTTTTTCACAGCGCATTTCTACGCTCCCGTGAAGCGCATCTTCGGGTCCCGCGTCCAAACCCTCTGGGCCAACATCGCTTTTATCTGGTTGATGACCTTGTTGCTCTCTCTAGCGCTCAAATTCAACATCTTCCCACAAATGATGGAGCGTTTGAGTACGAAGCCATGGCAGCGATCGAAGGATTGAGGAACAACCTTATTACTGAAGAACCCCGGTGATGAGCCGGGGTTCTTTCTTTTTGTTCAGCGCTGTCCAAGTGGTCATGCACCGGAGTTGTCGACCTCCTCGATCTGGATCATCTTGAACGGAAGGTTGATGATCGCTTGGTAGTCCTCACCTGCTTCGAGCATGTCCTCATCATCCGCCTCATAATGCCACAGCACGGTCACCTCGTTACCGGTGGTGCGCACGAGTTCCAATTTCTTGAACACGTCCAGAATGCACTTGCTGCTGCTGGTATTGAAATATTCCAACTGCATGTGCAAGGTTGTCTTTGGCTTGGGGTCGCGGGCGTAACGATCGATCCAATCGATCAACGGCTTGTAGAACTCGATGCTGTTCTCCGGAATACTCCGGCCTTTCAGCTCCAGTAATCCAGAGTTATCATCGAACGAGACGGTCGGCGTTTTCGGGGTCCCTTCAAGGAGAATGGCTGCCATGGTTTTCAGATCAAGCGTTCACGTTCACATTCAAGCTGAAGAAGGCATTGTCCTCATCCAGCGGTACAAATCCATATTCCAATTTATGCCCGCTCTTGCGGGCGATATCGATAAGCCCAAGGCCTCCGCCGCCAGCTTTACCATAGCGGCCATCGTTCAAGGTCTCTTTGTAAAGGTCACGTAATTGCTCGGGTTCACAACCGTTCACACGGTCCAATTGCGATTTCAAGCCTTCCACTTCCCCGTTGGCCATGAAGTTGCCGGTAAGAACTGAATAGCCCCGCTCACCGTGCGCGATCATCACCACCCCTTGAGGTTCATCGTTTTTTACCTCGCCGTTCTCGTTCAACCCGATACGGGCATTGTGATGGTAGAGGTTCTGCAGGCATTCCATCACCACGTTGAAGACCCGTTTTCGAATCCTTGGGTCGGCTTCGATCGCTTCCATCTTGCGCTCGACCAGACCCAGCAGGGCCGTCACCAATTCAGGCGAAAGGATGCCTTTGAAGGACAGCATGATCCGCTGTTTCTCCAAGGTATCGTACAGGTCAAAAACGCGATCCAACATCGGGTGGCTAACAAGCTGTTGATCCAGCTATGAGGCAAAGGAACCCGGCTTCGGTCGGCATGAGCTATTGGTGATGTTGGAGTTTTCCACGGTGTTGTGAACGTATGGTCTGGCCCCAAGCACCACTACTTTCGACGGCTTATTCGAAAAATGGCCTGGTACACGGACTGGTTCGGCACTCGCTATTACAAGTTGCTCTATGGGCATCGTGATGAAGACGACGCGCGCGCTTGGGTGAACACGATCGTACAAAAGGCCGGGCTCAAGAAAGGCGATGAGATGCTGGACATGGGTTGTGGACGAGGAAGGCATGCCTTGCGGTTCGCGGAACATGGCTTGCGGGTCACGGGCATCGATATCTCGGAGGGTAGTGTTGCCGATGCGCGGGTAGAGGTTCCTGAAGTGAGCTTCCATGTGCATGATATGCGTGAGGTATTCGCCAAGGAACGATTCGATGCGGTGGTGTGTCTCTTTACGAGCCTCGGTTATTCGAATGACCGTAATGACGACCAACGAGCCGTGAACGCTGCTGCCGGAGCACTGAAACCGGGTGGTCGATTCGTTCTGGATCTATTGAACGGTGCTATCGTGCGCAAGGACCTGATACAGGAAGATTGCCAGATGGAGGGAGGTGTTCGCTTCACGTTGCAGCGGCGAGTGGAAGGCGATACCATTGTGAAGGACATCCATGTGGACGACAAGGGGGCATCACACCGTTTTACCGAGCGTGTTCATGCATGGACGGCAGAGGAAGTATGTGCCCTGATCGAAAGGGCTGGCTTGCAATTGGATGCATTGACGAATGGTCCTGAACCAACCACGTTCGATCCATTGACCGCAGAACGAATTGTGGCTTGGGCCCATAAACCCGCATGAACCTTCTGCTCCTTTCATCGCTCTTCGCAGCATTGCCGTTGGCGGCCGGTGCATGGGTGCGTCGTACAGAGGCGAACACTGGACTGGTGAAATTGCTTCTGGCGTTCAGCGGGGCTTTCCTGTTGAGCATCACGGTCGTTCACATGCTTCCTGAACTGTACGAGCAGGGTGGACATGACATAGGCCCTTGGGTTCTCGGGGGGTTCATGTTGCAGGTGGTGTTGGAGTTCTTTAGCCGAGGTATTGAACACGGACACGTTCATGTGCAGGGGGGGCATAGCCACACCCTGCCCCTGGCCACCTTGCTCAGCCTTTGCTTGCACTCGTTCACCGAAGGATTGCCGTTCGCCGACCCCGTTGTGAGCGCCAACCTGCCATTTGTTGCTGGTGTGCTGATGCACAAGGCGCCCATGGCGATCGCATTGGCAGCGGTGCTTCATCGTTCTCACGTCCCGAGCGGAAGGTCATGGGCCATGCTGGTCGTGTTCGCCTGTGCTTTGCCGGTCGGGATAGGTGCGGGTCTTTTGGGTGGGGACCAACTTGGCAAAGGCTTTCTGACCCGTGCTCTGGCGTTGGCCATTGGCATGTTGTTGCACATCAGTACGACGATCATCTTCGAGACCACGCCCGATCACCGCTTCAATGCGAAGCGATTCCTGACCGTGCTCGCTGGTGCCATGCTCGCGTTCTTGAGTATGCACTGATGTCCTGGTCGCGCTTTGTCAGCATGATGTACCGATCAAAGAAGGCGACCTTCTCCATTTCACTGTTGTCCGGGAAACCTTTGTGCGACCCCGGCTCATAGCCGGGGTGACAGTCAAGAAGGAAGTACGGTCTGGCGAGGCGACCGCGCCAGACCGTACTTCCAAGCAGTTTGTCATTCCGGGCCTGACCCGGAATCGCGCAGACAGCAAACTGTTGGCAAAGCTTCGGGAAACATAAGCCTTTTCGAAATTTGACACACGGACCATCAGTGATAGTAATGCTTCCAGCGGATCCGATGAATTTTCTCCCGACAACAGTGTTCTCCATTTGGTCCCAGGAGCGCTTCATTCCGGAATAATTTTTCTTGACACATACTTGGACCGGATCCATTTCGTTCTTTACTTTGCAATTCAAAGTACTTTGCAATGACACAGAACGATCACCTGTCGGATATCGCACACATCCGGTCGCTTATGGACCGCAGCACGCGGTTCCTCTCGCTCAGTGGCCTCAGTGGCGTTTTCGCAGGCGTTGTTGCGCTTGGGGGAGCATGGGTGGCACAGCAATACATCTACGGGTTTACTGGGCCGGCTGGTGATGCCCTTACGTACAGCCAGGTCAGTGGGGACGAGAATTATGGTTCGCTCTCGCTGGTCCTTCTGGTAATTGCTGTTACTGTTCTCAGTATGGCTTTGCTCGGTGCGTTCTGGTTCACCTGGCGGAGGAGCAAGCGAACTGGGCAAGGGCTATGGGATACAAGTGCGCGGCGCTTGATGTGGAATCTGCTGATCCCACTTGCTGCTGGTGGCTTGGTCTGCCTCGCGCTCATGTACCATCGGCTGCCGGGACTCGTCGCCCCCGCAACGCTCGTATTCTATGGCCTCGCATTGCTGAACGCCAGCAAATACACGCTCGATGAGATCCGCTGGTTGGCCTTGAGCGAATTGGCCCTCGGTGTCGTCGCTTCTTTCTGGATCGGCGCGGGCCTGATGTTCTGGGCGCTAGGTTTTGGTGTTCTGCACATCGTATACGGTGGTCTCATGTGGCTGCGACACGAGCGAGCTTCCCTTCCAACTGCGAACGAATGATCGACGGTCTCCATAAAGCGTTCGAGAGCCGCGTCCGTTTGGGGATCATGGCCGTGCTGATCGTGAACGATTGGGTAGACCATGGAACGCTCAAGGAATTGTTGAGCGTGACCGACGGCAACCTCGCGAGCCACATGACCGCACTCACAAGTACCCGCTATGTGCAGGTGCGCAAGCGATTTATTGGTAGCCGACCCAATACAAGTTACAAAGCCACCGTTGCTGGCACCAAGGCTTTCAAGGATCACTTGGACGCTATGGACCAATTGCTGAAAAAAGACCTACGACAATGAGCGCACAGCAGAACACCACATTTCGTATCGCAACCATCACCACCTTTTTGGCGGCCGTCATTTTTGATCAACTCTTTTGGGATCAGGACATCGGCATCAACCTACCCGTATTCTCCGTGCTCATCATCGCGTTGTTGGTCGCTGATCTGGGTTGGAGCGGGTTCTCACGCTCAACAAGAGTCGCGACTTTCGGCGTTCTGATCTCCGCTTTCTCCATGGCATGGCAAGGCTCCATAATTGCCACCATTGCCGTGTGTTCCACCCTGGTGGTTTGTTCCGCTTTTGCGCACGCACCTTCTTTGCGGGCGGTCACTTTCGCAACAGTGCAGTGGATGAGCAACGTGGTAAGTACACCGCTGGGCTTGTTCGCCTCGGTGGGAAACGTCCTGCCGGACAATACCGGTTTTCGAAAAGGTTGGAGGTCAGGGAGGTTGGTGTTTCTACCACTGTTGGTGTTGGCTGTTTTCTTCCTGTTGTACAAAGGCGGTAACAGCAAATTCGACGCGATGACCGCTGGATTCCTGGATACCATCGGTGAGTATTTTTCTCGACTTTTCACGGAAGTCTTCACTCCACACACACTGTTTTTTCTCTTCGGTCTGGTGCTCACCGCCTCGCTGTTGATCCGTTATGCGGGTAACAGGTTGATACATGCCGAGGGTGCGATGGCGGATACGCTCAAAAGGATGAGGGTGAAGCGCGCCCATTGGCTACCTCCACTCGCTATGGGTGCGTTGGACCGAGAGCGGCGAATGGCCGTTGTACTGCTCGTTCTGGTGAATGCCCTTTTACTGGTTGTGAACGCGATCGACATCCAATGGGTCTGGTTCGGTTTCATGGTGGAGCCGGGCATGAGCTTGAAGGAATTCGTTCATGAAGGCACTTGGTTGCTCATCATCAGCATTTTGTTGAGCATGGCGATCCTATTCTATCAGTTCCGGGGCAATATGAATTTCCACCCGAAGAACCGAACGCTCATTTTGTTGGCATCAGCTTGGCTCGTCCAGAACTTCATTCTTGGCGTTTCGGTCTTTCTTCGCAACTACCATTACATCAGCTTCCACGGACTTGCGTACAAGCGTATCGGGGTCATCGTTTTTTTGGTGCTCATGCTGGTGGGCCTGGTCACGCTCTTCATCAAGATCCGTGAGCGCAAGTCATTTTTCTATCTGGTTCGTGTGAACGGCTGGGCCGCCTTTGCGATGCTCGTAAGCTTGGGAACCGTAGACTGGGACAGCACCATAGTGCGCTACAATCTGCATCACTGGAACCAGGGAGAGATAGACGTGGACAATTACCTGGCGATGAGCGACAAGGTTTTGCCATTGTTGTATGCCGACATGGATCGCGTGCGCGAGCAGATGAGCAAACACCAGGAGAACGCGACCCGTTGGGTCACCCGACTCGATCCCAACACGTTCAGCGCCGATCTGAATGGTCGAAAGGCGGATTTTCTGGAACAGTATCGAACACAGGATTGGCAGAGCTGGACGTTCGCCGACAGACGCACCTATCTGGCGCTGACCAAGGATCATGAAACCCCTGACTGAAGCAATGGATATTTCACGGATCCGCAAACGCATTCGCAATTGGACGCTCTTTTTCATAGGAGCGCTCTGGTTCAGCGGTCTTACAGCGGTGCCGTTGGAATGGGGAACCCAATGGCTGAGTGACTTTACGATGGGCTGGCCCGGCCAGTGGCATACGTGGGCCGAAAGCGCTGCTATCGCGATCGCTGATGTGGGTAGCAAGTATCCGTTCCTGTTCTATGGTACGGATTGGTTGGCCTTCGCACACATCGTTATCGGGCTTGCTTTTTTCGGTGTACTGCGCGACCCGGTTCGCAATAAATGGATCATCGAATGGGGGTTGTGGTGTTGTGCGTTGGTGCTTCTACTGGCGTTCGCTTGGGCACCTGTACGCGGCATTCCGTTCTTCTGGCGTTGTGTCGATGCATCGTTCGGGGTTATCGGTGCGATCCCGTTGTGGTTGGTGCTTCGGGATATCCGCAGTTTGGAACAACATGCTGAACGCGTGGGGATATGATGAAGAAGCTTCTTTCCTGGTGGGCTGATGGGCCCGTTGCTGCTGGTGTTCTGCTTTCGGTCGCGGTTGTTCTCGCATTCGCACCGGATCACTTTCTCCCGATGCTGGCGCGTGCATTTCTCGTGCAATGGGCTGTCGCGTTCGGTTTGATCGCAGTTTGGAATTTGCCTCAAAGGCGCTGGTGGACCGGTGGTGCTTCCATGCTTGCTCTGGCATTGACGCTTTGGCCTACCATGGATCCAGTGGAGCAGGAGGTCCCGCTCGAAGGGCCTGATGTATTGCGCGTCGCACAGATGAACTTGCTTCAACCGAACGATGATCATGCTGAAGTCCTGGAAGAAGCTTTGGCCACGGGGGCGGATGTGATCTCCTTTCAAGAGGTAAGTCCGGAATGGGCCCAAGTGTTGAAAGTGAACTTGAAAAGCGCATATCCCTTCCACCGGTCAATGCCCGGTACCAATTGCTATGGCATCGCTCTGTTCAGCAAGATCCCGTTCGAACAAGTGGAAGTCAAACAACTCTGTCGGAGGCCCATGGTAGAGGCTATGGTTCGCACGCCGAACGGACTGATCCGCTTGTTCTGTGTGCATGCCACCTCTCCCGGGAACTACACGTGTTTCCGTGAACGGAATGAGCAACTCGACATGCTCGCGACGCTGATCAATTCGTCATCGATACCAACCATCCTTATCGGTGACCTGAATACGGTTGGTTGGGATAAAGCGTTAGCCCGGCTTTGCAACAGAACGGGTCTTCGTGAACACTCCAAGAGCACTGGAGCAACTTGGCCGTCGATCGCGGGCATGGCGTTGATCCCACTGGACCATGTGCTGGTTACCCGCCAACTTTCCGTGTCGTCCTTGGACAGTTTTCGCATTTCCGGTTCGGATCATCGTGGCTTGGTATCCACCATTCAAGCGCGGATATGAGGACCCAAACGAACTGGCTTCGAGTCCTTCCGTGGATGACCGCCTTTGCGGTAGCCATGGCGTTTCTGGAAAGCGCCGTGGTCATTTACCTCCGTCAGCTCTATTATCCCAAGGCCTTTGCATTTCCGGTTGCACCGATCGACCCGCATATTGCGGTAACTGAACTGTTGCGCGAACTGGCCACTATGGTGATGCTGCTCGCACCAGGCGCTCTTCTGACCTCAAAACGCCTCGAGCGTTTCGCATGGTTCTGTTTCTGCTTCGGGGTCTGGGACATCTTCTACTATGTCTTCCTGAAGGCGATACTCGATTGGCCATTGAGTTTGTTCGATTGGGACATCCTGTTCCTGGTGCCGGTGGTATGGGTTGGCCCGGTTCTGGCCCCGATCCTTGTATCACTTGGGCTTATAGCCTTTGGATGTATTGCGCTGCATCGGCGACGAGCTGATCCGTCTTTCAGGATCGCACGTTGGCAGTGGGCATTTCTGACGGCCAGTGGTGCGTTGATCCTCTTCACCTTCGTCGAGGAGCCGTGCCGATACGTATTGCAGGCCGCGGGTTCGCAGCGACTTTCAGCTCTGCCTCAAGCAGGGCATATGGCGTTGGATAGTTTGCGTGATTATTTGCCCGAACATTATTCATGGGGCATTTTCTGTTTGGCAGCGAGCCTTGCCGTTATAGTGCTGACTTCGCTGCTGCGACGTAGATCCTGATCAGGAGTTGCCACACATTTTCGAACGGTTATGTTGAAAAAGAATGTAACCCGCGTGCGGCAACCTCGTTCAAACGGTGCGTCTTTTACATGGAACCCAAGAGCAAAATGGTAGCAGAAGCAAGACTCTTCACCCGTTTGGGCGTGTTGTCCTTCGCCGGTATGGCATTTTACTACGCTCACCTTTTCTTCGGATTGTTCGACAATGTTTTCTTGTTCAGGGCTTTAGCTATCATATTCATGGTCGTCACATTGCCCTTGCCCATCATCGCCTTCAATAACAAGAAGCTCTTTCCTGCGGTGCAGGGGAGCAGCAAGACGATGCTGAATTGGGCAACCATCCTTCTCTTTACACATCACTTTCTCATGACGTTCATCTTCGTCATGTTCTTGCAAAGTGGAAAAGTGTTCTGACCGAAGAGATCGGAGGTTCAATATTTTTTTCCAGAACACGCAACCTTCCCGTAGGAACCAACGTTATACCATCACGGAACCTCAAACAAGATCCGGTTCCTGAACATACCCCTGGCCACAGAAGGCAAAAAGCCTAAGAGCAGAAAAAGCCTTTGTCCAAGCCCGTAAGCTCGGAGACCAGGATACTCGAAGCGCGCCCCGTAAGGCGCGCTTCGGCATTTTCAACGGTCCGTTCTTGTAGGATCATAATTCGGATGCATTCGAAAGAGACTGTCTTGCAGACCTACCGGGCCAATTCGGGTTTTTCCTATATCGTAGGAGATCCCACGAAGGTCTTCGCGAAGCCAGTGCAACATGGACTTGGCTTTGACATAGCGTACATTCCGAATGCGGTATTCCAGAATAGCGCCCTTGCACATAGCGCATGGTTCAAAGGTGCTGATCAAGGTTAGTCTATCACGGTCAAGCTTGTTGAAAGCATCGATCCCGAATGACCTCATCGCATCAGTGATCGTATTGATCTCCGCATGCCCACCAGCGTTGCCATCGCGCCGCACCGTATTGAAGCCACGCCCAATGATGCTGTCGCCGAACAATAGAAGCGCTGCCACCGGGACATCACGAGCTGGGATCGCTCGCACGCCCAAGTTGCGCAGTTCAGCAGAGTGGGCTGCAACTCCTTCATATCGGCTTTTCAGAAATGGAAACCCATGGATGGCCAGCCACCCGAGCCCGGCCGCACCTAAGCAGATGATCATTGCAAGCAGGACCCTCTTCATGGCTGGGCAGAATGTGTAGAGACAGGATCAATGGATGTAGCGAGATATCCTGGACGAGGCCAATTCCGATCGCATTTCCCAGATACCCGGATCAATGGATGCAAGATCCGGGAATGCATATTGGTATGCTTGTGCACTGGCGAAGGTCTTGCTCAAAGATGCTGTTTCGATGGGAATTGTTCCTGTACTGTGAACCCAGAAAACCGCTGACGTTTGGAACGTGTACGCCTACCTTGCTGCCGTATGAAGAAGATCAACGACGTTACCATCGCCCTGCTGATCGATGGTGATAACGCCCAGCCCAAGCGCATTGGTTCCATTATCGAGGAAGTGAGCAAGCAAGGGGCTATCACCATTCGGCGCATTTATGGCGATTGGACAACGATGGGCATGGCCGGGTGGAAGGAGCTATTGAACGCGAACGCCATTCAGCCCGTGCAACAATTCGGCTATACCAAGGGAAAGAACAGCACGGACAGCGCGTTGATCATTGATGCGATGGATATTCTACACAGCGACCGTGTGGATGCCTTTTGCATCGTGAGCAGTGATAGCGACTACACCCGTCTCGCAACACGTTTGCGCGAGGGAGGTCTTTACGTGACCGGAGTAGGGGAAAAGAAGACGCCTGAAGCTTTTGTAAAAGGCTGTGATCGGTTCATCTACGTCGAGAACCTGGATGTGCAGGAAGAGCCACGCGCACCTGAGCGAAAGCAGGTGACCGGGAAACGCGGAACGTCAAGTGTAAAGCCTGTCCTTAGTTCGCTTTCTCAGAACACGGACCTGATGCGGAAGCTCCGCAAGGCGTTCGATATTGCCAAAGGGGATGAGGAAGAAGCGTCTCTTAGCATCATGGGGCAGGCGTTGCGCAGATTGGATCCAGGGTTCGATCCGCGCAGCTACGGTCATACTTCGCTCTCCTCTTTGGTGAGTGCCCTCAAAGACCGGCTCGAAACAAGACGAGAGGAAAAAGGCAACGCCGTGATGGTGCGTTTCCGTGGTTGAGTGATCAACTTTTCATGTTCTCGAACTGCAGCGGCACCTCGAAATCCGTTGTGCGGCAAAGCTCCATCACCGCCTGAAGGTCATCGAATTTCTTTCCATTCACACGGATCATTTCGTCCATGATCTGCGGTTGCACCTTGAGGCCGCTATCCTTGATGGCTTTAATGATCTTTTTCGCTTTCTCTCGCTCGATGCCGTTCTGGATCTTGATCGTCTTGTACAGCAATTTTCCACTGGGCTGCGGTTCTTCCTTCAGGTCGTAACTCTTCACATCGATCTTCTGTTTGGTACTTCGCTCCAGCAGGATGTCGATGATGGAATCAAGTTTCAAGTGGTCTTCGGTGCCCACCTTGATCACAAGGTCCTTCTTATTGAATTCGATGGTGCTGTTGCTACCACGCAGGTCGTAACGCGTTTCGAGTTCGCGCCTGGCGGTGTTGATCGCATTGTCCAACGTTTGTGGATCAACCTTGCTGATGATGTCGAAAGAAGCCATGGGAATGAGGCGGTGATAGTTTCAATTGACCACGCCACGACAAGTCTACACAAGACAGCGCTTTCAGCGCATCATCATGGATCAGATCCGTGCTTGGTAGGTGTACAGGTCGAAATAGCGGCCCTTCTTCGCGATCAATTCGTCATGGGTTCCACGTTCGGCGATGCGGCCATTTTCGATCACCAGGATCCGATCCGCTTGGCGAATGGTGCTTAGGCGGTGCGCGATCACGAATGTTGTACGGTCTTTCATCAACTGGTTCAGGCTTTGCTGGATCAGTGCTTCACTTTCAGTGTCCAAATTGCTAGTGGCCTCATCCAGAATGATCACTCTGGGAGCAGCAAGGATCGCCCTTGCGATCGTTACGCGCTGACGCTGCCCGCCGCTCAGCTTCACACCGCGTTCGCCGATCACCGTGTCCAAGCCCTCATCGAAACGGTCGGTGAATTCGTTCACGTACGCCGCTTTCACGGCCTGTTGGAGTTGCTCCTCCGTTGCGTTCGGTCGTGGGAAGAGGATGTTCTCGCGGATCGTTCCCTGGAACAAGAAATCGTCTTGCAATACCACGCCCAAGTGTTGCCGGAAGCTCGCAAGATTCACTTGGCTCAGATCTTTTCCATCCAAAAAGATGCGCCCGCCGGAAGGTGTGATGAACGTAGCCGCCATACTCGCTATCGTGGTTTTGCCAGAGCCGCTGCTACCTACCAATGCCGTTACCGACCCCGCAGGCGCATCGAAGCTGATGTCATGCACCACCTCTTTGCCTTCCTGGTAGGCGAAGGACACGTTCTCGAATTTGAAATCACCGCGGACCTTGTCCAGCACTATGGGTCGTTCCTCCGGATGATCCTCGGGTTCCATGTTCATGATCTCTTCCGTGCGGTCGAGTCCAGCGAAAGCCTCTGTGAATTGACTCCCGATATTGCTCATCTGTACGATCGGTGCGATCATGAACCCGAGCAGTACGGTGAACTGCAGGAAATCACCCGTGCTCAGTTCATTCTCCACCATCATGGAGGCCCCGATACCCATAACGCCGGCGCTTGCCAACCCAAGGAGCAGGGTTGAAATGCTGCTGATCAATGAAGTGGTCGTCAGACTGGTCTTCACATTATCGAACAGTCGCTGCGCACCTTTTTCGAAAGCCTTGTTCTCTTGTTCTTCTGCACCAAAACCTTTGATCACGCGTACGCCGTTCAATGTCTCGGTCAAACGACCCGTGACTTCCGCATTGATCACTCCTCGTGTGCGGAAAATGGGTCGGATCTTGGCGAACGCCTTCATGGCTATGAACGCGAAAATGCACACGGGCACAAGCGTGTACAGTGTCATCATCGGGCTGATATGGATGAGCCATACCAACGACACTACGGCGGTAAGTGTGCCGCCGACCAATTGCACCAAGCCGGTGCCAACCAGATTTCGAACGCCTTCCACATCGCTCATGATCCTGCTCACCAACGCACCACTCTTCGTGTTATCGAAGAAGCCAAGCGGCAACGAGAGGATCTTGCGCTGAACCTGCGTGCGCAGTTGGCTGATCAGTAGTTGTGCCTCCACGCTCAACAACTGAGTGAGCGCATAGCTCGTGATGCTCTGCACGATCAAGGACACAACTACGGCGATCAAGAGCACTTTGAGCATGCCTATGTCATGGTTGGCCACCACATCATCCATCAAGTACTTCGTGGAACCGGGCAATACCATGCCGGCTGCGCGACTGATCACGATCAAAAGAAGACCGATCAGTACGTTTTTACGTCGCGGCCAAATGAATCGCACGAACGCTTGGCGCCACGTGACTTTCGCTTTTGTTTCAGGCATTTTTCCTGCGTTGGCGCGTATGCTGGCGCGAGATCCGTTCATAGAACGCTCAGCGCGGGCCAAGCGGGACGATCGGATGATCACGATGAGTAAACTGAAGTTGGGTGGAAATGTTCGCCATCCGAAAGAACGAACCAATGGCTGATCGAAGGTCGGAACTTCCACACCAGTCTTGGACCGAACGCATGCTGCCGTATTGGATCAATCGATGACCTCTGCGTTCGGATACTTGCCCTTCCAAAAAGCGAAAGCTTTCAAACTTTTCAGGTGAACCACGGTACGCGCGTCCAAGCGCACCTTGATGAACGCGGTTCCCTCCTTCGGAGCGGGTTGAGTAAGGATCAATGTCTTCTTGCGGTTTCCCATTCGAGCAGTGCGTTAACGCTTTCCAGTTCAGGGATAACCATGCCGGTTACCTGTATCTGCCACCGAAGAGAGTAACGAATATACGCCGAACGGTGATGGACACTTGAAAGCACTAGTGTCTGGGAAATTTTGATCTTTCACAACGAGTGCCAATGTGGCTGGGACAGCCGAGGCTCTTCTTGAAGGTCGCATTCGGCTACGCAGGGACGGTTAGTGGTTTTCTATAGACCTTGCGCCCTCGCTTCCGTTCGCTCATCGGACATGAGCGCCATGAAATGCGAATGAGGATCAATACCTTATTGGATACTGCCCAGATCCCTAACAAAGGAGGCGAACTGCGGTTCTACCAACGGGATAACGAGTTCACGATCGAGGTGGTCGGCATCGGTGGTGATCTGATGACCACTGCAGTGCATGGTTCGGAAGATGCGCTTGCGGAATTGGCATTGAAGCGTGTGAAGCAACCGCAAACGGCGCGTGTGCTGGTTGGCGGATTGGGTATGGGATTCACCTTGGCCGCCGCCTTGAAACACACGGGTCCAAAAGCGCAGATCGTTGTTGCGGAGCTGGTGCCCGAAGTGGTGAAATGGAACCGCGGGCCGATGGGTGCGCGATCCGGTGATCCGATGTTGGACGAGCGCGCGATCGTTCGCATCGAGGATGTGGCCCAGGTGATCCGCAAAGAGCGAAATGGTTTCGACGCGATCCTGCTCGATACCGACAACGGTCCCGTGGGCCTTACCCAACCGGCGAATAGCCGGATCTATTCGCTCACAGGTTTGTACGCAGCATACGCTGCTTTGAGACCACATGGTGTTCTAGCGATCTGGTCTACTGATCCTGACGGGCCGTTCACCAAGCGCTTGGGCAAAGTCGGCTTCAAAGTGGATGAGGTGAAAGTGCACGCGCATGGGTTGAAGGGCACTAAGCACCACCTATGGTTCGCCACGAGGCCCTGATCGTCGGCGAGTATTGTGCAGGTCCCTGGTGAACACACGCACCCATTGGGTATGAACCACATTAGCTTGATCCAGTCCGACGGGACCTAGTTTCGAAGCACGCAAACCCAACCCATGATCATCACCAAACTCCCGCTCCACAGCCCCAAGGCCACCGTCGAACAGACCATTGGTGTCACCGACGTGAAGGTATCATATGCCCGTCCGAGCGCGAAGGGACGTAAGATCTTCGGTGGATTGGTACCCTATGGCGAAGTGTGGCGCACGGCTGCAAACGCTGGTAGCTACATCACCTTCGAAGCACCGGTTGTCATCAACGGTACTTCTATTCCGGCTGGTCAATACGCCCTGCTCACTATCCCCGATGCCGATAGCTGGACGGTGGTCTTCAACAAGACCAACAAGTCCATTTTATTCGCGCCATACGACGAAAGTCAGAACGTGCTTTCGATCACTTTGCCTGTGCAAGAGATCCCGTTCATTGAGACGTTCACCATCGGTTTCGATCACCTCACAACCGATGCTGCAACGTTGTTCTTCGCTTGGGAGAACACGCGCGTGTCATTCACGGTCGAAGCCCCAGCTACCGAGCAGTCGCTGAAGAATATTGATGAGGCTCTCGCAGAATCCGACGCCACAGCTGGTAATTACCACAATGCTGCCGCTTTCTGCCTGGATCGCGGTGTGCGCCTGCCACTGGCATTGGAATGGGCTAAGAAGAGCGTTGAGGCGGAACCGAAGTTCTTCACTGTGCGCACACTCTCGTTGCTTTTTGCGGCCAACAGCCTGAAAAAGGAAGCCATCGAAGCCGCGAAACGTTCTCTGGAAATGAGCAAGGCGGCTGGCTTCGATAGCTTCGTGAGATTGAACGAAGCAAAGATCCGTGAGTGGGAAGGGGAGTTGGTCGCTTAGCTTTCGTCGCCTACCACGCTGCCTTTGGTAAGGAGTATCGCCTTCCAGAGCTAACGATCATCAACCACCAACCATGTTCCGAGCAACCATATTCCTGCTTCTTGCCTTCCTCACCGTTGGTGTGATCGCACAGGCCGTTTTCACGGTCTCGGGTTCGTTCGTTGTGCCCGCTGGAGTCAGCTCTATCACGGTTCAGGCCGTGGGAGCAGGTGGCAATGGTGGTACGAATGGTAGCGGTGGTGGTGGTGGTGGTGGTTTTGCCAGCGGCACATTCAATGTGACTCCCGGCACTTCATATCCGGTCGTTGTGGGTGAAGGTGGCAGTGGCTTGGGCACTATCGTAGGTGGGCTTGGCATACTGGCCGGTGCAGGTAGCAGTGGCACGCATGTGCCCAATCCCAATATCGGTGGCGGTGGTGCTGGTGGTGTTGGTATGGGTGGCCAAGTGAACAGGACCGGCGGTGCTGGCGGCGGCGGTTACTACACCTATTTCGGTGGCGGTGGTGGCGGCGCAGCGGGTGCGCTCAGCAATGGCGGTCCAGGAGGCAATACCATCGCATGGAACGGGAACAATTGTTTCACGCCCGGTGGTGCGGGTGGCACCGGTGGTGGCGCACCTGGCGGCAATGGCGGCAAGGGGGCAGGATTCAGTGATGTGAATTGTGCCGTTACCGATCCAGAAGGCAATGGAGGTTCCTACGGTGGCGGTGGTGGTGGTGGTAACGGCATAGGCTCGCCCGGCGGTGTGGGCGGCGGCGGTTTTTGCATCATCACTTGGGATATAAGCAGTGGCTTATCCGACATGAGTGCCACACGTCAACAAGTAGTTGGCCCTAATCCCTTCGTGGATCACATTGCGTTATTCAATATGCCTTACGATACGGGCCTGCAATTGCTTGATGCAACCGGCCGTGTGCGCTGGAGCGGAAAGCATATCGAGGTGCAGGACTTCTCCGTATTGCCCAATGGGGTGTACTTCCTGATGGTGAACTCCGGCGGTTCCCGCAACACGTTCAAGTTGTTCAAGCAATAGGACAAAAGGGATACCAAGCGCCCTATGTTCTGGTGAAGGTCTCAGTGCTTGAAGTGCACGAACAACCTTCCGAAGTTGTCCCGGTCCTTGTCGATCCGGTGGTACATCTTCTTGATGTGCGACTGCTGAAGGAAGCGGATCACCTTCTTCTTCAACTGTCCGCTGCCCTTGCCGGGAATGATCTCCACCAGCGGGATCCGCTTGTCCACCGCCTCTTCCATGATGTCGTTCAACGCGCGGTCGATGTCCTTCCCCTTGTTGAAGATGTCGTGGAGGTCGAGCTTGAGCTTGGACATGGTGGTTCGTTGATGTTGTTCTCAGGTAGGACGATGTAGTTCGAATATCACTTCACCGCTCTTGGTGAGGCCTATGGATGAGTAACCGGCTTTGCGATAGAACAGTTCGGCGCGTGTCCCGGGTGCAGTGCTAAGGCGGAGGGTCGCGGCGCGTTGCCAGTACCAAGTAAGCATCGTCTCATGCAGTGCCTTGCCGACTCCCTTGCGCTCATGCTCCGGCGCCACGAACAACGCCCACAGGTTTCGCTTTTCCACATCCACCATCACGAAACCGGTCAGCGCCCCATCGAGTTCGCAGACCCAGCTCATCGTATCGCGCGCCATGAAATCGTGATAGTCCTGCTCGGTCACCACGGATGGATCACTCAAATGATTTTCCCGAACACGCAGCCGGATGATATGCGCGGCTGAAATATCTTCGGAACGCATCGGCCGGATGGAAAGCATGGGCTCAAAGTTCGCCGGTCCAGGTTCTTGGAGCGTTCCGGCGTCAAATGCACGCCGTCGGGCCATTCGCTACAAGTCCTCGCTCGTTCCTCGCTCCGGGCTTTCCGCTGCTGTCCCTAACGCGGAATGCGGAGCCTGCTCCAAAAGTTGGATGGTTGCTCCACGTAACCTTATTCAACAAGCGATCCTTTTGGTTGATCGGTCGGAGAATCCATCTCAGCGTCGAATCCAGCCCTGATGCGTTCGACTATCTCTTGGCGTTCGGTAGGATTTTGACGGTCGAAGGAATTGGCAATGTGCCCCGCGAGATCAGCTAACATGATCCCCCAAGCGAAAGGGTCTTCCCAAACTCCTGATTTCAGGCTTACATGCTGGCCACGGTTGGCTATCCAGATCCGAAGAAGCTCAAAAGATCCTTCATCCTTTGTTGCGGCAGCGGGAATGGTCAAGGCGTCTGATGTGGCCATGCTGTTCTGTTGGATTAGGTTACCAGTCGAGGTCAGGTTGTGAATAGGTTCATCGCCAGTTGGCTGGGTTCTCCGCAATGTATTGCGCGATGCGCCCGTATTCGCCACCCTGTTGGCGGATGGCGCGTTCGTAATAGCCCTGTTGCCAAAGGAGTTGCCCCATGGTCCGGTTCAGCCGGTTGATGCGTTTTGTGGTTTCCGATTTGAACGCCGCGATGATCGCACCCAACGAACCGGGAACAGGTCCACGCGGTCTGACGGGAACATCGTCCATCGCACGGTCATCGTCCCATGCACCCGTAGCGTCGACCCACTGGGTCGACCCAATGCCCACCGGCGGTGCCAACGCAATGATCGCATGCAGATGATCCGGCATGATCTGCGTTTGATCCAACCGTGCATGTGGGAAATGGTCCGGGATCGCGCGCCAGCATTCATCCACGATGCGGCCCATGTCGTTCAACATCATCGTCACATCCGTTCCGTCGCCTGCGACCCACCCGAACAATTCCTGTCGTTGCGCGGTGCACAAGGTCACGAAATACGCGCCCTGCCGGTAATCGTTCCCCCGCAGACGAATGTTCTTGTGGTATTTCGGCGGCTGGCCCATCGCATCACGGGTCGACCCAGTGGGTCGACGCTACGGCGGCGTTGATCAGGATCCACGTTCCATCAATCGGGTGATGATCGTTTTCGCCGCATGCGGGATCTTCGTCCCCGGCCCATACACATCAAAACACCCGGCCTGCTTCAGGAACTCGTAGTCGTTCGGCGGGATCACGCCACCGGCCACCACGAGGATGTCGGGGCGATTGTAGGTCTCGCGTAGCTCCTTGATCACTTCGGGCACCAGGGTCTTGTGGCCACCGGCGAGGCTGCTGATGCCCAGTACGTGCACATCGTTCTCGATGGCCTGCTTCGCCACTTCCTGCGGCGTTTGGAACAGCGGACCGATGTCCACGTCGAAGCCGATGTCGGCGAAGCTGGTGGCGATGACCTTGGCGCCGCGGTCGTGACCGTCCTGGCCCATCTTGGCAACAAGGATGCGGGGCGGCGGCCTTCCCGCCTTTGCGAATTCATCGGCGAGGCGCATGGCCTCCTTCATCTCGGGGTCCTGCATGCTTTCCGCTGAGTAAACACCGCTGATGCTGCGGATGGTGGCACTGTAACGGCCGAAGGCTTTTTCCAAGGCGTCGCTGATCTCGCCGAGCGTAGCACGGTGGCGCGCTGCCGTGACAGCCAGTTCAAGAAGATTTTCCGAGCCCTTCGCAGCGCGCGTCAACGCGGCCAGTGATGCTGCGACGTGTCCTTCGTCACGGAGGTCCTTGATGATGCGCAAGCGGTCCACCTGTTGCTCGCGCACTGATGTATTGTCCACCTCGCGCAATTCCATCTTCGTCTCGTCCTCGGTCACAAAGGCGTTCACGCCGATGATCTTGTCCTTGCCGGTGTCGATGCGGGCCTGGCGTTTTGCGGCGGCTTCCTCGATGCGCATC
>JADKGB010000003.1 GCA_016717225.1 Flavobacteriales bacterium | reverse complement strand
GGATTGCTATTTCACATTCCTTACTGAGCAGGGATGGCAACCTGGGCAACCATGGCAATCCGGCCGCCAGGTCAGCTTGCATCCATCGGGCAATGTGTCCTTCTCCCTGCCTTCGTTCGGCATGGGCTACGGGCAACTCGCGCCGAATGGTGCCTTGGTGTGGGACCGGCGTGTGGTACACAACAATCCCTCCAGCGCCATCACCCCCAACTTCCCGGCGCCGCGCCCGGGCGGCGGGCATCTGCTGCATGGGCGTTTCGCTTACGGCGATTTCTTGGGGTTCAACAACCCGTGTATCGTAGCCGTGGCACCCAACGGAGCTGCTGATTGGGCGCGCATCTACATGACCGATTCCACCAACTATGGCCATGCCGGCTTGCAGATCCTCAAATTGGATGAATTGCCTGGTGGGGACATCATGATGACGGGCATTGCGCGCGGAACGCTCGCAATTGCCAGGCTCGGCCCCAACGGCGTTCCCCTTTGGCACAAGCGCTACGTATTGCCCGGCTCCGGATGGTCTTTGAGCAGCACCTCCAGTTTGGTGGAACCGGATGGCTCGATGACCGTCGCGAGTGCGCTTGCCCAAGGAGACATGTCACTCGTGCGCGTAGCCGGTGATGGCGCGGTGGTCTGGAGTTACACCTATGCCGTGAGCGGTTGGCAGGTTCCACGGGTATGGTAAAGGCCGCTGATGGCACCTATTTCATCAGTTCAGGCTACAACAACACGCTGGGCTTTCTCACCCACTTCAACAGCGATGGCACGTTGGATTGGCAGAAGCGCCTGAACGCGGTGCCTTCCCGCCTGCAATTGCTGAACAACGGGGACCTGCTGGCCTCCGGGGGTGTTGACCTTCCGGGCTTGATGCGTATATCGCAAGCTGGGGTGGTGCTGCAAACGTGGACCACCATGATACCCGGTGCCTCGCATGAATTGATCGCCGCGCGCAACGACTCGGTCTTCGTGTTGCACCGCGATCAGATCAACATATCCGATGCGTGGAGCGCGCTGAACGTGGGCACCACGGTGGATGACCTCGACTGCGCGTTCAACCCCGGGGATCTGCCCTTGTCTTTCCAGGAACCGATGCCCACTCTCGTCTCCTCCACGATCAACTCCTTCTCCGATCAACTGAAGACCTGGACGATGAACGTAGGCTTCGGCCTCACCGTGGCCCAACTGGACGTGCAAGCCGCCGCTTCATCCGGCCCCGCGCGCCCGGGCTTCACCTACACCGTGTACACCGACGCGTTGAACAACGGGGGCACTACGAGCGGGGCCCTCACACGCACGTTGACCTTCGATCCGTTGCTCACCTTCGAGAGTGCCTCCGTGCCGCCCTCGACCGTAACGGCCACCACGATCACATGGAACGCCGCCACCGCCGTGGCCGGTTATGACAATAGCCTGATCAGCGTGCAGTTCTCCATTCCGCCAGACCCTATGCTCTTGGGCACGGACCTGGTGAGCACCTTCACCGCGACCCAAGGCAGCCTGGAGACCGACCTTACGAACAACTCCACCACCATTACTCGCACGATCACGGGTAGCTACGATCCGAACGACAAGCTCGTGCAGCCCGCCGGTGTCTTCAACTTGGAGACCGATAGTGTTCTCAACTACACCATCCGTTTCCAGAACACCGGTAACGATACGGCCTTCACCGTGGTGGTGCGCGATACGCTGTCTATGATGCTGGATATTTCAACCTTTCGGCTGGGCGCCACCTCGCACCCCTGCACGTACGCGATCACCGGTAACGGCATCCTCACGTTCACCTTTGCTGACATCCTGCTGCCCGATAGCAATACGAACGAACCGCGCAGCCACGGCCTGGTCGACTTCAGCATCCGACCCATACAACCCCTCGCATTAGGGCGGGTGATCGCCAACGCGGCCGATATCTACTTCGATTTCAATCCTCCCATACGTACCCCTGATGCTACCGTGGTAGTGGTGAATGAGACGGGCGTGTTCACGGCCGCCGAACCAACTGCACTGAGCGTATTTCCTACTCCCACGCACAACAAGTTGAGCGCGAACCTGCCGGAGGGATTCTTGCTTCACACCACGATGGTGATCGGTTCGGATGGCAGGCACATACCGGTGCAGCGCACAGGCACGAACAGGCTGGCACCTGAATGGAATGTGGAACACCTGGCTCCCGGTGCATACGTGTTGCAACTCACCGATGCGCGCGGTAAGCGCCTCAGCGCGCGCTTCACCAAAGAGTAAGGACCGTGGTTCCCCCCGCTGGCGCGGATCCCGCTAAGGCGGGACAGGTCCTGCGATCCGTGGCCTTGCAACTCTAAAGCCCTTCTTCGCGGGTGCGTCCTTCGCTCATGCGTGACACGTCGGCGCATTGGAACAGGACACGAGCGAAGGACGCTCGCGCCAGATTGGGGGACCCTAGCCGAATGCACGATGCGCCTGCGTCAATGAGGAAATGGTAGCTTCGTGTAGGACACTTCTTCTGAAACATGCGAAGACTTTCGCCATTCGTAAGCATCATAGGGTGTGCTATTGCGTTGCTCTTAGGCATGGGAGCTGTTCGGGCACAAGTTGATCCTCGCGTCTACATGCTGCAGGACCCAGGATGGTCGTGTATTCAGCCGGTTGCGGTAGTGGATCGGAGAATGGCGGTTCACTTATATGCGCCCGCGACTCGAACGGTGTGACTTTATTGCGCACAACAGCGACCGGTGATGTGGTCTGGAAACGCTGGCTGTCCTCATCAAGTACGGACATTTTCGTACCTGCGGCATGTGGAGTTTTGGACGCGGAGAGTGTGTTTGTTGCTGGGCACGTCTGGACCGGAAACTACTATGGTCAATTCCTCGCAAAGATTGGCCTGGATGGAACATTTCTCTGGTTGATACGGTATGATCTCCCTGAAGTCGTCGGTGACTATCCGTACTTAGTGTCTGCGGCCAAAGTTCCCGGAGGTGTTCGTGCGGTGTTCAATGGTTACGATTCAATATGGATCGCTCAGGTCAGTGATGAGGGTGACGTGCAGTGGTGTCGGAGAGTGAGCGTTCCCTTTGATTTTGATCCAATTGTGGAGCCGGTAATGGCAATCGATACGGCTGGGCTGCAAGTGATCTCCTGCACGCTGGTCTATGCGTTCGGCAATATCCATATACCGTGGGTTTTTTGCATCAGCCCTGGCGGGGAAGTCGTTTGGGAGAGGGCTTATGATCTGGGGGTGTTTGCGGAGGTGTGTGCGATAGGTCCACCAGTGACGGGGCTTTGTGCTGGGTGGCTCAATGAACGACACGATCGCATCTCCAGATTATGATTTTCTCATGAAAATCGATGGAGCGGGCAATGTTCAATGGCGCAAGGCTTATGCAATGGATTCACGATTGTTCATGGGGATCCGTCAAGCTTCGGACGGTGGTTTGCTTGCGGTGACGAGCAATTATCCGAGCGGAGCAACCCTCCTGAAAATGTCGGTAGCCGGCGCCCCACTGAATGCTATATGGATACCCCGCTGGCAAACTCCCGGTGGGGGAATGGGGTTAGTTGACCTGACCATTGCTCACGACCTTGACCAAGGAGTACGACTCGTGGGTCCTGTCAGCTTCTTTGTGCCGCTTTGGGGCTCCTTTTGCGGATTGTATCAGACTGAAGTCTCCTGGAATGGACCATTACCCTGTCGCTTCGATACATGCTCGTTCACGGCGGAAGACAAGTCTCTGCCATCAACAATGACTACGAGTGCGCAGTTCACCCCAGATCTGATGACAGCCACAACCTTTGAAAACTTCCAGTGGCAGGAGGAATTCATTGAACCAGCTTCATTCTGCGAAGCTACATCGGGCATTCAGGGGGGTGGTTCGCGTCGGTGGCCCAAAGCTGCAGACGGTGATCTTACTCGGCGTCGGTCGGTCAGCTCTTGCCCATCGGTGATGTCCCCAGTGATGCAGTCGTGGAAGTCATAGGTATTGGGGGCGTTCTGAGGACGCAGACGTTTCACGAGTATACTGGAAAGAACTCGCTTCTTGAGACAGATGAATTGGTCCCTGGCATGTACGCAGTTCGTGTGCGAAATGCACAAATTCAGCGCGTTGTGCGTTTCCTTCTCCAGTAACGAGTAGTCTATCCCTCTTTGTCGAAAGTGTTCCCGGCCGCACCAATCTGTGCGCTTACTCCGGTTCTCACTCGGATGTGCGCGGCCAATGCCGATAGTTGTCGCTCGGCTGCCCTGTGTGGTGGTCTGGTGTGGGCCGCGGGACCGGCTACAGCTAGGTCCTGTGGCCCGCCTTCTCGCATAAGTGTAGCCCTCATTTCGCGCGAACTTCCGTGCTCATGTGCCAGTCCTTCCTCGCGCAAGTCCTTCATTCTCTTGACCCTGCGCTCATGGGCTTAGGGGTTCAGGTTTTCTGGGCGGTTGGGGTATTGGGTTCGGGCGGTCCGGTAGCTTTTTCCAGTCCGGCGAAGGCCGGGATAGGCTCAGTGGTTTTGGGTTATTGGTCTCGGTGGTTTTCGGTTCGTGGACTAAGAGCCCAAAGACCATTGGCCGAAGCGGCCACCGAATACCAACCCGGCATTCGCCGGAGCCGAGAACCCTTCCGCCTCCGGCGGCTTGAAAGCCGAGAACCGCAGAGCCCATGCCAACATTCGCCGGGAACTTCGAGCCGGACCACTGGAACTTCCCAACCATTCTTCAGTACCGGAAAAAATACCCTGAACTGGGTATTGCCGGGGCCAGAGGGCCATTTGAACTTTGGCCTCCATGCCAAAGAACCCGACTCTGCGCATGGAGCCGCTTACGGAGAGGGAGCGGCTGGCACATTATACTGGCTTGCCGCAAGCCTGAGCCCAGCAAGGCGGAGATCGCGGTGGCCCTGGGCAAGATCGATGAGAAAACGGTGGAGCGCTTCCCGGTGCAAGGCGTACGAGAAGCTGGGTGTGCATACCAAAGTGGAGCTGTACATAAAGGCCGTGGAACTGGGGCTGATCACTTGTGCCTGTGTATTGGCGCGGGAGCGGCGAGAAGGAATGCTCACGCCGCCATGAGCAATGAAGCGCCGGGCCGCTGGCCCTTCCAGCTGATGCCCATCGAGGTGGTGGTGGATGAGGAGGCCATCGGCATCGCCCTGCGTGCACGCGAAGAGGGCGATGAGACATGGGTGCCAATAAGCGCGGCTTCGCAGAGGAACTGCGCGCGGACGCGGAGGTGGCGCGCATCGAATGGGGCGTGGCCCTGATACCCCAAACCCGGCCGTGGGATATGAACACCATGTGCTATTGCGTGTTGCTGGCGGACAAGCACCGCTGGCGCAGCCATGGGCTGCTGCGCATCCTGTCTTTCGCCGAGTTCGCCGACTGGCAAGATGAATGGGACGCGGGCTCCGGCTCCTGGGCCCGCGGTGGGGAAGGTGGCGTTATCCGGTTGTGATCCTGCGAGCCGGCCAGTGCATGTTGCGCGGAAAGAGGTCCATGTCATCGCGCAACCTGTTCATGTTGCGCGGAAAGAGGTCTATGTCATCGCTCAACATGTTCCTGTTGCGCGGAAAGAGGTCCATGTCATCGCTCATCATGTCCATGTTGCGCGGAAAGAGGTCCATGTCATCGCTCATATGTCCATGTTGCGCGAAAAGAGGTCCATGTCATCGCTCATCATGTCCATGTTGCGCGGAAAGAGGTCCATGTCATCGCTCGATATATCCATGTTGCGCGAAAAGAGGTCCATGTCATCGCTCATCATGTTCCTGTTGCTCGGAAAGAGGTCCATGTCATCGCTCAACATGTCCATGTTGCGCGGAAAGAGGTCCATGTTATCGCTCATCATGTTCCTGTTGCGCGGAAAGAGGTCCATGTCATCGCTCATCATGTCCATGTTGCGCGGAAAGAGGTCCATGTCATCGCTCGATATATCCATGTTGCGCGAAAAGAGGTCCATGTCATCGCTCATCATGTCCATGTTGCGTGGAAAGAGGTCCATGTCATCGCTCAACATGTTCCTGTTGCGCGGAAAGAGGTCCATGTCATCGCTCATCATGTCCCTGTTGCGCGGAAAGAGGTCCATGTTATCGCTCGACCGGTCAAGGTCTACCGTGCTGCGAAAGCGGCTCCCTACTTATAGGTATAGCTGGTGCAGCGGACAGGGGTACCCGAACCGGGAGTGGGGAGAATTCCCCACGGGTGTAGCGCATCTTTCGGAAGGAGGCATGGGTAAAAGGGGTCATAGGCGCCGGACACCGCTGACTGTGTCCAACAGAAGTCATGGCAACAGCCAAATGGGCCTGAGGCCTCCTGCCACGGGGATCGTGGCCAAGTCACGCAGGGCATCCAGGAGAAAAATGGATGGCAATGCGCTGTATCCGCTGCGGACCCCACACCGGCGGTGCAAACCGATATCGATGCCTTGGCGGCGGCCAGTGCAGAGGTGTCGAACAATGGGGGCAAAGCCGCCTATCAGGCGCGCAACGTGGCCGAGAAGAAGGTGCGTGCGAACCTGAAGAAATGGGTGGGTTACGTACAAATGGTATCGGGCGGCGACAAGGACAAAGATCCTCTTGAGCGGCTTCGGTATCGCAGAACGTGGCACGCCATACGGCCAGCCCCAACCGCCCCTTAACCTGAACGCTCGCCTAACGCGCACGGCCAATCGTGTGGCGTTGTACTGGGAGTATCAGCCGGGGGTTGATGTGCACCATGTGTTCGTGAGCAAGAGCAACGACCCGTTCGCGTGGGAGTTGATCGGCTCTACCACCAAGTGCCGTTTTGATGAACAGCCTGCCGAGCGGGAAGCCCGTTGGTTCGCTGTAACGGCCATCGGCGCTGCCGGTGAAAGCACCAAGAGCGACGTGCTCCTGGCCCGTGCCGCCTGAGGCGCTCAACGCTCCTTCAACGCAGGAACGCCCCCACCGCCGTGGGGGCGTTCCGCTTTTGTAGTAGGCCATGCTCCATGTACCCAAAGGATCGCCGCATTCGGATGTGCGCTCACGGAAGCACGCGCAACAGCTGTGCCGGTTGACGTGAAAGGAGTCACTCACCCGGTGGAACCGAGCGAGAACGTGTAGGCCACGTGTGTTTCGATCACTTCACTTCGTACGAACGGATCACATGGGCTGTCTTGCGCAAGCCATCAACGCCGCCGATCCAACCAATGGATGATGTTCAGCAGGAACTGCGGGTTTTGCTCCGCGCCGAGTTGGTTCATGCCCATTGGTTGGCGCGAAGGACCACTGAGCTGCGCACTGAACAGCGCAGCTTCACCAAAGGCTACGATGCGTCCCTTGCCATATTCCAGCATGGCCCCGTTGATGAAGCCATCACCGGAGATGCGGCTCGTGCTGTCGCTGAGCTCACCCGCACGTTGCGGCAACAGGATCTCGTAGCCCGCATTGAGCCGTGTTATTGCGATGGCTTCGGGTGGCGCATGGAACGCGCTTCCGGTGAAGAGTGCGATGCTGTCGATGCGTGTGCTGTCACTACCGTCCGTGATGGGGTTCGCTAAAAGGGACCCATCGCGGCGTGCGAACATCTCCGTTCCTTTCTGGGGCGGGATCGCGTACCCATTGATCCAATCGAAACCGAACGCAGCACCGAGGTCATGCACCGCGCCGCCGAAGGGCATGTGATCGGCGATGATGAACAGGCTGCCACCTTCGTTCACCCATTGTTGCACCGTAGCGATCTCCTCGGTGGTAAAGGCCGATCGCGTGGGAAGGGCCCATTCATCATCCGGTGCCAGTGCGTTGGCGATCACCAGGATGCGCGCCTGTTGGATGTGCGCCGCGGTGAAGGGAGCCGTCCCTGGCACCATCCGATAACCATCATCCGAGAGCACTTTTCCGAACGTGTAGTAGCGACCATCCAGCGTATGGAAGTTGTTGTGCGCTTCGTCCAGCATCACTACGGGTCCTCCTCCGTTCGTATAGGCCGGTGATGCACTGCGAAAGGTGAATGCGGTATCCGGCACTTGTTGGGCGCATCCGGCCACGAGCAAAGCGATGATCAAGATGACCGAGCAACCGGAACGGATCATGCAGTAAGGATACGATTTGACCTCTTGCGCGGATGGGCGCTCACGGGTTTCACAAGGTTCCGAGGCGACCATGAAGTTCAGGTGCTCGAAACAATAGGCTCACTCGGCGGAACCGAGCGAGAACCGGGGAGAGGCGTTGCGGTCGTGGAAGTGATAGGCGTCAGCTTCAGGATAGGTCAATGATCGCGCACTGGATGCCCATGTGCTGAGCTTAGTGTGCGACAATGAATTTGATGGAGCGGCCATCGACAGTGCGCAGCACATACGAGCCGTTAGAGAGCTTGCACATCGAGCGGGTTGTCGCCGACCGATAGGAGCCCCTTCCTCACCGCGCGGCCGACCGGATCATGGATCACGAAGGGCAACGAGCCCGAACGCAGCGCGGGCAGGTGAACGATGAGCCGATCGTTCGCAGGTATCGGATACACGGCCGGATCAACCGCGGCCGATGGCTCAGCAAGACCCGTACTGAGGTCGTCGATGTACCGCGTCACGGTCATTGACCCCAGCCCCAATACATAGAGCGCGCTGTCCTTTCCGAGCACGCAGGCCACGCCTTCGTACCCGAAATAAGGATCGGTATGCACCCACTGCTGCACACCGTTGCTGTACTTCAACGTTACGTATTGCCTGTACTGGCCTTGGTAAAGTGGCCCGCCCTTTCCGGTCACGTACACGTCGCCGTTGTCCCTTGCCACCACCCAGCCGGGTATCTCGTCGTTGGAGAGCATGGCGTTATAGGTCGCGTTCCATTGCACTGCACCGTTCAGGTCCGTCTGGAAGGTCGTCCAATCCATGTATCCGCCGGCGGAAGGAACGGTCCAGCCGATCACCGTTACGCGTCCGTTCACAAGCGTCATTCGCGCGGGCTGGTCCGTGCCGTTGAAGTCGTACACGAACTGCGTAGTGGAATCACCGGCCGCATCGAACTTCTTGATCACCACATCGCGCTGACTGAGCGGCGAGATCAGGTTCTGATAGGATGTGAGGACATACGTGTTCAACGCATCGTCCACCTCCACATCCTGCGCTCCATAGCCGGTCACCGGATGGCTCCAAAGGAAATTTCCGCTCGTATCCCACGCGGCAACCGTGCCGCGCACAGGGCTTCCCGTACCACCCACCAGCACAACCCGGTCATCCTTCAAGCGCATGGAAGTAAGGTTCGCGGCGCTCGGGATAGCCTCGGACACGTCGAAGAGCAGGTTCCCGCTCGGGTCGTACTTGGTCAGTGAGAACCCACCCGAAGTACGCCCTACTACACCCACATACAGGTTATCATCGGCATCCAGCACACAACGCACATACACCCCGTAGATAAAGACGGGACCCATCGTGTGTCTCCACTGCAAATTGCCCTGCGGGTCGTACTTCAGCACCACCACAGACTCGGGGTAAATGTTGCTGGTGCCGGTGTAGATGTAGCCGGTCACGTAGATGTCATTGGTGCTGGAAGTGGTTACCCACGTAGGCTGCTCCCACAGCCCGGCAATGCCCGTTGCATCCACCTGCTCCCAGAGCAGAATGCCATCCTTGTCGTACTTCTGGGTGAAGATGAACGCACCGCCCAAGTAGCTGTAGCGCGTACCGACCGCAATGAGGTTATCCGAAGTGTCGCGCGCGGCCATCACACCCACCTTGTAGGTGTCCGCTGCCGGATGCGACCAGTCGATGGTGTATTGGGCTTGCGCCTCAGAAGCGAACAGCACTGCAAGAAGGAGTAGGAACGTGTTGCGCATGACGATGTGAATGGATCGAGAGTAAACGTATTGGTCTCCTATCCCCACGACTTGATCGATGTCATCCAAGCAGGAGAATGAGGTGACGAAACGGCTAGCCCTCGCTCCCGCCAGTTTTCCCGGCCCGGGTAAACTGGTGGGGGTGGGGTCGGGAACCCTATGGGTTCTCGTTGCCAGTGCCGTCCACCTGCTTCAAGGCTTCCCCTATTCCCGGAAAGAGCATACCCTCCTTCAGGATACCGGCATCGCGCATGGCATGCCGCACATCGGGTTGAACATCTGTGAGCAACACCCGCATGTTGCGGCGTTGCATGGTGTGGATGATATCCTGCAACCGATGCAGGCCGGTGGCATCGATGAACGGCACATGCCGCATACGGAGGATGAGGACACGGTGCTTGTCGCCAACGGTCTTCATCGTATCGGTGAAGGTCTGTGCAGCGCCGAAGAAGAGCGGTCCGTTGATCTCGTAGATCAGCACATGCTTCGGCACGTTCTTGAATTCCGCGTCGAACAGATGGTCGCTTGCATCAGCGCTCTCGCTCAAGGCGCGCAAATGGGTGGAATCGCTCATCCGTTTCATGAACAGGAACGCTGCCAGCACCAAGCCGATCTCGATGGCGATCACCAGGTCGAAGATCACCGTGAGCAGGAAGGTGGTGAGCAGCACGGCCATGTCGTAGCGGCTCGTCTTGAACACTGCCCGAAAGCTGTGCAGTTCGGCCATGTTCCAGGCCACCACCACCAGGATGCCCGCCAAACAAGCCATGGGGATCTGGGCCGCCCACTGGCCTGCTACCAGCATGATCAACAGCAGCGTTACCGCATGCACCATGCCCGCTACCGGCGTGCGCCCTCCGTTCTTCACGTTGGTGGCCGTGCGAGCGATGGCTCCGGTTGCAGGTATGCCACCGAACATCGCCGAGAGGATGTTGGCCCCTCCCTGCGCTACCAGTTCCATGTTGCTGCGGTGCTTGCCCCCGATGGAGCCATCCGATACCACCGCGCTCAACAACGACTCGATGCCTCCCAGCAAGGCGATCGCCAACGCTGGGCGCAGCAGGTCCTTGAACGTCGCGAAGTCCACCGCGTAGAAATGGGGCATGGGCAATGTGCTCGGGATCTCGCCGAACCGTGAACCGATCGTTTGCACGGGCAGGTGGAACCAGGAAACCGCGACCGTGGCAAGGACAATGGCCACGATGGAACCGGGCACCACTTTGGTGAGCCGGGGCATGAAGGCCGTTACCAGAATGGTACCCACACCCAGGCCCAAGGCGGTAAGGTTGAAGGAACCCATCGATGCGAAGTACGCGGCCCACTTTTCGAGAAAGTCCGCTGGTACGTTCTCGATCCCCAACCCGAACAGGTCATTGATCTGTGCCGAAAAGATGATCACCGCGATGCCCGTGGTGAAGCCCACGATCAGGGTGTGCGGAAAGTATTTGAGCAGCGTACCGAAGCGCAGGAAGCCCATGAGCATAAGCATGAACCCCGCGATGAAGGTGGCCACGGTGAGCCCTTCGATACCATACTTCTGTACGATGCCATACACGATCACGATGAACGCCCCCGTGGGTCCACCGATCTGCACGCGACTGCCGCCGAAAGCGCTGATGAAGAAGCCGGCGACCACCGCCGTGATCAACCCCTTCTCCGGCGAAACACCCGAAGCGATCGCGAACGCGATGGCCAGCGGAAGCGCGACGATGCCCACGATGACACCGGCGATCACATCCCGCCCGAACTGTTGCCTGGTGTAGCCCTTCCGCAGAACCGTGAACGCCTTCGGAACAAACTCTGAAGCCATGGAAAGGATCTGTTGATCCGTCATCGAAGGTAGGCTCACCCAACAGAGAACTTCGGGAGGCCTGCGCAGACCATGCACCGGTGCTTGTTCTTCCTCAGAAGCTGTTTGCAATATGTCGTGGACGGCGTGGTCCAAATTCAAACGCAGAGGCGCGAAGGACGCAAAGTTTGGATCGCGATAAGAGCTATTGAGAACGCAGAGGATCCCGCTTCGCGGGATCTCCTCCGCGCGCCCGATCTTCCTTTTCAACCCTGCCTCTGCGCATCTCCGCACCTCTGCGCCTCTGCGTTGGAAGGGACTTTGAAAACAGGTTCTCAGAGTCTCCACTGGAGGATGTGGGCTCCGAAAGTCATGGGGCACTGATTCGCCCATGAAGTTCAGGTGCTCGAAACAATAGGCTCACTCGGCGGAACCGAGCGAGAACGGGGGGCAACCGTTCCATCGCAACCTGGCAGTACCAGCAATCGTATCAATAGACCATCAAAATTGGATCGCCCATGAACAGCCGCGGATTTTTCTTGCTTGTAGGTCTAGTACTGGGTCGAACCGTCTTGTTGGGACAAAACGAGGGACTCGATCCTGGATTCGGGGAGAACGGAGTGGCGCAGCCAGCTTGTGGCTTAGGATACGTCGTGGAGCCATGGGCCGCATGTCCCTGGACCGAAGGTCGCATGCTACTGGCCGGTGATGCGAACGTAATGCCCATGCGCCTTATGGTGATGAGCGTACTGGATGATGGAACACTGGATCCCTCCTTCGGGATCGACGGCAAAGTCGAATTCTTCGTTGCACCGGATTACCAGCGCTTCCTCGAGATCAAAGTGCAGGCCAATGGCCGCCTGCTCGCGGCGGCGGACTTGGGCGGTCAGGTAGCCCTCGTCGGCATGCTGGCGGATGGTTCGCTGGATGACTCGTTCGGAACGAACGGAGTGCAATTTGTTGCGATCAACTCATACGCGCTTCTTCAGGAATTGGAAATAGAGATGTTGGGTGATGGACGCTTCCTGCTGGGAACGCGTTATGGTGATGATATGGCGGTGATGCGTTTCGAGGAGAACGGTGAACCGGATGGAACGTTCGGCAACGCAGGGGTAGCTGTGGCGCCGGTTCCCGGAACATGGGCGGACGTGCGGGCCATGGAGATCCTGCCGAACGGGCGTATCCTGATCGGTGGACAGTACCTCGCAGTGGACCACCAAGTGTGGTCGATAGCCGAGTTCCTGCCAGAGGGCACCTTGGCTCTTGACTTTGGAACGAACGGCGTGGTGAGCACCGATGTGAATCCACTCGGACACTCGACTCAGCATGTGTCTGAGTTCGCCATTAGTGAGGATGGAAAGATCTGGGTCTGTGGTGTGTCGATCCTTGACTACAGCCGGATAACCCTCGCGCGCTATCTGCCGAACGGGCAAATGGACCCGGAGTTCAACAACGGGTTGCCGCTTCCCATGCCCTCGCCAGAGCCGTACAGTTCCGGCCAGATCGAAGGAATGGCATTGCTGGCCAATGGTGACGTGCTACTCGGCGGGAACAGGTTCTTCTGGAACATGGACACTACCCAACATTTCTTCGGGTTCGAATTCTGCCGTGTGATGCAGGACGGTGCGCTACGCGAAAGTTTCGGACAGAATGGTGCGTTGTTCGTTCCCAATGGAGGCATTTCAAAAGAAATGTTCCGCGATGATGAAGGACGCTTCGTGCTCGTTGGCATGGATATCAATTACTGCCCATTCCTCGCGCGACTGGATCTTAAAGTGGACGTCGCGGTGTCGGGAATAAGTGCGACAGGGCCCACGAGACCGACCATCTGGCCGAACCCATGTTCCGGAGAGTTCGAGGTGGCGTTGCCTATGCTCAACACAGCGCTGTGCTCCATGCGCATCTTGGATGCTCAAGGACGCCTTTGTGCCAGTATCGCTCTATCCCAGCAACTGGCATCCGGGGCTTCGCAACATGTATCACTTGCGAAGAATTTCCAACCTGGCAGTTACCTGCTGGAACTGACCCAGGATGGCACAAGGCATCTGCTGCCTTTTATCGCACAGTGACGCTCGTTGGTGCCGGAACCTGAACAGTTCAAGCCCTTTCCCAAGGATCGCTCCTGTGCTTGAAAGACCTCCGTCCGGTCTTGGATCCTGTAGTTCAAGGATGTGAGCGCCCCTTCGTTCCATCTTGTGCACCTTCGCGCCCCATGCGCGACCGCCTTTACATCGATGACACCCGCCAACGGATCCGCGAAAGTCATGGGGCACTGAGACATCCAAGAAACTCAGCCATCGAAGTGGAGACCATGAGCGAGGTCAAGGGATAAGCCTACATTCACGTCATGGTTGCCCGGGCGTCTCGGCTACTTCCGATCATATCGTGCTTCGCGTTCTTCCTGCTGGCCGCTGCTTGCAAGAAGGATGCTGATGTACCCGAAACCGAAGAGGAACAGCCACCTTCTACAGGACCGCTTGCGATCGTCGCGGGGGATAGCGGATCGATGGACATCACCAGCTTCGATACGGTGTTCGTGAATTATGATTTTTTCGGATCCACGCGTTCCTTCTCCATGAACTTGGACGGCGAGGGTAACCCGGACATGACGATCTTGATACGAACTTGGCACTCCTTAGGCGAGGGGGGCCAGGCCATTATGTGGATGAAGCGGCTGAACCCCGGGCTGAGCATTGATGGGCACGTGGAGACGGATACGGTCTTTTACCGGGCCGACACCACCTTGGAATACAATGCGCAATGGACCCCTCCATACCGGTTGACGGCGACCTACACCTACGGGTGCGGTGTCGTGGGCGACATCCAGACGGTCTATGAGAATGGCTTCCGCCCGCGATTGTACACACAGGGTGAAACCATGGACACCACGTCTTATGCCGAGGCGGATTCGATCCTCATGGCGTGGATGCCGGTCCTCTACCTCTCACCCCTTGGCTATGGCTACTATAACGACACCACGGACATTGGCAACAGCGTCGCACGGCTCAACAACTGTTTCGTCATCCCGCAGGACGTGCCGCAGTACATCGGTTTCGCGATTCAGGCCGATGGCATCTCGCGTATAGGTTGGTTGGGGTTCGAGATCCAGAACTACAACCAGATCGCCATTTCGGTCGCGGCAATGGCGCCTTGATCGCGGCACGCCATTTCCCGCTCATTCCTTCCTGGGCTCTCCGCAAGAGGATGTGCGCATACGAAGATCACGGGACCCTGAACTGCTCACAAAAGGCGAGCCACTGGAACATCCGGCGAACGTTCCCCGCAGCTTCACCACCTTCGCGGCCCATGCGTGACAGCCTCTACATCGACGACACCCGCCAACGGATCCGCCAAGGACATCCGTGGGTATTCGACAACCAAGTGCTGCGCTTCGAAGGCAGGCCTGAAGCCGGTGGCATCGTGCAGGTCTTCGATGTGAAGAAAGGTCCACTGGGCCAGGCGTACTTCAATCCGAAGTCGAAGATCCGCGCGCGGATGATCACCAAGGACCTGGACGAACCGATCGATGCGGCGTTCTTCAAGCGGAAGATCGAAGCGGCGTGGAGCTACCGCAAGCGCATGGGCAATACGGATAGCTGCCGTGTCGTGTTCGGCGAGGCCGATGGACTGCCCGGCCTGGTGGTGGACAAATTCACGGATGTGCTGGTGCTGCAGACCATGGCGCTGGGCATGGATATGCGCAAGGACGACATTGTGCAAGCGCTGCACGAAGTGTTGAAGCCGCGCGGCATCTACGAGCGTAACGATGCACCCGTGCGGGAGAAAGAAGGGCTTGAACTGCGCACAGGTTTCATCGGGGAACCGTTCGAAACGAAGTTGGAGATCGAAGAGAACGGGTTGAAGCTGATGGTTGATGTGGCGAGCGGGCAGAAGACCGGTCACTTTCTCGATCAGCGCCTCAATCATGCGGCCATGACGCGCATCAGCCACCAAGCGCGTGTGCTCGATTGCTTCACGCACACAGGCGGTTTTGCTTTGCACGCAGCGAAGTATGGTGCCAAGGAAGTGCTGGGTTTGGATATCAGTGAAGACGCTATTTCCGCTGCCCGGGCAAATGCGGCGCTCAACGGGTTGGAAAAGCGTTGTGTGTTCAAAGCCGCTAACGTGTTCGACTTTTTGGCCGATGCCGATAAACGAGGAATGCTGTGGGATGTGATCGTCCTGGATCCGCCTTCGTTCGCGAAAAGTCGCGGGGCGATGGATGGCGCCACGCGTGGTTACAAGGAGATCAATTTGCGAGCGATGAAATGTCTGCCACCGGGTGGTTTTCTGGTTACGTGCTCATGCAGCCAGCACATGACGCCCGATCTGTTCCGCGACATGGTGATGAGCGCAGCGCGGGATGCGTACCGCGAGGTGCGTGAGGTGTACTGTGGTACGCAGCCCCCGGATCATCCGTACCACTGGGCGATCCCGGAGACGCTGTACTTGAAGTGCTTGGTGCTTCAAGTGCTGTGAACCGAGCTCTCGGTTAGATTCGCATTACTACCCTCGTCGGATCCCTTGCCGCTCCCAAGGCCCGCCGTGGTCGGCTGTATCGTTCACCGGACCATGATCACAATTCATCCCTCCCTCTCCTTGGGAGAGGGAAAGGGTGAGGTGCTCAAGGCACGACTGAATTGTGATAGTGGTTCACTGTGCATGGCATGAAAGCGAGCTTCCGCGATACGGTTACCCGCGCACCGATGATCCGGTTGGCGCTTTGTTTTCTGGGTGGTGTGATGCTCGGGTCATTCATTGATGTCGATCTGATCGTTTCGGGATCCATCGCATTGTTGATGTTCCTTGGGTGGTGCGCGCTTACCTATTGGGAGCGGAGTTTCGAGCGTCGCTGGTGGCGAGGTGTGTCGCTAATGCCGAGTTTGTTCGTGTTCGGCATTTTCTGGTACCAGTTGCGCACAAGTGACCATGGTGATCGAGATATCGCTGCGGCTCGAGCCGATGCCAATGGGTGGCAAATGGATGTGGTGGAAGTGATCTCGGAGAGCGAGCGCACAGTGCGCATTTGGGCTGATGCGAACGCTGTTCTGGATAGCTCAGGCGCACGTGCTGTAAACGGAAAAATGCTCTTGACCCTGCTCAAGGATAGCAGCTCGATCATTCCTTCCGTTGGAGATGATCTCCTGGTTCTGGCGAGAGCGGATACGATCGAACGCGTTGCTGACCCCGGTGGATTCGATCAACGGACATGGGCGGCATCGTATGGGGTCTATCATCAGTGCTTCGCGCCGGCGGGGAAGTGGCGCGTATACAAGAAGCAAGGGGGATGGACGGCGATGTTCGAAGGGTCTCGTCAACGGATCACCCAGTGGCTGCGCAATTCGAGCTTGGGTGCTCGCGAACGAGGAATGGTGAAAGCCATTCTCCTCGGCATACGGGACGAGTTGGATACGGATCAAAAGAGCGCCTTCGTGCGCAGCGGCACCATGCACGTGTTGGCTGTTAGCGGCAGCCATGTGGCGTTGATCTATGGCGTACTGCTTTTCGGGTTCAGCCGGTTTGGCGAAACGAGAAAAGCGCGGCTCATTCGGTCTTTGGTGATCCTGCTGGTGCTCTGGTTCTATGCAGGTCTTACGGGTGCAACACCCAGTGTTCTCCGTGCAACGGTCACCTTCACCCTGTTCTGTTTTTCCGACATGATCGGGCGCCGCACCGAACCCGTGAACAGTTTGGCCAGTGCGGCTTTTCTGTTGGTGCTTTGGGATCCGCTGATGATCTGGCAGTTGAGTTTCCAGCTTTCCTTCCTCGCGGTCTTGGGCATTGCCATGTTCTACACGCCGTTGATGAATTTATGGGCTCCACCGAACGTGGTGTTCAGGTACTTCTGGTCCTTGTTCTCGGTGAGCCTTGCCGCTCAATCCTTCACCACCCCGCTCGCACTGTACGCGTTCAAGGCATTTCCCGTTTGGTTCCTGCCCGCCAATTTGATCATTGTGGGACTGGTCGCATTGGGTGTGTATGGAGGTGCGGTGCTACTTCTCGTTCATCGAGTGCCGTTCCTCGGTGAGTGGATCACGTGGCTCATGCAAGGGTTGCTCAAGGCCATCGGGGTTATTTCTGATGGCTTCGCGCATTTGCCCGGCGCTTATCCGGCTGTTCGTATCGATGCATGGCAATGCGCCGGATCGTACTTGTTGGTGATGCTGGTTGCGGGATGGTTCTTCGAGCGTTGGCATTGGGCACGAACAGGCACCATCGCATTGATCATCGCGCTTCTGATCTCTTGGGGATGGAACGCGCACGATAGAAACTCGGAGCAACGCTTCGTGATCTACGACGAACGGGACCATCTGGCCTGTGCTGTTGAAAGTGGCCGAACGCTCACCGTTTTTGTGGATACCGTAGATCAATGGACGAGCCGTAAGATCACGCAACATCAGCGGAGCATGGGTGCAGTGAGCGTGGACACGGTACACGGAATACCCTTGCGGGTCAAAGTGGGCAAAGTCGACGCCATGATCATTGAAGCGAACACGTTGCTGCCCGATAGTGGGAGTGGAGCGATACCAACCGTCCTGGTGCTCAGTACCGAAGGGCGCTATGATATCGCCCTATTGAACGAACGCTTCCATCCCGCAGATGGCTTTGTGCTCGGGCCGGCGATCAAGGCGAAGAGCCGGGCATTCTTTCGGCGCTGGTGTCGCGAACGCGAAGTGCCATTTCATGATGTACGGCTCAGTGGCGCGTATGTTCGCTGACGGATGATCATACAAGCGATCCGGTGGAAAAGAGCGGAAGACGAACGACTTTCGGTCCTGAAGAATGGTGCCATTGCCCGTGTGGTCGTAGGGAAACGATCCATCGTATTCGTTCGTGTGGACGGCGTGCTTCGCGCTCTCTTGGACATCTGCCCACACCAAGGTAGAAGCTTCGAAGGGGGCTGGTGCGATGAGGGCTATATCGTTTGCCCGTTCCACCGCATGCACTTCGATCCTGTTACCGGCGAGAACAAGTTCGGAGCTACGAGCAAAGTCCAAGTGTTCCCCGTTGAAGAACGGGAGAGCGCGGTCTATGTCGGAATACCGTACTCGACGATCAGCTTGTTCGGTCGTAAGCTGTGGTGATCAACCCAAGTCGGAGAGGGGCAGAGTACCAGCCAAACGAACTCCTTTTTCAGTGCGTTCCAGGGTGCCGCACTGGTTCACGTTATCGTGCTCGAAGACCAGCACGTAACGCTCGTCAGCAGCTTGTGTCAGGAACGTGGCTTTCTCTTGCATGGTGAGCAGTGGCCTCGTGTCGTATGCCATTACCCAAGGAAGAGGTACGTGATGTACGCTAGGCAGCAGATCCGCCATGTAGCACACCGTGTGGTCCTTGTAGCGGATATGCGGGATCATCATCGCATCGGTATGGCCGTTCACCAGCAATACATCGAACCCCGGGAACAGCTCCTTGATGAACGTGTTTGGAGGTGCTCCCCTCTCCGGGAAGGGCGCTCAGGGAGATCCACGAACTTGAGCTGACCGCTCTTCTTGGATGGGAAGTATGTTCTCTTGGAGGAAGCTGGCTTTCTCCCGCGGATTGGGTTTGGTCGCCCATTCCCAGTGGTGCTGGTTGCTCCAGTACGTTGCGTTCTTGAAAGCGGGAGCGAAGCCCTCCCCTCGGCGCACGATACTTCCACCACAATGATCGAAGTGCAGATGGGTCAGGAACATGTCGGTGATGTCGTCCCGTGAGAAGCCGTGCTTCGCCAGTGACTTGTCCAGCGTGTCGTCTCCATGCAGATCGTAATGGCTGAAGAACTTGGCATCCTGTTTATCACCGATGCCATTGTCGATGAGGATCAAATGGCCATCGGTTTCCACCAGCAGGCAACGCATGGCCCAGGTGCAGAGGTTCTTCTCATCGGGCGGGTGATGCTTGCTCCACAATGTTTTGGGCACCACGCCGAACATAGCGCCACCATCCAGTTTGAAGAAGCCGGTGTCGATGGAGTATAGTTTCATTTTGGATCGGTACGTCTGTTACAGGTTGGAACTGATCGATGAAGTTGGCCTGTAAAAGTGCACAACCCTTCCGGATCGCTCATTCCACAGAGCAACGTTGAAGGAAGATAGGTCGCTTCATGCGCAGGGCTCTGAACGAGCGGCAGCTTTGCCCACGGTCCATGGGCACATGTCCACATGACCACATGTCCACATGTCCCAACCTCGCGTCCACTTCATCGCCATCGGCGGCAGCGCCATGCACAACCTGGCCATTGCCTTGCACCAGAAGGGATACGACGTAACCGGCAGCGACGACGAGATCTTCGAACCCAGCCGCAGCCGATTGGAGCGACTGAACTTGCTCCCTGCCAAATTGGGCTGGTACCCGGACCACCTCACCCCGGACCTGGAAGCGGTGATCCTCGGCATGCACGCACGCATCGACAATCCTGAACTGAAGCGAGCGCAGGAATTGGGCATACCGGTGTACAGCTACCCCGGCTATTTCTACGAGCAAACGAAGAGCAAAACGCGCGTGGTGATCGGCGGAAGCCACGGCAAGACGACCATCACAAGCATGATCGTACACGTGCTGCGCCATGCGAAGAGCGACTTCGATTACCTCGTGGGCGCACAGCTGGACGGCTTCGATTGCATGGTGCGCTTGAGCCCCAACAGCCAGGTAGCCGTGATCGAGGGTGATGAATACCTCGCATCGGCGTTGGATCCGGTTCCCAAATTCCACTTGTACAAGCCGGATATCGCGTTGATCAGTGGGATCGCGTGGGACCACATCAACGTGTTCAAGACCTTCGAGAGCTACGTGGAGCAATTCCGAAAGTTCATCGACGTGATCGAACCGGGTGGCAAATTGATCTATTGCGAAGAGGATACCGAGGTGAAGAAGCTCGCGCTCGAAGACAAGGGAGGCAGCATCAAGATCCCGTACGGCGTGCCGAAGCATGAGATCCGCGATGGGCTTACAGTATTGTTGACCGGTCAAGGCGAGGTGCCCTTGCAAGTGTTCGGCCGCCACAACCTGATGAATTTGGAAGGAGCGCGGCACGTGTGCCATCAACTGGGCATCAGCGACAGGGTGTTCTATGAGGCGATCGGCTCTTTCCACGGCGCGGCCAAGCGGTTGGAGAAGCTGGCAGAGAGCGGCCGAAAAGTGGTGTTCAAGGATTTCGCCCATTCTCCGAGCAAGTTGAAGGCAACAGTGGATGCTGTTCGGGAGCAGTTCCCCGATCGACGGATCACCGCGTGCATGGAATTGCACACGTACAGCAGTTTGAGCGAAGGATTTCTGGACCAATATGATGGTTGCATGGCAGGCGCCGATGATGCGATCGTGTTCTACGACCCGCATGCGGTGCAGCTGAAGCGATTGCCTCCCGTGCCGCCTGAGCGCATCCACAAAGCATTTGGGCGTACCGACCTGCAAGTGCTGAACGATCCGATCGCCGTGATGGGCGCGGTGCGTGAGCACACCGGTGAACAGGGCGTACTGCTGATGATGAGCAGCGGCAACTTCGGCGGGATCGACTTGCAAGCCACGGCGGAGGCCTACATCGCGTAGTCCATTTTCACGCCGAGCCGCAGAGACGCTGAGGAATTCCCATGTGGGCGGTCAGGTGCGCTTTCTCTGCGTCTCTGCGCCTCCGCGTGAGCCTCTATTACGAAGCCCGGAACCTTCGCAAGAACTTGTGGTGAATGATCGCGAAGAACAACGCGTTCACAGCGCCCAAACTCAGCAGCCCGAAGAACGAGAGCATGGCGTATTTGCCAGGATTGAAGAACGATTCGAGCCGGGCTCTCACGGCGGTTTCCTCTTGGCCGGTGGCCATGGCTTCTCGAACCAACTCGTTGATGCGCATGGGGAACTCCGCCGTGTTCAGGAGTTTGAAGAAGGCATAGACGAAAAGTGCGTAAAGCAGCGCAAAGAGCGCGGTTGATCGAAGACCTACACGGAACAGATCAGGTAAAGGGGCATTCGGTTCTTCGCCCAGGAGCTGGTGTCCGCTGATGAATGCCAAGAACACGAGCATTCCCATCAGAACGAATCCGAAGGTGAATCCTTCCAAATCGATATCGGCATAGAACAAACCGACCCGCAGTGCGATCGCGAAAGCGATGAATATCAGTGAAAGTCTCATGCCGTACACACTATGCTCGAACGAGCTTGACCGATGACGACCGAATGGTCATCAGCCATTCATCGACACCAGGAACTCTTCGTTGCTCTTGGTGCCTTCCATGCGCGTTTTCACGAACTCCATTGCTTCAACTGGGTTCATATCCGCAAGGTGTTTGCGAAGCACCCATGTCCGTTGTAGAACGTCCTTGTGATGCAGGAGGTCATCACGACGAGTACCAGAGGCCAGGATGTCGATCGAGGGGAAGATGCGGCGATTGCTGATCTTCCGATCGAGCTGCAATTCCATGTTACCCGTGCCCTTGAATTCCTCGAAGATCACCTCGTCCATTTTGCTGCCGGTCTCGGTGAGCGCCGTTGCGAGGATGGTGAGACTTCCACCGTTCTCGATCTTTCGAGCCGCACCGAAGAACCGCTTCGGCTTGTGCAGGGCGTTCGCATCAACACCACCGCTCAGGATCTTGCCGCTGGCAGGTTGCACGGTGTTGTATGCACGGGCCAGGCGCGTGATCGAGTCGAGCAGGATCACCACATCGTGACCGCATTCGGTAAGGCACTTGGCTTTTTCCAACACCATGCTGGCCACAGCTACGTGGCGCGTAGCCGGTTCATCGAACGTGCTGGCAACCACTTCGGCGCGCACGCTGCGGGCCATATCGGTCACCTCCTCTGGGCGCTCGTCTACGAGTAGTACAATGAGGTACACTTCCGGGTGGTTTGCCGCGATCGCGTTCGCAACATCCTTCAACAGGATCGTCTTACCGGTTTTTGGTTGCGCAACGATGAGGCCGCGTTGGCCTTTTCCGATGGGAGCGAAGAGGTCCAACACACGCGTGCTGAGGTTTCCGCCTTTGGTGGTGAGGTCGAACTTCTCGTTCGGGAACAGTGGGGTGAGGAATTTGAACGGGACCCGATCTCGCACCCATTCCGGATCACGACCATTGATGCGGTCGATCTTCACGAGCGGGAAGAACTTGTCGTCGTGGCGCGGTGGCCGTACATAGCCGCTTACGGTATCACCGAGCTTCAGGCCGGCCGCTTTGATCTGCTGCTGGGAAACGTACACATCATCGGGTGAGGCCAAATAATTGTAGTCACTGCTTCGCAGGAAGCCATAGCCTTCCGGCATCACTTCCAGAACGCCGTCACATTCGATGAACGCATCGAAATTGTACTGCGGTGTCTGTTCACGCTGTGGCTGGCGTGGTTGATCGTTCCGTTGCTGATCACGGTCATTGCGCGGACCCTGGTCGTTGCGCTGCTGATCGCGGTTCTGATCACGTGGTTGATCGTTCCGCTGTTGATCGCGAGGCTGATCCTGACGCTGGTTCTCCGGGCGGTTCTGATCTGGGCGTGCGCCATCGTTCGCGCGATCGCCGCGTGGCTGGTCACGACGGTCATCTCGTCGATCACCAGGCCGACCGCCGGCATTTTCCCGCCGGTCCTGCTGATCACGGAAAGGATCTCCTGAGCGTGGATCATGGGGCCTTTCTCCTGCCTGCCCTTGCTGCGGTCCTTGCGGGTTCCCTTCCGCAGGCGAAGGCCTTCTGTCATTCGGTGGCCGGGGTATGCGTTCACGTCGATCGTTGCGATCCCGTGGTTCAGTGCGATCATCTTTCCGCGCGTCAACAGGTGCGCTGGTGCTCGCCGTGATCGACGGAGTCGCCTCTTTTCCCGGAGTTCCTTCCTCTTCCTCACCATCCTCTTCGTTGTCGTCATCCTCCTCGCCATCTTCACCGTCCTCATCGTCATCGTCGTCCTCATCCGCTTCTTCAGGCTCCGGATCCGTCACCGGCTCGGTCTCGTCAGCAATCGCCATGGCTGCCATGTCGTCGGCATCCATGCGCTCACCCGCTGAAGGTTTTTCGGACTTCGCCCCCTGCACTTCCAGGATGCGCGCAATAAGGTCCTGCTTTCGAAGCGTGTCGCTCTTCTTGATGTTGAGCTTCTTCGCGATCTCTTTGAGTTCGGTGAGCTTCATGCTCTCCAACGACGCCTTGTCCTGCATGCGAAATATGTTCGGTTGAAAACGACCCTGTGGTCGGTAGAAGCCGTGTGGCCTCGTTCGTTGCTCGAAATGTTCGGTAGGGTTGCTGACACAAAGTGCATCAGCGGAGATGATCTTGACCCCGAAGTGCTCGAGGAGGGTGCAATGATAGCTGCTTGTTCCGATCCCACAACACCCCCTCGCAATGCATATTCGCGCACCCAACGATCATGATCCAACGCAAACAATCCATTTTCCTCCTGCTCGCTGCCCTTTGCATGGGGCTCACGTTCGTGATGCCGCTGGTGGAATACACAGTAAAACCCGATGCTAGACACTTCATGTTCCGCACCGATGCCCTGTACAATGAACTCGGAGTGCGCGTGCCTGATTTCGACCTGACTGTGCCATTCAACTGGCTATACGCTGTCATAGCCGCAGCGCTGATCGGGGTGATCTTCTTTTACACCAACCGACCTCGCCAAATGCGCATTGTTCGGGGCGTTTTCATGGTGATCCTGGGTGGCTTCGTCGGGCAGGTGTTCGTAAACCATTCACTGGCGAGCTATCTCGGCACTTCCGTGAGTGTGAGCTATTCCATGCTCCCTGGCTTTTTTCTGCCGTTGGCTGCTGTCCTGTTCTGCTGGTTGGCAGAGCGTGGTATTCGGGCGGATGAGAAATTGGTCAAAAGCATGGATCGGTTGCGTTAGCACACTAGACGGTCGCCCGTGCTCCCAATTCCACTACCTCCAAGTCCTTGATCTTACCGTTCTCGAGCGTGAATCGCAGCACCGTCCTAACGTGATGAAAGCCATGCTTGCCCGCAGCACCTGGATTCATGTACAAGGTCTTCAATCGGTCGTCGAACTTCACCATGCAGATATGTGAGTGGCCGCAGATGAACAGGGTGGGAGGGTTCGCACGTAATTCGCTTATCACATTTCGATCATAACCGGGTGGCCTGCCGCCGATGTGCGTGATCCAGACATTCACCTCGTCCAACGTGAAGCGTTGGTGCTCAGGATGGGTTTTCCGGGCAGCGGCATCATCGATATTGCCGTACACGGCCCGAAGCGGTTTCCACTTGGAGAGTTCATCGGTCACGTGCAAACCGCCTATATCCCCAGCGTGCCAGATCTCGTCGCACGCAGCAAAGTGCTCACGTATACGCGGATCGAGCCAGCCGTGGGTGTCGGAGAGGAGGCCGATGCGTTTCAAGGGGCAGCGAAGATGATCGTGATCCCGTCTACCTTCACATCATCATGCGAAAACATGTTTTTCCCCTGTTGTTACTGAACACGTTTATCTGTGAGGCGCAAAACGATACGTCTTCCCAATGAGGCCGCTTGCTTGCAAGACCCTCAATCACACCATTTGGAACCACTTTTCCGCCCAACCGACCTCTCCTGACGCTGAATGGGGTAGGCTCGATCCCAAATGCAATAGGTCTAATCACGGTTGTTGGCGTCTTACCTGGCTTGGACGGGACATACACACCCCCGGGACAACAAGGGTCTTGTGCTTCGCCTCACGTAGGAGATACCGCCTTTGGGAGTACTACACCTCTTCGTTGCTTCCTGGAAGGAGACCTCGTATTCACCTGAACTGGCAGTTGTTGTTCCGACCATGGTACGTCTGGCACCCCAATTTTTTCCCCCAGACGCTTCATCCCCCCCCCAAGGCACCACAATTGAACCTGTTCAACTCACGCGCTAAACGCTAGGTCTACTTTCGCGCCCCGCCATGGGCACATGTTCGCATATGCCCTGAGCACATGCACGAGTGGAGATCAAACCGCGCTACTTCCTGGAGATCGCATATGACGGCACACCCTTTCGCGGCTGGCAGATCCAACCAAATGCGCCCAGTGTGCAGGCTGAAGTGGAGCGTGCATTGCGATTCGCTCTGCACCAGGAGAAAGTGGTCGTGGTTGGATGCGGACGGACAGATACCGGCGTTCACGCGTCCAAGTACTTTCTGCATTTCGACGGACCCAGTGACAAGCCTTTGGGCGATCGCTTCCTGCACAGTTTGAACGGGATACTGCCGGAAAGCATTGCTGTGAAGCGGATCATTTCAGCAGCCGACGATGCACACGCGCGGTTCGGTGCCACAGAGCGCGGCTATATCTACCGGATCCATCGGCACAAGGATCCTTTCCTCACCAATAGATCGCATTTGTTGAAGCCGCCATTGTTGGTGGATGCCATGAACGAGGCGTGCGCGTGCTTGATCGGCAAACAGGATTTCACGAGTTTCCAACGAACGGGCAGCGACAATCGCACAGCGATCTGCGACGTCCGGTTGGCGCATTGGGAGAGCACACCGATCGGATACCAGTTCACCATCCGTGCGGATCGTTTCCTGCGGAACATGGTGCGCGCGATCGTGGGTACTTGCGTGAACATTGGTCGTGGCTTGCAACCACCGTCGCACATGCAGGTGGTGTTGGATGCGCGTGACCGTGGCATGGCAGGGCGAAGTGCTTCGGCGCGGGGACTTTATTTGGCCGACGTGGTGTATCCGTTCATTCCGCGAACGGTTCCAGAAGGATCGCCTTCGGAAGTACACGACCCAATTCCGCAGGAACGACCATGAGCGAAGCACCTAAAGCCCAAGGCAAAGCGTTCGATCGTCGGCTCTTCAGCCGAGTGATGGAGTTCGTTCGCCCTTATCGCGGGTTGTTCTGGAGCTGTTTCGCACTAACGATCGTACTGTCCCTGTTGGGTGTCATAAGGCCCATCCTGTCCGGATACATGGTGGAGACGGTGCACCAGCAGGAGGTCATCGATGATACGATCCCACATACCGTGGATTACAATGGCCCGAACATGGTGCAACGCGCGATCGGTGGCCTTCAAGGATGGGTGCATTCACACGGTGCGTATGAGTTGTTGCTGCTCCTTTTTGTTCTGGTGGTGGTTCTATTGGTGGTTGAAGGCGCAGTGCAGTTCTTCCAAGGCTATTGGACCAGTCGCCTGGGCCTGAATGTTACGTTCGACCTTCGGCAGAAGCTGTACGAACGAGTGATCGGGTTCAAGCTCCGCTACTTCGATCGCACACCGATCGGCACATTGGTCACACGCGTGGTCAGCGACATCGAAACCGTGGAGGACATATTCTCCCAGGGCCTGCTCATGATCATGGGCGATATTCTGAAACTTGTGGCCATTGTGATCGCCATGTTCCTCATCAACTGGAAGCTGGCGCTGTGGAGCATGCTCCCGATACCGATCCTCCTGTGGTCCACGAATATTTTCAAGAACAGCATCGCAAAAAGTTTCCAGGACGTACGAACCCAAGTGGCCCGGCTGAACGCTTTCGTTCAGGAGCACATTCAGGGCATGAGCATCGTGCAATTGTTCGGAAGGGAGCGGCAGGAGTACAAGAAATTCCAAGCCATCAACAAGGAACATCGCGAAGCGCACATCCGGAGCGTTCTAGCCTACAGTATCTTCTTTCCGTTGGTTGAGATCCTCAGTGCGATAGCCTTGGCAGCGCTCATTTACTGGGGCATTGGCGATGTGCTTACAGGATTCGCGACCTACGGTGAACTGGTCATGTTCATCACCTTCATCAACATGCTGTTCAGGCCTATCCGGCAATTGGCCGATCGGTTCAATACGTTGCAGATGGGCATGGTGGGCAGCGAGCGCATTTTCAAGTTGCTCGACACGGAAATGAGTATCGTTGACACAGGATCCCGAAGCACCGCTGGCTTACGAGGTGACATCATCTTCGAACGGGTTTCGTTCGCGTATGAAGAAGGATCGCCGGTTTTGGATGATATCAGTTTCACCGCGAAGGCCGGGGAAATGATCGCCTTGGTCGGCGCCACCGGAAGTGGTAAGAGCAGCATGGTGAATGTGCTTAGCCGCGCCTACGAGTTCCAAAGTGGTCGCGTCCTCATCGATGGGCATGACATTCGTGAATACAAATTGGATGAACTTCGCAGGAGCGTGGGAGTTGTGCTCCAGGACGTTTTTCTGTTCAGTGATACCGTGCTCAACAACATTACGCTCAATGATGAGCGCATCACACGTGCAGAAGTGATCGAAGCCGCGAAAGCCGTTGGCGCGCACAGCTTCATTCAAACGCTTCCGCAGGGCTATGATACCGAAGTGCGTGAGCGGGGCAGCGTGCTCAGCACAGGCCAACGACAATTACTGGCATTCATTCGGGCATACGTGCACGAACCGAACGTGCTTGTGTTGGACGAAGCCACCAGTAGCGTGGATAGTCTCAGTGAGCAGCTGATCACCGAAGCCACGGAGAAGATCACCAAAGGCCGAACCAGCATCGTTATCGCGCATCGGTTGAGCACGGTGCAGAAGGCCGACCGGATCATGGTGATCGACGCTGGTCGCATTATCGAACAGGGTTCTCACCAGGAACTGCTTGCCAAGGAAGGCGCCTACAAGAAGTTGTACGACCTGCAGTTCAGGTGATCCGGTTCCGGTGCAACGCCGAGGCCTTGTTGTGCGTCCCCTATGGGCTGGAGGACTGTGGCGAAGTGCGCCTATCTTCAGGCCCTTGCAAACGCTCGAACCAACCCTTGATCACATGCGACTCCAGTTGCGAACTGCGCTGCTCTCTTGTTCCTTGCTTCTTCTGGTTGTTGGCAATGCTCAGCAACTGATACCCACGCGAGGCAGGGAATTCTGGTTCGGTTTCATGCAGAATTATAGCGGAAGTACGGGATCGCACCTGTATGTCTATGTGAGCAGTGACGCGAATACGTTCGGCACAATGCGTTCACCGTTGACCGGATGGAGCCAGGATTTCAACGTAGCGGCCAACAGCGTAACGCAATTGGAAGTTCCGCTGAGCAACATGCACGTTGGCAGTGAGTTGATCGATAGCCGGAGCGTATTGATCGAAACTGAAGATACTGTGGCGGTGTACGCGCTCAATTTCGAAACCGCTACAGCCGACGCTGCGGTGATCTACCCTACTGGTTCCCTCGGTACAAGCTATCGAGTGCAGACGTACAAAGGGCTCGGGGGATTGCCGTCCGAGTTGCTCATCGTAGCGACCGCCGATGACACCGAAGTGGAGATCGTGCCAGCCGCACAACCTTTGGTGGGCAGATCGCCGGAGTTCCATTCCTGGTGCAGCTGGACGAGGGGGAGAGTTATCAAGTGCAATCCGGGCTGGGCGAGGAAGACCTGACCGGTACTACCGTGAAAGGCACTCCACAGAGCGGCTCTTGCCGACCATTCGCACTTTTCAGTGGGGCTGTCTGTACGTATATACCTCTTGATTGTGCGGCTTGCGATCACATTTATGAGCAGAACCTACCAGTACCCTATTGGGGTCTGAGTTATTACAGCGTTCCCTGGCAAGACAGCAATGGGTACACCTATCGGGTACTCGCAGACCAGGATGGAACCTCTGTCACAGTGGATAATGGTGCGCCGATCAGCTTGAACGCAGGACAGTTCGTGGAGGTGAACAACAGTGCTGAACCCCATTGTTTCTCAGGAAATCTTCCTTTCAGCGTCTCCCAGTTCATGCAGGGGAGCAATTGCGCGGGCGGTTTTTCTGACCCTGCGCTGCTGATCCTGAACGCTGAAGAGCAAGAGATCGATGACATCACGTTCGCCACCGTGGTCAGCGGGAATATCACCGCACAGTACATCAATGTGGTGATCGACGCGAACGATAATACATCCGTGGTGCTCGATGGCAGTTCGGTTCCGCCTTCACAATTCGAACCTTTCCCTTCCTGTACGGACAAGGTTTTCGGACGGTTGCCGTTGACCCAGGGAAGCCACCGGATCAGTTGTGTCAACGGACTCGTAGGCTACGTCTATGGTACCGGTCCGAACTATGAAACATATGCGTATTCCGTAGGCTCGTTCAGAACCATTCCAACACTTGCGTTCGACACGGCGTTCTGTATTCTCGACACCACGGACTTCATCACCCTTTCCAGCTCGGAGCAGATCTTCAACCCGGTTTGGACAACCCAATCAAACCCGCTGGACACTCTTTTCGAAGGGCTTAGTTATACGTTCCAACCAAGCGCGAGCGATGTCTACATTCTCTCCGGTAGCAGCAATTTGAGCGATTGTCTCACGCAGTTCTTCTTCAGCGTGGAGCTGGTGGAGCCGCCAGAGACCAACATCGCTCCGCTGACCAGTGTTTGCGCCTACACACCTCTCCTGATCGACCTCGAACTGGATCCGAACGGCACCTTCAACTACGATTGGAACCCCGATGCGGGGCTGTCCAACGACAACGTGCAGGATCCCATCCTTATTCCTTCGCACAGTGGTTGGTACCACGTGGATGTAACGTCGTTGAGCGGGTGTTCGGCAACAGAAGATAGCGTCTTCGTTACAGTAACGGATGGCGATGTGTTGGGTGTTCAGGCCACGGGCGAACCAGAGGTTATTTGCGTTGGCGGGCAATCACAGTTGAACGTCGCTGTTCGGCAGATCATCGGAGAAGATGATTTCGATGGCGGCATTGGTCCTTTGTGGGAGCTGGTCCAAGGCGGTGCATCGAATAATTTGTGTGGCGCCGTGAACGGGAACGCGCTACGATTCAATGATGCTGGTCCACGGGTTGCTCGAACAATACCATTGGATGTTAGCGCTGGTGGATCGTTGCGCTTTGCCCTGAAGCTTGCGAACGGAGTTGCGCCCTGCGATGATGTGGACCCGGGTGAGAACATCCTGGTGGAATACTCGATCAACGGGAGCAGTTGGACCATCATGGCGAATTATTCGGACGCTCAATTCCCGGATTTCGGTACCGTGGTGCTTGACATTCCAGCCGGTGGACAGTCACCGAATACACAGTTCCGCTGGCGCCAATTGTTGAACAGTGGCTTGGGGCAGGACAATTGGGTGCTGGATGATGTGGCCATCGCTGCGGATGACATCAGCGGCATCAACTTCAGCTGGACACCCGGTCTATCGCTTGATAACCCGACGATCGCTGACCCTCTTTCCACACCAGGAGCTACCCAAATGTTCACCGTGCAGATGACGGATACGCAAACGGGTTGCCCCTACGTGGATAGTGTAGAGGTTGTCGTTGCGCCGATCTTCTCGTTGGACCTTACGAACGACACGGCGCTCTGCGGGAATAATATATCCGTTCAATTGGACGCCGACCCTGTTGAGAACGGAAGCTACACGTGGCAATGGACGCCGAATGATGGGTCATTGTCAGCCACAACGCTGCAGTCTCCGTTCGCATCACCGACGGAAACCACCACGTACATCGTTACTGTGAGCAACCAGATCGGCTGCAGTCGGTCGGATACGGTAACCGTAGTGGTTGTTGAAGCCCTCGTGGCTACCACGTTCGCCACGCCGGATTCCATTTGCCAGGGACAAACCACCCAACTGCAAGTACAAGCTTTCCAAGGCAGTGGGAACTACCTGTATGCCTGGACACCTCCTGGCTCGCTCAATGATGCCAGCATCAGCACGCCAATTGGAACGCCCCAAAGTTCTGTCGTGTATACGGTCACGGTTTCTGATGCACAGTGTGGCGGCTCGGTCACCGTGCCGGTTTCGGTATTCGTTACATCGGCCCCGCCTATCGAATTGGGCCCCGATCAGTTCTTGTGCCCTGGTGGAAGTCTTGTACTTGCACCGGGCACGGCGCAAGCATTTGAATGGAGCACATTGGAAACAACGAATTCCATTGTGGTGGATGAATCAGGTACCTACTGGGTTCGCGCCCTCAACGGTGATTGCATCGCAACGGATACGGTTGATATTCTCGCTGCGCCATCGCCGGGTGAATTGGCTACAACTGTTTATGGTTGCGAAGGAAGGAGTGCCGCTCTTTTCATACCTGTTTCCAACGGAACGTACTTGTGGGCTGCAGGGGATACCACGCAGAGCATATCGGTTTCCGTTGTAGGCGATTATCCGTTCACGGTGATCGATACCTACGGCTGTTCCTACAGCGACATCGCCCAATTGATAGTTGATCCGCTCGGCGCAGGCCTTGTTGTACCAAATGTGATCAGCCCGAACGGTGACGGGTTGAACGAGCAATTCGAGCCACAGAGCGGGGGAAATCCCGAAGTGGCGGTTACGATCTTCAACCGCTTCGGTAAGGAGGTATTCAACTCGCCAACGCTGAACACCCTGTGGAATGGGCGTGACAATGGTGGGGCCGTTTCTGATGGTACGTACTTCTACGTCGTGCGTTATAGAGCGGCCTGCGCAAACCAGGTGGAGGAGCAGAAGGGTACGGTTACGGTGGTGAGGTAGCCTAGCGAGAGCTTCAGTGAGTACTGTGCACTTTCTTGCTTGGAGTGCAACTAGGCTTTATGAAAACCTCCCGCGCAAACTATCTGCTGTGTGCCCCGTGCTCTTCGCCACCAATTCCTCCGGCGTTCCAATGAACACAACTTCACCACCACCGTCTCCAGCCTCAGGCCCAAGGTCTATGAGGTGATCGGCGCAGAGGATCACTTCGGTATTGTGTTCGATCACGATCACACTGTGCCCGTTGGAGATCAATGCGTTCAAGGCCTTCAGGAGTTTGGCGATGTCGTGGAAGTGCAGGCCTGTGGTAGGTTCATCGAAGATGAAAAGCGTGGGCTTGGCTTCCTGGCCCTTGGTAAGGAACGAAGCGAGCTTGATGCGCTGTGCTTCGCCGCCGCTGAGCGTGCTGCTGCTCTGGCCCAGCTTCACATACCCAAGGCCCGTTTCCTGAAGCGGAAGGATCTTCTCGATCACATGCTTCACTGCTTTGTGCTTATCCACGTTCGCACGGAAGAAGGACATCGCATCATCCACTGTGAGGTCTAGGATCTGCGATACGTCGAGGTCGGCGAATTTCACGTCGAGGATCTCCTCCTTGAAGCGTTTGCCGTGACAAGCATCGCACTTCAAGCGGATATCCGCCATGAACTGCATTTCGATATGCACTTCGCCTTCGCCCTGGCACACTTCGCACCGGCCACCATCCACGTTGAAGCTGAAGAAGGCTGGCTTGTAACCTCGCAACTTGCTGATCTCCTGTTCGCTGTAGAGCTGTCGGATATCATCATAGGCCTTCACGTACGTTACCGGGTTGCTGCGCGATGAACGCCCGATCGGGTTCTGGTCCACCATTTCCACGGCCTGCAGCCGGCCAATGTCCCCGACAAGTCCTGCATGCTCACCCGGCCGCTCACTGAAGCCTTCCAGTTCGCGGCGCAGGGCAGGGTAGAGGATGCGTTTCACCAACGTGGTTTTGCCGCTACCGCTCACACCCGTAACCACGGTAAGTGTGTTCAGCGGAAAGCTCACGTCGATGTTCTTCAGATTGTTCTCCCGGGCGCCCTGCACGGTGATCTTGTCACGAACATGTCGCCGATGCGCTGGGCGTTCGATCGTCTCGCGACCAGTGAGGTATCGGGCGGTCAAGCTGTCGCTCTTGATCAGATCGTCATGCACGCCACTGAAGACTACTTCGCCACCAAGTGTTCCGGCCATCGGGCCCATATCGATGATATGATCGGCAGCGCGCATCACCTCTTCGTCATGTTCCACAACGATCACCGTATTGCCGAGATCACGTAATTGTTTCAGCACAACAATGAGCCGCTGCGTATCGCGGGAGTGCAAGCCAATGCTTGGTTCATCCAAGATGTACATCGAGCCCACGAGGCTGCTGCCGAGCGAAGTGGCCAGATCGATGCGTTGAGTTTCACCACCGCTCAACGTGTTGCTTCGCCGCTCCAGCGTTAGGTACCCAACGCCAACATCCACGAGGTACCGCAATCGGTTGGTGATCTCTTTCAGCAGGCGGGCGGCGATCTTTCGGTCATGTTCGCTCAACTCGATGTTCTCGAAGAAGCGCAAGCATTCGGCGATCGGCATATGCACCAGTTCAGTGATATCAAGGCCGGCGACCTTCACATAGGTCACGCGCTTTTTTAGCCGGGTACCATCACACGTGGTACAAACGGTCTTGCCGCGGTAACGGCTGGCGAGTACGCGGTACTGGATCTTGTAGCTCTTTTCCTCGCAGTACTGGAAGAACGCATCGATACCGTACACGCCCTTTGCCTTTTTGCCATCGGGCATGGTGCCGTTCCAAAGGAGTTTGCGTTGCTCGGCAGTTAGTTCGCGGTACGGGCGATGGATCGGGAAATCATGTTCTGCGCTGGTCTTGATGAAGTCATCTTTCCATTCGCTCAACTTCTCGCCGCGCCAGCACGCCACGCAGTCATCGTAGACGCTCAGTGTTTTGTCAGGGATCACCAGATCGTTGTCGATCCCAATGATGTTGCCATAGCCCTCGCACTTGGTGCACGCCCCAACCGGGTCGTTGAAACTGAACATGTTCGGTGACGGTTCCTCGAAGAGCACGCCATCCATTTCGAACTTATCACTGAAAACACGGCGTATGGCTTTGCCAACCGCTCCTTCTCCCAACAACACGCATTCACCTTGTCCCTCGAAGAAAGCCGTTTCTGCTCCGTCGGCAATGCGGCTTTCGGTGTCCTCATTACCGGGTTCCACGGTGATACGGTCAACAACCAGGTGCCATGGGCCTTTGCGGAACGAGGGTTCGATCAGCAGGTCTTCGATCCGTTGCACTTCAACGGCATCGTAAACGCGGGCATATCCTTGCTGCTGAAGGATGTCGAGATGCTCACGGATCGATCGCCCTGCGGGAAGATGGATCGGGGCCATCAATAGAATGTTGCTGCCAGTAGGGAAGGAGTTCGCTCCGGCAACCACATCGTCAATGGTATCCCGCTTCACTTCATTTCCACTGTGCGGGCTTATCGTATGCCCTACTCGGGCGAAAAGCAATTTCAGATGATCGTAGACCTCCGTAGTGGTTCCCACGGTACTTCGCGGGTTACTGGTCATTACCTTTTGTTCAATGGCGATGGCCGGGCTTATGCCAGTGATCCGGTCGACATCGGGCTTTTCCAACCGACCCATGAACTGGCGGGCATAGCTGCTGAGGCTTTCCACGTACCGACGCTGCCCTTCAGCGTAGAGCGTGTCGAACGCTAGTGAACTCTTGCCGCTACCACTGAGGCCGGTGATCACCACCAATTTGCCTCGGGGGATCTCTACAGTGATGTTCTTGAGATTATGTACCCGGGCACCCTCCACGCGGATAGTGCCTTTGAGCGATCGGCGAAGGGCTTCCTGCGCAATAACCGGCCCCGGGTTTGGACCGGGGTTGGAGGCGGGCAGGGCGGTTTTTGGGGAAATTGAGGCTGGCAAGTGGGGTGGCGGGCGGTATGGACCCGGGAACGGGGCCGCGAAATTAGCTCGCGGTGCCTGCCAGATCTTCGATCCCACCTACATTTGACTCAGCCATCGGAATATTTGTTGGCCCCTGCACAATATCCGTTCGCAGGCAACGTTAAAGGAGCACGACACGTCTATTGCCTGTAAACCGCTGGTAACCTATCAACCGATAGTCCAGTTCAACCAAACCACGAAGACCGCATAGCTAGACCTCTACCCCGAAGTTCTCAGATCCTCTTCGGACCTAAACGGTAAGGTCATGCTTGTCAAACGTCTTCGTCCCGCTCCGGCGGTATCCCTGTCCGACATTGAACTTGTGAACGCGTATATCGTGGGTGATGAACTCGCCTTCGAAACGCTTTTGCACAGGCACAAGCGGAAAGTATGGTCGCACATCTACCTCATGGTCCGTGATCGGGAGATGACCGAAGACCTGTTCCAAGAGACATTCATCAAGGTGGTGCGCCATCTGAAGGGTGGGAAGTACAACGAGGAGGGCAAATTCCTGCCTTGGGTGATCCGGATCGCCCACAACTTGGTGATCGACCATTTCCGTAGGAACAAGAAGATGCCAACGGTGAGGAGCAATGAGGAACATGATGTGTTCGCAACGCTGTCCCAGCCCGGTCTCAACGTGGAGCAGCGGATGATCAATGTCCAGATCGACGATGATGTGCGGAAGATGATCGATCAGCTTCCGGAAGAACAAAGGGATGTCGTGATCATGCGCACATACTTGAGTATGAGCTTCAAGGAGATCTCGGAGCACACGGATGTCAGCATCAACACGGCACTCGGGCGGATGCGCTACGCCCTCATCAACATGCGCAAACTGATCCAGAAGCATCAGATGCAACTGGAACGGGCCTGACCCTCGCACGGAGGACCGCCCCAGGAACGCCGGCCCGTAAGCCGGCGTTCGTGTTTCCGCTAGTTTGATGTCCGTTGCACAATATGCTCGTGAAAGTGCTCGTTCCTAAGCTGTGAAGTGAAACCAACCCCTCGTTACATGACGAATTCTACCCTCCGTAAACGTTCCTCCCGCCGCCGTCCGAACATGAGACTTCTAATGGGGCCCACGTCCTCCAGCATCAACACTATCCTGAGTTTCAGCAAGGCTCTCAAAGTATTGGAGCTACCTCCAGTTGGTCAGGTAGACATTATTCTGAACTGATCCTACATGGCTTGACGCACTCCCTGCTTCGGCGGGGTGTGCGGTTTTCGGACTGGCTTGTTGAATGGCACGGCTATATTTCGAAAAAGCCCGCCCATGTGCCTTCGATCTCCAATTGCGCTTCTCCTTGTTGGTCAAGTGTTCTGTTCGAGCGCCCAACTCACGTTGCTCGATCCAACATTCGGCAATGCTGGCATTGTGCAGCAAGGGCTCAATGGTTTCGGTGGAGATCGCGCGAATGACGTTTCCATGATGCCCGATGGCCGCATAGTTGTGGCCGCCACAAGTGGAGGACAAGAAGGTGCCATGGTCGTTATGCGAATTCTGGAAAATGGTGTGTTGGACAACTCCTTCAACGGTACCGGAATTGCGGACGTGAACTTCGGATCCACGAGCAGTGGTGAAGCCATCGCATTGCAGGCAGATGGGCGGATCGTTGTCGCCGGAAGTGCCTTTTTCGAAGGGTCCTTCGATGATCTTGCGTTCGCGAGGTTCAAGGAGAATGGTGCATTGGATACCAGTTTTTCTGAAGATGGCCGCTTTACGGTTACGCGATCAGGTGCGGCGGATGCCGTGCTTTCGCTTACTGTAGCATCGGACGGACGTATTGTCGCCGGTGGCAAGTTCGATGGACCGGTTGGGGATATGGCAGCAGTTCAACTATTGGCCAATGGGAATTTGGATCCCTCGTTCGGATCGAACGGCATATTCGAAACCAGCCTCCACACTGGGGAAGTGTCCCAAGACCTTGTGCTGAAACAAGATGGCCGAATTGCACTTGCTGGCGGATGGCGGCTCGCATTGCCCGATGCCGATCTGGCGATCTTGCAGTTGAACGCTGACGGCACCGTGGATCAGGGTTATGGAGTGGATGGCTTGTTCCGGCCGTCGGAAGTGGGGTACACAACCGTGGTGTTGAGTGCGAGTGAGCGCAACGACGGGCGTATCGTCCTCTTGGGTATCCGTTACGTATCCGGATTTGGAGGACAACAACAGCTCTTTACGGGACAGGTAACTGAAAACGGAGAATGGGACACTGGCTATGGCTCCGGAGGCCGGACATTCCTTCCGGTAGGTGCTCCGTACGTTGGCTTCGCCCGGGACATGGCGTTGCTCGCGGATGGAAAGTGTCTGGTGACGGTGGATGTAATTGATACAACGACCAATGCCAGCGCCATCATGGTGATGCGTACCATGCCCGATGGCGGGCTGGACTTGGCCTTCGGCAACAATGGCCGAGTTGTGATGCCATGCCCTGGTGGTGATTGCAGTATTCGGGCGCTGGCCGTTGATGCACAACAACGAGTGACCGCGGTGGGTACCTACAACACGATTGATGGGACCGAGGTAATGGTTATGCGCTGGTTGGCCGAACCATCATTCGTTGGTTTCGAAGAGCGCAGGGCCAACAGCACGTTCAGTGTTTATCCGGTACCATGCTCAGAGGTGATCAGCGTGGAAGCGCGAGATGGTTTTCCTGTGGATGCGCAGCTCCGGTTGATCGATATGTGCGGGCGGACCGTCTTGGAATTTCCGGCGGAAAGAAACGGGGATCAGCAGTTCATGATCCCTTCTTCTTTGCCGAATGGTACGTACGCGCTTTGCTTGACTTCCACCGCTGTGGTAGGGAACGAACGCGTTGTTGTGCAGCGATAAGGTGAACTGTTCGAACCTTTTGAACATGAATCCATGAGGCACGTTGACATTCCTTCAACCTGTTTTTTTATAGGCTTCACATTGGCCATTGGCAACTCGTCTTCGGCACAAACCGAAATGAGCGCTTTCTCCAGTACAGGACATGCTGCGGCAACCACGTTCGTAACGGATTATCAGGCCATTGGGATCAACCCGGCGAACCTGGGATGGAAATGGCGTTTTGAGAACAAACACATCGCGATCGGGTTGTTGGAAGGAACGTATTCGATCTATTCCGATGCACTAACGCGCGATGATATGCGCCATCGGATGATCAACGTGGACCTGGATTTTACGGAAGCCGAAAAGCAAGCAGCTGGAAGAGCTTTTGCTGATGCCGGAGTCACGCTGAACGCGGATGTAATGCTGATGGGCGCGTGCTACGCGAGCGAAAAGTTGGGTGGCTTCGCGTTCCAGGTCCGTGATCGGGCGCAATGGAATTCGAAATTCGGGCCGGGGATGGCGGAACTGATGTTCGAAGGTTATCGCTCAAACTATTTCGACTTGCTGGTTCTGGTTACTGGCGATACGATCACCAATTATTCAAGCCTTCCACCGGATTCGCTCGCGCTGATCGCGAGTGGGTTGGCAAGTAGCCCGCAATTGTTGAGTACCGTGCTGAATGGATCGAACGTGAGCTTTACGTGGTACCGCGAATTCAATGTGTCTTATGGTCGCCGGATCGCAGCAACAGAAAAGGTGCAGATCTATGGCGGCATCGGGTTGAAGTATTTGCTAGGAATCGGCATCATCGACATGCGGGCAGAGAACAATTCGTTCAGCGGGTATTCTTCCTTATCGCCGTACTTCGACATCAACTACGGAGAAACCGCACGGCAAAACCCATCGAGCGTAACCGCGAAGAACACCTTGTTGCCAGAGGCTGTTGGGAATGGGTTCGGATTGGACCTTGGCCTTAGCGCGTTGATCGATGAGAAGTGGAAGGCAGGGTTCGCCGTCACCAACATTGGATCGATCACGTGGAAAGGAAATGTGTACACGGCCGACAATGGAACGTTGGTAGAACTCGCCTCGAACGGATTGGACAATTACAATTTCTTTTCGGGCATTGATGATTTCGTTACCAACGGCGGATTGCTCGAATGGAAAGGCAGCGCGGATCGTGTGGTGGCCTTACCGACCAACGTGCGCATCGGACTTGGGTATGTGTTCGGAACGAAGGCGGAAGTTGGCGTTGATGTGGTGGTGCCACCAACCGAGCCCGGGAACTACGAGCGCGGATCGGTATCGGCGGAGCGTGTGAATGGTGAACTGAGCATGGGTGTTGCCACTGGCGGAAGTGCTGCAACAAAATTGCCAGTGGGAATAACCATCATTCCTGGAAATGGTACATGGGAAGCTGGCATCGCATCGCGCGACGCCGTCACTTTTTTCGCCGAAAAGAACCCAACGGTTTCGCTAAGCCTAGGCTTTCTGCGTTTCCGGTTCTGATGCAGGTTGTCATCTTGTTTGTCAAAGACGTACAGCGGAAACAGCAAACGCCCTGCTCGTATCACCGGCTTCCGACCGCGACCGGGGACACCGCGTGGTGTACTTCGCCGACCTTGATGGATAGGTCATCGCACTAGAAACTTTGATCGAATGATAAGCTACCGAACCGCTTACGATATTGCCACCGAGCCCCCGTTCGATGTCGTGGTCGCGTGGTTATCGGGTGGCATTGTCCTGCTCGGCATCATCTGGCATCTGATCCAAAGAGCAAAAGACCGCAAGCTCATCGAGCCGCCCAAGCGTTCGGGCATCACTACGCCCAAGCTGCTGATCGGCTTTGGCCTGGTGATCGCGCTGCTCGGCATTGGCCTGATGGGCTGGGACCATTGGCGACTGGTGGAAGCGATCAAGAGCGGCGAAGCGCGCATGGTTGAAGGCCCGATCCAAAGCTGGGGCACGGAACGGGTGCGCACCGCCAACACGAAGAAGATCGAGTACCGCACCTACGAACGCTTCTATGTCGGTGACAGCATCTGGTTCGGCTATTACTGGGATGTGGGGCAGGCCGGTTTCCACAATGCGGGAATTCCTCCGATCCAATTGAAGGACGGACTGTTCGCGCGTGCTACCTACCTCTATGCCGATGGTACGGATGATCCACCGCGTATCGTGAAACTCGAACTCGCTGAGCAACCATGAGTCTTTCCATTCCCTTCCAGATCACCGACTGGTCACAAGTGCCAACCACCGTTGTGCACGGAACCACCGGCACCGCCACCATGCGGAGCTCCAGCAACACGGTGATCTCCGCATCCGGATGATCGAGTACTCCGCCAATTACCTCGCGGACCATTGGTGCCAGCTCGGCCACTTGGTCTTCGTACTCGAAGGCGACCCCGGCTCAGAGGCCGGGGGATCAATGAACTGAAGGACGGCGCAACAACGGTAATGAAGGCGGGTTCATCCTACGCTGTTTCCGATGGATTGAGCTCGCACCGATCGCGCACTGTGGGGCCGGTGAAGTTGCTGGTGGTGGATGGGGCGTTCTTGAAGTGACAGTGCATCGCTTGGGTTGTTTCAAGCATGTGCTCTTGGAAGTCCGAAGCCATTCATAGCCGTCAACTTCATCGGCATTGCACGGAGCTATTCTGGGACCATCTTCTGATCACACCTGCTGGAACCCTCAAGGTCGGGCGCGCCACAGGAGCGACTTGGCGCAGCTTTTCCGATCAGCGCGGCAATCGAGACGAAAGCCACACCCAGATGACCAAGCAGAACCCATAATAATCACCACTCCCCGCGTCGACAAGGATGAAGTGCCGTTGGACACACCATCAGGAGATTTCCATATGATGACCTGCGGCCTTTCAATTGCGCCAGGTGAGGCCGAACATCCTCCGATACCACCCCTTGATCCGCTCCCGGTCCAGCACCTTCTGCCAATCCGGCCCGAAGGCGTGGTCCCACATGTGCGGCAGGTTGTAGGCCACTTCGGCCATGGCGCTGATGGTCTCCTCGCTCCAGTCCTTCGCGAGGCCTTGCGGGATGTTCACCTTCAAGTGCTTCACCATGCCCTTGAACTCCTGCACGTAGTCGCCATAGACGTCCTCCAGCTTGTCGAAGGCGATGCAGTTGGCGATGCAGTGGTGGATCTCCAGCACTTTGCCCAGGCCGTAGCTCAGCGCGTGGCACACGCCGACCTCGCTGTAGGTGAGGCTGAGGCCGCCCATGTAGCTGGCCACCATCAGCTTCTCGTCGCTCTTCACGTCGCTGCGATCGAGCTTCAGGAAAACCTCGCGGCACATCGCCAGTGACTTCTCGCTGTAGGCCTCGGCGAAGGTGTTCTTCTTCGTTCCGGTGATCGCCTCCACGCTGTGGATGTAGGTGTCCATGCCGGTGTAGAACCACTGGTCGCGCGGCACGCTGGCGATGAGATCGGGATCCAGCACGATCTGGTCGAAGACCGTCCAGTCGCACTTCAGGCCGAGCTTCTTCACGGGACCGGTCAGCACGGCGGTCATGCTCACCTCCGCGCCCGTGCCGCTGATCGTGGGCACGCCGCAGTGGTAGATGCCCGGCTTCTTGATCAGGTTCAACCCTTGGTACTGCACGCTGCTGCCCTCGTTGGTGAACATCAGCGCGGTAGCTTTCGCAATGTCCATCACGCTGCCGCCACCGATGCCCACGATGCCGGCAGGCAGGCCGCGCCGCTTCAGGATGTCGTCGCGCAGCCTGTCGATCAGCTCCGTGGTCGGCTCCTTCAGCACGCTGATAAAGTGGACCTCGTCACCTTCCAGCTCCGGGATGCGCTTCACGAAGTCGGCCTTGTCCTCGAAGTAGTCATCGACTACGAAGACCATGAACCCGTCATTCTGGAAACGGTGCGGCTGGAGGATCTCGTCGAGCTTGCCGAAGGAACCGCGACCGTAGCAGGTCTTGGTCACGGACTTGAAGTTGCGGAAGAGGTTCATTCGATGTGCGGATGTGATAATTCGACGATCAGCTGATGACGATCCACACAAAGAAACGTGTTCGGCGATCTTCGCGGAAGCCGCATCTTCACCACTCGGAAAACCGATCATGAACAACAGCGTCTTGAACTTCCTCGCCGATCAAGGCCTACAACCGAATACCGTGTTGCAACTGGCCTTCGGTGCCATGGCGGCCATTCTCTTCCTGCAATCGGGCCTCGACAAGGTGTTCAATTGGAAAGGCGAGAAGGATTTCCTGACCGGTCACTTCCAGAAGTCCATCCTGAAGGGTTCGGTGCCCTTGCTCCTTCCGGTGATCACGTTGATGGAGCTATCAGCAGGGTCGCTATCCGCCATCGGTCACGTGATGGTGCACCTGGGCCGTGGAAGCGGCATGGGGCTGATGGGGATGCTGCTCGGGACCGCCTCGCTCATCATGCTTTTCTTCGGGCAGCGCGTCGCAAAGGATTATGCGGGTGCGGCGGCGTTGGTGCCGTACTTTCTAATGTGCGCGGCGGGTGTCTATGTATTCACGATGGCCTGAACTCACACCACAACCCCCTCCATCACCTTCCTCACCGCCCCCTCCATCTTCCCCAGCATCGCATCCAGCTCCGCCGCCGTCCACGTAACGCGGATGTTGAAGCTGATCAGGCGGCTCATCACCGCATCGCTCTTGGGGAACTTCATCGTCTTGAGGTCCTGCGGCAGGCCGAGCTCGTGCGCTACCAGCTTGTAGGGCATGCTGAGGTTCTTCACATGGTCCCACTGCTTGATGTAGTGGAACATGTTGTCGTACCAGTAGCCTACGCCGATGCCCGCTTCGCCGAGGAGCTTCACCGTTTCGCGCGCGGCTTGTTCGTTCGGCATCAGGAGGTGGAAGAAGGTGGCGCTGTCGCCGGCCTCATCGGTGTGGCGGCGGAACTGCAGACCCGGGATCTTGGAAAGTCGTGCTTGGATGATGGCCTTGTGCGCGCGTTGCTTTTCCAGGATGAACGCCAGCTTCCGCGTCTGCGCCAGGCCGATCGCCGCGTTGATCTCGCCGATGCGGAAGTTGGTGCCCATGATCGGGTGCTGCTCCATGCCGCGGTTGTTGCCGATGTGGTCGTGGCCGTGGTCCGCGAACTGCTGGGCGGTGTCCCACAGCTGGTGGTCGTCGGTGATCACGATGCCACCTTCCCCGCAGGTGTTGATCTTGAAAAAGTCGTAGCTGAAGCTGCCCATGCGGCCGTACGTGCCGAGCATCTTGCCCTTGTAGCTGGCACCGAGCGCCTGTGCGCTGTCTTCGATCAGCATTATGTTATGTTCCTTGCAGATGGCCATGATGCCGTCCAGGTCCGCTGCGGCACCGCACATGTGCACGAGCAGGATCGCCTTGGTCTTCGGGCTGATCACCGCGCGGATCCCTTCGGCGCTCATGCACAGCGTGTCGTCGATCTCGGCGAACACGGGCAGCGCACCCGCGAGCATCACGGCCTCGATCGTCGCGATGTACGTGAAGGGCGGCACGATCACCTCATCGCCATAGCCCACGCCGCAGGCCGCGAGCATGCTGTTCACCGCCGTGCTTCCACTGCTTACGGCCAGTGCGTGCTTGGCCCCGGTGAACTTGGCGACCTCATTCTCGAAGTCCTTCGACTTCCAATGGCCTTGGCGCTGCGCATCGTGATTGAACCGGAAGAGTACGCCTGAATTCAGGACGTCCATCACTTCCTTCTTCTCCTCTTCTCCGAAAAGCTCTGTGCCGGGCATGCGTTTGTAGTTGGGTTCGCGAAGGTAGAGGCGGCGGGTATTACCGAAGGTTCTCGTCGGCTTCCTGACAATGGTGCACATCTGTGATCTTCTCGTGATCGTTCAACCCCACCGAACGCTGAACTTTGCGGTATGATCAACCGCTCACTGTTCCTGCTAATAGTTATGCTCGGTCCGAAATGGTTGTTTGGCCAAGGCTGTAGCGATGCGGGTGTTTGTACCGCAGGCCCAACCGGCCAGCTCCACTTGTGGCAAGACAGCACAGCGGACGTGGTGGACTATCGCCACATGGCACGTCTCGGGTTCAGCTATGCGGTCGGGGAGCAAAGCACCACTATCATGCAGCTGAACCCGGAGATCAGCATCGGGATCGGCCCCAAGCTTTCCGTCGCGTTCAAGATCCCTTATGTGTTCACCAGTGGCAAGCTCGGTAACAACAGTGGTCTTGGCGACGCGATCATCACCACGTCGTTCGCCTTCATCAAAGAAGAGGATAGGAACCTGACCGGTGTTCTCGGTGTGCGGCTGCCAACGGGAACCACAGATGCTGAATGGGACGGTGTTTCCACCCAGCTGCAGGCCCGCTCGTTGCCCATGCCGTACCAGACCGGCTTGGGTACCACGGATCTGCTGGCGGCCATCAACTGGCGCTACAAGCGCTATGTGGCCAGCATTGCCTACCAGCACGTGCTGGTGAACGACAACATGAACGGCTTCTCACACTACGCGTGGAATAACGATCCGTCGATACTCGGCTACTTCGAATCGAACATGCTCGATCGCGGGGACGACTTGGTGGCCCGAGTGCAATACGCTTACGGTTGCGGAAGGCTTTCGCTGCAGCCCGGTTTGCTGGGGATCTATCACTTGCAAGAAGATACCCGCGTGAACGACGCAGCGACGATGAGCGAAATGGGCAACGAACGCATCACCCTCACAGGCTCACAAGGCCTTACGCTCAACCTCACCGCTGATCTGCGCTACAAGCTGGCGGAGCAGTGGGCCATCGAAGCCACCTTCGGCACGCCCCTGATCACACGGGAAGTGCGACCCGATGGATTGACCCGCTCCTTGGTGATCGGCTTCGGGCTGCGTTACCGGTTCTGAATTTCCACCGCTAAGCGCCCCGCTTTGCCCGGTGAAAGCCCATTCCCCCATCTTTGCATGCGCCTGACTGTTCTGCTGGGCCTGTCGAGCCCAGGTCGACCTCCCCGTCTTCGGCAAGCAGGACGTGATCAACGGCTACGCGAAGGACATCGAGGGCGAGGTCCTCTCCTACTTCAGCGTGTACCCGGAGCATGCCACCACCGCGCTGCTCACCCGCTGCACGGATGGGAAGAAGGCCATCGCGTGGGAGACCGCATCCGTGCCCTTCTCGGAACGGGAATCGACCCAGTACTTCTACTTCAGTTGGATCGCGGCGCACAACAGCACCACCAGCGGAGGGGATCGTTCGTTCGACCTCTACATCAACGATGCGAAGGCGCTCACCTTCACTACGCACCACTCAACGAAGCCCGGTTCCTGGTCGGTGGACACGGTGGACGGGGTGGCAAGCTCGTCTTCGAGTTCAGCAAGGCCGACCGCCACGGCGATGCGCACGGCTTCGCGCATTTGCGGGTGCCGAGGAAGTACATCACGCCAGGCCAGCCGCTGCGGCTGAAGGTGGTGGGCCACGCGCAGGACAGCCCGGACTGGTTCATGACCTTCCGGTACACCTTCGAGGAGAAGGTGGAGGTGGAGGCGTTGCCGTTCCTGAGCAGGAATGGCAGCATAAGACCGCTGCTGGTCACCGTGATGCACTTCGGTGGCCCGGACAAGTTGATCTTGGACGTGGACCAGCAAAATGAGGGATACTACTTCGATGTACAGAACGGCCTACAGGTGTTCGAGGCTCTCATTCCTGCGAGCGACCGCCAGTTCCACGTGTCGCTTAAGGCGAAACTCCATCAGGCCGCAAAAGGGATTCTGCTGGATACGATGCTGGTGGTCGACCCCGTCATCCACCGCGACATCCACCTCGTTCACCACAGCCACACCGACATCGGCTACAGCCACCTGCAGGCCGAAGTGGAGAAGATCCAGAACAACAACATCTGGAAGGCGCTGGAGCTGATCGACCGCACGAAGGACTATCCGGAGGGCAGCCGCTTCGTGTGGAACGTGGAGAGCCTTTGGGCCGTGGAGAATTTCCTGGGCATCGCCAGCGAGGCGGACAAGCAGCGCTTCATCGCGGCGGTGAAGAGCGGCAGCATCGCCCTCAGCGCGAACTACGCGAACATCCTCACCGGCCTCTGCACGCCCGAGGAGATGCACTGGATCGTGGAGTACGCCGATTCGCTGCGGAAGTGGTACGACCTGCCGATCACCATGGCGATGCAGACCGACATCCCCGGCATGAGCTGGAGCATGGTGGACGCCTACGCCGCGCACGGCATCCGCCACCTGAGCCAGGGGCCGAACTACATCCCCGACATGCCCGACGGCGGCGACCGCATCGGCAGCACCCTGCGCGAACAAGGCGACAAGCCCTACTGGTGGAAGGGCACGACCGGCAAGGACAGCATCCTCGTGTGGACGGCCGGCCAGGGCTACGGCGGCTGGCACGGCTACACGGCCGGTGCGATCAAGGAACGCGGCACGCGGAAGATCGCTGCCTACATGAACGACCTCGCCGCGAAGGGCTATCCCTACGACATGGTGCAATGGCGCTACAACATCGTGAGCGACAACGGTCCGGTGGACAGCACCCTCAGCGACTTCGTGCGCGACTGGAACGAGACCTACGCCTCACCGCGCTTGATCATCGCCAACGCGGGCACGATGATGCAGCAGTTCGAGCAGAAGTACGGCAAGAGCATCCCCACCTGGAGCGGCGACTTCACGCCCTATTGGGAGGATGGCGCGTACAGCACGGCGAAGGAGGAAGGCGATGTGCGCGTGCTCAGTGCGCGGCTCACCAACCTGATCGAAGCGGCGAAGATCCTCGGCAAGCCCATCGACCCGCACCTGCTCTACCGCGCCAAGCGCAGCATCGTCATGTGGCACGAGCACACCTGGGGCGCGTGGTGCAGCATCAGCGATCCGGATGCGCACTTCACCACTGACCAGTGGCGGGTGAAGAAGGCCTTCGCGGATAGTGCGGGGTGGTATGTCGAGCAAACTGAGCCAAATGTGACGGTATCGGGACCAATCGATCGGCCGGCTGACAGTCTACTCAGACCTGGACTCGACGCAAAGGCATTCTGGCAGCCGCCAGAGGATGTCGCACCGTCCTGCCCGATGCAGGGCTGACGCAAGGCAGCCCGGGCGAACAACCTCGCCCATGGCAGATGTGAGGGACCGGACTGATCCGGATCCTTCATGTTCGATATCGGTTAGTGAAAGCCTCGGGTCCGCAAGACAAAGAATGCCGTTCACCTGCCCTCCTCCCTCTCAACATCCCCAACGCCACCGTCCGCATCGGCATCAGCGATACCCTTCGTACCGGGGACAAGCCCCTTGGGAGCGGGCGCATGTCCCCGGCAGCAACAACGACTTCTTCTGCGCCCAGCGCTGGATCGATGTGAGCAACGACAGCATGGGCGTCACCATCGTGTGCCCGCAAGGCGCGATCTGGGAAGTGGGCGAAATGGTGGACGAGCGCAAGGTGAACCCCGGCAAGGGCACGAACCCGGACCCCGGGTCAAGCCCGGGGTACAAAGCCTGGAAGACCGAGGCGCATTCAGCAGCACCATCTACCTCTACGCACTCAACAACTACTGGCACACCAACTTCAAGGCCGACCAGGAAGGGCCGATCACCTACGACATCTACCTGAAGATGCACGGGCCGTTCAAGCTGGAGGAGGCACGGCGGTTCGGGTTGGAGATGACGAGGCCGTTGATCACGTGGTGGAGATGAGAACTCACCGCCAAGACGCCAAGAGCGCAAAGTTCGTGTGGGTCTTTGCGTGCTTTGCGTCTTTGCGGTGAACCTTTGCATTCATGAAGAAGCGCCCCCTCAGCGGCCTTGGCGGCCTCGTGTACAGTACCAACAAGAACCTCGGCACCGAACGGGAGCCATCCACTTTGCCGCCGCAGCAACAGGATCTGCGGGTCCACTTGGATCGTATGCGTGGTGACAAACTCGTGTCCCGCATTGTCGGTTTTATCGGAAAGGATTCGGGTCTGGATGATCTTGGCCGCATGCTGAAAAGCAAGTGTGGCGTTGGCGGAAGCGCGAAGGACGGCGTGGTTCTTATCCAAGGGGATCACCGCGACAAGATCCTGATACTGTTAACCCAGGCAGGTTACAAGGCGAAGAAAGCGGGTGGTTGAAATAGCGATCGGTCATTAGAAGGATCCATTGGTTTATTTGTGGAAGTGAACATTTCCTTGAAGATCCCCGAAGAACCAACGGCTCGATGGCTGTTCATAGGCACACGCGCTCTGGTAGTGGGCTTGTTGGTCATATTGATCAGCACGCTTAGCGGGCGCAACGATCTGGATATTTACGTTGCTGCATCGCACTCTCTTTGGCAGGGCGAGAACATCTACCTGAAGAAGTTCATCGACGGGTATTCGTTCTTCTACAGCCCGCTATTCGCCGTCGTGGTCAGTCCATTCGCGTTTGTTCCACCATGGCTGGCGAAATTGATCTGGGGTACCATTACGCTGTTGCTTTTCAAGCGGTGCATCGACATCATTTTCAAGGACTACCTGCCGAAACAACTGAGCAGTAACCAGCGCACGGCGATCCTGTTTTTTTCGCTGCTCTTTCTGTTCCAAGCGGTTCGCGACAACCTGAACTCTTCGCAGGTAACGGTGCTTTTGCTTTGGCTCTGTTTGGAATCGATACGGTGCATCAACAACAGGCAGGTTCTACTGGGCGTGCTGCTGCTGGCGCTGGGTATCGACATGAAATTGATCCCGATGGTGCTGTTGCCATACCTCGCGTATCGAGGTCAATGGAAAGCCGCATTGTTCACGCTGGCGCTTGTCACGTTGATCCAATTGGTGCCTGCGATCTTCATCGGTTGGCAGTACAATGCCGACTTGCTGCACACACGTTGGGAACTTCTTCGGCCGACGGATGCCCGTCATATTTTGGATGAGGACGAAACTTCCTTCTTCGCGCTGGGTTCGCTTTTGTCAGCGTACTTGAGTGCAGATGGAGGCGGACCATACACCCTTGATCTGCCAAGGACCTTGATCGCCTTGGATCTGGAGACCATCGCGAAGTTGTTGCTCGTAGGTCGGCTCGTATTCATCGCGTGCTCGCTCCGCTTCTTGAAGTGGCCGCCATTCAAGCAGGCTTCATCTCCGCTGCATGTTTGGTGGGAGCTGAGCTATTTGCTCTTGTGTACGATCCTCATATTTCCGCATCAGCGCTACTATTCCATGTTCATGGCGATGCCTGCGGCGTTGTGGTTGGTACAGTTCGCCGTGGTGCGTTGGCAAGAAGAGCAAGGGCGGATCCGGCCATGGTTGGCACTGTGGGTGGTGGTGTATCTGCTCTCGAACATCGACTTGCTATTGGGTGAATTCGCTGCGGTGTACGAACATTACAAGGTGATGTCGTTCATGGTGCTAGCGCTCATTGGTATGCTGTGGTGGTGTTCACCGGGTCGGCTGACCAAGATGTTGGATGACCAGCGAGCGGAGCCTATTTGATCATGGCGACGAAGCAAAAGGTGATCCGGTTCGCCGTTGAGGTGGAGAAAATGAAAGGCCCATTAGCATGGTCGTTCGTTGAATTTCCTTTCGATGTGGAAGACCTGTTCGGCAAGAAGGGTGTTGTTCGAATACACGGCACCATCAATGGTGTTCCGATCGATCGGGCATTGATGCCGCGGAAAAAGGGATCCCACGTGATCATCCTCAGTGCTGAACTGTTGAAGAGAGCGAAAACCAATGTGGGGGAGAAGGCGCGCTTCGAACTTTGGTTGAACGATAAACCGAATGAACTCCCGCTCAGTGAGGAGTTGAAAGGCACGATCGATTTTTTCCCGGAGTTTGCCTCAGCTTGGAATAGACTGAAGCCTGGCATGAAGCGTAGCATGTGCATTTGGGTCAACAGTGGAAAGACAACCGCCACTCGGAGCAAACGTGTTGGCGAGTTGTTGAAACGGTTCGAAACCGGTCATCCGTGGTTCGCAGGCAAGTCCTCGAAAGCGTGACTTTCCAAGACCTTGGATTCTTTCCTTGACCAAGCTGTGACGAACTGTGAATTGAGGGATACCTTTGAAGTCCAACCAACGTCCCATGAGATCTTTTTTCGCCCTCGTACCTGTCCTTTTGTTCGTTCCTTCAGAGCTGTCCGCACAGGAAGTTCAGGAGGAGCGCAGTGTTAATTCGCTAGGGCAAACGGTGACCGTGCAGGTGCCGTCCGGTTTCTTCAAAACGCCGCCCATGCGAGAATGGCCTGCGATCATCGAGGAACTCAACGAAGACCGTGATCGGCACGAGGTGGATGAACGTCGCCCGCTGCCTCCGTTGGTGGCACCCCAGTTCAGTGATGAGGCCGATGGTGCATTGCAGACTCAACCGGCCACGCGCACAAACCGTGCTCCGCTGGTGAGCTTCCTGGGTCAATCCGGAAGTGGAATTCCGCCGGATCCAACGGGAGCCGCTGGTCCTGATCGGTATATGCAAGCTGTGAATACCGCTTTCAGGGTGTATTTCAAGACAGGCACTGCGGATGGTTCTGCATCATCGCTCAGCACGCTTTGGGCTGGAAGCAACAACGACGGCGACCCGATCGTGATGTACGATCGCCATGCGGATCGCTGGTTCATTTCGCAATTCAACGCAGGTACTCCGAACAAAATGCTGATCGCGGTAAGTGAGACCGGCGATCCGGGAGGAGCGTACAATTCATGGTCGTACAACTTCACCCAGTTCCCCGACTACCCGAAATTCAGCATCTGGTGGGATGGCTATTACATGACCAGTAACAGCAACAAGACGGCAGTGGTGTTCGAACGTAGTGTCATGCTTGCTGGTGGTGCCTCACCCCGCATGGTGGCCCTCAGTGCTCCGAATGTCATCAATGCGGGCTTCACAAGTGTTCTTCCGGCCGATGCTGATGGAGATCTGCCTCCAGATGGTACGCCTTGCTATTTCTTCAACATGGAGGACAATACATGGGGTGCGCCAAGCGATCGGATCAAGATCTATGAGATGAACACGAATTGGGTAACCACGAGCAGCACCAGCGTGGTTCAATCACAAACTCTGAATACAACCGCGTTCGATCCGTTATTGGGAAGCGGTTTTTCCAACATTCCGCAGCCAGGTACTACCCAGAAACTGGATGCCGGCTTGGGCTATTTCTACTTCCGCGCGCAGCATACCCGCTGGGCGGATCACAACAGCGTTCTGCTGTGCCATGGCGTTGATGTGGGAAGTAACCATTGTGCGGTGCGGTGGTACGAGATCCGTGATGCGAACGATGGCAACTGGAGTATTTATCAGCAAGGCACTTGGAACCCTGATGCAGCCGACCGTTATCAGGCGAGTATTGGGATGGACGATCAAGGCAATATCGGCATGGCCTACAGTTGTTCTGACGAGGTTGCGACTATCTATCCCGGAATACGTTACACTGGCCGCCTGGCTTCTGATCCGCTGGGGCAGATGACCTTTGCCGAGCAGACGGTCATCAATGGGACAGCATCGCAGACCGGCACGGATCGATTCGGTGATTATGCCCACCTCGCGCTCGATCCGGATGGCTCAACGTTCTGGTGTACCGCTGAGTACATAGGGTCAGGAGGAAACCCAAGAACCCGAATTTTCTCCTTCAACTTGCAAGGTGAAGTTGGTGTTGAGGAAGCGGGGCAAGGTGCAACTGGACTGCTCCTGGAAACAGCACTACAGGGTGAGATGATCTCCGTTCGTGTGCGGGGTGCCAATTCCTCCGTCGATTCCCGTGTAGAAGTGATCGGCATGGATGGCAAGCGCGTGATCTCCAAGGAGATCGCGATCGCGAATGGTTCAGCTAGTTTGACTCTGAACGCTTCTGGGTTGGCAGCCGGGATCTGGTTCGTTCGCTTGGTGAACGGCGATAAGCAACAGGTGCAGCGTCTCCTTATCACTTCGGTGAAGTGATGACCAAGGCTATCATCTTGGCCATGCTGGTCGCGTTGAGCGCAGCATGCGGTGCGAAGAAGCAAAGCGTGGACAGTGCCGCGGTTGTGGAACAACAAGAAGCCAATGCTGGCTTCAGCACTGGAACGGTTACCACCGCTATGGTGGGTGATGGTTGTCCGCTGGTGGTGACACTTGACGGGGTGAACAATGTGTTCCTGATCCCTATCGGATTGGACGAGCGTTACAAGAAGAACGGACTCAAACTTCGCTTCAAGTATCGTCCGTCGCGCGCAAGCATCGGGGAATGCAGAAAGGGCCAAGCAGCCATTCTGGAAGAGATCAGTCTACCAACTCCAGAGGGAAAGAAGTTGTTGGAGGACAAGTAGGTTTCTCGAGCCCTGTTTCCTTTTCAGGGTAGTTGTTGCGTCCGGGTATTGTTAGGTGTAGTGCTGCCTACGTTCACCAGGATCGGGTCACGGTCATTCATTCCACCAGTGTAACCGGCCGTGCCGTTCATGTTCAGGTCCGTTGCCAAATAACCATTCGCTGTGTTGTTCGGCGTGGTACTTCCAACGCTCAGCAGAATAGGGTCGCGATCATTCCCCAAACCAGTGTAGGAAAGAATACCGTCAAAATTCGAGTCACCCATCCACAGCGCTTGGACAGTGCCGATCGTTTTCCGTGCTGCCGTGCCGAAGGTGCTCGTTGAAAGCAAGGTGAAGTCAATGGGTGTCGCGACACTGGAAAGTGTCACAGGGTTCTGTGTCATAATACCCAAGTGGCTTCTGTGACGCAATGCAACATAATATTCCCCGCCCGCAAGGGTGAAAAGCATAGGCGTTCCTCCGCTTGGTGCTACTACATCGCCGTCCGCTTGGATCAAGCCTGCCCTGGATTGAAGTACCACAGTAGGGTCGCTCATATCCCTCAATTCAACAAGCACCCAATCGACCACCGCATTGTTGCCCACTATCGAAAGGACCGCAGGAGAAACGGTCTCTCCACCGCCGCTGGCGTATTCATACCCGAGGTCCGTGTATGGTTCCGTGGGTGGTACCAAGCCAGCCGAGCGCAGGTCGTCGTTCATGTCCAATGAGCCTGTGTTATAGGCGCCTTCCAGAAATGCCTTGATCGAGAGTTGTATGGGTGGCGTGACCAGTGTGATCGTTCCCACCATAGAGGTGAAATGGACCATGCAGTGGTAGTAGATCGTGGATGGCATCACGAAATCCGGTGTAAAGAAGATCGTGGTGGCGGAGGCCGGACCGGCGTAGACAGTTCCACCTGCATTGGCCGCGTTGGAGTTGATCACGAACGGATGGGCGCTGATGACAGCGTTCAGATCGATCGTGTAGGAAACACCTCGGCTCATCGTGAGCGGTGGGTTGTTGACGCCTCCAATTTGCCATGCCAACGGAACAGCATTCACGGAAACCGTAAAGTCCGCAGCGGGAAGATCTTCAGAGACTCCGCGATCTGGCACAACCACTGCCGATGAACATGCGAGCAGATCCAATTCGCGTGAAGTCGCTTCACTACCTACCAGGCCGTAGCCTGTTCCAGAGGCCAACGCTATCAATGCGATCACATAGTTCGAGATCGAGCGACCAGGGGAAAGAAGACGCTTCATGGGAGATGGTTTGAGGGGTCAACGAGACGCACGACGTCAATATCGAACGCACAATTGCCAAGGTATCAACTTCCCATACGGACAAGGTTTTTGTTGATAAATGGTCAGGGACGCACAAGAGCTGCGAGATCGCAGCACGTTCGGTTCTATTGGAATGTGATCGAAAGCAACGGCTTGACTACGGATAGATCGGGCGATCAGTACTTGCTCAACCTCTCCAATGCCTCCCTCAATCTCCCCTTCGCCAGGAACTGCTGCTCCAATCCGGTATCGAAAGGGATCGGTGTATCCAACGAAGCCACCCGCATCACGGGGGCATCGAGGTAGTGGAAGCACTCTTCGTTGATCACCGCGGCGATCTCTCCACCGATGCCGCACGTTAGCGTGTCTTCGTGAAGCACGAGAGCCTTGCCGGTTTTCTTCACGCTTTCGAGGACGAGTTCCTTATGCCAGGGAAGGAGCGTGCGAAGGTCTATAAGGTCTGCGCTGATCTTCGTCGCATCGAGTTCAGCGAGCGCCCAATGCACACCCATGCCGTAGGTGATGATGGTAAGGTTTGTGCCTTCGCGCAGAAGTGCCGCTTCGCCGATGGGCACAGTGTACCAACCATCGGGAACCGGACCGGTCAGTGAGCGATAGAGGTTCTTGTGTTCGAAGTAGATCACCGGATCGGGATCCTCGAAGGCTGAACAAAGCAGGCCTTTTGCGTCAGCAGGGAAAGCCGGGTACACCACTTTCAATCCAGGCGTCTTCACGAACCACGCCTCATTGCTCTGGCTGTGGAACGGCCCAGCCCCTGATCCGGCCCCTGTCGGCATTCGTACGACCACGTCAGCATTCTGTCCCCAGCGCCAATGCGCCTTCGCGTAGTTGTTGATGATCTGTGTCATGCCCTCCGTCACGAAATCGGCGAACTGCATTTCCACCATCGCCTTCATGCCGTTGATGCTGAGGCCTAGCCCTGCACCGAGAATGGCGCTTTCACACAGCGGCGTGTTCCGGACACGGCCCTTGCCGAACTCCGCCACAAAGCCGTCGGTCACTTTGAACGCACCACCATATTCGGCGATGTCCTGACCCATGAGCACCAAGTTCGGGAACTTCCGCATGCTCTCGCGCATGCCTTCTGTGATCGCTTCGATAAAACGTTTCTCGGGACCTTGAGCTGTCACACTTGGTCCTTTCGAATTCATACTGCTTTGCACGATGGGCTTCGCATACACATCGCTCAGTTCCGTAGAAAGATCCACGGTGATGGGCGGTTCGGCGAACGCGATCTCGACCGCTTCGGCGATCTCGCCCTTGATCTTTTTGCGCATGCCGTTCATGTCCGGTTCGTTCAACAGGCCGGTATTCATGAGCCAACGCTCGTAGTTCATCACAGGATCTTTCTTCTCCCAGGCGTCGAAAAGCTCTTGTGGCACGTACTTCGTGCCGCTCGCTTCCTCGTGACCTCTCATGCGGAAGGTCATGCACTCTACAAGAACAGGACGCGGGTTCTGGCGAATGCTCTCGCTCACCTCGCGCAGCGTGTGGATCACATCGAGGATGTTGTTGCCCGCTACCACGCGGCTTTCCATGCCGTAGCCAATGGCCTTGTCCGAAAGCAGTTCGCATTTGAACTGCTCATCGCTGGGCGTGCTCAGGCCGTAGCCATTGTTCTCGATCACAATGATCACCGGCAGGTTCCACACAGCTGCGGTATTCACACTCTCGTGGAAGTCGCCTTCGCTCGTTGCACCATCACCGGTGAATACGAGCGTACACTTCTTCTCTTCGCGCAGCTTGTGCGCTAGCGCGATGCCATCGGCCACGCCGAGCTGCGGCCCCAAGTGGCTGATCATGCCCACCAATTTGTATTCCTGTGTCCCGAAGTGGAAACTGCGATCGCGGCCTTTGGTGAAACCGTTGGCACGCCCTTGGAATTGGCTGAAGAGCCTTGCCATTGGAACACCACGCGAAGTGAAGGTGCCCAGATTGCGGTGCATCGGGAGGATATACTCATCGGGGTGCATGGCCAAAGCCGCACCCACGGCGACCGCCTCTTGCCCGATACCACTGAACCACTTGCTGATGCGGCCTTGACGGAGCATGCTGAGCATTTTCTCCTCGATAAGGCGAGGACGAAGCAGGTGCTCGTAGATGTCCAGCAGCTCAGTATTGCTCAGTTTGCCGCGCTCAAAGGCGAGTTGTTTCTTGTCTATGGCTTCGATGGTCATGGGTTTCGCTCCGCAGCTCGACAACGGCCTTGCATGCTTGCGGTTGGGCAAAAGTACCGGTGGCCAAGCATGCGGAAATGGACATGGGGGAGAGGATGCCAACACTTGTTGTGGACTTTCACCGCCAAGGGTTTCTTAGGTTCGCAGGCTTCACGAATGGCTGGCAACGCAACCACAGGGTCCTTCAACCCTTTCTTCCGCATCGTGGCCACCTTGGGCACGGTGGCAGCGGTTTTCTTCCTGCACCGCATTGCGTTCTTCTTATTGAACCAGGACGGTTTCCCAGAGCCGCCGTTCAGTGCGTTCATCGGTGGAATTCGATTCGATGCCAGTGCGATCGCTTGGTTGTACAGTCCGTGGATCCTGTCCATGCTTGTGAGACCGGTCCTGCACGGTTGGTTCCACGTGGTGCAGAGATCCCTTTTCCACGTGAGCAATGTGTTCTGCTTTTTCCTCAATTGCACCGATCTGGAGTATTACAAGTTCACGCTGAAGCGAAGCACTGCGGACCTCTTCGGTATAGCCAGCGGAGGTGATGATCTCGCACACTTGGCCCCGGTGTTCGCGAAGGACTTCTGGTATGTGGTTGTGATCTTCATCGTTTCTATCGTCTTGGCGGATCTCGGATACCGCATCGCATCAAGAAGATGGCCTTCGGTACCCGAAAAGCCATGGTGGCTCTGGCGAATTGGTGTGGTGTTGCTCGTTGTGCTGTGCTCACGTGGCGGCCTTCAGTACATGCCACTTGCGGTGCTTGACGCGAGTTCCTACTCATCTCCAGCGTACATGCCGTTGGTTCTCAATTCGCCTTTTACGGTAATGACGAGCATTGGCAAACCGACTATCGAAAAACGCGAGTTCATGCCACAGGCCGAAGCGGACAGGATATGGCCTGTGGTCCACTTTTACGGACAGAACAAATTGGTTCCGGGTCGTCCCAACGTGGTGGTTATCGTGTTGGAAAGTTTCAGTGGCACATACAGCAGTTTGCTGAACGGCGGTAGAGAAGGCTATATGCCTTTTCTGGATTCGCTTATGGGGAAGGGTTTGTACTACACACAAGCGCACGCCAACGGTCGCCGGAGTATTGACGGACTGCCCGCGATCATAGCGAGCATGCCGAAGATGATGGAAGAGGCGTTCACCACTTCGCCATACGCCGATGCGCCGTTCACTGCGTTGCCGGATCTCCTCGCTGCAGAGGGCTACAGCACAAGTTTTTACCACGGCGGGAATAATGGGACGATGGGTTTTGATGCTTTCGCACGATCAGCGGGTTTTCAGCGATACGTTGGACGGAACGAGTATCCGCACGAAGATCATGACGACGGTATCTGGGGTATTCGTGATCAGCCTTTTCTTCAGTTCTATGCCAACGAGCTGAACAAGGAGAAGCAGCCGTTCATGAGTTCGGTCTTCACACTCAGTTCCCACCACCCTTACAAACTGCCGGAGGCTGATGCGAAGCGCTTCGCAGGGGGCAAACTCACCATTCACCCAACGCTGAAGTATGCTGACAATGCATTGCGTGAGTTCTTTGCGACCGCTCACAACATGCCCTGGTTCGCCAATACGCTGTTCGTGATCACCGCTGATCACACGGCCGATCTGGAACGGAACGGTGAACAGAGTGGTTCGGCATACGACTTCTGGATACCGATGGTCTATTACATGCCCGGAGTTATTGCACCTCAAGCTGATGTGCGTACGACCCAACAGATCGACATTCTGCCGACGGTTCTCGACCTTATCGGATACGCCAGGCCTTTCTTCTCGTTCGGTAGCAGTACCCTGCGCATTGAACGGCCACCTGCGGCGATCAGCGAAGGCAATGCGACCTGGCTAATGGTTACACCCCGTGTTCAGTTGCGCAGTGATGGTACGAAGATCCTTTGGCACGATGGCATTGGTAGCACGTGGAAGCCAGAGGAGAAGACCTTGCCCACAGCGTTCGATCTTGAAGCCGCTCATCGCCTATTGCAGGCATCTGTGCAGCAATTCAACACACATTTGCTGGAACGCGACATGGTGATAAAGGAATGATGAAGGCGACATTGATCCTGAACCCGCGCAGCGGGAAGCGCAGAGCGATGACCGTTCTTGACGCTGCAGGAAGACTTGCTCAAAAGCATGGGATAGAGCTCATCGAGAAGGTGATCGATGGTCCTGGTCATGGAACCGAGCTGGCGAAAGAAGCCGTAGCAGCAGGACAAGACCGCGTGATCAGTGTTGGGGGAGATGGAACCTTGAACGCCATCGCAGCTGGACTGGTGGGCACCGCCGTTCCATTGGGCGTAGTGGCCATGGGCAGCGGGAACGGTTATGCACGGTCGCAGAAACTGCCGTTGAAGCCAGAGGATGCTCTACGAGTTGCTTTCACCGGCAGCGCGAGCCTGATGGATGTGTGTTACTTGAATGACCATCTCTTCCTGGGCACCGCTGGTATCGGGTTCGATGCGCGCGTTGCACATGCTTTCGATAAGAGCGAAGGCCGGGGCATGAGCGGTTACCTGAAGATCGTGTTGAAGGAGATCATGGGTGCGAAGCCCATGCGTGTAGTGGTCAAAGCGAACAACGAAACACTGGAAGCACATGTGCTGATGCTCGTGTTCTGCAATACACGCGAGTTCGGGAACGGAGCGATCATAAGTCCTGGGTCTGCTCCGGATGATGGGTTGGCTGAACTACGGCTTGTCGCGAAGCCGCCAATGATCCCGCTTCTGAAAGCTTTTTACGATGTCTATACGGAGCGCGCGGACCGGAGCAAGTACATCAAGAACATCGTTACGCGTGAGGCCACGGTGCACCAGGCAGGAACACTGGCGCATCTGGATGGCGAGCCCTGGAGGTCGGGAATGAGGTGCGTTTCCGGTTGGAGCCGAAGCGGCTATGGGTCATTCGTTGAAGGCTTACTGTCCCTTCACCTCCCCCTGCTTCCGTTCCAATTGCATCGGGTTGGGCATGCTCCACTTCTGCTCTTTGAAAATGTCGAAGCGAGTAGGTGCCATCTTCGGAGGCCAGCTGTTGTTGTTCAGGTCGCAGTCCGCAGTTTCGAGGAAGGGATCGAGCGTCACGCTCTTCACCTCTTTGCGCTTCACGAAGACCTTGCTCACTTCATCGGCGGTCTTCCAGATCTCAGCGGGGATGCGCTCGGTTTCCTTGGTGCCGTCGGCGTACTCCCATTCCAGGATCACAGGCATCACCAGGCCACCGATGTTCTTGAAGGAGAGTTCGTACAAGTGCAGGTCCTCGTTCAGCAGGGCGAGTTCTTCTGGCTTCAGGCCTTTCTTCCACTTCTCGAACTCGGTCATGTCGCGTTCGGTAGCCGTGATCGGATCATATCGGTTATAGAAATCCTTCGTGCTGGGATCGCGCTCTACCACCACTTGCGCCACGTCGGTCTTGTTGCGCTCACGGCTGATGTCCGCCACCTCGCGTGACTTGTCATCGCGCTTGAATTTCTCCGCCTGCAACGGATCGCGTGGATCCATGCGCTTGTACTTGAGGTTCTCGATGCTGATGTCCACGTGGTCGGTGGTGTAGAACCAGCCGCGCCAGAACCAGTCGAGGTCCACGCCGCTGGCATCCTCCATGCTGCGGAAGAAGTCTGCTGGTGTGGGGTGCTTGAATTTCCAGCGCTCGCAATAGGTCTTGAAGGCGTGGTCGAAGAGCTCGCGGCCCATGACGGTCTCGCGCAGGATGTTCAGCGCGGTGCAGGGCTTACCGTAGGCGTTGTTGCCGAACTGCGTCAGGCTCTCGCTGTTGGTCATGATCGGTTCGATGCGCGCCTTCACCTTGTCCGGTGCTGCGTTCGGATCGCCCTTCATGTAGTCCACGATGTTGCGGGGCTTGCCGCGCCAGCTGGGATAGTCGCGGTCCCACTCCTGCTCGGTGAGGTATTGCACGAAGGTGTTGAGGCCTTCGTCCATCCACGTCCACTGGCGCTCATCGCTGTTGATGATCATCGGGAAGAAGTTGTGGCCGACCTCGTGCGTGATCACGCCGATCATGCCATACTTCGTCCGTTCGCTGTAGGTGCCGTCTTTTTCCGGCCGCCCGCCGTTGAAGCAGATCATCGGGTACTCCATACCGATACGATCGGTGTGGATGCTCTGCGCCACCGGATAGATGTAGTCGCACGTGAACTTGCTGTAGGTCTTGATCGTGTGCGCCACCACTTTGGTGCTGTACATCTCCCACAGTGGATTGCCTTCCTTCGGGTAGAAGCTCATGCACAACACGTTCGTGACCCCGGAGCAGGGTCTCCGACGGGTTGGTTCATGCCGTCCCACATGAACTTGCGGCTATTGGCGAAGGCGACATCGCGCACGTTGGTGGCCTTATAGGTCCAGGTCTTCTTGCCCACTGACTTCTTCGCGTCAGCTGACTTGTTCTCGTTCTTCTTCGCTTCATCGGGCGTTACGATGAAGACCGGCGCGGTGGCTGTGCGTGCCTTGGCCAAGCGTGAACGTTGTTCGGCCGTGAGCACTGCGCTCTCATTCTGCAATACACCGGTTGAAGCCACGACATGATCACCCGGTAACGTGATGCTGAGCGTATAGTCACCGAAGTCCAAAGTGAACTCGCCATTGCCGAGGAACTGCTTGTGCATCCAGCCGCTGTAATCCATGTAGGCGGCCATGCGCGGGTAGAACTGCGCGATGGTGTAGATGTAGTTGTCCTCCTCCTCGAAGTATTCGTAGCCGCCGCGGCCGCCCACCTTCATGCGGTCGTTGATCCAGTTCCACCATTCCACGGTGAACGCATAGGTTCCACCTGGTGAAAGTGGTTTCGGCAGGTCGATCCGCATCATCGTCTTGTTGATGGTGTACTTGAGCGTGCCGCCGCTCGCATCCTTAACGGCCGTGATCTTGTAGCCGCCTTCGAAGGGCTTGGTCCATTTCGATAACTGATCGAAATTCACACTATCAGGAATGGTGCTGGTGCGGATGGTATTGGCATCACTGCCAGGCTCGAAGATGTTCTGGTCCAGCTGTAGCCAGATGTAGTCCAGCTTGTCCGGGCTTTGGTTGTGGTAGGTGATCGTTTCCTTGCCTGTCAGTTTCGGAGTTGGGCCGGTAGTCTCATCGATCTCTACACTGATGTTGTAGTCCGCCTTCATTTGCCAATAGGCGTGGCCTGGAGCGCCACTGGCTGTTCGCTGTTCGTTGGGCGTGGGCAGTTCCTGGTCCAACTGCCTGAATTTATCGCGGCCGTACCGAGGAGAATCTTGCGCGCCGACTGTGAAGGCGATCAATAAAGCGGAACCGGAAAGGAGATGAGCACGAGGCATGATGGCGAAATTAGGAGCAACCAGCGGTTATCGAAACTCGCTTCCGGTTGCCCACCTTTGTGGACCATGAAGACGGCGCTTCTTTCCCTAGGCCTATTGTCGGTTGCGGCGCCCCACGACTTCTTCGTTTCTATTCTCACTATTCGTCACAATAGCACGGGAACAGAGCCTCGATCTTACTTGGCAGATGACGGCGCACGATGTGGAGCATGCGTTGGCATCGATCGCCGAATTGAAGCTTGGATCGGAAAGGGAATGCCCGAAAGCGGATAGCTTGTTGAACGCGTATTTCAATGAGCGCCTGCATCTTTTTCAGGAGGATAAGGAGGTCCGTTGGAAATGGATCGGAAAGGAATTGGAAGGGGAGAACTTGTTCTGCTACTTGCAGGTGGAAGGAGTGTCTTCAGCGAATGACTTGTCCGTATCCAACAGTTTGATGCAGGATGTTTTCGCGGAGCAGGATAACATCGTACATCTGGAAGCTGACGGGCGCACGCTCACCCAACACTTCACGCTCGGTTCATCGAGTTTCACGTTCAGTTGGAAATGAACCGTTGCGCTGGCGAGTTGCGCGTATGGGTGCTGTTGTCGATGGTGGGCCATGCGATCGGATGCTACTGCCAAAAGCACCATAGCAGCTATTCGGATACCGTCGGGCTCGCCCACGACCTCAGCATTATCGAGCGAAAACTTGGTCCCATGGAGAAGCGGGTCCGTGACAATTTGGTGCCGGTCGAAGTGACGTATTACTCCTTTGTTGATGACGCCTGCACGATGGTGGACAAGAAGAACCTTTGTTCAGGCATCCTGCTTGTACATGCCTGTGTGGTGGAAGATGTGAAAGTGATCTTCGAAGGATTGCGGCGAGACACGTTCCCCATCGCCAAGGTGATCCCCATTAACCGGTATGGTTTCAATTCCGATTCAACCGGCTGGAACGATACTGGCTCGATGGCCAGCAACAACACCTCTGCGTTCAACTACCGCCGAAAACCCACCTCTGGGGCACCTTCGAAACATGCCCAAGGCACTGCCATAGACATAAACCCCTTGCTCAATCCATTCGTGCGTAAAAGTTCCCGTGGTACGATGGTGAAACCCAGTAATGGCCGTTACGACCCCAAGCAACCGGGCACTTTGAAACGGGGCAACTTCTTGAAGCTTTTGGGCCAACGCGGTTGGACCTGGGGAGGTCGCTGGCCGAATCCTGTGGACTACCAGCATATCGAGAAGATCGGAGGGCTGTGCAAGGTTCCGCTGGTGAGGGTGCGCTAGTCTCCATCACCCAAGTGCCTTTGAGCTTTCCGTGCAGGAGGGCTGGTGATCGATCGAGGTTCATAGGCCAATGCGGGCATCAAGGGAACGAGATCTACCTTTCAGCGCTGAAAACAGCTGTTCACATCCATCATAGAACTACTGGAAATGAACATGTTGTTACGGAATTAACAACCGATCTGCCATCGATCATCGGACAACCATTTTTCCAAGCCGCAGGTCTACTGTATGATCGAACTTATTTCATGAACATGGGAAGCAGCGTCAGGAACATTGCCATTTTGAGTGTTCTGCTATCGAGCAGGGTATTCGCTCAACCAAGCACAAGTGATTGCGATGGGGCCATACAGCTGTGTGGTGGGGTCTTCACGGAGATCTCGGCACCACCTGGCACTGGGAACGTCTACGAGTTCACCGGTGTCTGCAATGCGAACGCGGAGACCATGAGCCTTTGGTATACGTTCACTGTGCAGCAATCCGGTGACCTCAATTTCGTGTTGGACCCAGCGAACGACCTGGACGATTATGATTGGGGGCTCTTCAACATCACCAACGGAGGTTGTGCAGGGATCAACGCCCAGGACGGATCATCGCCCGAGGTCAACTGCAACTCTTACGGCTCTCTCGCGAACGCGAACGGACCCACCGGCATCTCCTCCGGAAACGGTGGTACGGGAACATCCAACGGCCCTGGCGATACGAACGGTCCGCCGTTCAACGCGGATCTCGCTGTGCAAGTCGGGCAGACTTATGCGCTTGTTGTGATGAATTGGACCGGCAGCCCGGACGGATATACCATCGACTTCACCCAAAGCACGGCCTCCTTGTATGACCAAACACCACCTGTTCCGGTGGAAGTCGTTGCGAATTGTGGGAACCAGTCGTTCCATCTGGAATTCAGCGAGCAGATCGTGACATCGACCGTGGAACCCGCGGACATCACCATTACTTCTCCCTCCGGCGAGGTCTTCAACTTCATCAATGTGACACCGGACAATTCCATGGCCTTCGCTCAGACGGGATACCGATCGATCTTGGTGCGAGTCTGCTGGAGCCGGGCATCTACACATTGGTGATCACGAATATTTCGGGCAATGTGGAGGACATCTGCGGCAATATCGTTCTGGAGACCACGCTGCTTGTCACCATTGATCCCTCCCTTGCTTATAGCGTGGATATTATCGATGCCTGCAACGGTGTGAACGGCTCGATCCAAGCCACCTACGTTGGTGGAGGGGCGCCACCCGTGCAATTCGCATTGGATGGAGTGCCGATCTCCAACGGTTCGGCCACGGGCCTGAATGCGGATGTTTATACGTTGACCGTCACGGACGCAGGAAGTTGTGAGCTGACCGTTGAAGTGGAGATCCCGGACCATCTGCTGGCATTGAGCATAGCACAGTTGCAGGATTCCATTTCCTGTGCGACTCCCTATGTGGTGATCCAAGGTGTGGATGTGCAGCCGCCTCAGGTTGTGCAGTACTCGTGGACAGCAATAACACCAGATGGCATCGACAGCTCCTTCAGTTCGAATGCCTCGCCACAAGTAACCATTCCTGGTACTTATGTCTTGGAGGTTACGGATCCTCGAACCGGTTGTTCTGATGTCGCTTCCGTGGAGATTTTTGCATCCACCACATCGGAAATTGATCTGAGCACGCTGATCTTCCCCAATGTCGTTTCGGCGAATGGGGATGGCAAGAATGATTTTTGGAAACCCTTCCTGCCAGGCTATCCTGATTTGGACATTACCTCTTTGTTCGATCGCTACAGTCTCACCGTTTATGATCGATGGGGCCTTGTGATCCATGATTCAGTGGACGGCGGTCAGCGGAGTTGGAATGCCAGTGATGTAGCGCAAGGAGTGTATTTCTATACCGTTTCATACAGCTCCGAATGCGGTATCACGATCGATCAACAACGAACCGGAACGATCACAGTGCTGCGGTAATGATCCGCATTGGGGAGCGGAGGAATTGAGGTGAACTTTGTGATCACCTGAGCTCTTCGCGTCGCCGATCGACCCGACCTTGCAGAACACGCTCCTGATGGATGTCTTCGGCGACCAGCAAAACCTGGTGCATGTGGAAGGGGAGAAGATGCCCGCGCGGTCTCACACCTTTGTTCGGGGCTCGGGGCCGCATACGTTCACGTGGTAGTTGTACTTAGCTGAGCACAGATCCGAGCCATGAGGTGGCGCGTACTGATCAACTGGCTGACCGTTTTCATTTGGCGCCTGCGCGGGAGTTATAAGGTGTGGGTGATGCATTCCTCGAATCCGATCCGCATCTACGCATGGGACAACTGGAAGGAGATGATGCCGATGATCACATCGCTATTGTCTATCACTACTGAAAAGGCGTACATACGGAGTTTACAGGCCTACGAACACAAGAACGGGTGGCTCGGTTTCGGTCGCATGCCATGGAATGAAGAAAGCAACAAGCGATGGACCACGAAGTACCTTGAGGAACCCAACGGGCAAGGCGAAGTTCAGTTCTTTGATACGGAGGTCTGGGCTCCTGATTGGAACAGCTGGCTAAGAACAGGGCGCACCCCGGAAATATTTGTCAAGGTCTTCGGGGATACGGGTTTTGAGGGACTCAAGAATGGGCTGATCATCGCCATGCCCATGTACTTGTTCAAGAGGAACGAGGGTCTCGTGACGACCCAGTTGGCCAAGCTCCGTTCCATCGCACCCAGCTATCGACTTGCGAGCACTGTAAGGGCGTGGAAAGGAAGTCAGTCCTGGGTAATAACAAACGATATCATGGACATGAATGGCCGCGAGATGCGAAGGATCATCGGATCGGGAGGACAATGACCCGCCCCGAGAAAGCCGCCTTCGCCGCCGCGAAACTGGCGGAGCTCTACCCGCGCACGACCATCCCGCTCGACCACGAGGATCCGTTCACTCTGCTCGTCGCCGTGGTCCTCAGCGCCCAGTGCACTGATAAAAAGGTGAACGAGATCACACCGCTGCTCTTCGCCAAGGCGCGCACACCGCAACAGATGGTGAAGCTGAGCGTAGAGGAGATCCAGGACATCATCCGGCCTTGCGGGCTTTCACCGATGAAGAGTGCGTGGATCCACGGCCTTTCGCGGATCATTCTGGATGAGCACGGAGGGAAGGTGCCACAGACCTTCGCCGCATTGGAAGCATTGCCATCCGTAGGGCACAAGACGGCTAGTGTCGTTATGTCACAAGCATTCGGTTTCCCAGCCTTCCCGGTGGATACCCACATTCACCGGCTCGCTTATCGCTGGACTTTGAGTACGGGAAAAAGCGTGGAACAGACCGAGGCCGACTTGAAGAAGCTTTTTCCTGAGGACACGTGGAACGCGTTGCATTTGCGCATCATTTTCTTCGGACGCGAACATTGCCCTGCGAAAGCGCATGATCCGCGGAAATGCCCGATCTGCTCGTTGATCGGGAGGAAGGAGTTGTTCGGGTAGAAACACGAACGCCCCGATGGAAATTCGGGGCGTTCCACAAAAGTCTTTTGGAGGTTACCGCGCGTTTACGCGCGACTCAACTTCGTCACCTCGGCACCGGTCAATACGGCGAACGTGCCTTTATTTGGCGGGAGCGACCTCTACGTTGGTTGCGTCCGGGGAGGCTTCAGAGAACTTGTAAGAGCGCCACATCACGATGCAGCGCATCAGTGCGAAGAGGGACATGGCGTAAAAGGGCAAGAGAGCGGAGTTCGGATGGGGGGTGTAGGTGTCCTTGGTCGACATGGTGTGGATGCCTTGGATTCGGCGGCGCAAAGAAAGTGGAAGCAGCGGTACGAACGAATGGATGTTTTCAGAACCTAGCGGATCTCGTTCCCAGGTAGTTCCAAGTGGTTGACTATGGCACAACTACCCGCCCAGACCCCATCAAAGTACATGTCTTCTTTGAACAGCGGGATCATCAGGCTATCAATAAAGCCTTGACATCGGGCATCGGACATTACCTGTTCGGTACCGAGGCCAGTGGCAATGAACACCTCACGAAGCTTCTTGCTGAAGACGATGATCACCCCATTGTTCTTGTGCTTCTTGCCCACCCCGAGCGAATCACCGCAAGTGGCCGCGAACGAACGCAAGTCCGGTTGGCCGTGGTACGATGTTGTGGTTACCAAGGCGATCTCGTTCGTTGTGCGGAACTCGTGGCCGCGAAAGAGTGTATCGAGCCGAGCCACTTCATCCGCGGAAAAAGCGTGCTCATGGTCGAATACGAAGTGTTCCGGATGTTGGTCCTTTTTCGGCGAGAAAGCCAGAAGCAACAGGAGTACGAAAAAGATCCAAGCCGCACGCATGCAGCTAAAATATGGAGAAAGGAGGTTCAGCCGCGAACAGGCACCCGCACCGCAGAGAACGCCCGCTGCTTCACGGAATAGCTGTGGCCCTTGGAAATGATATGGACCTTCATGCCTTCGATGCTGAAAGGCTCACCTTCTTCCACGTCGGCGTAATCGCTGTAGCTGATATCGTGTCCGTCGAAGATCATCACCTGGCCGCTGCCAATGGTCTCACACATATCGGCGTCCGTGATCACTACACCCGTGTCTTCACCCAAGCCGATACCGATCGCGTTCGGATTGCTCGCAACGGCTTGGCTCAACCGACTGAAGCGACCGCGCTCCACAAAATGACTGTCGATGATCACATCTTGGATCAGAGAAGCGCCAGTGGTCATTTTTACACCACCCTTTACCAGACCCGAGGAGCTATGGCCCTGGTAGATCATGGTGCTGCTCATGCACATGGCACCGGCGCTCGTGCCAGCGATCACAAAGCCTTCTTCTTCGTGGTACCGGCGTTTCATCAGCTCCAAAAAGGCCGTGCCCCCGAAGATCGTCGTTAAGCGCAGTTGGTTTCCCCCGCTCATCATAACACCATCGGCCTTGGCCAAGCGCTCGATCGCATCGGGCTTTACGGCTCCGGTCGCGAATATCAAGCACATCCACGTTGTTAAGGCCAAGGCGCCTGAACGCCTCGATGTAATTGTTGCCCACTTTTCCGGAATGCTGCTGCGCTGGTCATTACGGCCAAGCGACTACCAGTACCGCCGATCTCATCAACAACACGTTTCAGAATGCCTTCTTCGATGAACGCTGCTGGAAGACCTGGCATTATGGCCACCTTCCGGGTTCGATGCCCTTGTCCTCGTTACCGCCTATTGCGATGAGCTTGCCTTTTGGGATCATGCTTGGTCGTTAGTCCCCCCACCCCGGTTGCCCACCAATTGGGTATGGCTCTGCGAAAGTAGAGGGATCCTGCGAAGTGGAACCAACGTGCGCAAGGGTTCATCAACAGGGTTTTCCATACAACACCGCACAGCTCGAAGCTAGCAGCTTGAGGCTTGCGGGGTATTGGCTGTCGTCAGCATACCCGGGTACCACTATCTTCCACGCCGAACAAAAACGTTCATTCCATGCGCATCTCGAATTAAAGGCCATGCGTGGCCCCAATTATTGGTCTGTAAAACGGCACAACCTCATCGTTATGCGCCTCGACACATCGAGCATCTGGAGCAAAAGCCTACCGACAATCATCCGGTTTCTATGAGCGATCACCTCCTGTTGCCGAGCATGTACAGCCATCGTTGCAGCGAAGACCATGAAGGTGGCTTCTTCGAGCGCGTGAAACGCGGAACGTGGATGGGCCACGTGATCGAACACATCGCCCTGGAGATCCAGACGCTCGCGGGCATGGAAACAGGTTTCGGTCGCACACGCAGTACGCGTGAGAACGGTGTTTACAACGTTGTGTTCAGCTACATCGAAGAGCCCGTTGGCATGTATGCGGCGAAGGCATCGGTTCGAATAGCCGAGGCGTTGATCAGCGGCGCGAAATTCGACCCGGCGGACGCATCTCCAAAATGCGCGAACTACGCGAAGAGTCGCGTCTCGGCCCAGCACTGGCAGCATTGTTCACGAAGCGGTGGCCCGTGGAATTCTTATTTGCGTTTGAACGGGCAGAGCTTGGTGCAGCTCGGTCACGGTATCCACCAGAAAAGGATCCGTGCAACGATTACCAGCAAGACAAGCAACATCGGTGTCGAGATCGCTTGCGACAAGGAGGAGACCAAGCAATTGCTTGAGAGCTACGAGATCCCCGTGCCCAAGGGTCGTGTGGTGCGCAGCGAAGAAGGGTTGGAAGCTGCTTTGGATTCCGTTGGATTTCCAAAGCGATCAAACCCAGCGGAGGAAACCACGGACGCGGTGCCACTATTGGCATCAAAAGTCTGAAGAAGCGAAAGTCGCGTTGGCGAAAGCGAAGGAGATCAGCCGAAGTGCTCGAGCGTTACATCACAGGACTCGATCATCGGTTGCTCATCAATCACCGCTTCTATCGCTGGTGCGAAACGCACCCCGCCTGTGTTGTGGGTGATGGCAAGAGCACCATTGCGCCTCGCCGAAGAAGTGAACACGTCCGCGCCGTGGATACGGGCATGAGAACGTGCTGACCTTTGGATCGACATCGACGATCACACGTTGAAGCCGACGGACTGAAAGGCCTGACGCCAGAAAGCGTTCCAGCAAAAGGGGAGACGGTCTATCTAAAAGCGACCGCCAACCTCAGCACAGGTGGCACGGCGGACGACGTCACCGAAGTGGTGCATCCGTTCAACGTGTTCCTCGCCGAACGCATCAGCCGCATCATCGACCTGGACATCTGCGGCATCGACATCATGACGGACGACATCACCATTCCGCTCAACGAATCGGGGTGGTGCTGTATTGGAGGTTAACGCAGCCCCGGGCTTCCGGATGCACTTGGATCCTACCGGCGGAATTGGGCGCAACGTTGCTGAGCCTGTGGTGGACATGCTTTTCCCGCCAGGTACTCCTAGCCGCATACCCATTATTGCCGTCACCGGTACGAATGGAAAGACAACAACAACACGGCTCACGTCGCACTTGATGCGAAGTGTTGGCTATAAGGTGGGTATGACGTGCAGCGATGGCGTTTACATCATGAACCGCTTGTTGATGACGGGTGATTGCACGGGTCCGGAGCAGCGCGCAACCTGGTTGAAGGAGCCGGTGGTGACTATGGCCGTGCTGGAAACCGCGCGGTGGATTGGTGCGCAGTGGACTTGGCTTCGAGCATTGCGACGTCGCCATTGTTACCAACGGCTGCCGATCACTTGGGCTTGAAGGACATCCACACGCTGGAAGAACTGGCCCACGTGAAGAGCACTGTTCCACGAAGCGTTCGACGGGACGGTTGCGCGATCCTCAACGCGGACGATGAGTTGGTGATGCACATGCTAAGAAAAGGATTGCAAGATCGCGCTCTTCAGTCTCGATGAGAATAACCGCTTGGTCCGCCAGCACTGCAAGCTCGGTGGCTTGGCGGCGATCTACGAGAACGGCTTCATAACAATCAGCAAAGGCGAATGGAAGTTGCGCATCGAGAAAGCGGTGAACGTGCCTCTGACCTACGGTGGAAAAGCGGTCTTCAACATCCAGAACGTTTTGCCCGCAGTACTCGCCGCTTATGTGCAAGGGGTGAAAGTCGAGGAACTCCGTGAAGCACTCGCCACCTTCGTTCCATCAGCCGCGCAGACACCGGGTCGCTTGAATTTGTTCCAGATCAAGAAGTTCCGCAGGTGGATTACGCCCACAACCCGCACGGGTTCGAGGCCCTCGGAAACTTCCTGAGCAAGATCCCCGACAGCCCGAAGGTGGGCGTGATCGCCGGCGTGGGAGACCGTCGCGACGAAGATACCGTGAACCTCGGCCGCCTCAGCGCGCAGATGTTCGATGAGATCATCATCCGCCAGGACCGTAACCTGCGCGGCAAAACCGACGACGAGATCATCGCACTCATGGTGAAGGGCATCAAGGAGGTCGACCCCAACAAGCCGTACATCATCAACGTGCGAGGACGCAGCCATCCCACGCGGCCAGCACGGCCAAGCCCGGCAGTTTCCTCACGCTATGCAGCGATGTGGTGCCCGATGCGGCTCGCCCTCGTGCTGAAGCTGGCGGAGGAGGATGAGAAGGTGGCCTTCAACACGGACGATATCCCGAACAGGAACAAGGAGTTGGTGGGTGAGTCCTCGAAGTACAGTAGGACTGGGACATGGACAGAGGATTCAAATACTGGCTGAGTTGATAGGCGTATTGCCAATCGCACTAGTTGCGGGAGTGCTTGTTGATTTTCCTATGCATTGGATTTTGTATAGGACGTTGAGCGGTGGCGACAGCCCCATTTATCACACCGTATCCCGAGCTTCCTGAAAGAATTTTTGCACCATTCTTTAGAGCTTTGCTGACTGTCTGCTGGTTCATTTGTTGCGCCCGAACACAAATTCAAGACAGCCGTGGTTCTTGTGGCGCTTGGATTTTCGGAGCAGGTGGGGCATTCGTTCTGGGGTCTTTAGGGTTCACACTGACCATGCTCAACTGAATCTGACAGCGGGTGGTCACCAGTAATTGCGGGAGTTGCTGGCGCTGTTGTCGGACCATATCTCGTAAAGCGAAATTCTGCCGACCCCGGTCTGATTGCTGACCTCGCGTTGGCGCGAAAATTCGGCCCCGTACCCGCGCAGGGTGTCCGGGCCGATCGCGACCTCCTCCTAAAACCTGCTCGCGCTGATGTTCGCTGGTTCGGATCCGGATCCGACCCGTACAAACTTCCACCACAAGTCCCTCGTGCAAGTGCTGCCCGAGAATTCAGTTGAAAACCAGGGCAGAGCGAACGAAGGCCCCAATGCTGGGGCCTTCGGAATTGAAAGCAGCGAACTACTTCGCCACAGCGGCCACCACTTGGCGCTTCTCCTGGATGCGGGCACTCTTGCCGCGCAGGTTGCGCAAGTAGGAGAAATGCGGGCGCGGTTCACTTGGCCGCGCTTGTTCACATCGATCTGGTCGATGAACGGCGAGGCGATCGGGAAAATACGCTCCACACCAATAGCGCCGCTCATCTTACGAACGGTGAAGGTGGCGGTGCTGCCACTGCCTTTGCGCTGGATCACCACACCTTGGAACTGTTGGATACGCTCTTTGGCGCCCTCCACGATCTTGTAGTGTATGGTCACGGTATCGCCCGCTTTGAAGTCAGCGTACTGCTTCACAGGGGCCCATTCTTTCTCGAGTTGCTTGATCTTGTCCATGGCGCTCAGCGGTTTAACGGGAACACGTCCCGCATTTGGGGCCGCAATGTTAGGGAATTATCGCCTTGGTCGCACCAGGATCACCCATCTCCGAACGATTCCAGCAGATCCGGCCGCCGTTCCTGGGTGCGCAAAACGCTCTGTTCGTGGCGCCAAGCGTGGATCTTGGCCTCATGTCCGCTCATCAGGACTTCCGGAATTCCCCAGCCATTGTATTCTGCAGGCCTGGTATAAACAGGCGGTGCCACCAGACCGTCCTGAAAACTGTCGGAAAGCGCACTGGTTTCATCGTTAAGGACGCCCGGCAGCAGGCGAATCAGAGAATCACTCAGAACCGCAGCGGGCAATTCGCCACCACTGAGCACGTAATTGCCAATGGAAACCTCGCGGGTGATCAAATGTTGTCGCACACGCTCATCCACGCCCTTGTAGTGCCCGCAAAGGAGAATGATGTTCTTCAAACTGCTCATGCGGTTGGCCATGGGTTGATCCAGCAGATCGCCGTCCGGGCTCATGTAGATGACCTCGTCGTAGGCGCGTTCCCCTTTCAATTTTTCGATACAGCGGTGTATCGGCTCTATCGTCATCACCATTCCTGCGCCACCCCCGAAGGCATAATCATCCAGCCGCTTGTGCTTGTCCGTGCTGAAATCACGCAGGTCATGGACCACAACTTCAACCAAGCCTTTCTTCTGGGCGCGTTCCAGTATGCTCTCGCTGAAGTAGCTGTCCAAAAGGCGCGGCAAGGCAGTCAGAATGTCGATGCGCATGTTTTATCCGCTGATGCCCAATTGGCAAAAGCGGAAGGCAAAGGTGGGGGTAGAGACGCCTGCTAGGAGTGATATCCGTGCTAACCTTGTAGAACAGGACTTTTGTTGCTCATGTGATCCAGCGTGCCTCAAGAGCAGGCAACCAACAACCATCCACTAACAAAGCGTGCGGTTTACGCAAGGCATACAAAGGCAGGCTCATATACCTTCGGCATCGTTCTTGAAAGCCCATGCAAAACAACTACGCCATGATGCGTTCGCTCACCCTCACCGTTGCCACTATTGCCATCTTTTCGGCCCAAGCCCAGAAGCAGCCATACGAGGACCTGCTCGTCAAATACGTGGATGAGAAGTACGAGGACTGCCTCGCCAAAGCGTTCAACTACACCGATAAGGAGGACACGAAGAAGGATCCGTTGCCATATATCTACGTGAGCATGTGCTACTACGAGATGAGCAAGATCGAGAAGTTCCGCGCAATGGAGGAATACAAGAAGTGTGACAAAGACGCGGTGAAATACGCCGAGAAATACAGGAAAAAAGACAAGAACAAAGAGTTCTTCGACAACTACGCCGACTTCTGGAGCGAACTCAACCTGATGGCCCAAGAAGCGGGGATCAATGCGTACGAAGACCCCAAGGGGTTGAGCAAAGCGAAGCAATGGTTCGATGGCATGACGAACTACTACCCGGAGAACCCCGGCCCGTGGATCATGCTGGCGCTCACCATGTACAAAGGCAACTTGATGAAGGAAGGTGATGCGGCTATCGCGAAATTCCAACCCGCACTTGATGCCGCCGGCGGTATCGGTTTATTGCCTGATGACCAGAAGAAATTGATGAAGACCGCCTTGATCAATTACGCCACATACCTGGACGGTAAAGGCAACAAGTCCAAAGCGAAAGAGACCTTGGAGATCGGCAAGGACTTTTTTATGGATGATGCCGAATTCAAAGGAGCGTACGAGAGTTACTGATCCTGAATGGATCTCATGAAAGAGGGGGGCCAAGGCCCCTTTCTTTATTTCTACTGGAACCACGTCCGTGATCATGAAAAGACCAGAGCTTCACTGGATCGGATCGCGCTCACTTCGGCTCCTAGGCAGTTCCAATGCGGTCCTGCTTCTCATCAGCACCATCACCAGCGCAGGAAGCAGGAGAAGCTCGGCCACGTATGCTAAGGCGAGCGTGAACGTGATCAACACACCCATGTAGAACACACTGGCGAAGTCGGAGAATACTAGCGTCACGAAACCCGAAAGCAGCATCAGACTGGTAACTGTGACCGCCTTTCCTGTGCGGAGATACGTGCGTTTCAGGGCGTAGGCCGGTGACAACCCTTGCCTAAGATGCTGCCGGAATGAAGCAAGCATGTGAATGGTATCGTCTTCAGCAATACCGAACGAAATGGTGAAGATGATCGCGGTGCTCACTTTCAGGTCGATACCTATGAAACCCATGACACCAGCAATGAAGACCAAGGGAACGAGATTGGGAATCAGAGCCACTACGACCATTCGCCAATCGCGGAAGAACCAGAGCATAATAAGCGCGGTAAGCAACACAGCGATGCCCATGCCGCCCACAAGTTGGGTACTCAGTGTTTCATTGTTCCGATCGATGAGGTAGGCCATTCCTGTCTGATGCATCCGCACCGAACCGGGGTTGGTGTGAGTAGCGATGAATGAATCGAGGGCGGCATTCTTGCCTTTATGGACGTACCCCCCTTCATCCACGAGGCGACCCGTAAGGCGCGCCGTACGACCATCGCTGCTCACGATCGGGCCGAGCAGTTCCTTGCCAAGGAGCTTGGCGCGTTTGGACATGCGGGCGCATTCTTCAGGATCGTCCGGCAACCGGTAGAAAGAGCGATCGCCACCATTGAACGCCTTGTTCAGCGAGTACATCACGGTAACCGGTGAAATGAGCCCATCCACATCGTAGACCGTGTCGAGATGCTGTTGAACTTGTTCGATCTGCCGAAGAGTTTCAAGGTCCCAAATTGTTGAGTTGCTATCCGCAACGACGATCTCCATTTCGAAGGGACGAACGCCACCGAATTTCTCTTCGAACCAAACGAAGCCTTTCTTCAGTGGGTCATTGTTCGGTAAGTCCTCCAGCAGGAAGTTGTTCACTTTGATACGGTAAGCCCCAGCAATGCCAACCACTGAGATCAGTGCGAAGGACCACAGGATCGCACGCCTTCGCTTAATGGTCCATTGAAAGAGTCGTGGAAGTCGCTTGTCCCAGGGAGAAGATTTTGCGGTTTGCGGGAGCAACTTGGCCGGGTCCGTGAGCACGAGAAGTGCCGGGAGCAGTGCGAAGGCCAGACAAAAGGCCACTAGAACACCAAGAGCCGTATACAAGCCGAACTCCTGCAATGGCTGAATACTAGCCGTGCCCAGTGTGGCGAAACCAATGCCGCTCGTTATCGCTGTCAGGAAGGTGGGCAGGCCAACCTCGTGATAGGTCACGGCGATCGCTCGGATCCGCGGCACTCCGTTGCGTATCTCTTCGAGGTAACATTCCAGCAAGTGAACCACGTCGCTCATGCCAACAACGAAGAGTATTGTTGGCAGCAGCATCGTTAGAATACCGAGGGGCTTGCCCAATGCTGTCATCAGGCCCAACTGCCACAGTATTGCCAAGCCCACCACGAGTATGGGTATCACGATGCCGTGTATGCTGCGGAAACCGAACCAAAGGAAAATGGCAAGCAACGCGATGGAAGCCGTGAGGAAGAAGAGCATCTCCTTCACCATGGTGTTGATGTAGTGGTCCTGCCCAACGATCCTCCCTACCATCCGGGCATCCGCAAAGCCGGATCTGGCCATCACTTCACGAACCCCGGCCAGAAGCGAATCACACCTCAATTTGGAAAGCCCGGGTTCTGCGTTCAGAACCACCAACATGGCTTTGGCATCCTTGGTGAAGAAGAAGTCCTTGATCCGTGGGTCGTTCCAGATCCTGGCGGAATCGATAGCGATCAACGTGTCGTTCCCAAGGCGGAGGTAGGGCGTTTCAAATACCCCGAACGGCGTAAACACAGGCTCGTTCAATCGTGTTGGCGATAGTACCTTGATCACCAAGGGAAGCCGTTCCAGTCGACCGGCGAACGAATCCACGCGAACCAACAGTTCCTGATCAAAGACCCCGTCGTTCCGTTCGATACCGAACATGAGGAAATCGTTGTCATACCCGAAACGATCTCGGAACGCCAAGTAACGATCCAGTTCGGGGTCGTTCTTCGGGAAGAATTTCTCGAAATCATAATCGACGCGGACGTTCCGCAAGCTGAAAAGAGCAGCAAGTGAAACCAGGCCTATCAGCAGAAGTGTGAAGTGCGCGTTACGCTTCGTGAGCCAGACTTCTGCTGGCAGTGGTTCCTTGTTCATCAACAACGTTCGGTGCGTGCGGCGCGGCTAAGTTGGTATGTGCAGGTGGAACCGCAGGTAATTTCGCACAGTGAAGGTTGCTTTTCGAACACGCGCGACATACTTGTTGTTCGCCGGCATATGCTCGATCTCCGTTAATGCGGGTGGGTTGAAGAAAGCCTTTGCAGCCCTCGAGGTCCATAACTATTTCCTGGCTCGTGAACTGTTCCAGAAGGAGATCAAGAAGAACGGTGCTGCCGCGTGGTATGGATGCAGCGTGATAGCAGGGCGCGACAATAATCCCTTTTATCAGCTTGATTCCAGCTACGCGTTCATCCAGCGTGCTGATGTTGCTTTTTCATTGTCGACGGAAAAGAAGCGGGCGGAGTGGAAACCGTATGGCGTTACGATGGAGGCGATCAATGAACAGAAGGAACACATCTACAGGATCGCGTGGAACCAAGCCAAGACGGTGAACACGATCAGTGGTTATGACCGGTTCATCAACACGTACATGTCGAGCGGTCAGGTTGCCGAGGCAACATTGATACGCGATCACCTGGCTTTCCAAGAGGCTCGAAACATCAATACAGCAGCAGGATATCAAGCCTTTATGGACCGCTACCCTGGTGCCAAAGAGACCTATGAGGCGAACAATCGCATGCAGGAAGCGATCTTCCGGGAAGCGGCGCCTAACGGGACCATAGCTGAATTCGAGCAGTTCGTTTCAGAGCATCGCGATAGTCCGTATTTGCGCAATGCTGAAGATCGGATCTATCAATTGAACGCTCCTCACCGTACCCCGGAGGAACTATCAGCCTTTATACGCCGTTACCCCAAGAACCCCAATGTTGCAGAAGCCTGGCGGGCTATCTATGACAACAGCACCAAGGACCTGAGTCCAACAGCGATCACCAATTTTCTGAAGACCTATCCGGACTATCCTTTCATCACTGAACTCGCGGACGACTACAATACCGCAAGCCTTGTATTGTATCCTTTCCGTCAGCGTGGGAAATGGGGATACATCGATGACAAAGGCATAGAGCGGATCAAGGCGGACTTTGATTTCGTCTCACCTTTCGAGAAGGGGCAGGCTTTGGTTGGACGCAACGGCCGGATCGGGTCCATCAACAAGATGGGCCGTGCGGTGATCGACATTGAGTACGACGAAGTGTATGAATACAGTGAAGGTCTGGCGAGTGTCGAACGTGGCGATCTGGCGGGTGCGGTGGATCGGTCCGGGAAGTTGGTGGTGCCCATGGAGTTCGGTGAGGTTGGTGAATTCAGCAGCGGTTTGGCGTATGCGGAGAAGGACGGGCTATTTGGCTACATCAATGCTGCCGGTGCAACGGTGATACCGTTCCAATTCACCACCGCGAACACCTTCCGCAATAGCGTAGCCGTTGTTGAGAAAGATGGCGAACTGGGTGTTATCGATGCCAGGGGCAATGTGATGGTACCCTTTCAGTACGATTGGATCGAAGGATTTGCCGGGGCTGTCTCACGCGCTCGGAAGGATGGCAAAATGGGGGTCATAAGCCCGTTCGGCGATGTGTTGTTGCCGGTGGAGCAAGAGCATGTTGGCAATTTCAACGATGGCTTGGCACTGGTGGCCAACAGTGGCAAGTGCGGCTATGTCAACGCCTCTGGTCAATTCGTTATCGCCGCACAATACCTGATGCCGAGCGGTTCGCCTACGCCATGGGGTGACTTTCACAACGGCGTTGCGCGCGTCCTGGTTGCGGATAAGATGGCCTTGATCGATACGAAGGGCGAGCGCATTCTTCCTGCCCAGTATCTGGATATGGGGGACATGGAGAACGGCTTGATCCCCGTGAAGAAAAAGACCAAGTGGGGTTATGCGAGCCGCACCTTGGCCACGGCGATAGAAGCGAGATACGATGCTGCGTGGGAGTTCCACGATGGATATGCACGCATTCGCTTGGGAGAACTGTTCGGCCTGATCGATAGCACGGGCAAAGAAGTGTTACCACCGAAGTTCAAAAGCCTTGCGGACGTGCACGGCGGGTTATTGGTAGCTCGTGAAGGTGAACGGACCGGTGTGGTGGACGTAAGCGGAAAAACTCGTGTTCCCTTCGAATTCGACATGGTGGAGATCGTGGAACACAACGTTGCGCGTTTGGGTCGGGGGAAAAGCGAGAACGCCAACGACCTGCTCAAGGCGTACATCCGAACAGATACCGGCCAATTCCTTTGGAAAGAGGAAGGTTTTGATGCGGTAGGGGTGAAATAGCAATGGCCTGGGCCAAGCCACTATCGCAATAGTGTAACGCTTCCGGTCAACCGCTTTTGCTCAACACCCACATCAGTCACCGCTCGGTAGGCCAATTGCCAGACGTACACACCATCCTGCACCATCGTGCCGTTCAAGGTGCCATCCCACGATCCGCCTGGCGTTTCACTGCTGAAGATATTTTCACCCCACCGGTTGAAGATCAAGAAGGTGAAGCTCTTGAAATTGCCTGTGGTGATCGGCCCGAACACCTCGTTCAACCCATCACCATCCGGGGTGAAGCTGTTCGGGATAAAGATCTCGGAAGGGCAATTGCCTTCGATCACTAGAACGCTGTCGATCGCACTGATGCAGGGACCGGCGAGTTGAACGATGTAGAGTCCCGGGGAAGTGACATTGATCGACGCGGTGTTCGAACCGGTATTCCAATCGTAGGTCGCACGGTTCACAAAAGCATCCAGTACCACTGTATTCCCAAGGCAGATGGTAGCGTCCTCACCCAGATCAATGCTATCGATCACTGGAACGAATTCAAATTCCACCGCATCTGTTGCCGAACATCCATCCAACGAGAGCGATACAGAATAGGTCCCACTCGTGGTGGTCAGGAGCGAATCACTCGTACTTCCTGAATTCCAAAGAACAGAAGCGGATCCAGGCACAACGACCAAGACGACACTATCGCCTTCGCAAAGCGTGCGATCATCGCCCAGTTCGGGCTGGCCCAATGGTGTGTAGTCCACATTGATCTCGTCACTTGCCGTGCATCCGTTCGCATTGGCAAGAAGAGTGTATGTGCCAGAACTGGATACCGTGAAATCATTGCCGTGCAGGCCGTTTGGCCAAGTGAGCACAACGCCTGGCAGTGTCAGCGAGAGTAACAGCTGCTGCCCAGGACAAAGAGTTGTATCAGGCCCTAGATCCACAAGCGATGCATCGAAGTAGGATACGTCAACTTCGGCGTATGCCGAGCATCCACCAATGCTCACCGTTACGTTGTAATTGTCGGCAGCGTCAACCAGAAATCCACTTGCGGTACTTGCATCTTGCCATACATAGGTCGCATTGGGTTGGGCTACGTCGATGATCCAAACGGATCCCGTACAAAGGGTCGTATCCGTGGGCAAGGACAAGGAAGGTGTTGGTAGTGAAGCGATCGTAATGGAATCGCCGGCTGTGCATCCGTTCAAGGTGACCTCCACATTCCATTCACCTGGAACTGCAGTGATAGTACCTTGTGTGCTACTGTTGTTCCATAGATAGGTTGCGCCAGGCTGGGAAGCGTTCAGGAGAAGGGTGGACCCTGCGCACAAACCAGTGTCCGGACCGAGGTAGACCAACGGTAGCGGTGTTATCGTGATGTGAACCGTATCGCTGGTCTCACATCCCCCCAACGTAATGCGGGCCCAGTAATCGCCTTCTTCATCAATGCTGCGCACCGGGTTGGTGCTATTATCATCCCACAAATAGGTGGCGCCGGGTATCGTGATATCGAAATCCATGGCGTCAGCTTCGCAAACCGAGGCATCCGAACCCAGGTCGAGTTGATCCAACTGCACGTATTGAACGATGATGGAGTCACTGACAGAACATCCGCTAACGCTAACATTCGCCCACAGCGTATCGGCTTGTGAAACAGTGATCGTCGGGCCTACTGTGTTGGTGCTCCATACAGTTGTACCGCCGGGCAAAGAAGCGAACAGGTCGAGCAGTGCTCCTGGGCAGAGCGTTGTGTCGTTACCCAGATCGATAGCCAAGGCCCCAACATAGGCTACCTCGATCGAGTCCGTGGCAGAGCAGCCGTTCAGATCAACGGTAACGCCATATGTGTTGGCTGAAGAAACAGTTAACGATGATGTGACCTCGTTCGTTGTCCACACGTACGTTGCACCTGGATAGAACGCATCAAGGGTTAGCGTTGATGCATCGCAAAGCGTGGTGTCGTTACCGAGATCAACGAAAGGCGATGGTGCAACCAATACATTGATGTCGTCCGTGACCGAGCAACCACCTTGCATCACCACCACCGAATAGGACCCGGGGTCTGTAACGTCGATGGTGGATGTCTGCGCCAGCGTGTTCCAGAGGTAAGTGCTACCCGGCAATGTGGCTTGAAGCGTGAGCGTGGTACCAGAGCAAATGCTGGTATCGGGCCCAAGATCGAGCGCATCAGGATCGGCGTATGTAACGGTGATCGTTTCAGTTGCCGCGCACAGGTCCGCATTGGTGAGGGTTACGCTGAACGTGCCATCATCAGAAACGAGCAGTGTAGGTAGCGTGGAATTATCCTGCCAGAGGTAGTTGACCCCGGCAACGGTTGCATCAAGAAGCAGGGTAGCCCCCGGACATAGTGTAGTGTCGTTCCCGAGGGAAAAGACAGGCGGAAAGGCGACACCGATATGAATGGAATCCGTGACCATACAATTGCCTTGCACCACATCCACCCAGTACAATCCACCTGCCACTGGAAGAGTATTGCTGTTCCATCCGTTGTTCCAACTGTACAGCGTGGCTCCTGGTGTGGAAGCATCCAACGTGATCATCGTACCACTGCAGATCGTTGTGTCGTTGCCGATGAACACTTGGTTCGGAGAAGCGTATCCTACATTGATCAGGTCGCTTCCTGTACATCCGTGGCTATCAGTAAGGGTGACCGAGAACGACCCTGCTTGCTGAACAAGGAAGGTGGCAGCTGTTGAGGCGTTCTGCCAACTGTAGCTCATGAATGGCGTGGTGGCATTCAGCAGCAGCGAAGCACCGGGACAGAGTATCGTGTCAGGGCCAAGGTTCACCGTTGGAGCGACGTAATTACCTACGTTGACCATGTCCGTACCTGGGCAGCCGTCCACCGTCACTTGCACGCTCCAAGCACCAAGGCCGGCATTCACAGTTGGCGTTATCGCATTGTTGCTCCAGAGGTATGTGGCGTTTGGCGTTGTAGCGTTCAACAAGGCTGTTGCACCAGGGCATACCATGCGATCCAGGCCGAGGTTCACGATCGGGTTCGGTTTGATCGTTACGTATATTGAGTCACGAACACTACAGCCGTTCAGCGAAACATCCACCCAGTACCAATCAGTGGTATTCGCATTGATCGCGTTGGCTGTAGAAGTTGTGCTCCAAGCATACGTCGCGCCTGACACATTCACCGAGAGCGGCACCGCTGTTCCTTCACATACAGAAACATCGGGACCCAAATTCACGCTTTGCAAATTGAAATTGATGAGTTGTGCAGAACTCGCAGTAGTGCAACCGTTCACAGTAACCTGCACGGTGACGATCATTGGGGTTGAAGTCGAAAATGTTGGCCCAACAGAGTTGTCCTGCCAGATGTAGGTCGCTCCAGGGGTCAACGCGTTGAAAGTCACGGATTGCCCGGGACAGACGGTAGTGTCACCACCGATATCGACCACTGGCGCGGGGAATACTGTCAAACTTGTTTGCGCACTTTGTGAACAGCCATTGACATCGTTGTATGAATATGTAAGCGGGTACGTGCCCGCTCCGGTAACTGCCGGGTTGAACGATCCTGCGTTCACACCTGCGCCGGTCCACGTTCCGCCCATTGGCATTCCGCCCAAGATGATCGGGGCATCACTGGCACAGTAAGGGCCATAGTTTCCCGGAACCAACACCGGCAGCGCGTTCACCGTCATGTTGGTCGTGCAAGAATTGCTGCAACCATTGGCACCTACGAACGTGTACGTGACTGTTTGCGAACCAACGCTGGGGTCGAAATTGTTTCCCGTTACCCCCGTTCCACTCCATGTTCCACCAAGAGGAGATCCGCTGAGCGGGACATCAACCGCATCAATGCAAACCGGCGGATACGGTCCGCCACAAGCAACCACCGGCAGCGCGTTCACCGTGATGTTGGTCGTGCAAGAATTGCTGCAGCCATTGGCATCTACGAACGTGTAGGTGACCGTTTGCGAACCAACACTGGGGTCGAAATTGTTTCCCGTTACCCCCGTTCCACTCCACGTTCCACCAAGGGGGGATCCGTTGAGCGGGACATCAACCGCATCAATGCAAACCGGCGGATACGGTCCGCCACAAGCAACCACCGGCAGCGCGTTCACCGTGATGTTGGTCGTGCAGGAATTGCTGCAGCCATTGGCATCTACGAACGTGTAGGTGACCGTTTGCGAACCAACACTGGGGTCGAAATTGTTTCCTGTTACCCCCGTTCCACTCCACGTTCCACCAAGGGGTGATCCGTTGAGCGGGACATCAACCGCATCTATACAAACCGGCGAATACGGTCCGCCACAAGCAACCACTGGCAGCGCGTTCACCGTGATGTTGGTCGTGCAAGAATTACTGCAGCCATTGGCATCTACGAACGTGTAGGTGACCGTTTGCGAACCAACACTGGGGTCGAAATTGTTTCCCGTCACCCCGTTCCACTCCACGTTCCACCAAGGGGATCCGTTGAGCGGGACATCAACCGCATCAATGCAAACCGGCGGATACGGTCCGCCACAAGCAACCACCGGCAGCGCGTTCACCGTGATGTTGGTCGTGCAGGAATTACTGCAGCCATTGGCATCTACGAACGTGTAGGTGACCGTTTGCGAACCAACACTGGGGTCGAAATTGTTTCCCGTTACCCCGTTCCACTCCACGTTCCACCGAGGGGGATCCGTTGAGCGGGACATCAACCGCATCAATGCAAACCGGCGGATAAGGCCCGCCACAAGCAACCACCGGCAGCGCGTTCACCGTGATGTTGGTCGTGCAGGAATTACTGCAGCCATTGGCATCTACGAACGTGTAGGTGACCGTTTGCGAACCAACACTGGGGTCGAAATTGTTTCCCGTCACCCCCGTTCCACTCCACGTTCCACCGAGGGGGGATCCGTTGAGCGGGACATCAACCGCATCAATGCAAACCGGCGGATAAGGCCCGCCACAAGCAACCACCGGCAGCGCGTTCACCGTGACGTTGGTCGTGCAAGAATTGCTGCAGCCATTGGCATCTACGAATGTGTAGGTGACCGTTTGCGAACCAACACTGGGGTCGATATTGTTTCCCGTTACCCCCGTTCCACTCCACGTTCCACCAAGGGGTGCTCCGTTTAGCGGGACATCAACCGCATCAATGCAAACCGGCGGATACGGCCCGCCACAAGCAACCACCGGCAGCGCGTTCACCGTGACGTTGGTCGTGCAAGTATTGGTGCAACCATTGGCATTGGTGTAGGTGTATGTGACGTTGTGCAACCCAACACCAGCTGATGCCGGAGTGAAAACATTGGCGACAACTCCCGGGCCGCTCCAAGTACCACCGTTCGGGAAGCCACCCAAATTGATGGCATTCGCACTGACGCAATAGGGTCCATAGGTCCCACAAGCCAATATCGGGAGAGGGTTTATCGTGACATTGGTAGTGCACGTATTGGGGCAATTGTTCCCATCGGTGTAGGAATAAGTCAACGCGTGAACACCCAGACCAGCAGAAGAAGGTGTGAAGGTTGAGCCGACCACCCCATTGCCGCTCCATGTACCTCCAGCAGGTGAGCCATTCAATGCTATGGCGGTAGAGTTGATACAAAGCGGGCCATAGGGGCCACCGCAATTCATGACCGGTAATGGGTTCACGAGCACATCGATATAGTCCCGCAGCACGATGTTGCCGCTAACGATGATGTCATCAATGCCAAAATCATCACCGACACCGTTGGCGCTAGTCACACGAAGGCAAATATTGGCGGTCGTTTGGCCAACGCCGGAGGACCATGTCGCGCTGAAATTGCCCCAACCACCTCCGAATGCAGGCATAGTGAACTCTGGCCCCTGCATCACTCCATCAATAACCCAAATAAGCCGCGCGGGGAGTGCATTCGTCAAACTCCTTCCGCGAAAGGAAAGCGTGTAGGTCTGTTCTGGGCAAACTGTTACGGTCTGGCACCAACAATCGAGTTGCCCAGCGCTCCAACTCCCGAAGCCAGCATTCACGATCAGGAAATTCCCGCTACCCCCCCCACTATATTGGGGGTGAAAGGCGTTAGGGTTCGAGCCCACATTGTAGGTGCCCTCTCCCTGTAGGTTGTTGTTGAGGTTGAATTGGGATGAAAAACCTGTGTTGCCAGCGCTGAAATTGCCGTTGACGACCGGGTTGACAAATGGATAGTTCACTTCGCACCAATACGTCGCCGCAGGAGCCCCCACCGTGATGTTGGGTGTTACCGCGCTCGTGCTCCATAGGTAGTTGGAAAACCCGGCCGGGCCGTTCAACGTTGTGGTCGCGTTCTGGCAAATGGTATGGTCTGGTCCCAGATCTATACTGCACGGCTGCGCCAAAGCCGAGCTAGCCAAGCCAAAGGCCAAAGCGACCAGGGTGATGCGTATGCCGAGAATGCTCAAAACTTATCGGTAGGCTTGGAGATACAAATTTCGCACCATTCGGCCCATCGAATGGCAGGCTCCCGACAATTCCTGTTCACAAGGCGATGAACACCTGATTGGTCCCCTCATATTGCTGCTCGTTCACTGTGCTGAAAACAAGACGTATTTGCTGGCCCAAACGTGCGCTGCGGGCAGCAGAACGTGGATCATAAGCCACGGTATTGATAAGAATAGTGGACCCTGGTGCTGCGATCCGTTTCAAATTCCGTAAAAAATCGAGGTTCAAAAGGCCTTCAGAAAAGTCGAGGTCATGGAAAAGGTCCACCACGATCAGATCGAACAAACGGGTTTGTTCCCGCACCCATTGGAAAGCATCTGCCTCGTGCAAGACAAGGTCGGCGCAGGTTGACCACCCGAAATATTCTCTGGCGATCCGCAGCATCACAGGGTCATGGTCAACCCCGGTAATTCCGCACTTCAAGCGAAATTCCTTCTGCAGGATGTGTGCCGCGCTCCCAGCTCCGAAACCCAGAATCAGAACCTCTTTAGGCTGGCTTTTTTTCAGATCCAGATCCCGCAAACATTGGCGCCAAACCCTGTGAAGGCTGCCGAAGCTCTGGTTGGCGTTTGGGCTGTTCACCACCAGGCTTCCATATTCCCATGTGACATCCAGTTGATAATGGGTGCTATTGAACCGCCGCACACGGATCGGCCAGATCAAACTCAGTACACGTAAAACGAAGGAGAGCACGCGTCAAAGATGCTGCTCCAGCCCTTGCCGCTACTTTCGCGCCCCTTTTACTTGACCGAGCAAGAAATAAGCACAATTTCCATCATTCGCCAAAGCTGTCAAAGCATATGCGCGTACCATTACTTCTCATGCTTCCCATCACTGCCATAACACGGTACAAGCTGCGCAAGCTGCTCAAGTATGGGATTGTTACGTTGGGAGTAGCATGGGTATTGACGGTTTTCAGCGGGGAGCAGGTTCTAACATACACAGGGGCGTGGTTTTTACTGGGTATTTGGACCGGCGTATTGGAGGAATTCCTGTTTGGTCGGCGCTTCCGTTCGCTTGCTGTTCCGCTACAGTTTTTTGGAAAAGTGCTGGCCGTGAACGCACTCACTACGGTCTTTATCATGTTGGCCTTTTTGTTCGATCGGGAACAGCAATTACCATTCGCTCAGAACGCCCCGTTCAGCGCTGCGCAAATGATGTTGATGCCGCAGCTTTACCAGATGGTCCTTCGCGTTATGGTGGTCAGTTCCATTGCGTTGCTCATTGTGCAGGTTGAAGAGTTGATGGGCCGACGAATGTTCTTCGGTTTTCTCTTGGGGCGATATGAAAAGCCTGTTGCCGAGGAACGCATCATGTTGAGCATTGATCTGGTCGCCAGCACTGCGCTCAATGAGAAACTTGGGGATCTGCTCTACTTCCGCTTCCTCAACACCACCCATTCCCTGATGACGGATGCGGTCCTGCGCAACGAGGCCGAGATACACAAATACGTGGGTGATGAGGTGATCTTCACATGGACGATGCGCGGTGGCATTCGTAACGAGAATTGTCTTGATCTGTATTTCGACATCATGTCACGGATAGAGGCCAACAAGCAAGAGATGATCCGTGAATTCGGTGTTGTTCCGATCTTCCGTGGCTCGCTCCATGGTGGGCGCGTCATCACTGCGCAGATCGGCCACATCAAACGGGCGATCGACTTCAGCGGTGACGTGATGAATACCATGAGCCGCATGCTTGGGTTATGCAAAGACCTCAAAGCCGATCTGCTGATCAGCACCGAACTGCTCGCACGAATGCCTATGGCCACCGAGCGTTTCCATTTTGGAGAAGAGCACGTCGTACCAGTAAAAGGACGAAAGCGCGCGGTAAGTACCCATGTGGTTGCCCGAATAGTGGAGACAGTGTAGGTGTGTTCGATCGCTCGCCTATTTTTCGCCCATGCCACGTCGAAGCTTGTTTCTGATCGGTACGTTGTTCATGGCGTTGGGTACGAGCGCTCAATCAATGGTTCCGTATACAACACAAGCGGGACGTTTCGGTGTATTCCACGAAGGCACTTTCGAAGAATTGGAAACGCGGGCACCCAAGTCGGTGTACCCGAACGGTGATCGGTTGTTCTATGTGTCGCAAGAAGGGGATCTACGGGCCTTTATGGATGGGCATGCGCTGGCGATCCAGCGTGGTGAGCCATCTGAGATCCAAACCTCGCGCGGTCAATTCGCGTGGAAGCAGGGTGAAGCCTTATGGGTTGTCCGTGATGGACGCCCAGAAACGATCTGCGAGGACGTGGGAGCTTTTTCGGTACAAGACAGCATGGTTGTTTTCCACAACGAGATCGACCGCACCCTCAATGTGTATTGGCGCGGGCGCTCATTTCCGATCGCGGACCTCTTGCTGGTCGATGACGCTCCACAGTGGAAGGCTGGTCCCAATACGATGGTGTTCTACGATCGCGCCCGGCACAAGATCATTCTCTTCTATCGCGGAGAGATGATCGATCTGTGTTATGGCGCCGATTACGCATGGGTTGTTGCAAGCGCCGATATGGCTGCATTCATGGATGACGAGGACAACGTTTTCCGCGTTTTCAACAGGGGTGATCGCGTGGATCTTGAAGACCTGCGTCCAGTGAATTTCAGTGCCGGTGCAGGTATCGTGGGGTATGTGAGCGGTACAGGAAAATTCCGTTGCTACGATGGCCGCAACGTGATCACGTTATCATCGGATGCACCCACCAGATATGACGTTCAGGATAGTGTGATCACGTGGGTGGAAGATGGCCAATGGAAAACACTCAATGCAGGAAAGGCCGATGTGATCGAACGATACGTACCCGAGAACTGGCAGGTGAGCGGTGCGTTCATTGCGTACCAGGATCTGAACCGCGAGCTACGGATCTATCACCAAGGACAGAGGATCAACGTAACAAGGGAAGCCGGTATCAAGCGATTTGACCTCCATGGCGATGCCGTTGTGTGGCAGAGCAACAGTGGCACAACCAAAGTATGGTGGAAGGGAAAGGTCTTTGAGCGATACTGAATCGAGCTTCGGTGAACCTTGGACCATGTAAGAAGCATTACTCGACCAATTGCGACCTGCGATCTTCACACTTTCGAACCCATTGGTTCAACCGTGAACAGCAGGACGTTCCTCCGCTTGCCCTTCAAGTGCACTTCACCCATGGAACGGGAGGTCCATTTATCCGGCGCAAGGGCTAACACGTCGAGGAGGTCCTTGCTCAAAAGCAGGTCGACCCCGAGTTCATTGCAGGAAGATTGAATGTGAGCGGCCGTATTCACGGCGTCTCCGCTGAAAATGGTCTGCTTCTTTATCAAGCCGATCTCGCCGGTTGTTACTTGTCCGTAATGGAGTCCGGCCTTGAAAACCGGTACTATGCCATAGCGTTTGTTGTAGTGTGCGGCTCGCTTGGCCAACTTTTCGCGAATGGCGAAAAAACAACGCAGGCAGCGCTGGCCTTTGATGCCTTTGCGCAGATCCCAACTCACGCTGATCTCGTCCCCCACGTATTGGTAGATCTCACCTTCACTATAGATCACAGGGTCGGTGATATCGGTGAAGAGTTCGTTGAGCAATTGGAAATAACGTGTATCACCGATCTGCTCAGCGATGGATGTGCTGCTGCGCATATCGAGGAACATGAAGATCCGCAACTCCTGGCGGGGCTTTGCATACCGGCCGAGCAGGAATCCTGAAGAGCCGGTTGCGAACTGGTCGTTCAACCTGACCATGATCATCGTGGCACCCATGAGAACATCCCGATAAATAAAATCGGCCCACATCCACGGTTCCCGAAGGGCGGTTGACCAAGCATTCGTTGCTTCTCCCACAAGGTTCGGGATCAGAAGGTGATACACCAGCACTGTTGCGAGAACCAACAAGGACATGATCAAGAAAGCCTTGGAAAATGGCAGCGACCTTAGTCGGTCACGCAGGAAGAAAATGTACACACCACCACCCAGCAGTCCCCATAGCAGCGAGCGCCATCCATGGAAGGATACGAACGACTGCAAAGAACTATGATCCCCAAGCGAACGGGCTACCACCCAATGAAAGAAGGCCGTTGCCGCTCCGGCCAATAACCAAGCGAAGGCAATGCTCAAGGTCCGCTGAGCGCGACGTTGGAACTTGGAGAGGGTGGTGGCCATTACGAGGCCGCGAATGTATTTGCTTGTCGTTCCTCAATATGAACTGCAGGTCAATGTTGAGGGGGGCGATCATTCGAAACGCGCCTTGGATATTGGCCACAACGTTGATCCACATGGATCGTTGGTAACACAGGGGTGATCCGATCAATGCGTAGATCAGCCCCGATAATTTTGCGCTATGGGAGTTATAACAACGATCCTTGTGGGCGGTGTGGCGGGCTGGTTGGCCGGTAAGGTGATGAAGGGCGAAGGTTATGGCCCATTGATGAACGTTCTTCTGGGTATACTTGGTGGCTTCGTTGGAGAGATCGTCTTCGACCTTGTAGGATTGAAAACGGTAGGGTTGGTAGGTCGGATCGTGTGCGCATTCGCTGGCTCGGTTCTGGTAGTCTGGCTCGCCCGTCAATTGTCATCAAAGTGAAGTTCCTTACTACCTGCCTGCTTGCCACTGCCTTGTGCTTCGCTTCCCCGGTGGAAGCGCAGCGTTTCTATGTGAAGGTGAGTGGAAAGGTCACCGATCATTTCACCGGCGATCCTGTGAAGGGCGTGCTCGTTCGATTGCTGAAAGCCGGAAAGTCGGAAGCGGAGACCACTACTCGTGGGGATGGGGGGTATGAATTCACGCTCGACAGAGGCTGGCGCTATGTGGTTTTCTTCAGCAAACAGGGACTGGTCACCAAGCACATCAACATCGACACGGAAGAAATTCCGTCTTACCCGGATGTGCCGTTCTATGAAATGGACGTGCAGATGACCCTTTTTCCATGGATCGGAGAGTTCGACTTCTCCATCTTCGAACAGCCTCTGGGCGAAGCAGGATTCAAGGCTAGTGTGCGCAATATGAGCTGGGATATCGAATACACCGAACGCATGCGGCCAACGCTTTCGCGAACGATGGACGAATACGAAAAGACGTGGAAGGGCTATTACAAGCGAAAAAAGGGCAAGAAGATCGCACCGTCGGATAAAACTGCTCCTACGCGGACCGATACAGTGGCCCCAGTGCGGCTTGATTGATCGAGTGCGGGTATGGTCGATGTCCAAGTGGCGGGTGTCGAACGCGTTATCTGATCGCCTCGTCGTACAGCCTGTCCGCCTTGGTCCACAGGGACATTAATACGTCTTGGACGCAGTAGGGCGACACCGTGCATCTGGTCCATTCGAACCAGTGCGTGTTCATGAGGGCAACGCCTGCAGCAATTTCACGCATTGCGCGGCCTCTTTCACGTCGTGTACGCGAAGGATAGCCGCTCCTTTGAGAAGGGCGATCGTACCCAAAACGGTTGTTCCGTTCAGGGCCTCTGCTGGAGTGGTACCCAAGACCTCGTTGATCATTCGTTTCCTCGAAAATCCAACAACCACTGGGTAGCCCAAATTCACCAAACGACCCAACTGGCCCAGTAAAGTGTAGTTGTGAGCAGTGGTCTTCCCGAAACCGAAACCGGGGTCTATCAGCACATCGGCGATACCTGCCTCGTGGGCCGCATGGATACGGTCGCTCAAGAAATTGGTGACTTCATTCACGACGTCCGTGTACTGCGGAGCCTCTTGCATTTCAAGCGGGACACCTTGCATATGCATGGCGATATACGGCACTCCCGACCTGGCCACGGTGGACAACATCCGCGTGTCCAGTAGCCCCGCACCGATATCGTTCACCATGCTCGCGCCAGCCCCCACCGCTTCTTCGGCTACACGTGCCCGCCACGTATCCACGCTGATCAGCGCATCTGGAAATCGCTGATGTATCGCACTGATCATCGGGACAACACGTTTCAACTCGCCTTCTTCATCGCCTTCTGCACTGCCGGGTCGAGAACTTTGGCCACCAACATCCAGGATACCCGCGCCGTCCAAGAGCATCCTTTCCGCTGAACGTAATGCATCCTCTGTACTTGATACGCGGCTGCCGAGGAAGAACGAATCGGTTGTTGCGTTGATTATCCCCATCACCAAGGGGAAGTGGGGTTGAAAAATTCGGTCCTTCAAACGCCAGGAGATGTCGGTTCTGCTCTTCATTTCTTCGATGGAAGGACGAGTGCAAAGAACGTGATCCGCATGATCGCCATTGGCAACGCTTACGGGCGGGTACAACCATCGCGCTACTTTCGCCCTCCACAATGGAAAGAACACTTCAGCAATACGACGCTGTGATCGCGGAGTGCATAACACTGTTCGAGCAGAAGGCGAGCGATTACGGCACGGCTTGGCGCATATTGCGGGTGAGTTCACTTACCGATCAGGTCTTCATCAAAGCCCAACGGATACGCACGTTGCAACAGTTGGGCGAGAGCAAGGTGGACGAGGGGATACGGCCAGAGTTGATCGGTATCATCAACTACGCCGGCATGGCGCTGGTCCAATTGAAACTCGGCGTGGTGGATCAGCCGGACCTTTCTACAACGGAGGCAAAACGAGCGTTGGAGACGGAACTCAAGCATGCCCGTGAACTCATGCGCCGCAAGAACCACGACTATGGCGAAGCTTGGCGCAGTATGCGGGTGAGTTCCCTCGTGGATCTGATCCTGATGAAGCTCTTGCGGATCAAGAGTATCGAAGACCAACAAGGCCGCACGCTTGTGAGCGAAGGCATCGATGCCAACTGGGCGGATATCGTGAACTACGGGGTTTTCGCGATGATCCGGTTGGAGGATGAGTGAAAAGTGACGGTGATCCGATCCTACTTCACCATGAACGATGCGAACATGGCATCGGCCAAGTACAGAGCATCATCAAAGCGTTCCGGATCCGAGGTGAAGGAAAGGATCCATGTGCGGCCGTTCTTCACATGTGATTCCTGCTTGACACGAAGCAAGCGACCGTTCAATTCGCCTGAGTATTCGAGCGCATGTATGTCGCCGGTCGTGTTACTGCCGATCACTTTGGCATTGGTCAAGGTTGAGGTGATCTCGGCTTCTGCGTCTTTGGCGATCTCATTGATCGTTCGGCCACCTGTTGGCTTCACATGCAGGTCAACTCGGTCTCGCGTGCGATCGGTTCCGTCCAAAGGTGCCTGAAAAGAAGCCGCGCGGTCGTTGATCCCGGAACCTTCACTTGTCCAGCCCGATGGGTAATTGACCGAGCAGTTGGCATCACTCCACTTGCGCCAGGCCGAAGACTCCACTTCGGTAACGGTGGTCTTCACCGTGGCGGTATACTGGGCGCAAAGCAGCCCGGAAGTGAACAAAGCCGCAGCGTTCAAGGTGTTGCGCATCATGGTGGGGACGTGTAATTGTGCGAAAGATGGTAAATCCATCCGATTACTGCCCTACGGTTGCCTATGCGGGGTGCCGTTGATGAACAATCGACTGTTGATCGATCCCCGGAAACACGACGATTTGGCCTTGGATCGCTCAATAGGAGCGGTTTATTTCGCGCCTCGCTCAACGGCACTTTTTCCGGATCAACTGAACAGCACATGCGCAACTTGGTTCTCAGTTCCACCTTAGGGATCGCCATGCTTGCCTCCACTTCGGCGGAAGCGTTCAACCTGAAGGTACATGGAGTTGTCACCGACTACCTCACCGGGGAGCTGGTGACCAACGGGCTGGTTCGCGTGTACAAGGATGGTGTGAAAGAACATGCTGAGCAAACGGGTCTACTTGGTCAGTACGCGTATACGTTGGGCAACAATGCGCTCTATGTCCTGCGTTTCAGCGCTCCGGGATGCCAGACCAAGTGTTTCACCATCGACACGCACGGCTTGGCTTGGGAAGGGGAGAACAAGGTGAAGGACCTCTTTGTGGAAATGACCCTGTTCCAACGCATCAGCGATATGGATCTTTCCTTCTTCGATCTGCCAATGGGCCAGGCACGCTTCGAGCCTGCCACTGGATTCATTTCGTGGGATACCGATTACGACCTGCGCATCCGTAACGAAGTGCAGAGCATCATGAGCGAGTACCAGCGGCGCATGACGGCAGTGGCCGATGCGACTTCGAGCATCAGGTCAGAAGGATCGGTTAGCAGAAAGCATTCCGGTTCGGCTCGTTAACGGATCGTTGATCGTTCACGCACGATAACGGCTGGGCCTATTTTCGCCGTCGTGTTCTGTCAATGTCCACATGCCCACATGTCCACATGACCACATGTTCTCATGTTCACCTGACTATATGATCATATGAAGTATTTCCTCTTTTTCTGCCGGATCCTCGTAGGAGGCACCTTCATCGTTAGCGGTCTGGTCAAAGCCAATGATCCGCTTGGCTTCAGCTACAAGCTCGAGGAGTACTTCGCCGAAAGTGCGCTGAACCTCACCTTTTTGGAACCGTGGTCGCTCGTGTTGGCCATCCTCGCTTGCTTGGCGGAAGTGGTGCTTGGTTTTGCCGTCCTCGTTGGAGGGCGAATGAAGCTCGCGACTTGGGCCATTCTGGTGCTTACACTGTTTTTTGGTTGGCTTACCGCCTACACGGCGACCTGCGATCCGCAAGGGAAATACGAAACCATCGAAAATGGTGTCAAGGCGATGCATGATGTAACGTGTGTTACGGATTGTGGGTGTTTCGGCGATGCCATGAAGGGTTCGTTGGGCCGAAGCCTGACCCCGTGGGAGAGCTTCACCAAAGACCTGATACTTCTGGTGTTTGTGCTGCCTCTCTTCTTTGTCAGCGTTTTCCGAAAGCCGGGTATCACCTTCAATACAAGCAGTGATGACAAGGTTCTTTTACCGGGCGGACTGTTACTTGTAGCGCTCTGGTCGTGGGTTTTTGGTTGGAGCTTTTTCTTTTGGTTCACGGTGGTCGGGCTGGGCGTGTACTTGCTTATCAAACGCTTCGTGCAAGGTGTGAAGGCCGAGTGGATCACCGCCCTGTGGATCACGATCTTATCGTTCGGTTTTATTTGGTACTGCTGGCAGCATTTGCCCATGAAGGATTACCGCGCGTATGCCGTTGGGAAGAGCATTCCAGAAGCACAGAAAATGGGCCAGCCACCGGTACAGGAGATCTACGTTACCTACAAGAACAAGAACACCGGCGAGCAAAAGGAATTCGACAGCAAGGGCAAATACCCGTGGGATGATAGCACGTGGGTGTACGTTGACCGCCGCATCGATGTGAAAGAACGGGGCATCCCCAGCCCTGTCGCCGACTTCCGCCTTACCGATCGAGATGGCGTGGACATTACCGCCGATATTCTCGCCGAGCCAACGCCAGTGATGCTCATTGTGATCAAGACCCTTGCCGACGCATCAACGGACTGCCTGCCTGCCATCAAAGCACTCACCGACGAAGCCTATAAAAAGGGCTGGTACGTCTATGGTGCAACGGCCACGAGTTTGGATGATGTGGAAGGTTTCCGCCACGAACATCAGCTCGCGTTCGACTTCGTTACCTGCGACGAAACCACACTGAAGACCATTATTCGCAGCAACCCCGGCGTGGTGGTGCTGAAGGAAGGAGTGGTGAAGGGGCAATGGCATTGCAACGATGTGCCGGTGCTCGGTGAGGTTGTCATTTCTATCGAGTAGGCTTTGCTCCATTTCGGGAACGATCAGGACCTTCAACTTTGAAGTTGAACGGTGATGGAACAGTTGATTTCGGGGCCTAGCACCCAACCTTTTACAACTACTGCGTCTTGGGTTGGGAATGCAGCGATTTCGGCACTTCCTGCTTCGTTAGTAACCTCATGCGCCTCTGCCTTTCAGTAATTCTCTGGTGTACCGTCCTCGCTTCCTTCGGTGGGAACGGATCATCAGTTCTGCAACCACCTCAGCCGTTGCGCGATCGGTCGAGAGAGTTGTTACGCCTCCGCTACCCAATGCCAGGCACCCACACCCGTGTATTCAGTACGTGGAAGGACAACCCGCATAGCAGCCATACTTTTTTTGCGCCCAGCGCCATACCGTTGCAACAAGGGCAGGGTTACTACCAGAACAGCTACGTGATCATGCACAGTGCGTGGTTCGCGCCAGTGGACAATGTGAGCATCGGCGGTGGTTTTCAGATGATGAGCGTGTTGGCCAGCTTGCGCCCAGGCCAGAGCAAATTGCCAGGCTATTTTCTGGCGATCAAAGGCGGCATGCGATTGCAACCGGGCATTTGGGCAGGGGTCTACGCCGTAGGTACGCAACTGAGCAATGATCCACCCTTTCAGGATACGTTGGACACGGGTCGAAAAATGGGAGCGATCATCGGCCAATGCACCATTGGTTCGCCGGAGGCCCATGCCACGTTGAATTTGGGTTGGGGTGCTACTGGTATCGGCCTTACTCGCAAACCGATCATTGGGTTCAGTGCGCAATGGCGATTCACGGAGCCGATGGCTATCGTTACCGAGAACTGGGTCTTGAACTTTGGCCCCAAGGCTTTTCCCGTATACACGCTCGGCATGCGTTGGATACATCGAAAATTGGCTGCCGACGGTGCGTTGGTGTACAATAAGAACTTGGCAGAAGGCTTTGGGGCGGTGATCCCCTACTTCGGGTTCGCGTTGCGGTTCTGATCAAGGGAACAGGCGGAAGCGCGGAGGAACGCTGACCGGATGACAAGAGCCGGTTGTTGCAACCAAAATGTGGAGCACAGGTCGTAGTGCGTTCTATCAGATCATGTTTCCCTGAGCGCCTTTGCCTGGATCACGCGTCTCTGGATCGAAATATCCATGATCACGATCCATTGTTGATGATCCGCGAGCGGAAGGAGGAATAATGCCCGAGGCATTTCCAACTTTGGCGCGTACTGGCTCCCAAGGCTGGTAAAGCAAAGCATGCGGACGATCGTAGCCGGGAATTGGAAAATGCACACCGACGCCAGCGGTTCGCGTGCGCTTGTTGAACATTTGCACGAGGTTGTTCCCAGGGGAGCATCCAATGTTGAGGTGGTTGTTGCACCGCCGTTCCCGTTCCTGGCCCAAGTGGCGGAGCAAACACGCGGTACCCGTATCAAAGTGGCCGCACAGAATTGTCATGCTGCTGAGCAGGGTGCCTTTACGGGCGAAGTAAGTGCGGGCATGCTTGCGAGCATTGGTGCAACCTATTGCCTGGTCGGACATAGTGAGCGGAGACAGTACTTCGGCGAAACCGATGCACTGGTCGCGAAGAAGATCATGACGCTGTTGAAGCACGGGATCATCCCGATCTACTGCTGCGGCGAGAACCTGACGGAGAGAGAAAGTGATCGACATTTCGATGTGGTGGCTGATCAGATGAAAGGTGCTTTGGGTGAACTCGACAGCGTATCACTTGAACGCGTTGTCATAGCCTACGAGCCCGTGTGGGCCATTGGTACCGGTCTTACGGCCAGCGCCGCTCAGGCACAGGACATGCACGCACACATACGCTCTATGCTGCGAACACATGGTGACGTGGTTGCGGCCACAGTGCCCATTCTTTACGGTGGATCCTGCAAGCCTGATAATGCAGCCGCCATTTTTTCGTGTCCCGACGTGAATGGTGGATTGATCGGCGGGGCGGCCCTGGTAGCCGAACAGTTCGCTGAGTTGATCCGGATCGCTGAACGCGTTAAGCATCCTTGAGCCATTGATCTCCGATCGGATCCACATGCACACGTATACCGAACTCAGCCTAACGATCGATCCGCTGGAACCATGGCGTGATGTACTTGTCGCCGAGCTTGGCGAATTAGGGTTCGATAGTTTCGAGGAGACGGAGGAAGGTGTCAAAGCGTTCACGCCTGCTCATCGGTTCGACAAGTCAGCCATTATCGCTTTGATCGCTGCCCAACCCGCTGAAGTTCGGATCAAGCAGTCACATCGGTCCATAGCCCCATACAATTGGAACGCCGAATGGGAAAAGGGTTTTCAACCAGTGGAAGTAGGGTGCGACGTTCGGATCCGCGCTGAATTCCATCCGTTCGTTCCGGGTTTCAAGCACGACCTGGTGATCACGCCTCGCATGGCCTTTGGAACGGGCCATCACGCAACCACACGCATGATGGTGGAGGCGATGATGAAGATCGATATGAACGGGAAGCACGTGTGCGATCTGGGCTGCGGTACTGCAGTGCTCGCGATCCTGGCAGAGCGTTTGGGTGCAAAAAGTGTTCACGCCATCGATATCGATGAACAGGCGGTGCTCAATGCGCGCGAGAATCTTGTGTTGAACGGTTGCCACCATACCGTTGTGGAGAAAGGCGAAGCCAAGCTCCTGAAGCCTTCTTCCTGCGCGGTTATCTTGGCGAACATCGAACGTAACACGCTTTTGCGCGACATGCTTTTCATGCGCGATGCGCTTCAACCGGGAGGCGCTTTGCTCCTGAGTGGCTTCGTACAGGCCGATGCCCCGCGGATGGTAGAGGCTGTGCTGGCCGTTGGCATGGTTCCCGCAGAGGAATTGAACCAAGGTGAATGGGCATTGATCGGATGCAGGAGATGAGATCGAACAAAGGTTTTCGCACATGGCCTTTGGCTTGCGGCCTTTGGCTGATGGCCCCGCTGATCTCCCACGCCCAATCCAAGCCGTTCACCAACGACCAGGCTGTCTTTTTACAGGAGATCACCGCATTTCTGGTGGATGCCGACAAGAAGGAAGGCAAGCCGTTCATGGAGCAGGAATTCACGCCCGCCTGGAACGGCAGCTTCTTCGATCAACCGCAGCGCACACGGATCGTGGACTTGGCGAATGTGATGCTGAAGAAGCGGTTCGAAGCTTTTCCAGGATTCCGTGACTACCTCGGATCGTTGGTCTCTTTCACTGGTGGTGGGCGCACGGCAGCCGACTTCGATACCTATATGCTTTGCTTGGAGAGCGCCGCCAAAAGCACGCGCAAACAGAACCTCACGGACCTGATCGCCATGAGTGCGAGCCTGTTCAAGGACAATACGTTGTTCAAGGGCGCCAGCGTTCAATGGCAAAGCAGTAGTCCACAATTCACCTTTGCCTACGACAGTGTTCCGAAGGTGATCTTTCCCAAGTTGGACCTACGCTGCCTTGCAAAAGGCGATAGCGCGGTGGTCCGCAATACCAGTGGTGTCTATTTCCCCACACAAGGCATATGGCGTGGTATCGGAGGGCGCATCACGTGGGAGCGCGCTGGCTTGAAGACTACGGCCACGTTCGCCGAATGGTCGCATGCGTACCAGGTAAAAGTGAAGAGTTCGGAGATCGAAGTGGACAGCGTGAGCTTCAACGATCCGTATTTCGACAAAGCTCTATTGGGCCGGGTAACCGATAAAGTGCTTGCGAACGTGACCGCTGAGAAGGCGACCTATCCGCGCTTCGAGAGCTATGATCGGCGCAAGAAGATCCGTGACATCATGGAAGGGATCGACTTTGAAGGCGGTTTCAGTTTTCAGGGATCCAAGCTTCAGGGCTACGGTACGCGTGAAGAACCGGCATTCCTCACCTTCTACAAAGACAAGCAACCGTTCATTGTTACATCGGGTGTTGTCTATACCATCGAGCCGGACAAGATCGTGGGGGAGGGCGTAGCGGTGTCCATACGCATGGACAAGGATTCGATCTCACACCCAAGTGTGAACGTGCGCTTTCGAAAGGACAAGCGAATGCTGACGATCATCAAGAACGAAGAGGGCCTGAGCCTTGCGCCGTTCTACGACAGTTTCCACGAGTTGGACATGCACTTCGAAGAGCTTCGATGGAAACAGGGAGATCCTGTGGTGGAGATCAGCAACCTTCAGGGAAGCTCGCAAACCAAAACGGTTTTTGAGAGCAACAACTTCTTCAAGCGCTCACGATACGAGGCGATGTTGGGTACTGATGCGGTGCACCCATTGAGCCGACTGCGCGAGTTCAGCAAAAAGGTGGGCAATGATTTCAGCGCCACCGAGTTCGCTGTGTTCACAAAGCTGCAAAAGCCCCAAGTAGTGCCGTTGTTGTTCGATATGGCGGTAAAGCGCTACCTCAACTACGATCCCGAAACAGAATCGGTGCATATACTGCCTCGCCTTACGGAACATGTTCTCGCCAGTGCGAAAAAGACCGATTATGATGTTCTGCAATTCACGAGTTCTGCGGATGACGGTGTGAACGGTACGATCAATTTGCTCAACTACGACCTTGCATTGAAGGGCGTGGCGCGCATTATCCTGAGCGATTCACAGGACGTGAAGATCTATCCGAGCAACAAGGAAGTAACGGTAAAGAAAGGGCGGGATTTCTCGTTTGGAGGCAATATCGTGGCGGGCAAGCTCACCTACTACGGCAAGGAATACTACTTCCACTACGACCCCTTCATCATCGACCTGTTGAACGTGGACAGCGTCAGTTTTTATGCGGACAGTTTCGAAGCCAACGAGAACGGGGAAACGAGTTTGATCCGGGTGAAGAACGTATTGGAAAAGGTAACAGGAACGTTGGAGATCGATGAGCCCAGCAACAAGAGCGGCATCCAACAGGTGGAGCGGAACGGCAAGATGGAAGGGCGATACCCGGCCTTCCCGAAATTCAACAGTGCGCAGGAGAGCTATGTTTTCTATGACCGGAAAGCGATCCAGAAAGGTGCCTATTTGCGCGATAAGTTCTATTATAAAAGCGATCCGTTCCTGATCGATAGTCTGGACAATTTCACCAACGCAGGACTCTACTTCCCTGGTACATTGATGAGTGGTGGGATCTTTCCTGACATTCGCGAAACGCTGCGTTTGCAAGAGGATTACGCGCTCGGATTCGTGCGCTACACCGGTGATGGCGGATTGCCCCTCTACGGCAAGAAAGCCAAGTTCGCGGATACGTTGCGCCTGGACTACAAGGGCCTGCACGGATCAGGTGACCTTACGTTCCTCACCACGATCGCACGCAGCAGTGATCTTTACTTCACGCCCGATACGACCTTCGGGGTAGCGGATACGTTGTACAACGGCGCCGTTTCGAGTGCTTCAATGAATGTTCCGAATGTTCACGCGAGCAATGTTTTCATTCGCCTTGAACCGGCCAAGGACGTGCTGCTGGCGAAGCAGATCACAGCGCCGATGGTGATGTATGACAAGGCCGCCTATCTGCACGGACAAACCGAACTCACACCCAAAGGAATGACTGGTGCGGGCCTCATCGACTTCACCAACGCCACGCTGAAGAGCAGGCTTTTCCAATTCGAAACGATGAAGTTGCACGCTGATACCAGCGACTTCCGATTAACTGAAGGTGACACAGCCAGCATCGCGTTCAAGACCGATAATGTGAACGCTACCGTGAAATTGGACGAGCGCGTTGGCGAATTCGTGAGCAATGGCAATGAAACCAAAGTTGAATTCCCCGTCAACCAGTACATGTGCTACATGGACCGCTTCAAGTGGTTCATGGACCAAGGCGATCTGGAATTGGAGAGCGACCGGAAAGTGGCTGCTGTGAACGAGGACCTGCAACTGTCAGGCAGCAACTTCATCAGCACAAGAGCCGATCAGGACAGCTTGAGTTTCATGGCACCGAAAGCGCGATACGACCTGAAGCAGCACTTGATCACCGCCAACGAGGTACAATACATCCATGTGGCCGATGCGCTCATTACGCCGGACAGCAACCGGGTGCGCATCCGCCGTAATGCGGAAATGGACCCGATAACGAACGCCGTGATCACCGCGAACGCCATTACCAGGAACCACACGATATACAATGCCACGGTGAACATCAAGGCCAAGCGCGACTACAACGCGAGCGGCGATTACGATTATGTGGATGAAACCAAGAAGGCGTTCAAATTCCATTTTGCCAACATCAACGTCGATACCTCCTATCAGACATTTGCACGTGGGCGTATCGGGGAAGACGAGCGCTTCCAATTGAGTCCGGCTTTCGATTACTATGGCGAAGTGTTGTTGCAGGCGGCAAGCAAGGAGCTCACCTTCACCGGAAGTACCAGGATCCTGCATGACTGCGCGGGTATCGGAAAAGAGTGGATGCGCTTCTCAGGAAAGATCGACCCCAATGAGGTGTTCATCCCGGTCGGCGATTCCCTCAGTGACAATAACGGATCGGACATTGGCGCCGGTATCTTCATTACGAGCGACGATCCGTTCAAACCGTACGGTACATTCCTCAGTCGAAAAGAAGCCAAAGCCGATCGCACAGTTATCGCAGCCAAGGGTCTTCTGTTCTTCGACAAGACGAAGAAGAACTACCTGATCGGCAGCAAGGACAAGATCCGTTCAGCAGAACAGGCCGGGGATCTCGTTACGCTGAGTACAGAAAGTTGTGCGCTCACGGCGAACGGTCAGATAGGCACCGGAACTGAATTGGGTCGTGTGAAAGTCCAGGACTTCGGTACCCTGGATCTCCGTGGTGACAGTGCCCGCGTGATGGCACAAGTGAGCATGTACATCGACTTCTTCTTCCATGAGAACGCATTGGAAAAGATGGCCACCGATATTCTCGCGTATCCGGAGCAGAAGGCCGTTGACATCACCAAGACACCCTATGAAAAGGGCATGCGGGAAATGTTGGGCAAGGAGAAAAGTGACAAGCTGATCAGCGAACTCAGCATAAAGGGCGAGATCAAGAAGTTGCCGGAAGAACTTGTAAAACCCTTGGTATTTGCAGATGTCAAGCTTCGCTGGAACGCGGATGACCAAAGCTGGCAAAGTCAAGGTCCGATAGGTGTTGCCACCATTTTGAAGAAGCCGATCTTCCGAACACTGAAAGGCAAGATCGAATTCCAGCGGAAGCGCAGCGGTGATGCGATGCACATACTCCTGCTGTTGGATGAACAGACCTACTGGTTCTTCAGTTACACACGCGGGCAAATGCTCGTGTATAGCAGTGACGTAGCTTGGAACACGATGATCAGCGAGCTGAAAGAGGACAAAATGCAGCAGGAAACGAAAAAGGACGACGCCGAATTCCGTTTCATGCTGACCGGTAAACGAAAGGTGGACGAATTCCGCGACCGCTTCGGTCTTTGAACCATGGACATGCATTGGGTGTATGCGGGCATTGCGATGGTACTCAGTTACCTGTGCGGGAGCATTCCAACAAGCGTGTGGTGGGGAAAAGCCTTCTTCGGCCTCGACGTGCGCGAGCACGGCAGTCGTAACGCTGGTGCCACGAATACGTTCCGTGTGCTCGGCCCCAAAGCCGGAGTGCCCGTTCTATTGATCGATATCTTGAAAGGTTTCGCACCGGTGCGCGTACTGGCTTGGTGGAGCGGGTTGGAATCAGGTTCTGGCGATTTTACATGGCTTCGCGTGTGCATGGTCCTGGCAGCGGTACTCGGGCATTTGTATCCTGTATTCGCTGGGTTCCGAGGTGGGAAAGGTGTGGCCACTTCATTGGGTGGCGTACTCGCTGTGCATCCGGGCGCAGCCTTGGTCTGTGTCGGGGTGTTCGCAGTTGTTTATGGGTTGAGCAAGTATGTTTCGCTGGGTTCGTTGTTGGCGGTGATCGCATTTCCGTTGGCAATTGAACTGGTATGGCACGAGAAGAACGATGTGATGCTCGGGTTCGCCGTCGTACTTTGTGTGATCGTTTTCTGGACCCACCGCACCAATATCAAACGATTGCTGAAAGGCGAAGAATCGAAGATGCGTTTCTCCAGATCGATCCCATCATGAATCTCTCCGCTTCATATTCGGGTTCGTTCTTCCGGTCCACCATGTTAGGGTCGGTGGGCTCCATGCTACTGCTCATGCTTCCGGGTGCAACATGGGCCCAAGGCGGAAGCAAGGAACAACGCGCACAAGCTGATGCGTTGTTCGCAAAAGGCGAATACGCCCAAGCCTATCCGGCTTACGAAAATCTCCTTGGCAACGACCAACAGGATTTCGATCTCAACTTCCGCTACGGTGTTTGCGCTCTGTATGCGGGTGCCGACAAGGAAGCGGCCATCGCTTATTTGAAGCGCAGCACGCAAGGCCCGGCACCTGACGCGCTTTCTTGGTATTTTCTTGGAAAAGCCTATCACCTGACCTATCGTTTCAAGGAAGCGCTTGTGGCCTATGAACGCTTTCGCGGAACCGCTGATAAAAAGGTGCTCTCGGAATATCCGGTGGATGCGGTCGAACTGCAATGCCGTAATGGCCAGAACCTGTTATCGAACCTCAAAGAGATCGATGTGCACAACAAGGTTGAAGTAGTTGGGAGTGACTTCTTCCGATTCTACGATCTGTCGAGCATCGGCGGTCGCATCGTGGTAACGCCTGATGAGCTCAAGACTTCGGCGGACAAGAAGAGCAAGGACCTGGCACTCGTGTACCTGCCGGATAAAGGCGGGTCGATCTATTTCGCCAGCTATGGTAAGAGCAGCGGGACCGGTCGCGATATCTATCGCACAGAACTGATGCCGAACGGGGAGTTCGCCACACCGGTGAAACTTGCTGGCTATATCAACACCGAAGAGGACGAGGACTACCCGTTCATGGCCCCCGACGGCAAGAGTTTCTATTTCTGCAGCAAGGGCCACAACAGCATGGGCGGCTACGATGTGTTCAAAAGCAGTTACGACAAGGGCCTTGATGTGTTCGGTGCTCCCGTGAATATGGATTTCGCGGTCAACACACCGGATGATGATCTCTTCTACCTCACGGACCCGGAAGGCAAGGAAGCTTGCTTCGCGAGCGGTCGTGAAAGCAAGCAAGGCATGTTGCACGTGTACCGTGTAAACACCGCTCAGGCCCCGCTCAACATAACCGTGTTGAAGGGCACGTTCGCTTCGCAGTTGAATACGGCGGATCGCAAAGCACACATCACCGTGGTGGATATGCTCACGCAGGAAACGGTTGCGGATGTTCGCACGGGACTGGATGGAGACTATGTGCTTTCGCTGCCGCGAAATGGCAGGTACAAGTTCATGGTAGAGGCAGGAGCGAACGGTAAAACCCATGTGGGCATGGTGGATATTCCACGGAACGAAGAGCCGCGGGCCTACCGGCAGGAAATGTCCCTTGTTGATCAAGGAGGTGAGAAGCTTATGATCAAGAACTACTTCGATACCCCGCTCGAAGAGGACATGATCGCTTTGGCCATGGATGAGATCCGTCGCCGCGCCAAACTGGAGGTCGGGACACATGCCGTTGTTGCTGAGGTTCCGCCTGGTGCAACCGCTGAAGGTGATGTGCTCACGCGAGCTGGCTTTGCGGGAGACATCACCAAGCCGAAGGCGTTGGCGTTGGCGAAGGAAGATGCCGATGCATTGACTCAAGCGACCGGATCGTTGGAAGTTCAAGCGAACGCAGCATACAGCATCGCATTGGAGAACGCATCCTTGGCCGACGCGGCATCGCGCAAGGCCGAAACGCTCGTCGCGCAAGCCAATGCGACGAGTGATGAAAGTGAAAAGAATTCGACGATGATGCAGGCCGCGCGTGAGCGACAAACCGCGCGTGCCGCGAACCAACGGGCCACGGCAGCTTATCGTGCGGGCCAGGAGTTGGAGACGGAGCAGTTGGCCACATCACTCAAAGCGCAAAAGGCAACGCGGCTCGCAACCGAGCTCACCACGCTGCTCGCTGGAAAGGAAGACAACGCCACCGTGATCAAGTTGGTGGAGCTGAAACGGCGAATGGACGAGAAGAATGCGCCGGACGGAAGCATTACCGCTGCGGAGAAGATGCGGCGTTCAGCGACCGATCGCGAGCGGGAAGCTGCTGCCTTGTTGGTGCGTGCGAACACGGCACGTGCTGAGGAGAATGATCTTACAGACCGTGTTGCCCGCAAGAAGCGTGAAACATCGGAAGCGAAAGGCGGTAAGAAACAAACGCTTGCGAATGAGCTTGCCGAACTGGAAACGCAATTAGGCGCGTTGCAGGAGGAGAACGACCAGGCATTCACCAAAGCACGCATGGCGGATCGTTCGACCACGGTGGCTCGAGGCCAAGCGGAGTTGGCCAAACGGTTGGCTACCGATGCTTCAAGCCGCACGGTTAGTGAATTGACGAACGATCAGATCGCGCAGCTTGGTCAACGGATCGCGACCACGGATTCGCGCACCGATGGTCTTGCGGTGGATGCGCGTTTCGATGCGGCGCTTGCGGAGGAAGCACGACAACTTGAGCAGCGCACATTCGATTGGGGCGAACCGCTCGCACCGAGCGGGGATCTCGCATCCACAGCAACACAGGTTGCGGATCGGGATAACCAAGGGGATGCGAGCCGGACAGAAGGCAACACTGTTCTCATGGATGCTGCTGCCATGGAGGCGAAGCGTGTGAAGGAAGGTGGTGCGGTTCAAGTTCCCCAGATCGTTCCAAGTGGGAACGGGACCAACAACACGGGTATTGAGCAAGATCCGAACAAGACGGTGGCCACGGAGGTGGCATTGGCCCCGAACAGTTTGGACACCGTAACGACGAGCACAAAGACCAGTGGTGGCATTTCCGATGGAATGAACGAGCCGAGTGCTTCAGGAAACCAGGGCACACAGGTCGCGAATGCAACAGAACCTCGGAAGGACCTCGACTTGGCGTCGGCGCAGGGGATCGGAACTGTTTCGAATGAGCAGCCCACGGAACAGGACGGTCGTGTTGAAGAAACGACACCGGTTCGACCGGAAGTGGAGGTCGAAGAGAGAGCTTTTGTTCTGTCGAACGAATTGGCTGAATTGAAGCAACTACGTTCGGCGGAGAAGAACAAGGCGCGCAAAACTGCATTGGACGAACGGATCACTGCCGTTGAAACGGAACTACGCGCAGGGCAGGAGCTGCTTGCCGAAGCCAAGAAAGGATCAGCCGGAATTGATCAGACCCCGACGTCCGTTCCCGAGACTGTCGTTACCCCTTCACCGGGCACCATTACCGAGCCGCTTACGGAAGTCGCAACCCAAGGGTCGGAGTTGAACGCCACCAAGGATCCACGAACCGGAACGGAACGTTCGAACGTCATGGATAATGCTCTTGTTGCCGGGTCGCCTGAAGAAGCACAACGGCTATCGGACAGCCTGAGCGCTGCTGTGCCGCCGCTCGAATTCGCTCCGGCTGTGAACGATCGTGATCTGCTCGCTGGCATCTTCACGGATTACGCCAACGACAAGCAGAAGATTACCAATACTATGGCCGATCCGCAAGAACGTGGGACCAGCCTGCACGGTCTCGAGCTCATGTTGGTGGACAGTATCGATGCGGAGAATTCCAGACAACTGGCCTACCTCGAGAAACACCCGGAAGAAGCTTCAACGGTGTTGGGCAGGTCGGATCGGTTGCGCGTGCTGAAGGAAGCCCACGTGCAGGAAGCCGAGCGGGTTCTGGCTGAAGGCCAGCAACAATACGCAGCGCAGGAATCGCGCTTGTTGGAAGATGCAGCGCTCGCCCAAGGAAGTGAAAAACGCGCTGGAGAAAGCAATGTTCGAAGTACCAGTTCAACACCGCACAATGATGATTACATCACGGTTGTGCAGGATCCTGAGCAGGTATACAACAGTCCCTTGGATCTGCGGTCTGTTGAGGCGGTGGCAGAGTTGAAAGAACTGAACGAGCGGAATGATGCCGTGGCGGATCTCGAGGACCGCATCGATTCATTGGAGACCGTGATCGAGAGCATGCCGGCAGGCAAAGCGCGCGACAAACAGCGTCTGCGCACAGATCGGCTCATCGACGACCACATGATCCTGCGTACGGAGATCGGGCAGAGCATGGGGTTCTATACGCGCGCCGAATTCAAAACGGCTCAGGATAGTGTGAAAGTACTGAACACAGCAGTAGCGAAATTGGGTTTGGGGGCGAGCGAGCCCATGAACCAATTGGCGGCTGAAATGGAACGGAATGCGAAGGACCAAATGGATCAAGCGGGTCAAAAGCGCAAGAAAGCCGAGCGCACGGAGGACATTGTTCTCCGAGATAGTCTCTATCGTTCTGCTTATGCACAGGAGTTGGGGGGCTTGCGTGATATTGATCGTTCCCTCACTGTGCGCAATTACATGTTGAAGGAGGACTTCCAGCGGGGTGAACAGCTAGCCTACGAGATCGTCGAGCGAAAGATGTTCGGTGGTGCCGAGACAGCATCACCATTGGATGCGGTGGCGAGCAAGCCACTTGTTGATGGTAACAATGGAGCTGATGGGGCAGGAAGTTCGACCATCAAAGAACCAACAGGTCTCTCCTCGGTTGCTCGATACAAGGAGTTGATGGCAGCGGACACAACGGGCAAGTCCGTTACTCCAATGACCGCTGAAGACCCAGGGATGTTCAGGACGGAAGCAATACGTTCCGCACAGGAAGCCGTGGAACTCGAAAAGCGATCCGTGTTGATCAGCGATCTGGCCAATGAAAAAACCGACAGCGCAACAACGGCCAACCGGAGCGATCGTGAGCGCTTGGAGCGCGAAGCTTATCGGTTACGTGCACTTTCTGATTCGTTGCACTTGGCTTCGATCCAGGCTGAAAAGAATTCGGACGAATTCGCGCAAAAAAGCGCGAAGGCTGTTGAAACGAGTGCGTTCAACCAACGCTTGCTGAAGTTCTATTACCTGAACAACCAGGAACAGGCTCTCGTATTGAACGAGGAGGACCATAGCCGCTATTTCGAAGCGAAAGCCAAAGCATTGGAGCAACGCGAAGAAGCAGCACGGACCATGGAGCAGGCGGAGGGGGCCAAGCGATTGGCGGATGCCCTATTACAGCAGAGCAAAGAGATACTGGCGAATCCCGATGCTGGTGGCGTTCCGCTCACACCAGCGCAAATGGCGCAAGCCAGCCAACTCACCGACCAAGCCGTGCGCATGCAATTGCGTTCGGACTCATTGCGAAAAGCCAGCGATCGCAACGTCGCCAATGCCCGGATGAACGAGGCGCAAGCGGCTTCTGTGCTGCAAGGTCTCGATGCACAACGCGGCACGGAGATCATGGCATTGGAACAGGCTACTCGTCGTGTAGAACCTGCTCTGGCGGAAGCCCGAAGCATGGGCTCCGATATTGTTCCCACCGTTGTTCCGCCAGCGAACACGATCGTTTCCGCGGAGATCCCGAACAATGGAACAGGTCGGGATAATGAGACTGCGGCCACATTGCCGCCGGTAGAGAACAATACAACGCCGCCGAATAATGTGCCGGTATCGGACAACGTGAATGCTGTGCCAGTTGCCAACCAACCCGTTGCCGAGGCTCCTACGTCACCGATCGCTGCGCCCGAGTTGTTGGCCCCGCTCACTTCGGATATCTTCTCCATCGCTGATCGTGATGCCGCTCGTATTGGCTCCATTCCGATCAATGCACCCATGCCCCGAGGTGTGGTCTTCAAAGTGCAGATCGGAGCGTTCAAGCAAGCCATTTCAGCGGAAGTGTTCAAGGATCTTTCTCCCGTTGCGGGCGAAGCGATCGGGAACGGTTTGGTGCGTTACTCAGCAGGCGAATTCACCAGTGCACAGAATGCCGCTCGTGCAACCCAACAGGTGCGCGATCGTGGTTACCGCGATGCCTTCGTAGTGGCCTACCAGGATGGCAAACGGGTGTCGTTGTCCCAAGCGATGCGCGCAGCCCAGCCAGTTGCAGCCCAGCCCAGCGGAACGGTCGCAACGATCGAACCTGTTCGTCCACCCACCGAGATACGACCGGTGCCAGTGCCGATCACATCAACCTTGTCCGACAGCGCTGCGGAAGTCGCGGTCTTGGCCAACTACCCGGCTACAGCGGAGCAGTTGTTGGCTCAATTCGCGCCACCTGCCGATGCAACAGCGTACTACAATGCTCCTGGAGCCGCACCGGCACGACAGGTAGAAACAGTGAAAGGCCTGTTCTATACGGTGCAGGTAGGTGTGTATAGCAAGCCTACCGCACTGGACAGGCTCTTCAACATTACACCGCTCAACAGCGAGCGCACGGAAACGAACAAGATCCGCTACACCACGGGCGTGTTCACCGACATGGGAACGGCACGATCACGCAAGGATCAAACCGTTGGTCTGGGTGTGAAGGATGCCTTTATCACGGCTTACCTCAACGGGAAACGGATACCCATGCGTGACGCCCGTGCGCTGATCGCTCGTTTCGGCCCATCTGTCTTTGCCGACCCTGCCATCATCACGCGCTAGGGACCGGGTTTCCCCTCCTGTGCGTGCGCACGCGCGCCGCACTGGCAAGGAGGGGCAGGGGTGGTTTCAGATCAGATAAGCCTGTAACGCGAAATGGTATCACCTTAAATGAAGAACATCCCAATAGGGTACTTTTGCGCTAACCCATCGAAGTGACCATGCGCATGCACTACAGTCCAGAGGAACAACTCTTGCAAGAGGTCCTTTTTGAAGAAGGCCCGATCAAGGAGATCATCCTGCACAACGACGAAGTGAACACCTTTCAGCACGTGATCGTGAGCCTGATCGACATCTGCGGGCATGAGCCGATGCAAGCGACCCAGTGTGCGCACATCGTGCACAACAACGGAAAATGCAGCGTGAAACGAGGCTCATTCGATCATTTGGAACCCATTTGCACCGCTCTATTGGAGCGCGGCCTCAGTGCGGACATTGAATAGAATATGAAGCGAGCGCTTTCCCTTCTGCTGATCACCTTCCTGGTGGTGGCGTGTACCAAAGTGCCTATTACCGGTCGCCGCCAGCTGAACCTGTTGCCCGAAAGCGAAGTGATGGCCATGAGCCTCGGCGCCTATACCGATTTCCTGAAAGAAACCGCGCCCTTGCCAGCCTCGGATCCCAACGTGCAAATGGTGCAACGCATCGGACGGCGATTGGCCGATGCGGCCACCAAGTACCTCAACGAGAACGGTGCGGCCGAACGAGTGGAAGGCTTCAATTGGGAATTCAATGTGGTGGATGAACCCACGGTGAACGCTTGGTGCATGCCCGGCGGAAAGGTGGTGGTGTACACCGGAATTCTGCCTGTTACCAAGGATGAGACCAGTTTGGCGTTGGTGATGGGCCACGAGATCGCGCATGCTATTGCACGCCACGGCAACGAGCGCATGAGCCAAGGCATGGCGGTGCAAGGCGCGGGCATGACCTTGCAGGTATTGGCTTCACAGAAGCCCAGTTTGGCCAAGGACATGCTGCTGCAATCGTTCGGCATAGGCAGCCAATTGGGCACATTGGCATTCAGTCGTAGCCACGAGACCGAAGCCGACAAAATGGGCTTGGTCTTTATGGCCATGGCAGGCTACGATCCACGTGGCGCACCCGAATTTTGGAAACGTATGGCTGAGCAAGGTGGGCAGAAGCCACCGGAATTCATGAGCACGCACCCCAGCGATGCACGCCGCGTTGCGGATCTGGAAGCGTATATGCCGGAGGCGATGAAGTACTATAAGCCTTAGTGGGATATTGGTTTTGATGAAAGCGGAGGCGCTCCGAGTCACGGTTCACCGCACCCATTCAAGCTCCATTTCAGCACAAAAACGATCAAACGGAACAGATCATTAGATTCGCGCCGCTTTAGCAGGGACCCGTAGCTCAATTGGATAGAGCACCTGACTACGGATCAGGAGGTTTGGGGTTCGACTCCCTACGGGTTCACTAAAAGGGAAAGGCCTTCCGCTGTTTGGCGGGGGGCCTTGTTCGTTCTAGGCGATGGAAACCATGGGCAAACAGAAAGGCATCGTGTCGGCCGGCTGGGGTTGGGTAGTTCCATTGATCGGCGGCTTGGTTTGGTGCGCAATTGTCGGGTACCAAGGGCTGAACGGCCAGGACAGCCATGATTACTTGCGCGTTGCCAAGAGTTGGAGCCAGTGGTTCGCCGGGGGCGTAAGACCACCTGCTGCCGAACATCCGCAGGCCTATCCGTTCGCTGGTGCACTGTTGGGCCGAGTATTGGGCGATACGCTATTGGCCATGCGGGTGCTACCTGTCGCGGCGCTTCTGCTGCTCGGCTTCACACTTCGGAAGTGGTTGATGTTTGGTGCTGCTGACCGACAAGGTCTGAACGTGTTCCTTTTGCTCATGATCGGCGCTTCGCCGTTCTTGCTGCGGCATGCGTTGGTAGCCATGAGCGATCTGCCCGGCATTGCATTGGTGGTGCTCACCTGGGCGCTCTGGACCAAGGCCCAAGAGCAGAGAAGTCTCTGGTGGATGGTGATGTGTGCAGTGGTGGCGCTGTTGGCCGTGGTGGTGCGTTTCGCGGCAGTGCCCATGGTGTTGGGGTTATTGATGCTCACATGGGTGGGCAAGGCCGAGGGCCGTTCGCAGCGTATGCTGATCGGTGCGGGCTTGGCGGTCGTGGGCATGCTCTGTGCGTGGTTTCTAATACCAACAGCGGAATGGGTTGGGATCTACCTGCGATCGCCCTTGGCGGATTGGTCGCCAATGAATTTGTTCCGCCGGGAACTACACTCGGATGATGGGGTGCTCAAGTACTTGCTTCCGAACGGGCTGTATGTGCTGGGTGTCCTTCTTCATCCGGGTTTCGTGCCCATCGGTGCAGTGTTGTTGCCTTTCGTTCGGCGAAGCGATCTGGCACCCTTAGCTGCGCGGGCGGCAGCGGTGATGTTGGCCTTCTACCTGCTCTTCATTGCAGGTATGCCGTTCCAGAACGACCGTGTGCTGCTGATGGCCCAACCGTTCGCGGTGATCTTGCTCTATCCAACGTTTCTGCGTGCATGGTCCTGGTTGAAGCAGCGTGTCCCAAGAGCGGGCTTCGTTGTAGCGCTGGTAGCGGTAGTTCAACTTGCCTTGTTCGCACGAGCGCTTTATCCGTTCATGCGCAATGCCAGCGTGGAAAAGGAACTGGCTGAGGTCGTGAACCACGATGGAGCAACGAGGCTGTACACACATGGCATGGGAGCGGCGCTTTCCAATTATTGCCCCACGGTGCAGGTAACCGAACTATGGTACACCGGCATCGATGACTTCCAAGAGGGCGCTTTGATCGTTGTGAACCCGTTGGAGTTGGAGGCCCAATGGAAGGGGCTGAACCCTTCTGAGAACTGGGAACGGGCGCAGGCTCAAGGTGTGCGACCGCTGGTTGAACGATCGGATGGTTGGTGGATCTACCGTGTGCAGTAGTTGGATTCGAACTTCCTGTTAATGCGTACAGGCTACTTTCGCGCTCCTTTTTCCGGAACACATGGGTTTGAAATGCGGGATCGTCGGGTTGCCGAACGTTGGTAAGAGCACCTTGTTCAACTGCCTCAGCAACGCCAAGGCGCAGGCGGCGAATTTTCCTTTTTGCACCATCGAGCCGAACATCGGTACCATCACCGTGCCCGATGCCCGCTTGAACGTATTGGCCGATCTGGTAAAGCCACAACGCATTCTGCCAACCACGGTGGAGATCGTGGATATAGCAGGATTGGTAAAAGGCGCCAGCAAAGGGGAGGGCTTGGGCAATCAGTTCCTGGGCAACATCCGCGAGTGCGATGCCATACTGCATGTGCTGCGCTGCTTCGACGACCCCAACGTGATCCACGTGGACGGCAGCGTGAACCCTGTTCGCGACAAGGAAGTGATCGACATCGAGCTGCAGTTGAAAGACCTGGAAACGGTAGAAGCGCGGATCAAAAAACTGGAGAAGCAGGCCTCGATCGGCGACAAGGAAAGCAAACGCCGCTACGATCTGCTGGAACGTATTCGCACCGCGTTGTTGAAGGGGATCAGCGCCCGGGCTGTGATCACGCCAACGGATGATCCCGTACTGCTCACCGAATTCCAACTGCTCACCGCCAAGCCGGTGATGTACGTGTGCAACGTGGATGAGAAGAGCGCGATCACCGGAAACGCATATGTGGATCAAGTGAAGGCCGCCGTGGCCGAAGAGAATGCTGAGGTGATCTTCGTAACGGCCGCTATTGAAGCCGAGATCGCATCCATGGACACAGCCGAAGAGCGGACCATGTTCCTGGCGGATATCGGGTTGACCGAACCTGGCGTGAACAAACTGATCCATGCCGCCTACCACTTGTTGAAATTGCAGACCTACTTCACCGCCGGTGTGCAAGAGGTGCGGGCATGGACCATACACCAAGGCGACACGGGCCCCAAGGCCGCAGGTGTGATCCACAGCGATTTCGAGAAAGGCTACATCCGCGCAGAGGTGATGGCGTACAATGACTTCACGACCTTGGGCAGCGAAGCCGCATGCAGGGCCGCTGGTAAATTGCGTGTAGAAGGCAAGGATTACGTGGTGAAGGATGGTGACGTGATGCACTTCCTGTTCAACGTTTAATACCATTTCGCGGTAGAAGGTCGTTCAAAGATGCGCTGCTATTTTTTCGCAGGGCGATTCGAGGGAATGCTTGCGTAGCGGGGCCTACGGGACCATTCCCTCGAAGAAGGCAAGCGGAAAAAGAGCAAGTAGATCGGACGATGTTCTATTGCGAGATGGTATATGAAGCAACCTTTCAGCGGATCAACGTCATCGGGATCATTCCTGCGAGTATCACCATATTCGCTTCCGCATGATCGTTCGATCGCTCAGTATCATCATTCCTGCGTACAACGAAGAGCGCACGATCCATGAAGTGCTCGGCGTTGTGCATGCGCTGCAGCTTCCGCAGGGCATTGTGAAGGAAGTGATCGTGGTGAACGATTGCAGCAAGGATGGCACTTCTGCCGCAGTGGATCGATTTCGAGCAGACCATCCCCAAGCGGGTGTGGTGTTGGTGGAACAACTGGTGAATCGTGGCAAAGGCGCGGCGATCCATCGCGGAATGAAAGAAGCAACCGGCGAACTGCTGATCATCCAGGATGCGGATGTGGAGCTTGACCCGAACGAGATCATCAAACTCCTGGAACCTGTCCTGAGCGGTGAAGCGGATATCGTGTACGGCGACCGCTTCGCGAACGGATTGCCCTATCCCGGTTTCAGCAAGAAGAGCTATTACGCCAACAAGTTCCTCACGTGGTTCAGTAATGTGAATACAGGCAATCCGGTGCGCGACATGGAAGTGTGTTACAAGCTGATGCCAACGCACATCGCGAAGGGATTGGATCTGAAAGAAGAGCGCTTCGGCTTCGAGCCGGAAGTGACCGCTCGATTGAGCAGGATCAAGGGCCTGCGCTGGAAGCATCTTCCCGTGAGCTACACGGCGCGCACCAGGGCCGAGGGTAAGACCATTGGCTGGAAAGATGGGCTTCGAGCACTGTGGTGTTCGGTGAAGTACCGCTGACCGAAGGATCGGAACCAGCTGTTCGACGGGCCTGCTAAGGCGACAGGTCGAGTTTCTTCACGGATGCTTGACCGGAGTAGTGAACATTGTATTTTTCCAATTGTTCCGCCATAGCACCAAATCCGATCCACGATGCGCCTGTTCCTGATCTCGCTGTTCTTCTTATCGTTTTTCGCTCCGGCAACTGCGCAAACCGCAACTCCCCTTGGTGAGGTCGCACAGCGCATCGAGTCACTTCGAAAAGAGCGGGTCGATTTCCGCCCGGTTTCGTTGTTCACGATAGTGGCCCCGAGCGCCGAATTGAATGCGCTCTGGAACAGAGGATGCCGCGAAGCCGAGGTGTTGAATTTCAACGAGCAAGCGGCGCAAGCACTGTTGGTCAACCCGAGCAGGTATATCGCGTTCACCGTACCATCCCAGCAGGGCGATGTGATCATCGATCTGGAGCAAGCGAATATTTTGGCAGATGACTTTGTTGTGCGGATCGCGAGCACAGGCGGCGTGGTGCGCCCATCCGAGAGCGTGCACTACCGTGGTTCCATTCGCGGGCAACTTGGATCCATTGCATCCATCAGTATTTTTCCTGAAGGAGTAATGGGCCTATTGTCGGACCAGAACGGGGAGCGGATCCTTGGCCGGTTCGATCAGGCACCTCCGGGTCTTCACGTGTTCTACCACGAACGCGATCTGCTGGGAACCGCAAACATGGCCTGCGCAACGGTGGACGAAGAAGCACCTCGCGAAGGCAAAGGGAAACCTGTCACGGGGTCCGCAAAATCGATCCGTTGTGTTCGCTGGTATTGGGAGGTGGCCAACGACATTTTCCTGAACAAGGGGAGCGTTGCACTTGCTACGAATTATGTCACCGGCATCTTCAACCAAAGTGCAACACTTTATGCCAACGATGGCGTAAACGTCTCCTTGCTCGAGGTCTTTGTTTGGGATGTGGCCAGTCCATACAACGGTGCGAGCAGCGGATCCAGATTGTCCCAGTTCGGCACTACACGCACCAGCTTCAATGGAGACATGGCGCACCTGTTGGACTTGGCGAACTACGGGGGTGTTGCGTGGCTGAACACATTATGCGGGGGTACCAGTTCGCGTATGGCGTACAGCGGTATTGATGCCAGTTACAACAATGTGCCTACCTATAGTTGGAGTGTGATGGTCGTATCGCACGAGCAAGGGCACAACCTGGGTTCTCCCCACACGCATGCCTGTTCTTGGAACGGGAACAACACCGCGATCGATGGCTGCGGACCAACGGCGGGCTATACCGAAGGGTCTTGTCCTACAGCCCCCCTGCCCGCTGGCGGAGGTACCATTATGAGCTATTGTCATCTGATCGGTGGAACTGGTATCAACTTGGCGAACGGATTCGGGCCACAACCCAAGGCTTTGATACTGAGCCGAGTGAATGCTTCGTCGTGTTTGCTGGCGTGCGGCACCAGTTGCGATCCACCTTCATTGTTTGTAAGTGCGTTGCAGACCAATTCCTGCACATTGAATTGGAGCAACGTAGGTGCCGTGAGCTACTCGCTGCGTTGGAAAGCGCAAGCCAGCGGAACATGGACCAACGTGAACGGACTTGCCACCACGACTTACGCCCTCACAGGTCTTGCACAAGCTGTCGCTTATGAATTCCAGGTATTGTCGGTATGCGGTTCCGCGACTTCCGCGTATTCAGCCTCTACGAATTTCACCACGCCGATTCCCTGCCCCGATGCAATGGAGCCCAACAACACGTTGGCCACGGCGGCAACCATCACGCTGCCTGCATCGGTCTCTGCGCTCATTGCTACCAATAGCGATCAGGACTATTACAGTTTCACCCTTGCCAGTGCATCGAACGTGAATTTGTCTATGAGCAATTTGGCCGCGGATTATGACCTGTACCTCTTGAGCAGTGCAGGCACCGTATTAGCGAGTGGTGTGAACGGCGGAACAACGAATGAAAGCATCAACTATAGCGCGGTGGCAGGAAGCTATGTGTTACAGGCTGTTGGCTACAATGGCGCGTTCAGCGCAACACAATGCTATGCGTTGAGCGCGAGCGCTTACGCGAGCCAAACTTGCGGGCCTGTCTTAGGTCTCAACGCCAACAACATCACGTACAATAGTGCATTGCTCGGGTGGAACGCCGCCTTGACAGCTTCCACGTACGACCTGCAATGGAAAACCACCGCCGGGTCGGTGTGGACGACTGTTACAGGGCTTGCAACGAACAGCTATCCGCTCGCAGGTCTCACCGGCAGCACATCGTACACTTTCCAGGTGAAACCCAATTGCGCTGGGTCGCAATCCGGTTATGGTGAGCCATCCAGCTTCACCACTTCCACAACTCCCTGCGAAGTGGCACCTCCGATCCTGGTCGCGGTGAAAGCGTTGCTCGAAGGACCCTACAAAACAGCCAATTCGTTGATGACGGATTCATTGCGTAAACAGAACGTACTGCCCCTGACCGAACCGTACACGGCTGCTGGGCTTGCGGTAACAGGAGCAACAACTATTTCCGCGAGCGTTCTTACCACAACAGGTGCCAATGCGATCGTTGATTGGGTGGTTGTGGAACTGCGCAATGCCGGTGCACCCGCAACCGTAGTAGAGCGCAAAGCAGCCTTGTTGCAACGCGATGGGGATGTGGTCGCGCTGGATGGAACCTCAGCGCTCGGATTCTGTTCCGCGGCCGGCAATTATTACGTGGCCGTGCGGCACCGCAACCACTTCGGATGCATGACTTCCGGCGCGCTCGCTTTAGGCAGCAGTGCGACCACGGTCGACTTCAAGCTATTGGCCACCGGCACATACGGCACCGAGCCGCGGAAGACGGTGGGAAGTGTTCAAGTGCTTTGGGCGGGTAACGCAACCGGTGATGTGAATCTGCAATACACAGGCGCTGGCAACGATCGTGATCCCATCCTGATCGCGGTCGGAAGCACCACGCCGAACAACACGATCAGCGGCTACTTGGTCACGGACGTGAACATGGATGGCATTGCGAAGTACATCGGCACGGAGAATGACCGGGATCCCATCCTGATCAATGTGGGGAATACCACCCCGAACAACGTGCGGGTGCAGCAACTTCCCTGAGGGTGATCCGTGGGTGAGGTGTACCCACCCCGAACAGCGCATCGCCGCTTTCACGCTTCACACCTGTTCGTTAACGGGGATCTGCGCGATGCACCATCTTCGCGGTCCCTTTTTGCGCCCTTATGAAAACATCCATTTCTTCGCTCGCCTTTCTACCTGTCGCACTCGCCATCGGATGTGGTGAAACCGCTGCACCGGTAGAGAAAACCGCCACCGCCGTCATGACCAACCCTCTCGCTGCCAAGAGTACGCTCGTGTTCCAGGCTCCCGTATTCGATAAACTCACGGATGCCGACTACCGTCCCGCCATCGAAGCGGGCATGAAGAAGCAGTTGGACGAGGTGGACGCAATTGTATCCAACAAGGAGCCCGCGACATTCGAGAATACCATCGTGGCCATGGAGAAGAGCGGCCTTGACCTTACCCGTGCAAGCAAGATCTTCTTCAACCTCACGAGCAGCGCCACCAACGACAGCCTGCAAGCCGTTAAGGCTGACCTGGCTCCGAAGCTCAGCGCTCATGGCGACGCCATCACATTGAACGAGGGGCTCTTCGCACGCGTGAAAGCGGTTTACGATGCGCGAATGAGCGCTGGCTTGGATCCTGTACAAGTGCGCTTGGCGGAACGCTATTACGCTCGCTTCTTGCGCGCAGGTGCGTTGTTGAGCGGTTCGGCGAAAGAGGAGTGGAAGAAGCTGAACGAAGAGGAAGCGAACCTGAGCACCAAGTTCCAGGACAACATCCTGAAGGACCGTTCGGCCGCCGCGATCATCGTGGACAAGAAAGAAGAACTGGACGGCCTGAGCGAAGAAGGAATAGCCGCAGCCGCCGAAGCCGCGAAAGCGAAAGGGCAGGAGGGCAAATGGCTCATCGACATCCTGAACACCACCACGCAACCGGTACTTTCTTCGTTGAAGAACCGCGAGCTGCGGCAGCGCATCTACCAAGCCAGCATATCGCGTAATGGGCACGGTGGCGAATTCGACAACAAATCCATCGTGGCGCGTTTGGCACAGTTGCGTGCGCAAAAGGCGCAGTTGCTCGGCTTCCCGAATTGGGCCACGTACGTAATGGACGATCAGATGGCCAAGACCTCTGAGGCCGCGTTGAAACTGCTGGGTGGATTGGCACCGGCTGCGGCGAAGAACGCCAAGGCCGAAGCCGCCAAACTGCAAGCCTTGATAGATAAGCAAGGAGGTGGGTTCACCCTGGAACCCTGGGATTGGGATTTCTACAGCGAGCAAGTGCGCAAAGCGGAATTCGATCTGGACGAGGCCGCGTTGAAGCCCTACCTCAATTTCGAAACGGTGTTGCAGAACGGCGTCTTCTTCGCTGCGCAGGAACTCTATGGTGTGTCGTTCAAGGAGCGGAACGACCTGCCCGTGTACCATCCGGATGTGCGCGTGTTCGACATCATCGATACCGGTGGCACGGTGATCGGCTTGTTCTATGGCGACTACTACGCCCGCGACAACAAGAACGGCGGAGCGTGGATGGACAGCTACTTGGACCAGTGCGAGCTGCTCGGTCAACAACCCGTGATCACGCAGAACTGCAACTACGTGAAGCCCGCCGCGGGTCAACCGTGCTTGCTCAGTTTTGATGATGTCACCACGCTCTTCCACGAATTCGGCCACGCCTTGCACGGCATGCTGAGCCGCCAGAAGTACCCCTTGTTCGCAGGCACAGCCACCACCACGGATTTCGTGGAATTCCCCAGCCAGGTGAACGAATTGTGGGGGACCGATCCGCAGGTGCTGGCCAATTACGCCAAGCATTACAAGACTGGCCAAGTGATGCCTGCTGCACTCATCCAAAAGATGAAGAACGCCAAGACCTTCAACCAGGGCTACATGACCAGCGAATACCTGGCCGCGGCGTTGTTGGATATCGAATGGCATTCGCTCGGTGCCGATGCGCCGCTAGTGACCGATGTTGATGCCTTCGAGCAGAACGCGTTGAAGAAATACGGCTTGTTTAACATGCAGGTGCCGCCGCGCTACAAGACCTGTTACTTCAGCCACATCTGGGGTGGGGGCTACAGCGCCAACTACTACGCCTACATGTGGAGCGAAGTGTTGGATGCCGATGCGTGTAAGTGGTTCGCGGAGAATGGCGGGCTGAAGCGCGAGAACGGCATGCACTTCCGCAGTACCGTGCTTTCACAAGGTGGCAGCAAAGAGAGCGGCCAGCTTTACCGCGACTTCCGTGGGCGCGATGCCGAGGTGGAGCCGCTGTTGGAGCGCAGAGGATTGAAGTAGGGTAGAGGTGTGAAGGGAAGTTATAGCGTGAGCGGACCGCACGTTATGATGAACATTCGTGCGATGTCCGTTCATTGCGCGGGTTCAGTTCCCCACCCATACGAATCGCCGAGCATGTCATCTGTGGCTTTCCGCTGCCGTGCTGTGCCTTCAAGACCGATGATGGGACCCCAATAGAAACGTGTTTGCGCCGGGTCTGGATACGAAGCTCCATTTCATTCCGGATCTCACCGGCGAAAGCTCCGGACAACAGGCGCAGATCATTCCCGGACGAGTCACCATCTTCACCGCATGCGATCCCACGTGCCTACCGGAGCAGATGCGGGCCACCGGCATTCGCGGAAGAACCGCTTTCTTCAGCGGATCAAGCGTTCGTGGAAATTGCTCGGTCCCGGCCTCATCACGGGTGCCAGCGACGACGACCCCTCCGGAATTGCCACTTACACACAGGCCGGTGCGCGCTTCGGGCCTCAACTGCTGTGGACGGCCGTGGTCACCTATCCGCTGATGGTGGCCGTACAGGGCATGTGCGCCCGCATCGGCATGGTGACCGGTGAAGGGCTCATGGGCACCATCAAGCGGCACTACTCCAAGCCGCTCATGTATGTGATCCTGTGCATCAGCTTCCCCTCCATCGTGCTCAACATCGGTGCGGACATTGCGGGCATGGGTGCCGTGGGCAACCTCTTGTTCCCGCGCGTGCCGGCCGCGTTGTTCTCCATCGTCTTCACGGGCATCCTGCTCTATACCATCATCGTTTGGTCGTATGCGCGCATAGCGCGGGTGCTCAAGTGGCTCTGCATCGTCCTGTTCAGTTACATCCTCATTCCCTTCCTCATCGATACCGACTGGTCCGCTGTATTGCGGAGCACGTTGCTGCCGACTTTCACCAACAGCGAGGCCTACTTCATGGCGTTGGTGGGCATCCTCGGCACTACCATTTCACCGTACCTCTTCTTCTGGCAGGCTTCCATGGAAGTGGAGGAAAAGAACGAATGGCATTTGGTGGTGGACAAAAGGCTGATCCACAATGTGGAGCTCGATGTGCGCGGCGGCATGCTGTACACCAACATCGTGTTCTACTTCATCATCCTCGCTGCGGGCACCGTCCTGTTCAATTCGGGCGTGCACGACATCAATACCGTGGAAGAGGCGGCGCGCGCGCTGAAGCCGCTGGCCGGCGACATGGCCTACGCGCTCTTCGCCTTGGGCGTCATCGGCACAGGCTTCCTGGCCATACCGGTGCTGGGCGGTGCGTTGAGCTACATGATGGCCGAAGCCTTCGACTGGCCGGAGGGATTGAACAAGAAATTCAGCCAAGCGCGCGGCTTTTACATCACCCTGGTGGTATCGCTCCTCATCGGCCTGGGCATCAACTTCATCGGCATCAGCCCCATCCAGGCCCTTATCTGGACGGCTGTGCTCTATGGCCTCACCGCCCCCGTGCTCATCGGCGTTATCCTTCATGTGTGCAACGACCGCGGCATCATGGGGCAATATGTCAACGGGCGATGGACGAACGTTGCGGGCATCAGCACACTGGTGATCATGAGCGCGGCGGCGTTCGCACTTCTGTATTATCAGTTCATCGCGTAGCGAACGACGGTAACTGTGTTACTGGAAGAGCTATCCATGTGGCGATAGGCATTGACCCTGTGCACGCAGAGGTTCGTTAAAAAACAACTACCGCTAGAAGCGATACTCGTGGCGTAGGAAGAAGATCAGGTGCGCATCATCGTCTGTCGGGTGCGGCAACACGTCCTTGCGAATGGTGCAGGTGCGCGGCCCGAGCGTAGACAACAGGTGCAAGAGCGATGAACAAGGAAAAGTGCAGCAAGCGCATGGCGGGAAGGTAGCCCCTCCTTCCCCTCCTTGACGCGTGACTTCCGCGCGTATCGGCGATGCGTGTAAGCAGGCGGGCGTCTCGTGCAAATGCACGAATGTGGCGACGCATCACAGAGACTTCGTCTTCATCACTGAAGCTCTGCGATCCTCAACACCCAGGGTCAACGCACGGGTTGACGGGCTGCTGCCCACGGTTCCCCCGCACGGAATTGCGTTTCAATGAGGATCTTATGTGTCCACCATTGAACCGAAGAACTGCAGCAAGCTGAATGTGGAACCGAAGAAGTTGAAACCACCCCCAGCCCCTCCTTTGGCACCCGGATCGAGTGCCGCCGAACATCCCGACGTTCGTCGGACTGTTCAGCGGGTCGATCCTAAGGAGGGGAGAACACTTGGTTGATCAAATGGTTGTTTTCCCCTCCTGCTGATCGAACCCCGGGGGAGCGCGATAGCGATCACGCGGGGATCTTGATCAGCAAGACAAGGAGTGGTAGGGGTGGTTTCCGCTTGGTATTCAATGAGGATCTGACGTGGCCACCATTGAACCGAAGAACTGCAGCAAGCTGAATGGTGAAGCGAAGAATTTGAAACCACCCCCCCCCCTCCCCCCCTTTCCCCCCCCCCGCCGGAGTGCCGCCGAACATCCCGACGTTCGTCGGACTGTTCAGCGGGTCGATCCTAAGGAGGGGAGAACAGCTTTACTCATCCTTCCCCGACTTGTTCCAGTGCTGCTGCAACGACAGGTTGCACGCGTTCATCAGGGCCATGCCTTCGCGGGCCAGGTCGTGGTAGTCGTTCTCGCCGCGGCGGTAGAAGCGCGCCATGTCCTTGAACTGGATCATCGCCGTTTCCACCACGCTGTCCTCCACCAAGGGCAGCACGCCCCAATAGCAGGTGCGGAAGCGCTCCAAGCAACTATCGAAAGCCACTGTGTCCTCCGGGCCTATCCACAACTGCTCGTCGTGCGGTACCACCAGCAGGTCGCCCACCGCTCTTCCTACTTCCTCGTAGGCCTGCAACTTCTTGCTGTACATGCTGCGGGCGAACTCCATCTTGCTCTCGTGGCTCATCTGGCTGGTGAACTGCCAGGCGCCCACCGAGATGCCCAGCACCGTGACAACCGGGGTTATCCCCTTGGCCCAGTCCCAGCCCTTGCTCTCCGACGTTTCCTCCATCACTGCGTAAGGTAGATGCTGCGTGTAGCGTCCGTCTTGCCATCGGGCACGGTGGTCAGGCGCACGCAGGTCGCGCTACCCTTGCACGCCGGCGCCCCGGCCGGCAAACTTTTCACTTCGTACTTCGCGCCACCGAAGGCGATGCCGCTTTTGCCGTTCGCCATCCAGCTGCTGAGCGTTTCTGTGCTGCTCTTCCATGCGCCGCCCACACATTGCTTCACCAGCACCTCCTTCGCCTGGAAGGTGTAGCTGGCATCGCCGGCCGTGCACGTCGCGCCCGCCGCGCTATTGCCGATCACGGACCATTGCCCACCGCCGCCGGTAAGTGTGCCGAGAGCCTCCTGCTGGGCGCTCACGAAAAAGCTGATGCCGATGCCGAGGAACAGAAAAGGGATGCGAAACATGATGTGGGTTGTTTGGACAGCATATGATGCAAGTCCGGTACCAAAGATGGTGAATGGTGTGGAATGCATTCGCCTTTCTTTTTCCCTCCCGCAGGGACTACGCAACACGATCGTGCTTGCACTTGCCTTTGGTCTGTTCCGCTTTTGCGTAAACCCATTTCCGGAGGTGTGATATCCTTCTCCACGCGTTGAGCCGGCCATGGATGTTCGCAGCCGGTGGATAGTTTTGGCCTATGCGATGCACCACCACGCTTGCCTGTCTGGTCATGTTCGTCTGCAACGCAGTGGCCCAAGAGCGGCCCAGCGCCTGGAAACGTGCAGAGAAGCGGTTCGCGGTGGGCCTCGACTTGGGTTTGAGCCTCTTTGAACCTGGCCGCGCGATCAGCACTCAGCCCCCTATCGACAACATCACCAGCCTCCAGCACCTTGAATCGTGGGCGGGCCTGATGGGAGAGTTCGCATACGACGGACTCGTGCTTCACCTCGGCTGGGCTTATCAAACCAACTCCGCTGTCGGCCAGGTCAGTTTCGCCCCTTATGGTACCGAGACGTTCCGTGCCACAAGCTCGGCGAACGCGTTCCGTGTGTGGAGGGGACGCATCGGCTACGAAGTGCGCTTCCTTGGTGAACACTTTTCCTTCGAGCCCTATTTGGCTGTCGCGCTCAATACGGCCGCGAACACCGGCACACGCAGCGGCAGCAGCACCACTGGATTGATGATTACCGCAGGCTCACCCGATACGGTGAGGACCCGGGTCGAGCGCACATACGTGCAGTTGACCAGACAGACCTGGACCGGTGCCTTCGGCGGGCGACTCGCCTATCGAGCCGGGCGTATGCTCCTGTCGGTGAATGCCGAGTACCTCGCCGGCGCAAGGGATTGGTATGCTGTTGACATCACCGCCTCTCGCTCATCCACCGTGAACGGCACCACGTATGACGCGGTCCGTTTCGTCGCTCGCGCGGATCGGTGGACCTTTGGGTTGGGTATTGGTATCGATCTGCTTCGGCCCAAGGTGCCGGAGGCGGGGATCTGGTGAGATCCTCACACCCGTTTGAACACCAGGTCGAACCAGGTGCGCTCGATGCGGATCTCGTGCAACACGCCTTTGCGGTAGATGTAGTAGTTGCGTTTCTTGTTGGGCAGGGTCAACTGGTATTCACCCTCGGCCATGCGCTGCAAGGGGCAGTCGTGCAAGGCGCTTTCCACGAAGATGCTGGGCTGGCCGGTGGGCTCCTCGTAATACATGCGGGCGGTGGTCCACGGGTTGGTGGCGTTGCCCTCGAAGTACGACGTGGGGTGCACGAAGCACAGGGCCCTGTCGCCCACGGTGAGCATGCGGCTGCTGTCGCGCACGGCGTCGTTCACGTGCATGGAACTGTAGCAGGCGGTCACCTGATCGTTCACGTACTCGGTGGCTGTGATGGAGCGCACGTTCTGTTTCCAGATGATCTCGAACGAGGAGATCGACGTCATCCAATAGGACGTCCGGTTGCCAGCGATGGTGCGGCCCACGGTGATGTGCCCCACCCGGTCGTCGCCCTTCCATACCTCGAAGATGCCGTCCTGGGCGCATACCACCGCGCACGACGAACAAGCGGAAAAGAGCCAAGTGGAGAGCGAACGAAGGAACATCAGGAGGGCAAAATAGGCGGAAGCTCAGCGAACGAGGAGTGCTTGTCAGCGAAAAGCGAAGCGAACCAAGGAAACCCGTTGGGTGTTTCTTTGTCTCGTGAAAAATCTGTTCACCGTCTGTTGGATGTTCATCGCCGCTTGCCTGCAAGGGCAGGTGTGCGACCCCACGGGCAATTTGGTGATCTACTCCAACTACGATGGCGGCATCGTCACCATCAACGTGGACCAGAACATCCCGAATTTGGTGATCGGCATCTGCACCTACGAACCGGTGGATGTTACGCTCATTGGTCCGTTCGTTGGCAACGTGGTGCAGGTGATCTATGCGGGGTTCAACTCGGTGCAGAACAACAACAACTGCGGGCAAGGGAACTTCATCACCAGCATCGTCGGTGTGGATCCGGGGATCATCACCATCAGTCCACCGCAAGATCCACCGCAAGTGGGGTACACACCCGCGCACGGCAATGGCAGCGGGCCATGGGGCGGTGGCATGATCGGTGTCGCCGGTAATTGCGATACCACCCAGAGCGCAGGTGGCGGCAATACGCCCGATGAAGTGGTCTTCTACTTCGAGGACCAGACCGGCGCAACGCTCTATGCGCACTACACACAATACGCTTGCTGGCAGAACGACGTGCTCAACATCTCCGATGGCGGCAATTGCTGCATCGACGTTACACCACCCACCCAGATCACGGGTTGTGATCCGTTGGGGAATGTGATGATCTGGTCCAACTACAACGGCGGTGTGCTCAACATCGATGTGGACCAGAACATCCCGAACCTGAAGGTGGGCATCTGTACATACGAGGCTGTGGAGGTGAACTTCAGCGGCGCGTTCGTGGGCAACATCACCGAGGTGATCTACGCGGGTTTCGATGGCGGCAACAACAACTGTGGCAACGGCCCGCCTACCACCGTGATCAATGGCGTGCCACCGGGCATCGTTACCCAATACAGCCAGACCTTGGGCAACATCGCCATCGCGAATTACCTGGGCGAACCATTGGGGTTGGGTTTTCCACCACTGGTGAATTGTATCACCGGAGCGGAAGGGGAGTGCAGCACGAGCAACAACGGTGGAGGCAATTCGGCGCCACAGATCGTTCAGTTCTTCCTCATGGAATTCGGTGTGGGCTCAGCGCTCTTCGGCCATTTCGTGCAGTACGATTGCTTCGGGGCCAGCTACGCGCTTTCCGCTGGCGGTAACTGCTGCCTTACGGAAACAGGCACCCCACCGAATCCCATTTACGTGGGGCCGGCCACCTACGATTTCATTCCGTACGCCGATACCATCCTGTGCGGTGGTCCGATCACCATCGATCTGAGCGCATACGAAGTGCTCTTTCAACCGCCCACCTATCCGGGCTATGTGTGGAGCGATGGCACCACGGGCCCTGTGATCACCATCACCGAGCCGGGCACCTACTCGTTCTACGTGGGCGACTATTGCCATTCCGATGAGAGCAATTGGTTGGTGGATACGGTTGTCGTGCTTCCCTGCTGCGACCCCGGACCCGCAAATTCCGTGATCAATACGATCTTCTGCGCAGGAGTGGATAATGGGAGTATCGCTGTCGCGCCCTTGGGCCTGAACGACCCGTTCACATTCCTGTGGAACACCACTCCGCCACAATTCACTTCGGGTATCAACAACTTGGGGCCGGGTTCCTACACGGTAGTGATCACGGACAGTGCGGGTTGTGATACGGCATTGACCTTCGTACTCGATGCACCGCCACCATTCAGCGTAGTGATCTCCGGAGACAGTGTGCTCTGTACTGGCGGCACCACCGAACTCACGGCGGAAGTAACAGGCGGTTCCGCACCCGTGGAACTCGTATGGTCGCCACAAGGCACAGGCACCAGCATCACGTTACAAGCGGTGGTATCCACCTTGGTGTCGGTAACCGCTACGGATGGGGTAGGCTGCACGGTGCAGGATGAATTGCTGGTGCAGGTCGGGAGCGGAACATCGGCCAGTTTCGTGAGCGATGCGAATGCGGTGTGCGCCGGAACGGATGTGCAATTCACGGCCACCGCGTCAGGTGCTGATTCTTTGGTGTGGCAACTGGGTTCGGCGGGAACCTCCACGTCGGCATCACCGCTGGTGAACTTCACCGATGCGGGGGAGGAGATCATCACCCTCACGGCATACACCGGCGGTTGTGCCAGCGAGCCCTTCACGGATACGGTAGTGGTAACGGCCCCTGTGGAACTGCAACTGAGCGCGACATCATCGCCCTGCGCGCTCACCGTGGACCTGGTGTTGTTCTTGAGCAATGCCGATACCTGCGCGATCTGGCTGAACGGCATACAACAACCAAGCGCGTGTGCCCCGGTGCAACAACTCACCGTTGATGCGGTGGGCACATACACCCTGCAAGTAGCCGCGAACAACACAGGCGGCTGCGGCGATACACTTACCACCACCGTTGAGATCGCCGAAGGTTTCGGTCTCTACTTGCCCAATGTCTTCACACCGAACAACGACGGCATCAACGAAGAATTCGGCCTGCCGTATTTGGTGCCATCATCCGATTTCTCGCTGCGCGTGTTCAACCGGTGGGGACTGGAAGTATATGCCACCAACGACCCACAAGCACCGTGGAATGGGCAGCAGGATGGCAAACCTGTACCGGATGGTGTGTACTTGTTCCTCGTGAACACGCGCGACCCGTGCGAGCCAACCACCAAGCGCGAATTGCGCGGGCACGTTACGGTGTTGCGGTAGGGGGGTTCCGCACTCAAAACCACTCGTTGAGTTTTCCCCTCCTGCGATGCCGCCATCCCCGGAATGCGCAAGCTTATCCGGGGGGCTCGCTTATCTCTAGGAGGGGCAGGGGTGGTTTCGATCTTGTATTTCTAGAAAACACCAAAAGGAAACCACCCCTAACCCCTCCTTGAGTTTGTCGACGGAGACATCCGTCGACGGAGGGGAAAGCATTTTGCACTGGACCGCACCCTAGATAGATCTCTCCCCTCCTAGCGGGCGATCACTTGCCCGCGAAACCCAAGGAGGGGCAGGGGTGGTTTCAAACAAACTGTTCTCCCCTCCTGCGATGCCGCCGCAGCGGCTCGCTTTGCCCAAGGAGGGGCAGGGGCGGTTTCCGATTTCAAAAAACACTCGTTGAGTTTTCTCCCCTCCTACAATGCACGCACATGAGCGGGCAAGTTCCGCCCCGATCGTTGAACGCATGGCGACTGGGGAAGGGCACCAAGCATCATGAACCACTTTGTTCTTCCCAGTCACCTTCCGCGCGACATCAGACAACCCGTAATATCGCACACCAACCAACAGAGCAACATGAAGTTCACCACCGGCATCGCACTGCTGTTCGCCGTGTGCGCGCACACCGCGAACGCTCAACCCGTGCAAAGCGCAGCAGACAGCGCCCGTATGGAGATCGATCAACTGACGCAGGTGTGGAACTCGGCCATTGTTCAGCGTGATTCCGTTATGCTGGAGAACTTGTTGGCCCCCTGCTATACCTTGAACGGCATGGTGGAACGAAAGACATGGATCACCAACACGTTGCAGCACCTGGCCACGGATACGTTGGAAGTGCTGGGTAAGATGAGCATCACCGTATTCGACAATTCGGCCAGGAGCGAAGGCACCATCCATTGGACGGTATCTTTCGACGCCCGACCGAGGATGAATGCCGATTTCACGATCACGGATATCTGGACCAAACAGAACGGCCGCTGGCAGGTGCTGCTCCGTATGGCCTCACCTCCGCGGATGCGCTAGTGGCGCTGCGATATTGGACAGGAGAAGAAGTACGCGACCCCATCATCGCCCAGAAGTTCAACACCTATCGCCTGCCCGAGCCAGGCTGCTTCGCGGACAAAGGAGAAGGTGATAGACTTGTTGACGAGTGACGACGGTGAGTGTGGGGACGCAAGCGATCGTTGCTGATATGCATCGCCCAAGCGTTGAACGATGAGCTTCTTCAGTGGCCTTTTCAGGAAGAAGGTGATGTACCATGAGGGGCTTCCCGCGCGTGAACGGATCGTGCGCGTGTTCGAAGAACATCTGGTACCCGTTCTGGAACCGCGCGGCTTCGTATTCAAACCCAAGCCTTTGGAATTCCATCGCAAGCGTGGCGATCTGCTTGATATCATCGATCACGCCACCTCGAGGCGTAACAGCGGTACGGCCCGCATCGTGGACTTCCGTCCGTTCTTCAGCGTCCGATCCAACGCATACGCCCAGTGGGGCGAACTGCACGTATTTCCAGACCATGGCGGCATCCTCTGGCATGGTAACCTGGACAAGTGGAAGGGCACGGATCGCTTCGGCCTCGACCACTGGTACGAGCTGGGTACTATGGACAATGAGCGGCTGATCCGCGGCTACGTCACCAACCTCGCCGAACACGTTGTTCCGTTCATGGATGGCCTGAGCACCTTGGAACGGGTGATGGAACATCGGCGTACGATAGGCACGGATAATGAAGCCGGATATGTGCATCTGGCCTGCTTTCTGGGTCTGAAAGATGAAGCCCGCCGGTCGTTAGCCTTGCACGAGCAGGACATGGCGAAACACATGGCCAAGCCAGAAGTTGCGGAGCGGATGGACCGCACACGAAAGCTGGTGAACGAGCTGTTGGCCACATGAGCACCGGCAGCAACCGCAGCGGAGCCGGGCGCGAGCCGTGGTCAATCCGCCTCTGGCGGTTCCATGCTGTCGTTCACCAAGGGCCTCGGTACGGGGGGGCGGCGCTTGCTTCCGGATGTGCGCCCACAACGGAATCAGCAGGCTTCGGCGCGGTAACGCTGAAGCTTTAGGCGTCGCTCCGGGATGCGCACCGCCTTGGCAATCCCGCTTCATTCCGCCGCATTGCCTAGCGGCGTAGGGGGCGAGGCCGCCGGCCGCTCATTCCGTGGTGGGAGCGGAACACTGCCCTCCACCGCGCTCCTCTGGTGTCCCCCAAGCCGCTCATAGGATGCCAGGTATCGGGTCAAGAAGCCTCGCGGAAAGGCTGCGCCTTGTCGCCAGCTGCTGGCAGGTGGCGGTGAGGGCCTGACGCTTCCAGCCTTTGACCGGAGCTGCCGGCATGAAAGTGGGCCGGACCTCGTGGGCAGCCATGTTGGGCGTCAATCGAAAGGCCTCATGTCCGCACCTGCAGTCAAAGCGTGCTGTTCTTCAAACAGCCACGCATCTGGGCCATCGCGCTGGCTTAGGAGGAGTGCCAGCGGTGGCGCCCCACAACCTGTTCGGGTCATGGCAGGCCCCCGCCAACCAGGGGGCAGGCAGGCGGGCATAGCGCAGGCGTCCCGCGTCGTTCGGTATGCTATAGATTGCCGTTCAAGTCCCCATCCGGCGTTCGCGTAGCCCGGCGAAGGCCGGGCGCGTGCCCCTGGTCCATCCGCCTCTGGCGGTTCCATGGTGCCGTTCACCAAGCGGCCTCTTGGTTCAACGAGCGGTAACGGCCAGAGGCCAGTGTTTAGAAGCCCTCGCGGAACATGCAAGCGCAGGAGTGAGTGACCTCCATGTTGCACCCCGATAGACCATCGGGGCAGGCTCCCGCGCCGCTTGGCCGGACTGCTTCAAAAGAACAACCGGGGCCAACATGCGAACGCCGCAAGGCCTTCGTTTCCGAAGCCCCTGCGGCGTTCAACAGCCGTTCGCTACACGCTCACCACACGAAGCGCTTCACCTGCCGCGCATCGCCGTGGAGCACCTGCACAGTGTAGGCGCCGCGCGCGAAGTCGATCATCGGCAGGTCCGTGCGGTCGGCGGTGATGCGGCCGGTGGCCAAGGTGCGGCCGGTGGCATCGAGGAGCAAATAGCTGTTGCCGATGAGGGAGGCATCGGTGAGCAGTTGCACGCCATCGGTGGTGGGCAGCAGGCGCAGGTCGGCGATGGTAGCGGCCAGTACGCCGGTGCTCGTTTCGATGTACACGGTATAGTCCTCTGTCTCGCCCCAGCCCATGGTCGCGCAAGCATCGCTGACCACGCCATAGGAGCAGCGTACGCGCATGCGCTTGTTGCCAGGAACGGTGCCGTTCGGAACGGTGAAGGGCAACTCGCCTACGGCGTATGGATCCGCAATGCCGATCCAGCCCAACAGCTCGTTCGCATCATCGAAGTCGTTGTCGCCGTTGTAGTCGATCCACGCGCTGTAGGAGTCTCCAGCAAAAGCACCACCGGTGATGCGCAGGGTATCGGGCACACCCGCTATCACGCTGATCGCCGGCGATAGGTAGGCGCTGTATGCCGGACCGAACGGGCCGCCGGTGCCCAGATTCTGTGCGCCGCCCAATTGTACGCCATCGATGAAGTCGCCATCGGTGGTCCACGCAGGGGAGTACGGAATGCACGGCCCGTTCGGGTCCTCCACCACCAGCAGCACATCGATCATGTTCCCGAAGCCGGTCTCCTGGCAGGGATCGGCCAGCATCGCGGTGCCAGGGTGGCAGCGCACGCGCAGCCAATGCTGGCCGGGCGGGCAAATGGCCGGTATGTCCAGGTTGAAGTTGAACAGCTGATCGGGCTCGCTGTTCGATAAGAGGCCGACGAGTTCTTGGGGATCGTTGAAGTCACCGTCGTTGTTCATATCCAGCATCAGGGTGTAGCTGTTCGGTGTTGCTGACCGCGATCGGATCTGGATCACATCGCTCGCGCCGGCATCGTAGCGGTGTTCGTTCTCCACATGCGCACTGGCATACGGGAACTCGAGCAAGCCATGGTAGGTGTAGGATTGCAGCACCAGCGAGTCGATCCCATCGCCCGCGGAAGTGCCCGATGCGTACAATGGATAACAGGGCCAGCCCGCACGGCCAATGGAGAGGGCGAAGTCCACGGCATGGCCATAGTCAGCGGCGCCACAGGCATCGTTAAGTTCAGCATAGGTGCAGGCGACCCGCATGCGCACATAGCCTGGTGCGCCCGTCGGTGTGATGTCGAAGGTGGCCGTGCCTCCGGACCCGGATACGACCTGGGTGCCGAGCAGGTCGAGCGCATCGAAGCCATTGTTGGACCAGTCGATCCACACGGACACGAAATTGCCCCCACCGGAGTGCCCTTGGTCACGGTGAGTTGGCTGGTCACGTCCGCCTGCAGATGGGCACCGGATGCGGTCGCATCGGCATACCCCAGAGCGGTGGTGTGGTGGCAACGGTCCAGTTGAGGTCGGCCAGTTGCACGGCGCTCACGTAGTCGCCATCGCTGCCCTGGTAGGCGAAGACGGGGATGCACGGCGAGCCATCGTCGATCACGATCGTGTAGTCCTCGGTTTCGCCAGCAATGAAGGTTCCGCAAGCCTCAGTGGGTTCACCCAATGTGGTACACATCACCCGCAAACTGGTGTAGCCTGTCGGCGCGTTGGCAGGTATCGTCACGTCGATCGTGGTTGTTTGGACCCCGCCACCATTTACGAACCCTTGGCCGAGCAGCTCGTCCGGTTCGAAGCTGAGATCGCCATCCAGGTCCACCCAGATCATGTAGTGATCATCGAAGAAGCTGCCTCCGGAGGTGATCGTTGCCGTGTAGGTGCCCCCGGGCGCCACGGAAGTGATGAAGCTTGGGCCGCTGTGGCGGTAGTCGCTGTACGCCGGTCCATTCGGTGAACCAGAGCCGATGTTGTTGATGGTGTTGAACTGGAACCCATCGATGTAGTCGCCTCCAACGGTGCCGAAGCTGTACACCGGAATGCACGGCGCGCCATCGTCGATCACCAGCGTGTAGTCCTCGGTTTCGCCGATGACCATTGCGCCGCAAGGGTCGTCTGCGTCATCTGCGATGCTGGTGCACAACACGCGCATGCCCGTGTAGCCACGTTGCGCGTCGGCAGGTATTGTTATGGACAAGGTGACGCTCGCCGTATCGTTTTCGACCAACTGGTAGGCCAGTTGCTCGGTGGGGCCGTAAACATGATCACGGTCAAGATCGACCCAGATCGCATATTGGGTAAGTTGCGAGGCGGGGCCGAGGAAGATGGTGGCCGAGTTGGTTGAACCCGGAACGACGGTAGCAATGCTGTTGAGGCCGGTGTTGGTGTAATCCGCATATCCGGGAAGAGCGGTGGGGCCGGTCCCCAGGTTGTTGATCCCACCCAGGACGAAGCCATCGATGTACGTACCGGAGCCTCCACCAACACCAGAGTATGTGGGTTGGCAATAGGTCTGGGCTTGAACAGGGATGGCATACAAGGAGCAACCGAGAAAGAGCAAGCGGAGAGACGTTTTCATGGCGATGGATATTGGCACTGCAAACGAACTCCGCGCGGGGGCGGGCATCAATCCTTGCGTCCAATGAACCGGGCGCTCCGGGGCATCATTGGGTCCAATGATTCCCGCTGCTGCACTTATGGCTAAGTTTCCCGAAGAAGCCATGCGCGCGTTCCCCCTGCTGAACGGGATCCTGGCCCTGCTCACGGGCCTTTCCGCAGTGCCGTCCACGGCGCAGGAGGCTGCGCGCACCACGGCGCTTCCGGTGGAATGGATCACGGTGGACGATGGCCTGCCGCAGGGCATGGTGCGCGCCATCCTGCAGGACCGCACCGGCTACCTGTGGTTCGCCACCAAGGACGGCCTGGCGCGCAGCGATGGCTATGGCTACACGGTCTTCCGCCACGATGCGCGCGACAGCACGAGCATCTGCGCCAACCACATCAGTGCCTTGTACGAGGACCGCGCAGGCGATCTGTGGATCGGCACGGATGCGGGCGCGGTGGATCGTTATGATCCGCGCACCGGCGCTTTCGTGCATATGCTGCGCTCGGATGCGACCACACCGGGCATCTCGCGGGCGGTGCGCCAATTCGCCGAAGAACGCATAGGCAACGTGTTGGCGCTCTCTGCGGATGGCATCGTGACGCGCATGGTGAAGGATGGCGCTATACTGCGTGTGGCGGAACGCATCACGGCCATGGCCGTTGCACCGAACGGCGCGTTGTGGACGCTAACGTCGGATGCGTTGGAGATCACAACACTCGCTGATGGGTCGGGCGCACGGTGAAGCGCATCGCCTTGTCAGCATGGCCGGGCGTTCCAGCACTGATCAATGATACCCTGGGCAAGCGCATGATCATGGTGCGGGAGCGGAGCGTGGTGTTCTTCGATCCCGTCACGCATGTCGCCACCGATACCATCGCGATCCACGCCGTTGGCGGCGAACTGGCCACCTGCTTACTGGATGGGGATAAGCTCTGGCTCGGCTTCGTCGGTGACGTCCTTGCCACGCGCCTTTCGCTCACGGATGGCACCGAGGAGCGCATCGCCTTCACCGAAGTGAACGGTGGTTCATTGCCCGGCGGATCGCTCGTGAACGCCTTCGCGAAGGACCGCAGCGGCAACCTGTGGGTGGGCACCACGGGCTATGGGGTGTTACTGCATCGCGCGCTGGCGGGTCGCTTCCATCGGCTCTTGCAAGGCTCCAGTCCCTGGTTGGTGCAGGCCGATCGCGAGGGCCGTTGGATCGTGGCCTCATCGGACATGCTCTGGGTGAACGCGCCGGACGGTGAGGTGCGGCCCATCGCGTTCAAGGAAGCGTTGCGCCCGACCGGTCGCGGTCCGAGCTGGTTCGCCATCCAACGCGATGAACAAGGTGCCTGGTGGGCGTGCGTGACGCTGGCGAACAATACGCTGTTGCGCTACGGCCCTGCGGAAAGCGATGGCCTGCATGCAGTGCCTTTGGGAACGCAGGAAGACCCGCTGATGCTGATCACCTGCGACAGTCCGGACCTGTGGATCCTCGCGAGCGCTTCACCGGGCCAACCTGCCGATCGGATCCTGCGCTTCGATCCCCTTGCGCAACGGATCACCGCGCGTTACGTGTTGCCCTTCGCACTGCTGGAAACGGATTATCGCGCGGTATCGGCGGTGCACTTCGGCAGCGATGGTTCGTTGTGGCTGGGCACGCGACAGGGTGTGCTCGAATGGCGTTCAGAGCGATGGACCGTACACAAGCCTGTTCCCGGCGATCCCAACTCGCTGCCCAGCGAGCGCATCTTCTCCCTGTGCGCCGATCCGGACTCGGCTGATGCGGTGCTCTGGGTGGGAACAGAGGACGCCGGGCTGGTGCGGATGGACATGCGCAGCGGCAGGTGCCGCACCTTCGATGTAAGCACCGGCCTACCGAACAACACGGTCTACGCCATGCTCGCCGATGCGCATCGCAACCTCTGGATGAGCACCAACAAAGGGCCTCTGCCGCTTCGATCCACGCACGCATGCGATACGCACCTATTCGCGCAACGACGGCATCGCCGGTACCGAGTTCAACCGGTACAGCGCGGCGATCGGGCACGACGGACGTTTCTATTTCGCAGGCACGAACGGCATCACCTGGTTCGACCCCAACATGATGTACGGTGATGCGGCGCCTTCCGCCACGGTGATCACCGGATTGACCTTGGCCAATACGTCCGTGCGGTGGAACGCTGCGAGGAACGAGGATGACAAGGGCTTCCTCATTCCTATGCCGCCCGATCATCTCACCACGCTGGCCTTGCCTTACGCCGAGCGCTCGCTCACCATCTCCTTCGCGTGCATGGACCATTCGGTGCCGCAGAAGAACCGTTTCCGTTACCAGCTCGAGGGCTTCCACACCGACTGGGTGGATGCGGGCACCGCGCACCAGGCCACCTTCACCAACCTCGATCCGGGCACCTACACCTTCCGCGTGCAAGGCCGCAACAGCGCCGATGTGTGGGATGAGCGCGGTGCGTCGCTCGTGATCATCATTGCGCCGCCGTGGTGGGGCACTTGGTGGTTCCGCGGTGCGTTGCTGTTGTTGCTCGGCGGTGGGCTCTACGCCTTCTACCGCTACCGGCTGGCGCAGGCGATGAAGGTGGTAGCCGTGCGCGAACGCATTGCGCGTGACCTGCACGACGAGATCGGTTCCACCCTCAGCAGCGTTTCGTTGTACAGCTCCGTGGCGCAGAAGAAGGTGGCGGACAAAGCGCCCGAGGCCAACGAACTGCTGGCGCGCATCAGCGAGAGCACCACGCAAGTGCTGGAGTCCATCAACGACATCGTGTGGGCCGTGAACGCCGACAACGACGACATGGAGCACTTGGTGAAGCGCATGATCGACCACGCCGTGCGCATGACCGAAACGCGCGGATGCGCGCTGCACTTCGATCACGATCCGGCCTTGCGCTCGCTGCCGCTGGACATGTCCGCGCGCAAGAACCTCTACCTCGTGTTCAAGGAAGCCGTGAACAACGCGGTGAAGTACAGCGGGTGCAAGGAGTTGCGTGTGACGCTCTTGCGCGAGCGCTCGCATATCGTGTTGCGCATCGCGGATGATGGCCAGGGCTTCGATACGGAACAAGTGCACAGCTCCAGTGGCGGCGGCAACGGCCTGCCCAACATGCGGAAGCGCGCGGCCGAGCTCGGTGCCACCTTGACCATTACGTCAGCTGTTGGGAAGGGCACCGCGATCGAGCTGCGCTTCGTGCCGGATGGCCGCGCGAAATCATTGGATGCAATGACCGACACGCGCACACCTGCGGCATAGTTTTGCCCGCGTCAGACAACACCGATGAGCATCCGCGTAGCCGTATTCGATGACAACGCCAAGCGCCGCGAAGGGCTGCAGATGCTCATCGACAGCACGGACAACATGAGCTGCGTGGGCGCCTGGCCCGATTGCCGCGAGGTGGTGCGACACGTGATGGAGACCACGCCCGATGTGGTGCTCATGGACATCGACATGCCGCACGTGGACGGCATCGAGGGCGTTACGCGCATCCGCAAGCAGTTCAAGGACGTGAAGATCCTGATGCAGACCGTGCTGGAGGACAACGCGCGCATCTTCTCGTCCATCATCGCCGGCGCGGACGGTTACCTGCTGAAGCAGACGCAACCGGGCAAGCTCATCGAAGGCATCGTGGAAGTGACGCAAGGCGGCGCGCCCATGACCCCGGTGATCGCGGCGAAGGTGCTGAAGCTCTTCGCGCAACGCGGCTCCAGCAGCAAGGCCATCGACTTCCAGCTCAGCGAACGCGAACTGGAGATCCTGAAGTTGCTGGCCGAAGGCTACAGCTACAAGATCATCGCCGCGCGCTGCAACATCAGCTACGCCACGGTGAACACGCACGTGAGCCACATCTACGAGAAGCTGCAGGTGAAAGGCGTGGCCAGCGCGGTGAACCTGGCGGTGCGGGAGGGGTTGATCTGAGAGGGTGCAAGTGCGGCGCGTAGCAGGACCTGACCGGCTATGCGAGCGATCCTGAACCTATCTTTGGGCAACGTGACCGTGGAATGACCTTCGACACCAAAGGCAACCAAAGCCAAGCTGTGGATGGATCTTGGCGCGTGTAAGCAAGCTATCCGCAGCGGACAAGCGTGCGTTCATGAAGGCTATCCGGCAGCAGGGGGTCAAAGAAGATCTGACTTGGCTGCACAAGGTCTGGGGCAAGGTGACCCTGAAGGACAGTGAGATCACCCGCATCGTTGAAGAGGTAAGGACCGAGATGCATGCCGCTCGCTCGCCAAAGGCTCGTCGTTGATACGAACGTGTTGATCAGTTGGCTGATCGGCAAGCGGCTGCGCGAACTGGATGCCTTGCTCGTTGCCGAACGCTTCCAACTCTGCTTCTCAACGCGCGCGTTGGCGGAACTCGCCGAAGTGACCCGCCGACCGAAGATGCGGAAGTACTTCACGCTAGCTCGTGCCGAAGAGAACATTGAACGTTTGGGCCGCGTGGCGCTGGTCCTGAAACTGAACCCCTGGTGTTGCCCATCTGCCGCGATGCCAAGGATGATTTCCTGCTCGCGCTGGCAAAGGCTGCGAAGGCCGATCTGTTGGTTACGGGCGATGAGGATCTGCTCGTGCTGAAGAAGTACGGGCGAACCAAGATCATCACTCCGGCGACTTTCCTGAAGGACCATGTGTAGCTATGACCGCGGTTACGCGCATGGCCTACCGCGATGGGTTATTGCCCCACGAGCCGGGGTTCAACCGGTGATCACGTCGAACACCCCCATATTGAAATCCCGCGTGGCCGGTGCACCAAGGAATATCGAACATTCAACACCGAATGATGAATGTAGAAGTGAATGCGACCGCCGCATTTCACTTCGATGTTCGGTGTTTGTCATTCGATGTTCGTTATTCACGTCGAACACCCCCATATTCAACTCCCGCGTGACCGGTGATCGTCTGAACCCCACTTGTGTCCAGGACAACCGGATCAATCCAAGATGATCACCGGAAGCGAAGCACGCTGGCCCATGGTGGAGCAGACGAAGAGCTGGTAACGTCCTGCGGAGAGGTGTTGGACATCAAGGCCCACGAAAGGTGCAGAGAGCGTGGGAGCAGATACTACGACATGGCCGAGCAGGTCGCGCAGTTCCACGGAGCGCAGGCCGCCGGACCCCGGCAACGCCTCCACGTGCAAGGTGGTGCGGGCCGGCGTGGGCATCACGCGGAACGCCGCGGACGCGCCATCGCGCAAGGCTATGCCAGCGGTGGAGCAGGGGAGCACGTGATCGGCAGCCGTGGCGAGGTGCACAGGGTGTCCACACCTTCCAGGTAATAGGTCAACGTGTCCAGCGACCCGGTGATCACGAGTTCGCTGCCCGTGGCGATGGGTTCGCCTCCTTCGGCCTGCAGGTACCAGGTGTACTGTTCCGCACCGAAGGCGGTCAACAGGGTATCCTGTTCGGCGCAGAGGACCAGGGTGTCGGTGTGCGCGGAGGTGCTCAGGACGGGAGGCTGGCAATACCGCACCAACGCGCCACCTGCCGGCGAAACGATGTGCTGGCCACCGGCAAGGTCCACGTTGAGCGGAGCGCCGAAAAAGCAGTTGAGGTAAAAGCTCGAGCCATAGGCGGCCACCTCGAGCAGGTTGTTCCCATAACCGTCGAAAGCGTGGGCCTCCACGAGGGCTCCATCCGTCATGCGGTAGCGCGCGAAGGCCATGTTGTATTCCGGAAAACCGTTCGTGGTGAAGGTGAGGTCCGTAACGCCCGGGTCCACGTTGATCTCCGTGTATTGGAGTTGGGCGAGCACGCTGCCGTCCGCTAGGGCCACCAGGCCAGCGATCGGCTGACCCGGCGCACCGATCGGGAACGAGCGCAACCAGAGAACGCCGCCAGTAGAGTCCAGTGCGGCGATGTAGTTCTCCAGGGCAGGAGAACTGGAGTTGAAGGTCTGTGTACTGCCATCAGCGAAGGGCACCACCATGGTGTTCGAGTAAGCGCCGCAGACGATCACACCTCCGTCCGTGCCTTCGCAGATGTGCTGGCTTTGCAGCCCATCGAGCGTGCCGAGTACGATGCCCCAACGCGGATGGAAGTCGGCATCATACGAAACGAACATGTCAGAGGAACTGTTGCCCGTGAGCGTTTGCGTACCGGCGTCAGGATCGATGTCGATCGTTGACTGGAAAGAGCCCGCGAGCAGGAACGAACCATCGGGCCGCACCACGAGATCCTCCACCTCGGCCGATGCCGAACCGATCAGTTGCATCACGTGCAAGAGGTTCCCATCGGCGTCGTACTTGAGCACGATGCCGCGCCCTTGTGGAAGTGATCCGGGGATCACGGTCTGTCCGACCCCATCATCCAGGTGAAGGTTGCCGTTGAAGGAGCCGCCCAGGTACAGGTTGTCCTGTGCGTCCACCGCCATGCTGAACCCTTCGGGGAGCCCTTGGGTGGTCCCCATCCGCCGTACGAACAGGTAGTTCCCCGCGCTATCGAACTTGGCGACGTACACGTTCATGTAGCTGGACACCGGCTGGATGCTGTCCACCCCGGCGGTCGGGTCCGCATCGAAGGCGGCATGGTACACGGCGCACAGGTAGATGCTCCCTTCATTGTCCACGGCCACCCCATCCCCGAAATCGGTATTCTCGCCGCCCATGCGGTAGCCCCATGCCGGCTCGCCGTTGGCGCGGTAGCGCACCAGGAGCGTCTGGTTCCCGAGGGTGTCGTAGGGCAGGACGATGCTTGCGGTGTCACCGTTCAGGATGACATCCGGTACACACGATCCAGCAAGCGCCACGTTGCCCCATGGGTCAACGGCGATGGAATGTGTTCGCGTGCCATCATACACAGGTTCGGCGTTCTCCAATGCGCGCGCCCAGACCACTTGTTCCTGTGCGTGCAAACCACAGGTGGCAAGGAAGAGGAGCGATGTGCAACAGAAGCGGAAGAAATGCCAAGTGAATGCGGGCATTGGCGCTCCACTTCGATATTCGGGCTTCATCATTCGATGTTCGTTATTCAGGTTTGGAGCACCCCCATATTGAACTCCCTCGTGGCCGGAGCTTGTGAAGCCGCTTCGATGCCCAAGGAGATCCACGTCCGCGTATCCAGCGGGTCGATCACCGCATCCAGCCACAATCGGCTTGCCGCGTAGTACGGGCTGATCGTCTCCTCGTACTTGCTGCGGATCTTGTCGAGCAGTTCCTTCTCCTTTTCTGGAGTGATCTCTGCCCCGGCCCCCGAGCCGGGGTCGCCCATCGCTTTTAACCGGGCCACTTCGATCTGCAGCATCACCTTGCTGGCCTGCTCGCCGCCCATCACCGCCACCTGGGCGCTGGGCCAGCCCACGATCAGGCGCGGGTCATACGCCTTTCCGCACATGGCATAGTTGCCGGCGCCGTAGCTGTTGCCGATGATGATGGTGAACTTGGGAACCACGCTGTTGGCCACGGCGTTCACCAGTTTCGCGCCGTCCTTGATGATGCCGCCGTGCTCGCTGCGGCTGCCCACCATGAAGCCGGTGACGTCCTGCAAAAAGACCAGCGGAATGTTCTTCTGGTTGCAGTTGGCGATGAAGCGCGTGGCCTTGTCGGCGCTGTCGCTGCAGATCACGCCGCCGAACTGCATCTCGCCTCCCGCTGCAGAGCGGGATCTAGCCTTAACAACCTTGCGCTGGTTCGCCACGATGCCCACGGCCCAGCCATCGATGCGGGCGTAGGCGGTGATGATGCTCTGGCCGTAGCCTTCCTTGTACTCGGTGTACTCGCTGCCGTCCACCAGTCGCGCGATCACCTCGCGCATGTCGTAGGGCTTGGCGCGCTCGGTGGGGATCAGGCCGTAGATCTCCTTCGGATCGGCTTTCGGCGCTTGTGAGGTCGAGCGACTGAAGCCCGCGTCCTTCGGCTTGCCGAGCTTGTCCACGATGGCGCGGATCTTCTTGAGGCAATCCGCATCATCCTTGCACTTGTAGTCGGTAACGCCGCTGATCTCGCTGTGGGGTGGCGCCGCCGAGCGTCCGTTGTCGATGTCCTCACCGATGGCCGCTTTCACCAGGTAGCTGCCCGCGAGGAAGATGCTGCCGGTGCCTTCCACGATCAGGGCCTCATCGCTCATGATGGGCAGGTAGGCGCCGCCCGCCACGCAGCTGCCCATGATGGCGGCGATCTGCGTGATGCCCATGGAGCTCATCACCGCGTTGTTGCGGAAGATCCGGCCGAAGTGCTCCTTGTCGGGGAAGATCTCGTCCTGCATGGGCAGGTACACGCCGGCGCTGTCCACGAGGTAGATGATGGGCAGGCGGTTCTCGATGGCGACCTCCTGCGCGCGCAGGTTCTTCTTGCCCGTCATGGGGGAACCACGCGCCGGCCTTCACCGTGGCGTCGTTGGCCACCACGATGCACTGGCGCTTGCTCACGTAGCCGATCACCACCACCACACCGGCGCAGGGCGCACCGCCATGCTCTTTGTACATGCCGTCGGCGGCGAAGGCACCGATCTCGATGCGCGGGCTCTTGGGGTCGAGCAGCGCGTCGATGCGCTCGCGCGCGGTCAATTTGCCTTGCTCGTGCTGTTTGGCGATGCGCTTCTCGCCACCGCCCTCTTGGATCTTGTGCAGGCGCTTGTTGAGGTCGGAGACCTTCAGCTTGTTGAAGTCTTCGTTCTTGGATGCTTCGATGTCGATCTTTTCGGCCATGGGGCGAAAGTAGGAGGCGACGGACCGTGAACTAAACATACTCCTACCTTGGTCCTGCAATAGGTCGGGCATGCTCAAAACAGTTGTGATTCTCTGCTTTTCGATCGGCCAGTGCGCGGTGGCTCAGACTTGGCTTGACCCAACGTTCGGGGTTGTTGGTACAGTTGAAGTCGCCTTCAGTAGCACACACGACATGGCATATTGCGCGGCAATCCAGCCTGATGGAAAGATCGTGGTGGCGGGAGATGCCAACCTGAATATCGGACCCGGGGTCGGGCACGAGTTCTTGCTTGCAAGGTTTGAAGCCGACGGAAGTCTCGATCCAAGTTTTGGATCAAATGGTATGGCCACGCATGATGTCGTTGGAGACAATCGGGTGTTTGACATCGAGTTGCAGCCTGATGGGAGGATCGTGGTGGTAGGTTGGAACAGGAACACTTCTACACTTCTAGTCAAACGTGTGGTACTACGGTTCAGCGCTGATGGCACAATTGACTCAGCGTTCGGCAATGCGGGCGTTCTTCTGATCGATACTGACTATGGACATGCCGGACTGACCGGAGTTGCGCTTCAAAATGATGGTAAGATCGTGGTCGTGGGGCATGGTGGCAGTCCCAATTATGCAACTTTCTTTATTGCACGGATCAACAGTGACGGAACGCTCGACAACACATTCGCAGGTGGAACAGGTCAGTTCGAGCACACTGTCGTAGGAGGCGAAGGTTGGGCGATCGACGTTGCGATCATGGACGATGGAAGGATCGTCTCTGTTGGAGGAGCCCAGATCCCTGACCAGTTCTTTCCGATCAGGGGAGGCGTGGTCATTCGATACCTGTCCGACGGGACCTTGGATCCAACCTTCGGCAATAGCGGTATTGTGCTCTTGGATACCGGTCTGGATATGGCTCAGGATGTGGCGGTGTACTCCGACGGGAGAATATTGGTAACGGGCTCCTCTTGTTATGATTGCAACACCGGAGTCATCTGTAACCGACCGTCTGTTAGTGGACGGTACACTCGACCTAAGTTTCGGCGTGGTCGGCCACGTCGTTCACCGTACCGGCCTGTCCCTGACAAGGAGTGAGAGTATAGAGATGGATGTTGCAGGCAACATTTTTGTAGCTGGATCATACAGGCCACCAAATAGTGAGATCAACGGCTACCTGACAAGACTACTTGATGATGGTACACCGGATGGGTTATTTGGAGTAGACGGAGAATTGATCTATTCGGAGCCCGGGACACGAGTTATCGCTAAAGGAATGGTCTTGCAGCCTGATGGGAAGGTCGTCCTAGCTGGGGTCCGTAGCCCGATCAGTGAGTGGTATCTCCAGAACGTGTTCCTGCTTCGGTACCTCACCGAGCCGTTCGTTGGCGTTGAGGATGGGCATGCGGCTGGGTTTCAGATGATCAGCGCTGATGCACGGGGGGTGATGCTGTTTTCCAATGTTTCCACTCAAGCCGAGTATTACGTGACGAACATGTTAGGAGAGTTAACGGATCATGGTCACTTGAGTATTCATGCATACGGCCGATCCCAGATCGACTTTGGATCACCGCTTCACAATGGCGCCTATGTCATCACACTTCGTGACGGTGTCGTACAGCGGTCACTCCGCTTCGTCGTCACGCACTGACGAATATCAAGGTCCAACGATCCTGCGTTTCCCGCCGCCGCCCTCATGGATCTTGTGCATGCGCTCCTTCAGCGCACGCACGGCGCGCTTGTTGTAGTCCTCGTTCTCGGAGGCTTCGATGTCGATCTTCTCGGCCATCGCGAAAGCAGGAGTGATAGGCGGTTGCCTACCCGGTTCTGCGCCCTGGCATCGATCCTTTGCGCTCCTCAATCCTGGGGCAACACCTCCGGTGAGATGGCCGTTTGTTCCTTCTTCCGATGCAGTTCGAGATACACGCCCAACACCAGAAAGTCGCGTCCACTCTCGTCGTTGATGCGGTAGTCGAACTGGTGCAGATAGCCGAGCTGAAACGCCATACCGGGTGTGAGCCTGCGGTTGATGGCCACTTGCGCGCGATTGCGCTCGAAATAGGGCTCGCGGTCGGTGAAGAAGAGTTCGTTGCTCGCGCTCAATACGTAGGGTCGCTCACCGTTCTTCATTGTTCCGAACGGGTATGATGCGCCTAGGCGGTAGCGGAAACGATTGCGGTACCCGTTGCTGGTGAAGCGCAGCTCCATGCGGTAACGATGCTCCACCTTGATCCGGCCGAAGGACGCATCGTGCACCACCTGCGGCCAGATGCGGAGCTCATCATTGGCCATGGGCCGGACGAAGTCGCCACCAGCCAGGTAGGTCACGTAGTGCCCGGCTCCCAGTGTGAGGCGCAGTCCGGGCATGGCCTTGTAGGTCACGGCGCCTTTGTACTCGTGGTAGTGGAAGTCATTGTAGAAACGGAGCGAACGCACCTGTCCCTCGACCATGCCGCTCAGCAGGTCGTTCCATTTGTACTGCATGTTCAGGATGTTCCAACTGCCGAGGCCTTCCGACTGCGCGATCGAATCTGTTGATGACCAGAGGATGATCACCGAACAGCAGAGCCGGTACAGCAACCGGGTCAACCATCGGGCGGCAGGAGAGTTGTCGTTCGATCGCATCACGATTGAGAAGGCGCGTTCATCAGCCGCAGTTGTTCGCACTACGCTTGGTCGGTAATCTGTGGACCAGCTTGTTGAAGTCCTCGTTCTCGGATGCGTCAATGTCGATCTTCTCGGCCATCGTGGCGATCACTGGTCACCTGATCAGCTGATGGCGTGGTGCGAAGATCGGGCGCGGGCGCGAATAGTGCGAAGGCTTGGGCGTTCCGGCGTTCACCGCGGAGTTCACATCCGGGGGCAACGCCGTCGGGCCATTCGCTTGTAGTCCTCGCCGCACTCGTTCCTCGCGTGGCTGTGGGCTACCCGGCCCAAAATGCGGGCCTGCTGCTGTCCCTTACGCGAAATGCGGATCAGTGGTCCAGCACGAAACGGAGACTCACCAGTTGGTCATCCACCATGGCCCGTGCTACATAGAAGCCCTCGGGCTGATCGACCATGCTTACTGTCCGCACTCCTGCATTCGTGCGGTTGATGCATCGGCCGCGACTGTCGAATACTTCAAATGCGTTTACGGTCGTTCCGTTCAGGACATTGAGTTCACGTGATCCGGCGTTGTACACGAAGAAATTCTGTTGACCATTGCTCGCATCTTCGATCCCTGTCGAAAGCATCATCTGGATCGTGACTTGGTCTGTGGAGCTACCGCATGGGCCATTGTCGCAATTCCAATTCAACACATTCCAGCCAATGCCAAGATCGGTGACCATCGTGTTTGGATCTGTGGGGTCTGTAATCGTGCAAGCTCCGCTGACCACCGTCCAGAAACAAACCGCTGGTGCGATCGGTGTGGAACCGGACAAGTAGGCGAAATTCGGTGGTGCCACGATCAACTGGTCCGGTCCGGCATCGGCAAATGGCATGGCTGCATCATAGGCCCAGATCGCTACCGTGTCCGCGGTGGAAGTGATACCATCGGTCAACGTCCATACCAGGTCGTTCGGCCCGAAGGTGAGGTTGCCCACAGGAGTGTTCTCCAAGAAGGGGTCCATGAAAAGTGCTCCAGGGATCACCGACTGCCATGATCCGGTCTGCCCTGCGCCTGGTGCATTGCCTTGCAAAACCGCGATCGCGCCGCAGACCTCCTGATCGGAACCGGCATCGGCAACTTGTGCTTCAGCGCAGTTGGTCGCCAAGAGCACCACAAGGCTGAGGAGGATGGTCTGGAAGTTCATGGGCTGCTGAGCATTTCAAAAGTGCGGTGCCGCAGATCTCATGGGGCTCACCCGCAAGGAAAGGATCGAACCGCGAGCTGTTAAAAGGATGCGTTGGGCAACGATCGGCGCGAGAGCACTCATACCTTTTTCACCCGCACCGCGTTCATGCCCTTCTGGCCACGTTCCACTTCGAACTGCACCTTGGTGCCTTCCGTCACTTCATCGATCAAGCCGCTGACGTGCACGAAGAAGCGCTCCTGCGTGCTGTCTTCTTTGATGAAACCGAAGCCTTTGGAGCTATCGAAGAAATCCACTTTGCCGATCCGCTCTGCCGCTACAGGAACATCCACTCGTTTGGGAACGCCTAGTTCGATCGTGGACGCGTCGATCGGCACTCTCACTTTGTTGGGGTCGGGCGGCGTGCTGGTGATCTGCCCGTTCTCGTCAACGTAGGCCATCATGTTCTCCAATCCACCGCCGGCGGAATTGGCTTTGCGCTCCTCTTTGCGGCGCTTCTTCTCTTCCTGCTGTTGTTGTCGCTTCTTCTCTTTCTCGCGCTTCTCGAATATGGCCATGGATCTGGTCGAACGTTTTTGATCTGTTCAAAGTGAACAGCGTTCGGTGCCGAAAGGTAAGTGCTGTTCCGTGTCTCCCTCACCGTCGTGGGCTTGGCGCTGCGCATTTTACGAGGCCAACGCCTTCTTTTTCAACCTGCCGGACCGGCCCCGGTCCGCCTACAGAAATGCGTCGAGCGCCCGCTTCAGATCCGCCAGCGCCGGTGCATCCGTGACGTTCGCTTCTGCGTCCACCTTGGTGCGTGCGAATTGCACGAGTACGGTGGTTTCAGGCGTGAGCTTGCCTTCAAGCACGGTCAATGTTTCCAAGAGCGAACGCTGTGCCTTCTCTCCGGAAAGCGAAGCAGTGACCAGCATGATCGGTTTCAACCGCAGATCGGCAGTAGAGACTGTCCAATCCAACGCGTTCTTCAAGGAGCCGGGCACACCCATGGCATATTCCGGAGTGCAGATCAACAGCCCATCCGCTTCACGAAGCTGCTTTCGAAAACGTGCGACTTCCGGCGGAGCTGGATCGATATCAACGTCCGGGTTGAAGTGCGGTAGCTCGGCCACGGATGAAAAGACCGTGAACTGCGCGCGATCACCAGCAAGCCGGATGATGGCCTCAATGAACAGCCCGTTGGTAGACTTGGCACGTGTGCTGCCGTTGAGGACGAGGATCTTTAACGGCATCCGGTCGCCACGTTACTTGAACGCCGCGATGTTCGCGCCGCTCACCAGATACACAGCGTTGTCGAAGCCATCCACCTCGTACATCGGCGTCTTGTCCTTGCCCAGCATGATCGTCTCGCCGAGCGAACCGTCCTTCTTGTTCACGCGCATCAGTACGAACTCGCGCTTGCCAGCATCGCTCAGGATGAACTGCACCGCGCTGGTACTGCTGGTGGCCTTGAACCGTGCATTGGCGCGCGCCATGAACTGCTTGGTGTAATCCATTGCCATGGATGTAGCATCGCCATAGATGTTCGAGATCTGGCCCGTGATCTCCTTGCCCGCAGCCGAGCCCGCATCGCTTACCTGGATGTTCTGGCTCGCTGCACCAAAAGCGGCGCTGGTATATCCGAAGGCCGCCGTGTAGTATGCCGCTCGCACGGCGTTGGCGTATAGCAGCGCGCGCATCAGGCCGCTTTCCCGCGGTGCCGGGAAGTACTTCTTGTACTTCAAGCTTCCATCCGTTCCGAACAAGGCAATGTTCTGGTCGCTGCTCACGAGGATGCCATCGGGTACCACTTCTACATGCGTGGCCTTCTCCTTGCCTTCAAACTCCAGTGGCGTGTTGCTAACAGCACTGAGCGCACCACCCATTTGCATGCGGTAGAGCAATTGGTCCTTGTTGTTGAACAGGTAGATCTCGCTCTCTTGAACGGCCGCTGTGCCGGAGCCGCCTTTGAAGGGTTTGCCCAGCAGAGAAACACCGCTTCCCATGTTCACCACATCCACTTCCTCCGCACTGGCAATGAGCAGAGCGTCGGACATACGCGTAACTCGTTGAATGGCGCCATCGAGTTTCACCTTCTTGTCCCATAACTCCATACCGCTCCCGTCCACGAGCATCGCCACGGCATCCTTACCACCAGAGGTGAGCAACGTCTTATCGCCCACTTCCACAGCGCCGCTCAGCGGGCCGCTCACCTTGATGCCTTTGCCGTTCTTTCCCCATAGTCCCTTGCCGCTGGTGTATTCGAGCATGTCAACCCCGTTGTTGTCAGCGGCACCTACGAGGAGGCCTTGCTTCACCGGAACCATGGTGCCGAGCTGCTGCTGCATCACCAGCGGCTGTGCCCACGCATAGCCGCCATCACTGATGCGGAACGCGTTGATGAAGGTGCTGTAACTGATCGTCGTCGTGGTCTTGCCTTGTGCATCTGTCTTCTCGCTCTGTTTTGTCTGCTGAAGGCCCATGAAGCACAGGTCCGGAGAATCCGGTGTGGTGATGAAGACGCCTTGCGTTTGGCCCGCCGGTCCTTTCAAATTCGCGCCGCCCTTGTCCAACATGCCCATCAGTCCCGCCATGCCGGCGAACTTCGGATCGGGGCTCTGCTTCCAGAGTTCATCGCCGGTGTTCGCATCCAGCTTGTAGGCGAAGAACAACGTGCTCAACAGGATGGCGTCTTTGCCCGCGCTGGCGCATGAGGTGAGCTTGCTGAACGCGTCGTCTTTGGTCCACCGCACTATGCCCGTACCCATGTCCACACAAGCCATCACGGCTTTCTTGTCGGCGCTCTGGCCAACGAGAATGATCGCGCTGTTGGTGTACAGGAAATACTTGCTGGCGATGTGGTCGATGCCGCTCGCCTGGCTGCTGAAGAGTACGTTGCCTCCAAAGGGTTCGAGGATAACCAGTTGGTCATCAGCGCCTGCGGGCGTCAGCGAAACGAAGGGCGTGTTGGTGATCTCCTCGTAACCGCTCTCAGGTGCGTTGGCCAGTTCTTTCACGGTCCACGCTGCACTGCCCGTGGCTGGGTCGATGCCTTTCAATCCTTCGCTCGTGCAGGCCAGCAGGTTGCCCGTGCTGGTCGTGCGGATCCAACTGATAGTGCCACCTGGCGCGACCTGCCAAGCGGGTGCGGCTTGCGCATTGCTTCGGATGGTGATCAGGCTGAAGGCGAGAGCAGAAAGGGTGGAGAGCAGGGTCAGGGTTCGTGACATGGGATCAGGTTTGCGTGTGTGCGTTGGCAACGACCGTGCCGTTGGGTCGACCGCGTATTGTCAAATTAGCTACGGCCAAGGTATTGATCCTGCGGATCAGCGAACGGACAAGCAGGCCAAAGAGTCGGGTCCACTGTTGCACACAAGATCGATGATGCTCATACGTGGAATGAAGCCGTGCCTATCGGCGAATACCTGGGCGTAAAGTGGAGTAGGCGTGACTTCCGGAGGGAGCGGTTTTTTAGGATGTAACAACGAACGCAGATCAACTAGTTGGTGAGTCGCGAGTGGCGAGTGGAAAGTGCTATTCGATGCCGCACTCGCTCCTCGCCCCTCGCCCCTCGTCACTTCGATATACGTCTCCGAAAGTTCGAACTCCGTTTTCAACCCAAGCCATTTCATTCCCAACCGCATGGTCGCAAGATCAAGATCAATGAGCCTATCGTACTTCTTCAAGATCACTTCTTCGATCTCGTCGATGTAATGGATGAACCACGGCGTATTTCCATACGCACTTCGGATGGCATGCACGTGCTGGTGTTGCCAGCTTTCCACATAGCTCAAACCAACGTTCCGCATGGGCATCTTTTCGCCACTCTTTCGCGCGATCTGCAGGACCAGGTCCTGTTTGCCGTTCGGGCCAACGATCGAAGTACGCGTGCGGTAAGTCTGGCGTTCGTAGTGCTCACCGATATCGATGATCACTTTCGCATGCTGTACCAACAGGCGGTAATGCTCCACCGAGCCGAAGTAGAAAGCCGAAAGCAGCGGGACGTCCATCGTGGCTACGAAGGTCGTGTGCTACTTTCGAACCATGCGTTGCAAACCGATACTCGCCCTGTCCGTGCTCTTGTTTGGTTGCGGTGGTGGTCCATCTTCGCCCACTGACAGTGCAACGCCGGTTGTGAACACGATCTCGAAGGTCATAGAAGCCAACTGGCCCGGCTATTACGCCGATACACTGCCTTGCTCTGATTGCCCGGGTATCGACACAGAGCTCTGGATCCGCAGCGACAGCACCTTCATCCTTCAACAGAAGTATATCGGGCGCGACAGCTTGCCCGCGGGTACCATCGGGCAGTGGCATACAGTGAACGGTCTGCTCACCATCGGGTATGCCAGTGATAAGCCTGAGTTCTATCGTTACACAGCCGAAGGACTGCTCAGTGTGGACGAGATGGGCGTGGCCTTCGACCCGAACATCGACCGGTCCTTGGACAAACTCGCCGATGAGATCGGTGATGCCATCCCGCGCATGCGTCTCATGGGCGCCTTCACCTACATGGCCGATGCGCAGAGTTTCAAGCCTTGCGGCTCCAAATTCAACTGGCCATGCGTTGGCGGCATGGACATGGGGGAGGAGGAAGGCGAAGCGCTTGTGAAGTTCAACAACGTGGACCTCCAAAGGGCCTACAGAAATGCGGTGAAGACCGGCGGCGATCCGTGGGTGATCGAAGCTGTGTGCACCATGGGCATGGGCCCAGCGATGGAAGGCGATGGGGCCGATGAATATGTGTTCATCGAAGACGTGAGGCGGACACTGGATCGTTGTCCGTGATCACTACTTCCCGATACAGAACTTCCCGAAAATGCTCCCCAACAGATCGTCCGGTGTGATCCGCCCGGTGATCTCCCCGAGGTGATGCTGCGCCCGGCGAAGATCCGTGGCCAAGAACTCACCGCTTACACCCTTGGTCATGGCGATCCGTGCATCGTGCAATGCCTGGCGTGCGTGTCCTAGCGCTTCAACATGGCGGACGTTAGTGACCACGATGCCGCCTTCGCCTTCCTGCAAAGCATGTACGTGCTCGATGAACGCGTCTTTCAGTTCTTGTATCCCTGCCCCGGTCTTGGCGCTGATGTGCATCACAGAGCTGCCGGTTTGAGTGTTCGGCAGGTCGATCTTGTTCAGTACCGGGATCAGTTGTGGCCCTGTGCCGATGCGCTCGCGCAGTAATGTTGCCTGCGTGCGGAACGCGCTTTCGTTCATTATCGAAGCATCACCGAGCAGGATCACAATACTGGCCTCGGTCGCCTTTTTGTAGCTGCGTTCGATCCCCAGTTTCTCAATGGTGTCCTCCGTACTTCGAATGCCTGCCGTGTCGATGAAGCGAAAAAGCACGCCTTCGATGGTGATGGCTTCTTCAACGGTATCACGCGTGGTACCCGGGATCTCGCTCACAATAGCGCGGTCCTCTTGCAACAACGTGTTCAGCAAAGTGCTCTTGCCGCTGTTCGGCGCGCCGATGATGGCTACAGGAACGCCTTGCTTCACCGCGTTGCCGTAGCGGAAGCTGTTCATCAGATCGCTGCAGATAGTGATCAGTTCGTTGATGAGTGCGAGCAGGTCATCGCGTTTGGCGAACTCCACATCCTCTTCGCTGAAATCGAGTTCCAGTTCAATGAGCGCGCTAAAGTCGATGAGCTGCTGGCGGAGCGCTTCGATCCTTTCGCTATACCCGCCGCGCAATTGTTGTAACGCCAGGTTATGCGCGGCCTTGCTGCTGCTGGCGATGAGGTCGGCGACCGCTTCCGCTTGGGACAGATCCAACTTGCGGTTCAGGAATGCACGCAAGGTGAACTCGCCGGGCTTCGCGGTACGCGCGCCCTGTTTGGTGAGTGCGGTGAGCAATCGCTGCTGTATGTACATGGATCCATGCACCCCGATCTCCACAACATCCTCACCGGTATATGAGGCTGGGCCCTTGAACCACGTTACCAGGCCCTCGTCGATATCACCCTCTTCGTCGCGCAGTTTGCAGAAATAGGCAGTGCGCGCGGCGATGTTCTTCGAAAGGTCCGAACACCGGCGCACGATCGCCATGGCTTCAGGACCGCTGAGACGTATTACCGCAATGGCCCCAGCGCCGGGAGGCGTGCTTAATGCGCAAATGGTGTCCTGTTCCAACATGTTCGCCGCGAAATTGGGCGATCTTCGGCCCCAGACATGTCAACAGCTGTTCGCAACGCCTATGAAGAGCTCGCCTTTCCAACCGTGGTTGTGGTGGGCGGTGGATTCGCGGGATTGGAAGTGATCAAGGGCTTGGAGGGGCGACCCTACAAGGTGATGTTGCTCGACAAGCACAATCACCATTGCTTCCAGCCACTGCTGTATCAAGTCGCCACAGCCAGTCTCAGTGCGGACAGCATCGCTCACCCGTTCCGCAAAACGGTTGCGCCTATGCCCAATGTGGCCTTTCGCATGACGCGGGTGACCGCCGTCGATCCTGCTCGCAAAGTGGTTGTTACCGACCACGGTGAATTCCACTATGACATCCTCGTGCTCGCAACGGGTAGCGAAACGAATTTCTTTGGCATGAAGGACCTCGAACGCGAGGCCATGCAGCTGAAGAGTATCGGTCAGGCGCTCGACATCAGAAGTGATTTCCTCCAGGATTTTGAGGCCGCGCTCTACCTACAGGACGAGCACGCGCAGAAACGCCAGCTCAACTTCACCATCGTGGGCGGTGGCCCTACAGGAGTGGAGCTCGCCGGTGCCTTGGCCGAGATCCGCAACACGATCCTGAAACGCGAGTACCGCGAACTGGACAGCGGCCGTATGCGCATCGTGCTCATCGACAGCAACGAGCGTGTGCTGAAGAACTTCTCCGAGAAAAGCAGCGCGCACGCACTCGATTATCTCCAAAGCATGGGCGTGGAGGTGATGCTCGGTGGCCGCGTGGTCAGCTACAACGGCGAGACCATCACCTTCAAGGACGGCGGCACCATGGACAGCAGCACGGTGATCTGGGCAGCAGGAGTGAAGGGGGTTATCATCCCAGGACTGGAGGCCGCCATTGAGCCGAAAGCGAACCGCTACTCGGTGGATCGCTTCAATCAATTGATAGGTGTGCCGGATGTTTATGCCCTCGGTGATGTGGCCTTCATGCAGGAAGGCGCGTGGGAATTCGGCCACCCGCAAGTGGCACCTGCCGCCATCCAACAGGCCACGCAGTTCGTGCGAAATCTGATCCGGAAAGCGAACGGTCAGCCGATGAAGGAATTCACATACGCGGATAAAGGCAGTATGGCTACCATCGGCCGGTTCAAAGCGGTGGTGGACGCAGGCAGGTTGCACTTTGGTGGTTGGATCGCCTGGCTCGGTTGGATGTTCGTGCATCTGATGGCACTAGTGGGTTTCCGCAACAGGCTGCAAGTGCTGATGGGCTGGGCGTGGAAGTACATGAGCTGGAAGAACACGATCCGTCTTATCATTCGACCGTACGTTCGGCGTACTTCCGAAGTTGAAAAGGCCACCAGTACATAGATCATGGATCGTCGCCTGCTCATTCTCTGGCTAACGATCTTCATCGATCTGCTGGGCTTCAGCATCTTCATTCCTGTGGTTCCTTATTTCGCCAAGGAGCTCCACGCCAGCGACACGATCATCACGCTTTCTGCCGCAGTGTTCTCGGTGATGGTTTTCCTGTGCTCGCCGATCTGGGGATCCATCAGTGACCGCTACGGAAGGCGGCCGGTGATCGTCTCAGCCATTGTTCTGAGCGCGATCAGCTATGTCATTTTTGCGCATGCCACCAGTATCGCGTTGTTGTTCGCGAGCCGCATTCTTACAGGCATTGGTTCAGGTAACATTGCAGCAGCGCAGGCTTACGTGAGCGATATCACGCCGCCGAAGGACCGTGCCAAGCGGATCGGTCTTATCGTGGGTGCGTCGTTCGGAATGGCGTTCGCTTTTGGCCCGGCGATCGGCGGTATTATTTTCCATCGCTTCGGTGTTGAGGCTGTGGGTTATTTCGCGGTTGCCCTTTGCCTGTTGAACCTGCTCGGCGTGTTCACCATGCTTCCGGAAACATTGAAGGTGAAGGACACTACCCGCAAGATCAATTTCAAGCCCATCGCCAGTACGTTCGCTTCGCTCAAAGACACGCGCTTCCGTGATATTTTCCTCATTGGTTTCGTTTACATCACGGCCTTCAGCATGATGAACGTGACCATCTCGCTTTTGTGGAAGGACCAGTTCGCCCTCAGTGTAGAGCAAACCGGTCTCATGTTCTCCATGGTCGGCATCCTTTCGGCCATTTCTCAAGGCGGATTGGTCAGCGTGTTCAACCGCTTTCTCGGGGAGCGGAAAATGATGATCTATGGCTGTATCCTCGTGGGCCTTGGATTGGCGGCGATCCCTTTTGTGCCTGCGGGTCTGCGCGATATTTCTGGTTCCATCATTCCAATGAATTGGGTCTTTATCGCGTGCAGCCTGATACCCATGGCAATGCTTTCGATCGGCAACGCCTGCTTGAATCCGAGCTTGGTATCCATCCTGAGCCGCAAAGCGGATCCACATGAGCAAGGGGAGGTAATGGGCCAGAACCAGGGATTCGGCTCCATGGGGCGTGTGCTGGGACCCGCCATCGCGGGGCCACTGTACACCTTGGGCTATGGCTTGCCGTTCTGGGTGGCCGGTGCCATCATGCTGGGCACGCTCACACTGATATTCAACTACTTGCGAACCAACTACACACCGATCGCCTCCGTTCCTTCCAAGGCCGATTAGATTCGCCGCGCATTTCAAGATCCACCATGAGCGTACTCGTCAACAAGAACAGCAAGGTCCTGGTGCAGGGCTTCACCGGTAGCGAAGGCACGTTCCACGCGGAACAGATGATCGAATACGGCACCAACGTGGTTGGTGGTGTTACACCGGGCAAGGGAGGCCAGAAGCACCTCGATCGCCCAGTGTTCGAAACCATGAGCGAGGCGGTGAAAGTCACAGGCGCTGATGTGAGCATCATTTTCGTTCCGCCTGCGTTCGCTGCGGATGCGATCATGGAAGCTGCCGATGCGGGGATCAAGGTGATCGTCTGCATCACCGAAGGCATTCCGGTGAAGGACATGGTGGCAGCGCGCGAATTCATCCGCGGAAAGAATTGCACACTTATCGGCCCCAACTGCCCTGGTGTGATCACAGCGGATGAATGCAAAGTGGGTATCATGCCGGGATTTGTCTTCAAGAAAGGCAACGTAGGCATCGTGTCGAAATCTGGTACACTCACCTACGAAGCCGCCGATCAGGTGGTGAAGGCAGGCTTGGGTATCACGACGGCGATCGGCATTGGCGGCGACCCCATCATTGGAACCACCACGCTCGAAGCCATTCAACTCTTTGCGAACGACCCGGAGACCAAGGCCATCGTTATGATCGGCGAGATCGGCGGTGATCTGGAGATCCGCGCAGCACATTGGATCAAAGCCAATTGCAAGAAGCCCGTTGTCGGGTTCATCGCTGGTGAGACCGCGCCGAAAGGCCGCACCATGGGCCATGCCGGTGCCATCGTTTCAGGTGCCGACGAAAGTGCTGCTGCGAAAAAGGCAGTGATGCGTGAATGCGGGATCCACGTGGTGGATAGTCCGGCCACGATCGGCGCGAAGGTGAAGGAGGTGCTGGGGTGATCAGCCTTCAGGGCTTCTGATCGGGCTCCAATAGAAGACGTTCTCCCGCGTCCGGATGAGCATCCAAGTAGATGGCTTGGTAGTATTCACGCGTCATCCCGTCGTACAGGATGACTTGGTTGTTGTACTGTGTGATCTGGAACAGGTTCACGAACAGCAAATAGGCACAGGCGGTCAGGAAGAGGTATTTCCACCGCGTGGCCAATACACGTTCGATCAACGCTCCAAATGCCAGTGCCCATGCAGGATAGCTCTGTACCAATGCCCGGGTGGAATAGCTACCACCGTATCGCCAATCATGCCAGGCGATGATGAGCCAGATGTTCAACAGGCTGAAAACAAGCACGCTCTTCGCCCATGGCCTATCGCGCAGGAAGAACAAGCCAGCCACAAAGAACACGGTGATCGGTGTGTAGATGAACCAGCCCTTTTCCCAGCCGAACAGTACACGGAAGTGGGGGTTGAGGAAGTCCCATTTGCTTCCGAGTTCATAGACCCAGCTGCCTGTTGCGATCTTCCAATACAAGAGCTGTGGGAATCCGATCACGAACGCAGCGATGAGCATCCAGATGAATTGCGACCGATGTGCCCGGACCAGGGCCCATTTTTCCTTCGCGAGCTCCTTGGTCTGTGTATTCCACAGCAGCGGAATGAAAAGCATGATCAGTTCCGTAGGCCGGGTACACGTGGCGAGCGCAATCGTCGCACCGATCAATGCCGCCCACTTGGGCTTCGGTTCTTCATGCCATTTTACCGTAGCCCAGATCACCAGGACGTAGAGCGCGAACAGGAAACCATGTGTTTGTGCATTGTCTACACTGATGTACTGGATCGCGTTGGTGGCCAGAATGGAAAGCAGGAGCACCAGTGAAACAGTTCGGTCGCTGAACCAACGAAGCAGAACGCGTCGCAATAGGAACAACGCCAGTATGCAATACACCAGCGGTGAGAAGGCGATGGCCCATTGGTACGGAAGGGAGAAGCCGTCCTGTGGAAAATTGAGGGCTCCTGCTGCGATGTGCCCAAGGAAGAAGAACGGTAGTTCCATCGCGGCAACGCCGATCATCACCTTGTCAACACGGTTCCCGTTTTCCGCAGGAAGTATTTGGTAGAGCCCTCCTGTGCCCACTACTTGGTAAGCACTGTCGATCGGCTCGATCCAATCCATTCGCTCGATGTCGTGATAGATGAACACCGAAGGCAGATAGCCATAGTAAGCGAGCGCATCCCACGTGGTCACTTTCATTGGGCTCCAACCGCGCACCTCACTGTATTCGAACCGTGTCCACAACAGAACGACAGCGGTCACCAACACCGCAAGGAGAGATAGCCTATTACGCATACCTGCGGATCACACCCCGAACTGGCGCAAGTGGTGGTCCAGGTGGTTGCACGTCAACTGGTCCCATTCTTTCGACGTGAGTTTTCCGAAGAAGGGGTGAGGTGTTTTGCTCAAGCCCCCAGCACCGCCAGCATTGAAACGACGAACAAGCTCGGAAAGTCGCCTCCGTTCATCTTCGAATTTCCGGCGATCGATGATCAGGAAGTCCTTGTCGGTCGGAAGACCTTGTGACCAGGGTTTGCCCGAGGTCAGTTTCTTCTTGACCAACGGCCCCACCATGATCCCGAGGAATGTGCGCTTCGGTTTCAATTCACCCAAGGCCACCCGCAATGGCTGTTGGCAGTGGGCCAGCATCTGGTCTACGAACATGGTGCCCCACTTCGCTTTGCTCTGCGGGGTGAGTTTGGCGATCCGTTCAATGACGGTTTCCACATGTGAGCGGTCGAACAAGCTGGGCATGGTGCACGAGTTGCGTGCCCTAAAATAGCGTCAGCGGGCATCCAGAATAGACGCCCGCTGACTCCAGGAGAGTTCCGGGTTACGGCTTTTCCTTCTGTTTTTCTCGTTTCAAGCTGTCGATACGGTCTTGATCCGGGGCGTTGTGCTTAGGTGCCTCGGTGCGCGTTTTTCCATCACTACCTGCGGGTGTGTTGTTGTCGGTAGCTCCAGTCGCTGCGTCTTTATGACCGCAGCAACCGAATACGAGCAACAGGCCTAGAACGGCGCTACTGAATAACCAGTTTCTCATCGGCAAGGATCTTTGATGGGGTGCGAATGGTGAGTACGTATTGTCCAGCGGAGAGCTGGCCACGATTGAAGCTCAAGCGGTATTCGCCGGGGCTCTGGGTTTCTTGGAACAGTAGTTTCACGAGTGCGCCGCTCATATCATGCAACTCGATCGTGTGCTGCTCACGTTCGGTAACCGTGTACGTAAGGTTGAAGAAGTCCAACGTTGGTGAAGGGAAAACTTGTGCGTTGTTTTCAGTGCCACGTTCCGCAACGCCCGAGAAACCATCACCGATCTGCGCTATCCAGGTTTTCCACGTATGGTCCAATTGACCTTGCACATTGGCACCGTAGCAACCCGCCAACCATACTTCTGGCTCGCTCGCATTGTGCTTGCGTGCCATACCGGTATAATCTCCCCATCGATCGGTACCCTGGATAAAGTCCACGTAGGTCTCGCCTTCTTTCACCAAGGTGCTGTTGCTCCAGTTCATGCTCGCATCGCAGTTCACCACCGCCACTTCGGGAAATACGCTTGTACTGCTGCGCAAAAAGGCAACCATCACACTCGGGTCCCCAGTCCCGGTGGCATACGAGGTGAATTGAGGGTACGACATATCGATAACGCCCGGGTTACCAAAGGAACTCTGGGTGGGAGCAAGGTTGTTGAGATCGATCCGGGTGTATTTCAATCCACACCAGCCACTGCCAACATCGCCAGCGTGTATGCAATGCAAGGTCCCGTTCAAATAGAAAGCGCCAAGGATCCGGCAATCGCCCACAGACAGCAGATCGCTGTTACCCGGCATTTGCGCTTCGGCGGAAGGTGCATAGCTCGCCACGTTCACGGTGTACGCGTTGAGGCTAGGGTTCGAACCAAGGTCGTTCGTAAGATCCCACACCACGTAGCGATTGTCACCGGCTGAAACACTGCTGACCAACAGTATGCCCGGGCCGTAGTTGCCGCTCTGCCCCCAACTGGCCGGGGTAACGGTGAAGGCGCCAATATCAGCCGTGAGGCCATACCAATATTGCCAATTCAAACTACCACCGTTGTACCCCGCGTTTTTCTGGATCTGGAACAGCACCGCTTGATCGAACTGGTTGGCGCCGCTCGTGAACAGATTTCCGCTGAGGTACACTTCGTTGTTGCTCACACCCAGGCTTGGATAGTCGAACCAATCATTCGTGCCCAATACGTTGCCATCTTGCTGGTAAATGTTCCAGCCGTCGTTCGGGTTGTTGGATTGGCTGAAGCACCAAAGCAATCTTGAATTATCCGCTTGTGAACCATGCAGCACAACCATAAAGAAGCGATCTGCTTGGCTGTCGTACAGGATCTTCGGGTCGTAGATGTTGGCGTTCAATCCTGATTGGCCGCTGAAGAAGTCCGCCCAAGCCGCGCCATAGCTGGCCGTTCCATCGGTCTGGTAATACACGATCGCATCGTTGTTCGTACTTACGATCCATCCACCATTGCTGATGGCCATGCTGTTGTCCGGCGGTGTTTGTTGTGTACTCCAGTTCGCCTCGAAGTTGCTGCCTACGGTAGGAGTTACTGATTTTGCCGATCCATTGGGTCCCGGTTTCCCAGGGATCGTTGAAGCCAATTTGGCTGCCAGTTTCGCTTCCTTGATCGCCTCTACTTCGGGCAACTCATGCTCGTGAATATCCAGCGATCGCACGCTGTTGGCCCATGCTGTCTTGATGGTGGCGTTCGATACCACCCCGGAAAGGGCCGTGGTCTTCACAGCACTGCACTTCGCATCGCCTGTAATGAACGGCTTGTTCGCCTTGGGTGCAGGTAGAGTTGGCCGCTGCTGTTGACCGATCGCCGATTGTACGATCAATGCCAGCGACAAGGCAGCAAAATTTCGAGTGAGACAGAGAGATAGTGGTGATGTCATGACCGGTTCGATTTAGTTCCCCAAATGTAGACCGCTCGCCCCCCTGGTTCGATACGATGGGCATCCCCAATTTGTGGGATGCGCGTTCATTTGATATTCCACATACTCCTGGATAAGGGCTGGTTCTTGAGCTGTTTTGGATCCCTATGGGTCGATCTTCCCCGCCTCGCATACATTCGCCCGCACCCACGGTTCCATCCAAAAGCAACGATCATGGCACTTCTTCAAGGTAAAGTCGCTCTTATCACCGGCGGAACACGCGGTATCGGTAGAGGCATTGTTGAACGATTCCTGGAGGAAGGTGCTGATGTGGCATTCACCTACGTGAGTAGCCCTGAGAAGGCGAATGCGCTGGCCGAGGAATTAGGAGGGAATGGCAGGAAGGTGATGGCGATCCAGAGCAATGCCGCTGATTTCACGAGCGCGCAAACCGCAGTGGACCAAGTGGTGAACGCATGGGGGAAGCTCGATATCCTGGTGAACAACGCCGGGATCACGAAGGATCAGTTGCTCATGCGCATGAGCGAAGCGGATTGGGATGCGGTGATCAACACCAACTTGAAGAGCGTGTTCAACATGACCAAGGCCGTAATGCGCACCATGCTGAAACAGCGTAGTGGCAGCATCATCAACATGAGCAGTGTGGTGGGGGTGAAGGGAAATGCTGGCCAGAGCAACTATGCGGCCAGCAAAGCCGGGATCATCGGGTTCACGAAAAGCGTTGCATTGGAGTTGGGCTCGCGCAATATCCGCAGCAACGCTATCGCACCCGGGTTCATCGAAACAGAAATGACCGGCGCCCTCGACGAGAAAACTGTTCAAGGCTGGCGCGACGCTATTCCGCTGAAGCGGGGCGGTACGGCTGTTGATGTGGCCAATGCCTGCGTGTTCCTCGGTAGCGATATGAGCACGTACATCACCGGGCAAACGATGCACGTGTGTGGTGGTATGTTGACATAGGTTCACATAATCGACCTGATGCGCCGCTGAAGCGAGCGCGGAGTTGAACGATCTTCGCACCCCTTTCCAGCCGAAGCGCACCAGTGCTGAGGTAAAGCCGAGTGAGCCTGACGACGTCCTATTCCCTTTGGCTGCTGCCACTTTGTTTCGCACTGGGTGTTCTGTGTGCCTGGCTGTTGTACCGCCAAACCCCTGAGAAACATGGCTGGAGCACCTCCTTGCAATGGATGCTTGCCTCCGCTCGGGCCTTGGTGATCGCTACGTTGGCCTTTTTCCTGTTGGAACCCATGGTTCGTGTATTCCTCCGCGAAGTGCGGAAGCCTGTGATCGTTCTGGCTCACGACGGTTCCTCTTCGCTCACGGCGGCCGGTGATACCGCGGCTTTACGGTCTTCCTACCAACAAGCCTTGAAAGGGCTTTCAGATAAGCTCGGGGATAGCTACGAAGTGAGGTCCTTCACTTATGGTTCCGCGGTGAAGGATGGTTTGGATTTCTCGCAGCAGGAGGCGCAAACCGATATCGATCAGGTATTTAGAGCGGCTTATGATCGTTTCGCTGGACCCGATCTCGGTGCGGTGATCATCGATGGCGATGGGATCTTCAACAGAGGCCGCGACCCGCAATTGGCAGCTGAGCGTTTGGGCGTACCCGTTTTCACGATCGCATTGGGCGATACCATCGTTCGGCCTGATCTCGTTCTGCGGAATGTGGATCACAACCGGATCACGTACTTGGGCAACGAATTCCCGGTGGTCGCCCGTGTTGAAGCGAGGCATTTCAAAGGCGAAAGGATCAGGGTTTCCATAGCGCGCGACGGCAAAGAGGTTTTAGGGAAGGACCTCGTTGTGTCAACCGACCCCATGATCACCGAGGTGCCTTTGATGGTGAAGGCTGACGCTGCGGGGTTGCAGCGTTACACGGTTCGGATCAGTGAGCGGAATGGTGAAGCCAGCTTGGTGAACAATAGTCAAACAGTTTACATCGATGTTCTGGACGACCGGCAGAAAGTGCTGATCCTCGCCCTCGGCCCACATCCGGATGTTGCCGCCCTGCGTGAGAGCATGAACGGACTCGACGGATATTCGACCGAAGTCGCCTATGCCTCCACGTTCCAAGGCAAGCCAGAGGATTTCGATCTGATCGTGTTGCACCAGCTTCCTTCCGGCTATGCTGCCATTCAGCCTGTTCTGACGCGCATTCTGGAAAGGAAGATCCCTACGTGGACGATCCTGGGGCAGAATACCGACTTCAATCAGGTGAACGCGTTGGGTGGCGGTTTGGAGATCACATCCGGTCAGCGCATGGTGAACGATGCGCAAGGCGGGATGAACCCTGACTTCGCGCTGTTCACGGTGGAACCTGAGGAAGCACGGGCTTTCGAACGGTTCCCGCCATTGCAAGTGCCGATCGGAACCTATGAACTTGGCCGAGGCGCTACTGCATTGATGTTCCAAAAGGTGGGCGTCGTGCGCACCAACTATCCACTGATGGCCATCCAGCCGCAAGGCGAACGGCACAGCGCGATCACCTGTGGGGAAGGATTATGGCGCTGGCGGTTGGCTGATATGCAGATGTACAGTTCGCATGCGCATTTCGACAAGCTCGTTCACAAGATGGTGGCCTACCTCGCGCTCAAACAGGACAAGAGCCGGTTCCGTGTAAGGCATCCGCAAGAGTTCTCCCAGAACGAGCCGGTGATCCTTGACGCCGAGCTGTACAATGCGAGCTATGAGGCTGTCAACACCCCCGAGGTGGCGATCGTTCTGAAGGATGAGGAGGGTAAGGACCTTGCTTATGCGTTCAGTCGTATCGGCAATGGATACAAGCTTGAAGCGGGTTCCCTACCTCCGGGTCGCTATACCTATACCGCGAACACAACATTGGACGGGGAGCGCCTATCGACCAAAGGCGAGTTGCTCGTGCGTGCGATGATAGCTGAGCAAATGAGCACTGTTGCGGACCATGCCCTGTGGGCAGGCATTGCCGCGAAGACGCAAGGTGTGATGGTTCATGCGAATGATGTCGATCGTATTCTGGAGGCCATCGCAACGAAGAAGGCCATTGTTCCTCGCAGCTACGCCCACGCCAGTTTCAATGACCTTATCGGATTGCGCTGGTTGTTCTTTTTGTTGCTCGCCTTGCTCACCTTGGAGTGGGCATTGCGCCGGCGTAGTGGCACCTACTGATCACCGCAGGTATGCCCGTCGCAAAGCCTTTTCTTCCCTCAGTTCCGTGGTGGAGGTCACGGTTCATGAAACGTTGTGCGGGCGCGTTTGCTGTTGGCGTGTTGATCTTCCTATTGCGGTTACCCATCCTTCGGGGTGTGGGCAATTACTTGGTCAGTGAAGATCCGTTAGCGCATGCGGATGTGGTTTTTGTACTCGGAGGTTCCGCGACCGACAGAGGCGAGGAGGCGGCGAAACTCTATTTCGCAGGGCTCTGTGATCGATTCGTATGCACTGGTAAGAGTGTTCCCGGGGATCTTCAGGAGGTAGGCATCGATCTCACGGAAAGCGATATGACCAAGCTTGTTATCCAGCGATGTGGCGTTCCTGCGGATAGGATAGTGTCGTTCAAGGAGGGCACCAGTACGCAAGAAGAATCGATCGCCTTACTGGAAAGAGAGCAGGCAACCAGTGTCGACACAGTGATCATCGTAAGTCACGGGTTCCATCTTCGTCGTGTCCGCAACGTTTTCGAGAACCGGTTCAAAGAGAAGGGCATCACCGTGCTTTTGCATGGTGCGGAAAGCCGTGATTTCAGTCATGAAACATGGTGGCGGACCGAGCAGGGTATGATGATGGTACAGAACGAGTACGCGAAATTGTTGTACTACTTGGTGAAACATTGAATGAAAAAGCCCCACCGGCGAATACCGATGGGGCCTTTCGTGCTTTGCTTTTTAGCGGACGATGGTCAGTGATCGCATCGCACGTCCGGTTGCGCCAGACAACTCCAGGCCATATTGACCTTCTGCCAATTCAGTCACATCGAGGGGCATCAAGCCTGAGCCGTTGATCGAATGCCGCCAAACTTCGCGGCCTTGCATGTCATGGATCACGAGTTGCATCGACCCTTCATGCGCAGGCAGAACCAATTGGAATTGTCCGTTACTCGGGTTCGGGAATAGGCGGATCCCTTCAGCCCACGTAGGCTCATCAACTCCAACGTTACCAACGCAGAAAGGTGTCTCGGCGCTGTCACCAAATCCGCCGTTCCCGTTCACGAGCACCGCGCCAAAGCTGTCGAGAACCTCGTAATCACCATTGCCGAAGTCGCAGCAGATCCCGTCTCCATATGCGTCGCTCATGGTCAGGACATAGCAACCCTCGCCAAGACAGAAGGTTTCGTTGATCACGGTTCCCTGGGCGTTGTTATCATAGCTCCCGCCCGTGAACAGGGAAGTTCCTGTTTCAGAACTCAGGTCCCAACTGGTTTCAGAACCGTAGTCGTCCAGCGTGATGGACAACGAAATACTGGCGCCCGGATTCGCAACTGTGAATGTTTTGTTGCGCGTGTTGTTCCCTGGGTTCTCATCCGTGCCAGCATTGGGACTTGCCACACTTGCATTGAAGGTGTGCGGACCATTTCCCACAGCGATGTTGCCCAGGGCGATCACCTGCGAGGCACCGGCTACAAGGTTTCCGTTCCATGTGTTCGTCGTATTGGCACCTCCGTCAAGGTCAAAGTTGTACACTACCGATGTCAAAGGCGTGGTGCCCGTGTTCTTGATCGTGATGCTTGGAGAGATCTGGCCTACGTTGCAGTATGCGTCATCAATGCCAGTGATGGCGTTCAAAGAAGCATCCAATCCCAATGGTGTGCTGTTCGGTCCCCAACCATCGAGGGTTGTGGCACAGGTACCAAGCCATGTATCGAGCAGGGGATAGCTCACGTTCATGCGACCGAAGTAGTCGTTCACATTGTTGCTGCAATTCGCTTCGCCACCGTACAATTGACCGATCAGTCGATGGTCCTGGTTCCACAAACCGCTGCCACTGCTTCCAGGCTCCGTTGTGCCATCTTCCCAAGCCAGGATGCGCCAGCATTGCGCCCCTCCGAAAGAGCCCTGTGTAGCAGCATTGTTGTCGAAACTGATCTTTTTGATGTCGCCACTTGGATGATGGATACATGTCTGGCTGGAAGGTGTTGTTCCTGTTGCGTCCCAACCAGCGTAGTAAACATCGTAGTTCGCCGGAGGTGTCGTGTTCAGTTCCAAAAGCGCCACGTCGCTACCGGCACTGTTGGCCAGGAGGCTACTTCCTGCCACTGTCTGGTTCGTAGGTCCGTTGGAATTGGTTCCACAGACGGGGCTTTCCCAATTGAAACGAAACGTCCACGTACCCACGTTGCTGCCGCTGGTGCAATGGTTCGCCGTCAGGAAGTACGGGGCGCCATCGTTCGCGCAGTTGTTGATCAGGCTACCCGTGCAAATACCGCTTCCGCCAACGGTGATCATGGCCACCGATGCGATCTCATCCCGCCAGTCATCACCCACTGGGCAGATCACGTTGTTGTTGCAGGAACCGCTGTCGCCAAGTCCTTTCGAGAGGCCCAATACATCGCGGTAAGCGTGGGTTACCTGTGAGATCCGCAATTGGCCTTGATCGGCGATGGTCGCCGGGGCCTCAAATTCCACCGTGATCAGATCACCAGCGAGCTGTGAAACACCCATTTCAAACGCCCCGCCTGAGCTTGCCTGTGTGAATGCACCAAGCTGATCTCCCGCTGTGTTGTACACAAAAACACGCGCTCCTTCCGGAACTACATATTCACTGAAAACAAAATTGATGCTGATGGATTGAGGACAATGAAGTCGTAAGCGCCAAAGCCGCGTTCCATCAGCCAGTTCGTTCCACGTACCACTGTTCGCCATGGTGAGATCGACTTCATGATTGAAACCGAAGCGGAAGGGGCCTTTCACTCCCTGGGCAGCGCGATCCGCATCCTCGGCCATCAACGCTTCCACGTCCACCGCAGGAAGATCGATCTTCTGCGCTTTCGGCAGGCCAAGTTTTTCAGCTTTCAAGCCTATCGGGTTTCCCCCGAAGCTTATTTGGGCGGAAAGCGATATCGAGCAAAGGAGCGCTGTGCTGAGAGCAATGGAATGTATTGGTGTGTTCATCTTGAGAAGTTGACGATTAGTGAACGCGCAATTGGGTTACTTGTTCCAAAGACGCAAGGCCGTGGGTGGAAGGCTCATTTTTGAATCCGGTCCGAATTTAGCGGGGCGAACCGTTCAGGACAATGAAGTAGTACTAACAGACACGCCAGCATCCAGTTGAACGAGGAAGCCCGCCAAGGCAATTGAACCGGCGGGCTTCCTGAAAGGTGGATGGGATGGTTTATCTCTTTAGTAGCAATGGTTTCGCAACGAGTTGATCGCCGATCCTCAAACGAAGGATGTAACTGCCTTCAGCCGATCCAGGGAGACGTATGCTTTGGTCAACAGTTGTTCCGTTGAGTGTTCCGAAGTTCACCGTACGACCTGCCAAGTCGCTCAGCGTCCATGCGATCGTTCCCGAATTCGCGCCGCTCAAACGGATATTCACGTTTCCGTTCGATGGGTTAGGCCATAGTTGGAATCCGATCGATCCTGCTGGTTCGGGGACCCCAACACCAGCAATGCAAAATTCCTGTGTTTCACCAAAGCCGTAATCGCCATCGCTCTCCACATACGTGGTGAACCCACCTTCGATCGTGTAATGACCGTTGCCTTCAGTGCAGCAGATCCCATCGCCGAATTCATCATTGATCGTGAAAACATAGCAGTCCTCTCCAAGACAGAATTCACGTTCTATGGTTGTTGTATCCCCGTCGGCGTATGGACCTCCTTGGTACAAGACCGTACCTTGATCGTTGGACAGTTCCCACGTGATGTCCTGGCCATAGTCATCGGGTGAAAGTGAAAGGATCACTTCTTCGGCCGGCGTGTTCGCCACGAATTCCAACGTGTCGTTGTTGTCAGCACTGTTGCCATCAAGCTGTCCATTGGGTTGAAGCGTGCCTACCACCAAAGTCTGCGGTCCTGTGCTTATCGCGATCGCCGGAAGGGAGACGTTGACTGTCTGGTTGGGTGCCAGGTTGCCGACCCAAGGAACGATGTTGCTCGCACCACCGATTATCCAATAGCTGATCGACACGGTTTGCATGAACGCAGCGCCATTGTTCTTCAAGGTAACATTCGGTGCTACAGCACTATCGCCGCAGATGTTGGCGCCAACGTTACTGATGCTGGTGATCGCGGCATCGTTCTGGATCACAGGAACGGTGTATCCGGGGTCCAAGAGATCCAGCGTATCGCAGTCGCCCAACCATTCAGAAATGAACGGGTAGCTCACATCGAAGCGCCCGTAATAATCATCCACATTGTTATCGCAGGTTGCCGCTCCACCGTAAAGCTGCCCAATGATCCGATGGTCCTGGTTCCAAAGCGCACTGCCACTGCTGCCGGGTTCGGTGGTGCCACTGTCCCAGTTGAACACGTGCCAGCAATCGGCCGGGCCGCTGCCTACATCAATGGCGTTCGCCTGCGCTTGAGGGTTGTTGTCGTGGCTGATCTTCTTGATATCTCCTCGTGGATGGTGAATGCATGTTCCGCTGTCGGGCACGGCACCGGTCGCGTCCCATCCGCTGTAGGTCACATCGAATTCGGGAGGGGGCTGGCTGTTGAGTTGCAAGAAGAGCATATCGCTTCCGGGGTTCGCCACCAATTGTGTGCTACCGCTCACGGTCATATCCGTTGGCCCGTTCTCGGTTGGGTCGCACACAGGGCTATCCCAGTTGAAGCGGAACACCCACGTGTCAGGTGTGGCGCCTCCTTCCAGACAGTGGTTGGCAGTGAGGAAATAAGGGATGCTGTCGTTGGCGCAGTTGTTCACCAAGGTGCCCGTGCATGAGCCACCACCGGCCAATACAAGCGCTACAGAGCGGATCTCAGGGCGCCAATCATCGCCACTTGGACAAATAGTATTCACGTTACAAGCGCCGCTGTCCCCAAGGTCACGGTCAAAGCCCATACCTGGCGAGCGATAAACGTGCGTGACCGTACCAATGGTGAGTGAACCTTGGCCCGCCACATTCGCAGGTTCAACATATTCGATCGTCAAGTGATCACCCTTTACGGGCTGCACACCCAGCACCTGATGTCCGGGGTTGCTCTGGGCAGTGAACCCTCCCAAGCGATCGCCTTGGTGGTTGTACAGGAATACATGGGCACCTTCAGGAACCACATAATCACTGAAGATCACGCCGATTCCTTTTGCTCCGGGACAGAACAATGCCACTCGCCAAACACGATCGCCGTTGGGCATGGTGTGCCAAACACCGTGGTTCTGCGAATCCAATTGAACGGAGTGCATATACCCGAAGCGGTACACGCCCTTGTAACCTGCTGCGGTTCGGGCGGCATCCTCTGCTTCCAAGGCTGCAACATCCACATCGGGCAACCGCAGTTCAGGTGCATCCGGCATGCCCAAGCGGCTGGCGCGAACGCCATAAGGCTGGCCACCGAAGGCGAGTTGTGCTTGCGTGAAAGACGGACAGCAAAGGCCCGTGAGAAGTACGAAGAGGGGTAATGCTCTTTTCATGAACGTTGGTTCTGAACGCTTTGACGAAAAAAAAGGACGAAACGACCGCTCGAACGGTCCTCGCCTTGACGCCGTGAAAATACATTGTCCCTGCGCGCGGCTGGAAACGGCCATCAGGCCTCCTTCACCACTGTCCTTTCGTCGATGAGCCGGCGCATGGCGAACAACTCATCTCGCAATTGCGCCGCACCGATGAAGTCCAGTTCTTTGGCCGCCTTTTTCATCTGTGCTTCCAGCAGGCTGGCGTTCTTCTCAAGCTGCTCAACGCTCATGTATTTCATCACCGGATCCGCTGCCAAACTGCGTTCTTCCGGCTCCACATAGGCCTTTGTCCGGCCTTCGTTGTAGCGGTCCAACACGCTCGTTTGGTTCATGACATCCGAACGCTCGCGCTTGATCTGGGTAGGGGTGATCCCATTGGCTGTGTTGTAGGCGACCTGTTTATCGCGTCTGCGCTCGGTGTCGTCCATGGTGCGCTGCATACTGTCCGTGATCTTGTCGGCGTAAAAGATCACTTGCCCGTTCACGTTACGAGCGGCACGCCCTGCCGTTTGGGTGAGCGAGCGAGCGCTCCGCAGGAAGCCTTCCTTGTCCGCATCCAATACCGCCACTAGCGAGACTTCCGGCAGATCCAATCCTTCCCGCAGCAGGTTCACCCCGATGAGCACGTCGAACATGCCCAGCCGCAACTGCCGCAGGATCTCGATGCGATCCAAGGTCTCCACGTCGCTGTGGATGTATTTGCACTTCACCCCGTTCTTGCCCATGAACTCGTTGAGTTCTTCGGCCATGCGCTTGGTGAGTGTGGTTACCAGCACGCGCTCTTGTTTTTTGCTGCGCTCGCGGATCTCGTACAGCAGGTCATCGATCTGGTTCACACTTGGGCGCACGCTGATGGGCGGGTCCAGCAAACCTGTGGGTCGCACAACCTGTTCCACGACCACGCCTTCACTGCGTTCCAATTCGAAGTTCGCGGGGGTGGCGCTCACGAAAATGGTCTGGCTGATCATGCTATCGAACTCCTCGAATTTCAAGGGACGATTGTCCATTGCGCTCGGCAACCTGAAACCATATTCAACCAGGTTCTTTTTGCGTGATCGATCGCCGCCGTACATGGCCGATATCTGGCTCACCGTTACGTGGCTTTCGTCGATCACCATCAGGAAGTCCTCGGGGAAATAATCCAGCAGGCAGAAGGGGCGTTGGCCCACCTGGCGCTGGTCGAAGTATCTGCTGTAGTTCTCGATGCCACTGCAGTAGCCGAGTTCGCGCATCATCTCCAGATCGTAGAGCACACGTTCCTCAAGTCGTTTCGCCTCCAGATGCTTGCCGATCTCCTTGAAGAACGCCACCTGCTTCACCATGTCCTCCTGTATCGCATGGATAGCCGCGTTCATGGTGTCTCGGCTGGTCACGAAGATGTTGGCCGGGTATATCGTGGTGCCTTCCATGGTCTCCAGCGTCTTTGAGCTTGCCATGTCGAAGCGTTCCAATTTCTCGATCTCGTCACCCCAAAAGTGGATGCGGACCCCTTCATCGGCATAGGCCAGGTTCACTTCGACCACGTCACCGCGGACCCGGAAATTGCCACGCCCCGGTTCGATGTCCTTTCGGCTGTACAAGGCGCTTACCAATAAATGGAGCAAGTTGTTCCGGCTGATCTTCTGGCCCTTCTTCACATGCACCACGCTTTTATGGAACTCCGCCGGGTTACCAATGCCGTAAATGCAACTCACGCTCGCCACCACGATCACATTCCGCCTGCCACTGAGCAAGGCACTGCTCGCGCTGAGCCGCAGCTTTTCGATCTCCGAGTTGATCGAGAGGTCTTTCTCGATGTACGTGTTGCTTGTGGGGATGTACGCCTCTGGCTGATAGTAGTCGTAGTAGCTCACGAAATACTCCACGCGATCGTTCGGGAAGAAATGCTTGAACTCGCCGTACAGCTGCGCTGCGAGCGTCTTGTTATGGCTCAGGATCAAGGTAGGCCGATCCAGTTGCGCGATCACGTTGGCGATCGTGAACGTTTTTCCGCTGCCTGTAACACCCAGGAGTGTTTGGTAGGGAACGCCTTCGCGCGCGCCCTCCACCAATTGCTTGATCGCCTCGGGTTGGTCGCCGGTGGGCGTGAATTCACTGATAAGTTCGAAGGGCATCGGGCCGCGAAGCTATTGCCGTCGCAGGCCTTTCGCTTTCAAGAAGTGCTACTCTTTAATGAACATGCCAGATACCCTGGCACCGTTCACCAACAACGCACTCAGGGTGTAACAACCCTTCGGCAGCCAACTGATGTCCACTTGACCCGCAGGTGAAGAGAGCGACTCTTGACGGACGATCCGCCCGCACATATCGGATACACGGAATGAGCCCGTCCCGGTTGGTGCCTGGATATTCAACGTTGTGTTGGAAGGATTTGGAAACAGGCCCAAGGAAGCCGCCCCATCGTGCTCCAGCATAGACGATGCGAACGACTGCACCAGCAAGCCCATCGCCGGAAGGCTGTTGTCGCTGCCGGTTTCCACGTCCGGTGGGTAGAAACTGTTGATGTCATGGCCCATGATGTTCTGTTGAGTGCGCCCCGTGAACGTTGCAGCGTAGTCCAAGTCCTGATCCAAAATGATCCGCGGACTTAGACCAACCTCCGCACCACGCTCGTAGTTGACCTCTACGATGGCGTTCATTCCCGGACCTATCCATTGCCATGGAGTGTCGAACACGATCCCGAGAACCCCTTCGTTCAGATTGATCTGTGGGTCGGTGCTGGTCTCCATAAGCCCTGTTTGGACGAAGTCAGCCAAGCTGGTGCTGGTTTCATTCTTCATGTGTGTATGAATGTCCAGCAAGCATGTGGGGTTGGTGATATCGTCATCCACTACTTGAAAGCAGATGCCCAAAACACTTATGCTCTCCAACAGACCGGCTAGTTCCAGATCCTGACTGCGCACCAAATATTGCGTGCGTGCGGCTTGGGCGGCGCCAGTTGGAAAAGGTGTGTTCACCAATCCTGTGCTCGCCGATTCTGGCGGCCCAACCCAAAGCGTGTCATACTGCGCCAGAGCGGTCGGGGTGATCAGCATTAGCAACACTGAAAGTGTAAGAGCTTGCTTCATGATCGTGTGGTTTGCTCAGTGGACGAAAGATACACGTGCCGGTTGCCTATCAGCTGCTGTCTTCTTCAAGTACCGTCGGGTAAATTCTGAATCTCAAGGAATACGAACCCAAGGCGATCACATAGCCGTTCTTTGAGCAGCTGCCGAACGATCGAACCGCCAGTGTGTTTACTTCGTGGTTCTGAACAAAGCCACTTCCCGCCCATGTTCCTCAAGCGTATCCTCTACTACCTGAATCCAACAACGCTTTTCGGCAAGAGCGACCCCAATGTGAACATGCGTTTTATGCATGGTATCAATCGCATCAGCATACTTATGTTCTTGGGATGCGTTATCCTGATGGCGGTGCGGGCGTATTTGCGGTAGCCGGGAACCAGCGTTCGATCACCCTTTCCACACCCGCCAAGCCTCTTCGGCCTGCGCATGCAGCATGGCCAGTCCGCCGATCGTACGCGTGCCCATTTCTTCACCATGCTTCAAAAAGCGCGTTCGCTCGGGGTTGTAGATCAGGTCCACGAGCACATGCTTGGTTGTTAACGCCTCGTACGGCAGGGGTGGGGCTTCTTCCACGTTGGGGTGCATGCCCATCGGTGTGGTATTGATGATCAATTTGCATACGCTCACGATCGTGCGATCCACCATGTCCCAAGTGAGTTCGCCGCGAGAACGGTCACGGCTCACGATACGGAACCGGATACCGGCTTCACGCAACACATAAGCCACCGCACGGCTTGCACCACCACTGCCCAGCACCAAAGCCCGTGGTCGAACGTCGCTACCCGGATCGCGCAACGAGCCGATGATCGGTTCCACGAGCGAACGAAAACCGAACACATCCGTGTTGTGCCCTATCAATTCCCCATTCCGGATAGCGATGGTGTTCACAGCTCCAACGGCCGCTGCCAGCGGATCGAGCGACGTGAGATAAGGGATCACGCTCTGCTTGTACGGAAGGGTGACGTTCATCCCACGGAGTTCCGGATCAGCTTGGACCAGCTGCGGAAAGTCACTGATGTCGGCTAGCTCGAAGAGATCATAACGATGGTCCGCGAGCCCTTCACGTTTGAACTTATCGGTGAAGAACTCCTTGCTGAAGGAATGCCCCAATGCCTTGCCGATCAATCCGTAACGTTGCACGGGGCCAAGAACGGATCAGGCTTGGGATCTATTGCCCAACTTCAAGCGAACGAATTCCACGATCATCGGCAGAACGCTGATGAAGACGATACCCAGGATCACCGCCTCGTAGTGCTTTTTCACGAACGGGTGCTGACCAAATACGAAGCCGGCCAATAGCAGTAGCCCGATCCACAACGCCCCACCGAGGATGTCGTACGGCAGGAATTTCTTGCGGTAGTCCATGGCGCCAACACCCGCAACGAACGGTGTGATGGTGCGCACGATCGGCACGAAGCGCGCGATGATGATGGTCTTAACGCCGTACTTCTCGAAGTAACCGTGCGTCTTGTCCAAGTGTTTCTGCTGCACCAGGTCCCGCCCGAAGGTTTTCCATTTCACGATCCGTGGCCCGAAGAAGCGACCAACCCAGTAGTTCAGATTATCGCCAAGCACCGCTGCGGCAAAGAGCAGGACGAAAAGGAAAGCCAGGTTCAAACTACCGATCGCCGCCAAGGACCCTGCCACAAAGAGCAATGAGTCACCAGGAAGAAAAGGCATCACCACAAGGCCGGTCTCGATGAAGATGATGGCGAACAGGAGCATGTATACCGCATTGCCATGCGCATCAATGAACGCGGGCAGCGTTTCGTTCAGGTGTGTAATGAAGTGCCAGAAGTCGAGCAGGGTCTGCATGTGGGTGGTTGTTCGCGGCGAAAGTAGCCGGATGCCTCTAGTGCAGAGACTACCAAATTCGTTAACCGATCCCCTCCGTCGCCGCTTGCTAGTCTGGCCGTGCCTACAAAAAGTATTGGGGCAATTTTTGGTCCGTGCCCACCTGGGTCGCACCTTTGCCCGATGAGTGTTGGGTTAGGTCAGATACGCGCACTGGTGCCGTGGCTGGTGTTCGTGCTCGCTGCGTTCGCCGTGTTCGGTGTGGTGCTCGATCTCTCGTTCTTATCCGATGATCATGTGGCCATTTGGAGAACCGGTCCGGCGAACGAAGCTTGGCGACACGGATTTTTCAGACCACTTTCGGAGTTGACCTTGAGGCTTGGTCATTGGCTTCATGGGCCTTCGCCGAGTTGGCATCGCGCGTTCAATATTGCCCTGCACGGAACCAATGCCTTTTTGGTCTTTCGGTTGTTCCGTTCGGGTATTCCAGAACCAGGTTCGCGGATCGTTGCCGGTTCATGGTTCGCTGGAGCCATCTTTCTCGTCTACCCGTTCCATCTGGAATCGATCGTGTGGATCGTAGGTCGCGAATCGTCTTTGGCTACCTTTTTCGTTCTGTTGGGCTTGCTTGCTGCGATCGGGGTCCGTTCACGACCCTTACGGATAGCCTTCGTCGGCGTGTGTTTTATGGCGGGCATGCTGTGTTACGGATCAGCGCTGCTGTTGCCCGTATTATGGCTGCCCCTGCTCTTGTGGACACCGTCACCGGATCGCCGAGCCACGGTTCCCATGGCAGCCATGTTCGTTGTGGTGGGCACATCGTGGTTCCTCTGCCGTTCCGCTCTGCTGCCTGCAGCGATAGACAGCTATACTGGCGGATTCTTGGCCCACAGTCCAAGCACATATCTGTTCAACGTCCCCAAGGTGATCGCCCGTTTCTTCCTTCCACCGAGGCACAACACGGTTGAGCAGACGAGGTTGATCATCACGCTTTTTCTGGCCATGGCAGCAGTGATCCTCCACCTGTTCCGCACGTTGAAAGGCCGCAGATCAGAAACATCACCTCTGCTGCTTTATGTCGCCTTATGGCTTATCGCCTGTGCCTTGCCTTTTGTCGCCGGTGCAAGTACCCGAACATCGGAGAGCGATCGCTTTCTCTACATGCCTTCGGCCTTCTTGGCCTGCGCTCTTGTGCAAGGTTTGCTGATCTCGGTTCGGTCAAGTTGGGTTTGGTCGGCGCTTGGAGTGGTAATCTGTGCTTGTTCGATCCAGATGTTCCGCGGCATTCAACCGTGGCGGCAAGCGTCAATGATCACAGAAAAGGCGGTATTGGATGTTCCATCATTTATCCCCAAAGGCCGTCTGCATGTGTTCGACCTTCCCGATGAGGTGAATGGCGCTTTCATATTTCGACATGGTTTCGCTGAAGCGATGTTGTTGAACGGACTGGATACTGCCCATGTCGTGCAAGAGGGGGCGAACATGGTAGATGATCAGCAAGCGCATTTGGTGGAAACGCTCGGGGTCGGTCGGTTGACAATAGTTCAGCCTGATAGCGCTGGTTTTGCCCGTATACATGGACTTGTGGTTCCACTCCGCGACAGGGACCGCGCTGTCCAGTGGTCTTTGCGTTGAGCCTTTACTTTCACGCCGTTCCCCACAATGCGCGCAGTTCCCGTTTTCCTTTTGTTATCGATCGTGTTTGTGATCGGGTGTTCAAAGAGCCCGTTCGCAGGATTCAAGGAGGTGGCCCCGGACATCCATTTCAAATTGCACGTGTTGGGCGATACCGAACGGGAACCAACAGATAGCGATAGTGTGTTCGTGCGGCTTCGCATGGCCAAGCTCGGTGACTCCCCCGGCTCGCTTTACAGTTCTGAACGCTGGTTCGCACATTTCGAAGACGCTATTCCGGATGCAGCTATGCCTGCGATCAAATTGCATGAAGGAGATAGCGCGAGCGTGATCGCCCATGGGCGTTCGTTTCCCTGGGCCACCATTGGCACAGCGCAGAAACCCGCACTGGATACCGTATACGTTCGCTTGGAGATCTCCTTGCTCAGTGTTCGTTCCAGGGCAGAAAGCAGACGGATCGCCCACGATCTGCTCATGGCCCGAACCGCAAGTGATGAAGCTTCGATCCTTGCGCATTTCTTTTCCAATTCGGCGGAAGAATGGAAGGAGTTCATGGGCGTGCGCTATATCCTCGATCCTGATAACCACAAAGGACCAGTGATACAGTCGGGACAATTGGTCTCCATGCACTACAGCGCCAATTTCATGGATTCGGGCCAGTGCTTCGACGATACGCATCGCGGTGGTTCACCTCTCACTTTCCGTCTCGGCGATCCGGGGCAGGTGATCAAGGGGCTCGAGATCGCTGCCCATGTGCTTCCCAATGGCGGAAAGGGAAGGTTCGTTATTCCCTCGGAATTGGCCTTTGGCGCCAAAGGATCATCATCAGGGATCGTTCCGCCGTTCACCCCGGTGATCTACACCATCGAGGCCTGGGCGGCACCGGAGGATGTAGCAACACCGGACACGGCGGCAGCGCGCTGAATAACCTCTCACGGTGAGGGCGCGTATCAGGCTCCGCAATGCTGCGCACATTCTCTTTTGCTGTTTGCTGATCGTTGGGTTTCACGCTCGCGCGCAGGAACAGATCGGTATTGCGCACAGCAATTACGCAGGCACCGATGCCGTCCCGCTCAACCCCGCGCGCATGAGCGGGCAGTGGTCGTGGATGGACATCAATATCGTGGGAGCGGATCTTTTCGTTTGGAACGACCACGTCTACGTGAACGGCCAGAGCCGGTCGGTACTGGGTGAGATGCGCGAAAGCATCCGCACCTCCAATAGCGATCATTTCATCATCAACGAATCACTTGATCCGGGTACGCGACATGTGTTCGTTCAAGCCAGCGCGAAAGGCCCGGCGCTTGCCTTGAGTTTGGGCAAGAACAGTATCGGTGCGCATGTAAGCACTCGTTTCGCGCTAAGCCTGACAGGAGTTGGCAATGACTTCGCGCGCTTCGCTTTCAATGGGCTCACCTACGCACCACAACACGGCATTCGCTACAACGATGATGGCTTGCGCTTGGTAAGCGCGGCTTGGACGGAGTTTGGCGTTTCCTTCGCCCGGCAGCTTGTCGCACGAGACTATCACAGACTAAGTGCTGGTTTAACGGCGAAGTATCTGCTTGGCCACGGCGGTGCTGGCCTTGCGTTCAGCGAACTTGATTACACCGTGCTGGATACGACCCGAGCTGTGATCCATTCGGCGAGTGGCGAATATGGGCTGGCCATGCCGGCGATGAACGCGGGTAGTGGCTTCGGCTTCGATCTGGGTATTTCCTATGAGCGTACGCTTGAAGAAGCGGATGGCTACATCCCGCATTCCAGTTGTGATCCGTTGCCATATCGTTACCGGCTAGGGTTCTCGCTAATCGATCTCGGGGGACTTCATTTCGCCAATGCAATGAGCGGAACGTTCGATGCCAGCACTGCGGCATTCGAGGACTATACAGAGGTGCAAACGAACGGGGAGGAGGGTATTGATAGTCTGATCTCCGCTTCACTCAGTGGGTTCCAACGCACGCAAGAGTTGAGCATTGGTTTGCCCACAGCGGCTTCGTTACAGTTCGACTACCGCGTTCTTGATCACGTCTATGTGGCCGCTTCCGCTGTGCAGAACCTGTCATTCGGAAGTGCCTTGCGCCTTCGACGACCCAATACAATGGCCATCGTCCCGCGGTTTGAAACCCAACGGTTCGAAGTTGCTGTGCCGATCACACTCTACGAATACAGTATCCGGCGACCAGGTTTTGGATTGATGCTTCGGTTGAACAATTTGGTCGTTGGCAGCGATAATCTGTTGCCATTGGTATCGCGCAGCAGTTTGTACGGTATGGATCTCTATTTCCGGTTGAAGTGGACGATCTTCCGAAGCCCGATCTGCCGTGGCAAGAAAAAAGCCAAGCACCGAGCCGGAGATGGAAATGCGCTTCCGTGCGATGTCCCGGAATGATCACCGAAGGGATCAGTGGTCACTGGCGACGAGCCTGAACTAGGGTCGGTTCAGGTTCGCTCGAAAGGGCGATCCCGGTCTTGAACCGGAGGTCTGTAATTCGAGTTATCCCCGGTTCCTCCTTCGGACTTGTATACCCACCCCATCAACATGGTGTTCATAACTCGAAAAATACCCTGTAATGGGTATTGTGGTGCGGGTACTTCTCGCCATACTTCGCCACCGCTCCAAGAACTAACTTCGGAGAGCTTATTCACAACCACATGAGAAACTCATGGACAAGTAGAATAAAAGAACGTATTGCGCGCGCTACAAGCCCCGTCAGTGCTACGAAATTCACATGGGTGGGGGTAATTCTCATGGCCTGCATTTCAACGCAGCTCAGCGCCCAGGTGCCTGCCGTTGAATGGTTGAAGGAACATGCCTTGGCTGAGCGCCCGCCGGGTTTGAGCTACATCTGGAACCCAACTACCCTGTTGTATGAATATCCAAGCCTGCCGTTCAGCGATGTGGTGCCCCAAAGCGCTTCGGGGATCGATTGGTTCAATGATGTCTGCTTGGTTCGGAACGCTAGCGGCGAGCACATTGGTTATGCGGTTGCGGGATATTCGTACATACCGAATTTTTTCACCAATTACGGGGCTTGCTCGGTGACTCCGAACGGACAAGTTGGTCCACCGGTTCCGTTGGCGTTGGAAACCTTCGAGTATCGCAAGGGTGCCATTACCGGTACCGTAGCGTACTACGATCTGGGCGGTGTTCGGCAGTGGTACCATACATACATGGACGCCGCTTATTTCGGCATCATACAGGATAAGAACGGCGACTTGGTCGTTTCTGGCACCACGGCACAAATGGTCCCTTGGCCTGGTATGCCGTGGAGTGCCCAACCGCTCCTCTATAACCCCATCAGCGGACAAACGTCCTACAACATGGCCACTGCCACTTGCCTTGGGCACGCAAGAAAGTTGGTTCTGATGAAAGTGCGGGTGTCCGACGGCTACGCGTTATGGAACCATGTGTTCGGGCTGGAGGATGATCCTGCCGTGGGCAGTGAGGTGAGCACCGCAGGGTATGCGGTGGCTGAAGTGGACCCCGATGGCATAGGTGGTTATAGGGCAGTGGGCTATTGGGATGGACCTGTTGGGCATCCTTTGGCGGGCAAACGACGCCCATTCATGGTGGATGTGGATGTGAATGGTATGCTCAATTGGAAGCAGATCTTCGACGCCTCGCACCCTAGCGGCTTATGGCCCGATGCCGATGCTGGGAGCGCGGCCTTTCGCATCGTGCGGCACCCGGACCCTACTGTGGATCGCTTCCTGGTAACGGGTTCGAGGTCGCACAACCCAGGTGCCGGCAGCGTATCCTCCGCATTTCTGTTGTCGTACGCGAACAATACCGCTACCCCAACTTGGGCCGAGGATACCTACGTGAACAACACCGAATATGGACTCGCGACCACCTCCAAGTGTGTTGCCAATAGGGCTGCTTACGCAGTGAGTGGTGGCAACACCACCATTGTTTGGCCTGTGCTCTCGGATTTTTTTGGCGCCGATTTTGCCGCCAACAACCATGAGGCCACTGGCCGCGTGTACAGAATGGACCTCACCGGTACGCAGCAATGGCCTGCCGTAAACCTGGGGCCCATGAGGGGGTATGATCTGGCGTTCTCCGCCAACCAACGCGCCAATGGCAACATTGTGGTGGGGTGTACGAAAAGTTCGCAAAGCACCACACCCCTGGTTTTCGGCGCACTCTCGACCGCTGTTCAGAACTGCCTGCAAACCACCTACGGATATGATCCGAACAACGACCCCAATACCGCCCCCGCCCCTTACAATTGGCAAGGGGTCACCATAACGCACTGGGGGCATTGGCTAAGCGATAGTTACATGGCCGAGCTGGACCTGGCCACCGGCACACCCGTGTGGCAAGGCACTTGGGATGCGGACGTTGTGAACGGTGCGACACCCACCTGTGCGCCGGACAACATCCGCATGCGGCAATGCTCTTTCAATGTGGTAGAGGCTGATGATGGTGGCTTGGTAAGTTGCGGCAATACAGGCCACGCCGTGGAAGATGGTTACCTCATCAAATTCAGCGGCTGCGAAACCGACCCCACCCGCTACATCGCCTTCCACGCTCTGTACCCCTACGAATCTGACCACACCTACACCCTTACCGCCACCACAACAACATGGAGCAGCAGCATGAACGTGGAAGGGAGCATCGAGGTGCCTGCGGGCAAAACCCTCACCATCAACAACAACGCCGTGATCTCCTTGGCCGATAGCCGGCGTGTGGGCTACACCACAAACATCGTGGTGCAACCCGGCGGTACCCTGAACGTGATGAGCGGGGCGCGCCTCACCAACATCGACCCCTGCGGCGATGGCATGTGGGACGGTATAAAAGCCCTGGGCAATACCAACCTCGCACAGTCCCCTTCCAACCAGGCCACCGTGCAGGTAACCAGCGGCGCCACCATCGAGAACGCCTTCGTGGCCGTACTCGCAGCGGAAGCCGACATAAACGATCCCATTGGCAGCGCCGCCACACAGCGGGGTGCCCGTGTGATCTGCACCAACGCCACCTTCCGCAACAACATCTACGACGTGGTTCTGCGCCCCTTCAACTGCGGCAGCGGTTGCGCCAGCGACTTCACCGTAACCAAGTTCCACGAGTGCGACTTCCTTACCACCGGACCGCTCAACTACGCCGACAGAACGCCGAAGATCCATCTCTACGCCAACAGCTATCCCCGCATCTGGGTGCGCGGCTGTACCTTCGACGGTACGAATACCGGACTGGACGTGAACAACGTAGCCGCTTGGGGCAAAGGCATCGAGAGCTTCAATACCGATCTGCGCATCAACTCGCTTAACGGCCGCGATCCACATTTCAACAGTTTGGAGAGCGGTTGCTTCGCCGCCAACCCCAACGGCAAGACGGTGCGGGTGGATGGTGCTTTCTTTGATGGCAATGGCCATGGCTTGGGAATCGTTGCCGCTGGTACGGCCCATGTGACAAACTGTGATTTCAAAGAGCCTGACCTGGATATGGTGGGGCAGGGGCTGGGGGCACCGGTGTACGGAACCTACTTGGATGGCACACCTACCATCCTCTTCGAGAACAACGCCTTCGTGGCCGATGGCTCGCCGTTCAGCAACCCATGCGTGGGCAGCACCTTCAAGGACCTCGGCCCCAACGACAACACGTTCTTCAACAACACCTACAGCGGCTTCACAGGAACGAACGGGGCACAGTACAGTGCGGGTGTTACCATCCAAGGCGTTAACGACGGGAATGCGCTCGGCGATGGCTTGAAGTTCAAGTGCAACGACTTCAGTTTCGGTGGTTCCCAATGGGCCGATGATTTCGACATGGCCTTCACCGGGCCCAATGTGAGCGTGGCGCTCATCCAGGGTTCAGACATACAACCGGACGCACCTGCAGGCAATACTTTCCTGATGAACTGCACGGGCGAGGCGCACATGAAAGTGGATGATGTGCCGAACAACGCCGGCCTCTACTTCCAGTATTTCCACCATGCGGCCACGCCTGGCGCGGAATTGATCCCCACCTGCCTGACCAACCCACCTTTGGATCCCACTCCCTACACGGGGATCAATCAGCCGACTGGGTTAACATATAGCAAGTCGACAGCATGTGGTAGCGGTTCGATGATGATGATGGCGGGTGGTGGCAGTGGTGCGGCTGGGCAGGCAGCCTCTGCATCAGATGAACAGGTCACACTGAAAGCCGTCTACGATGATTGGACCGATGGCGGTAACACCGAAGGCTTGGCCGAATACGTCGCGAACCCGGCGAATACCAGCTACCAGGTGCGCAACCAGTTGATGCTGGTAGCTCCGAAGGTGAGCAGTGAAGTCTGGAAGCTCGTGTTCGAGCGCTTGGCCGACATGAACCCCTGGCACATGGCCCAGGCCCTCATCGCCAATAGCCCCTTGGAGCCGGATGTGAACCGCATGATGGAAGAAAGCGACCTGACGCCCTACTACAAACAACTGGTGGTCAATGAACAAGGTGGCGGAATGAACATGCAGACCATCATGGAGAGCGAATTGGCCTATTGGTACAGCGAGCAAAGCCAGGCATTGTTGGTGTATTCCGCATTGGCGATGGACGAGGAACCATCAGTCACCATTGCTGAAGCCATCGCCTTGCATGAGCAGTATCCGGTGCAAGGCAGCGTTGAGCGGATCTATCTGCTGCGCTTGGCTGCCGGGGATCTGGCAGGCGCCCGTGCGGATATGGATGCGATGATCGGCGTTGACCACGACGCGTGGTGGGATGTGCAGAACATTCACCTCAACATGCTTGAGACCGGCGCGGAAGCACCCTCATCAGCACAGGAGGCCACCTTGGAAGCGATCGCTACAGCAGATGGCAATGAGGCCACGGCGGCCCGTGCATGGTTTGCCCAACTGAATGGAAGTCCTACAGAAGTGGCAATAATCCTTCCGGGCACGGGCACCCGCTCGTTCCTCGGAGGAAAAGGTGTAACGGCAGTGCTGCCTCCAGAAATGCTGGGCGTATATCCCAATCCGACCAAGGGCGAAGCTTTCGTTACCTACAAGCTTCCGGATGGAGCGACGCAGGGGGAACTACGGGTGCATGATGCCACGGGCCGCTTGGTGCGCGCGGTGAACCTCATGCGCTCGGGGGGTATCGTGGATCTGCCCAAGTCGGAGTTATCATCAGGTACCTACGCCGTGTCGCTTCGCGCCGATGGCATCTTGGTTGGCACGGTGAAGTTCATCGCATTGCGCTGAGCCATGGTGCGCCACATCGCCCAATTGGGCCTTGTGTTCGTGCTGCACGCATCCACCTCAGGGTGGATGTGTGCAGCCGCACAAGGCTTCAACATCCGCCATGACGCCTTCGATCGGCACCTGAATGGGTTCGGCTTTGCGGTCGAACAGAATTCCGCGGACGAGTTCGTCGCGTTTTGCAATGAGGCATTCCTCGATACGGTCACCGGGATCTTCTATCCTCTGGTGCTTACTTCGGAGCGCTTCAGTACTAATGGGGATTTTCTGTCAGAGGATAGTATTGTGGTGTATTACAAGAACTCCAGCATCGGTTGGTCCAATGCCTCTGTTGCCCTGCCGGATGGTCGGTACGTTGTCGCGGGGTCCACGCAGGACTCAACTTCGGTAGGTGGCACTTGGATAGGGTTGTTCTGGTTCGAGCAGGATGGCACGCCCATTAATTACTTGGAACTGCTGGGTGATTCCGCAACTGAGTGGATAGGTCGAGGTGTGAAGAGGACCCCGGACAGCGGTTTTATCATTGTTGGTGAAACAACGGTTTCAGGTGTTCTGGATGCCTTCCTGCTCAAGACCGACAGCGTTGGGAATGTGGAGTGGTGGCAGACCTATGGGCACCCAACAAGGCTTGACTATGCGACATCGGTGGATCTGGCACCCGATGGGGGCTACTTTATCGGTGCAACCTACCCACAGCTGCCCAATAGTGGAGGGCAGTATGTTCAATGGATCATGCACACCGATGAACAAGGCAACTCGATGTGGGATCATTTTGATGGTGACCCGACCAATGAGACATATAGCGCTGCGGTGCTCAGCACTTCAGCCGGGGACCTTGTCTACGCCACGGGCAAGTGTGTCGATCAGGCGAGCGCTGTGTTTTGGTTACAACTCGTGAAGCTCGCTCCTGACGGAGAGCCGCTATGGGAAAGAACCTACGACGCTGATCCGGTGAGAACCGCTGGATTTCGCTCAGTTGCTGAAGTTGTTTCCAGCGGGGATCTGATTGCCTGTGGGGAAAAGTGGTACCAAACTGATGGGGGCTTCCCGTACCGCAAGGGCATACTGGTGCGGGCCAATAGCGATGGCGACAGCTTGTGGATGCGGGAGTATTTCTACTACGACAGCGTGCTGGTGGATTGCCAAGGTGTGTTCCGCGATGTGCAGCCCACACCGGATGGTGGCTTTGTGGTCGTGGGCGAAACGCGGGGTAACATCAACGGCATCAACCCGCCGGGGCTGAGTGTGGATGTCTGGGTAGTGAAAGTCGACAGCCTGGGTTGTATCATTCCCGGCTGCGATGATTTCAGCACCGTGATCACGGTTCAGGCCACCAACTTGGGGAGCGCATTGTCGGTGTACCCCAACCCGGCGCACGGGAGCACCACGGTAAAGGTCGCGCTACCCTTAGGTTCGCCATTCGTTGCGGATCTGCACGTGCGGTTGGTGAATGGCGAAGGCAAAGAGGTGCTGGTGCAAAAGGCGGTGATCGGCGAGAACGCAATACCCTTACTTGGCTTGGCTGCTGGCATCTACCACCTTCATCTCACCAGTGGCACCACGTGGTTGAGCGGAACAAAGCTGGTGGTTGAATAGCATGCTATGAAGTCAGAGACTTCGCAGCGCACATGATCACAGCATGGAACACATCGTCGAACGCGTAAGGCCCTCACCCGTCGCACTTTCAGGAAGGATGCGATGGTTTCGAATGGAGTTTTTTGGGGACTGTTAGAAAACCCATCATCCGACGATGAACACACAGGGGCGTTTCCCCAGCACCGGCGGTGACTTGCGCCATGCAGCAATGGTGCGAGAGATCACGTAACCGCCAGGTTGTTCAAGATCGATGGCAATACATAATCGCGTGTTTCCATCGCACGCAGCTATCGCGTCCGCAAGAAGTGCATCGTTCCGGTAGGGCGTTTCAATGAAGAGTTGTGCTCCACCCGTGCGTCGTACTTCCTGTTCCAGTTGCTTCAATGCTTGTTTGCGTGGTACCGATTCGCGCGGCAAGTACCCATGGAAGGTGAACTGTTGACCATTCATGCCGGAAGCAGCCAGCGCCAATAGGAGCGATGTAGGACCTGTCAGCGGTACAACAGGAATACCTAGAACATGGGCCTTCGCCACTAACCGCGCCCCAGGATCAGCGATGCATGGCATGCCCGCTTCACTTACGATCGCCCCATCCTGGTCGTTGAGCAAATTAGCGAGTTCAGCTATTTCCGCGTCGGTAGTGTCCTTGTCCAAGCGGTGCAGTGCGATCGCGTTCAGGTCGATGGTCGCGGACATACGCCGGAGCATCTGGCGTGCGGTCTTTTCATGCTCGCAGAAAAAGATCTTCACACGTTCGGCGATCGCGATATTGGCCGGCGGCATCAATTCCACACCGCCGGAGTCGCCTAACCAAACCGGAAGAAGGTAGAGTTTACCGGGCATCGGCTTCCAATTTGTTCAACAAGTTCGTACAGGCTGCGGTTACCATTTTGTGAACGGCCTCGAATCCTTCGTCACCCCCGAAGTACGGGTCAGGAACCTCCCGCATCGGGTAGGTCGGTACATAGTCCATCATCAACTTCGCTTTCGGGATCAGCTCAGCTTCCGGTACGATACGAAGCAGACCCTCCAGGTTATCGCGGTCCATGGCCAATAACAGATCGAATTCATGGAAGTCTTTCGGTTTGACTTGTCGTGCGCGCAGGTCACTGATGTCGCTACCATGACGCACCATGCATGCAACCGCGCGATGGTCCGGTGCTTCACCAACGTGGCTGTTGATGGTGCCTGCGCTGTCGGTCGTAATGAATAGCCCACGGGCTTTCGCCAGGTCGCGCAGGATCCCTTCGGCCATTGGGCTTCTGCAAATGTTCCCCATGCACACAAGCAGGATCTTTTTCATGTTCTTGGCAATTGTGCGAAGGTGTGGAAAGAAGAAGGACCGCTGGTGGGCGGTCCTTCTTTCAATTCTGTCGACAATGCTGTGGGCTCGTCCGTAAGCCTGTCAAAGGTTCAATGCACGCTCAACTTTTTCTCGAGGTCCTCGAGATAGCCGCGGAACTGCTTGTCGGTCTCTTGCAGATTGTTCACGGTGCGGCAGGCGTGCAACACGGTCGCGTGGTCCTTGCCACCGCAGTGCGCTCCGATGCTCGCCAAGGAACTCTTGGTCATACGCTTCGCGAAGTACATCGCGATCTGCCGGGCTTGCACCACCTCGCGCTTGCGGGTTTTGCTCTTCAATAGTTCGATCGGCAGGTCGAAGTAATCGCACACCACCTTCTGGATGTAATCGATCGAAACTTCGCGAGCTGTGTTCTTCACGAACTTGTCGATCATCTGCTTCGCCAGATCCAGCGTCACGGCTTTCTTGTTCAATGAGCTCTGCGCGATCAGGCTGATCATCGCACCTTCCAGTTCGCGGATGTTCGTGGTGATGCTGTAGGCCAGGTATTCCACCACTTCTTTCGGCAGGTCCAAACCCTCGGCGTACATCTTCTTCTGCAGGATCGCGATGCGCGTCTCCAAGCCTGGTTGCTGCAGGTCGGCGCTGAGGCCCCACTTGAAGCGGCTCAACAAGCGCTGCTCGACACCCTGCATTTCCACAGGTGCTTTGTCGCTGGTAAGCACGAGCTGCTTTCCGTTCTGGTGCAGGTGATTGAAGATGTGGAAGAACACGTCCTGCGTTTTCTCCTTGCCGGCGAGGAATTGGACATCGTCGATGAGGAGCACATCCATCATCTGGTAGAACTGCAGGAAGTCGCCGCTCGTGTTGTTGCGAACGCTCTCGATGAACTGCTGGGTGAATTTTTCAGCAGGCACGTACAGGATGGTCTTCTCTGGGAAGGTCTTCTTGATCTCGATACCAATGGCGTGCGCGAGGTGCGTTTTACCGAGGCCAACGCCACCATAGATCAACAACGGATTGAAGGCGGTGCCTCCAGGTTTCTGCGCAACAGCATAACCTGCGCTTCGTGCCAAGCGGTTGCAATCGCCTTCGATGAAATTGTCGAACGAGTAGTTCGGGTTCAGGTGCGATTCGATCTTGATCTTGCGAAGACCCGGAATGATGAACGGGTTCTTGATGGGGCTGTTGGCCACATCAACCGGCAACGTAACAGAAGGATTCTTCACATCGCGTGAATTGCTCGTTGGCATCTTCACTGAGTACGGGTGGGCGTTCTTGGATCCGTTCTCCATGATGATGGAGTACTCCAAGCGCCCTTCATTCCCCAATTCTTTTTTGATCGTCTTCTTCAGCAAACCGATGTAGTGCTCCTCGAGCCATTCGTAGAAGAACTGCGATGGCACTTGGATGGTGAGAACAGCGTCAGCCAATTTCAATGCCTTGATCGGTTGGAACCAGGTCTTGAAACTCTGTTGGCTCACGTTGTCCTGGATCACCTCCAGACATTGCTCCCAAGTCTTTTCGTGGTCTTTCTTTACGGGCATGTTTGATTGAGGATGGTGGTGATGAGGTCGGCGAAAGGGTGGGTTCCTGAATTCAGTTTGCTATCACGTTCGTTCCGGAGGGGTGGCAAATATGGACGTCGATCAGTGAAAAAAAAAGTCCGATCGCTATTGATGTTCAGGAAAATTATGCGATCACTTCCGGAGATGACGTCCTCATGTGTGATCCGCGCCCAGCAAGGTTCTGCGCGAGTGTTCGAAACACTGATGACTTGTCGTGAACTCTTGCGCCACATGCCAAGTTTTTCGTACCTGCGATCTTCCCTGGTATCGCTCGACGAATGATTTGAACGTTGATCCACGTGTGCCACCGTGTGAATGTACGAGGCTGCACGCATGCGAACCAAATTTGATCGAGCGAACTTTTCGTGCCGGTATCTTCCCGCCATGTTCACACATCAAACAATACTCCGGCCGCGCTATGCCGAGACCGATCGAATGGGCTACGTCTATTACGGCGTATATGCCCAGTATTTCGAGGTGGCTCGCGTGGAAGCGTTGCGCAGTATGGGATTGTCGTACAAACAGATGGAGGATGATGGAGTGATGTTGCCAGTGCGGGACATGCACGTGACCTACCACAAACCGGCTTTCTATGACGAAGCGCTCACCATCACAACGTACATTGATTCGTTGCCGAACGTGCGCATTGCGTTCCGCTACGAGGTGCGTAATGAAGAGAACGAACTCTTGACCGAGGCGACCACAACGTTGGTCTTCATCGATAAGTCAACCGGTCGTCCGTGTCGTGCGCCACAACCATTGCTCGATCTCTTCGTGGCTTATTTCGCCTGAACGGCTCCAACACGCGCACCGGCCAGGATCCACTTTTCGCTGAACGCGATCGATCGATCGCGTGCGACGGTGACCATCAGCACGCACGGTTCCCCGTACTCCGCGTTCAACACCTCGCCGCCGCTCTTGATCACATCGTTCTTGATCGCTTCAACGATCGAATAGGGACACGCTATGTGAATGGTCGATCGCAGCACTTTTTCGATGATCGTGTTCTTCGCGAGTGCTTCACGCGCAGCTTCGGCATAGGCATGTACCAAGCCTCCTTTGCCCAATAGCGTTCCACCGAAATAGCGAACGACGACGATACCGGCGAAGGTGATGTTCGCTCCCTGAAGTTGACGCAATAGAGGTTTGCCTGCAGTGCCTGCTGGTTCGCCCGCATCGTTCGCGCGGTAGCGCTCGCCTTGTTCACCCAGCACCCACGCGTAGCATACATGGCGGCACGTGTGATGCTCTTTCGCGATCGCCGCACAGCGAACAGTGAAGGCTTCTTCATCCCCGATCGGGAATGCGTACGCGATGAACTTGCTCGCCTTTTCGCGGTAGATCCCTTCGCTTTCCGAAGCCAATGTCAGATAACGATCTGTCGGCATTACGCAGGCAGCATGATGAACACCAAGGCGACCACGCACAACGTGATGCCGATCCACTGACGCACCGACAATCGTTCACGGAACAGGATGATCGCAGCTGTTGTGCTGAAGAGGATCGCACCAATGTTCATCAATGGAAAGATGCTGCTCGCTGGAAGTTCGCCAGCACCGAGCGCGGCGATCAAGAACAGGAGCGAGGCGTAGTTGACAACGCCCAACAAGATGCCACCGATCCATGCACCGCGATGCGCCAACGCAGTGTGTTCTTTCCGAACGACCAGCACAAGCAGACTCACGCAACTCGCCGATCCGAAGCACAGCGTGGTGAACGCTGCTTCGTTCAATGTGGTGGTTCGGATCCGTTGCAAGGCGTTGACCGCAACGTCACACATGCCGCTACCAAGAAAAATGAGAAAGGGGAGGAGCCATGATCGCTTTCCCGCATTATCGCCATCCTTGCGCGTAACCAGTAGCAAGCCGAGCAGTGCTGCTCCTATACCGATCCATCCCAACAAACCCACACGCTCTCGGAACAAGAACAGGGTGCCGACAACCGTCAATACCAAACTCATGCGTCCTGCGATGGTCGTGCGCGCCGCTCCTGCTTTCTGTGCCGAAAGTCCCGTAAGCGTGAACACGGTAACGAACAAACAGCCGAGTCCGATCGCTGGTGTCCACAACAATGAAATGTCCCCAACTCCCCACGGTGGGTTGAACAATAACCCGCAGATGAACGCCACGAAGTAGTTGATCGTGATCGCCGGGAACAACGGGATGGCATGGCGATCGAAATACTTGAACAGGATCGCGAAGGCGGCGATGCACAGCGCCGTGAGGATCACCAGGACCATACTGCAGGTGGTGGGTCCGCTTTGAAACAAAGATCCACGCGATCACGACCACTGGTGATAGAATGTGCAGGATGAACGTGCAGCACGGGTGCTTTCGTTCCGGTGATGAACGTCGCACTACCGGTGATCACACGCGCTTCATCCCAAAGTCCTTTCGAAATGAAATGACCCAACAGTTCCGCGCCCCCTTCAACGAGCAGCGATCGGATGTTCCGCCGATGAAGTTCACTGAGTATTGATGGGATCGGATCATCGGATGGGTCCAGGATAACTTGATCCGTGGTCACATCGGCACGTCGTTCTTCGGTGAAGAGCAAAGTGCTCGCATCGGAGTTGAAGACCGATGCGTTCAACGGCGATACGTTCTTTCTGTCCAGCACAACCCGCAACGGATCCCGGCCTTCCACATGTCTCACAGTGAGCGCAGGATCATCGTTCAACACCGTGCGACTTCCCACGAGGATCGCCTGCTCTTCAGCCCGCCAACGATGAACGATAACATCCGTTTCCGGTGAACTGATCCGCGCTGTTCGTCCGTGATCGTCGAGAAATCCATCGGCACTCTGCGCCCACTTGAGAATGATGTACGGTCGTTGTTTCTCGAAGCTCGTGATGAAGCGTCGGTTCAACCAGCGGCAATCATCGCGCAACACATCGGTGATCACTTCTATGCCTGCCTCGCGTGCCCGTGCGATGCCTTTATCGTGTGTGGTCGGGTTCGGGTCGCCGCATCCCACGACGAGTTTCTTCACGCCGCGATGGATCAACAGATCCACGCACGGCGGTGTTTTACCATGGTGCGCGCAAGGCTCCAGGTTCACATACAGCACGGCGTCGCTGGGAATTTGCTGATCGCCGAACGACCGCAGACAATTCACTTCCGCGTGCGGCCCACCGAATTCGGCATGCCAGCCTTCGGCGAGAATGCGATCGCTTTGAACAAGCACCGCACCTACCAGCGGGTTGGGTGCCACGCGGCCTGCGCCAACGTTTGCCAGCTCCAGGCAGCGATGCATCCAGTGTTCATGCCTGTTCATTCAGCGGCAAAGATGCACGCAGGTTCCGGTGTTGTTTTGCGGGATCACACCAACCCCTCCCGCAACGCCATGCTCACCGCGCCGGCCATGGAGTTCACCTGCAGCTTCTCGTAGATGTGGCTCACGTGCGTGTTCACCGTGCCGGAGCTGATGTTGCACTTGGTGGCGATGGACTTGTAGCTGAAACCGTCCACGAGCAACTTGAGGATCTCGGTTTCGCGTTCCGTGAGGTGGAAATCGTTCGGCTTGGCGGGGCCACTGCGCTGCGAGAAGAGCTGCAAGACCTTCTTGGCGATGGCCGGCGTCATGGGTGCGCCGCCTTGGGTGACTTCCTCGATCGCCTCCAACAACTTGATAGGGGCGGTCTGTTTCAACAGGTAGCCATCGGCTCCGGCGAGGATCGCGGCGAAGATCTTCTCGTTGTCCTCAAAAACCGTTTGCATCAGGATCTTCAGGTCCTTGAACTGCTTGCGCAAAGCGTAACGCCTTGCAGCCCGTCCACATGCGGCATGTCGATGTCCATGAGCACCACGTCCGGGGTGCACTCCAGCACATGGCGCACCACGTCGCGGCAGTCGGGGAACACGCCCACGCACTCCAGGTTGTCCGTGGAGTCGATGAGCATGCGCAGCCCATCCCGCCGCTTGGCATGGTCGTCGAATACGGCGACGCGCAGTTTCACAGGGGCGAAATTACCCGCGCGCATCCGGAGCCGATATCATAGGATCCACTGATATTTTGCCCGGATCGGCGGAAAAGCGGAGCTCCACCGTGGTGCCCTGCCCCGGGGCGGATCGCACCTCCAATTGGCCGCCCATTTCCTCGGCGCGTCGGCGCATGTTCCCCAGTCCGTTGCCGCCCAGGCTGTCGTCGCGGCGTCCGTTCACCTCGAAGCCGATGCCATCGTCCTGCACACGGAGCAGGTAGCCTGTCTTTTCCTTGCTCAGTAGTATGAGCAGGTTCTTGCACCCGGAGTATTTCACCGCGTTGTTCAGCGCTTCCTTGAAGATGAGGTAGAGGTTCTTGCGCTGCGTCATGCCCAGGGGCTGCGCAGCGATCCCATCTTGTACCTCGAAGCGCAGCGCGCATTCACGTGCTTCAGCAAGGCGCTCGGCGTAGCTGTTCATGCGTTGCACCACGTGCGCCAGGTCGTCGTTCTCGGCGTTCACCGCCCATACGATGTCGTTCATAGCCTCCAACACGGACGTTGTGCTTTCTGTGATGCGCCCCAGCAGTTCGTGGGCTTCGGCATGTTGCCCTTCGGTCTTACGCTGGGCCACCGCGCTGTACAACTGCACACTGCTCAAGGTGGACCCGATCTCGTCGTGCAAGTCGCGTGCGATGCGTTCGCGCACACGCACCACTTTCACGGCTTGGGCCAGGCGGTAGCGGTAGAACGCATAGAGCGATCCAGCGAATGCGAGCAGCGCCGCGATGCGGAACCACCAGGTGCCCCACCACGGCGGCGAGATGATGAGCGCAATGGACGCGCCTTGCTCATCCCACACCTCTTCGCTGTTGCGGCCTTGCACACGGAAGGTGTAGGTACCCGGATCGAGGTTGGTGAAGGTGGCCTCGTGCGCCGTGCCCAGTTCCACCCATTCCTCATCGAAGTTCTCGAGGGTGTAACGGAACCGGTTCTTCCCCGGAGCCGTGTGGTCCATGCACGCGAAGGTGAAGGTGATCATGCGCTGGTCGTAGGGCAGGGTGAGTTCGCTCAGGTACTCGATCGCCTCGGGCAGTAACGCAGCGTCTTCGCCGGGCAGGGTGAAGCGACCGGTCGCCACTTCCTTGTTCGATAGCCGCAGGCCGGTGATCACCGTGGGCGATGGCTTCGCATCCGTGTAGAAGTCCTCCGGGTCGAAGGAGGTGTACCCATCCACGCCAGCGAAGAAGAAGCGCCCATCAGGACTTTTCTCCGCGCCGTAGCGGTTGAACTCGTTGCCCGCGAGCCCATCGGCCTTGGTGAAGTTGCGGGTGGCGCCGGTGCGCGGGTCCAGGCGGCAAAGCCCTTGGTTGGTGCTGATCCACAGGTTGCGGCGCGCATCGGGAGAATGCCGTAGATCACATTGTCCGGCAAACCATCCTTCGTGGTGTAGCGCCGGCATTTCCCGGTGGTGATGTCCAGCTTCGCCAGGCCCTGCCCGCGTGTGCCCACCCATACATGCCGCTGCGGCTCGTCCGGGTCTATGCACACGGAGTAGAGCACTTCGCCCGGCAAGGAGCTGGGATCCTTTTCATCGTGATGGAACTCGCGCCAGGTATTGGTGCGCGGGTCCAGGTTCAACAGGCCTTCCACCGTGGCCATCCAGAGGCTGCTGTCCGGTGCGATGGTGAGCGCGGAGATCACCGGGTAGTACGTTTCCTTGATGGGATGGGGAAACGGATAGCGCCCGATGATCGTGGAGGTGCGCGTGTCCACACGGACCAGGTGATGGGCGGTCCAAGCCGGGGACCAGACCACGATCCAGAGCTCATCACTTGAACCATGGAATATCTCGCGCGGAAATTCGGTTGGCTCCAACGGTAGGATCCACTGTTCGCTGAGGTCCTTGGTCCAGCGCTCCACGCGCGCTCCGCTGCCATCTTTACTTACGTGCGTGTTCAGCCAGTATCGCCCCATCGCATCCACTGCGCATGCCCTGGAATGGATCCCCCGGCCTTGGGTGTTCAACTGTTGGCTGATCCGCACAACCGGAGGCTCGTTCGTGCCCGCATTGAGTTGGGTCCGTAGTTCAGCATCGAACAGGAGCGTGCCCTTGCTGTCCGCGCGGATGATCGAGCCGCTTTGTCCCAACAGCATCCGTTGGAAGCGCTCCTGCCGCAGGTTGTACTTCATCAACCCTTGGCCTTTGGTGCCGATGTACAGATTGCCGTTGCGGTCCTCGCCCCAGCCGAAGAGCATGGGCTGTTCTGGCATGTCGGTCCGGTTGGTAGCCCGCAGACGCATCTCTTCCAGGCGACCACGCGTCAGATCGATGCGCGACAACCAGGTGTCCGATAGGGCCGTCCAGAACTGTTGCCGGCTATCGCCGAACGGCCGATAACCCATGACCCGGTCCGGTCCGGTGTCCAACGTATCCAGCGGGTCACCGGTAGTCGCATCGAAGGCGATGATGGATCGGCCGCGCAGGAAGTACGCGCGCGAGCGTTCGTTGTCGAGCCAGATGATCGGTATCCCGCTCCATGGGTTCGTGTGGGGTACCGCCCTTGGCAAGGCCCAGCTGCGCACACCTGCGGGCGCAGTGGATGCGGATGGGATGAAGAAGAGCGAATCGGTGTTCACGGACCAGATGTTTCCGTGCGAGGTCATTCTTACCCACATCGGGGTGTGCAGGTCGAGTCCGGGATAGACCTCATGGTGGTCGCGCACACGCCAGCGGGCGGGGCCTGTGCTGTTCTCCGATCTCGGCGCGCGATCGATCACCACGCAACGCTTCAGGCTCTGCACCAGCATTGTTCCTGTATCGGCATCCTGCATGAAATGCCACCAATTCCCATCGCTGTGCTTTTCCGATGGCCCGGCGCGGTACACTTGCTCGAAGCGCTCCGTGCGCGGATCGTAACGATCGATGCCGGTTTCGGTCTTCATCCAGATCGCACCGTCCTGGCTTTGGAACAGGCAACTGGCATCCGTGGAACTCAAACTGGTGCTATCCCCGTCGATGGGCCGGAACACCCGCATGCTGTACCCATCGCTGCGCACCAGCCCGGCGGGCGTGGGTATCCAGAGATAGCCCGCACGGTCCTGGAAGCAAACTTCTACCGTCCCTTGCGGCAGCCATCGTCCACGGTGATCCATTGCACGGGCAGTTCCACCACGGGCAGTGGGGCTTGGGGCCTTGCACCGCCGCACACCGCCAGCAGCGCGCAGCACAGCAGCACCCGTGGGCTGCGTGGAAGAGGGGTGGGTAAGCACCTCGATGGCATGGCTTCTTGGGCCAACATAAGCAACGGGCGGCGAAGTATGGCAGGTGGCCGCCATCATAGGATCATATGATGGACACACCGCAAAATCATGAATCACCGATGTGGGTCGTGGGGAGGGGAGGGTGCTTTGCTGCCGCCGGGCCCCGGCCCCCCGCCTCCCCCGCGCCCCCCGCCCCGGCCGGCCACAACCCTTCTAGTCCCCACAACCTTGCCCCCTTGCAGCTACCCTCCTTTCTATGTCAAATAACTAGTATTATAACCCCGCCTCAGCACTGGGCCGGGACACGACCGACCAGTTCTCCACAATTGGAGTGGAGGACACTGCTGGCCTTGCCCCGGACCACTGCTGCACTTTTCACCAGAAGTATCCCCCTTCCCATCCAGCCGGCTTCCCCCCTTCCTTGGGCGCTACCTCATGCGGTACCGGCGTCTACAGCGGCCCCCGCCGCGCCCGCCCCAACTCGCGCGGCCTCCCGGTCGCCCACCAGCCCCCCCGGCCCACTGGCTGCGGGCGCCAAGCGCCCCGGCCGCTGGCGCTCGGGCCCGCCCGGGGCCCGGGAGTCATATGATCCCTGGGCGCCCCGCATACTCTCTATTGCGCATAGCCTGCGAACAGATTGTTTTGCCGCATCGAAGTAATGAGGCTCGTCCTTGGAAGATCAACCAACACACCCCGATGAGAACCCCCATTTTCTGCCAGCTGCGCTGCTCGCAGCCACGCTTTTGCACGTTGCTCCACAGATGGCGTGCGCCCAGAACGGTGTCACCGACGGAGCCACCTACTTCATTGTGGCACGGCACAGCGGCAAGGTGCTCGATGTGACCGCAGCCAGCACCGCCAATGGCGCGGTCATCCAGCAATGGACCAAGGGCGGTGGACCGAACCAGCAGTTCACCTTCAAGCGCCAGGCGGATGGTTCATACAGGATCCTGGCCAAACACTCAGGCAAGTGCATGTACCTGCCTGATGGAAGGAGCGCGGATGGAGTCGAGATCCAACAATACGATTGTATGGATGAGACATACGGATATAGTGCCTATCAGAAGTTCTGGGTGGATCCGGTCGGTGATGGTTATGTGAAGATCCGCACGGCATTGGGCAAAGTCATCGATATCGCAGGTGTCGCAACCAACGACGGTGCGAAGCTGCACCAGTGGGAATACGTGGGTGGACAGAACCAGCAGTTCAAGTTGGAACCAACCTCGGATAGCAAGGGTGGAACGAACACATTGACCGTCATCAAAGGACACAACGTCGGTAATGTGGGATATGCCGAACAAGGCGGAGGCAGGTTCGTGAGGATCGCACCGCGCTCTTGGGTGGAAAGGAACCCAACGGGTGCGTACAATTTCACGGAAACGGGTCGTGACGAATGGTCCGTGTACCTGAGGGACGAAGCGCGTAAGATCAGCATACAACTGGATCTGTATCGCAAAAAGGTGAGCATGACCCCCGATGGTGGCGGGAAGATGGATCTTTACAACATCAGAGAAACGAACTAGGCCCCGGCGAGATATAGATAGTGGGACAGAGGGTCCAGTGGCATTGGGGGCCGGAGGAAGACAGCACCCCCAAAGGCCAACAACACGCCAGCGAGCGCCATACGTTGGATACGGTGCGCCGAGAGTGCCAATGATGGAACTGCCATACTTTAACGATGCAACCTACGCAACGGTGTGCAACCGTCGTGAGCAGCGAAGGCGGCATCATAGGATCCTATGATGGGCACGCTGGAATATCATAGAGATCACTGATTGCGGAATATGGGTTGGCCAGTTTGCTTTGCTTCATCACATCGATGATGCCCCGATGCATGGAAAGTCCGCAACACGCAATGGATCCACCTTCGCAGAACGTACCCCAAGTCTCGGGTCCAACGAACGTGACCCCTGGGCACAAGGGAGATCAGCAGCGCCGTATGGAAAGTGCTGTGCCGGCAGGACCCCGATCCGGCACCAACGAACGTGTCGCATCAAGGCCACAAGGGTGATCAGCAGCGACGTTTGGAAAGTGCTGTTCCTGCAGGACCACAGAACGCGCATCCACGGATGCCAGCACTGCCCCAGAAGAAGAACGAATTAGGCCCGGCGGTGACGGGCCGATACACGCCACTACGCTGCCGTGCTCCTGCCGCAACAGAGCAGCAACAGTTCCGGATATGAGCGGATGCCCGTACCACCGGCTCAACAGAGCGGCTACGGACCGCTTCCTGCCATCCAACGGCCCGCTCAATCGAGCAACGGGGTATCAGGCCCTCCGCAGTACGCTCGTTTTGGCGTCCAACGGCCGGCGCAACAGAGCAACGGCCAATATCAACCGCTTGTAGTGAACCGTGATAACATGCCTGCTCAACGGAGCGGCTACGGACCGCTTCCTGCCATCCAACGGTCCGCTCAATCGAGCAACGGGGGGTATCAGGCCTTTCCGCAGTACGCTCGTTTTGGCGTCCAACGGCCGGCGCAACAGAGCAACGGCCAATATCAACCGCTTGTAGTGAACCGTGATAACATGCCTGCTCAACGGAGCGGCTACGGACCGCTTCCGGTTTTCCAACGGTCGGCTCAACAGAGCAACGGTGGATACGGACCACTTCCTGCTTTCCAACGGCCGACGCAACAGAGCAACGGGGGCTATCAGCAGCTTACCATGATGCCACCACCACTTGTTTCACCGAGAGGGAGCAGTTCAGGCGCTTCAGCGGCGCATCCTCGCACGTCAGTGCGGGGCGGATCCGCGAATGGCAGGAACAGTGGTTATCAGGAGGTGCCCCATTTGCTGCCGCCACAGTACGCACCGGCAGCCCCACAGCGGAGCCGCTAGTGGCCGGTCCATGCGCGATAGTGATCAACAGTCTGACACCGCACCCCGGGCCAGTGGACGTCAACATGCCGCAAGCGCACTTCGCTGATCAAGAAAACACTGTTCAACCGAACGCCGGGAAGAGAATGCACCCACCTGCGACCCATGAGCTCAAAGCGTCTCACCCTGGTGTTCATCGCGACTGTTCATATCGCTGGGGTGTGCGCATTGGCTCAAGGCCCGCCTCCATTCCCACCGGCGGCGGCTCCCGCTTCAGCTTCCAGAGCGCTCCCCCAGCCCGCGCCATCCGCATCCAACGGAAATGTTCCCAAGCCACCAGCACTGGCGCACCCACGCCGAAATGTGTTGTTCGAGCCGTTCCCGATCCCGAAAAATGATCCAGGCGACAAACGCGCCGGTTTCAAGATACCGCCGCCGATCGCTCCACCCGTATTGCCTCGCCGCATGGGAGCGCATTTCGGGTTTCGCCCTGCCACCGATCCACAGAAGGCGGATCGCAATAGGCAGCGACTGGAGCAACGATTCGGCCTTACTCGCCAATACGACGCGCTACCGAATGAGATGCGGGGTTATGGTCGGACACCCCCCCCGCCAGGATCGGGTATCTATCTGGACATGTCCCAGTTGCGAGAGACCAGAATTTCGGTCCTCCACATCCAGCGGCGGCTCCATCGGCACGCTTCCACGACCAGCGCCAGCCAATGCGGGAACTCTCAGGCCTTTGCCAGCGCTACCGGAAAAACCCAAGCCTGCACCCACGATAGCCCCCAAGCCCCTGCCCAAGCCTCCCCCACCAAAGCCCGTCGAACCAGCACCGGTCACGCCCAAACCATTACCCAAAAGACCCAGGAAATAGTGATCGGCAGCCGATCGGACGGTCGCCACGCGCATTACACGGCGCTGTCAGCAACACCGCCTGTCCAGCGCCCCAACCTTGACCATGGTCCTTGGATCCAACGCTTTCACCACACCCCTTCAACATGCTTATGAGAACCGTGTTCTTGACGTCCCTTTCGCTTATGCTCCCTTTGGTACTTTGCGCGCAGCCACCCTTACCTCGGCAGGATGCTGTTGCGCCGGCCGGGTCGGGGTCCAATGCCCAACCCACGGACATGACCATCGACTGGTCCGGTCTGCCGCCGAAATTTCTTCTCCGGATCGATGGTGTGGCGCTTTACGATGGGCAGAACGCGATGGTGGTGAGCGGAGGTGACCTCTTGTTCTACGATCTGATCAATGGAAAGACCTCATCACCGACCATGGCCTTGCGCGATTCGCTCTGGAACTGGCCGCCCACATGGAACTCGATCAGTGACCTGGTGGAATACGACGATACCACGAACCTGATCTTCAATGGCGGATCGTACCTCTGGTTCGATCTGGGCTCAACGACGGTGGCCGCACCTGTGGTCTTTGAGGGCCTGCCTGCCGGGTGGGGCGGCAAAGTGGACGCCGCACTGCGCTGGGACCTGAGCCAGATCTGGTTCATCCAAGGAACGGAGTACGTGCAATGGGACCTGATCCAGGATACCATGACGGACCCGGCGAAAATGTCGGATTGGAGTGGCTGGCCCGTAGGTTGGGATCGAGTGGATGCGGCCTTCGGATCGGACGGCTACGCTTATTTCTTCCGAGGTGGTAAACACCTCGTGTACGACCAATTGAACCAACAATTCCTGCGGCTACCCGCGGCCGATGGCCAGTAATGATCCATGATGAAGAACCACTCGAGCATGAAAGGAAGCACCTTGAACCTTCGAACAACATGGGAGAGCCTGGAACCGGGTTCCGCATCCTTTTACGAACGTGCAAATGGTTGGTCGCTACTGGCAGCGATATTCCTCATCATCTGCCTACAGGAAACGCGTTCGGACAACGTGCGCGGTCCGGTGTGGCAGGCGATGCTGCGCAGCAAACGACAGAGGACCTAGGGCAGGGACATACCGAGCCCTTTGGCAGTGGGTTCGATGCTTGCGCCATGGCATCAATGACCGCCATCCTTTTCCGAGGAACGGACGGCCTGCTCCTTCCGCTGGATGGACGGGCGCCGCAGGTGTTCCAACTCGCCGCAATAGCCGGGTGCCCGCCAGCCATCGCGCAGCAGGGTGTTGATGCGGCCGTATCGTGGGGCCCTGACCAATTGCTGCTCCTCCAAGGTGCCAATTATGCGATGTACGACCTGAATGCGCAGTCCATCGGCGCCATGCAACCGTGGCCGTTGCCGAACGGTTGGCAATGGGTGGATGGTGCGGTGGAATGGGGAGAGGGAGCGGTGATGTTCACCTACGGGAAGAATTCCGTTGAGTACGACGGCAAAGGCTACAGCGCGCCAAGTCCCTTGCAATGGCCGGGTTGGCCCCCTGCTTGGAACGATGGTGTGGATGACATGCTGAACACCGGCGATGGCTACCTCTATTTCTTCCGGGGAGGTGAGGCAGTTGCGCTATCCATTTCATCCGGGACCATGGCAGGTGCACCCTACGCGATCAGTGGAAAACAAGGGGGGGGCATGCCCGATCCTACACCAAGTGACAATACCAGTGCTGCCTGGTGCATCATGGGGGCTCAGGGTCTGGCCAATGGCGGCGGCAAAGCGAACATCGGCAAGATCGAGCCCAAGGGAGGCCCGAGCGGCACCTATTTCGAGGACGAAGCCACAGACAATGCTCGGGTGAGTGAGATCAGGGTCTGGGGGACTTCCGTTGTGAAGGCCATACAGGTCGTGCTCGCAACAAAGGATGGCGGGCAGTACGAGCAGCCTGTTCACGGGGATCCCTCCGGCCAACCGGCCGTCTTCACGCTCAATACCGATGAATGCCTGGTCGGGATCAATGGGGCATCCAATGGTTCATCCGGAGATTTCGTTTACGCTCCCGTTCCGCACCACTAAGCGCACCTCGCCCAAATTCGGTGGCTGACCCGCGCGGTTCGAAACCCTTCACCATGGCGGTGCCGTCAGGAGGCAGTTTCATCGGGCTCACCGGCCGTGCGTCCTACTTCGTCAGTGCCATCGGCCTGCGTTACGCCACCTTCGAGAAGGTGGTAGAGGTCGCTGCTGGTATGCCGGGGAAGGACGGTGGTGGACTTCCCATTTCGCCTGCCGATGATGCAAAAACAGGCGCCTCTGGAGCAGGTGGTGAATACTCCGACGATATGGGCTATAAGGACCCCAAGGATTCCTTGGGGTTGGCGAATTTCGGTGTGTATTCGCTCATGCCTGAGTCTGTATCTCACCGAACCCTCTATACTGGCTGACCTTGTGCGCTGAGAGCCTCGTTGTTACGCGAAGACCAATCCCTTCAAGCCCCAAAGCACGTATGTGTTCACAGGACCGAAAATGAAAAGTTTCCAGCCCTGGGGCACCCAAGTGCGCCCTGTTGGTGCCGGTGAGTGCGAGTCGACGAAGACCTGGGTGACCAGTTACGAGGAGGCGACCAAGATGAACGCATGGAACGTCAGCGCCAATGTCACCGTCCCGTACGGAGTCGCCAGTGTGAGCGCAAGCGCCGCTGTGAACAGCAAGCGGATGAACAATTCAAAGACGGGATCGGAGGAGATCTATTTCTACAACACATGCACCATTACCGTGGAGGAATTGGAGTTCAACCTCTTTTGGGATAATGATGAAGGTGTAAAGTGCCGGCAACGCTTGAATACGAAGTTCAGGAATGCTGTCGCGGCCCTGCCGCTGCCTGCTTTCGACCCTCAAGTAACCTACGCGAAAGGCCAGCCGATGCCGCAACAATTGCAAGATATCAGGGCGGCCTATGAGACGATGATCACCGAGTACGGCACCCACTTCCCCCTCGCCATGAAGGCAGGTGGGATCCGCTATGAGGAGACCAAGATCAAGAAATCGAACTGGGAATACAGCACCTCGGATAAACTCACCTGGCAAGCTGGTGTCGAAGTACAGGTCGGTGAGAAAGGGAAGCAGGGCTCCGGCGGTGGCGGGGTTAGCGGCGGACAGGACACCGAGCAATCCTCGACCGAAGGAGGTTCGGAAGGCATCGAGGCCACTAAAATGTATTCCAGGGGTGGTACGGGCAGCACAACCAGCGAGGGATGGAACGCCAGTGTGGCTGATGCGCCCGCTCCGATATCCATGGAAATGGACCCGCTGTGGAAGCTGTTGGATCCCGTCTTCTTCCCGAACGACCCCAAGATCGCCATGAAGAGAAGTGTCCTGGAAAAAGTATTGAACCAGTACCTTTTGGACAATTCAGTGGGCCTGACACCTCCGGACGGGAACTTCTTCTCCGACAAGAAGTCCAGGCAATGCGGCTACACCGTCACCATCGAATCCCTTTCCGTAAAGGAACCGGACGATGAGGGCACCGACAATGAGGTGCAGCTCTATGGCGATCTGGATATCAGCCTGAGCAATCAGTACGGAGAGCCCATTCCATGGACCAGAGGCCCCGGCAACCATTGGGCTCCTCGCAAGGATGCTCCGATCTTTTTCGCTACCACGGAAAGTGTACACCGGATGGGAATGACCTATGAGATAAAAGGGGGGTGTGCGGATTTGAACAAGTATGTGGTGAATTGTGGTGCGGTATTTATTGATAGTGATCCATCAGGGAGCGATGACAGCCTTGGCAAGGGAAACGTCTCGATCTAAGCTCCGCGAAGGCCAGTAAGGTCACAACGCCGTGCGTTAGGCGGCGCGCGGAGTGACGATCAGTGTGTTGCCGATACGAGAAAAATGACTGCTCAGCACCATCCCAAACCCACACGAAGCGGGGTTACCCCGTTGGACGCTTCCCACCCAGTGGGATCCACCACGCCCCCGAGAACCTTTCCTGTATACCACCACACTGACGCGTGCCGCAACAATACCAAGAACAACCACCAAACCCCCATCCCGATGATCCGAAATTTCCACCGCTTCGGCACCGCTCTAGCGGCTCTGCTGCTGCTTCAGATGGCACTTCGTGCGCAAAAAACGACCTATACGCTTGATACCGAGACCGGATGGTACCGCTTCACGGCTATCAGCACTTTGTTGGAGGGGGATAATAATCCGGAGGCATGATGACGGAACACAGCCACGGCCAAAATGCGGATGACGGGAAGAGGGCCCAAAGATTTGGGATTTCACTTGGGGTGGTGGTAACATGCCGTCACCAAATTTTCAGGCACCCTTGTTCGCCCCCAGTACTGGGCCGTCTCCCGATCGTTGTCTTTCCGGGGCTGATAGGCTGAATGGGTACATCCAATTTAATCAACCGAGCTGGTTCGCTGATTATGACCCTGAGGGTGGGGACGCGGCCGATCCTTTCGTCCTTCAAGGGGGGGATAAGAAACTCTAACTTGGACATCTGCAACCAGGAGAGCGAGGAAAAAGATGTGTGACCCGCACAACGCTCAGCGGGGCGATGCTGGCACTTGCACAATGACGCTCTCGTTGAAAGTTGAGCGGCTGTTCGGGAACCCAGCGGGGTTGCAACAGCCGCTTGCACCAGCGTCCAGTCTCGGGTGTCTTCACGGCTGAGGTGAACCCCTCGTACCGGGACCTTGTCGTAGCTGTGCATGCTGCCGATTTCACTGGCGCTGCAGCGCCTTCGGCGACCATGCTGGCTGGTACTGGAAGCGAAGTGGGTATGGTGGTGGCTAACCAAGCAAGGTATGACGCTGACCAAGTGCAGATGGACTCTTATTGAAAAGCGGCGCAAGGCTACTTCTTCGCCGGGAAAGCCTCACTGAGGGTAATCTATTGAGCGGCCATCCAACTCCGTTGGGTCGGAGACCTGGTATGGGGAAAACAATGGAGCGCCCAACCTCCAAGTTACGGAATCAGCTGGCTCCATCTCCGTTTGGGTGGGTAGTGTAGGTGGAGTTCAAATTTGACGAGTTCGGCCGAGCAAGGTGAAAACGTCCTACACAGAAGTGGGTGGCTAGGGAAGAAGAGCGACCCTAAGTCCGACAAACATGACCATTGCCGGGGTAAGTACTATAAGATGCCGAGGCGGCGGCAAATGCGAAATCGAGGGAGGCGGTGGTGGTGGATATGTTCAGCGCAGTGCGCGTGAATGACCTGACAACGGTGGAGGACCTGGTGAGTGAAGGCATGGCCGACCTGGACACCACACGTAACGCCACAGGCCAAACGATCCTTATCCACGCGATCTCATCAGGCAAGTTGGATGCGGCAAAAAGCCTGATCGCCATGGGCGCGAGTGCCACGGTTGCCGGTGCGGATGGAAAGACCCCCATGGATCTCGCGGCAGGCAAGGGTGATGCGGAATTGGTGGGAGCGCTCATTGATGGCGGTGCACAGGTGAATACCGCGCACATCGATGCTGCGATGGGGAACCCGGCGGTGGTGAGCATGATGGTGAGCAAGAGCAACAACCCCGCGAACGCCAGCCATGCGGTGAACGCGGCGCTGGCCAAGGGGAACACGGAGCTTTTCAAGAGCCTTGTGGAGTCCAATGGCGTTCCGCTGACCAACGCGCATTATGAAAGTGCGGTCAACGGAGGACGTTCAGAGATTGCGCTCTATGTGCTTGAAGCACCGGGGATCGACTACAATGCGGCTTTGGGTGCAAGCCTGGCCAAGGCGAACAAACCACTAATTGAGCGTTGTTTGGACAAGGGTGCTGCTCCCGCGCCCGCGCTCGGCTGGGCGGTGGACAAGGGCGATATTCCATTTGCAACGATGTGCATCACGCAGTACGGCGCGGATGTCAACGGCGCATTGCCGCAAGCGGTGGCCAAAGGCAGCGCACCGATGGTGAACATGCTGTTGGATAATGGTGCGGAGGCGTCACGAGGTCTTCAGTCGGCCGTGGCCAGCGGAAGCCTGCCCATGGCCACCCTGCTCTTGGATCGTGGTGCTGACGCAACAGCTGCTACAGCCTGCCTTCAGACCGCGGTGGACAACGGAAGCCTGCCCATGGCCACCCTGCTCATAGAGCGCGGGGCCGATGCCAACGGGCAAATGGCCAACGCCAGCGGTCGCGGCAACGATGCCATGGTGAAGCTGTTGATCGCCAAGGGCGGTGACCCGAATACGGGTATGGCGGCCGCCGTGCGCAAGGACAAGGCTTCCACGGTGGAGGTGCTGGTGAACAGCGGTGCGGACCCGGCACCAGCGGTGGGCTACGCCGTTGGCAAAGGCAACGCACCAATGCTCGATCTGCTGATCTCCAAAGGCGCGGATGTGACGAAACCGGATCTCGTAAAAACGGCCGTTCGGCGAAAGGATACGGCGACGCTGCTTGTACTACTCGAGAAAGGACGGGCCAGCGCTGACCCTGGAATGGCGCTGGCCGTTGATAGCCTCGGTGAGGATATCGTGGGGATCCTGTTGAACCATAACGCCGATGCAACTCCTGATCGTTATATCAAGAAGGCGGTGGAACGCAAGAGCGTTCCCATCGCGACGCTTTTGCTGGCCAAGGGCGCCGATGCCAACAACGGGGTACTCCTCGCCATTCAGAAGAACGATCTTGATATGGTAACGCTGCTGAAGAGCAATAACGGCGACCTGAGCCGCGCCGGATACCTGGCCGCTTCCGTGGGTTTCGACAATTTTCCATTGAGCACCCTGATAGTGGACGCAGGATGCCCGGTCCAGGAAGGTGTTGATCCGGCCGTAACGGCAGGTGCTGGCAAAGTCATGGGCCTGCTCGTGGACAAGGGTGCGGATGTCAAGAACGTGGACCTTATCGCGAGGGCCGTGAACGGTGCATTCCCTGGCGTGGTGGAGGCCCTTCTGCGTGGAGGATGCGATCCCAAGGAACATATCGATCCCGCCACCGGTGGGAACTTGATGCACGTCGCCGCAATGCGGAACGACTTCCCAACGGTCAAATTGCTGTTCGGCGCCGGAGTGAACATGCACTACAAAGCCGCAGGTAGCGGAGATGTACCATTGCATGCAGCTGTTCGCGGCAGGAACAACAACGACATGGTGGCCTTCATGGTGGAGACAGGTCAAGCCGATGTGAACGCGGTCAACGCAAAAGGAAAATCCGTCCTTCAGGAGTCTCCTGCAGGATCAGGCATCCCTAAATACTTGAAGAGCAAAGGCGCAGAAAAAAAGCCGGAAAAGTGACCCGTCAACCACGACCAGCGCCAGCGATATCCGTTCCGGAGGCAATGGAAGGGTGAACGACGCAACAAGGAAGAAGCCCGGCGATCGCCGGGCTTCTTCCTTCAAGATCAGCTGAACTTAACTTAACCTCACACCCGTACCAGCTTCTTGTACTTCAATCTGTGCGGGATGATATCCCCCACGCGCTTCTTGTGGTTCTCTTCGCAGTCGGCGAAGCCGCTCACACCAACCCCTCCCGCACCGCAAGGCTCACCGCCCCAGTTACGCCCTGCACTTGGAGCTTCTGGTAGATGTGGCTCACGTGCGTGTTCCCCGTGGCGTAGGTGATGCCGCATTTCTCCGCGATCAGCGCACGGTTATCGGCCAGTGACAGAACGGGGGCTGCTTGTTTTTCAACCCCGGTACTTTCGCCCTATTTCATTGCGGATCGCCACCAACACTTTGGATGCCGTGCTGCACCAGTACCAGCTCGACTTGGCAAGCCTCTATACGAAAGGGGAGATCCGTGCCATTGCCTGTGCTGTGTTTTATGACCGCTTTGGCTGGGATGCTTCGGAGATCACGATCAATGCGGGGCTTCCTTCTATCAGTAGCCCTTCCTAGCTTCCTTCCTGAGGAAGCGCTTTACTGCATCGAAAGAAACCGAACGGTCCAGTACATATCGTACCGGCTCGTCGTCAATGTCGTCGAAAAAGACCAAGGCTTTCAGGATGAGCGCACGATCCAATGTGAGCAGTTTCATGGCGCACAAGGCAAGAAGTTCGTGCAACGGAATGACCTGGAGGATGAAGTACAGGTCCACGTAGTCCTTCATGGTACCACGCCCCGTAATGGCGGATAGCTTCATGCAGCCAATGTCGGCGATGTCGGCAAGGTCCAAATGATCCGCAGCGACCAAGGGCCGCAACATGGGATAGGGATAGCTCATGAAACTGAGCTTTATCGTTCCAGCAACGATCAACCCCAGTGTATTCCGTTCATCCTGGACCTTTACCAACGACGAACCTGGAAATGCTTCCTTCAACCGGTCGAACAGTCGCGCAGTATCGAACCCATCGGGCTTGAAGAAATCGAAGTCCACGCTATCGCGATGACCTATTTGGATCGCCAAGGCTGTACCGCCTGCCAGATAGAACCCCTCGGCTCGCCCAACCTCAAAGGCGGGTAGGAATTGACGACGCTCTTCATCAAGGATGGACCAGAACATGGCTTCAGAAGCGGCTTGTTTGCTGGGGTTCGAGATCGAATACGAGTGCCCAGTAGTTCAAGGATCGCTTGTTCCATTCCCCCGGACGTGGGTGCGCCACAACCTTGGCAATTTGCTCCCGCGAATAGGTCCTGAACAGCCAAAGCAAAGCATCGTGTGTGCCCATGTTCAGCACGTTAGTGATGATGCGCTCACTATGTCGCTCCAAGTCCATCTGTTCCGTGTCGAATGACCAGAGTGCAGCCTTGACCGCTGCGGGAAGTGGTGTGAAGATCACAGCCGCAAGATACGTTCTGTTACGCGGTCTTCCGCCCGCATCAAGGTACTTTCGCCCTTCGTTCGCCAGATCAACTATAGGGCGTCGGCGCAACCATGTCCCAACGCATCGCCACCAATACCGTTGATGCCGTGCTGCACCAATACCAGCACGACCTGTCATCGCTTTATGCGAAAGGGGAGATCCGTGCCATTGCCTGCGCGGTGTTCTACGACCGGTTGGGCTGGGATGCCTCGGAGATCATGATCAATCGCGAGGCTTCGTTGAGCGAGGGTGAACTGGTGGAAGTGTACGTGCCGTTGAAGCGCCTTCGTTCAGGTGAACCTCTTCAATACGTTCTGGGCCATACCGAATTCCACGGGCTCCGTATCGCCGTTGATCCGTCGGTGCTCATTCCAAGGCCGGAGACGGAAGAACTCGTGGACCTCATCATCCGCTCGCGCAGGGAAGCCCCGAAGCGCATCCTCGACATCGGCACCGGCAGCGGGTGCATCGCGTTGGCGTTGAAGAAGGCCTTTCCGGAGGCAGAGGTTGTGGGCATCGATGCGAGCCCGGAAGCACTTGCAACGGCCATGTTGAATGAACAAGCGAACGGCCTCGACGTTCTGTGGCTACACAAAGACGTGTTGGACCGGAACGACCCCATCGACCCCTGCGACCTGATCGTGAGCAATCCGCCCTATGTGCCCCGTTCAGAAGAGGCTTCACTTGCTGCCAACGTTCGCGAACACGAGCCGCATCTCGCTCTTTTCGTGGAGGACATTGATCCTTTGCTCTTTTACCGGGTCATTGCACAGCGGGCGCTGACCTTGTTGCCTGCTGGAGGAGAACTGTGGTTCGAAGGACATCATATACACACACCGGCTGTGGGCCGCATGATCGAGGGCCTTGGTTTTGGCGCAGTGCGTGTGCTGCAGGATCTGAGCGGGGCACCCCGTTTCATCCATGCGGTGCGATGAAAATGGAAGTATGTCCGCGACCCCGGCTAGAGGCCGGGGTTACATTGAACAGGTGGCGACCGCCGCTGGCGGCGCCCCCACCCCGTCGCCGGCCCCAGAGGATCCGCCCACCGACCCGCCATCCCACCATGTTGTTCATGACGGCCATGTTCGGCGGTCTTCCGGTGAGCGCCCAGTGGAGCGACACCACACGCACACACGACGTACAGGCCAAGGCCAAGTTCATCGTGAATCTTGATGCGCGTCAACAAGCGGTAGCAGGCGATGTGGTGAAGTTCTTCGGCCTTCGATTCGGGATCCAGAAGAAACGGAACATCTATGCGCTCGGCTTTTACGGTCTGGGTTCACCGTTCGAGGACCGCTCCATCATACTGGAGGATTTTGGTAAGGACAGCATTGATATCCGTACCAGCCTCGGGTACCTGAGCGGCACCTACGAGCGCATCTTGTTGGATACGCGCAAGTGGCAGTTGAGCGTTCCCTTCATGGCAGGGCTCGGCCGCTCACCGCTGGATCGGAAGGACAGCACAGGTGTGTATGTCCGGTTCAAGGACTATCCGGTGTATCCGCTGGAAACCGGCGTGCGGGCTTCGTACAAGCTTTTGTTCTGGCTCTATGTGCAAGGTGGCCTTGGTTACCGCCAAGTCCTGGGGCCAAAAGAATTCGTGGATCGCCGTTATTCCGGCGCAACATGGAACTTCGGCCTCTCGATCAAATTCGGCAAGATCTTCCGCTACGCGAAGGACAAGCTCGAAGAACGACGAGAACGAAAAGCCATGGAGGATGGAACGCCCTGAAGCCCAAGCGCGCATTGCCGCGCTGAGCGCAGAACTGGAGGAACATAACCGCCGCTACTACGACCTGGCCGCGCCGGTGATCAGCGATCAGGCGTTCGACTTCCGGTTGAAGGAGCTGGATGCACTGGAGAAGGAATGGCCCGAATTCGCTTCGCCGAACAGCCCCACACAGCGCGTGGGTGGCGCCATCACCAAACAGTTCGAAACGGTCGCGCACCGATACCCGATGCTCTCGTTGAGCAACAGTTACAGCAGGGATGAAGTCGCTGAGTTCGTAGCACGTGTTGAGAAGGAAATGGGCCGCACGCAGTATGTGATGGAATTGAAATACGATGGTGTCGCCATCAGCCTGAGCTACCGCAATGGCGAACTCGTTCGAGGCGTTACGCGCGGTGATGGTGAAAAGGGCGATGACATCACGGCCAATGTGCGCACGGTGCGTTCCATTCCGCTGAAACTACGTGGTGACTTTCCTACGGAACTCGAAGCGCGTGGTGAGATCCTCTTCATGCGCGCCCAGTTCGACAAGCTGAACGCGGCACGTGCGAAGAACGGCGAAGAACTCTATGCCAATCCGCGGAATACGGCGGCTGGCTCGTTGAAGCAACAAGATCCGAAGGATGTTGCGAAGCGTGGCTTGGATAATTTCATTTATGCCCTGCAAGGGGAGGATCTGCCCTCGCGCAGCCACTTCGAAAACATACAAGCCGCACGCAGTTGGGGGTTCAAAACCCCGGACGTGGATCGTCGCTTCATCGATCGCTCTGACAATGTGGAAGGCATCATGGCGTTCATCGATCATTGGGACAAAGCCCGCCATGCATTGGAAATGGACATCGATGGCATTGTGATCAAGGTGGATGATCGCAATGCTCAGGAAGAGCTGGGGCTAACGGCCAAAAGCCCTCGTTGGGCCATTGCCTACAAATTCCAAGCGGAACAGGCCGTGACAAGATTGAACGGGGTGAGCTACCAGGTAGGCCGCACGGAGCGATAACCCCCGTGGCCGAACTGGAACCCGTGCTGCTCGCAGGCACAACTGTCAAACGTGCGTCCCTCCACAATGCCGATCAGATCGCCAAGCTCGACCTGCATTTGGGCGACTTTGTGAAAGTGGAAAAGGGTGGCGAGATCATTCCGAAGATCGTGGGTGTGGAATTGGATCAACGTTCAGGTGATGCGGTCCCCGTTGCTTTTCCCGAGACTTGCCCCGAATGCGGCACTTCACTGGTGCGTTATGAAGGCGAGGCCCAGCACTACTGCCCGAACGAGCATGCTTGTCCGCCGCAGATCACCGGGCGCATCGAACACTTTGTAGGTCGCAAAATGATGGCCATCGACGGTCTTGGTGGCGAGACCGTAGCTGAGTTGGTTCAGGCCGGGCTGATCGGTAACGTAGCCGATCTGTACGACCTCACCAAGGACCAGCTTTTGGCGCTGGGCAAGGGCTGGGGCGAGAAAAGCGCATCCCAAGTGATCGATGGGATCGCGGCTAGCAAGAGCATTCCGTTCGAGCAGGTGCTTTTTGCATTGGGTATCCGCCATGTGGGCGAAACGGTAGCCAAAAAGATCGCACGCGCCGTGTTCTCGATCGATCGGCTACAGGAAATGACGGCGATCGACCTTGTTGGCATCGATGAAGTAGGGGAGGTGATCGCACAGAGTATCCTCGATTTCTTCGCCGTGGAAGGCAACCGGAACATGGTGCGAAGGCTGCGAATGGCGGGCCTGCGTTTTGAAGTGGACGTTTCACAACAACAGCCCATGGGCGACAAGCTCAAAGGCCTGTCCTTCGTGGTCAGCGGCGTCTTTGTCGGGTACGATCGCGACGGGATAAAGGAGGCCATTGAGCGCAATGGCGGAAAGGTGAGCGGGTCGATCAGTAAGAAAACGAGCTTTGTGCTCGCCGGTGCCGACATGGGCCCAGCCAAACGAGCGAAAGCCGATGAGTTGGGCGTGAAGGTGATCGGCGAAGAGGAATTCAAGCGTATGATCGGGGAATGAAACTGTTCGATCGCATCAAGGAGTGGCTCGGCATGCGGCGCCTGCTGAAGGAGGCCATGCCGGATCGTCGCCCTGTGGCCAGGAATCTCGCCCAGTGCGTGAAGGTGGGTATCGTGTACCTCGCCACCGATGAGAAAGCCCACGCAGACGTGCGGAATTACGTGAAGAAGATGAAGGACGAATTGGGCTTGCACAAGATCCAGTGCATCGGATACGCCGATCTGAAGGAGTTGCCGATGTACCTCAATGCCAAGCTCAATTTCGATGCGTTCTGCCAGAAGGACCTCAATTGGTACCGGATCCCAGGTGGCAATACCGTGAACAACTTCATCGCTGAGGAACACGATGTGCTGATCGACCTGACCATGCAGGATTACCTGCCGATCCAATACATCGTAGCGAAGAGCCGGGCTCGCTTCAAAGTGGGGCGCCTCACCGACGGCAACAAGCGCTTCCTTGATATGATGATCGACACCGCTGGCGCGAACAGCCTTCCGCAACTCATCGCCAACATCGATAGGTATTTGTTGATGATCAATGCCAAGGTCGAACACTCCCTGAATTGAGCTTCTTATGGACCATCGCTTTCGCGGCCTCGGCGTCGCCCTTGTAACACCGTTCCGCCCCGCTACAGGCAAAGGGGTTCCGCCCATCGATTATGCGGGCCTACAAACGGTGATCGAGCACCAGATCAATGGCGGTATCGATTACCTGGTGGTGATGGGTACCACCGGCGAAAGTGTAACGATAGTGCCCGAAGAGAAGCAGCAGATCCTTGCCCAAGTGATCGAGGTGGTGAAGAACCGGGTGCCCATCGTTCTGGGTGTGGGCGGCAACAACACAGCCGAGGTCGTTCATCATCTGGAGACCTATGACCTCAGTGGTGTGGATGGGATCTTGAGTGTGAGCCCTTACTACAACAAACCGACACAGGAAGGTATCTACCAGCACTACAAGGCATTGGCCCAGGCGAGCTTGCTGCCGATCATTCTCTACAACGTGCCGGGTCGCACCATGAGCAACATGGCGGCCGAAACCACCCTGCGCCTTGCTCGTGATTTCGAGAACATCGTGGGCATCAAGGAGGCCAGCGGCAACTTGGACCAGATCGCGATGATCCTGAAACACCGCCCCAAGGATTTCTTGGTGATCAGCGGGGATGATTCGCTCACGTTGCCCATTCTCGCACTAGGGGGCGACGGCGTGATCAGTGTCGTTGGGAATGCGCTTCCCGCCGAGTTCGCCAGATTGGTAGAAGCGGGTTTGGCCGGCGATATGCCCACAGCGCGTCGCGAGCATTTCAAATTGCTCGAATTCATGACCGCGATCTTCGCCGAAGGCAATCCCGGTGGTATCAAAGAAGCACTCCGGATACTTGGACTCTGCGGAAGCCAATTGCGCCTACCCTTGGTGAATGTGGGTGAGGCCACCGCCAAGAAGATCTACCAGACCATGGCCGATGCCGAAGTGGTGAGGTTGTGAGCGTTCGAAGGGCTCCGGAAATCCGCAACGCTGTGGTGTAAATATCGCCACGCCGTGGCGAATTATATATTTCTACCATTCCCACAAACCGCTCATCGGAACGGCGTGCAGGTCTTTGGTGAAGGGCGTTACGTCTGGCCCCGTGTGCAATACGATGCCACGCACCCACTTGTCTCCGGCCGCATCGCGCAGTTCCATAAGGCCACCGAAGTCGCTGTGGTTTATGCTCGCCGATGACTTGACCTCGATGCCCACGATCCTGCCGCGTGCATCTTCCAAAACCAGGTCTACTTCCTTGCCGGTATCCATGCGGAAATGATAGCACTCGGTGCTGGTTTTGCTCCACGTCATGATCTTCCGTATTTCGTTCACCACGAATGTTTCCAGCATCGGCCCCCACAGCGGGCTCTTGACCAGTTCCGCAGGAGAGGAAATGCCACAGAGGTGTGTGGCGAAACCGCTGTCCGTTATATGGATCTTGGGTGCTTTCACCAAGCGCTTGGCGCGGGCGTTGCTCCAAGGCCGCAAGGGCGCGTACAAGAACGTTGTTTCCAGTAGCGACATGTATCGGCGCAGCGTCGTGTGAGGCGCGTCCAAGCCACGGCTCACGTCCGCGATGTTCAGCAGGCCGCTGCTGCGCATGGCCAATTGGGCCAACAGCTTGGGCAACGTGGTAAGGTCCGCGATGTTGATGATGTCGCGCACGTCCTTTTGCAGAATGGTGGTGATGTACGCTTTGTACCAGGCCGCGCGCCGGTTGGCATCGGCACGGCTACGAACTTCCGGGTAGCCGCCAGCGAAGACCATGCGCGCTACTTTGGTCTTGTCGGCCTTGCCTTTGTAAAGCAGTGAGACTTTCCCCCCGAACAAGGTGTCGATGAAAGCGGACCGCCTCCCGGCCAGTTCGTCTTGCGCAAAAGGGTAGAGTGTAATGATCTCCATCCGCCCAGCAAGCGAATCGCTCATACGCGGAAGGGCTAGCACATTAGCGCTGCCTGTAAGCAGGAAACGCCCAGGCCTGCGATCTCGGTCCACCGATGCTTTGATGGCCCGGAAGATGTTCGGTGCGTTCTGTACTTCATCGATCACCGCGAAGTCTCCGAGCGATGCCACGAACCCCGCCGGATCGTTCAACGCGGAGTTGAGAATGCCGTGGTCATCGAGCGTGACGAAGGCCGCCTTTCGCTTGTGCGACAGATCCTTCACCAACGTTGTTTTGCCTGTTTGGCGAGCGCCGTTCACCAGCACCACTGGCGTGTCTTTCAGTGCATCCGCTATGGCCGACGTGATGTTCCTGTGTTCCATGAGGCTGCGAATATAGAACGATGCATCTATGAAATTCGCCACGGTGTGGTGTAAATATCGCCACGCCGTGGCGAATTCTACAAAACCACACCGATCACAAAAGGCCTCGCGATTTGATCTCCAGATACTTGTTGATCACATTCACCGATAAGTCTTGCGGGCGTGTTAGAATGCTCGCGATGCCCCGCCGCTCAAGCTCTTTGGCCACTTGCCGCTTTTCGTGCAGGTAGCGTTCGGTGATGGTGCGTACGTACACTTCGGCCGTATCGTTCGCCGTGTTTCGAAGGTCTTCTTCGAGCTCCGTGTTCAAGAAAAAGATCACGACGACCAGGTGGGTTGCCGCCAAGGCCTGAATGCGCGATAGCTGCCGGTCCAACCCGTTCTTCGTTTCGAAGTTCGTGAACAGCAGCAGTAGGCTCCGTTGCGGAATGTTGCGTTTAACGGCCACGTACAAGGCGTCCATGTCCGTTTCCGCATGGTCGGTCCGCAAAGCATAGAGCTTCTCGAGGACCTTGTTCATGTGGCCACGCTCGCGCCCCGCGGGTAGTTGTGCTTGCACGCCCTTGCTGAACACCATCAGGCCGGCGCGGTCCCCTTTGCGCACCGCAACATCGCAGATCACCAATGCCGCGTTGATCGCATAGTCCAGAAGGCTCAGGCCGTTGAAGGGCATCTTCATCGTGCGGCCTGCGTCGATGAGGGCGTACACCTGTTGGGCCTTCTCGTCCTGATACTGGTTCACCATCAAGCGACCACGGCGGGCAGTGGCTTTCTGGTTCACCGAACGGCGGTCATCACCCGGAACGTAGTCCTTGATGCGGTCGAATTCCACTTGCTGGGCAACGCGCCTCACCTTTTTCTGGCCGGCCATCACCAAGCGATCACTGATGGCCATCAACTCATATCGGCGCAAGTGCAGGTAGCTCGGATAGACCGCGACTTCTTTCGCATTCTCCAACGCGTATCGGCGTTCGACCAAACCGAGCCTCGTGCTTGCGAACACGTTGATGGCGCCATAACGGTATACACCACGTTCCAGCGGCCGCACGGCATATGGATACTGCACCGCGCTGCCCGCCGCTACGGAGCCTTGGAAGGAGAAGTCGCGTTTCTGGAATTGCTCGGGTAGTTCATCAAGTACGCGAAGGCTCACATCGATGGGGTAGTGGTTCCGGATGGTGATGGTCACGGGATTCTCATCACCATTGCTCCATTTCTCCAAGGTGCTCCGTTGCCCGCTAATGCCCTGCCTGATCCGGTAAAGAGCGAAGAGATCGCCGATCAGCGCGAACACCGCGATGGTGAAGGCGGCTTGCGCTACGCCGAGCAGAACTGGGAACGCCTGTGCGAAGAGGAACAACAACACGAGCGCCCAGCCGATCAGGAACGCCCGGCTGGTCAAGAACAGTGATGCAACGCCTTTGTTCACCGGGGCACTTCTGTGCGTTCGATCATGCGTTTCACCACATCATCGGTTGTGAGGCCTTCCATTTCGCGCTCCGGTGTCAAGATCACCCGGTGGCGAAGCACATGGGGCATTACGAACTGGATGTCTTCAGGCGTCACGAAATCGCGGCCTTCGATCGCGGCAGCGGATTTGGCACCCATCAGGATGGCAAGGGATGCACGTGGTGATGCACCGAGCATGAGCGCAGGATCCCGGCGGGTGAGGTCCACGATCGTGGCGATGTAACGGACCAATTTTTCTTCGCAGCGAACACTTCGCACCAGAAAGCGCGCGCGTTCGAGTTCTGCGATCGTGAGCACTGGTTTTATGGCTGCAGTACTCAGGTGTTCGCTACCTTGTTGGAACCGCGCAAGGATCGCTACTTCCTGTTCCAGATCGGGGTAACCCAACGTGATCTTGAAGAAGAACCGGTCCAGCTGGGCTTCGGGCAACCGGTACGTGCCTTCTTGTTCGATCGGGTTCTGCGTGGCGATGATCATGAACGGGTAGCTCATGGGATGCGTGTGGCCATCCACTGTTATCTGGCGTTCCTCCATCACTTCGAAGAGCGCGCTTTGCGTCTTGGCCGGTGCACGATTGATCTCGTCCACGAGGACAATGTTGCTGAACAACGGGCCTGGCCTGAATTCGAACGTCGCGGTGCGCGGGTCGAACACGCTGGTGCCGATCACATCGCTGGGCATCAGGTCCGGCGTGAACTGGATACGACTGAACCCGGTGTGCACGCACTTGGCCAAGAGTTTTGCCGTGAGCGTTTTGGCTAGACCTGGAGCCCCTTCGATCAGAACATGGCCGTCGCTGAGCAATGCGATCATCAAGAGGTCCATCATGCGCTCCTGGCCTACGATCACTTGTTGTACTTCAGCGCGCACCCGCTGCATGGCTTGTTGCAGCTCGGCGAGTGGCAATGCGGGTACATAGTCATAAGTGGGTGGCGGCGTGTACGGCAGGAGGTTCGGGTCTTGTTCCATTGGATAGGTCATAGGCGGGCGCGCAAGGCACCCAGTTCCTGGTTTAAGGCGATCAGTTGTTGTTCAGTGATGTACGATAGACTTTCCAATGCGGCTATGGAATTGAAGCGTTGTGCGGTCTCGTCCACGGTCATTCCTAGCTTGGTGGAAAGATGCGCATAGGTGGCAGCATCGTAAGCGAAATGCCGCAGATATGTGCGCTGCCGCAGTTCTTCCTTGAAGTAGGTGATCATTTTCCGGACCAGATCGGCATGATCACCCTTCGCGTAGTACAAGTTGCCGATGGTATGAACGAACTCGCGCGAACTGTTCCGCAAGGGCTCCACAACAGGCACTGCGCGCTGTTCGCGTTTACTGCGGAACAGCATGTACAGCCCGATCAGTGCAAGTGCGAGGTAGAGCGCCCATGTGGTAGCCGTGTTCGATAGCAACCAACTGAGCGGTGTGTCTCGACCAAGCCTTCCCACTTTGTAATGCTCGTCCCAGAGAACCGGTTGTTGTGGCAGGTAGGAGAACACCGTGGAGATGAACTCATCGTTCGGTTCTTTCAGCAGGTGGTAGTTCGTGAACGCCAGCGGCACACTGCATAGCCAGAACGCTCCTTCACCATAAGGGACATGGATGAATATGGGCTCGCTCGATCCGTTCACGGCCAATACAGTGCAACCAGGGGCGAGTTTGCTATAACTACCCGTGTATTCGGTTTTCTCCATGGAGAAGCCTCGTTTTTCCTCGGGCAATTCCAGAAATCGTAGCGTCAGTTTTTCGGAAAGACCGAATGAACGATCACTCACCAGATCAAGGACACTGTCCAATCCGTTGCTCAGGGCGGCTGCAGCGATGAACACATCGTCGCCGTTGTTCACTTGTTCGAGCAGCGCATCGAGTTGAAGGTCATCCGGTGTGAAAAGCGTGTGGATGAACATGTGCGTAACAGGCCCCGGTCTGTCGTAGCTTTTTTGTGCGGTCTCGTAGATGCCATCATGCACCGTGCTTACGCCTTCTTTGAAGAGATCCGGTAATCGCTCATACACCAGCTTGGTACCGTATGGAGAACGATAGAAACGAGAAAGGTTCGGGGACCAGTCGATAGGGGCTGGAGTGCGTGCTTCCAGTACGATCAAAAAGACCACGATGATCGCGGAAATGCCGAGGTAGATCTTTTCGCCGCGTTTCATGCCGATTGTCGGGAGATAAAGTCCTCGAACGGAGCCGTGAGCTGGTTGTAGCTGGCGCGATCCAGTTGTGCCTCACCGTACCATACCCATTGGAAGGTGAACGCGATCTTTCCAAAGGATTCACGCTTTGCTGCATCCGATAGCTGGCTGGAATAGTCACGATCCGTGTATTCCGGGCGCCAATGGAGCAGGCCGTTATCCAGGCCGTATCGAAGTACCTGCAAGTACCGCAGCCTTACGGCACGTCGCCATTCGCCAGCTTCCTCGGCTTGGCGTACCAATGCCCCCAGATCCTCGGCATGCAGTTCTTCATGCATATCGTTCACGACGACCGCCGACCTTGGCTTGCCCCTGAACGCACCCGTGAATACCCCTCGCCGCATGGCCAGGAAGAATAGAGTCAAGGCACCCAGCACGATCAGGATCCAGATCAATTTCCCGAACAGGAACCGCCCTGGACCTGAACCAAAAATGCTTTCCAAAAGCTCCATTAACCACATCTTGAAGCGTTCCCACCAAGTGGGTTCAACTTCTTTGGGAAGGTCATACTGCAACGACGGATCCGCGCGATATGTGCGAAGAGCCTCTTCATCGAAATGACGGATCTCCGGTGCCGCTATTCGTTCTGCTTGTTGAACTTCCAACGCATGGGTATCGGACCCCACAATGCTATCCGGTCCCTGTTCGAACGCATACAGATCGAGCACTCCCAGAAGTGCCAACATTGCAACGATCGCCCGCAACACCACCCTACAGTTGATCGAAGCGCTTCACTTCATCACCAAGACCTACGGCTTCCTTCTTTTCTACGAGTGTGAAGTACCGCATGGAAGCAGCAATGGCTCCGATGGGGTAGGTGATCATTCCGATACCCAATCCGAGGATCATGACGATGGGGAATACCGTGCGGAACCAGACCATCGTAGCTTCTGGATCATTGCCGTTCGGACCCATACCTGCGAACATGCTGATGCCCATGAGCAACATGATCGGAAGACTCAACGCTTGTTGGATCACCCATTGGATCAGCCCGATGATGATGACCAATCCGAACGTTTCCCACCATTCATCCTTCATCAACTTGAAGGACCGCGAGATCGAACCTGTGGCTCCAGCGCGTTCCATGGCATGGCAGCTGGGTCCTATCATCAGAACTATCGCCAAGTAGATCCCCGGGAGAAAGCAGAGTATCGTTCCGCCCATGATCATCAGGATGCTGAGGAAGCCCAAGCCGAAATACGAACCCAACTGCGAAAAGCCACGGCTGAGAAGCTCGCGTGTGGTGATCCCGATCTGTTCGTTCAACGTGCATGCACGCATGTACTCGTTCACCATGGCATAACACAGCAAGTAGACGAACAGGATGGCGATGTACGCCACGAATACGGAGAAGAAGAAAGACGGTAACCCTTCAGGCATTCCTCCGTCAGAATTCGCGCTAAGGTCCAGGCTACCCATTCCGAACTTCATGAGCAGCGAAACAATGATCAACGGGGGCAGCCCAACCACACCGATCGCGGAATAGAGCGGTTTCCAGTTCTCCTTCAAAAAGGTGAACGTGTCGGAGATGGTCTGGCCAAAGTCACGCACGCGGCGCAACTGCACGATGGGTTCGTTCTGCATGGTAGGGTAGGATGATGAAATAACCGATGATGAAAGCGAGCGAAAGTAGAATGATGGTACTGCTTACCCATGGGTGCATTACTGGGGCATGCCGTGTAACGAACGATTCCAAGAAGCCAGCGAGGATAAAGACCGGCACCAGCCCGATGACGATCTTGACACCAGTACGCGCACCGATCACAAGGCTTACCATGCGCGGGTATGTGCCCGGGAAGAGCAATGCGTTGCCCATGGAAAAACCGGCCGCACCCGCAATGGTGATGGCGCTGATCTCCAACGTGCCGTGCAACCAGATGCTCATCACGCTCTCAACGCCAACGCCTTGTTGGAAGAAGAAGTACTGGAAAGCACCCAGCATAAAGCCGTTCGTCATCAGCATGTAGGCGGTGCCCACGGAAAAGAAAATGCCCATCGCGAAGGCAATGAAGGACACCCGGATGTTGTTCACGGTGATGAACATGAACATGTCACTCTCGTTTCCTGACCCGTAGATCGCCATGGGTTTTCCGTTGTGGATGTTCTCCAAGGTTTGGTCCACATAGTCTTCTCCGCCGGGGATCACCATGCGCACAAAGTCCGGGTCGTAGTGCGCCGATACAGCACCGATCAACGCTGTGACCAACATGATGGTGAAGGACAGCAGAAGCTCTCGCCTGGTGCGGGCCATGGCCAACGGGATCTCATGGGTCCAGAACGTTGTGATGCGGGAGCGCTCTGTCGGCTTGTTCCTGTAGACGTATTGATGCAGTTTACTGGCCAGGCCGTTCAGATAAATGAGCACACTGCTCTTGGGATAGAAGGTGTTCGCATAACTGAGGTCGTCGGTGAGTTGGATATAGAGATCCGAAGCTTCATCGGCGCTCAACTTCTCCATTCCGTTCACGGAACGTTCGAGCTTTTCCCACTTGGTTTTGTTGCGTTGAATGAAGGCAGCCTCGCGCATGTCGATCCAAACTTAGGCGGATCGGCAGACAGGTCGGGTGGAAACCCCATTTTTGCGCACCATGGAAGGCATTCGTATCGATACCGCTCAGAACGTTGTTCTTCACTACGAGTTGGCCAGTTTTGGAGACCGCATGGTTGCATTTCTGGTTGATCTTCTTGTTCTGGTTGCGTGGTGGATCGTAGTGGCCTTCATCACTTCGCTCGGGGATATCAATTCAGGCGGGGTCTTTTTTGTGCTCGTATTCGTCCCGTTCTTCTTTTATCACTTGTTCTGCGAACTGCTCATGAACGGCCAGAGTGTGGGCAAGCGCACCGCCAAAGTGCGAGTGGTACGGCTGGATGGCAGGCAGGCTACGATCGGCCAGTACATGCTTCGGTGGCTCCTGAGGCCTGTAGATTCACTGTACTTCATCGGGGTGATCGTGATCTTATTGAACGGAAAAGGGCAACGCTTGGGCGATATCGTGGCGGGTACCACGTTGGTGAGTGTGAAGGCGCGACGCTCATTGGCCGAAACCTTGGTCGTTACTGCTCCGGATAACCATGTTGTGCGGTACGCGAACGCACATTTGCTGAGCGATGCACAAGCCCAACTCATGAAGGATGTGCTCTCGCGTTCAGCTGGTCCGAACGGTCATCGTGTGATAGCGGAATTGGCTGCCAAAGTGCGACAAGTCATTGGTGCCGATGGACAAGAAGCCGATAGGGATTTCCTGAAGTCGGTGCTTCGCGACCATACGTGGTTGACCTCGCGGTGAACTTTACTTCACCGTTGTGCCTTCGTAGAGCCTGGTGAACGAGCTGTCCAAAGGCTCCCAAAGTTCGATCTTGTTGCCCTCGAGGTCCATTACGTGCACGAAAGCACCGTAGTCGTACCGCTCGATGGTATCCAATACCACAACGCTGTCCCGCTTCAAGGCAGCCACGAGCCCCTCGATATCGTTCACTCTGTAGTTGATCATGAACTCCTTGGTGCTCGGCAAGAAGTATTTGGTGCGCTCACCGAACGGGCTCCATTGCAGATAGCCTTTCTCGCGCGGCGGATCGCTCGTGCGGAATTCCATCATCGCTCCGTACTCGTTCATCGGCATGCCGAAGTGCTTGCCGTACCACGCGCGCACTGCGCCCGGATCCTTGCATTTGAAGAAGATGCCACCGATGCCGATCACACGCGGCTGATCGGAAGTGCTTTCAATTGTTCCGCGGAGGGACCATCCACCCAGGAACAATGCCAGCCCTGAGAGCAGCAATGCAAAGCGCCTCATCTGTTCAGCCAACAAACCCGCAAGTGCGGTGTGTTCCGTCGCAATAGGGCTTCTTCTGGGATTGACCGCAGCGGCACAGAGCCACTTGCTTTTCCTTCAGTTCCACGGTGCCGTCACTGTGTTTTATCTCCACTGTGCCTTTCACAATGGCGGGCCCGTTGGGCATTATCTCAACGACTGTTTTCTCGTTCTCCATGTTTCCTGTTGGTTCTGATCCTTCGACCGTGCCATTTGCTTCTTCGGCAATGCTCAGCGCACCACTCGGGCATTGCCGCACCTGGTCAATGATACGCTGCCCATCGGCTCCATCCGGAATGATCCAAGGCCGCTCACCGGGTTTGAACACTTCAGGAAGACCGAGCCAACACTTTTTACTGTGGATGCACAGGTGCTGTTTCCAAAGAATAGTGACCTCTTTACCGGTGTAGCGGATGGTGCGTTCGATAGCCATGGATCAGGGAATGATGATGCGGCCAGTATCGGTGAGCCTGTCCGCCGTGGTGAAGCGCCAGAAGAGCGGACAATGCAACGACACATGCATTTCGCGGCCGTCAGGTGCGGCTGATGTGAGGACATGCCGTCCCATCATGTCCACGATCACAAGGGTTCCTTCCAGATAGTCTGGATTCCACACCGTGAGGATGCCGTCGCTCGTCCAGCGCAGGTCAAAGAAAAGGAGCGGCGCATGGCGTTCGATCCCCACTGCGCACGCGTTGATCTCCTGGCTCCATGAAGCGCTGCGGCCACAATCGTCCGTTACGCTATGGGTAATGGTCACGACCGGATCGTTGGAGAACAGGTGGTAGGGATCGCTCTCTTCCGATGTGCTCCCGTCCCCGAAGTCCCAGAAATGCGTGCCGGGCGAAGACGGATGGAACATCAGTTCGCAGCTGTCGAAGGTCTCCATCGTGAACCCCGCATCCGGATCGTTCACGCCGATATTCCAAGTGGCCAAGCTGTCCAACACCGTACTGCTCGCGATCTCCCTCAAAATGGCCGCCGTATCCGGATCAAGCGAAAAATTGAACGAGGCCGACTCGCAACTGGTGCGGAAAACGGTGCAATAGAACACACTGGCCGCCAAGTACGATCCTTCGGGGGAAGGATGACTTTCGTCCGCGTTGTACAAGTTGATCAACGGGTGTGTGTCGCGCACATGTTTCCAGGCCACACCCACAGGTGCTGCGAAAGCGCTGTTATCGAAGGCCATTTCCAAGTAGCTCTCCCGAAGGCGCTGCTGCATGCCGTCGTATGTGCATACCGGCGGCCATGACGCACAATTGGAAGCATCTCCGTTCTGCCGACCCCAGGTCATATAGAACACGGGTTGTGTGCAGCTATCGTTCGCCAGGATGGAATCAACCAATTGGGCTGCAAAGGGATAACACTCTTGTGCGACCTGTTCCGGTGAGAACGAGGGTCTTTGACTTTGCTCCTGCAAGACCACATAGTCCCAAGCTTGTTGGTTTATCGCCGCCAGCGTTGGTGCATAGGAGGAGTGAGCCTCGAACGTGTACCCACCAGGTGTCGATGACGCAACGTTCACCGTGTCGCCTAGGGAAAGTGCGACTTGCTTGAAAATATTCGGCAGATCGTTCACGTTGGTGTAACTGTTCCCGATAAAAAGCACGTTCGTTTGCTGCGCAAAGGAGATTCCTGGCAAAAGGAGCATTGCCGAAATGAGCTTCTTGGTCATCGGATATTCGCGAAACCGCGTAGTTTGGGTGCAACGCCAGTGAATGTGGTGCCTACGAACTTCACGATCCGCTCCAAAAGCTCCATGTCCTCCTGTTCGATCTTCTTGAACCGGATACAGCTCTTTCCACAATTCCGTGTGCGCAGATCATTCTTGAACACACTTAGCATTTCCTTGGGCATCAGATAGAAGGTGATGTGTTCCTTTTGACTTGCCAAGGCGAACAATGGTTGTCCATCGATGTGGAAAGTGGGCACACCGTAAAGCATGTCTTCTTTGCATTTCGGCCATTGTAATTGGATCATATACCGGATGCGCACCATATCCGCGTGTCGAGCCGCAGGGAGCTGCTCGAAATATTCGACGGTGGAAAGTCTGGGTTTATGCAGCATCGCTATTTGCCCTTGAGGCGATCGCACGTCAGGGTGTTCGATTCATCTGAACGCTTCCGTGAATGCCGAGGGACGCGCTGAAGATCGGAGATCCACGCCTTCCGGTCATCACCCTTGAGATGGAAAGTTGAAAATGTTCTTCAGAGCAGGACACGCCCGTCGTCCATCACGATGTTGCGGTCTGTACGCGCAGCGAAGTCATTGTCGTGCGTAACGATCAGCAGAGAACGTGTCTTTTCAGCCGCGATCTTTTTGAAGATGTCGAAGACGATGGCACTGTTGCGGCTATCCAGGTTGCCCGTCGGTTCGTCGCCCATGATGATGAGCGGATCATTGATGAGGGCGCGTGCGATGGCCACGCGCTGCTTCTGGCCGCCGCTCAATTGGTTCGCCATCTTCAGCGCTTGGTCGTGCACATCGAGGTCCTTCAGTAGTTCCATGGCCCGCTGTTCCACTTCGGCAGCGCTTTTCCGAGCCAATTTCAATCCTGGCAGCATCACGTTCTTCAAAGCGCTGAATTCGTTCAACAGGTAATGGAACTGGAACACGAAGCCGATCTTCTCGTTGCGTATTTCAGCCAACCGCGTACCGGACAAACCATGTGTGGGTTCGCCATCGATCTTCAGCTCACCCTCGTAGTCCGTGTCCATGGTGCTCAGGATGTACAATAATGTGCTCTTGCCGCAACCGCTCTTGCCGGTGATGCTCACGAATTCCCCGCGCGCCACGGAGAGGGAAACGTCCTTCAGCACCGGTACGGTCACAGGATCATGGAAGGACTTGTTCACCTTCACCACATCGAGGACGTTGTGTGGGGCGTTCATTTTCCGCGGATGATCTCTACGGGATCCACTTGGCTTGCCTTCCTGGCCGGGAACCAGCCAGCGATCCAACTGGTAATGAGTGCGAAGGTCACGGCGATCACGTAGTACTTCGGGTTGTAATCGATGGGGAAGGTGCTCACGGTTGGTAAGGCCTGCGTGACGAACGGAATACTATCGATCACGTTCTGCAGACCGAAACCGAAGATCAGACCACCGGTCGCTCCGAAAATGCCGATGATCATGGACAGTGAGAGGAAGATCCGCTGCACATCCCTGCCGCTGAAGCCCGTGGCCTTCAGGATGGCGATGGCGTCCAGCTTCTCGTAGATCATCATGTTCAGGATGTTGTAAATGCCGAAGCCAGCGACGATCAACAGCACAACTCCAACGGCATAGCTGATGATGCTCCGAACATTGCTGCCGGTCTCGAACTGTGCGTTCGCCGTCTGCACATCGATGGCGTCCACGTCGAATCGCGCACCAAGTTCCTGGGCCATGGCAGGGGCCTGTAGGATGTCATGCAGCTTCACGTTGATGTCCGTGTAGTAGGTGCTCGGGCGCCCCAGTATTTTCTGCACTGTCTTGATGCTCGCGTAGCATTGCACTTTGTCGTAATCCGCGATGCCGCTTTGGAATATACCCACAACGCGCAGCAGGGTCCGGTCACCGGAGGCCGTGGTTACTTGTACCACATCACCGATATCCGCGGCCATCATTTGCGCGAGACCCTTGCCTAGAACGATGTTGTTGCCACCCGATGCGAGATCATGCGGAGCGCCCTGGACGAGGTAGTCGGCGAATTGGTAGTAGCGCACTTCTTGGCCCACATCGATGCCGCTCACTTGACCGTTCAGGTCCACCGTACCCGCGTTGAAGAAGACCTGGGCGACCAGTCGAGGGCTTACCGCAAGCACGCGTGGGTCTTTTTCCAAAGCATCCATGATCCCCGTTGCGTTGGCGATGCGCTGCAATTCGCTTTTGGGCCTTACCGACCGGACGAAGTTGTACGTGCTGCTGTCCGTAGCCCGATCGATCGGTTGTTCCGGGGATGCCCGCAGTTCGTTGTAAAGCCTGACATGCGGGGTGCGGTTCAGGATCAAGCCGTCCAGCAGATCGTTCAATCCGTTCATGAAGCCGAGCAAGGTCACGAACATGGTGATGCTGAACGTGACACCCACGGCCGCAATGATGCTCTGCTTCAGCTTGGCTCGCAGCAGCGTGAAGGAAATGTCCAGGAGCAGCCGCATGCACTACGGCTTGTACAACACCGTGGAGCTATCGATGCCGCTCAGTACCTCAACGCGCTCTAGGTCCCGAACGCCGATCTCTACAGGCGTGCGCTCATCCGGTCCGGTGAGCACGGATGAGCCGTTCACTATGTAGGATGCCGGAACAGTGAGCGCACGGGCCTTTTCGCGAAGCACGATGCTGGCTTCTACCGTGAGGTTCGGGTAGAGGATCGCAGGGACCTCTTTGAATCGCGCTTCCACGGTGAACGTTCGCGACCGTTCGTCCATGATCGGAATGATCCGCGTGATCTCCGCTTTGAAAGCGCGTCCGGCTTCGATCTCCAAGGCCACTTGTACCACTTGCCCAGGCTTCACGCGTGTGATGTCTTTCTCATCCACTTCCAGCTCCAGGTAGAGGTCGGTGGCGCTGCCGATAACGGCGATCGCTTTTTGGGGCGTAGCCAGCTCACCCGGTTCGATCCGCAGGTCGTAGACGATGCCGTCGATCAGGCTCCGTGGCGTGCGGTCATCGTTTCCTGCGGCATTGATGGCGGCGTTGTTGCGGGCCACTTCCAGATCGCTGCGGAGCCTGTTGCTGGTTTCCTCCAACGCACTGAAAGCCCGGATAAATGTTGCTTTGCTCGTGGAGAAGGCCAACTCACGTTGTTCAAGTTCGGAGCGACTGCCGATCTGTTGGCCCCACAAGACCTGCTGGCGTGCATAGTTGGTACTGTCCAACCGCAGTTTGTCTTTCGCTTGTTCAACGGCCTCCTTCAGCTGGGACAACACCGGACCATTGTTGCGCGCGTTCTGCTCAAGTGTTCGCAATTGTGCCTGCGCGCTCTGTGCGGCCGGGCCACTGCTGCGGTCATCCAATCGCAATAGGGGTTGACCCGCCTTCACCGTGTCGCCTTCTTTCACCAACAGGGCCGTTACGTTCCCGTTCACGGTTGGATAGACCGTGTATTGCCCGGCTGCTTTGATCACGCCGTTCGCGTACACGCTTTCAGTGATCGGGCTGATCGACGGTAGTGCGGTCTCGCGTTTTTTTCCGCATGCGGCTATCGCTAACAGGAACGCGAGAGGGAGGAGTTGCTTCACTTGCTCAAAGTAAACAGGGTTCACCGGTCTCAGAGGTGACGAACATCATGGATGCGATCCAGTCGAACAGTTACTCCAGACACGATCATCCATTCCGCCGATCCTTCCTTGGTCGTGTACACGTCGGCTATTGTTCCCGAAACGATCCGGAGCGTTCCTTGTTCATCCGTGAACGTCACCGTGACAGGCGTTTGGTTCGTTGCCCACGCCAGGTACTGGTCGTGAAGTGCGCATTCAATGGGGACGTACTTCATGCAACAAAGGTGCGGGATGCTGATCAATGCAAGAATGAAGAACGGAGGCTGGTGGGCCTCCGTTCGATCCGTGTGTGAAACACTACACCGGTCATTGCCGAACGATCCGCTGGCTCTTGATCGTATTGCCATCCATGCGAAGATGCACGAGGTAAAGTCCCGCTGCCACCGCACCGCCATAACCGCCGCCGCTGCCGTTCCATTGCACGGTGTACCGGCCTTGTGCCATTTCTTCGTCCTTCAGGGTGACGATCTCGGTGCCGTCGGCATCCGTAATGATCACTTGCACCTTCGCTTTCCTGAACACATTGAAGTGGATACTCGCTCGGTCCAACATCGGGTTCGGGTAGATGGGCAGTACGTCGCCGTCCAAGCCATAGCGGTTCGGCTTGATGCTCGTGAACCCGTCCAGAACGATGTCGAACATTCCTTCGGACTGCCCCCCGCCGATATCGTTGAGCGGGATGATCCTCAGCACAGCATCGGGTTGTGAAGCCCATGGATCCGCGGCGATGTATGGATCGCCTTCGAAGTACAGTTGCGTAACAAGATCAGGGAACCCCGGCTTCGTCACTTTGAAGTGGATGTGCTTCGGCCGGTACTGGCTGCCGTTCAGGTATGCCCCGGGAATGATCGTCTCGAAAGCGTACAGACCATTGGCATCGCTGAACATGGTACCGCGCAGGGTGAATGCCGGGCTCAGGTCGTAGACCGCGGCGTCGTTCGCTTGCCAGACTTCGATCTTCGCGTTCGGTACGGGTGTCAGGCAATCGTTGCTCAGAACGGTGCCCGTCAAGAACAAGCGCGTTCCGGGCTCATCCGTTTGCGCTACCATGGTCGTATTGGGCGACCCGGCCAGGTAATAAGGGCCAAGGATGTCGTCCGTTGTGGGGGCACATCCGCCACCATCATCCGGAGCCTCTGGCAATGCCGCCAATCGGCTTGGTAGCAACAATGAGCCTAGACTCATGAGCGAACCGGCTCGCAGGAATTTCCGCCGGTCCATCGCCATCACTTGAGCAGGGTTTGGTTTGTTCTTGGGTTCCATGTTGCAGTTGGGTTCAGGTTGTGCCGCCGGAATGAGCTTCAAGGATACCGCCCTGGCGACAAGATGTGGGGGGCGTTCCGGAAAATTGTGCCATGCCTTTCTTCGACCGGTGCTCAACGGGTCCAGGCCAATGTCTTCGACCTGCGCCCATGCACTTCGTTGGTCACGGAGAGGATCAATACACCAGGGGCAAGTCCCGAAAGATCAAGCTCCTTCTGGGTTTTGGTGTCAGTGTTGCGCATAAGGACACGGCCTGCGGCATCGAACAGTTCAACGGTTGAAGCCTCTTCGCCCATAGGGAGCTGTAGTTGGAGGATCCCGTTCACGATGTTCGCCCGCAATTCTTCCGAAGGGATCTCCGCAACCGCATTGGTCCCATCAATGCACGCTTCGAGTACTGTGAAGTCACTGGAAGCAAAGGTGTTCACTTCTATAGACGGGGATTCGGACGTTGAGCCTTGTTGACCGCGCATCTGGCAGGTAATCCCATTTCCACTGACGGAAGAGTTGGTTATGGTGAGCGAGTAGTTCCCGGGAGGAAGGCACACCGTATCCATCACTTCCACTCCACCAAGCGCCATTGTCATCTCACCTGAAGCTGCGTTCTCGCCGTTGTCGCTGTTGATGTTCCAGTTGAAGGTAGTGCCTGCTGCCGCTGGATCGGATGAAAGCACGTAGGGGTGAACAGTGGCACAGATGTTAGGGTAGCAGAACTCCCCCGATAGCACCCATTCGCATCGCAATGAGTCGTTGAAGCCGGTCCACAATTCCAATCCGGGGTATACGCCGCCACCGTTGATCGCTTCGGGATGCGTGATGTCCAAGGTGAAGACCTGATCGTTGCCTATCCCGAAGAACTCCGAAGCGCGCCAAGCGATGGTATCTCCGCTCGTATTGTAGAACACGAGGGAAGGGTAGCTCCAACCGCCCGACCCGTTGTTCTGGATCCGTACTTCCATCAGGTCGCTATCGAAAGGCGCGTAGCCGAAGGACACGGGCCACAGGTTGATGCAGTCCTCTTGAGCGCTGGATGTGCCAGCCATCGCGAGAAACGCAATGGTGATGCAGTGAATTCGGTTTTTCATGGTATCAGGATCTGTTGACGACAAAGATCCTGGTGTCGTAGGCCAACGCCAATGGACGGAGCCGGTCAACCCTTGTACAAATCCCGGACATGGTCGCGATACTCGCCAGGGGTGAGTTCAGTGGCCTTCTTGAAGAACCGGCTGAAATAGGCGGGGTCCTCCATGTTCAGCGCGAAGCCCACCTCTTTGACGCTCATCGAGGAATGGAGCAGAAGCCGCTTGGCTTCAAGGATCAGACGGTCCTGCAGGACCTCCATTGCGCTGCGGCCGATGCGCTTGCGCAGCAGGTCGCTCAGGTGGTCGGCTGTGATGGCGTAACGATCGGCATAGGCCCCAACGCGACGCTCGGTGAGGAAGTCGCGCTCCACGTCCCCGAGAAAGCGCCGGGCGAGATCCCCGGAACCGGCATCGTCGAGTTGCGGATGAGGTGATCCGGCCCACCGCGCGCATTTCGCGATGAGCACCGAAAGGAGACCGTTCGCCGCGCGGCGGGCATTCGGGTCCTCGGCAGCCGTCTCATTCGCGATCAGATCGAGCAGTGTTCGGGCCAGGTCGAGTTGTTCCGCCTTGATCTCCCAAACCGGGCCTCCCTGGAGGCCGCTGAACAAGGTATGCAGGTCATCGTCCATCGCAGTGCCGTGGATGGCCTCGCGCTGGAACATCAGCACCGCACCGACGCTATCCGCACTGCGGCTCAAGCGGTGTACTTGCCCAGCAACGATGGCGTGCATGCATGGAGCGCGGAAAGTGTGCGACTCCAGATCGATCATGTGCTCGCCGGTGCCGGAGGTCAGGAAGAAGATCTCATGGAAGTCGTGACGATGCACTTCGTTCCGAACCTCCTTGTCACGCGGGAGGAATCGCTCCACCCGAACAGGCCGTTTGTCCTGTTCGTGCAGATGATGGACCGGTATCTGGCTGTTGCCCATGTTCACCGACATAGACGCGTCCGATCCGTCCTTGGCTGCCCGGAGGTCATTGCCCCATGGCGATCCACGTCTCACGACCCGCTCGTGGCGCTATGGAGTTATGGCATGGTTCGACCCTCACCTGCCCGAAGTACCGCGTGAATACCGCCACGTATTCAGCCCCACTTCCACCGAAGGGCGGAGCACCGGCTTCCTTACCGGGCTGCGGGTCGTCGAAGAGTACACCGACGAGTTTTCCTCCGGGGGCCAAGAGCTCGCTCATTTTTTCCGCGTAGCGTTCGCGCAGCGATGGATCAATGGCGCAGAAGAAGGTCTGCTCGATGATGAGGTCGTACTGCCCTTCATGCGCGAAGAAGTCACCGGTCAGCAGATGTTCCTTCGGAAAGTCAGGGCAGCGTTCAAGTAAGCCTTTGAAGGGTCCACCGGTGAGGTCCATCAACCACACGTTGCGGAAACCTCGCTCGTGCAGGTATTGCCCTTCCCACGCCGGGCCGCAGCCGGGGATCAGGATGCGGAGATCCTTGTTTGTGATCTGGTCGATGTAGGTCGTGAGCGGTGTGCTCGGGGCTCCAAGGTCCCATCCATCGGTGCCCGTGTCGTAGCGGTTCTGCCAGTAGTCGCGGTCCAATTCCATGGGGCGAAGGTCGCCACTACGGGTTCGTCGGCTTCATCTCCTGCCAGTTCTGGTCCTGGAAAGCGCTGCTGGGATCGAAGCTGGGCGAGTTGCTCAGGATGTAGGTACCATCGCCGCGGCTCCACGCTTGATCGTAGCCGCTGCTCAGTTCCACTTTGCCGCTGCCGTCCTGATAGGTCTGCACCTCACGGATCGTCTGCACGAACGAACTGTGCATGCGGTCGCTGCTGCTCTGCTGCGATTCCCACGAGCGCATGTTGCTGTCCATGTTCGCCATGCGCTGGTTGTGTGCTGCGGTGTTCGCTGCCCCCTGCGATTGGATGTCGTTCATCCGTTGGTTGTGGGCAGCGGTGTTGGCGCGCGTCTGTGCGTCGATGGCCGCCATGCGCTCGCGGTGCATCGCGTCCTGCTGTCCGCGCATCCGTGCGAAGAAGTCGTCGATGGAGCGTTTCCATTCCGGGTTGGTGCGGAAGCTGCTTTTCACGTTCGCCAGGAAGCGCTCGGCCTCGTCCTTCCGCGCGGCGGGGAACCGGAGGAAACTGCGCTCCGACGACACGCTGGTGGTGATCTGCTGCATCTCGCCGGTGTAGGCGTTCTGCATGTTGTTGAAGATGTTCGACACCGAGCAAATGGCCACGCCTTCCGTACCGTCAGCCCACTTCAATCGTGCGGTGATCGCGCTGTTCTCCACCTCGGCCATGCCACCCATCTGTCGTATCGCGTCGATCGTGCGTTGCGATTGCAGATCCATCTCTTGGCGAGCGGCACCGTTCTCTCTTACATCGGAAATGGAAGCGCCTTGCAGCTCACGCGGGCCGAATACTTCGCGCAAGTACTGTTCGGCTGGCATCGGGCCACCGAACTCACAGCCACCACTCTGTGCCTGCATCATCATGTTCTGTTGCATCATGGGGTCTGAAGCGGAACCCCAGGTGTGCAGCGGCAGAGAGGTGTAGCGTATCGCGCCTTCAGGTGAACTCGTGGTCCAGCGCCCTGTGACCATCTCGCCCCGGCAAGCGTTCATGTCTTTCCATGTGATGCCCCCCTCGTGTTTCCAGCCTTTCGGCAAGAGCACACTGAAAGCTTCGGCCGGCTGCTCGAAGCCTTGGTTGTCCATGAAACGCACACGTTCCATGATCGTGTAGTCCTTGCCCTCCACGAACGTCTTGCCACCCGATGCGCTGCTTTGCGCGGCTGCGGGATTGTTTGTGGCGTCCCCACAGGAAGCCAGTACAACGGCGAGGACCAAAGAAAAAGGAACAGATGTGCGCATGGGATCGTGCTTTGTACAAACCTATCGAGGTCGGGCCGAGATGTGAACACACCGCACATCCCATGAACGGGGGACAGCCCGATCAGCGCCCTTTCTCCAGCTTCTTCCAATCCTCCTGCAGCGCCACGTTCGGGTCGAACAGCGGATCGTTGCTCAGGATGTATGATCCATCTGGGCGGCTCCACGCTTCGTTGTACCCGCTGTTCAGTTCGATGCTGCCACCGCTTGGGTCCTTCCAGGTCTCCACACCGCGCAGAGTTTGGCTCCACCCTTCGGCGATCCGGTCTTGGCTCGCTTGTCCCTCTTCCCACGTGCGCTGCTGAAGGTCGGCGGAATAGTTCGCGGCTTCGCGTTGCATGGCCGCCCGCTTGGCACCTTCTTGCAGTTCAACCGCTGCCACATTGTTGAACATGCGCTGCACGCCAGCTTGCCATTGTGGGTTCATGCGAAAGCTCGCCAGCACGGCGCTCAACAATTTGCGCGCTTCTTCTTCTTTACCGGCGGGGCACTTCACCGCGACTTTCTGCACGCTCTGGCAGGTATAGCTCGCGATCTGGCCACCGGTCATCATATTCGGCATGGTGCTGATCTGCATGGAGATACTGCACAAGGCAATACCACCGCTACCATCGGGGAAGTGCAATGTACCCATGGCCGAACTGGGGCGTTGCTCAACGCTGTAGCCATTTTGCTGGTATTGCTGGCTCTGGGCCTGCTGCCGCATTACCGCGTTCATCGCTTCGTTCGGCTCCACGTTGCTCACTAGCGCGCCTATCTCTTGTGCCAAGGGCCCTTGCAGGAATTGCCCAGCGTCCATGGGTTGTGCGATCGGGCAGCGGCGGGTCAACGGATCTTGTTGCCGCTGCATGTAGGTCTGCAACATCAGCTGATCGTCCCACCATTCCCATTGGTTCACAGGGTACAGCTCCAGCGCGTATTGGCCATCCGGACTGGTAGCGGTAAAGCGGTTCTTGATGCCTTCGATCATGCAGGGGTTGCCCACTTGCCACGTAATGCCGCCCTGGCTTTTCCACCCTTTGGGGATCAGGATCGAGTACGCTTCTATCGGCTGGCCGAAGCCTTGTGCATCGATCACGCGCAAGCGTTCCAACACCACGTAGTCCTTGCCCTCCACGAATTTCTTGGTGGGCTTTTGGTCCTGTTCGACCGCTGCCTGCTCTTCTTCTTTGGAAATGATGCCGTCACCGTCCGCGTCCACTGGTGCGGGAGCACTTCCACATGAAAGGAACGCGAACGCCGAGAGCAACAAGAAGGATGAGCGGGACATGGCTTTGTACTTTGGAACGAAACTAAATGGTTGGTCCTTCACCGCGATAGACATCCCCACATTCGGGCATCGCGGATCTACGGGCGCATGGGTAGTTGTTGAAGCTTGCACAGAACAGCCAGGTGGGCAGATCGTATAAAGGCAGCGGATGCATGAAGCTGAAGTAGAAGACTGCCTTATCCTTCCTATCACCATTGCACCTCGCCGTCGCTCGCTCTTCATGCGCTTGGTGGCGGTGGATCGTGACCAAAGTCCCCGAGACCGCTTCCTTTACTGGATGCAGGATCACCCGAGGGCACTCACTCGCGCATTAGCCGGATATAGTTGGACGATCCTCTGTTACCGGATCCCAGTTCGAGCAGATAAATACCAGGCGCATACGTGCACAGGTCTATCATCAAGCATGTGCCGGCCCGTGTGCCGGTATGGACCGATCTGCCTAACGCATCGCGGAAGGTGTATCCCATGTCGCTCGATCCTTCAGGAATGATCACCAAGCAGCGATCACTTGTTGGATTGGGCCAAGCGCGCAGCACGTCCGCCTCCATCTCGTCGATGCCCACATCTCCCGCCACCAAGAGCCACGCACTATCCAGCACAGCCTGGCCCGCACCAATACCGCCAGCGATCACGAAATTGTTGCCACCTATCTCACCGACGCCGCGGAGATCCATTACCTGCGGAACAGTGTTGCCCGCGCTCATCATCGCACTGCCGTTCCATTGTTGGATCATGGTCGCAGGTTGCACCAAACCGCTACCGTTGTAGGCCACCGCATTGTAGTTGTAGCTCACGGCACTACCGCCGATCCAGGTGGGTGCGCCATCCACCACGGCGCATCCGGAACGATAGCGCGGACCCAGGCCAGCGGTGATCGCGGGCAACCACGTGATCGTCGTTGGCACAAGCGGATCTATCACGCCGATGCGCAACTTGTCCTGTGCAGGGAAGTTCGAACCGGTGCTCGCACCACCGAAGTAGTAGATCGTATCGCCGATGATGGCGCCACTCGCACCAAATGCCTTGTACTGGTTGTTGTTCGGCAAGGGCGTGCCCGCGCTCCATTGATCCAACGCAGGATCATAGATCTGCACATTGGGTACGTTGGTGGTGTTGCTCCAACCAGCCGATCACATAGATCAAGCTGTCGCGCCAAACAGCTTGCACTTGATCATCGATCGGCACGGGTACAGGTGCGCCATCCGCAAGCCAGGTGTTGGAGAGCAGATCAAGGCGATGTACACGGTTGGAACTGATCTCGAAGGGAGCGCCGTTCAACACATGGTAGCCACCGATGAGGCCGTCATCACCGACCACGCTTGCCGCCGACGCGATCCTTGCCCAAGGTGTCCGGGATGTCCGGCAGCGCGCCCACTGATCGGTATTCAGGTCATACCGAAAAGCGCTACGATGGATGTCAGCGTTGGTCAAACCGGTGGTGATGCCGCCGAAGGCATACACATTCCATTCACCACTGACTTGTCCGCCGCAAAGCGTGTGGTTGGCCATGGGCATGGGTAGTGCTGCGATGGGTGTCCAGGTCCATTGAGCAACTGCCGTTGACAGGGAGCCGAGCAAAACCGTAAAGAGCAGTGTGGTGATGAAGATCCGGTTGACCTGTGAAGGTTGAAAGCTCGACGAAGGTCAATATGATCGCGTGAACCACACCGTGCCAGGGCAGGAATTTCCTTGGGTCACTAAGGATGAACATGGATCTGTTCGGCGAAGTCTTGTTTGCCACCACCTTTGCAGGTAATATGCGAAAAGCCACAAGCCCGCTGATCGTTCTGGCCCTGCTGTGGCCCGTAAGCATCGCTGCCCAGGAGCACCCGTTCATTGCAGCATATACGCTCACGGAGTTCGACGGCGGCATCCGCATCGATTGGACCATACAAGGAGGTAGCACTTGCAACGGGCAAGACGTGGAACGGTCCACCGACGGTATCTCGTTCACAGCGGAGCATCGCATCGAAGGCATCTGCGGCAGCTCCTCAGAACCGCTGTCGTATGATTGGATCGACAACGCCCCACCGGAGTTCAGTACTGTCTATTACCGCGTGAAACTCGGTATCGATGGCTACACGTCAGTGAAATCAGTGGAATTCGATCAGCTCACCACCAGCGAGCAGCGCTTCTTCCCTTCACCGATGTCAGGTGAGGCCACACTACTGCTTAACATCCCTACATCGGCCTCCTTCGATCTGATCATTTGGGACGCCGGCGGAAGAATAGGGCTTAGCGACCAGTTTGTACTCATCTTCGATCCGATTCTCCTTGCCCGGCACCGGTGCTGGAACGTTCAACTATACGGCGACAAGTGATGGCCGTGTTTTCCGGGGAAGGTTCGTGAAGTTGTAGGATGAAAATCGTCTACCTCAAAGGCAATGTGGATCTGCACTGAGCTCGCTGTCAATTGCGGCTCTGCACCGTCTCAATGTGAGCCTGCACCTGGACTTGAGACAAAGCATACCGGTCGATCCCTCGACCAAGAAACGCACCCATCAATATGGAATGCTTGTTCACTTCGTTAAGGACCAGGGTTGCAATTTGGGGTCTTTTGGCCCGTTGTTCATGATATCAGAACCGCTCCAACCTCACCTACATTCTCCACATGATACGTGTGTGGAACATATCGATGGTGTACGTGTGATGCGGTACATGTCCTTTAGAAGCCAGGTCACGCGCTTGTGTGCGCTGGCATGCCACATACACCCCCATCACGGGTGCCAGTTCCTACGGATGCGCGCCACCACGTCCTCGTGCATGCCAGCGCGTGGCGATCGCGACCAACACATCCGGCTTGCCATGACGTGCGATGAAGTCCGCATTCAGCAGGTCTTTCAGGTCGCCGGCTTCGAACTTCACATTGCTGATGCCGTTCAGCTTGGAGTTCTTCTTCGCGTCCGCGATGGCTTCGGGAACGAGTTCGGCTCCGATCACTTCCGCGCAATGCCGAGCCAGGAAGAGGAGAGATGCCGGTTCCGCAATAGAGATCGTACACTTTCTCCGTTCCCGCGTGAGGGCGCCAGTTCGCGCGTCAATCGCGTACATCCGCTGTCGCTTCGTGATTGGTCTGGAAGAAGCTCTTTCGCGCCAATGCGGAACTTCAGGTTCGCGGGTGTCCTTCGTCATTCACAACTCCCACGATGTGGTCCCCTTGCCGTGGAAGGGTCTTGATTCCGCATCGAAGACGTGTGTCGTCTTTGGACTCGACCGTCCACAAGAGCGAGGTGATGTTCGGTAACTCCGCCTTCACCGCGCCCAGTAGTTCTTTTTGTGCCTCCGGATGGTCCTGCCCGAACGCGATGAGCACCATGCATTCACCGGTGGTAGTGGTACGCACCATCACCGTGCGCAGCCAACCTTCGTGCTTGCGGATGTCATAGAAGTTCGGCTCTTGCTTTCCAGCAAAGGCTCGGATGAAGTTGCGCACGCTATTGCTCGGCTCCGGTTGCAGGTGGCATTCATCCACCCGCAACAAACCTGTCAAAACCACCGCGCATGTAGAAGCCAAGCGTGGGCGAGTCAGATGATGTCGCCCATCGAGGCTAGCTCTTCCGACGTGAACCAGCGGAAAGCGCCCGCGGTGTACTCCAGCTTGTTGCGGTAGTGCGTGGTGCGCGGAAGCGATGACGGCGTGATTTCCGGCAGTTCCAGTCCGCCTAGCCGCACGAGGTTGTCCACCACCCGCCGCTGCTTGAACCTGTTGCTTGGGGTAGGAGATGTCCTGCCATTTGCAGCGCCGCGCATACACCGCGAAGTGCTTGCAGAACGGGTCCACGCGGTCCACTGATTTCTCCACGATTCGGATGGTCGTGGTCTTCTGCCCACGTCTTTTTTTTCTTGGTCACGCGCAGGTCCGCCACACCACCAGGAAAGGCGCCTGCGGTGACCTCCATCTCGGTCCGGCCAGAAGATCACCTGGCCTTTCCTGTTTGGTAATGGCTTTACCCGTAGCCCGTAGTAGTCCGGTTACCGGGGCAGATTCCCAGACAGGTAGTGTTTTTCTTGTTACGCATCTGCCGCAAAGAAGAGGAGAATGGTGGTAGCGTCACCGATACCTTCGCGACCCATCCAGAAAGCTATGCAGGAAACCCGCAACCGACCAACGCAGACAGATTCCAGCGCGCCATTGCCTTGGGAAGATAAGTATGGCGCGTACAACTACCATCCGTTACCTCGTGGTGCCTGGATAGCGGAAAGGGGCGTGTTCCGTGTGGGATGAGGGGAAACGCTACTAGGACTTTCAGTGCGTACAGTGCCGAACCAAGGTCACCGCACCCGCGACTGGAGTGACGCAGGAGCAGGCAGGTAAACCGACGCTCACGAGCCGTGCGTTCTACAACAGCCTTCTTGGCGAGTATGAGAAGTTCGTGCGAATTCTTCGTCTATGAGAAGGAGTTGACTGCGAACACGGGCGCCGAAGCCGTTGAGACTGCCCCCTGAAAATGGCCCCAAGCGTGGCTATCGAAGAAAGGCATTCCCAATGCAGTTAGCGAACACCATTGTCTGTGAAGGCAACTTCCACGGTCGCACCATCAGCATCATCAGCGCCAGTAGCATCCCGATAGTCGTGGAGGTTTCGGGCCCTAGCACTCCGGGCTTTGTGTCCATTCCTTACAACGACATTCCTGCTCTTTCAAAAGCGCTGGATATCCAAACGTGCGCTTTCCATTGTAGAGCCGACCAAGGTGAAGCGGGGTTTTTTGTTCCCGCTGGAAGACTATATCAGCACAGCCAATGTTGTGCAAAGTGAAGAATGCCTTATGGCCGATGAGGTGCATACCGGATCGCGCGTACAGGCCGTTTATCTGCAGTTGCAGCACCGGTTGCGATTGCGCCGGTATCGGTGAATGCCGTAACGGCTCCCAAGCCTTGAAGCCTGATGT
>JADKGB010000002.1 GCA_016717225.1 Flavobacteriales bacterium | reverse complement strand
TGATGTTCAATCCGGGTATCGCCACGTCGCCGTTGACAGTCGGAGGGACCGGGGCGTTCTCCATGCGCCGCAACAGCGCCTTCACCCGCGCCACGAGTTCGCGCACGCTGAAGGGCTTGGTCATGTAATCGTCCGCCCCGGTCTCCAGTCCCAGCACCTTGTCGATCTCTTCGGCCTTGCTGGTGAGCATGAGGATCGGCGTGGCGACCTTCTCCGCGCGCAGCCGCTGGCAAATGGTGATGCCGTCCATGCCGGGCAGCATCAGGTCCAGTACGATCAGGCAGTGCTGGCGCTCCATGGCGCGCAACAATCCTTCCTTGCCATCGAAGATCTGCTCCACCTCGTACTGCAGGTCAACTAGGTGAATGCGCACCAAGTTGCTGATGTCGCGGTCGTCTTCGATGAGGAGGATCTTGCGCATTGGCCGTAAAGCAACGGCGAGATCCTCACGGAACTATCACAGGGGTGGAAGGACCTGGCTTGTAGCTGATCATCACTGTGATACTTTGGTGATCGTTTGTTCGGTACTTCGTACCATGTTCGCTTCGTTCCGCTCGGTCGTGCTCCTGATTGGGTGTATCGCAGCCGCATGTGCCACAGCGCAGCAGAACTTCATGAAGAGCTACGGCGGTAGCGAGACGGAAGTCTGCAACAGCCTTGCCCTGCGCGCGGATGGAACCATCGCCATGGTGGGCGAAACCACTACGCCAGCCTATGTCTTCGGTAGTTCAGAGGGCTATCTGTTGCGCACCGATCTGAACGGTGTTGTCCAGAACTCCATCACGGTCGGGTCTACACTCACCGATGCCTTCACTCGCGTGGAAGCTTTGCCCGATAGCGGTCTGTTCGCTATCGGCTACACGGCTGGCTACGGTGCGAATTTCCTCGACTTTACGGTTACCCGCCTGAACAAGAACAACGGCATCGTATGGAGCCGTCGGTTGGGCGGAGCGGAGAACGATCTCTGCCTCGGTTCCGCGCTCACGCACGATGGTGGTGTGGTGATGTCCGGGCACTACGGTATATCCATCACCAACACGGATATCTACATCACCAAAGTGAGCGGCGCCGGTGCGTTGGTGTGGACCACGCGGATCGCATCGGCCGGGTATGAACTCGGCCACTACATCAAGCGCACACCGGACAATGGCTTTATCGTTTGTGGTGAGGCCAGCGCCTTTGGACCGAACAGTCCGCACATATTAGTGACCAAGCTGGCTTCGGATGGTAGCGTTACCTGGCGACAGGTCTTCGCCGGGGCGCAAAAGACCATGGTACATGTGGTCCCTACATCGGATGGCGGCTACGCCGTTGCCGGATATACGTTCAGCTACGGGGCCACCAGCGGCGATGTCTTCCTGATGAAATTGACTTCCACCGGCGCATTGAGCTGGTTCCAGACGCTATGGGGATGCACGCACGCAAGTGGCGCGGGATATCGTGCAGATGCCGACAACGGCTTCTGGATCGCTGGCCATTCATTCTGGCGGCTTGGGAACCCCGATATCTTCCTGGTGCATGCCGCCCAGAACGGCGCACTGATATCCTCAAAAGAATACGGACACCAACACGCACCGAACGTGCGAACGCCATGGTGATCGCGCCCGATGGCGGTTTCCTGATCGGCGGCGAGATGTATGAATGCCCTACGAACCAATTCGAAGCATTGTTGGTGCGCACGCTGCCCGGAGGCTATTGCCCTTCCTGCGATACCACGAACGTGGCCTATACATCCAGCGCGCACACACCAACGATACGTGCGGGGTTCACGCGCTTCAGCCAGTGCGATGAACACCGCCAGCCCCATGAGCCAGCCGGTCGTCGGCGGCGCCACCTTAATGTTCCGGTAATCGTCTTGCCGGTGGAATTGCTCTCGTTCACCGGTGAAGCAGATGGGCCAAGCAACGTATTAATATGGGCCACCGGAACGGAGCATAACAATGATCGCTTTGAACTCGAGCGCAGCAGCGATGCTTCGCAATGGACGTTGCTCGAAACAGTGCCCGGAGTTGGCAATAGCCAAAGCACACTGCAGTATGGCGCGATCGATCGGTACCCGTATGAACTCACCTACTACCGATTGCGGCAAGTGGACCTCGATGGTTCAACAACCTTCAGTGACGTTATAGCTGTGGAACGTGAACGCCTTGCGGGTGCGCTGGTGCTTTACCCGAACCCGGGAAGCGACCACTTCACGATCAGCGCACAAGGTGATAGAACGATCGATGGAGTGGAGGTGATGGCTGCCGATGGACGCGTGGTGCTTCGGTCTACCGCGTTCAGTGCTGGTGGCCATGTGGATCTGTATGTTTCTGAACTGGCGTCCGGTACTTACCTCGTGCGGATCACCTCACTAAGTGCGGTGCGATCCACCACCTGGGTGAAGCTGGATCAGTAGGTGTATCAACCGTAAAGGATCAGCCGATCAATACCGCACAAGCACTTCTTTCAACGGCTTGCGCACCAGATTCGGAACTTCGCAATGCTCTGCTGCGTAGCCGAAAGAAAATTCATAGGGCGTCGCGCGCGGCGGCCAGTAGGAATCCGCAGGCGATGACCACACTTACTTCCACCAACGTGAAGTCTGAATAGTGGTCTGTTCTTCTGCCAAACCAGAGATCTCAGGCTACAAATGCGCAAGCACCCAGAATGGCCAGCAGTAGCTTGCTCTTGCTGTGCGGTTCCGTTACGGGTGTCATTCGGTCAAATGCGCTCCAACCTCACCACATTCTCCACATGGTAAGTGTGTGGGAACATATCGATGGGTTGTACGTGCGTGACGAGGTACATGTCCTTTAGAAGTGCCAGGTCACGCGCTTGCGTGGCCGGGTTGCAGCTCACGTATACGATGCGTGCGGGGGCCAGTTCACGGATGCGCGCCACCACGTCCTCGTGCATGCCAGCGCGCGGCGGATCGGTGATCAACACATCCGGCTTGCCATGACGTGCGATGAAGTCCGCATTCAGCAGGTCTTTCAGGTCGCCCGCTTCGAACTTCACGTTGCTGATGCCGTTCAGCTCCGCGTTCTTCTTCGCGTCCGCGATGGCTTCGGGAACGAGTTCGGCACCGATCACTTCCGCGCAATGCCGCGCCAGGAACAGCGAGATGCTTCCCGCACCGCAATAGAGATCGTACACTTTCTCGGTTCCCGTGAGGCCCGCCAGTTCACGCGTCACCTCGTACATGCGTTGCGTCTGCTCCGGGTTCGTCTGGAAGAAGCTCTTCGCCCCGATGCGGAACTTCAGGTTCGCGAAGCCTTCGTCCTTCAACTCCTCCACGATGTGGTCCTTGCCGTGGAAGGTCTTGATGTCCAGATCGAAGATGGTGTCGTTGCCTTTCGGATTGATCGTCCACAAGAGCGAGGTGATGTTCGGGAACTCCGCCTTCACCGCGCCCAGTAGTGCCTTTTGGGCTTCCGGATGGTCCTGCCCGAAAGCGATGAGCACCATGCACTCACCGGTCGTGGTGGTGCGCACCATCACCGTGCGCAGCCAGCCTTCGTGCTTGCGGATGTCATAGAAGCCCGGCTCCTGCTTGCCCGCGAACGCCCGGATGAAGTTGCGCACGCTGTTGCTCGGCTCCGGTTGCAAGTGGCATTCATCCACCTGCAACACCTTGTCAAAACCACCGGGTACATGGAAGCCAAGCGCGTTGCGGTCCGTGATGTCGCCCATCGAGGCCAGTTCTTCCGACGTGAACCAGCGGAAAGCGCTCGCGGTGTACTCCAGCTTGTTGCGGTAGTGCGTGGTGCGCGCGGAAGCGATGATCGGCGTGACTTCCGGCAGTTCCAGTCCGCCTAGCCGCACGAGGTTGTCCACCACTTGCTGCTGTTTGAACTCGAGCTGCTTGGGGTAGGAGAGGTCCTGCCATTTGCAACCGCCGCATACACCGAAGTGTTTGCAGAACGGGTCCACGCGGTCCACTGACTTCTCCACGATTCGGATGGCCGTGGCTTCTGCCCACGTCTTCTTTTTCTTGGTCACGCGCAGGTCCGCCACATCACCAGGAACGGCGCCTGTGATGAAGATCACCTGGCCTTCCCGTTTTGCAATGGCTTTGCCCGTAGCTCCGTAGCCGGTTACCGGTACAGATTCCCAGACAGGTAGTGTTTTTTTGTTGCGCATCTGCCGCAAAGAAGAGGAGAATGGTGGTAGCGTCACCGGATATCTTCGCGACCCATCCAGAAAGCCATGCAGGAAACCCGCACCGATCAACGCAGCAAGACCCAGCGCGCCATTGCCTTGGAAGACAAGTATGGCGCGCACAACTACCATCCGTTACCTGTGGTGCTGGATAGCGGAAAGGGCGTGTTCGTGTGGGATGTGGAGGGGAAACGCTACTATGACTTCCTCAGTGCGTACAGTGCCGTGAACCAAGGTCACTCGCACCCGCGACTGGTGAAAGTGATGCAGGAGCAGGCAGGCAAACTGACGCTCACGAGCCGTGCGTTCTACAACAGCCTTCTTGGCGAGTATGAGAAGTTCGTGTGCGAATTCTTCGGCTATGAGAAGGTGCTACCTATGAACACGGGCGCCGAAGCCGTTGAGACCGCCCTGAAAATGGCCCGCAAGTGGGGCTATCAGAAGAAAGGCATTCCCAATGGTGAAGCGAAGATCATTGTCTGTGAAGGCAACTTCCACGGTCGCACCATCAGCATCATCAGCGCCAGCAGTGATCCCGATAGTCGTGGAGGTTTCGGGCCTTACACACCGGGCTTTGTGTCCATTCCTTACAACGACATTCCTGCTCTTTCAAAAGCGTTGGAGGATCCAAATGTGTGCGCTTTCATTGTAGAGCCGATCCAAGGTGAAGCGGGAGTTTTTGTTCCTGCTGAAGACTATATCAGCACAGCCAACAAGTTGTGCAAAGCGAAGAACGTGCTCTTTATGGCCGATGAGGTGCAGACCGGGATCGCGCGTACAGGCCGTCTGCTTTGCAGTTGCTACAGCACCGGTTGCGATTGTGCGATCGGCGAATGCCGTAACGGCTCCCAAGCCTTGAAGCCCGATGTAGTGATCCTAGGTAAAGCCCTCAGCGGCGGCATGTATCCCGTAAGCGTTGTGCTGGCTGATGACCGTATTATGGAGGTTTTCACGCCCGGAACACACGGCAGTACGTATGGCGGAAACCCCATGGCCGCAGCGCTGGCGATCGAAGCTTTGAGCATCGTGCGCGACGAAAAGCTTGTGGAGAACGCGGATCGCCTTGGCAAGATCTTCCGTGCCGAAATGCAGAAGCTGGTGGACCGTTACGACTTCGTGAAGTTGGTGCGCGGTAAAGGGCTGCTGAACGCATTGATCATCGAGCCACGCACTACAACTGACGGCTCACCGAAGACCGCTTGGGAACTGTGCTTGCTTCTGCGTGACAACGGCCTGCTGGCCAAACCCACGCACGGTGACATTATTCGGTTCGCGCCTCCATTGGTGATCACGGAAGAACAGCTCATGGAAGCCTGCAATATCATCGCCCTGAGCGTTCAGCAGTTCGCATAGGCTAATGGAAGGTGCCTACCAGATCTTCACCCGTACACTGTCCGCGCGCCACATGGCATCGCCTTCTTTGATGCCGAAAGCCTCGTAGAATTCCGGAAGGTTGGCAAAGGGCCCGTTCACACGAAGGCTGGCGGGGGAGTGTACATCGCTGAGCAGTTGTTGGCGGAGGCTTTCCTCGTTCTCGTGGCCCAACCAGCCCAATGCGTATCCGAGGAAATACCGTTGTACAGGTGTTAGTCCCGCGATCTTTTCACCCTTCTTGTATTGCTCGGTTTTCTTGAATGCATCCAAGCCCAGCACCACGCCGCCGAGGTCCGCGATGTTCTCGCCTTGGGTGGCATCGCCGTTAACATGGATCCCTTTGATGGGCTCGTATCCACTGAATTGGCGCACAATGCCGCCAGCGCGGGACTTGAAGTTGGCCGCGTCCTCGGGCGTCCACCAATCGGTGAGATTGCCCTTCGCGTCGTATTGGCGGCCTTGGTCGTCGAAGCCGTGCGTGATCTCGTGGCCAATGGTGCTTGCGGCTGCGTAGCCGTATACGAGCGCATCGTCGGCGAATTGATCGGGAAGCCCAGCGATCAGGAAAATGCCGGCGGGTAGCACGATCTCATTGTTGCTGGGGTTGTAGTAGGCGTTATAGGTCTGCGGCGTCATTCCCCACTCGCTACGGTCAACTGGTTTGCCGAACTTCTTCACATCATCGTTGAAGTGCCAGCGCATGCTAGTGCGCATATTGGCAGCATAGCTCTCGGTGCCAATGGCCAGATCGCTCATGTCTTTCCAAACATCCGGGTAGCCCACCTTCTTGGTCATGGTGGTGAGTTTTTCCATGGCCTTCGCCTTGGTCGATGCACTCATCCAATCCAGTGCTTGAATGTGTTCGCCATAGGTCGTGCGAATGGCTTCCACCAGGTCGTTGTACCGCTTCTTGGTCTTGGCTGGGAAATAGTCGCGTGCGTATACTTTGCCCAGGATCATGCCGATCGCGTCTTCTTGTGCATCCAGCGCGCGCTTCCACCTTGGTCGTTGCTCTTTGCGGCCGTTCAGTTCCGTTCCGAAAAAGGCAAAATTCTCCTGGCTGATCGCTGTACTCAAATAGCGAGCGTAACTGCTCACCAAGTGGAAGCGCATGTAGTTCTTCAGCGTGTTCACATCCGCAGAGGTGATCTCCTTGTCCAATGCGCTGTAATAATCCGGCTGCCCGATGATCAATGTATCACACCCTTGCAGGCCATAGCTGTCGAGCATTGCACGCCAATTGATGTGCGGTGTGTGCGTCTTTGAAAAGTCGGAGACCGCCATCTTGTTGTAGTTCACATACGGATCGCGCAGGTCTTCCATGCGCTTGTGTACGCTGGCCAGTCGTGTCTCGAAGCCCATAACGTCAGCACCGCTTTTGTAGGCTGCGGCACTGTCCTGCCCCATGAGCATCAGCATGCGAGCAATGTGACCGGGGTAGGCTGAGCGGTTCTTGGCAACACCTTCTTCCTGGTTGAAATAATAATCGCGGTCGGGGAGGCCAATACCGCTCTGCCACAGCTGTACCGCGATCTTCTCACTGTTCTTTTCATCCTGCCCGATGTACAAGGCCCAGAACGCATCGCCCCCGATCGGGTTCAGCTGACCAGCAACGGTGATGGCATCACCTGGACTTTGGATGCCATCGATCAGGGCGAGTTCAGCATTGAGGGGCGTTGTTCCTTCCTTGTCGGCCTTCACACTATCCATGGCCAACAGCCAGAAGTCGGCCACTTTTTTCTCGTCGCCCTCCACATTCGGGTTCGCGACAGCTGTTTCGTTGATCCGGCGCTTGATCGCGTACAGGTCCTCAAATACCAAATGGCCCATGCTCCAACTCGATTCACTGGCTGGGATGGGGTTGTTCTTCATCCAGGTACCGGTTGCCCATCGAAAGAAATCGTCGCCTGGCTTTACCGTGCTGTCGATGTAGGTCGCCAGTAGATCCGGAGGTGGAATGCCTTCTGATCGGCTGGGCTCAGAGGATGATCCGCAAGCGGCGAAGGACACCGCCAGGATGGACAGGTATTGTTTCATGTTTCGAATGCCGATACACGGCGAAAATTGGTGCGCAAAAGGGGGCGCAAGCATACCGCTTTCCACGGGGTATACACTGACCAAACGGACATATGGTTCAAAATGCACCGAACCGGATGATCCAGGTTCAGTTGTATTGGTGTTAATGATATAAGACCGATCGCGATTACTGGTGCGACTTGTCGATGGTCTTCATCAACTTCCCGTTCTCATAGTACAACTCACGGTGTACTTGGCCATCCGGGGCGTAATCGAGCTGGATCCCATGCTCCAGGCCTTTTTCCCAATGTTCAACGAATTTCTTCGTGCCGTTCTCGTAGTAGTAGGTCCATTCGCCTTGCTCAACGCCATTCTCGAAATGGCCGACGTAGTCCAATTGGCCGGTCGCGTAGTACACCTTTTCCATCACCTTCATGGCTTCTTCGCCCGTACCCTTCATATAGATAACCACCTCGGGTTTGCCGTTGGGGTGGCTACTGGCTACGTACTTGCGCGTTGAACATGAGCACAAAAGCAGACACAAGAGAAGGACCGGGAGTGGACGCATGGCACGGCCAAAATACACGGTTGTGGTGAACGGGATCAGAACCAGGCGATCAACTTCAAGTTTATGCGGCGAGGTGTGAGGAATTCAGGGATGCCGTAGTAGCGGCCCCCCACATCCTGGATCCAGCTGTAGTCGATGGTATTGTTCAGGTTGATGAGGTTGAAGACCTCCAGACTTACCCATGCGTCTTTGATCCCACCAAGAAAGCCAGTGCGCTTTTGGCCTTTGGCGCCGAGCAGTTGTTTGCTGAAGCCCACGTCCACCCTTCGATACAAGGGGCCACGCAGTATGTCCTCGTAACGCGTGGCATTCGGTGCCCCATAGGGGAGGCCGGTGCCGAATACCAGGCTCACGTGTACCTTGTATGTGGGGAAGCGCGGCATTTCATCCTGGAAGAACATCGCAAAACTCACGCGTTGGTCACCGGGGCGCGGAATGTTGCCGGGTTGCACCAACGTGCTGTCCACCGCCACATTGTCGAAGGTGAAGCCCGGCTGGATCAGGGTGCCGGCAGCGTTGTATCTGTTGTAGTAGAAGTCGTCCGTGATGTTCTCTTCGGTCCGCATAACGGAAAGAGATGCCCACGATTCAACGCCCTCGATGAACTCACCGTTCAATTTGGTGTCTATGCCCATGGCATATCCGTTCGCGTTGTTCTTCGCGTAATACCTGATGCGCACGTTGTCCAACTCATACGGGATCAGGTCGTCCAGAATCTTGTAGTAGGCCTCTGCGCTCCATTTGAAGGGTCGGCCCCACATCTTGAACTGACGGTCGGCACCGAGGATGAAGTGGATGCTGCGTTGAGCTTGCACACCCGGGTTCAACACACCTTGGAAATCGCGCAATTCACGATAGAATGGCGATTGATAGTAGAGTCCCGTGGCAAACCAAAAACTATAGTCCTTGCTCGTGGTATCGCCTTTCGCGGAGATCCGTTTCCAGCCGGGATGGTATGCGATGCGTGCCCTTGGGCTCACCACGGTTTGCCCATTGTAACTCCAATTTTGCGCCCGCACACCGGCCACAACCGCCCACGAACGGTCGTTCGCATTGTTCCACTCCCAGACGTGTTGCACATATCCGCTGCTCCTAACGCTTTCGATGTTCAGGCGGCTCTTCACACTTCGCTGAAGCTCCAAACGATCAGGATCCGTTGTGTACGGAATACTGAAATCCGTACTGTCCAACAAGTACCATTCGCTCAGCTTGTCCTTGATCGTTTCACTTCGGGCTTCCACGCCCCACTGCCATTCATGATGGCGGGTTTCCGTGCGTAGCGCATGCCAGGTGCCTTTGTGCGTAATGTTGAGCACTGTGGCCTCCAGGCTATTCCTGGCGTGGTCCAAATATGTGCCTACGCCCAGTAGTTTGATGGGCTCACCGAAGTTGTCGCTGCCCAGATCGCGATCCAGTTCGCTCAAACGGTATTGGCCAAGAATGTCGAACCGCTCGGTTTCGTAGGTGCGGAAGGCACTGCCAGTGAATTTCAGCAACAGGTCCTTGGTGCTTTTCACGTTCACGTTGAGAGCACCGAAGAAGGTCTCGTAAGCGGTTTTCTCCTGGCCTTCAAAGAACACCGTGAACCGCAAGGCCTGGTTGAAATTGCCCAACTCCGTTTCGCGATCGGTTGGGATCACGTCATACTTGTTCCGGCTGTATACACCCAGGAAACCAATTTCCACTTTTTCGCTGAGGTCGTATGTCCAATAGCTCTGGAGATCCGTGTACACCGGAGTGTAATTCCCTTGCGTGTCCAGGCCCTTCAGCAAAGCGTTCAGGGTGCGATAGCGAAAGCCAGTGATCTGCCGAAGGCGCCGTTTGAACATCGGGTTCTCAATGTGGAAACTGCCGCCCATGAAACTGGCCGATGCGCTACCTGCGAATTCACGCGGACGTTTGTATGTGATGTCCAGCACGCTGCTCAGCTTGTCGCCATAGCGCGCTTCGAAGCCCCCAGCGCTGAAATTGATACGCTCGATCATGTCGGGGTTCGGGAAGCTCAAGCCTTCTTGCTGACCCGCACGAGCCAGGAAGGGACGATAGACCTCAATGTCGTTCACATACACCAGGTTCTCATCGAAGTTGCCACCGCGCACGCTGTATCCACTGCTCAATTCATTGCGGGTTGAAACACCGGCTTGTCCGATCAAAAGGCTGTTCACATCACCCAAAGGCGAGGGAATGAAGCGCGTGACTTTCGCATCCATTTTTGTGATCGACGCATCTCGAAGCCTGTTCGGTGTTACTTGTGTTGCCGGCAATTCCGTGGCCTTCATGGCAATGTCCAATTGCTCGCGCTGGTTGGCAACGAGTTGAACGGCCCGCGTTATTGTTGGCGCCCCAGAGTAACCGAAACGGATCACCACTTCGCGACCACTGGGAACTGTGATCTCGTATGAGCCGCTCTCCTTGGCGGTAGCCCGGAATTCAGTTCCGTCCACACTCACACTGGCAAAAGGAAGCGCCGTTCCACCTTCACTTCGAACCGTGCCGAACACAGTACCGGTTTGGGCCTGGAGAAAGCAAGCCGAGACGATGAACAGAATTCCGAAGAGTGCGCGCATCAGTAGGGAAAACCTGTCGCTTTCGAACAAGTGGCCGAAGAGCAAGGGCGGCCAAGATAACGGGCCACTTCGGCGGATAGTGTACAAGACTTATGCGCTGGTGGGATCCACCTGCATAACGCCATCGAACAGCATTTCCAGTTCGTTGGCATTTCTGTAGCCATGGGCAATGCCATAGAAGCGCGTGCCCACTTCCGCTGCAAGGCAAGGAAAGCCATTGATGCCCCATTGTGCAACTATCCCGAAGTCCTCTTCGGTCAGGGTGTTCAAGCGGTCCTCCGCGAGCAATAAGGTGAACAGCTCTTCATCAAGGCCCAAAGAAGCAGCTATAGGTGGATAGATCGCAGGGTTGTTCAGATCGGCACCTTCTTGAAAATGAGCCTGCTGAACTGCAAATAGGAATTCTATTGCCTTTTCAGGCATCAGGGTTCGGAATGCGATAACGGCCTTGCTGGGCATAACGCTGCTACTCCATTGAGTGCCCTCCCGAAGGGACGCTTTGAAAGGCTCTCCCATTTTAACGCCGGTTACCTGCTCCAACCGGGGAAGGGCATTCAGGATGTAGTCCGCCTTTTTTCCGATCGGAGCTTCAAGCTCTCCAGTAACCATTCCTCCCAATACCACATGGAATTCGCAGCGGTCATTGAATCGGGCCATTACCTCGTTCAGTCGATGGCCAAAGGCATAACACCAGCCGCACAGGGGATCGGCGATATAGAGAATTCGAGGTTTGATGAACGTTGTGCGTTGAGGGTTGCCTTTTCTGTTCAGGACATTCGGTCCGTGCCGAAGACGCCTAATTTAACGGGAGTCAACGTCTTTTGGTGCCTGCTCCGACACGGTCCGGAATGAACGCCTATAAAAGACTTGCCTTTTATAGGCTTCAAGCCCCAGTTTACTCTGTGGGGATCAGCCCTGAATATCAAAAGATCGCCTCACGCGATTCACCAAGCTTTCAACTGGTGCCCCTTCACCGCATACCAGCCAATGAAGAGGTAACAGGGAACCATGATCCAGAATGCCGACTGCAGCCCTATGGCATTGAACGTGCCCAACCATCCATAGAGCAGGGGCAACAGCGCTCCTCCGGCGATACCCATGATCAATAAGGCGCTACCTGTCTTCGTATGCCGGCCCAATCCGTCTATCGCCAACGGCCAGATCGCAGGCCACATCAACGCGTTGGCCAAGCCAAGCAACGCGATGCTCAAGACGCTCGCATACCCCGGTAAAAGCACGATCGCCACGGTAAGGGCAATACCTAGAACAGACGACCATAAAAGGGCCTTGGATTGGGAAATGAAGCGCGGTATACAGAAGATCCCGATCACATAACCGACGATCATAGCGGCCAGGGTGTAGCTCGTGAACAACTTGGCCTCGTCCAGTGGAATGCCCAATGAACGACCATAAGGGCCTATACCATCCCCGGCGAGCACTTCCACTCCCACATACAGGAAGATCGCCAATGCGCCCAAAAGGAGATGCGGAAAGGCGAATACGGTTTTCCCATCTGAAGCTGAAAGGGCCTCTTCCTTTTCAACAGCCAGCTCCGGAAGTGGTGAATAGCGAATACCGATCCCAAGGATGATCAACACCCCAGCCATTCCGAGGTACGGCATGATCACGCGCGAAGCCAATTCATCCAATCGAGCTTCACGGGCAGCACCGGTCAACGTTTCCAGTTCTTTTTCAATGCCGCTCGCATCGCCAAGCAGAATTGCCCCAACAACGAAGGGTGCCAACATACCCGCGGCTTTATTGCAAATACCCATGATGCTGATACGGGCAGCAGCGCTCTCTATTGGCCCAACCACTGTGATGTATGGGTTGCTGGCGGTCTGCAACATTGATAGTCCCGAACCGATGGTGAAAAGACCGATCAGAAAAAGGGGATAGGCCCTTTGCTGCGCCGCAGGAACGAACAGCAATGCGCCAACGGCCATGATGAAGAGCCCCAGCATCATCCCGTTTTTCATCCCTGTTCGCTTCATGATCCAGGACATGGGCAAGGCTGTAACGAAGTAGGCGATATAGAACGCGAACGTTACGAAGAAGATCACTACAGGTCCTTTCAGTTCGCACGCAAGCTTCAAGTAGCTCATCAATGGACCGTTGATCCATGTGACGAAACCGAACAAGAAGAACAGCGCTCCGAGTATCAGGATCGCGACGGTGGTGTTGCTGCGTTGCATATGGCCCATACCGGTTAATCGGTGCGGTGAAACTATCCGCGAGGGTTGCAAACCGTTCGCAGAGCCCGATCAGTTATGCGCAGGCGCTTGTGGAGGCTATTGAGCAGGTGGGGCAGGGGGCAATGCTCTCCGCTTGCGCGAATTGCGCCATAAGAGCCACAATGAACCGATTAACAGCAACACCACAGGCCAGATGCTCAACAGACCAACTACCATCAGTTCTACCAGGTTCCAACCATCTCTTAAGGAGGTCCCGATCCTGTCCCAAAGAGATGGCCTGTAGCCTTCGATGCTACGCTCATTCGCTATCATTTCCTTTCGTACCAGAGGTCGTTGGAAGATATCGATGCTCACCGTGCTGTACGCCACACGGTCGTTCAGGTCCATGTTGTTCAGGATACCCTGGTCCCGTCGTTCATCGCTGGCTTGCAGGGCTTCCTCCGCAGCCAGGGTCTCCTTCAGCTTACGGCCTTGATCGTCGATGGCCGCTGCAACCCTTAGCGAATGGGCTTTTGCCCGGCGCACGGCCATGGCGTTCGCCATCATGCGCAATCGAATGTCGTCCGCTAGAATATCGCGGTGTTCGAACAGATCCACCCAATGGCCGATCTGCCGCAGTGTACTGTCCAATTCCGTGTTCGGCACGCGTAATTTGATCGTATTGATCAATTCGTATCGCGAGATCTCCAAGATGCTATCCGCACTTACGGGGACCAACTCTTGCCCTCGGGATTCGCTCCGCAATTGTGTCTTGGTTACCCAGCCTTTATGAGCACCAACAATGTCTTCTATGCCGATCGTGGCTTTCACTACATCCTGTACCCGGAATCGTAGATCCGCGGTTCGAATGAACTTATGCGTGGTGTCTGAGCCTTGCTTCGCAGCACTACTGCTGATGGCCCGGCCAACGTCTGGTTTGGTCTTTTCCGATCCGGATGAACCAAGGGCAGCACTGCTCAGATCGAACTGCGCTGCGACTTGCTTATCGCTAAGGTTCCTATCGAAGTTTTCGGTTCCGTTGCTTGTGGCATCCAATAGCTCGATCGTGCCTTCTGAATTTGCCGGTGGCTCAGCATCTTCTTCGTCCGCAACAGGCCTCTGCGTATTCGATTCCTTGAATGCCTGTGCAGATTCCTTGTTTGCTTGACCACAGGCCAACAGCAGGAAGAGCATCCCAGCTGGGATCATTCGTTTTTTCATTTGGAACAGGGTGGTGATCTGGGCACCCGTACACATTCTTGGGCGCTACGTTCACCAACGTGATCATCAGGCTGACAAGTATTCAGTATGCTCGGCGGTCTTTCCGCACCTTCGCGCCATGGATCTACGACTCGTCGCATTCGACCGCTTGCTCACCATCATGGATGATCTCCGGGAGAAATGCCCGTGGGACAAGAAGCAAACGCTCGAAACCCTACGTCCGCTTACGATCGAAGAGACCTACGAACTGGGTGACGCGATCCTGAACAATGACCTCAGCGAGATCAAGAACGAACTTGGAGACATCCTGCTCCATATTGTGTTCTACGCCAAGATCGGAGCTGAGAAAAAAGCATTTGACATTGCCGATGTCTGCAATTCGATCTGCGAAAAACTGATCCGCCGCCACCCGCACATTTATGGTGACGTAACGGTGAAGGACGACACAGAGGTAAAAGCGAATTGGGAAAAGATCAAGCTTGCCGAAAAGGGTGGGAACGGTGAGAACGGGCCGCCCAGCGTACTCGATGGCGTTCCGCGTGGCTTACCGAGCATGGTAAAGGCGATCCGTATTCAAGACAAGGCCCGTGGGGTGGGTTTTGATTGGGACCACCGCGATCAGGTTTGGGAAAAAGTGAATGAGGAACTGGCAGAGCTGAAGCACGAAGTGGATACCGCTTCGACCAAACAAGCCGACGAACTCGGTGACCTGCTCTTCAGCATCGTGAATTATGCGCGGTTCTTGAGCATCGATCCGGATGAAGCGCTGGAACGCACGAACCGCAAGTTCATCCAACGTTTCCAGTACCTCGAACGGGAAAGTGCGAAGGATGGCAAGAAGCTCGGCGAAATGACCTTGGCGGAGATGGACCTGTATTGGGAGCGGGCCAAGTTGGCTTGATCATCTTTTCACACAGCAGCCGCTAGACCCCAATTTTGCGTCCACCTGTTCGAATGACGTCCCGTTTCTCTGTAGTGCCCTTGGCATTCTTACTGACCAATGCCGCTTCAGCACAGTGTGGCCCTGTTATCAGCACCTTCCCATATAACGAAGGATTTGAGAGTGTTGCAGCTTGGACCAGTGGTGGGTTGAACAACGATTGGGAATGGGGTCAACCAGCGCACCCATTGATAAACAGCGCAGGTGGTGGAACAAAGAGCTGGTGCGCTGGTGGGCTTACCGGCCAGTTCTATGAATTCGACGCGCAGAGTTGGATCATGAGTCCGTGCTTCGACTTCACAAGCATGCAACGTCCGTGGATCTCGCTCAAGATCTTCTGGGAATCGGAACGGCGTTTTGATGGACTCGTTCTTCAATCGTCCCTGAACGAGGGTGCCACGTGGACCAATGTGGGTGCCTATGGCGATCCTGTGAATTGCCTCAACACGAACTGGTACAATGAGGATGATGTCACGAACATCGATAATGCTTCTCCTCCGCATGGTTGGAGTGGCCGGGTAGGGCCTTCTGCCGGCGGTTGTCTGGGTACCTTGGGAAGTGCAACTTGGTTGACGGCCACACACTGCATGAATTCATTGGGTGGTGAACCGAGTGTGCGGTTCAGGTTCCTTTTTGGGTCAGGTAGCGTCTGCAATGACTATGATGGTATCGCTATCGATGATATCCTGATCCAGGAGAGCCCTTTGTTGGACGTGGATATCAGCCATGTTTGTGCTGGTTCTACGTTCACCTTCACAGGCTCAGGAACAATATGCCCTTTGGTCCATTCTTGGAATTTCGGTGATCCTGGTTCGGGCTCATCGAACACAGCTTCGGGGTCATCTGTGGATCACACGTACTCCGGGCCGGGCACCTACACGGTTTCATTGAGCCTCGCGGACCCATGCGGTCCTTTGGTGGTGCGAACGGAGGAGGTGGTTGTTCTTGGAGTGGAATTGGTCTCACTTCCATCCACGTGTGGAGCGGCGAACGGGTCATTGCAAGCAAGTGTTGTTGGTAGCAACGGACCATTCACTTATGATTGGGAACCTGGCTCGGGAAGTTCGACCTTATTGAGCGGGTTGTTGCCGGGTAATTATTCCGTTACGATCACGGCCCCGGGAGCTTCGTGCCCTACTACCGTTCAGGGGGGAGTCTTGGACGCCCCTTCCACTCTGGAACTGCAGGTCATTCATTCGGATGTGAGCTGCGGAGGAGCTAGTGATGGTGAAGCAACCGTGCAAGTTTCAGGTGGGATCGCGCAGACCTACACCTGGTTTCCTTCCGGCGGAAGTGGCCCAACTGCATTGAACCTATCAGGTGGTGATTACACGATAACAGTAACGGATGTGGATGGTTGTTCGGCCTCTGAGAATGTGACGATACTAGAAGCCCCTGTTCTTACGGTGGGCATGGATCCTGAAGTTGATCTCTGCGCAGGTGCTTCTACCGTTTTGCAGCCTACCGGTATCGGGGGCATTGGGCCATACGTGTTCACTTGGTTTCCGAACGGTCCAGAGGTTTCACCCGCGGAAACCACTGCTTATCAAGTGAGTGTAACAGATGCTGATGGTTGTATTTCCGAAGTCGCGACAGTTTCAGTGAATGTGGGCTCATCACCTGTTCCGTCGTTGATCGTGAACGACCCATTGGGCTGCTCGCCGCATTGCGTAAGCTTCTTGGCAAGTCCCGTGGGTCTGGCGAGCTATGTTTTCGAATATGGAGATGGCATGTCGGGTATCGAACCCGCTCACTGCTACACTGGCGGTGGTTTGTTCGATGTGGTTCTCACCGTTACCAACAATACAGGATGCTCCGGCACGGCCGTGTTCAACGATCTGGTAGAGGTGATCCCAAGCCCCATTGCTGGTTTTATCGCCCCTGCGATCCGCATCATCACCGATGATCCCTTGCGGCTAGTGGATGCATCATTTGGGGCTAGCGAATGGTCTTGGGATCTTGGCGGCGCGAATGGCAACGATACATCGGCATCTCCCGTGTTGACATTTCCGTTGGTTGGTTGCTACACATTGCAGCAAGTCGCTACCAGCGACGCTGGTTGCGCAGACACCGCCGTGGCCCAGATCTGTGTTGAGAATGAGTTCGCGGTCTTCGCACCGAATGCGTTCACCCCCAATGGCGATGGGGTGAACGAGGTATTCGATCTGGTAACAAGTGTGCGCGAGCCGATCGCCTATGAATTGCTCGTGTTCAACCGATGGGGCGAACAGGTTTTTACAAGCACCGACATTTCAAATAGCTGGACCGGGGATGGTGCCATGGATGGCATGTACGCTTGGGTCCTCAGCATGCGTGATTCGGAGAACAGGATCCGCAAGGCAACGGGACACGTATTGCTGCTGCGCTAAAGGGTAAACCGATGTACCTTGCTCCGCTGTCATCGGCATTTCGTTTCGATCCTTCTAGCAAGCGATCTGGTTCGAGGTTCTTCGAGGTATCCTAAAGCGAAAGCTCCCCAAGGGTGGCGTAGACCCTGTGCATGGGCAATCCCATCACCGTGTAGAAACTGCCTTCGATCCGCTCAACAGCCGTATAGCCGATCCAATCCTGCACTCCGTAGGCACCTGCCTTGTCCAGTGGTTTGTGGACAGCTACATAGTACGCGATCTCTTCGTTGCTAAGCGTACGGAATGTTACAAAAGCCGTGTCGGCGAAGGAGATGGTTTTACGCGATGTGCGCATGCAGACCCCGGTGATCACACGGTGTTGGCGACCGCTCAGCAGTGTCAGCATCCTACGAGCATCGGCATCGTCTTCGGGTTTGTTCAGGAGCAGGTCGTCAATAAGAACTGTCGTGTCGGCCGTGATCAACACTTGATCCGACGCCAGTTCTCCTTGGAATGCTTGAGCCTTTTTCACCGCCAGGAATTCGGCAAGTGCCTCAGCCGGTACATCCAATGGTGGTGTTTCATCCACATCCACTTGCGTGATCTCAACCTGCAAGTCGAGCCCTTGCAGCAGTTGGCGCCTTCGGGGCGAAGCACTGGCCAGTACCAACCGCCAGTGAACTAAAGGAGGGCGGGGTTCCAAATGGTTCTGTGCATTAGGAAAGCATATGCGACTGCGACCACCATGGCCACTTTCATCAAGTTGCCGGCAGTGTTGAATTCTCGACGTGTTACCGCATTGTACGTGAAGCCCAAGGAAAGCAGGAGCGGGCCTATCACAATGAAGCCGATGTACCAATAGCTCAGCCGGTCGTGCAGGACGAGCATGCGCACCGCCAGCACACCGATCAACGCGACCAGCAGATACCCGATCGCGATCGCCTTGCTCCATTTCCCGCCCAGCACGATCGGCAGGGTTCGGCAACCGTCCGCGAGATCCCCTTTCACATCGGCCAGGTCTTTCTGGATCTCGCGAACCAGTGTGGTCAAAAATGCGAAGGCCGAATACCCCAAGATCCAGAACCAGGGGATGTTGAAGTCGAACGATACAGGTAGCTCCTGCCCATCGGTGGTGCTGAGCAAGACTTGCGTCGGATACGCATGAGCCAGGGCGGTTACTTCATATAGGCCAATGGTAAGAGGCACCAGCGCAATGAGCAGGGCAATAGCCCCGTTGCCGATCAGAAAGGACCGTTTCAACGTGGTGCTGTAATACCACAGTGTGCCTATCGCGAAAACAGGTATGATCACCCATTTCAGTTGACCACTTCGCCAGGCCACAAAGAGACTTATTAGAAGCCCCAAGCTGCTGAGAACGAGATGCCCCGCCATGGCCACCCGCCGTTTCACCGTGCGGCCAACGATCAGTTCGTTCGGCTTGTTCACCCGGTCGATCCGCGTGTCGAAGTAGTCGTTGATCACGTTGCCTCCAGCGGCGATCAATACGGTGCTCAGAACCAACAACCAGAAATACAAGGCTGGGAAAGCGTGGTGCAGCGTGTTGCCGGGAACGGCATTGACCAAAGTTCCCTGTGGATCATTGCTCATCGCCGTCATCGCGGCGCTCTCGTATTCCAAATAGGCCCCGACCACGCCGAAGCGCATGGCCATCATGGTTCCCACGATGATGAACAAGTTCAACGGGCGAGTTAGACGAAGGAAGGCGAACATGCTACCAAGTGTGGGCATTGGCGGTCATCCATTTGTCCTGCACTTTCATCGCTTGTTCGAGCAGGTCGCGCACGCAGCCCATACCGCCCGGCTTGTTGCTTACATATAGGCTGATCTCTTTGATCTCTTCGGCCGCATCCGCAGGGCAACATGGCAGGGCCACTCGCCCCATCACGCGCAGGTCAGGGATGTCGTCTCCCATATACGCGGTCCGTGAAAGGTCGAGTCCTTGTGCTATGAGTTCATCAAGCTTGGCACTCTTGTCGAACACATGGTAGAAGAACTCCTTCACGCCCAATCGACCGAACGATTCTTCAACACCAACGCTTTTTCCACCTGTGATGATCACGATCCGTAAGCCCTCTTTTATGGCGTGTTGCACGGCATAGGCATCTCGAGTGTGGAAGGTTCGCACAGGATCCAAGCCGGGGTATAGCAACACCTTGTTGTCCGTGAACACACCGTCCACATCGAACAGGAACGTGTCGATGTCAGCGAGGATCTCTTTGTATGTCTTCAATGCCATCGGTAGGGTGGTCGTAGGCCTTCAGGATCATGCGAGAGACCAAAGCGTAGACGCGGTGAAGGTCGGGGTCCGTACGCAGCTTTGCCAAGTGATCGTTGACCGTTCCCATATCGCCCCTGCGCGCAGGTCCGGTGAGCGCATCACGCGCGCCAATGGCCTGCGCCTTTGCGGCCATGGCGGCGAACGAAGGCATGATCAACGTTCGGTCGATGCCGTTCTGTTCCAAAAGCTCTTCAGCTTTTTGGAGCAGGAACAACGGGAAATTGGTGCTGATCGCGGCCGCTGCATGCACTAGTTCACGTTGTTCGATCGGCATTCTGCTGACGTTCGTACTGATGGCCTCTGCAAGCGCGGTGACGACCTGTTCACCCAGCGTACTGCTCGAATCGGTGACGATCGGAACATAGGTGAAGTCCATTGGCACGCCGGGGCTCAACGTCATGATAGGCCATAGTGCCGCGCGGTTCTCATGGGGCAACAGACGGTCCAAGGAACTTGCACCGCTGGTGTGGATGATGGCCGAATTACGTGCTGGTAGAAGTTTCGCAACCTCTGCGATGGCCTGGTCGCTCACGCAGATCACGACTGCGCTTGACTCTGGTAAACCCTTACTCAGGCTGAATGATCTCGTATCGAGCGCGACCGAGAGTTCCTTGACCGTCTCTTCATTACGACCAACTATCCCTACAAGCGGAACACCTGCCCGTTTGAACGCATGACCCAAATGATAGGCGATGCGGCCAGAGCCAAGAAGAAGTACGCTGGGGAGGGACATGGTTCGCAAAGACGACTGGTCTCACAAAGATCGATGGATCTAATTCCGCCTTATCCGTTGCCATACCGCCATGCCCGTTCCCAAGGCCATGAGAACACAGCCGATCCATAGAATGTTGATCCCGGGGAAGACGATGGCCTGCATGATCACGAATTCGCGTTCGTAGACATTGATGCCAAGCTGCGAGCCCTTCACACTCACCAGATCGAGCTTTACGTTCAACGCGGGAATGTCGAAGCCCTTGCTGCCGACAGGCTGGTCGAAGCGATACACGATCACCGGCTTGGCTTCGAACCAACGTGTGGGATCGTACAAGTCCCGCACTTTCAGTAATGGAGCGTATGCCACGTATTCAGGACCTAGGCGGTTCATGATAACGCTGTCCTGCACAACACGAATGCTGTCCACCACAATGAGACAGGTGGGTGTGATGATGGTATCGCCCACGTTCTTCTCGAAAAGCCGGGCGGGCATATAGTCCGTTGTGTCTTCTGGATCCAGTTTGGCGTAGCGGATATGGGTGTACAGATCGCGCTGTAGCCAATGGCGTGTGCTAGGTTCAGCCACATTCCCGAACCGTGGGTTCAGCTGAACGAAGGGCTCTAGCGCGAATTCCTTTGCTCCGGGCGCTTTACTGCTCCATTGTTCAGCGGTCCAGAACACGCGGTGGGCTGCGCTGTCCAATGGATGCCAATGTGCTGGCTGGTCCAATAAGAAGCTGTTTCCTGCAGTGTGATCATCGTTGGAAACGAAGATGGAGTTGCGCACACGGATCGTATCCCCCTTGCGGAAATGCCGGGGCTCCGACCGCAGGTAGTCCATGTCGAAGTGCATATTCACTCCATCTACACGCGAGTCCGTGTACGTAACGAAGTGTTCGCCCAAGGGCAAGGTGTCGCCTTTGTACAAGAGCATATCCTTGCCGTCGTCGAAATCGTCACTAAGCGAGCTCAAAAGCGGGCCTTTGGTGTTGTGACTGATCTCCTTCTGGCGACTGGTGCTGATCAATGCGCCCAGGAGGACCAATGCGAAGCCCATATGCGCCACGCTGGGTCCAGCGTTCTTCAGTTTGCCTTTCAGTACACTGATGAAGTAATTCAAGTTCGCCAAGGCAGCGAACGCCGTTGCGAAGAAAAGTGCGATCAGCGTCCCTTCCCGCCATTGGTATCCCAAATACCAAACACTGAACACCGTGATCGCAAAGGCACCAATGAACGGCAGCGCAAGTTCACGTAGAAGCTTTTTGGGGTCCGTGGTTCTGTAACGCAAATACTGACCGACAGCCACCAACAAGGCAACAATGAATGCGAACGGGATCTGCCACTTGTTGTAGTGCTCGATCGTCTCCACAGGTGGCGCACGCTTGGCCCATTCACCAAATGGTCCCATCAGCAAATTGTAAACAGGAATGGAGGTCGTCCACGTGATCTGGATCGCACTGAGCAGTAGCACCAGCGAGCCGATGAAAAGCCAGAACTCGCGACTGCTACCGTCCTCTTCCTCGGCGTGCTTGAATTCGCTCCGCGTGAAGTACGCAACTAGCGTCATCAACAGCGTCAACAGCGCGAAGATCAATATCGCCGTAGACATCTTGCCCATGAATGCACCGGCTAAGAGCAACGCAGCACCAAGACCCAAGTAGTAAAGACGCCATTGCTTGTCGCTGTTCAGCATGGTGGTCGCTACAAGCACGAACACCAGCATGAAGGTGAGCAATCCAGGCAGCATGCCTTCACCCGTGAAACTGTGCACGCTGGTATCGCCCAGCACACCACTGCGTGTCAGGAAGGTGCTGTACAGAACGAGCAGGAACGTACCCAATGACAGCAGCAGTGTGGTGAATACCGAGGTCTCTTTGCGCTTATTGATCAGCAGAAGGTGGCCGGATCCAAGGAGTGTAAGCCAGGGGATCAATGAACCGTTCTCAACTGGATCCCACGCCCAGAAGCCACCGAAACTGAGCGCTTCGTATGCCCAGGCGCCACCCATCAGGATGCCGGTTCCCAATACCATGATGCCGAAGAATGTCCAAGGCAGGGCAGGGGTCATCCAATCTTTCAATCGGTTCTTCCAAAGCCCTGCGATCGCGAAACTGAACGGAACCAACGTGCTTGCAAAACCAAGGAACAGCGTTGGCGGATGGATCACCATCCAATAGTTCTGCAGTAACGGGTTCAGACCCCGACCATCCTTGAATTGTGGGATCCTTGTGAGGTAGTTGCCCAGCTTCGTCCACGGAAGTCCCAAGTTTTCGGGCAACTCACGGATCAGCAAGAACGGGCTGCTTCCTATCCGTACGTCGAAGATGTACACGCCCAACAGCATTGAAGCCAGGAATACCTGCACGAGGGCGAATACGGTTAGAACCGGGCCTTCCCATTCTTTGGCCCGCAGGATCAATAAGTTCCCCAGCACCACGATCCAGAAGGTGAACAGCAAGAATGAGCCTTCCTGGCCTTCCCAGAAACAACTGGCTATGTATTGCAACGGCATCAACGTGTTGCTGTGCTTCCACACATAGTCGAACTCGAACCAGTGCTTGAACAGCATCACGAAAAGCGTGACGATGATGCCCAGCACGGCCAACGAATGGGCACGGAAGCAGATGCGGCCGACACTGCGCCAACCTGTATCCCCATTCTGCGTGAAGAGCAGATAACCGATACCGGAGAACAACGCGCCTGTGAACGAGATCAGGGCAAGCCAATGGCCCCAATGCCCAGCCCAGCCATGTTCTCCGATGTAATTTACGGGCTCCAAATCTGTCGGTGCTCCGATCGCGCTAGCCGGAGATCTTGTTCTCCTCGTTGTATTTGCTGGGGCACTTCAACAGCATGTTCTTCGCGTGGAACGTGCCATCCTCCGCAATTTGCCCTATAAGCACCACACGTTCACTACGGTCGAGATCGTTCGGTTTGGCCATGGCCAATTTCACCCTGCATTTGCGGCCCTTCAGGTCACTGATGCCGAATTCGGTCAGGCTCGCATTCACGCTTGGTTCATAAACAACTGGCTCGGACCGATCCAACATGCCCACCACGTGGAATTCCTTGCCGGGTTCGGCGAATGCTTCGTTCAGGTCGGCGTAACTGCTGCTATCCCATAGCGAACCCAAAAGCGCCGCGATCGCAACGGCGATGATCACGATGGCTATTATGTGACTGCGTTTCATATCAGGCTCGACCGGATCTCTGCTGCTGCTCCAACTTGCGGAGTTTTCGATCCATAAGGAACATCCACGCTGTGAGTCCAGCAAGGAATATCGTCACTATGGTGATCACGGTATTGATCTTTCCACTCTTGTACATGGTTTCCACCAGCCAGCTTTGTTGGCCACCTTGTGCAAATGTAGCCTCGCACAGCAGGGCTGCAGTGATGAACACCACGAGCCTAATTATCGTTCGCATCGGTAAGTATATTTTGAAGGCGCATTGCCCGTGAGCGCAGATCGTACATCCAAACACCAAGAAGGATCCACCCTGCGCAGGCAGGATAGAACACGCTGCGCAACCCGTTGTCGAGGTCATAGGTGTTGAACGCTGGATTGCCGCCATTTCCTGGGTGCAATGAATCAACGGCGTTCAACCGGGGAAGCACGAAGAAGAACAGCATCATGAAGGTGAATGCGAAAATGCTGTAGATCGCTGATAATCGAGCACGTTTCGCAGGTTCTGGAACGCTTCCCCGAAGGACCAAGTAGGCCAGGTAGATCAATACACCCGCTGCCGCTCCGTTCAGTTTGGGGTCGGTTGTCCACCATGTTTCCCACGTCACTCTTGCCCAGAGCGATCCACTGATGAGGCCGAATACGCCGAACAGCAAGCCGACCTGCACAGCCACCAATGCTGACCGATCATCGTTCGGATCATTTCGTCCCAACACGCGGATGCTTTTCCAAACGCCGATCGCCATCAATACCACCATGGAAAACCACATTGGCACGTGGAAGAACAAGTTGCGTATGCTCTCGTTCAGGATATTGCGGTCGGGGAATTGGAAAGTCTTCTCATGTGATCCTATTGAAGCCTTGGACAAAGCTTCCGGACGGCAACCATCAGCTATCTGCTGCGACATACCACTTCCCCTGTCCTCGGTGTAAAATGCGTTCAAATAGGTCAGGTCTCCGTGCGCCGCAGTGCGCAAGACCAAATGGCTCATTTCAGACCGCATACCATGCGGAACGTTGAATCGGAGCTCAACGTGGTCATCACTAACGACCCGAGCGGCATTGACACATACCCATTGCCCATCATTGGAGATCCAAGAACCATCGATACCCTCCTGGAAGCGCGTGTTGTAACCCCAAACATTCACCAGAACATCTCCAGGAGCGATCCGGTCAGGTGTGCAGGCGATCAGGGCAGGAGCAAGCGGTGTCCGCAATCCGATCACTACCACGTACAGCAACAGCAGGGTTGCCAGGATCTTCCACCACCAGTGCTTCATCAGTCGCGCCAAAGGTATGGGAAGAGGATAGCGGCCAAGGCAACAGCAAGAACGTCCATGGCCACCAATCCGATCAGGTATTTCCCAGCCACTGACCACGCCACCCCATCCAATGCCAACTTGCTTGCGCGAAGCATGGCCAACAGCATGGGCAGCACGATCGGGAACCCGAGTATCGCCATAAGCCCGATCCCACTTCCGGCTCTTGCAGCGATCGCGGCTATCAGCGTGAGCGAGCATGCCAGGCCAATTCCTCCAAGGATCACGCTTGTGATGAACAATCCAAGATCGGCATCCTGCATCACGGAATTCCCGATGAAGAGCGAGTACGTTGCAGCGCTTACCAAACTCAGAACGATCATTACCGCTGCGTTATAGGCCGTTCTAGCAAGAACCACACTGCGTGGATGTGCCAGCGTGTGCAGGTATAGTTGCCGCCCACCTTCTTCCCGCTGAAAGGAGCGACTTAAGGCGTTGAAAGCGGCGAACAGGACGATGATCCAGAACAAGGCGTTCCAAACAGGTATTGAAGTAACCTGATTGACTCCGAGGTAGCAGGTGTAAACGGTACTGACAACATATAACGCCATACTGCCCCACGCATGCTTCTGGCGTCTATCCAGCTGCCATTCAAGCCGCAATACATGGACGATCTCACTGGTATTCACGCGGCGAAAGTATCGTTCGGTAAGCCCACAGTCCAATGGCCGAAGGCACCAAGTTCCGCTGTGCGCTTGGATGGTGCCGCGATCCGACAAATTTTAACCAGTGGCTCAATCCTCACCTATCACGTGGATGATACTATGGCCTGGAGACTGCGGCCAGTGCTACTTCTTCTTCTCCTTGATCTGCACCGCGCTTTTGTCGTACACGAAATACAGATCCACATAGGGACGCATGAGCACAGGTTGCTTCTTGTTCTTTTCTACAGGAATGACCAATAACACCTTATCGTCCCATTTGGCGCCCACGAAAGCCTTGTACTTCGAAAACTTGGGAAGCAATTTCTGGCGTTCGTCGAACGTGTCGATCCCATCGGGCCAGTTACGGTCAGTACTCCGGAACACCACCGCGTCGATCTCAGCAGGGCTCATTCCGCGCCGAGCCAGAGCGGCCAAGGCCAAGCTGTCCGTACTCAGGTCATAGGTGGCATAAAGCTGCTCGGGCTTCAGGATCTTCGCTGTAGGAAGCCTCTTCCATTTTGGGCCGCGGCTGATCTCTGGACGCGGTTTGCCGGAGTTCACCTCTGCGATCGATGGCTCAGGGACCAACAGGTAGAAATCCGCCAAGGGGCGCATGGCTTCGGGCATGTGGATGTTGCTCGCCGCGGGCACCATGATGATGCTTTTCGTAACACTGTCCTCAGCGAACGTTGCAACCCGGAAGCAGGCATAGTTCTGGACAAAGGCCTCATTCGCTTTTCGTGCAGAATCGTTCTTGATGCCTTCTGGCCAATTGTCACTGTTGCCGTATTTCAACACCAATGCTTGCTGTTCCGCGGTAATACCAGCTGCCTGCAGCGCCGCATCGGCGCCGCGACTCTTGCCTATTGGCAAAGGATCGTTCAACACCGTTGCATTGGTTATGCGAACTTGCTGTTGGGCGATCGAACACAGCGACAAGACCAGGAAATAGGGCAGGGAAAGTGAACGCATGGCAGCTTCTTACGCGAGATCCAGGCCGAAAGGTACCTGCGACTTCAATTTGATCCTTGGAAGCCTTCACAGGAATTGTCAATGGCGTGGATATGGGCTTCTATGTTTGGTCGGGAATACGGCGCTTCGGTGCAGTGGTCAAGGTGTTCAACGAGATGAAGCCGTTCGGTCGGAACGGCTCTAGGGTCTTCGAAATGCTTCTTTTCGAAACTACCGCGACTTTCCCCACCTTCGCGGACCCCGAACAAGCTGCAACTTCGCTTGTTGTTCAGCCATGAAAAAGCTTCTTTCCATTATCAGTTTCGGATTGCTCTCTTGCGGCAATTCGGTTCGCATAGACCCCCTAACGGTTCCCGCCCAGGACCCATCAGCGAAAGCAGATCCTGCCATGTCCTTTTACAGTCTATCAGCCATTGACATCAGCGGAAATCCTTATTCGTTCGATCAGCTTAAAGGCAAAAAAGTGATGGTGGTGAATACTGCCAGCGAATGTGGCTATACGCCCCAGTACAAGCAATTGGAGGAACTTTACGAGACATACAAGGACAAAGGATTTGTGATAGTAGGGTTTCCCAGTAACGATTTCGGGGGACAAGAACCCGGAAGCGAAACGGAGATCGCCGGTTTTTGCCAGAAAAATTATGGCGTCACTTTTCCCATGATGAGCAAAGTGAGTACAAAGGGCAATTCGAAGCACCCTGTGTATCAATGGCTCACTGAGAAAGCGCAGAACGGGTGGATGGATAGTCAAGTGAAGTGGAATTTCGGGAAGTATCTGATCAATGAGGACGGTACGATCCACACTGTTCTGGCGAGTTCTGCTGAACCGCTGAGCGAGCCTGTGTTGGTTTGGCTGGATGGCAAGAAGTGAGCAACGAGTGCGTCGATATCCTCTGCATTACCGCACATCCTGATGATGTGGAGATCGGGTGCGGGGGTACCGTACTGAAGCATGCCGCCGAAGGGAAGTCAGTGGGCTTGGTGGAGCTTACAGCTGGCGAATTGGGTACACGCGGCTCACCCGAAATTCGACGGGCCGAGGCGGAAGAAGGGAGGAGGGTTCTTGGTGCCCGGTTCCGCTACCAACTTGGATTACAGGATGGATTTTTTCGCGCTGACGAAGCGAGTCTGCTGAAGGTGATCGAATGTGTTCGCAGGCACCGCCCGCAAGTACTTATCGCCAATGCCATTCGCGATAGACATCCGGATCATGGTCGCGGGGCGGGGCTCGTTGCTGAGGCCTCTTTCCTGAGTGGACTGCGCAGGGTCATTACCGTGCACAATGGAGTGTCTCAAGAGCCGTGGCGTCCTGTTTCTGTTCTGCATATGATCCAGGATCGCTGGATCGATCCGCATATCGTAGTGGATGTTTCAGCCTATTGGCCCCAAAAAATGGAAGCGCTCGGTTGTTTCAAAAGCCAGTTCTTCGACCCTGACAGTACGGAGCCGGTTTCACCGATCAGTGTGCCCGAATTCCTCCCAACACTGGAAGGGCGCGCTCGCGACGTAGGACGGATCATTGGTGTGCCATATGGCGAAGGATTTACCTGTTCACGTCCTCCTGGTATTCGGGATATCATGACATTGTACTGACCGGCAGTGACAAGAGTCTGGTGGATCCGTGATCCGTTCGGGGATGTTCAAGAAGTGACCAATGAGGCCAGTGCACTGATCTGGATGTGCTTGGCAGGGAAAGGTCTTCAGGACCGAAGCGTTTTCCAAAGCTCCCGAGCCCGGGCCACATCCCGGCTGTTGGGCATCAGATCCCGCAGCGAGCTTTTCGTTCTGTCGATAAAGACGGTTACCTGATAGATCAAGCTGGTAGAGTATGCCAAGGACGCCGTGATCGCAGCGCCGTTCAATCCCATGGAGGGCACCAACCAGATACCGATGCCCACGGAAACCACCATACCCGCGCCTGAACCAATAAGGTTGTGTTTGTTCTGCCCCGTACCGCTGAAGTAATGGCTGAACGCCTGCGAAGCGGCCATTGCCAAAATGCCGGGAGCCAACAAGAACATGATCGGATGCAGGCCGCTGATCTCATTGCCAAAAGCCATGCGAAAGATCACGTCAGGCACTATCGCAAGTACCAGAACAAAAGCGATCGCGATACAAACCGAGACTTTCGCGGTGGTCAAGGTGATCGAGCGTTGGTGCTCGCGGTCCGCGATATTGCTCACCCTGCTCAAGAGGACCAAGCCCAAGCTTCGCGGTGCGATCCATGCACTCTCACTGAGTTGATTGCATACGCTATAAAGACCCAGCGAAGCCGTTCCTTGGAAACGTTGAATGATCCAATAGGCCAGCCGGTAGTTGAGCAGCTGCAAACCGTTGGCTCCCTGTACCAGCATGCCCTGCCTCAACATGGTCCGTAACACTTTGGGTTCTTCCGCCGCGGGCGGGTCGTTCCAACGGATATTGATAGCCCCCAGCACTACCGATAGTGTGAAGGCGGCATAGCTCGCATACACATATTCCATCGCGCTCACAGGTCCGGTTGGCCATAGTAGCGCGGCGAACGAGGCCAGCAACATTCCGGCGTGCATGGCAGTAATGAAATTGTGCCGTCCGATGCGTTGTTGGCCCAGGATGACGCCCAAATGAATGCTGTACAACGCTTGCAGGAATGCCAACACGCACACATGTTTTTCGTAACCGATCGGAACCAAGGGGAATACACGCAGAAGAATGAAGCAGCACACCGTGCTGAGCACCGCCCATGCGTACGCAGGCTTCAATAGTTGCCACAACCGAGCACGTGGGACCAAATACACCAAAGCACCACCACCGATCAAATTCGCAGGCAACATCACCAGCGTTATTCCAAGTACGATCAGACTTATGACGCCCAAGCCTTCTGCGCCCAAAGAATGCCCGGCCAATACCATTACCAACAGGTTCATGGCCGTAACGAATACGCGCGAGGCGATGGTTCCTGTGACCTGCTTGATCATTCTTGATCGTCTTCCTCGTCGTCGTCCGGTTTGGCCAGCTTCTCGCGCTTTCCGCTCTTCTTCGCCTTGCTTGATCGCTTCGTCCGTGATATTGTTTGAACGGACCGCTCACATTCCACGAGTGTTTGTTCGCCAACAGCGCTGATCGTGTGCAGTCCTGCATTCCATACCGAGCCCTTCAGTGGGCCTATGTTCTTCACCCATTCCTCGCGGAAAGTTGTTGGTGTGAGTTCGGTGACGCGCATGATCGAAACACGTCGACCGTCTGTTTTACTGACATCCGCTGCTGGTCTATAGAGCGCACCTTCGTGCTTGAAGGGCGTGCCCGCAGGTCGTGCGCTGCGAATATCCATTTTCAATGGTTGCATAGCGTGGGGTGAGTACGGGCCTTCCATCGAGGAGGCGTAATAGGCGTATAGCGCTACATCATCCAACGGCGGCTTCGTACCCATGATCCACCAAAGCCCATTGTGTTCGAACAACGTAGGAGCGGATAGTCGTTCGTTCAACAGTGTTCCCTGCAGTTCCAATGAATCGTTCGCTTCGTTCACCCGGTAGAGTTCCACACGATCATTCGCTCCGCATTCAGGTACTACGTTGACGGTATCATCTTTTTGAAGAACGAACGGATGGCTGTAGTGCCCAATGCTCGTCAACATCGTTCTAGAACGTTTGAGGATATTATCGCGCTTAGGTCTCAAACGGCTGATCTCTCCTTTTCCTGTCGCATGGTCGAACTTTTCATAAAGAACGTTCAGTTGTCCATCTGCCATGTATCCGAATGGGGCCGACCTGGACTGACCTTCACTGGGTGCTGGTAGCCAGCGAACGTTCAAATTTGGACGGGCATCCAGCAATGACGAGATCGGCAGGTACAAGACCCCGAAGTTCCGTTCCAAACGTTGACTTGATAGTCTCTGGAAAGAACGTCGCTTGTTGCCGTGGAGCGTTATCAGAAAATTGATGAAGTCAATATTGCCTGGATATTTCTTGATCGCAGCATTGGTTGTGCTCGGCCTTCCATTTGCGGCATCGGACTTATCCTCGACCAGTGCACGGCATACTTGAGCCGCCCAGCCTGCGCTTCCCATCAGCACGGCATCAATGGATGCGGAAAGGGAGTGGTCGATGGTTCGGAACCAACCCTTCGCGAGGATGAACCCTCCGTCCTGCTTCTCTGTCAGCCGCTGCAGAACGGCACCGGTCACGGGGGCGCCATCCATGATCTCCCAAAAACCTGGCGGCTGCCCGCGGTATTTCTCCTCATCCCCGTGATGGTAGCTCCACACGCCGTAGCGGGGCAATGTGAGGATCTCGCCTTTCAGGATATTGGATCCGAAACTCAAAAGAACATCCGGGCGATAATGGGCTATTGCCCTCAGATCATCCGGCTCGAAGGGCAGATCCGTTCCCTGATCGACCGGTTTGCATGCAACGCGCGGCACCTGAGCTAGTCGATCGCTGACGTCTACCTTGCTTAAGGCCGCAGGTTTGAACCGGTTCTTTCGCCACCACAGGTAAAGCGCCATGTGCCAGGGATGATGAAGCACCCGCTGCACGAACGAACTGGCTTTTCTGGCGGGTTTCTCGTACAAGACGAGCACGACGGGTTCCACGCCATCCACGGCGAGCACCAGACGAACGCATTCCGCCTGCCATTGCTCAAGTTCGAGTCCATCACACAAGATCCCTACCCGCAACTTCTCACCCATGTCCTAAAGCGTCTCGGTAAATTTCCAGAAATCGTCCTCCCACCGCCTCCACGCTGAAATTCTCACTCACACTCGCCCGAATAACAGCCGGGTCGTACGATACCACCCCGTTCAACCGGTCGACCATCGCTGCCGTCAAGGCTGCCTCATCGCGAGGTTCGATCAGGACACCGTTCACCTCGGAAATGAAGGCCACCGGCCCTCCGCAACGGGTGGCGATCACGGGCTTTCCAAGGGCAAGAGCCTCGCCCGTTACCACGCTGAAGGTTTCCACGTTGCTGTTGATGATCATTGAACCTGTACCCGCAATTTGTTGAAGGACTTCGACATTGCTCATTCGGCCCAACCAACGTACGCTTTTACTCAACCCCAGATCAGTGGTAAGATCCTGCAGAACATCCATATCTTGACCATCTCCGATCACATCCAGCCGGAGATCATGCCCTTGGGAGCGGCCAGCCTTCAAAGCTCGCAGAACCCCGCTAACGTTTTTGGTCTTGTCCACAAGGTCGGCTACCATCATGAACTGGTTCGATGGTCCCGGAGCGGGTAGGGGTTTATCAATGCCAGGAACCGTGTTCGGAACAACCTCATAGCGTGAGCAAAGCCCGAGTGTCTTAAGGGCTTTACCCAAATGGTCGCTCACTGCCGTAATGGTCGATGCCCTGCGAAAAAGAAAGATGTTCAAGGCTTTGAAGAGTGCACTCTTCGCTTCCCATGTTCCATCGAGGTATTCGCTGCTTTGTTCGCTCAGAATGAAAGGTACTTGATGCATTTTACGCAACCACCAAGCCAGCAATGCAGGGCGCACAAGGATGTGAACATGTGCGATGTCCGGTTTCCCGCGTTCACGAAATACCCGCCTCAAACCGCTCCAACCAGCCTGCCAATAGCGGACAAGGTTGATGAGCTTCCTGATCGCGCCGAAGGACGCTTGGCTTGGCCTGTAGTAGCAGCGCAACTCCCACAGGCCATCAGTCTCCTCCAATTCCTGTTGTGCAGCGCGCTCCAGCCCGATGATCGGCACCGCGAACACAACACTCATCCTGCCACCGCACCCATTCAACGTCCGCGATGCAGCAAGCATTTGTTTACGCACGAAGTCCCCGAGTTGAGGATCATTACGACCGGTGTACCACTTGGGCAATACCAGCACGTGCGGCCCTTTGCGGGATCGTGGGTCCGTGGTTGCAACCGTCATTGGCGGACAAAGTAACGCGCATGCCTGCCCGGTCTATATTTGCGCCCGCTAGCCGAATTCGGTTTGCCGATCTGCCGAGGTGCTTTGCTTTGGCTGTCGAAGATGGTGGGTGTAGTTCAGTTGGTTAGAGCGCCGGATTGTGATTCCGGAGGTCGCCGGTTCAAGCCCGGTCATCCACCCCAAAACGAAAGCCCCGCAAGGGGCTTTTCGTTTTGGGAGTGGATGGAACGCCGAAGGCGAGCCCTGCTGGCAGAGCCAGCAAACCGGTGAAGAAACCTGTCCCGCACGTAGCAAAGCGTAGATGCGGGAAGCCCGGTCATCCACCCCAGAAACAAGAAAGCCCCATTCAATGGAATCGTGCAGCCCATCAAGGAACTTGTCGAAGTCTTCTTTGTAAAGGAAGATCTTGTGCTTTTCGTAATGCGCGCTGCCATCTTCCTGTGTGTGCTTCTTGCTCTCCGTTATAGTCAGGAAGAGATCCTTGCCACGCGTGCTCTTCACATCGAAAAAGTACGTTCGCTTACCTGCCCGCACCACTTTCGAGAACACATCCTCGCGATCATCGGCCATGTTGTACAAGGTCCTGTTGGCGAAGGACCTATCCCAAAGGTATAAGAGCGATGGACTTCTGCAAATTTCAATGGGCACCTTGCGTGTGATCCGGATTGGCGATCAGTTCACCGCTGCTCCTCCAACATTTGCTCCTCGTTCAATTGGGCGTAAAGGCCGCCCAGCGCAAGAAGCTCAGTGTGCGTTCCTTGCTCCGCAATGCGCCCTTGGTCCAGGACCAGGATGTTGTCGGCACCTTGCACAGCGCTTATGCGGTGACTGATAATAACCGTGGTGCGATCCTTCATCACCTCCTTCAGCCCGCGCAGAATGGCTTCTTCGGTAGCGGTGTCCACGGCGCTCAATGGATCATCGAATAGCAGGATGCGCGGCTCGCGGACCAACGCTCGTGCGATACTCACGCGCTGTTTTTGCCCGCCGCTGAGGGTGATCCCCCGCTCACCAAGCAGGGTGTCATACCCGTTCGGGAAAGCCTCGATGTTCTCGTGTACTTGCGCAACAACAGCGGCTTGCTTTACCTGCGACAATGCGCTGCCAGCTGCCGCTGAAGAAGGAAGACTATCCATCGCGAACCCGATGTTGTTCGCGATACTGTCACTGAACAGAAAAACATCCTGAGGCACGTAGCCCAGCTGGCTGCGCAATTTCTCGATATCGATGCGCTGAATGGGCACATTGTCTATGCGCACTTCACCGCTCGTGGCATCGTGCAAGCGACCGATCAGTTCCGCGATCGTGGTTTTGCCGCTGCCGGTATGTCCAGTGATGGCGAGTGTTCCACCTGCAGGAATTTTGAAACTCACGTTCTTCAGCGCCTGGATGTTCGTTTCTGGATAGGTGAAGGAGACATGGTCGAATTCGATGGCTCCGTTGATCGTCCCTAGTTCATCAGCCTTGGTAGTAATGGTGGGTTCGGTGTCCAGGAATTCATTGATCCGCGTCATGCTCGCTGCCGCCTGTTGCACTTGTGAGGTGATCCATCCCAAACTCGCGAACGGCCATGTCAACTTGTTCACGTAGATCACGAATTCCGCAATGTTGCCAACGGTTACCGAGGAAGTGCCGTTCACCAACATCAATCCACCGATGAAAATGACCAGAATGGTGCTCAAACCGATCAATACCATGATCGCGGGCATGAAGAGTGAATCCACCTTTGATTGGGCAAGGCTGCGAACACGGTATTCATCGGCTGCCTCACGGAATCGGGCAATGCTGCTTTTTTCCTTCGCATAGGCTTTGATCACCCGTATACCACTGAAGCTCTCTTGAGCCGCGGTGCTCAGTTTGCTCTGTTGTTCTTGAACGGCAATGCTTCGCTTGTTCATGAGATCGCTCACGAAATAAATGGCGACGCTCAGCAATGGAAGGGGGGCCAGCGCGTAAAGCGTGAGTTCTGTATTCACATCCAACATCACCCAAACGATCATCACGCTAAGCACAATAAGGCCCAGGATGTACATGATGGCAGGGCCGATGTACATGCGCACCTTGCCGACATCCTCACTGATCCGGTTCATCAGGTCGCCAGTGCTATTGCGTTTGTAAAAAGCACGATCCAAGCGCTGGTAGTGGTTGAACACATCGTTCTTCAGGTCGTATTCGATCAAGCGACTTACCACAATGATCATTTGCCGCATCAGGAACATGAAGAATCCTTGAAGCAACGTGAACAGGATGAACAAAACGGCCAGGAATCCTGCGAACCAAAGAATGTTGTCCTCCAGTTGTGCATTATCCAAGATGCCTTCCGTATGAGCCTTCAGGTCCAAACCTGTCCAGCCTACCCATCGTCCCAACATTTCGGGTACCACTAACGATCGTGATCCCACCGGCAACGCGCGCTGGTCGATCCCCGCCTTGATCAGATCGAAGGCTTCGCGTATCACTTGCGGCGCGAATACCGAGAACAAGCTGCTCAGCCCAACAAAGAGCAGTCCGAGCGCCATGCGCCCCCAATAACGTCGGAAGTAGGGATTGAGTGATAGAAGTGACCGCATTCGGAACAGGCGGTGAAAGTAGATAGCGGTCGAAAGCTCGATCGTTGAAGTGGTTCAAGGATCGGGTTCGGGAAAGCCGCAATGACACAAACGAAGATCCAGTTCCGATTTTATCACTGGATGCATTCGACCGGTGGCCCTCCGCATCTACATTTGGCCCCGTCCACCGCACTGTGGACTTTGTTCTTACCAACCATCGCAGACCAGTTCCGGATGAAACGACTGACCCCAACCATGTGCCCGGTGCACATTGATCCGTTGAGCGATCGGCGTTCGTCAAACTTCTTTATCGAATACGGTATTTCCGATCGAGCTTCGCACGCCATCGAACAAAATCTTCGCGCATGTCAGTAAAAACCGCCGCCGAAACCACCACGCTGGGCGTGCTGGACCGTATGGAAGTGAGTGACCATGAGGAGGTCCTCTTCTGCCACGACCGCGCAACTGGCTTGAAGGCCATTATCGCGGTGCACGACACAACTCTGGGACCTGCGCTGGGTGGAACACGCATGTGGCCATATGCCAACGAGGCTGAAGCTTTGCATGATGTGATCCGGTTGAGTCGAGGTATGACCTACAAAAGCGCTCTCGCCGGCCTTGACCTTGGCGGTGGTAAAGCGGTGATCATCGGTGATGCCCGCACGCAAAAAACCGAAGCCATGTTCCGTCGATTCGGCCGTTTCGTTCATAGCCTCAATGGACGGTACATCACGGCGGAGGATGTAGGCATGAGCACCACAGAGATGGTGAATATTCGCAAGGAGACACCATACGTCGCGGGCTTGCCGGAAGAGATGGGTGGAAGCGGAGACCCTTCACCGGTTACTGCTTATGGTGTATTCTGTGGAATGAAGGCCGCAGCCAAAACAGCCTACGGAAATGATAACCTGAGCGGCCGGAAAGTCGCCATACAAGGTGCGGGGAACGTGGGTCGATACCTGACCGAACATTTGATAAAAGAAGGCGCAACGGTTTACCTGACCGATATACACGAAGACAAGTTGGCTGCCATCAAAGCGGATCAGCCTGCTGTGCACATCGTGAAGCCGGATTCCATATATGGTTTGGATGTGGACATCTATTCGCCATGTGCGCTGGGTGCAACCGTGAACGACGAAACTCTCGCGCAATTGAAGTGCAGTGTGATCGCCGGTGCAGCGAACAACCAATTGGCCGACGAAAAGAAGCATGGAAAGGCGGTGATGGAAAAAGGGATCCTGTACGCTCCTGATTTCTTGATCAACGCTGGTGGTATCATCAACTGCAGCTGGGAGCGCAGGGGATATAACAGGAAGGCCGCTTTGAACCAGACCGAGAATATCTACAACACAGCATTGGCCATTTTCAAACGAAGCCAGGAGGAGAAGATCCCTACTTACTTGGCGGCCAATGAAGCGGCTGAAGCACGTGTGCGCAGTATGAAACAAGCGGGCCTCCGTTCCCTATAAATGCTGAACAGACGCTATTTGCGCATCAAGGTCTATCAGGCTCTGTATGCTTTTGGGCAGAGTGATGGTGGAAGCGCTGCCAAGATCGAGAAGGAGATCTTCCTTAGTGTTGAGCGCACCTTTGACCTATACGTGCAATTGATGTTGCTCTTCGGAGAGATCCATCGCATCGCCGGCAATCGTATTCTGGATCGCAAGCAGAAACATCTGCCAACAGCGCATGACCTTAATCCTGTGCTCCGGTTCGTGGAGAACCCGATCATGGTGTTGTTGAGCGAAAGCAAACGCCTTCTCCTGGAGAGCGAAAAGCGCAGGCTTGGATGGATGGGGCAAGGCGAAATGCTCAACAAGTTGTACAAGCAGTTCGAAGAGAGCGAGGAATACAAACGGTACGCGGAAGCGACCACGACATCATTCGCAAAGGACCAAGCGTTGGTGCTGCATCTTTTTTTGGACCACATTTCGGATTTCGAGCCATTGCATGACTACTGTGAGAACAAGAGCATCTATTGGTTGGAAGACCTTGATCTTGCCTGTAGCTTGGTTAAACGCAGCATTGAACAATTGAAACCCGGTGATACGGATCTGGCACTCACTGACCTCGATCGCGAACCTGCTGAAGAACGCGAGTTCATCAGCACGCTTTACCGGAAGACGATCGACCTTGGCGAGGAGCATGAAAAGCATATTGGCGATAAGGCTGCCAATTGGGAAGCTGACCGGATCGCGATAAGCGACATGATCCTGATGAAGATGGCTCTGGCAGAGGTTAAGGTCTTCGACCAGATACCAACGAAAGTCACGATGAACGAGTACATCGAGATCGCCAAAGCATACAGCACGCCAAAGAGCAAGGCGTTCATCAACGGTATCCTGGACAAGCTTTTCATAGAAGGCAAGGAGAGCGGTAGTATCAAGAAAGTTGGACGCGGACTTTTGGAGAACTGATGAGAATACCGGTTTTTGCTCCAGGCCGAAAGCCACAGGCCTTGGACGCTTTCGAGCGACCAATGGTGCTTGTCCATTTTCCGTGCAACTCTGAACGCGATCACAATGGCACTGTTCGTTCCGCGAGCAATGGTTACCGTTCCCTGCTGCAAAGCCTGCGGCCTGTGGCCTGTGGCTTGTGGCTCGCACTATCGATCGGGTGCCAATTAACGGATCACACTGACAAGGACCCCAATGCCATCACTACCGAGAGCTTGACCATTCCAGCGAGCGGCTATGCGCCATTGGACAGTAATGCCGTGGCCAAACTCTCTTTCGATAGTACCACCATGCATTTCGGTAAAGTGGCGCAAGGGACGCAGGTCGAGAAGATATTCAGCTTTACGAACGTTGGTGAGTCCAATCTGATCATCACCGACGTGCGCGGAACATGTGGTTGCACGGTTGGAAAGGATTGGCCGAGAACACCTGTTCAACCCGGCGCCAAAGGCACAATTACCATTCGCTTCGATAGTGAAGGTCGCAGTGGTCTTCAAGAAAAAACCATCACCGTTACAGGTAATACGCAGCCACCTACCACCGTACTCCTGCTTAAAGGGGATGTTGTTGCCCTGCCCGGTGCGACATTGGTAGAGTAGGGCGAGGCACTTCCGTTACCCCTAATAACAAACCACTTCAAGAAACTTCACCATGAATTCCGTCTCCGTCTTGTTGCAAGCAGCACCCGCCCCAGGTGCAGGCAGTATCTGGTCCATGATCGTTCCATTCGGATTGATCTTCATCGTTTTCTATTTTTTCATGATAAGGCCACAGACCAAAAAGGCCAAGGAGGCGAAGAAGTTCAGGGAGGCACTGCAAAAAGGCGCCAAGGTCGTGACCATTGGAGGCCTGCATGGCACCATAGTGGAGGTAAGCGATAAGACGGTGCTCATACAAGCTGATACCAACGTCAAACTGCGTTTCGAGAAGTCCGCAATTGCCACGGACGGTACCATGCAGCTTACCGAGGAGACCGTAAAAGCGAGTTAGTTGTGGTGAGCTAGTACGCATGTATTCGGTAGGGCTCACCGGTGGTATCGGCAGCGGTAAAAGCACCGTTGCACGTGTGTTCGGTGTGCTGGGCATACCGGTATTCAATGCCGATGATGAAAGCAAGCGACTGCTCGGAGAGAATGAGTCATTGAAGCAGGCGGTAATAACAGCATTTGGAGAGAGCGTGTATCCCAATGGCGACCTCGACCGTGCTGCGCTGGCATCCATTGTCTTCGGCAACCCCGAGGCTCTGGCCCGGCTCAACGCCATCGCACATCCGGCACTGCGCAAACGATTCTCGCAGTGGGTTGATCAACAGCGATCCCCCTACGTTCTGTTGGAGGCTGCTTTGCTGGTGGATACAGGCTGGTACAAGTCGCTCGATCAGTTGATCGTGGTTTCGGCTCCAGAAGAGGAACGAACAAAGCGGGTCATGGCGCGCGATGGCATCAGTGCTGAACAGGTTCAGCTCCGCATGCGGAATCAGATCAGCGACGAGCAGCGATCGCATGTGGCGAACATGGTGATCGAAAACAATGGAAAGGAGATGATCATCCCACAGGTGCTCGCGTTGCATGAACGGTTGCTTGCCAAAGCCAGCGAATGATGGATGCCCGAAGGTTACCCCTCTCGCAGGTCACACTCGTGTTCGGCGCCATCAGCATCCCTCTGGCATTCGCCCGGCACCTGTGTGTGCCAGGAACGATCGTTGGAGTACTGGCCATCACGTTCAATCTTTGGGGCCGGTGGATGTTGAAACGCGGCAAGGGCTATTCTCCAAAGAGTTTGCGCCGCTCGACCATCGGGTTCAAGTTGGCTGTGTTCGGTACGATATGCGCTGTAACCATGTGGGTGCTCTGGGGGACGAATGTGTTGCTGCGGTAGTTCTGTCCCAGGCTGAGCGAACGTATCCGATCAGTGTTTGTTCGGGGTTGATGCGGATATGCTTTACGGAGCTCTCCGGTCTATCTTCGCCACCCGGAATGAAGGCGCTTACCATCGTTGAAGGACCGGCCTTCGGGCTTACACTGCAGCGCCTTTGCCACCAACTGATCGAAGATCACGGCGACTTGGGTAACACGGCCCTTATCGGCCTTCAGCCTCGTGGTGTGTTTTTCGCTCGTCGGTTGAAGAAGGAGCTCGAAAAGATCACCGGTCTGGCGAATGTGCTTTATGGTGAGCTTGATATCACCTTCCACCGAGATGATTTTCGCCATCGGTCGGTAACGGCCAGCCCTAGTGCAACAGAGCTGGACTTCTCACTCGATGATCGTCGCGTTGTGCTTATTGACGATGTGCTCCATACCGGGCGCAGTATTCGTGCTGGGCTTGATGCCATGCTCAGTTTCGGTCGCCCTAGCAGCGTGCAGTTGATGGTGCTCATCGATCGGCGGTTCAGCCGGGAACTCCCCATTCAGCCTGATTTTGTCGGCAAATGGGTGGATAGTATTGATGGGCAGCGTGTGAGTGTGGAATGGAAGGAGGTTGATGGAAAAGACCGTGTGCTATTGCTTGTTGGCCAAGAGCGAGAAGGATCCTTTCCGCCGTCGCGTTCAACTCCCACCGACCGATGAGCGAGCGGGCCAATACTTCGGAAATGCTGAGTACCGACCATTTGCTCGGTATTCAGGACCTTGGTGTGGCTGACATCGATCTCATATTTCGAACGGCCGATGGGTTCAAAGAAGTCCTTTCTCGACCCATCAAGAAAGTTCCGTCGCTACGGGATATCACGATCGCCAATCTTTTTTTTGAGAACAGTACGCGAACGCGGATCAGTTTCGAGCTCGCTGAAAAGCGCTTGAGTGCCGATATCATCAACTTCAGCAGCAGCAGCAGTAGCACCAAGAAAGGTGAAACGCTCATTGACACCGTGAGCAATATTCTCGCGATGAAGGTGGACATGGTCGTCATGCGCCACCCTGATCCCGGAGCTGCGGTGTTCTTGAGCAAACATGTGCGCGCATGCATTGTGAACGCAGGGGATGGCACTCACGAGCATCCTACCCAAGCATTGCTTGATGCCTACAGTATTCGTGAAAAGCTAGGTCGGGTCAAAGGGGTCAAAGTGGTTATTGTCGGTGATATCCTGCATAGTCGGGTGGCGTTGAGCAATATCCATTGCCTGAAAAAATTGGGTGCGGAAGTGATGCTTTGTGGGCCCACGACGTTGATGCCTCGCCATGTCGAGAGCCTGGGTGTGCGAGTGGAACATGACCTGGACAAAGCCTTGCGTTGGTGCGATGTGGCCAACATGCTGCGTATCCAGTTGGAGCGGCAGGGCAGTGACGGCATTTCGAATTTTCCCAGCTTGCGGGAGTATGCCATGCTCTACGGGCTTACGATGGAGCGATATGACCGAGCTGGCAAGCAGATCACGATCATGCATCCTGGACCTATCAACAGGGGAGTGGAGATAACTTCCCAAGTAGCGGATCATACGAACAGCATCATCTTGGATCAGGTGGAAAATGGCGTAGCTGTAAGGATGGCGGTGATCTATCTGCTGGCTGCACGTATTCCTCGCGCCCAGTAGTCAAGGCTTTCAACATCGTTGGTGCATTCGTGCGCACGGCTATCTTTGACCACAACGCTTACCATTTTCAAGCGCAGCCATGAACTTTACAATAGAGGACAAAGGCAAGTACACGTTGATCAAATGCAACGTGGACAAATTGGATACCACCTGCGCTCCTGAGCTCAAGAGCGAATTGGTATACCTGAACAAGACCGGTGTGCGGAATGTCATAATCGACATGGCTGACACCCGCTATTGCGACAGTAGCGGTCTTAGTGCTTTGCTCGTGGCGAACCGCTTGTGCAAGAGCGTGAATGGGACCTTGGTGGTCTGCGCCTTGCAAGAGCCCGTCTTGAAGTTGGTGCAGATCAGTCAATTGGAAAGTGTTCTTTCCATTACACCTACCGCCAACGAGGCTATGGATCTGCTCTTCATGGAAGAGATCGAAAAAGACGTCAAAAAAGACCAATAGGAAGCATGAGAAGAACTTTACTCGCAGGGTTGCTTATCGTCATCGGTTCAGCAGCCAACGCACAATGCACACCGAACCAGTTGTACGCCGACAGTGTCTATGGTGTTTGGCCAGATACATTGGAAGGATTCTCCAGCGGTATGGTGAGCGTATTCTATTCGGATACCCTCATCTTGTTGGTTCCGGAGGAAGCTGGTCTGATCGACCCACAGTTCGATGGCTTTGTCATAGATTCCGTTGCGTTGGACCAGGTTACGAATTTGCCCCCTGGTTTGGCTGTGGAATGCAATTCTCAAACAGGTGCGGAATGTACCTTTCTGGCCAACCAGGTAGGCTGTGGCTTGATCGAGGGAACACCTACGTCGGCAGGCGTGTATGATATGACACTTGAGGTGACCGCGTACACGTTCTTAGGATTCTTCGTACTTCCGGTGCCGCAAACTTTCACAGGGTACAGCATCACCATATCGGAAGACAATACAAGCATCACCTCGAACATATCATTGGGAGTTGCCCAACTACGGAATTCACCAAATCCTTTTTCCGATCGCACGAATATCGAGTTTACACTGCGCCGGGCCGCTCAAGCACGACTGAAGGTGTTCAACTTGGTGGGTGAGGAGGTTTTCAACCGGATCGTTGCTGGTAAGCAAGGATCGAACAGCGTGGTTCTAGGCGCTAATGGTTTGGAGAACGGTGTGTATATCTATACTGTGGAAGTAGCGGGTCATTCGGTTACCGGTCGTATGGTTGTCAACCGCTGATCTTCAGGATCGTATTTGGGAAAGGGGCCTGCCAGAAATGGCAGGCCTTTTTCGTTATCCTCGTTGCCTGATGCGTTTCGAGATCACCACTTTGGGCACAGGTGCTGCACTTCCAGCCCGTGGCAGATATCCGAGCGCCCAGTTGCTCAACATACACGAGCGCCTGTATTTGGTTGATTGCGGCGAGGGTACGCAGGAACGCTTGCGGCAAGCAGAAGTCAATTTCAACCGGATCGGGTGCATTTTCATCAGCCACATGCATGGCGACCATTATCTCGGGTTGATGGGTTTGCTGAGCAGTATGCACTTGAATGGAAGACAGGATGAGCTGCTCGTGTTCGGACCTCCGGAATTGAAAGAGGTGATCGATGTACAGCTCAGAGCCTCCCAAACCTATTTGCGTTACCCGCTTCGTGTGCGGTCACTGGCTCATAAGAGCGGTACAGTGGTGTATTCGACCGATCGCGTTGAAGTACTGACACTGGCCCTTGAACACAGGATCCCAACAACAGGATTCCTGTTCCGTGAACGTGCGATGCTGCGTAAACTGGATCCGAGCAAAGTCGCGTCCATTCCACACTTTGCCCGAAATGGGGTGAAAGAAGGCGAAGACCTCTTACTCGCTGATGGTACTGTGGTACCCAATGCTGAATTGACCCTTGATCCGCCGTTGCCCAGGAGCTATGCCTATTGTTCGGACACGGCGTATGCACCCGAGCTGATCGATCATATTCGTGGCGTTGACCTCCTTTATCATGAGGCTACGTTTACAGATGAACTTCTAGCTCGAGCCAAGGAGACCATGCATAGCACTGCCCGCCAAGCGGCCACCATGGCACGGGATGCCAAGGTGCGAACGCTGCTGCTGGGTCACTTCAGTTCGAGGTACAAGAGCAACACGGTGTTGCTCGCAGAAGCACTGCCGATCTTTTCGAACACTCTGTTGGCCAATGAAGGCGCGGTCTTTCGCATCGATCAACGGACCTCGGTTTGAAAGTGCGCGGATCGTTCGTCGATCCATGGGCTACATTCGCCACCGATCAGAATCGTTCTAAACAGAAATGTCAATCCGTATCCTGCTTGCCGACAACAGCGAACTGGCTCTCATTGGCCTGCGCTCGGTGTTCGCCGATGTGGCGCGTGTGGAGATCGTTGGTGAAGCCCGGGATCCAATAGAACTGCAAGCCTTGCTCGTGCGTGAGAAGCCGGATGTGGTGCTTATTGATCACACTGCCAAAGGCTTCGGAGCCGATGTGATACGTGATGGCGTGCGGCGCAGCAAGCGTACCCGGTTCGTTGCAATTACCCCGGACCCTTCAAGACTTGCTCTGTTAAGCGCCCTTCGCGGTGGTGTAACAAGCTATATCAAGAAGGATTGCGGTGTTCAAGAGATCATAGACGCTGTTCTGGAAACCGCTGATGGCAAGAAATTTTTCTGCGGCCAGATCATTGAGGCCATCGAGCGTGCAAGCATCGACGTGAAGAAGATCATTGACGACCCGCTCAGCTGCGCACCGGTCGTGATCACCGATCGTGAAGCAGAGATCATCGGATTGATCGCTGAAGGATGTTCCTATACACGTATCGCTGGTCGATTGAACCTCAGCGCCCATACGATCACGACCCATCGTAAGAAGATCATGTACAAGCTGGGGGTCAACAGCACGGCTGCACTTGTTCTTTATGCCGTTAAGAACGGTTTGGTAAGTCCGAACAAGTTCCTCTTCAACATTTAGGGTCGTTTCTTCTTTCAGGATAGTCTGCGGTCATACCTTTCCGTCATGTCCGTCACACTGGTCGCTGATATCGGTGGAACTTCTTCCCGTTGGGGTATTATTCGTTCCGGTCACGATCCGCGGATCATCGAAGGACTCCCGGGCTTTAATCCATCGGTTGGTGATCCGCGGCTTTTTGCTTCGGCGCTGAAGGCGGAATTCCAAGAACAGGCCGCTCGAGTTACAGCCGTTTTTGCTTACGGTGCTGGGTGCGGCACACGGGAACGGGCTGAACAGATGGCCCATGTCCTGCTCGCCGTTTGGCCTAGGGCGCGGATTGATGTGGCGAGCGATCTGATGGGCGCAGCGCACGGCCTTCTCGGAACCAACGCAGGGTTCGTGCTCATCCTTGGTACAGGAATGAACGCAGCGTGGTACAACGGATCGATCCTTGATCAGCCCATGCCTTCCCTCGGATACATTCTCGGGGATGAGGGCAGCGGTGCAGATATCGGGAAATACGCTTTGATCGATGCATTACATGGACGAATGCCGGTGGAAGTCAGGGATCATGTGTTTCCCGCTGGGTTGGCGATGCCAGAAGTGGTGAAGGAATTGTATCGCGGTTCATCCCCTCAAGCATGGCTCGCATCATTCACGGCGCCGATAGCTGGTCTAACACAACACGCTTACGTTCAAGGACTGGTTCGGTCGCGGTTCAATGCACTGGCTGATCGACTTTGTGCTTACTTCCCGCTAGAGCAACGGTCATCTATCACGGCTACCGGGTCGGTTGCTTTCGGACTTGCCGATACCCTGCGAACGGTTCTCGCCGAGCGTGGTATGCAACTTATCGACGTACAACGTTCGCCGATGCCGGGCTTGTTGAAATACCGTTCGGAAGCATTGCTGTGACCAGCGGGGTGCTACCTAACACAAGTTCCCGGAGACGCGTGAAGGAGCGTTGGTTATCGGGAGAAAGGATCGTGTTCAAAACCTGCCTCTTCTCCACAGCCGTGAGGTGCCAGCTCAAACTGATCTCGTCATCGTCATCATGCCGCAGGGAGAAGTCGATCGCCTCGATGGGGAATTCGCTCCACGCTTCGGCTTGCTTCATCATCAGGTCGTAGTCCTGGTCCTGGGCCTTCACGAAGTTGCCATAGATGCTGCTTACGGGGTCCAATAGTCGACCGAACAACGAACCACTGACCGGCTGTACATCTAGCTCGCGCTGTTTGTCCCTCATCTGCAGGATCACAACTCCACTGGTGTTTTCGGCGATCCATGTGCGATAGGTCTGCATGAAGGCGAAAGTGGTCCGGTAGCCATAGTTATCCCGAACACCGGCATCCATCACCCGCATTTTCGGTTCACTGGGAAGGGTAACGATAGGAGTGATGTAGGGGAACGTGGCGTTCATCCGCAAGGCGCTGCTGAGCTTGATGCGCTGCGCGTCCTGGTGGGCGAAGAGCTTTCCGAATTCAATGCTCTCTGGTTGGTTATCCGTCCGCACGAGGCCTTCAGTTCTGATAGTGGTAAGGAACGCTACCGGCTGGGCGCTCATCACCAATCGGCGTCCGTCGTTCATGCACGTAGGGCTGATGATCAACAAGGGCAGGTCAGCGCGGCGCTCGGCCTCGGCAAAGTCGGAAAAGCGGATGTCGAACAGGGTATCCGTCAGTTCATTGATGCGTTTCTCGAACGCATAACCTCGATCGAGCGTGTACGATCGCATACCATCGTGCACCCTCCGGTATCGAATGAACATGTCGTTGCTCACGAAGCTGAAGCCTAGCGGATTCAGGATATCGCTGGCCATGGCATCCAGATGCGCCGGATCATTTACACGGTTGTTTCCACCTTGGCGTTGCACCGCATCCACTTGGCGGAAGTAGGTTGCTCCGATCAATCCGCCGCTGCTGCCGGTCATCAACATGGTTCGCGGCATCAATTCACCACCGAGAAGGCTGTCAGCCACTTGCAGACATCGATAGGTCCAAACCATGGCGCGCGAGCCCCCCCCGCTGGTGTTCACAATGAGCAACTTCGGTTTCGGCTGCCCGTTCCGGAAGCGTTGGTTCTTTGCCAGCCATCGATCAAGCGTGGGTTGGAAGCTGATCGCATCTTTTCGCGCTGCCGCTGTGTCGGTGGCCAATGCGGTGATGGCCTCGCGATCATAGTTGGCCGGTGCGGTGCTGTAATCAAGTCCGTACGCTTGCGCATCGGACATGAATTTTTCAGTTCGAAGGCTCAACAGGTTGAGACCGACTATCAACGCGATCACCATGGCGATGGCCCATCCTTTCATCCAACTGTACAGCGCACTCATCAACATCAGCAGCATAGTGAACAGCACGAACACGCTCGCACCGGCCGGGATGGAGAAGAAGGTGGTATCACTGAACGCACCAAGGGCGATGAACGTGACAACCAACGCAATGCTGAAGATACTTCCGTTGATGTGGTTCTGCCACAGAACGCTGCGCAGCAAAGCCTTGTCATAGTGCGCACTGGTGCGGGCGATGGCTACACGCCAGGGTGAGGTCATGTATAGTTCAACCTTCCATTTTTTGGTGCCTTGTTCCCGACGCAGCCAACGCGTGGCTTTTCGCAATTCCTGCCGCTGGTGACCCATGGGATGCAAAGGCAGAATGTCTTCCATCGGTTGCGGTGGATGGTCCCGATCCGCGTCCGGCCCGAGCAATTTGTGGATGTCTGTATTCGTGCGGAAGAAATACAACAAGGCGACCGCCATGAAAACGGCAACGCCGAACAAGAACCCGATCAGATTGATCGCAATGTGCATGGCAGGTACCAGCTCTTTCGAATGTTGCATGAGAGCCGAGTTGATCAAGTAAGTGATCACGAACAACAATGGCAACAGTGCATTATTGATGCTGAATTTCAAAAAGGGCCGTGAAATGGTCGCGATGAACGGGAAACGGTACGCGTGGGTGGTGTAGCTGTACAAATTGTAAGCGGTAAAAAAACCGCCCAAGGCGAATCCCAGAATTCCAAAGCTCCAGAACGTGTTCTCCCCGAAATATTCTGGGTACAGAAAAAGGTAGGGCACGCCGTATTTCATGCCCATGTTACCGGTAATGAAGCCAAACAAGACCAGCCAGACCAGCAGCAACAAGTGGTTCTTCTTCAAGTGCAGCACCAATAGCTGCAGGGGGAAGAAGTAAAGTAATCGCCGAAAATTCTGCCGATATGTAGGCTTGTGAACCATTGCGCTGAAAGGTATACGTGCCTTTAAGCGTTGGTGTTGTGTTCTTGCTGTATTTCGAACGGTCAGACCTTTGCTAAAGTCTCCAGCATTACCTCGGCCTCCAGTTTTTCTGCTCGGGTCTTCAGCGCCTCAGCCTCGGCCAGAACCCCCTTTTTCCAGGCCTCGTCATCCAGCCCAGCGCAATTGATGCGCACGTTCAGGTAAGCGCCCAACGCCCCAGTGCGCGCGCACATCGCTCCTACGCCGGCATCGCTCACACTGGCTTTCAGGCCGTTCGTTGCCATGGCTTTCATCACGGCCATGCTGCGTACACACACCTTCATGGTTTCCAAAGGTGCCATGATCGCGCCTTTGGTGGCTTCCCGTATCGCGTCCTTGCGCGCTGCGACCTGTTCAGGGTTGTCCTTGGGCAATTGCATGGCGGACATTATGCGATCGAAGGCTTTGGTGTCCTCATCTACCAAACGGATCAATTCTTTGCGGCAAAGTTCTGCCTCTACTGCCCAGTTGCTGAACTCCTCCCAACGCTCATCCCACCCGCGTTTGTGTGCGCTCAGGTTGGCGACCATCGCGCCCAGAGCTGCTCCCATAGCACCCACGTAAGCGGCTACACTGCCACCGCCGGGCGCCGGACTTTCGCTGGCCGTTTCTTCGCTGAACCGTTTCAAGTCCATGCGCACCAAACGCTCGTCCTTCAGGTCTGCGAGCAAGAATTCGATCACGCGCTTCTCCGGGTCGAAAGGTGCGAGTTCATCGAGCCCCATCGATTTGATGGCCAATTTGATCTTCTCGCGCTCGCTGATACCCAAGCTACGTTCCTGACGCTGAAGGAAAAAGTCAGCAGCGTCGAGCAATGCCTTTTTCGGCACCAAGCCCACAAGCTCACTGCCGGTTACACGGATCCCTCTTTCGAGCGAGCTCTTGCAAGCCTCATCGAAGGCGATATGCATGGGTGTAACGTCGATGTCCGTAAGGTTCAGCGATAATTGCGCAATACCGTATTCCTCAATGAACCAACCAATGCCCTTCACACATTTTAGTTTGCCGGGGATCTTCTTGGGCTCCCCTTTTTCATCGAGGATGGGTTTGCCCGTTACAGGATCCCCTTCGCGCAAAACGCGACCAGCCTCGCGAATGTCGAAGGCGATCGCATTCGCCCGGCGCGTGCTGGTGGTGTTCAGATTCACATTATAGGCCACCAGAAGTTTTCGCGCGCCCACTGCAATGGCACCGCTTCGAGCCACACTTTCGTTGAATTCCGCAGGGCCGAAATCAGGCTTCCACGCTGGATCGATCAGTTTTTTCTTCAACCCTTCGTATTCACCAGCGCGGTTGTTCGCGAGGTTGCGGCGCTTCTCTTCACTTGCGGCGTACTCGTAGTTATAGACCGGTATGCCGAGTTCCTTGCCAATACGTTCACCGAGCTTCTTCGCATAAGGCACCAGTTCTTCCATGGTGATGCCGCTGATCGGCACCAACGGACAAACATCAGTAGCGCCGAAGCGCGGGTGCTCGCCGGTGTGATTGCGCATATCGATCAGTTCTTGGGCCTTTTTCACCAGTCGGAATGCGGCTTCACATACAGCTTCTGGTTCCCCAACGAAGGTGATAACGGTTCGGTTGGTGGCTTTGCCCGGATCAACATCCAATAGCCGCACACCTTCAACAGTTTCCGCCACGGCGGCTATCGCGTTGATCTTGACCTTGTCGCGGCCTTCGCTGATGTTAGGGACACACTCGATTATGCGTGGCATGTTCTGGACGGCCGTTACAACGGCCATTGGGATTGGTTCAGTTGGATGTTGAGGCAAGCCATAAGGGAAGCAGCACGCTCGCGGCATTGTTCACAAAATGCAGGAATACACCTGTCCAAATGCTGCCGGTGTTTGTTCGAGCGTACCCCAGAAAAACAGCCAATGGCAGCAAATTGAAAAGGAGCAAGTACCATTCGTACTGCATGTGTGTGAAGGTGAAAAGACCTGCGGTAATGGCCACCGCGGTGTTCTTGTCTAGCAGATGGCGCAATGAGCCAAGAAGCATTCCGCGAAAGAGCAATTCCTCAAAAAGAGCTGGGACTAGGCAAGAGCCAAGAATGAAGAACGGGTAATGCGTTATTGATGAAAGCACTTTGGTCATGAAGTCGCTCTCCATCTCTGGTAAGAAATAGGCGATGACCTCAAGCGCAGCGAATACCCCAACGAAGAGGCCGCACCACGCCAGAAAAGGCCGGAATGCTGGAGGGCGCAAACCGAGGAATTGCACCATGCGCTGTTTTTTCCACCACCAACACACGAGCAAAAGCACAACGATCCCTACCGAACCCGATACCAATTCGATCCAGGCGATCGAATCGCCATTGGTGGAAAGATCCTTCCAACGTTCCGCGAACCGATCGCTATCCAACAGTTCACTAACGGACACACCTGCGAGGTCAGGAGTCACCATTTTCACGCGTGCGATCATCGCCCCGATCTGTGCACCGATGAAGGTTAGGAACACCAGAACGAAAATGGCGAGACCATTTCCCATTTCCAGCCCAGGTGGGCGCACGTAGGCCGTTTCAGGCAGTTGCTTCTCCGGCTCTTGCGGGCTTTCCATCTATGATCACGGTGTCGATATGGTCTGCCCCGAACGCGTAGGGCAAATAGGCGAGCGAAGGTATCGGCTTGGTTATGATGAAGCTGGCGCGTTTTCCTTTGGTAATACTGCCCAATTCGGCCGAAAGCCCCATGGCCGCAGCAGCATTCATCGTTGCGGCGTTGATGGCTTCTTCCGGAAGCATGCGCAGTTGAATGCAGGCCAGCGAGAGCACGAGATTCATATTGCCGGTTGGCGAGCTGCCTGGATTGTGATCCGAGGCGAGCGCTACAGCGCAACCGCGATCTATGAGCGCACGAGCTGGTGCGTATGGGATCCGTAAAAAGAAGGAGCAGGAGGGGAGCAGGGTGGGAATTGTGTTCGACCCTGCCAATGCCGTGATATCGCTTTCTTCCATCACTTCCAAATGGTCCACGCTCATCGCCCCATGCTTCACCGCAGCTGCGATCCCGCCGATACTGGTGAACTGGTTCACATGCACCTTGCCTTTCATTCCTTTTCGCTCACCGGCTTCGAGGACCTGCTCCATCTCGGCCACCGTGAAATAGTTCGTTTCACAGAACACATCGATGAAGTCGGCAAGACCTTCACGGGAAACAGCCGGTAACAGTTCGTTCAGGACCAGATCAAGGTAGCCCGCCCGATCTTCTTTGAACTCTTCCGGCAGGGCGTGTGCCGCGAGCAACGTGGTCTTCACTTGCAATGGCAAGCTCTCCTTCAGTCGCTTGGCCACGCGCAACATCTTCAATTCACTTTCCAACGAAAGGCCATATCCGCTCTTGATCTCCACAGCCACGGTGCCTTGGTGCATCATCGCTTCCAGGCGGGCCTTGGCGCTTTCATACAGGTCGTCCTCGCTCATGCCACGCAGTTTCCGAGCACTATTGAGAATTCCGCCGCCCAACGCTGCGATCTCCTGGTAGGTCGCACCTTTGAGTTTCATCACGAATTCCTCCTCGCGTGGAGCAGCGAAAATGCTGTGCGTATGCGGGTCGCACCAACCGGGCAGAACGTAGCGATCCGTGGCATCGAGCACCTCAAGGCCGTTCCAATCCGTTATGCCCGGCCATGTTTCCATAGGCCCGAGATCAATGATCCGACCGTCTTCCGCGAGCAACCATCCGTCTTCAATGCAAGGAAGGTGCGCCATTGTGGCACCAGCCAAACGGTCTATTCCGCCTGCGTGGGATCCCACGAGGGCCTTCGCATTCTTGATCAGCAATCGGTGCATAGTGGTGGGCGAAGTTGCGAAGAAGCGAACTTCGCGCCCTCTCGTTCGTTCGGGAGTTTCCACAATGCGCATAGGAATTGTCTGTTATCCCACCTTTGGTGGTAGTGGTGTGGTCGCCACAGAACTTGGTCTGGCCTTGGCAGAGAAGGGCCATGTGGTACACTTCATTACCTACGACCGCCCGGTTCGGCTGCCCCACGCGTTGGCCAACGTTTTCTACCACGAAGTGCGGGTTAGCGACTACCCGCTTTTTGATTACCAGCCATATGAACTGGTCCTCAGCAGCAGGTTGGTTGATGTGGTGAAGCATGAGAAGCTGGACCTGCTTCACGTTCACTATGCTATTCCGCACGCTAGTGCAGCGTGGATGGCGCAACAGATACTCGCTACACATGGGGTGAGAATACCCTTTATCACCACGCTTCACGGTACGGATATCACGCTCGTTGGCCGGGATGCCAGTTTTGAGCCGGTGATCACCTTCGCAATTGAGCGCAGCAATGGTGTTACCGCTGTTAGCGAAAGCTTGAAACGCGATACCTATGAGCACTTTCCGGTGAAGCGTGACATTCGTGTGATCCCCAATTTTATTCGGCTGGATCGATATACCGGGTTAAAGACCGAAAGCCTTCGTCACCGCTTCGCTCCGAATGGCGAGAAATTGCTGGTGCACGTGAGCAACTTCAGGCCTGTGAAACGGGTGGAGGACCTGGTCAGGGCTTTCTTGATCGTGCGGGAGAGGCTCCCAGCCAAGTTGCTTCTGATCGGTGATGGGCCGGACCGAGCGAAGATCGAGACCCTTTGCCGCGCAACCGATTGCGAAACGATCACATTCCTCGGAAAGATGACAGCCCCGGAAGAGGTGGTGGCAAACTGTGACCTCTTCATGTTGGCCAGTGAAACCGAAAGTTTCGGTCTTGCCGCCTTGGAAGCCATGGCCTGCGGTGTACCGGTGGTAAGCACGAACACCGGCGGAACACCTGAAGTGAACACCGATGGAGTTAGCGGTTTGTTGAACGCAGTAGGTGATGTGGAGGGCATGGCACGCAATGCGATCGATATCCTCAGTGATGAGGGAACCCTCGCCCGATACCGGGTCGGGGCGCTTCAAGAGGCGGCCCGTTTCAATGTGGATCGTGTGCTTCCACTGTACGAGAGCCTTTACGAAGAGGTACTGGCCGATATGAACGGAAAGTGATGGAGTTCGTCAGTGATCGCGTGAGCATAGAGTCTTCACCAAAAGGATCAAGTGTGGTGATCAGCGCCCGATTGCCGCGTGGAAAGGAAGCGCTGTTACTGGGCTGGTTTCTCGCGTGGCTGAGCTGTGGTGTCTATGTCGCCATTGAACTCGCACGCACGCCACCTGGTGATATGCGCACATTCATGTTCGCCTTCATGGCCTTCTGGGCCTGGTTCGCGATACGTATTGGTCGAGTGGTGCTCTGGCGGCTCAAGGGCTTCGAACTTATCCGACTGAAGGAGGACCGATTTACCATCAAGGACAGCATTTTCGGCTATGGCCGGGCGAATGAGTATTTCGTGGAGAACGTTCAGCGTTTAGGAACTCTTGAGATCGAAGAGTCGTCATGGAAATGGCAGCTGAACGATAGTTTTTGGGTAATGGGAGGGGAACGCCTTGGTTTCGAGCATATGGGAAAGAAAGTCGTTTTCGGGAAAGGACTTACACGCCAAGAGGCTGAACGGATCGCGCTGGTGCTTGATCGGAGCTTCAAGCAGGTGCGAAGGAAAGCTCAATAAGACTCGATCCGGAATGCGTTTCCGCTGATCCGGATCGTGCGCACACCGTCGATCATTTCCTCCAAGGTCATGCGCGCAGCAGTTGTCGAAGAGAGCGCTTGGTCCAGTGTGTTCACCGCACCGGCAGGAACCTGCAGTAGTGTGAACTGATCGAGCAATGCTTCCCGAGTCTGGCTTGCGATCGCAGGTGCGAGCAATTGGGCCAATACGTTCCGGTTGGTAACACGCTTTGCGTTGCTGCTGAAGTGCTGGTCGTGCGCAAGGTCGGACAGGTCCAGCACGGAGCATAGTGCCTTGAACTGCGCATTGCTGCCCACGGCGAGCACTATGCGATCCCCATCCGCGCAGGTGAACAGTTCTCCATAGGGTGCGATGTTGGGGTGCAGTGTGCCGATCGGTTGGGCTACTTGTTTCGCCATGAGCCAATTGCTGGCCTGATTGATCAGTCCCGTAAGCGCTGCTTCCTCCAGCGAGACTTCCACGTACGCACCCTTGCCTGTTCGTTCACGTTGCAATAGCGCCAGCAACAGCCCCTCCTTCAATTGGTGTGCTGCAAGTATGTCGATCATCGCGATGGGCAACTTGGCCACATGCTCTGCATCGGTACCTGTCATGCTGATGTAACCAGTCTCGGCTTGCAAAACCACGTCGAACGCTGGGCGCGAAGGGTCATCCACATAACCGCGTATATGTCCATGGATCATGGTGGGGTTCAAAGCGCGAAGCCTTTCCCGTTGTAAACCGAGTTTCTCCGCATCCCCGGCCAAATGGTTGGTTATGAGCACATCCGCTTTTGCGACAAGTTCATCCAGGGTCGCCCGCCCTTCTGTGCTTGCAAGATCCACGAGCCGATGTTCTTTGCCATGGTTCACGCTGCTGAAGTAGGCACTTACCGAAGAATTCGGATCCTCTTTCGGTAGCTTCCATTTGCGTGTTGCATCGCCTCCCGCTTTTGCGTTCTCCAACTTGATCACCTGCGCGCCGAGTTCTGCGAAGAACATACCTACAGCAGGACCAGCAAGGATGGATGAGGTCTCTATAACCAGTAACTCATTCAGGGGCTTAGCCATTCAAAAGATGTTCGGATACGAAATGCTGGATCGGTCTGTAAGGTAGTGAGCTATCTGGCTTTCAGGCTTGCCAGTCGAGATGGCAGGTTTGGGTCTGAAAAGCAAAAAGCCCCACCGCAACGCGGCAGGGCTTTATCAACTAGTGCCCAGGACTGGACTCGAACCAGCACAACCTTTCGGTCACACGCCCCTCAAGCGTGCGTGTCTACCAATTTCACCACCTGGGCAAGGGGCGGCAAATATAGAAGTGCTGCGCATTCAGAGGCCTGTTCAAAATGTTCCATCTGGGCGATGGCCCGAATAGTTGCTGTTGCGTGCACGTTGGATCATCTCGGTTCGTATGGCCGCATGTTTGCGCTGGCGTTCGATGCGGGCTTTGTACTCGTCAGGCACAGGTGCACTTTCGCCATAGGTTTCGATCCGGTCACCGTCGAACCGGTCGTTGTCAAAAGGACGCGCCATAGCGTGCGTCAGCTCTTGGGGTTCGAAGTCTTCGTGGTTCATGGTTCCGTCGCTTTGGGTTGATCCTGGGCGACGAGGCAAACCTATCTTGCAAGGAAAGCCACCACAATACCTACTAGTGGGTATTTTGAGATCGAGCCTACTGCTTGATAAAGCGAACTGAACACATTGTGCCATCGCCGCAGCACCGGGCGGTGTAAAAGCCGTGTGCGAGATTGGCAATGTTCAACGGTTGTCCTAAAGCTCCTGTCAGAACCGTTCGGCCAAGCTCGTCCGAAATGATCAGCGTCAGGTCCGCGTTACTACCGAGTAACGTGATCCGAACAACATCTGTGCACGGATTCGGAAGAACGGAAAGTTGCTGTTTCGGGCTGTTCTCAGTGATCGACGTGCTGCATTCGAGCCGATCGATGTGCTCCCAGATCTCGTTGTTGAAGGTGATAGGCACCAAGGCATTCGTGTACGCAACATTGCCCATGCGCACCACTACCATGCCTCTGCTCGGAACAACATTCACCACTTGATCATTCTTGCCCAAACCGCTGTACATGTCCGCAGGTGCGCTTGGCATTAGGGAACCAGGGAATGCGAATTCAACACCAGGTACCATGAAACTGGATTGCCCATTGAGCCACCACAAATAACCGTAGCTGTTGTTGATCGTTTGTGAAGGGCTGGTAGCTGCGTTGAAATATGCAGTGTCATGCAGGATAGTATCGCTGCCCCAAACCATGTTGTTCAACGCCAAAAGCCCATATCGGGCCATGCTCCGGGCTTTGCTCCCATATACATTGTTGTACCCGCTGGGAAACCAGAACCCATCCATGCCGATGGGGTTGCGGATCTTCGCGTTGAAGTAGGATGGGAAGGATTGCCCGGTGCTGTTCGCGATCACGTCATCCAACAGCGTGTATGGGGCATTGTGATACGCCCACCGCGTTCCAGCATCGGCCAAATATTGAAGACAACTGGGATCGGTGCAGTCATCGTCAGGCACTGCATCATCCAAGCCCGATGTCATGGTCAGCTGGTTGCGCACAGTGATCAGTGCTTCATCGGCCGGTAGCTCGCTGGTCCATCCCGTTCCCAGGTACGCGCTCGAAGGGTTCTCAATGTCAAGGAACCCCTCTTCCTGTGCAATGCCTACAAGGGTGCTGGTCAGGGTTTTTCCGGCGCTAGCCCAGTACCATAAACTGTCTTGCGTGAAGGTTCCGAAGTAGCGCTCCAAAACGATACGACCGTCCTTCAGCACAATGAACGCTTTCGTATTCCGGGATGCGAGAAAGTCGTAGAGGGAGTCAATACGGTCGGTACACCAGCCTAATGTGGCCGGATCGGTGGTTTCCCATGTACTGCCTGTATTGGGCGGGAAATAGAACGGTTGAGCACCGGTTGTCAGGGAGCATCCAAGGATACCGGCGGCTGAAAACAGGGTTTGAATGCGCATTTGATGGAGGACAATTGGAACGCAGCCAAGCACGAAAGGTTTAGTGGGCCTGGGCTGGCATGCGCAGTTTGTTGATCCGTACCAAGGGGCCCGGACATACTTGGCCATGGCACGCCGCGCAGTACTGGATCAATTCATCATAGGCTTGTTGGCGTTTGGAAGGCACCACTTTGTAGAGTGAATCCAACTGATGTAGGTAGGAGAACGCGAAAGGGTCGAATGTGCGATGGTCCACCATGCCCGGCGTGCATTCGGCCGTGAGCATGTCTTTGAACGATGTTGGATAGGGTAGGAGCTCCTCACCGCGTGCAAGGTGGTGCTTGGTGCTATCGGCGAAAACGGTCATGTCGCGCATAAGCTGAGCTAGCGGACTTACAACATGCTCTGTGCTCAATTTAGGCACCTGGGCTGCACTCTTCTTTTCACTTTCGCCGCTGGTGGCATCTTCGCTGTTGCACGCGAAAAGCAAAAGGAGGCAAGCAAAACCGGATTGTCGATAGGATACTCTCATCGGGGCGGAAATAAGCAGAACGCATCAAACTTAGTCAGGCGACCTGAGCCCAGAAGTGGCCTGACAACCTGACCATCTGCCCGTTTTGGCCTGATCATGGAGAGTGCTCCTGGCGAATGACCGTCCCGATCGATCATGCACGGAAGCGATTGACCACCGCTTTGATCCCGCCACTATTGGTCGTGATCCTATTGTGGGTCGTCTTCATGGCCGACCATTTTCTGGATCTTCGGCTCTATCGGCTCGGAGTTTTGCCGCGCGACGTTCACGGCTTATGGGGCGTCCTTTTTTCTCCGCTCATTCACGGTAGTTGGGACCATTTGATCGCCAACAGTGCGCCTATCCTCGTACTCGGGTGGATCCTGGTGTATTTCTATCCCAAAGCCTCATGGCGCGTGGTTGTGGCTTGTTGGGGTTTGGGAGGGTTATGGGTGTGGTCAACCGCACGGGAGAACTACCACATTGGCGCAAGCGGTGTTATCTACGGATTGGCAGCGTTCCTTTTTTTCAGCGGAATGATCCGCCGACGAGTTGCCTTGATGGGCGTTTCACTTATCGTGGTCTTCCTCTATGGAAGTTGGATCTGGGGTGTGTTGCCGCTTGAACCGGAAAAGAGTTGGGAAAGTCATCTCTTCGGGGCATTCGCCGGGGCGATCATGGCTTGGTTCTACCGTAATTCACCAACGGCCCATGTGCCGCCACCTCTGGTACTGGAGGATGAAGAAGAAATCGAGGAGCACCCGGTTATCGTGTACGACCAATTGGTTGGTGATCAGAATGCGGCAGATACACCCAGTGAACCGGTTCGCTTCGATCCAGGTAGCACGAACACGACGCTGCCACCGCTCTCAGAAAGGAGGTGAGTTGTTCTTCGATGATCGAAATGAGTGAGCCGCAGTAAAAGCGACCGGGTGGACCTACTGCTTGATCAACGTGGCTAGTTCCTTCTCCTTGTCCAACAACTTCAACATGTTGCCGTCCAGGCTGTATGAATTCGTCGTTCGAAGAGCTGACATGAAGGCGTTTTCGGTTGGCTGAGCCTTCTCGCAGAACATCTTGGTGCTCGCAAGCCTTGGGAAGGTAAGTGAGGTGCCTTCCAGCTTCATCGAGCCCATCAGGTTATTGCAACCACCGAAGCCGCTCAATTCATTGTCCTTGCCGAGCAACAGGAACGGTGTTTTCACACCCTCCGGTAATTTGATCGCTTCACCAGCAAGGCTGCTCAGGTTCCATTGTGTACCGGTCAAAGCCGTCATTGGGTCCATAGCTGCGGATGGGTTCTTGTCGCATTTCTCAGCTGTGAGGGTGAAGAAAAGGGCGGACGCGAAAATGGAAAGGTGAATGGTCTTCATGGTGCAGTGTCAGGCGAAAGTAGTGCCGGAAAAAACGAAGAGTCCCCACAATGGGGACCCTTCGATAAAAAAAGCGTGGAGAATGTGCTCGCGTTGGAGATCAGTTGTTCAACATCACAGGCATCACGAGCATCAGCAAGTCTTCGCCGTGCTCACCACCCTCACCCGGAAGCAGGATGCCTGCGCGGTTCGGTGCGCTCATTTCCATGATCACGTGCTCGCAGTTCAGGTTGCTCAGCATATCCATCAGGAACCGGCTGTTGAAGCCGATCGTCATGTCTTCCCCTTCGTATCCGCAAGTGAGCTTCTCGTTGGCTTCGTTAGCGAAGTCCAGGTCTTCCGCACTTACCGCCAATTGGCTGCCAGCAATGTTCATTCGAACCTGGTGCGTGGTCTTGTTGCTGAAAATCGCCACACGACGAACGCTGTTCAGGAAAGTCTGCCGATCGATAGTGAGTTTGTTCGGGTTCTTCTTGGGGATCACCGCTTCGTAGTTCGGGTATTTGCCATCGATCAAGCGGCATACGAGAACGATGTTGTCGAACGTGAACGATGCGTTGTTCTCGTTGTAAGCAACGGTAACATCGGCGTTCGTGTTCGCCAGTGAATTCTTCACCAGGTTCAACGGCTTCTTGGGCACGATGAAGCTGGCTGTTTTCGGAGCCTTGATGTCCGTGCGCGTGTAACGAACGAGTTTATGGGCATCGGTGGCCACGAACCGAACGGCGTCATCTGCCAGTTCGAAGAAGATCCCGCTCATGACGGGACGCAGATCATCGTTGCCAGTAGCGAATATGGTCTTGTTGATCGCCGTGGCCAAAGTGCCAGCAGGCATCACGAACGAACTCGGCGAGTCCAGCACAGGGCTTTTCGGGAATTCGGCCCCGTTGTGGCCGGTCATTTTATATTTTCCTTGGTCGCTGCTGATCTCGATGCCAAAGTGCTTGCCATCTACCGTAAAGGTGAGCGGCTGCTCAGGGAAAGCCTTCAGCGTGTCCAACAGCAAACGCGCAGGTATCGCAACGCTTCCCTTGTCTTTTGCTTCAACTGGCAAGGTGGCCGTAATGGTGGTCTCCAGGTCGCTGGCAGTAACGGTAAGCTGCTTGTTGTCGATCTCGAACAGGAAATTATCAAGGATAGGTAGCGTATTGCTGCTGGCGAGCACGCCCTGAAGCGTCTGTAGTTGCTTCAACAAGGAAGTGCTGGATACAATGAACTTCATCTCGGTTGTTTTTTGGGTTCTGTACTTCCGCTGCGCTAGGTCTTTCTGGAAGCGCCGCGAATATACCCGGGCTGTACCCGCCTATTGGGGCAGTTTATCAACAACGACGCGGCTTTATCCACGATCGGCGTGAACGAGGTCGGGAAGCCCGCGTAAGTAGCCGCCGAGCCTTCCTGTTCAGGCCATATCCGTCATTGCTAGTGCCGCTGATATGGGATCAACCTTTTCGGTTTTGTGACCTACGGATTCGTTGTTCCCTGGGGCGGGTGCCAACGGATCTGCCCAAGAAAGGGAACCATTCGGTCGAACCAGTAGCGCTGCACCACCACCAATGCGGTATCGTTCACGAGAGCGTGCATGCGGTCCACATCGTTCACGAGCAGTACCATTTCCGCAGTGCGTTCACCCGGGTACGGTTGCTTTTTCCAGAACGGAACGCGAATGCTTGTTCCGTCCGCGGAGTTGATGGTGAGGATGTGCCAGGGCTTGGAAGCTTTTGTGCTGTCCTGCTGGGCTTTGCTGAAGGTGCGCTCGAAATACTCGAAGTGCGCATCCCGCATGTGCATCATCAGGTCTTGCGCAATGGTGGTGTCCATGGGGAGTTCCATGCCTTGCGCATCGATCAATTGGAGTTTGCCCATGTCGTTCTTCAGCGTATAGCCCGCACTGTCCGTGCTAGGATGCTCCACTTTCACACTGGTTATCTGGTTCAGATCCGGAAAAATGGCGACATCCGTACTGCGCCAATCGTCCAACTTGGTGTGGAAGCGTGTGTTGATCATACCTGTAAAGGCTGCCATCCCAAGTACAAAGGGACTTTCACTGCGGCCAACGCCAGGTTTCTCCAAAACACAGAATACGCCAAAATGATCGGGTGTTCCATGTCCGACCCACCAGATCTTCTCAGGTTCGTCTCCACCCGTATAGATCTCGACTTTCACCGCAAGTGTGCTCATTACCTTCAGTACGTTGGTCTCCATGCTTTTCGGCACGGGTGTCTTCACTTCAACCCGGATGAAGGTTTTCAGCAACGTACCTATCGGGAATTCATTCGCCGGCAGGCCGTTCACTGTCCATTCATTTCCAACTCTGCGCAGGTCAACGCTTTTTCCCTTCTTGTCAGCGATGAAAATGCGATCGATACTGGCCGTATCCGCTATGGCGAAGTCACTCAGGGAACCGGTCAGGGTGCTGCCCGTGTTTCCGCGCCATAGCCAAAAGGCCACGGCGGCCAATGCAACGAACAGGACCAACAACAACAGGTTCTTCTTCATGGTTCAAGCTGCAACGGTGGCATAGCGACGACGACGGATGTAGAAGAATAGCAGTCCCCCGAGCATGCTCAGGAGCACGGGGAGGCCCACGTTCACCAACTGCCATAAACCACGGCTTCGCGTTGTTTTTTCAGGATCCAATTGCCGCAAGGTGATGGTTCGCGAACGCAGGCTGATCAAGCTCTTGTCGTTGAGGAGATAGTTCATGGCGTTCACGAAGAATTCCCGGTTCCCATAAACCTTGGCACGCGCCATCCGATCGTACCCGAGCATGTAGTACATGCCTTTCTCACGGTCTACCATGTTCGCTATCACATCTCCATCGCTGATCACCAAACTAGCGGTAGGGCGGCTGGTCTCCCTGTTTCCCATGCTGGCTTTGGCGCTGTCGGCCATTACCAATCGATCCATAAAGGCGCTGTGGAAAACGCCCTCGGTAAGCACTGCAACAGGTTTGTCAGGGGTTGTGCTCTTGTCCAAGCGCAGGTCAAGGTCCACCACGGCCAAACTGATGCGAACCGGGTTGCGCAGAACGCGGGTGTAGGGTGATGATGTGAGCAGAATAGTGCTGTGCGCACTGTCCGTACCGATAGTGTCAATGGTGCTCACGAATTTGAAGTGTACCGGGTCGATGTTGTTCACGATAGGGTGGGCGCTTCTGGGGACCACAACAGGCTCGAACGGGAAGGGCCGCGATTCCAGTTTCTGTTGGTTACCGAATTGAGCTGCGTAGAATTGGATCGGTGCGCATTGTTGGTCCAGGACCATGTCTTTGTTCACCCGCACCCCGTAAGCGAACAGCAGTTCGTCCAAGCCAAGGTCCAAGGGGGTGGCGATGGAGTATTGCTTGGCGCGCAAACTGTCCAAGTTCGCGTTCATGGGGTCCAGAGCCCAAAGCACGCGTCCGCCATTCATGACGAATTGATCGATCACGTATGCATCCCGCTGGCTGAACGCACTATCCGGTTTGGCGATGATCAACGCTTCGAATTTGTTCACGCGGTATCGTCCGCCTTCCACTTTGTCGCTCAAGGCGGTGATCTTGTTATCGATCCGCACACGGCTCACGGAATACTGCTCTTCCAGTGCCTTGGTGATATCGCCCGTCTGCAACCCATCCAGTTCACCATGACCATCCAAAAAAGCCACGCGTGGTTTGAATTGGAGGGTGATCTGCCTGATCGCACTGGCCACTTCGAACTCAAGGTTGTTGACGCTTCGGTTCACCATGTCCGCATCGGCTGTGCGGTACTGGGTTTTCAGTAATTGCAAAGGCATTGTTTTTCCACGGAAGGTCACCATGGCACAAGGCCACACGATCCGTTCGCTTTCCGCGCCCTTCTCCTTGGTTCGAATGCTCGAATACTGCAATCCGAGTTTTTGCAGTTGGGCATATGTTTCGTTGCGCGTCTTTTCATCCGGACTGGCGCTGGGATCCACGAACTCGTATTGCAGAAGGTCTGCGTTCCGCACGCGCATTTCGTCCAGCAATTCGCGTGTGGCTTCACTCAGTTTCCGCAGGTCTGCCGGAAGCTCGCCGCTCAAATACACTTTCAGGAAAACCACGTCCGGCAGGCTGTCCATCAATTGCTCCGTGGCAGGGGTCAACGTGTATCGTTTCTCGCTCGTCAGGTCCGCCCGTAACCGGGTGAACGAACCGATGAACAAGACCAACAGCACACAGCCGATGCCGATGAGCAAGGTCATCAGATCGCGCGAACGGTGGCTTTGGGTTTTCATTTCACTTGGTACATCTTGACCATCCCATCACCATTTCCTGCTTTGGATCACCGTACGCGTCATAAGCAGGAAGATCAGGATCACACCGGCGAAGTACAGTACATCCCGCAAGTCGATCACCCCCCGGCTCATGCTCGCGTAGTGCTGCTGGATACCGATGTTCTTCAACGGTCCCTCCAGGCCGCCCACCGAGTCGAATGAAGCCAGTAGCTCAAATCCGAGGAACAACCCAAAGCTCAGGAATACCGCGATCAAAAAGGCGACGATCTGGCTATCTGTGAGGGACGATGCAAAAATGCCGATCGCTGTGAAACAAGCGGCCAGGAAGAACAGACCCAGGTAGCTACCCCACGTGCCGCCCGTGTCCACGTTCCATTCAGGAACGGCGAGTTTGCCAATACTCCAGTAGTAGACCAACGTTGGCAACAAGGCCAGCAGAACCAGCAACACCGCGGCGATGTACTTGCTGAATACCAAGGTGAACTCGCTGATGGGTTTGGTAAGCAGCAGTTCGATCGTGCCGGTTCTTCGTTCCTCGCTGAAACTTCGCATGGTGATCGCGGGTATCAGGAAGAGAAAGACCCATGGAGCCAAAAAGAAAAGTGGGCCCAGATCGGCATAACCAAGGTCCAGGATGTTATCCGGAAAAACCCACAGGAAGAGGCCGGTGATCAGCAGGAAAACCACGATCACGATATGGCCGATCAGTGAACCCAGGAAGGCCCGTATTTCTTTGCTGATTAGTGCACGCATCGGTTGAAAAGCGCCCGAATGTAATCGCCGAACACCGCTCTCATCCCGCAGGACGAGGAACGGCGCTATAAGAAAAAGTCACTGTTCGGCCGCTTAGGATTTCTTCCGAGTAACAGATCTCTGCGCAACTCCGCGTCCCTTAGCGCCTCTGCGTTTCTCTTCCACTCAAAACTCGATCATGGTCCGCCGTTTCTTCTTCACCGGCTTTTTGGGGATCTTGTTCAGGTCAGTGTCGCAGTAGTTCTTCTTGATGAACTGAGCGTCCTTATCGCCCAAACGCATGCTCTCGATGAAATCCGCGCAGGCCTTTTCCTTGTTTTCCAAGTTGTACCAACAATCACCACGGTAGTAATGCGCGGCGGCCAGTTCGCTGGTATCGCTATCCATCACTTCGGTGAATTTGTCGACGGCCTCCTCGTACCGTTTTCCTTCGTACAGCAGGATCGCCATGCTCATTTTACCACCGGGGATGCCAGGCTTCAGAAGGAGCGCGGAAGCGATGTCTGCCATGCCCGCTTCCTCTTCGTACAGTTCACCCTTGGTCACTCCGCACAAGTAGAGCGCATCGGCATGATCAGGTTTCAGTTTCACGGCCTTCGTAGCATCCTTTTTGGCTGCCTCGGTGTTGCCACCGAGATACAGGGCACATGCCCGATTGTAGTAACCATCAGCATCCGTTGGGTCCAGTTCAATGGCGCGTGTAGCATCTTTCACCGCGGTCTTGTGCAACCCTTGACTTACACGTAAGGCACTCCGGCTGATGAATAGCCGTGCATAGTTCGGATCAAGCCCTTCGCTCAGCTTGTAATCGGCCAAGGCCGCGTCCGATTCTCCCTTCCGTTGGTGCAGATCTCCGCGCAGCTTGAAGGCCTTGGCGTTCCGCGGGTCCATCGTGATCGCTTGTTCCACCTTGGCCCAAGCGCTGTCCAATTGGCCTGACTTGGCTGCTGCCAGTGCGGATTCAAATGTGCTTTGTGCTGCGCCGATGGCACCCGGTTGGGCGCACAGATCACCAACACCGATCAGTAGTAGGCAGAGGAATACGGTTCTCATGGCAGATCGCAAAGCAACGACTGTTCCGCTTTTATCGCGAAACCGGCATACAATGTTCCCGATCCACCGACCAAGCCTCGGCCGGGGAGGCGAAGAGTTTCTTCACCACAGGCCATACGCTGGCGAACACATCAGATTTGCGATATGCTTCCAGGTCAGCCGGTGTATTCCATTCGCTGTAGGTGAAAAAGATCCGCCGATCGGCCTGGTCATGCAGCAACTGCAGTTGGATGCACCCGGGGAAGGCGATGATCCTATGGCGCCAACCTTCGAACAGGTCCTGAAAAGTGGTTACCTCCTCCGGGCGGAAGGTCATCTTCACCACGCGAACCATCAGGCGTTGGCCGCGTTGCGTATCATGCCAGTGATCTCCAAACGCACGGGATCCGCCACCCGCAAGCCGAGCAATTGCGCCGCGCCACCACCACCGCCGGCAACGCCTTTGTTCACCGCGATCTCCAAAAATCCCGTCGCTCCGAAGAAGGCGACACGTTCACCCGCTGGAACATCGCTGTACGTTCCGCTGATGCTGGTGATGTCGTGCATACTACGCCCGAAGCTGATCCGGAACGTGTGGGCCTTTACCAATTCATCGAAGTGGATCCTTGTAATGTTCGTGACCACGTTGCCGTAGCCATCGATGTGGATCACCGCACCCTTGATGGCATCGCTTAGCATCACCGGCCTGAAATTCAATTGCTCGCGCACCTCCGGGATCTTGCGACCGATAACCTCCGGAGTGCCGCCACGAGCGAGGTGGCAGGCCGCCTTCACGAAGATGTTCTTGGTGGGGAAGGCCAGGTGGTCGGTATCCAATTTGATCGTCAGCTCGAAACAATCTTGCGGCTTGGTGTCGAATAGCAGCGAAAAGATCCCGTTGTCAGCACCGATGAAGAAATGTCCATCGTGACGAACCACCAAATGCGGTGTATGTCCGTCGGCTTCGCTGTTCACCCCGATAATGTGGATGCTCCCGCGCGGGAATTCCGGATAGGCATTACGCAGCACGAAGGCTGTGTGCATGTTGTCGAACGGCGCTACCTGGTGGCTGATGTCAATGATCTGCGCCTCTGGATGTTGGCTCAGGATCGCGCCCTTCACCGCCGCAACGTAATGATCGCGCAGGCCCATGTCGGTGGTAAGGGTGATGATGGCCATAAGCGGATGGTAGGGCGAGCGAAGGAAGGCGGCACGCTACTTTGGCGGCGTAGAGAACACGATAACGGATCAACATTCCGTTGTTGATGAACGAACAGACCCTGTGAGCGAAAGAAGCATCCAGATCACCGAAACGGATCCCGTGTCTGTCTTCGGTCCCAATGACCAGCACCTGCGGATCGTCCGCGACCTGTTCCCCAAGTTGAACATCATTGCCCGTGGCGATACCCTGAAGGTGATCGGCGCGGCGGAGGACCTCGACGTGTTCTTCGAGCGTTTCGAGCAGCTCGTGCAGCACGTGGTCAAGTACAACGAGCTGCCGCGAAAGGTGATCAGCGATATCATGAGCAATGGCGACAACGGTACCAATGATCCCGAAGAAGCCGGCGTGCTGGTTCACGGCAACGCTGGTCTGCGCGTTAAAGCGCGCACCAAGAACCAGCTGCGGATGGTGGAAGCGATCGGCACCAACGACATGGTGTTCGCCATTGGTCCTGCAGGTACCGGTAAAACATACACGGCCGTTGCACTGGCGGTAAAAGCCCTGCGCGATCGTCAGGTGAAGCGGATCATCTTGACACGACCCGCCGTGGAAGCAGGGGAGAGCCTGGGCTTTCTGCCGGGCGACATGCGCGACAAGCTCGATCCCTATTTGGTGCCGCTCTACGACGCGCTGCGCGATATGATCCCTGCCGCTCGCCTGGTTGAATACTTGGAGACCGGTGTGATCCAAATAGCGCCGTTGGCCTTTATGCGGGGCCGCACGTTGGACCATGCCTTTGTGATCCTCGATGAGGCCCAGAACGCCACCCTGCCGCAGCTCAAGATGTTCCTCACGCGCATGGGGCGAAGTGCCAAGTTCCTCATTACGGGCGATGTTACCCAGGTGGATCTGCCCCGTCATCAGCGTAGTGGGCTTCACCCCACCACAGAGCGCCTTCGGAAAGTGGAAGGCATCGCCATCATCGATCTGGACGAGAAGGACGTGATCCGCCACGAATTGGTAACCCTCGTGATCAATGCGTTCAAGGATATCGAAGAGCAGCACGGTGATAATCGACCTGCCTGAACGGACCTCCGCCCCCCGGGGGGCCCCCCCCCCCCCCCCCCCCCGGGCCGGGGGGGGGGGGCCCCCCCCCGGGCCCGGCGGCGGGGGCCCTTTCCCATCCTAGCGGGCGCCCCGGAAGCAGTGCGCATATCCGGGGTCTTGCCCGCGCCACCCAAGGAGGGGCAGGGGTGGTTTCAATTCGGACTTTCCTTTGAAGCCACGATCAAGAACGATCCGTTCCATTTGCAGATCTATTTCGTGTAATTATCCATGACCATCTCCCTCCCCAACACGCTCACCCGTTCTGATCTCAAACTGAAGGACGTAGTCGAAGTGTACCGCGGCAAAGTCCGCGATGTGTACCACTTGCGCGATGGCCGTACCATCCTGCTCGCCAGCGACCGGATCAGCGCCTTTGATGTCGTGCTGCCGCGCGGTATCCCGCACAAAGGACAGGTGCTTAGCCAGTTGAGCTGGCACATGCTACAGGCCACGCGGCAGGCTGCCCCCAACTGGGCAATTGCTTCGCCCGATCCCTGCGTGGTCATCGGCCAACGGGCCGAAACCGTGAAAGTGGAAATGGTGGTGCGCGGCTACCTCAGCGGCCATGCATGGCGCCAATACCGCGAAGGTCATCGCGTGCTCTGCGGGAGCCACATGCCCGACGGGTTGAAGGAGAGCGACGCCTTTCCGCAGCCCATCATCACGCCTAGCACCAAGGCCGATGTGGGGCATGATGAGGACATCTCACCCGACCAGATCATCGAGCGCGGGCTTTGCACCCAGGCCGAATGGGAAACGATGAGCCGCTATGCCCTGGCCCTCTTCGCCGAAGGCACCCGAATAGCCAAGGAGCGCGGATTGATCCTAGTGGATACCAAGTACGAGTTCGGGCGTGCTCTCGGCTCAGGTACGGGAGGCGAATTGATGCTGATCGATGAGATCCATACGCCGGATAGCTCCCGTTACTTCTACGCCGAGGGCTACGCCGAACGGCAGGAGCGGGGAGAGGCGCAAAAGCAACTGAGCAAGGAGTTCGTTCGACAATGGCTTATCGAAAACCACTTCATGGGCAAAGAAGGCCAAGTAGTGCCTGCTATGGATGATGCCTTTGTGAAGACCGTGAGCGACCGCTACATCGAGCTATTCGAACGCATCACCGGGAAGGCCTTTGTTCCTGCCGATACCACCGACATAGCCGCGCGGATACAACAGGCATTGGAGAGCTACTTGGGCTGAAGAAGCCGCGTACAACCTATTCGCGTTGTAATTCGTTGTTGAACGCTGTTCCGCGCCCTGGCGGAATTGCGGTCAACGGTAAACGGCTTTGTGCAGGTGGGGATTTAGTAGTACAACTGCTGAATTTAGTACAAAAGCCGATTAGAATTACTGATGTTCAATTTAGCACATCAGCCCCACTTGCACAAAACCGATGTTAGGTGCAGTTTTTATTCGTTCACAATTTAAAAATTAAAATAAAATGATAGATGTAAATAATTTCAATTTAAAACCGATAACAGATTTTTCAACAGATGAAACTTTATATATGCAAAGAAAAAAAGGCTATGTATATACGTTACATTTACAATTTGTTTCATTTAGCAAAGGGAAAGTAACAGGTAAGATATTAGATATTCAACCAAACAACAATCAGTCAATTTGGTTTGGTAAAGAATATTACAAGATAGGTTCTGAAATATCAACTATGATTTCTAAATGTTACACGTATCAAAAAGGTTATGGTTGTCATTGGTTTAAAAAGGAAGACATTGGTTGGGTGTGTCGTTAAAATTGCACCTAACGTTGGGTAAGCGAAGATCTTCGTATATCTCCGGAAGTAGCGGTGCGGGTGGATCTTCGGGTTATGCGTCAATTACGGATGGTTTTGCGAAGGTTTTGACGACTTCACCGTCAGGGGGTGTCCAGGTTGTCCATGGGGTTCACGATTCCTTGTAAGTAGCGGGTGGTCACGTGGGTATAGATCTCGGTGGTCTTGCTGCTCGAATGTCCCAACAGGGCCTGAATGTAGCGGAGATCCGTGCCTTGCTCCAAGAGATGGGTGGCGAAGGAATGCCGGAGGGTGTGCATTGTTGCGGGCTTGTTGATCCCCGCTTTCTGCAAAGCCGCTTCCATAACCTTCTGCAAGCTGCGCGAACTATAGGCCCCACCCCCCTGTCCTTCGAAGAACAGTTCTCGGGGCTCGTAGTTCTCCATGTACCTCCTCATGAGTTCCGCAGTGCTTCGTCCCAAGAGCGTCGTACGGTCCTTGTTCCCCTTGGCGCCTCGTATGCGGATCAGTCCCCGGTCGAACAGCAGGTCTTCCGGACGCAACGCCAACACTTCGCCAATACGAAGGCCTCCTGAATAGGCGAGGGCTAGCATCGCCTGGTGCTTCAGGTTCACAGGTGCCTTCAGCACGGCGGCCACTTCCGCTTTGCTCAGCACCAGAGGCAGTTTGGTTTCCTTTCTCGGCCGTTCGATGAAAGTGACGCGCTGGGTATCGCTTACCACATTCATGTAGTAGTAGCGAATGGCGTTCACGGCCTGGTTGAGTGTGCTGTTGCTCACCCTGCGCACCGTCGCCAAGTGATGCTGGAACGTCTCGATGTCCTCCGTCCGGATGTCGTTCGGGTGCTTCTCCGGGAAATGCAGGAACAATTGCCGAGCAGCGTTGAGGTAGACGCTGATGGTGCGCTGGCTGTAGCGAGCTATCTCTAACTTACGCTGCATGGCCTGTAGTGCCTCCAATTGAATAGGGCTCGGCACCGGTTTTGCAGCAGGTGTGCCAGGTGGTGGTAATATGGCAGCACTGCGCTCAGGGTCTTGGTTTGGTTTGAAAGCCATGGCGAACAAAGTGCTTCCATCCACCCATGCATGCCCTTTGAACTTGGCATAAACGGCCTTCAGGCTGGCGCTACCATCGACCACATGCCAGCATTTATGGGTCTGGCTCCACTTTGCACCCAACTGTTTGGCAAGCTTGATCAGCTCTGCATCGTATGGGAAACGCAGGGCTATCCGTTTCACCTTTTCGTGGTAGACCGCTTCCAATTTGATGGTCGTTAGCGTGCCGGTTTTTTCGTCGATCATGTCGGCAAAAGGTAGATATCCTGGACCCGATACAAAACAAAACGCCGTGGCCCATGACCACGGCGCTTTGGAAAACAGGATAACCGAATTCGTTTCTTATTCCGCCTTCTTCATGCCATCTTCGATCATCTTGTAGAACTCATCGATCTTGGGCGATCACAATGCGTGTACGGCGGTTTGCGGCCCGGTGCTCGGGTGTATCGTTCAGTTCCAGTGGTACGAATTGGCTCCGTCCGCCGGCCGTTACGCGCGAAGGGGCCACGCCCAGTTCTGTGGTGAACAATCGCGTAATGGCTGTGGCACGCAAAGCGCTCAGGTCCCAGTTGTCTTTCACACAATCCTTCACGATGGGCACATCGTCCGTGTGACCTTCCACCAGCACTTCCATTTCGGGTTTGCTGTTCACCACGGTGGCTACCTTGGCGAGAACGGCTTTGGCGTTGGGTCCGATCTCCGTGCTGCCGCTCTTGAAGAGCATTTTGTCGCTGAGTGAAATGAACACCACGCTCTTTTCCACGTTCACCGTAACGTCCGTATCGTTCAGGTTGCCAAGGGAACTCTTCAAGCTGACCACCAGTGCCAGCGTAACAGAGTCCTTCTTCGTGAGGGCATCCTGCATGCGGCGGATCTGCAGGTCCTTTTCACGGATGTTTTCCAGCGATTTTTCCAAGTTGGCCGCTTCCTTGGCGGAAAGTGTTGCCATATTGCCCACGTTGTTGGCAAGGGCGGCATTGGTGTTGTTCAGTTCGCGGATCTGGTCTTTCAGGTGCGCATTCTCAACGTCCAAGGCGGACAATCGGGCTTCTGCACCAGCCTTGTCTTCCCTGCATTTGTTCACCACCAATTGGCAATCGCTGAGCTCTTTGGCAAAGCCTTCTTTGGCGCTCTTTTCAGCGACGTAGATCTTTTTGGAAACACAAGAGGTGAGGACCAGCGTGGCGCTCAGTACGAATAGTATCGGTCGGATCATGGGCGAATGGGTTGTACGGTTGGCCAAGATAGGAGAGATCCCAAGCCACGCGTTCGCATGGGCGAAGTTGTTCCTGCGAGCCAGCACCGCATCGTTGTATAAGCGCGGTTTTGGCCAATGCCATTGCATGCAGACCCAGAATGGTCTACAAGCCTCTCTCAGTCCTTTCCCACGCGCGCCTTCAACTCAACGAGCAAGCTGCCCAACATGGCACCTTTGTACTCGTCGGTGTTCTTCGATATGGCAGCGCTGATCTCCTTGATGCCACGGAGCACGGCTTTCTCGCTCAATACCTCCTGATTTTCCAGCACGGTAAGGCATTCGAAGATCTCTTCAGCACTGCCTTCAACAGCGCATGCGATCAACTTGTCGGTATAGGGTGAGGCGTCCAATCCAGCGTTCCAAAAGGTGGCGATCACACTTTTGCGAACACTTCGCAAGGCTGGTTCGTCCAACGCTCGGGCAAGTTCGGCAGGTGCATCGGAAACCTTCACTTCGAAAAGCAGTGAAAGGATCTTTTGCTGTCGTGCGCGGTCGTTGGTCTTCGCCAGTGCATGAAGCAGTGGATAGATCGCCCTTGCATCACCGCGCTCCTGAACATACGCGAGAGCACCAAGCACTTTCGCGTCATCGTCGCTGAGCAAGGCAGCAAAGGCCTGATCGAGCAGTGGTTTCGAATTCTCTGACATGCGGCGCGAAAATAGCGGCTTGTGGGCCTGTGCCCATGCTGTGCAGCGACCGAACGACCGCCTGGCTTCCTCTAAAAGCTCATGAAATTCTTCCGGCCCGGGGAGCGCCTGAACTTGTAGCTCACTTCGAAGGCCAGGTAGCTGAAGTTGTCAGGAAGCCCGGGATTGCCCCTGGCACTTGTGCCGCCGGTAGCGGTTCCGTTCGTGCCGTAACCTGTAGGATCACTGATGTAGCGCGCAAGGAATTGCTGCGTACTGTCCGCATAAACACCCCCGAGCTCATCGTACGTGGCGTAGTGCTCGCTTACGTTGTCCAGCATGTCGGTAAGGAACATGTAGTAGCTGAATTCAGCGCCAATGCTCAACTTTCGGGTTATCATGTAGCGCACACCCAGTCCCATGGGAATACCCACATGCCACGGGGATTGCCGCTGTACAATGGACCTGTTACGCCCTTTTCCGCGTCCCTCGGTCACCCAGCTGTAGAGATCCGTTTCGTACTTCCCATCCTGCTCAACTTCTTGGGCTCCTGGTGTGCCACGCGGTGCATCACGGATGCTACCATCGTCCCAGAAATAGTACTTGTTGTCTGGGCTTATATCGCCCCTGAAAAGATCCGCTTTTGGTCTGCCGTGATAAATACCGGCGCCCATGTAGAAGAACATGAAAAAGCGCTGCTTGAACAAGGGGTGAACGGTTCTCTATAGGCGTTCAGTACCAAGTGTGCGCTGGCTCCAACAAGGTCTGTTCTGAAATTCAGACCACGATTCCAATTGTGCAACTGAGGGCCTTTCAAACCGTTCGTTGGCGCTGATTCGTTGTACCCGATGCGGAACCAACTGATCCGACCTTCCATGGTGATCGAACGGGTTACGTAGCGCTTCGGGTTGTTGAAGAAGTCCCGAAAGGTCAGGCTCATCGCCGGACGCGTACTGTTCCACTGGACCTGGCTGTCCCAATTACCCAAGTCCCCGTAATACTGCGTAACGCCAGCCGAAACACCGATCTCCAAGTTGCGCTGTGCGCATGCGCCGGCAGCGACCGAGATGAAGACGGTAAACAGGAGTAGACGTACTAGCATGCGTTGCCGGAAAAGTTGAACCAAGGTACGCGTGGCAGACGTTGATCGGACCAATAGGTTGCCGCCTCAGGATCTATCGCCGAAAATGGCGGTCCCGATCCGCACCATCGTGCTGCCTTGAGCTACCGCCAGATCCGCATCGCCGGTCATGCCCATACTGAGTTCACTGAACTGGTCCGCAGGGTAGGGCCCATTGTCCCTGATCTCTCGGAACAGCCCGGCCAGTCCCGCGAATTCCGTTGAGACCAAGGTCCGGTCTTCGGTGTTCGTTGCCATGCCCATGAGACCGCGGACGCGCACGTTCGGCCAGCGGTGGGAGATGTCCGGTTGTTGAAAAAATGTTCGTATTTCTTCCGATGAGAATCCATGTTTGGACTCCTCCTTGGCAATGTGGATCTGGAGCAGAACATCGATGCTTCGTCCGACGGTCCCTGCACGTTTGTTCAGCTCATCCAGAAGGGGCAAGGCTGTCTACACCATGCACCAGATGCGTGAACCCGATGATATGCTTCACATTGCTGCGCTGCAGGTGCCCGATGAAGTGCCATTCGATATCGGCGGGTAAAATGGGCTGCTTCTCCTTCAATTCCTGCGGATAGTTCTCGCCAAAGGCCCGATGCCCGAGATCGTAGAGTGCCCGGATCTCCTCAACAGACCGCGTCTTGCTCACCGCGATCAGTTTCACACCCGGAGGCAGCGAAGCTCGGATCCTGTGGTATCGTTCGGCAAGCGTCTTCACGTGAACTTGGTTGCATTACTCCAATGAGTACACCGTTAACCCGCTACGGAGTTTGGGCTCGATGTACGTGCTTTTTGGAGGCATCGTACCGCCCGAGTCCGCTACGGCCTTGAGCTCCGCAAAACTGACAGGTCGCAGATTGAAGGCTGCGGCCGCTTCCCCGCTTTTAACGATGCGCTCGAGTTCCGCTACACCCTGTGTGCCGGGGATGAATTTCACGTGCGAATCAGTGCGCAGATCATGAATACCTAACACCGGGCCCAGCACGGAACCGCTCAGAACGGACGCGTCCAACTTGTCTGCAGCCGTAGCCGAAGCGTCTGGTTCTGGCAGGGCCAGGGTGAACCAGCCTTTCCGTGTACACACGTAAACAAAGCCGTGGGGTGGTTGCGTCAGGGGAGCTTTGTCCATGGGGTCGAGCTGACCAACCTGCGACAAGGCTTTCAAGAACTCATCGGTATCCATGCCACCAAGACTGGTAACTGCCCGATCGAAATTGTGGATATGCAAATGCTCTTGCGGCACAATGAAGGCCAGGCTCCATGCTTTCGGTGCTTCGGCAAAGGCACCTGTGCTTTCCGCCAAGCGGGCACTGCTGGCCAATCGATGATGCCCATCGGCTATGTAGAGTGCATCGATCTGCGCGAATTGCTTCTGAACGGCAGCGATGATCCGCGGTTCGCTCACTGCCCAAACACGGTGTCGCACCATATCGGTGGTGCTGAAGTCATAGGTAGGGCGGGCATGCCAAATACCGTCCATGGCGGTGTCCAGCTCGTGGGCACCTGGAGCGGCAAGTAGCACCGGTTCGGCGTTGATCCCGGTCGTGTTCAGGTATTCCTTGAACAGTTCTTCCCGCTGCTGCAAGGTCTGTTCATGCACTTTGATCTTGCCGGCTCGGTAATCTCCTACGCTCACTGCGGCAATGATGCCACGCGAAAGCGATCCCTTCTTGCTTTGCTCGTAGAGGTACAGACAATCAAGTTCATCCCGCAAGTACCATCCCTCGCCCACGAACTCGCTCCACTTGCGGCGCACGTTCGCAAAGCGCTGCTGGCGACTGAGGTGTTCGGTCTTTCCATGGTCCGGGTGGATCACATGCAGGAAAGAGAAAGGGTTTCCCACCAGTTTCTCCTGCATTTTCTCCTCGGTATAGCTCACATAACTGCGGCTGGCGACCAAGTGCGCCTTGTCGGGTACGGGCCGCCACGCGCGGAACGGACGCAACTTGATCATTCCGAGGTAGCGGTCACCTTGTCGCGGAAGGAGATAATGAGATCACAGAGCTCATCTCCAACGCGACCTTGGGCTTCTGCCGTGGCCGCACCGATATGAGGGCTCAGGCTGATGTTCGGATGCTTCAATAATTCCTCGCGAGGTTCGGGCTCATTGGTGAACACGTCCAGTGCAGCGGCCTTCACGCGACCTTCGTTCAATGCCGCCAAGAGTGCGTCCTCATCGATGCTTCCACCTCGTGCGGTGTTCACGATCACGACGCCGGGTTTTACTTTTTTCAGTTCTTCGACCCCAAGCAGTGGCAAGCCGTTGGCTTGTGCTGGAACATGCAAGCTGATCGCATCGCTGTGTTCCAATAGCTCATCCATCGAGACCAACTTCACACCTACGCGAACTTTCTGTGTGCCGATCTCCAATTCAATGCTTTCAGCCGTCGCATGGCTGTCCGTATAGATAACGTTCATGCCAGCGCCCAGGGCGTAACGTGCGGTCCATTGACCGATGCGACCGAAGCCGATGATCCCCAAGGTCTTTCCGCGCACCTCGGAGCCTTTCTCGTATTGCTTCTTCAATTCCTTGAAGTGCGTGCGACCTTCTGCGGGCATGCGACGATTCGCCAGATGCAAGTTCCTCATGAGACCGGTGAGATGGGCCATCACGAGTTCGGCAACAGAGATGGACGAAGACGCCGGGGTATTGATCACCGGAATGCCTTTTGCCTTGGCATGGGCCGTATCGATGTTGTCCAAGCCCACACCGCCGCGCCCGATCAATTTCAGGCCGGGGCATGCGTCGATCAGGTCCTTGCGCACCTTGGTGGCACTGCGCACCAACAGAACCTCCACGCTTTCCTTGTTCAGGAACGCTGCCAGGCTGTCTTGTGGGACGCTTTCGGTGGTTACGGTAAAACCTTCTTCTTGAAGGCGTGCCACGGCTGCTTTACTGATGCCGTCGTTCGCGTGTATGCGCATATTATCCGTTCTTCTTTGCGAATTCCTCCATTACCTCCACGAGCACCTGCACACTTTCGAGCGGTAGCGCGTTGTACATGCTCGCCCGATAGCCTCCAACACTGCGGTGGCCTCGGATACCATTGATCCCAGCTTCTTTCCACAGGCCGTCGAATGCCGGTTCCAGCGCTGTATCGCTCATCACGAACGTGGCGTTCATTTGGCTGCGATCTTCAACGGCAGTGGTACCCGTGAACAACGGAAGGCGATCGATCGCACTATAAAGCAGTTCGGCTTTGGCTGTGTTACGTTTCGTGATCTCCGGAACACCACCGATACTCTTCAACCATTCCAGTGTGAGCATGCATACGTACACCGGGAACACAGGAGGCGTATTGTACATGCTCTCCTTGTCAGCGTGGTTCTTCAGATCCATCATGGGACTCAGCTTGCGACCTGTTTTGCCCAGTAGGTTCGGATCGAAGAGGTACACCGTGGCTCCCGCAGGTCCCATGTTCTTTTGGGCTCCGCCATGGATCAGGGCGAAATCTGCCACATTCACCGGCCGGCTGAAAATGTCGCTGCTCATGTCGCAAACAACAGGTACCGGTGACTTGGGAAATTCCTTGAATTGAGTTCCGAAGATGGTGTTGTTGCTGGTGAAGTGGAAGTAATCCGCGTCATTGGGGATCGTGAAGCCCTTGGGGATGTAGTTGAAGTTCTTGTCCTCACTGCTGGCCACCACGATCGTTTCGCCCGCCAATTTGCTTTCTTTCACTGCACGCGTCGCCCATTCGCCGGTATTGGCATACGCCGCTTTGCCGCCCACTTTCATGTAGTTCAGCGGAACCATGTGGAAGCCCATGCTGGCACCGCCGCCCAGAAAGACGACCTGGTAGTGGTCCGGTGCGCCCAGTAGTTCTTTTACCAATGCCTGTGTCTTGGCCATCACCGCCTCGAAAGGTTTGCTGCGGTGGCTCATTTCCAGGATGCTCAAGCCGCTTCCATCAAAATCGAGAACAGCTTGGGCAGCTTTCTCAAAAACCACAGGAGGCAGTATGCACGGCCCTGCGCTGTAGTTGTGGACCTTCTTTTTCGTTGCGGTGAGCATGGGGTGTCGTTTGCGGCGGCAAATGTAGAAGGCATGTGCCGCGCAGGGTATAAGGGGATCGAAGGACTTCTGAACGGCGGAATGCACGATCGGCACTCGAACAACGAGGAAGAACTGGTGCTTCTCTACTCGTTACAGCCTCATTCTCAATTCAACACCAATGTCGACCCGGCTCACACTTTCACGGGAGTCCTTGGGTAGTACTAGGACGAAAGTTGACGTGCCGGTGTCACAAGTCAATTCTTCCAAGCGTCCCAGAACATATCCTACGTGAGCACCGATGGCCCATTTGTCTGACAACCGCCGCTCAGCACTAGGGCGAAGGCCGAGCGCAAGTGTTCTGCCTCGGATGATCAGGTTGCCTGTGGAAATGGCTTCGTCCTGATAGAATAGCGGGCCTGCTTGGAACAGTACCCCAAAACTCCAATCGTTCTGATGGTCGAACTTCAATAACAAGTTCACGTTCGCCCAATGCATCCGAACATTGTCTGCCAACCTCCAATTTTCGCTGGTGCCGTTGGGAAGGTCGACGTCAATGGCAATACTCCTCCCCGATCCGAAAAAGGAACTGTACTCGATACCAATGGCCATATTATCGGTCACGAAATTGTGAAGTGAAACATGACCACAAAAAGCTTGACGGCTTCCATTCAAATAGTCCCCATCCTCAGGAGTTAAGAAACTGCGCATTGGAGTGGTGCGAAATCCCCAGCCCATCGACACGGTGGTCATCCACCTGTTCCCAGCAGAGAGTGTGGCTCCTTTTCGCTCAGCCAAAGCGCCGAGCGTCACCGGGAAATAACCACTTCGTCTGTACATCGAAACTTGGTCCAAGAGCATACTCCGGTGTTTTTTACCAGCTCCTTCCACCGAATAGAATCGGATCTTATAGGGTGCCACGTCGGTGATGACGCAATCGATGGAATCGCCAGAGATGGTCACGATGAGGTCTTGTCCTTGAAGAACGAATGACCAGCAACCCAGCAGAATGATGAGCGAAAAGCGCATAGCCCGAAGATCCTCAAACCTAATCTGATGCGCGACCCTACCGCTGCTCTGTTTGAGGCCGTTTGCTTGGCTTGGTCAGCTGCATGTTACGTGCATCAACATCCCGCAGGTAACTCCACTTGCCTTTATAGGGTACGTATGCGTCAAAACTCAGATCGGGTCCCATGAAGGCTGCTTTGCCTTCGAATTCCGGTTTAGCTGGTGCCAAGTGGTCGAATACGATACCCTTGTTCGCGTCGTCCCATTTCAGGCTCATGCTGCTCTGGAAGCCGAAACCAAACACCTTTCTAAAATGCTTCAACTTTCCTTCGCTAAACACCTGTGCACCAAACGATGGAATTGGCCCATTAAAACTCAATATCTCGATCACCTTTCGGGATTCAACATTGCTGTATCCTTTCCACCCGAGGAGCGTGTAATAGGTAGATTTCTTGCTTTGAGGCGGAACGACGGCATAGTACACGGCACCGTACCAATTCTCCGGAGTCAGCTTCTTGGATAAAGGGGTAATGATCTTGTCCGTCTTGTCTTGCAACTCATACACCACGCGGCGGCTTTTCTCCTGCACCAAGAGGATGCCCTCAAAGCGCTGCGTTCCATTTGCATAGGGCACGTTGAAAGTGAATAGCCTGAACTTCCCATCTGGGGCATCTACCCGGCTTATCGGAATGTCGCTGAAGTCGGCGGTCATCGCGTCGTCCTGTTCGAGCAGGATCCGCAGGTTGGCCTTGATCGCATCACCCAAACTATCGCACTGTGGGTCGCGGGTGGCTTCGCTCAGGTATTTGATCTGCCCGGTGATCACAGCATGGTCCATTTGAGCTGAACAAATGGTGGGTAGAAGCCAGAGCGAGAACCACAGGGAATTCTTCATACTGCAAAGTGCAACGACAGGCATCGTGCCGAAAGTACTCCCGGAAGTAGCTTGTGACGAGTGGCGAGTGCTGGCTCCGATCCGCACCACTCGCCACTCGTCACTTGTTACTCACCATTCACAAATGCATAAACTCCTTCTTCGCCATCAGCTGCTCCTTGGTCTCGCGGAAGTCAGGATCATCCACACAGCAGTCAACCGGGCAAACAGCGGCGCACTGTGGTTCATCGTGAAAACCCGTGCATTCGGTGCATTTATCGGTTACTATGTAGTACACATCCATGGCCTTGGGCGCAATGGGTGCATCGGCATCGTAGGTGTTGCCCATGGGGGTGGTCATTTCCCCATGAAGGCTGGTGCCATCGCTCAAGCGCCATTCTACGCCACCCTCGTAAATGGCATTGTTCGGACACTCGGGTTCGCAAGCTCCACAGTTGATGCATTCCTCGGTGATGATGATGGCCATGTTGGGCAAGTCTAATTTGGGCGACGAAAATAGCTTGAATGAACAGCGAGGCAGGGCAGGAGGTTCGGTATATCGGTCTGGACGAACGGATCAGTGCGTTCGTACAACTTGGAAAGTTGTTCGGGCTTTTCGGTGCGAAAGCGCCTTGGCCCGGCCATTCTTGCGGCTTGAACGAGGGGGAATTCGCCAAGTTCGATAGTGCTGTTGAGTCGGCGAAGCATCGAAATGCCTGGTTCATCGAAGAGAATGTGCGCCATGCGCTGATCGAGCTTTCGGGAATGTTGGAGCCCAATGCGCTGCGCAGTTGGCTCAGCTCCTATGATCTACAACCCGCCAAAGCTGGAATTCCCGGGCACCAGCGCACAGTTGGTCTCATCACCGCCGGGAACATCCCTTTCGTCGGCTTCCACGATCTGCTTTGCGTTTTGCTGAGTGGCCATCGTGTGCGGATCAAGATCAGTAGTGATGATGCAGGGCTTACAGAGGCCGCCATCAATGTGATCCGTCTTATTGCACCAGACTTGGGTAAACGAATTACCGTGGCCGATCGAAAGCTTGGAGAAGTGGATGCGGTTATCGCCACAGGGAGTACCAACACGGCGCGGCACTTCGAGCACTATTTCGGCCAGTTGCCGCGCATCATTCGCAAGAACCGAACGAGTGTGGCGCTGCTTGATGGAACTGAATCAGAAGAGGAGTTGCTCGCTCTAGGGGAAGATCTGTTCCGGTACTTCGGGCTGGGCTGTCGCAACGTGAGCAAGCTCTATCTGCCGCGAGACTTCGATCTGGATCGGATCTTCAAGGCCATTTTTCCGTGGAAGGAGATCGGCAACCACCATAAGTGGGCCAATAACTACGAGTACCACAAGGCGATCTGGCTCATGGATCGCGTGCCCTTGATCGAGAATGGTTTCGTGCTGTTCCGGGAAGACAGTTCGCTGCACAGCCCGCTGGGGTCCATCTACTACGAGCGGTTCGATGATCGTGCGACGGTAGAGACGGAACTGGCAACGCACGCTGAGCAATTACAGTGCATCGTTGGGCATGGCCATTTACCGTTCGGAAGTGCGCAATGCCCCGGCCCGCAGGATTATGCGGATGGTGTGGATACGATGAAATTCTTGTTGGGACTAGCCTAGTCGCCGTGTTGCTCGTAGCAACCAAGGTCTGGTTCGAATACACCGTCACAATCCGAAGGTGATGGCCTTGGTTCGCCATCAAGGTCCTGCAATGCATCCAGAGACGGTGTCGATGCTTTGTTCTTCGCGTTTGCGCCGCAGATCAAATGGAGATCACCTTCTGAAGCATCCACGAACCCTGGGTTCTGGTTCCGATAGATCGTATTCTGATCAGGGAAAATGACCGGGTCATTCGTCAGTTGATCGGTGCGGAACAAATAGTTGCGGAATTCCAATGTCGAGGTTTGGGCTGCATCCAGATCCAATTGGAATTCGTTGGCATTGCTGCCATAGATGATCCCGTTCGTGAATGTGCTCGTTTCAATGGGTCTTACCTGCCCGGCACCTGAGCGATCAATAAACCGGTTGGTCAGCAGAAATGCGGGGTCCTGCCTTATTTCGAAGCTCCAATAATTGCCAACGGTAGCGTGATCGAATTCATATTTCCCGCCACCGGTTAGCACAACCGAATATTGACCCGCATCGCCTACCAACAGGTTCGTGGCTTTAATTCGATAATTCTCTGCATAAAGACCTGCGGTTGAGCAGTTTTTGATATTCACGTTCTGAAGGATCAGCGTGTTCTCGCTCAGTGGCTGTCCGGCTGTCCAATAAGACTGTACTTGAAGCCCGATCAACGCATTCTTGATCACTACGTTCGTTAACAGGTTATCCGACCCGCTCCGGCCTTCATTGATCCATATACGGTCCCATTGATTCGGAAGGTCATCGTAGAAAGGTTCCAGGCGGTCGCCTTGGAATACGATAGGTTCAGTCACGGTGCCGTTCGCCAGGATCTGACCATCGCGATAGATCCACAAACGACCACCGCCGTGCACATACACCTTCACGCCGGGGTCAATGGTCAACGTACATGCTGAATCCACAGCAGCAATACCATAGATCACGTGGGGTTTGTCACTGAACCAATGCGCATCGCACGGAAGTATGCCAAGAAGGCTTCCGGGTGTTGGTTTATGGAAATACGCATCCTGACCCCAAGCCAGCAAGAGCACTTCTTGCAGGTTGCCATTGGTATTTAGCAGTATGTGGTCCTCGATGATGAACGGATCGTTGGAGTTGTTCTCCCCCAAGGTGGCTTCCACAAATATGAAAATGCTATCGCCACCCAGGATCTCCACATCGTTGAAGGTTGTTCCAGAAGCACCGTCAACGTTTATACGGAAAGGGGAGGGTGTGCCACCTTCCAGCGCGATATCCACAGAAACCGCATTCGTATTCTCATTGCGCACCGTGAATCGCTTTGTAACGGAGCCGATGGTAGTGAAAACGGTATCGAAAAGAACTGTGTCCTCAGCGAGGACCAATTTGGCACCCGGGTCGTCCGAGATCATCTCGTCCTTGCGGCAACCAAGTAGGAGCAGGGCCAGTAGCCCGAAAAGAAGGAGGTGGCGTGTGGTAACCAAGGGCGGCAAAGATGGGGGCGCGGGGAGATACGTTGGAAGACTGCTGTGTATTGTTCCAGCGCCCATGGCTGCTGATCAAAGGCTCGAGCGCCAAACTTGGGGATGACACGCGCCACGGATCTCGGAGCTGAGAACCAGGTGCTTCACTATCCCGGCAGGTTGCAGGTTTGAACGATCCAGTTACATTTGCCGCCCCAAGAAGAAAAAACCGCCATGAAACCAGGCATCCATCCAGAAGGCTACCGTGTTGTTGTTTTCAAAGACATGAGCAACGAGCATATGTTCCTCGGTAAGAGTTGTGCGAATACAAAGGACACCGTGAAATACGAAGACGGCGACGAGTACCCGCTCATCAAGTTGGACATCAGCAATACGAGCCATCCTTTCTATACCGGAAAAATGATGCTCATCGACACCGCTGGTCGCGTGGACAAGTTCAAGAAGCGTTACGCTCGCCACACGGGCAGTGATGCACCTGAAGCGAAGTAAGAGCGGTTCCAAAGATCCCAATGGAAGCCCTGACCTATGGTCGGGGCTTCCGCATTCACCGCCTCACCGAAGGCACTAAAGTTGAATGCTTGGCCATTGGCCAACGCGATCGGGTTGTATCACATTCAACAACGAACATTACTTTCGGCTCAATGCGCGCAGTGGAAGAGAAGTTCTGCATGGAATGCGGAGAATCGGTCAAAGGCCGAACAGACAAGAAATTCTGTTCAGATGCTTGTCGCAACATCTACCACTACCGCAGCAACAATGCGCCGATCAATTACGTGCGCAATGTGGTGAACGCGTTGAAACGGAATCGACGCATCCTGATGGAACTGAACGACGGTCCTGAAGGCACGAAGAAGGTACATCGTGACAAGCTGATCCAGAAAGGCTACAGCTTCATGTACCACACGAACATTTACCGCACTATGAAAGGAAATACATACGTGTTCTGTTTCGAACACGGGTATTTGGAGATCAGTGAGAACTGGTACGCGTTGGTTCGCCGGGACGAGTACTTGGAACGGGCGGGAGACTCGTAGGCCTGTCGTTCAGCTCAAGGCCCAAATAATGAGCACGATCGAGGCGAGAACGCTCAAAGCCACCAGCACCGGGCCAAATATCTCGTTCTGCTCAGCTTCCTCTGGAAAATGACCTTCGTTGTGATGTTGGCTCATCGGGATGGTGCGTTTGGGTCGCGAATATAGAAACCGACAAGGCCGTGGAACGGCAATAGGTATTGTTGAACCGAGCGGTTTTCAACAACGCAAGGTCAAGTCCTATTGTTGAACAGCACCCTGGAACAAGGGAAACTCAGTTCAGACTGAAGGTGGGCTGGCGCAACGACATGCGAGCTATGATGCTGCTTTCGTTCGCACGCATGCGGCGCACCATGCACCGCACTTGTTCGTCCAACTCCATATCGCTGAGCTTCGCCAAGTCCTTGTACACCGGAAGGCTGTTCCGGCTTTTCAGGATGAGGGATATTTTGTATGCGCGTGACATGGTTCCACCCAATAGACGAGTGTGAGGTGGGAAGGGATGCCTCGAAAGCCAGACTTTCTTTTGGGCATTGGGAATAATTTCGAAATTGAGGTGATTACTCCTGATCATAATTTTGTGGAATTGGTGAGCTTCGGGGTGTAGCTCAGCCCGGTTAGAGTGCTACGTTCGGGACGTAGAGGCCGATGGTTCGAATCCATTCACCCCGACAAGAACAAGCCCCTGAGATCCAGTCTCAGGGGCTTGTTTGTTCTCAGCGCCTAAACCACAGCCGATCCAGATCGATGAATTGGCCTTACGTTAAATTCATAACTATCTGAATATCATATAATTTACGCTTCAAATTTGTACCCGATCCCTTTCGCAGTGCCGATCCTGTCGTCACCTATTTTCTCGCGCAACTTGCGGATGTGAACATCGATGGTGCGATCCCCTACAAATAGCCCGTCACCCCATATATGTGCGTAGATCTCGTCCCGTTTGAACACCTTGCCAGGCTTGCTCATCAATAGGGCCAATAGTTCGAATTCCTTTTTGGGCAGACGTATCTCCACATCATCCTTGCGAACGACCACTTGTTCCATGTCCAGCGTGATACCGTTCGATTCGATGGTATGCGTATCTGTCAAGGTGGCGCTGGACCGCTTCAACAAAGCTTTCACCTTGCTCACGAACACTTTCGGTTTCACCGGCTTGGTGATGTAGTCATCCGCACCTGCATCGAACCCGGCTATTTGGGAATAGTCTTCGCCCCGTGCCGTAAGAAAAGTGATCAGCGTTTGCTTGAACTCCGGCAAGGTGCGCAGATGATTGCACACCTCCACACCGTCCATTCCGGGCATCATGATATCCAGAACGATCAGATCCGGTCGCTCTGCCTTCGCCAACTTCACGGCCTCCCGACCATTGGATGCCGTGAATACCTTCAAGCCTTCGCGCTCGAGATTGTACTTCAAAAGTTCCAGGATATCCTGCTCATCATCCACCAATAACACCTTTTGCGTGATCGCACCGGCCATTTTGAGGTCCTTCTTTTCGGGTGCGAAGTGAGTCATGGTCGATGTGCCGCAGGTTAACTGAGGATCAAAAGTAGGTTAAGCCTTTCTGGTGTTTCATTCATGGTCTGTTCCGGCAAAGTAGGAGCGGATGGTTAAATTCGGCCGCTGTTCAAGCGGGAGTAGCTCAGTTGGTAGAGCATCAGCTTCCCAAGCTGAGGGTCGCGGGTCCGAATCCCGTTTCCCGCTCGATAGAATGGTGGTCGGGCTCGGCCACCATTTTTCTTTGTACAAAGTGCTTGGATCGGGGTACCCAGCGATCCTATCTTGGCCAACTTTTCCGCCTGCAGCCCCGTGCGTTCGACCATGTCAGCGACCAAGAAACAAATTCCGACCAAGTCGTTGAACAGCCCATTGCGCGTTGTGGAGCTTTTTGCTGGAGTGGGAGGCTTTCGAATAGGGCTAGAACGTTCTGGCGGATTTGAGGTTGTCTGGAGCAATCAATGGGAGCCTGGTCGCAAGCAGCAACACGCAAGTGATGTCTACGTGAGTCGATTCGGTGGTGAGCATCATGTTTGCAGCGACATTGCTTCCGTAAAAGCTGAACTGCTGCCCGATCATGACCTGATGGTGGGTGGCTTCCCCTGCCAGGACTATTCGGTGGCGAGCACACTGAAGAATTCCAAAGGACTGGTGGGGAAGAAGGGGATCCTATGGTGGCAGATCCATCGCCTTCTTTCGCAGAAGAAGAACAAGCCGCAATACTTGCTTTTGGAGAACGTGGACCGTTTGCTCGGTTCACCTGTAGGTCAACGTGGGCGTGATTTCGCAGTGATGCTCTCTTCCTTGAGCGCATTGGGTTACGCTGTTCAATGGCGTGTTATCAATGCTGCTGACCATGGAATGCCTCAGCGCCGTAAGAGAGTTTTTCTCTTTGGTGAACTGAAAGGTGATCTCCCCAAGCGATTCGATGCTGTTGAAGCGATCACTACCAACAGTCTGTTCGCGCGTGCTTTCGGGGAGTCGGATCCGGTTGGTCCTGTGGCGCATTTTCTGCTGGACGGAGATCTTGCAAAGCTCACACGAGCGTTCAACCATGGGGGAAAGAGATCGCCTTTCCAGAATGCTGGTATGATGCAGGGCGGGCAGATTTGGACCTTGAAACTGAAGGTGACCCCTGATCTGAACGGTTCGGTTCTCGCAGATGTTCTCCTGCCGACAGCAGAGGTCCCCAAGGTTTATTTCATTCCGAAACGGACTATCGGAAAATGGCGAAAGCTGAAGGCCGCAAAGAAGCAAGAGCGCATCGCGCTGAACGGCCATCGATACAATTATGCCGAGGGAGCCATGGCTTTCCCGGATGCACTGGATAAACCGTCGCGAACGATCGTTACTGGAGAAGGTGGAACCGCGCCTTCCCGTTTCAAGCATGTGATCCTTACTGAAGACGGGCGATACCGTAGACTCACCCCGGTGGAGCTGGAACGGCTCAATATGTTCCCGGATAACCATACTGCAGGTGTCTCGGATGGATGGCGAGCATTTTTCATGGGCAATGCACTGGTCACTGGTGTTGTAGCCCGTCTCGCGGCTGCACTGATAGGGCATCATCAGGCAAGATCAAAGCGCCCCACGTAGTATTCCATTATTCGCTCGTCCAACCGCACTTTTAGCATCGTTCACGCGTTTAGCAAAGCATCATGTATGCGCCCCCAACCCTTGAACGAGATCTGTGGCTTGCATTCTTCGGGCTTACGATGCTGATCTCGCGTGCTGAACCACTTTCGTCAACTCAACGATCTAAAGCAGAACCAATGAACGGCATGCATACATCCGAAGGAAAGGATACCATCACCCTGGGGGCAGGTTGTTTCTGGTGCGTAGAGGCTGTGTTCACCGAGTTGAAGGGTGTAGTGAGCGTGACGCCAGGCTACACCGGCGGCGCGACCAAGGATCCGGACTACAAAAGCATTTGTACAGGCACAACTGGTCATGCCGAAGTTGCACAAGTGGTTTTTGACCCTCACGTGATCACGCTCGATGAGATACTGGAGATCTTCTGGCAGACCCACGACCCAACCACCCTGAACCGGCAGGGACACGACTCTGGAACGCAATATCGATCAGCGATCTTCTTCCATACCAAAGAGCAGCAAGTGAGGGCCGAGAACTATAAGGTCGAGTTGGATAGGAGTGCCGCTTTTGCTTCTCCGATCGTTACAGAGATCACCCCGATCGGCCCGTTCTATCCTGCGGAGAACTATCACCGGGACTATTATGCCAATAATCCGGACCAAGGGTATTGCCAGTATGTGATCAGGCCTAAGCTGGAAAAACTGCGCAAGGTCTTCGCGAACAAACTGAAATAGAGTATCCGGTAACTTGGCGCCATCGGATCATATCCTCCGATCAACTGAACATGATCCTTCGCTTTTTATCGTACACGGCTTCAGTGCTTTTTGTGCCGCTCGTTTTCGCGCAAACCAACGGTACTGAACTTGTTCGCAATGGGGGGTTTGAGTTGGTCGCAAGTGAGCCCAAAACCTACGATCAGATCACGGAGGCGGATAGCTGGAAGAATGTCACCATTGGGTTCTCTGAACTTTTCTCAAAGAGCGCTTCCGCCAAAACGATCGGTATACCGGACAATGATTATGGCCACATGGACCCGCAGGAAGGGGAACACTATGCTGGCTTCTTTGCCTGGAAAGATGATCAGCGCCGAAGTCTTGCAGCTGGGGAAGACGATTTTGTGCAAGGGTGGAGTGCCTATTCTGAATACCTGACCTCCGAGTTGATGCAACCTCTGCAGGAAGGAAAGGTGTACGAGATCACCTTTTGGGTGAGCCTTTCCGGGAATAGTGACAGAGCCGTTTCTGGTCTTGGGGCCTACTTCAGCGCCGAAGCACTGCACTTCGATCACCGCCGTTTTTTGGAGCAAAAACCACTTGTTTCGGTAGATGCCATTGTTGGTGAAAAGAGTACGTGGGTGCAAGTAAAAGGCTCGTTCGAGGCCGATGGTGGAGAGCGGTACATCACGATCGGAACATTCCCTGCTGCGGGCTTTGACACGAAACGACTGATAGAAGGTCTGGACAACCAGTACGCGTACTACTACGTTGATAATATCAGCCTGAAGGAAACCAAGTAAGGTGTATACAGTAAAAGGATTGAGGTTGCTTTCGATAAGGGCTGAAAAAAAAGTACGCAACTTTGTATGTGACCTGTTTGGTAAACACAGTCCAAAACCACCACAACCAAAAAAAATATCAATGTTGAACACACGCTACCCCGTTGTTGCAATGGGTCTTTTCGCCGTTTGTGGCGCAATGGCCCAAGCCGGCCCGAACTTGGTGAAGAACTCCGGCTTCGAAGAAGTCAGTAAGGCCATCACTACTTGGGATCAGCTCGAGCGTGCAACAGGCTGGTCGAACGCTAATAACGCTTCTTGCGATGTGTTCGATAAAACGGCTTGTTACACAGGCGTTCCAGACAATGATCTGGGCACAGGAACACCCGCCTTTGAAGGTGAGCGATATGCTGGTTTCGTGGCCTACAAGGAGGATATGCGCCAGAACTGGAAACGCGTTTTCAAAACCGATGTTGATTTCCGCAATCCGGGTTACCAGCAATACAGCGAGTACCTGCAAACCGAGTTGAACGCTCCGCTCACAGCTGGCCAGCCATACGATGTCAGTTTCCGCGTGAAACTTTCCAATGGCAGCGATCGTGCTGTAAGTGGAATTGGTGGTTACTGCTCGCCTACGATGCTCGCCTATAAAAACCTGCATTTCCTCACGGAAAAGCCACAAGTGAGCATTGCAACGAGTGTGAATGACAAGCAGAACTGGACCGAAGTGAAAGGTACGTTCATCGCTGATGGCACCGAGAAGTTCTTGGTGATCGGTGCTTTCCCGGCTGCAGGCATGGAAAAGAGCAAGGTGATCGAGGGTGCCGACAACCAGCATGCTTACTACTATATCGATGGTATCAGTGTGAATGTGCATCCAGAGCCTGATACTGATGGTGATGGTGTTCCTGATAAGGATGATAGCTGCCCACAAGAGAAAGGACTGGCTGCTTTAGGTGGCTGTCCTGACCGTGATGGAGATGGTATTGCGGATGCATTGGATGCATGCCCGGACAAAAGCGGCCCTGTTGATATGAAAGGCTGCCCGGACAGCGATGGCGATGGCATCGCTGACAACGTGGATCGTTGCCCCAATGAGAAAGGCGTGGCCAGTATGAGCGGTTGTCCTGAGGTTAACGAGGCAACCAAGAAGCTCTTCGAAAAGGCCTTGAGCGGAGTGAAGTTCGAGACCGGTAAGAGCATCATCAAAAAGGAGAGCTACACCATATTGAACGATGTGGTTAAAGTCATGCAGGATAACCCAACGTATGATCTGGAGATACATGGACACACCGACGACCAAGGTGATGATGCCAAGAACCAGAAGCTCAGCGATGATCGTGCTGCAGCCGTTAAGAAATACTTGACCGACAAGGGTATTGCTGACAATCGTACCAAGAGTTATGGCCATGGTGAAACCATGCCAGTTGCGGATAACAAGACCTCCGCAGGTCGTGCACAGAACCGTCGTGTGGAGTTCAAAGTGAGCTTCTGGCAGTAGTCTGTTGGAGAGATATGTCGAAAAGGCCGCCTCATTCGAGGCGGCCTTTTCTTTTGTTGGGTCTGTGATCCTATGGATAGCCCATTTCCTCTTATCTTCAAGCGAGGGCGGATTCAACTACAGGTCAGTTGTTCTGGAACAGCACCTGAAAAAGGATCCGGGATAGAAGAGGATCACATATGCTGTATCAGTTTCCCGAACGGCAATGCAAAACTCCTTTGGTGCTTGGCCCGAGAAAACTCAATGAAACAAAAAGCCCCGTGCATCCATTGCACGGGGCTTCTCTTTCTATTCTGTTCGTCAAGGAACCTGAACAGTTCCTTGAGGCATCACGGGCCCATCCGGTCCTTCTACAAATTCCATAGCCTGAACCACAAAACGGTACGGCAACTTCAAACCGTAGGCGCCAATGTCCGTGAATCCAGCCGGCTCCATAGCATCCATGACCATTTCACTAGGGATCCGCTGATCCATAGGCGTGCCCACGGGTGTTTGCTCCTGTAGGAAGTCCACGATGAACAGTTGGCATGGTGGCTTAATGGATGCTTTCACCTTGGTGAAGTAGCCAGTATGGTCCGGGATACTTATGAATGGCCGGGTACAAAGAGCAATGTCAACTTCAGCAATGTTCAGGTTGGGCGAACCTGGCGTGCACGTGCGGATCTCAAGTCGGTCATCACCGATGTTCATTTCCTTCTTCTTGGCCGTGATGGCTTCAATGTTACGTGGGTCATCGTCCATTGCGATCACGTGGGCGCCGGCTTCCAGCAATTTCATCGTGTAGTACCCATCCCCCACAAAAAGATCGGCCACCACCTTGCCGTTCACGCCGCCCATCATGGCAAAAAGCGTATCGGTGCTATGCCAATCGTCGCTGGTCCTTGGTGGAGGTTGGGAGGTTGTGGTATTTCCCCCCGCGGTAGGAGCGGTGCTTCCCTCGGTCGTCCCGCCTTCGTTCCCGCAGGAAGCGAAAAGGACCAGCATTGAACCTATGAGGATAGGGCGGATCAGCATGGCGTTGTTCAAGTTCATTTGCGCGCAAAAGTAAAAAGGCGATCCACGATCACGGCGCCTGTATGTCTTTGGTCCAAAGCTCTTTGCCGTTCTCATCCCGAATCGTGATGGACATGATGCGTTGTTTCAGGGGGCCTTTGAATCGAACTGTAGCGAAATTGCGGGCGCTCACCAGTGTGCCTTCAACCGCCAACGTATTGCTCTCCTTTGGCTCGTGCACACTACTCGTCAATGGGGATACAGTGAGGTCGTAAACAGGCTGGCCATTGGGAAGGTTGAGTTTGCTCAATACTGTATGATGGCGATCCCCAGTGATAAATACCACTCCTTTGATGCCCTCAGCGTTCAATCGGTCCAGTATCCGCTGTCTTTCCAGGGGGTACATGGAATAGGTCTCGTACACGGCAGCGCTGTTCAGGAATTGGCCACCCAAGGCGATCATCTTGAAGCTCGCATCGCTGTATTTCAATGCTCTGATGAGCCAATCGATCTGGGCATCACCCAACATGGTCGCACTGTCTGTCAGCACCTCCGGGGGCACGCGGAACGTCCGATCGTCGAGAAGAAAGAAGTCGACATCGGCATACGTGAACGATGTGGTTGTTCCACCCACACCGGGTGCTGTGCGCGGTGGATTCGGCCAGAAGAGATCGAAGGCCTCTCTCGCCATTTCAGCGTTCACGAAGCTGCCATCCGCATCGTTCGGGCCAAAATCGTGATCGTCCCAAATAGCGTAATGATGCGTGCTTCTCAGGAGTTTCTGTATTTCCGGTGTTGATCGCAAGTGCGTGTAGCGGTGCAAGTACCCGCTCCAACTGCCCCAATCCGGTTCGCGCAAGTAGATGTTGTCTCCCAGCCAGAGCATGAAGTCCGGCTTCTGATCGGCAATGCTATTGAAAATGCCCATCCCACCGCCGTATGGCTTGCCAGGACGGTCGTATGCCAGCTCATTGATGTATGCACAACTGCCAGTTGCGAACGTGAATTCTGGCGGGTCTCCGCGGAATTTCCATAGAGGTTGGGTCTTGAACCGGAGTGGTTCTGGGTTGGCAATGCGTTCTCCATTCACCAGAACCCGGTACTCGTACGTTGTTCCAGGTAACACTTGGTCGGCGATGAGGTCTATGGCGAAGGCCTTTTCCCTAAGCCCGCGTACTTCTGCAGAGCTCAACACGCTATCCTGCTGACCTTCTTTCCAGTATTCCATTTGCGCAATGCAAGGTTCGTGGCATTGCATCCACACGATACCTTCCAAACACTCGCTATAGCCGGGCATTGGGCCGTTGATCGTGGTCTGGGCCACAAGTTTCGTGAGGAGCACGAACACGACTATCGAAAGGCTGACCCTACGCATAGCACAAACGTACGAGCAGGATCCTGCTTGCGCCTGCCATCTTCCCAAGCCTGCTACGATTTTCGCATCACTTGATCGCCGATCGGCCCAACTTTGCGGGCGATGAAGAAAGTGTACTTGGATAATGCGGCAACCACTCCGCTCGATCCCGAAGTCTTGGATGCCATGCTGCCATATATGCGCGAGCACCATGGTAATCCGAGTGCGATACACAGTTTTGGGCGAACAACACGCGCAGCCGTGGAAACAGCTCGACGCACGGTTGCCAGCTTGCTGAACTGTGCACCAGGCGAGATCGTATTCACAAGTGGCGGCACTGAAGCGGACAACATGGCCATCATGGGCAGTGTGCGCGACTTGGGAGTACAAAACGTGATCACGTCGCCGATCGAACACCACGCGGTCGAATACGTCGCACATGCCGTTGAATCCGAGGGTAAGGCCAAGGCACATTGGCTGAAGCTGCACGCTGATGGCCAGCCGGATCTGGTGCATTTGGAAGCACTCTTGAAAGCATATCCCAAGGCGCTTGTAAGCCTGATGCATGCGAACAACGAGATCGGTACACGTATCGACCTGATGGCGATCGGACATCTTTGTCGCCAATATGATGCGCTCTTCCATAGTGATACCGTGCAGACCATGGGGCATTACCGCTTCGATCTGGCCAACACGCCGATCGACTTTATCACCTGCGCCGCACACAAATTCCATGGTCCCAAAGGCATCGGGTTCTTGTACATGCGCAATGGCGCCACGCTGAAGCCCATGATCCTGGGAGGTTCCCAAGAAAGGAACATGCGCGCGGGTACCGAGAACATATACGGCATTGTTGGGTTGGCCAAAGCGATGGAAGTGGGCTATCGCGATCTCGATGAACATGTGCGCCATATCTCGGGTTTGAAACAACATATGAAGAAGAGACTACTGGAGGCTGTTCCAGGTATCGGCTTCAACGGCGATAGCAGCGAGAAAGCGTTGTATACCGTGCTCAGTGTGAACTTCCCGGATGACGGTAAGAGCGAGATGCTCATTTACAACATGGACATCGAGGGTATTGCGTGCAGCGGCGGCAGCGCCTGCAGCAGCGGCAGCAACAAGGGCTCACACGTGCTGGGCCACCTCTATCCCGAGCGTCCCGGGGCCAACGTGCGCTTCTCGTTCAGCAAATTCACGACGCAGGAGGATGTGGACCGTGCAGTAGAAGTGGTGGCACGCGTGTTCGCGGGGGCTCCAGTGAAGTCCTGAGGCGTCGATCCTTCACCCACCCGAAGGGATCTTCATGTGTTCAGCTGCGGTTCACCGGGTTCCTGCCCAAGGCACTTACCCGGATCACCTCTGTTCGATCAATCCTTCTCCTCGCCCTTCTCCACGTTCACCTCGTAAACAGTGCCCTTCGTTGATCCCGCAACATTGATGCCTTTGACCTTGTGGTCTGAAGGAAAGTCCATGGGCGTTAGGTCTTCCTGCTCCGTCGATCCGCAGTGCGCGTACATCGCAGTTAGCTCGTGCAGTACGCTCAAATTCCCGCCCGGAAGCACCAGAAAACACCTGTTGTCCAGAACAGGAGCAGAGGCACTATCACGATGCGCATGGTCACGATGCAACGATAAGGTTGCGTTGAAAGCAGATGCCTCTCGGCATGCCAAGATCAGTGAACTCGGAAGATCGAGGCAACGATCAATGTTGCACTACCACCCGTCGCACATCGCCACCAATGCGCAACGAATAGGCACCCATCGAAAGCCCTGACAAGTCGAGGCCATTGCGCAGAGCACCTATCTTGGAACGAAGCACATTTCGACCTTGGGCATCAATGATCAGCACGTCCTCACTTCCGTTGAAGAGCGCATCGCCCACGAGCCGCACAGATCCGGTAGTAACGGTAGGGGAGATGTACCAATCGTTGCGTGCTTCTTCGTTCACAGCAACCGGCCCCTCGGCAACCACCATCAGTTGATGTGTGGTGGCATTAACGAACCAGATCCGACCATCAGGCCCTATCGTTAGGCCCATAATGCCAGGACTGTTCGTTTCGATGCGACCGATCTCCACTACAACCGGTGAACCGATGTCGTACACAATGATCTCGCCGTTCGCATGGTCGCTCACCAAGAGCCGCTCACCGATCACTTCGATACCAGCTGGCTGTTCGAGCCCACTGGTGATGATGACTTCCTTCTCATACCCGGTTACCATGGAGTATTCCACATAGGTCTCGAACGGTCCAAAGTCACCAAGTCCACTTACTGCGCCGGAATGCGTATTGATCCGGAACACACGTTGGCCTCCAAAGTCAACTACATACAACCAGCCAGTGCCCTTATCAAGCGCACAATGGCTCACGATATGGTCGTTGGGGTCCTTGGTTATCTGGATCTCATCGTATCGACGAATGATGGCGTTGCCATGATAATCATTGCCCGGACCATGGTCTTTGCGGAAATCGTGCATCACGATATCGCCGTTGAAGCCATCGACGACCCAGAATCTGTTCCACGTTTCGGCCGCAAGGCCTTGTGAATTGGGCGTAACGTGCAGCATATCCAAGTGGCTTCCCAGGCCACCGAAAATGGGTTGTGCGTAGATCGCCGGATCGCTACTCCATAGGGTGATGCCTGTGAATGGATCACCACCATTATGGTTGGCATCGAAAACACCAGGGCTGGTTGAGAAATTACCATTATCAGCAAAAGCGATCCCGGTAGGTAGGCTCATGAAGTGGCCATTGCTTGGGTCTTCTTGCCATAGGAATGTTTGATCCACATCTCCAGCATTCGAAAACTTCACCGTGCTTCCTCCACTGGCTTCGGTGTCTTTGTTGATCACCCACAATTCATTGCGTGAAAGGTCTGGGTGAAAGTCCAGGTCACGCGGCACCAATAGGTCTTGGTCACTGTTCGCGATCTGGGTAACGGTGTACACGCTTCCAAGAATGTTGTCTACCAGGTTCGGCTTGGCTTCGTTGACTGTCAGTGTAGCCGCGCGAGTATCGTTGAATGGCACCAGGTCCTCCGCGCCATTGATGTTGGTGGCCCAAACCGAAAGACCGTAGGTGCCGGTACCTGATGGGGTCCAGGGAACTGAATGCGAGAACTCCAGCGTATCGCTGGCACCCAATGAAACGCCCGAGATGGATTGCGTTTGTGTTGCACCTCCATCAATACTGTAGTTCAGATCGAATGAATTGACAGTTGTGCTCCCGAAACTGGTAATGGCACCACGCACGGTTACACTTTCCCCAGTATAACTGTACAATGCGGTGGTAAGATCACTCACACTCATATCCCTCGCTTGCGGCAGTTGAGCAAGAAAAGTGAAAGCCACATCTGAGCCCACGCCATCGCTGAACGTAATGATGGAAACCCCGTTCACGAACACCTCGTAGCTGGCATGTGAATCGCCCCAATCATCCACAGACCAAATGGTGTAGGTGCTGCCTTCTATCAGGCACCAAGGACCTTCGGTGATGGTGACGTTGTTGCCGTACCCGCTCATGTCCTGCAGCTGGATACCACCGCTGTTGCAGGACATTGTTGGATTACCCCCTGTAAAAATGGTATTGGTTCCACACGGATCGCCGGAAGCGGTAAGCTGCCAATAGTTCTCATAGCCATAGTCGTCTGTGGATACTGCTATGGTGACTTGCACTTCGCCTGCAGCGCATTGGGCGTTGGCATTTACGCCAAGACAAATGGCACTGAAGAGCAAGGAATAGATGCGTGTGAGGTTCATGGGGTTGGGTTGTACGCGGCTAAAGTACCTTGCTCAATATCACGGAGTTCCGCGCTTTCTTCGAAAACAGGGATTCCGAGCATCGAAGCTCACTTTGGCCCCATCAAAAGGAGGCGTTCCTTCTTTTCTGGTGGTTCCCATAGCAGACCGAACCTTTCGGCGTACTTCTCCAGCGGCTCCAAATGCACTGCTGCCCGCCGTTCGTTCACGTGCTCTTCGTCCTCGATCTCTCGCATATACGGCTTGGCATCCTTCCAGCCGATCTGTGACCCGTAGATCTGCGGCCGTCCATGGTTTACAGCCACACGGTCTTCGAACATGGCCAATTCATCCGCTCGGGCTTTTCCGTCCGCCACCGCTTGGCGCATTATCGGGAGAAAGTCAGCTTGGATCTCAGGCTTCGCATCAGCGTGTTGCAGTACCAAGAACAAGGCTTGGTTCGCGGTTGCTCCGATCTCGTCAGCCCCAAGCCATCCGGCACTATCAAGGATTGCTGTAACCCGCAACAGGTCCAACGAGTCCTGCAAAACCATGTGGGTGATCACACTGTCCTTTTGAGCCCCGCTTGGGTAGTTGTGTACGTTTTGCCGATCACGCTGATCGAGTTCATGGATGAATTCCAATTCAGCTCGCAGACGGGCTGTGGCATTCTGCGCGAAAGAGGCGATCCCTGTAACGAGTGCCAGAAAAGTGAGTGAACATCGCATGTTCATGCACCCTCAAAGATCAGGCCTGGCGAACTCCCGCGGGATCCGTTCGGTCTTTCCAATACCACCAATTCAATTTCTCCGTGTCGTGCACCTCATGTGAAGCAAAATACACGGCGCACCGGAACGTGTAGAGCATGCATATGTCATGTCGAACGCCGCTCCAGGTGTTCAGGTCCTCATAGAGTGCTTCGGGGTCAGCATTCCTCAGGTCGCCGGTCCTCGGATGCCAATGTTCCACAGATCCAGCGCGCAAGCTTTGCCAATGCTCGGGATCTTCTGTAATTCACGAAGGGTGGCCGCTTTGTCCATCTTGGTCAAAAGACGACCCGCCACACCAATTTCCCAACAACGCTGCGCGAAGTAGGCTGCGCGAAGTCGATACGGTCACTGGGCGAATGCGACTGGTCGAAGACAAGGAAAAGGTCCGTTCCGATGCGTGGTATCCAGTGCAGCCGGGCGTTTATGCGAACGAAATCGTTCAGGCTGTTCCACTGTCCGAATACGGAAAAGGTCAGGTTTGTGCTGAAGGAGTAGGTAGGATAGAGTGCGAGTTCGTTGGTTTCGAGCACCTGTTTGCTGCGGACTTCATTCGCAGGAAAAGTCAATTTGTTCCAGGTGTGTTCCAAGGTGATGTTGAAGTGTTTGCTCAGATTGGCCTTGAGCGTGCTTTCATATGTGATCTTACGTCCACCGAAAAAACTGCCGAACGTTGGGATGAACTGGGCCTGTAGCCTTCTGCCCCTGAAAGTGCTGAAATAGAGCGTGGTCTCTCGATAGCGATAACGGCCAGCGGAAATAGTGATATCATCGCTGATGTCGAAGGTTTCTCTCACACCATCCTCATAGAAAGTGAAATTGAGCCCGAATTCATCGCCGGTTTTGAAAAGGAAGCCAAGAGGCCTGGTATTGAGCGAGAACGACTCGGTGTAGTTGGTGAAGGCCGTGCGATAGAACTCAAGGTCGCATAACCCGAATTGCATTTTACGAACGCCAAGCTTCTGGAACCAACGAGGCTCGAAGTTCACCTCTGCCTGCACGGTTTCGTAATTCGTTCGATTCAAAAAGCCCAGCTGCGGGTTGAATCCACCTTGCGTGGTGCCGATCAGGAAAGCCGCATCGAAAAGATCGTTCGGGTACTCCACATACACGCCGGCGCTCGTGCCGTTCGTGTCCACTGTTCCATTGGTTACGCTCTGGCCGAGCCAACCGGATGCCCGTATAGTCTTGTCTTTCAAGAAACGATTGCTGCCCCAGCCGCCATCCAGGCCGATCACTTGGTTGCTGAAGTCCTTGTTGATCTTGCTTGTGACTATGCCACCCAGAAAGCTCTGTTCACCAATGTCGCGCTTGTAACGGAGCACGGCGTTGTTGGTGGCTGGCGCAATATCCGTAGCACCCGTTTCCAGCACCAGAGCGCCGATATTGTTGCGTCCTTCTTTACCGAACAAGCGCGCGCCACCGAGCACAGGAACAGGTGCACCATTTTCGATGCCGATCGTACGGGTATAGAAGAAGCGATTGGCGCCATCGATCTCGAATTGGTAATTACCCGCACCTTCCAGAAAGAACGCCCGTTTTTCCGGGTAGAACAAGCTGAATCGCGACAGGTTCACAGGAATACGATCGGCTTCCACTTGAGCGAAATCAGTATTGGCAGTGAGGTTCAGTTTGAGGGTAGGGGAGATATTGATATTGAGATCGCCGCCGAGCTTGCCGGTAAACTCGTCTTTTGCCCCGGCCCCTTGTTGGATGCCGCCTAGTGCGAACGGCTTCAGCTCGAAACGTTTCGCATAACCGATGTCATGTATGCCGACAATGGTGCCTGTGTTCACCAGGTTTTCAAGGCTGGTGTTGCGGCCCCAGCCTTGCCAATTCACCTGCTCGTTCTTGCTGCGAACATTGCGCTCCACGTTGATGCCCCAGACTTGCTCTTTCACATTTGGGAATTGCAACGTGTTGAAGGGTATCCGGAATTCAGCGGTCCAACCTTCGGGTGTGCAACTCGTGACAACATCCCACACGCCGTTCCAATCTGTATTGAAGCCGCCATTTGGGCTCACTTGCATATCCCCGCGCGCCGTTCGGGTTGGTAACGAACAGATATCCGTTGCGATGATCGTTGAACGTGGAGATGACGAACTGGAAGTTGTCATCGGCGAACCAAGCGAAGTCCCGCTGCATGAACTTGGCCTGCATCCGATCAATGTCACTCACCGAACACACCGCACCTACGTAGATGGCCAGGTCGTCATACACCATGGCCATATCGAGGTGATCGCTAGCAGTGCTATCCTGGTGCGGATCACGCTGATGGAAATTGGAGATGTGGATCGCTTGCTTCCAACAAGCTTCATCAAGGACGCCATCCAATACAAGGTGGTCAACTGTGCGAAGGGCAAAAAGTGTATCAGGTTGGCTGCGTTGGCCATAGGCACACGAACCTATGACCACCTGGGCGATCGCTAAGAGAATCTTGAGGAAATACCTGCTCCGCATTAAGGCGGGCGAAAGTAGGAGCGGGTCATACGCCATTTATCACGGGCCGAACGGTTGGCTGCTGTTCGCTGAATGAAGAACCCGGCTGATAGACCGGGTTCTTTATGACAAAAAGAGGTCGGTTACTATTGAACCACAACTCGAACCGTTCCTACGGGCTGGTTGCTTTCACCAACTACGCGCAAGGTGTGAACGCCGGTTGACCAGCCTGTTGTGTTCATTTCGAAGCGTTGCTGGTTTACAGGAACCGAAACCACTGATTGTTGGCGGCCATCAGTTGTATATCGTTCAATGACACGGACTGCCTTGGTCGTACCCATGTCGATCACCAAGGCACTGCCAGGGAAAAGCAAATTGGGAAAGGCGGAAATAGGTGTGCCTCCGCGCTGCTCTTGGACACCCGTTAGTGCAAGGCAGAACGATCCTGTACCAGCGACCTGTTCTGTTAGCACAACATTGAATGCTTCCGAGCCCACATTTTCATCTTGCACATTACAGCCGGATGAAGGTTGGATAAGTGCGGTCCCATCAACAGTAGAAGCACCTGTTGTGCCACTTCCACATTCGATTTGCATACTGCTGTTCGATCGCAGAACAGGGATGGTTGATGTGTAGTTGCCGAAGTTGTCTGTCATTGTAACTACACCGCTCGCCAGTATTTCGTCATCGTGTGTGCCGATAATGTCGGTGTAACCGCTGAGGTTACCGGATAATGTTGATGCAGCAATGGGCACGCCTAGCGGCGAAACGCGCAGAGCTATCAATCCTTGGGAATATTCTGTAGGAGTCAGTAGATAGGTTCCGTCGGGCAACTCGATCGCTTGTTCAAAGGCTTCAACGTAGCACTCATCGAATGTGTAGCTCTTGAACCAAATGGTGTTGCCGAATTGATCCAAACGCATGGCAAAAGGTGCGGTTACCCCAACCCCAAAACCGCCATAAGTTGTGCCTCCAGCTATTAAAAAGCCGCCGTCAGCTATACCAATAGCGGTTTTGGGGTGGTTGTACGCGCCATTGGGATAGCGTTGTGACCAGAGCAGGTCGCCATCGGGATCGGTGCGTACAAGAAAAATGTCGGATTCCGCTTTTTCACAGAGGAGCATGCCTCCGTCAGGCAAAGCGGCGAAATCGAATCCGGGATTTTTTTCTGTGGGGCCTTCAGTGGTCAGGAAGCTACGGGCCCACTGCACTGCGCCAGCCGCATTTACTCGCATGGCGATCGCCTTACTGAACATACCTAAACTGACCGAGGCACCACCATCTGGTGTGGCGTGCAGGTTACTGAACCCATAATCACCACCAAGAGCATCAACATTCGCCGCGTATAGTTGTGACCACAGAAGCTCGCCTGCGCCCGTTAGTCGTACCAAGAAATATTTGCTTCCGGCACTGGAATAATTCAACCCGAAGCAGAGAATGTCGCCTGTTGAAGTGAATATGGTCTTTCGTGGCTCCAACCACTGATCCGCACTTGTAGTACTTACTCGGTTACTCCAGGCAAAAGAGCCATCAGGATGCAGTCTCGTAATGATGAATTGGGATTCCGTGAGTTGCGGGTTGCCACTGAGCAAGGCGATCGAGCCGTCTTCCGCAACAGCCCCGTCGACGTAGTTGGAATATCCCTCGAGGCCTGGAGCGTCAAAGGCCAGTTCGAAGGTGGTGCCCTCTTGAGCGAAGGCGCTGATAAGGCCAACGGAAACGATCAGCGTAAGAAGATGTTTCATGATTCGGCGTTTGGTGTGACGTCGAAAGATAACCGGGAATTCCACGGGATCGCGGGGTATTTGATCGTCAAGCGATCCTGGAAAGCCAGTATAACCCTGATCGTTGCAAGGCTATAGATCGATGGTCCTTATGCCAACCGATCCAGCAACCGTTCGATCTCCGTTTCCACCACCAATCGTGTATCGCCGTGCAGGAATCCTTCTTTCCGCATGTGCTCTACTTGCTGCAACAGTGCATCGTAGAATCCGAACGCGTTCAACAAGCCAATAGGTTGCTCGTGCAAGCCGATCTGCCGCCAGGTGAGCAATTCGAAAAGTTCATCCATGGTGCCAAAGCCGCCGGGCAAGGCGATAACGGCGCTACTCAACTCGTGCATTCTTTGTTTGCGCTCGTGCATGGTATCCACAAGAATGAGTTGTGTAACGCCTTGGTGCGCGAGTTCGGCCTTTTCCATAAAGCGCGGGATCACACCGATCACCTCGCCACCAGCCTTCATTGCGGCGTCGGCTACCAGCCCCATCAAGCCTACGTGGCCACCGCCATATACGATCCCGTTCCCGCGGTTCGCAATAGTGCGCCCAACGTCAATTGCCATTTGCATATACCGGGGATCATTCCCCGCACTCGCTCCGCAAAAGATCGCGATCCTTCCCATGGCCGGAAGGTAGCGGTGCGATCACAAGGTGAACGGCAATCGGTGCACTGGAGTGCTTTCCGTTGTGTACACATAGAAAGCGTAACGCCCGGCGGGCCAATTCAGCACATTCAAGGAGATGGGCAATGCAGTTCTTCCAGCAGCGACAAGAAGATCGCGGTGTATCAGTTCTACAACGCGACCATTGTCGCTCTTCACCACAACCGTAAGGTGTTGCGCGGTTGAAGGATCAATGGCAATGGTTCGCGATATCGTTTCAGGCCGGCGTGAACAGGCTTGTTGCTCCGTGTTCGCATAGCGCACGGTATAGCGCGGTATGGGTTGGTCGCTCAATGCGCTCAATCTGTTGCGGAGGCGATCATCGGCACTGCTGTCCATCGGGCCCGTGCTGTTGATATCGTTCCCATCGCTCAATACCCAAACGGCATTCTGCACAATATGGTCAGCGTATGCGCCAGAATCAACGAGCTGCGCGAGTGCGATGAGTGTTGCGCTTGCTGGATGCCCTTTTCGAAAGGGTTCGTTTTCCGCAGGCCCACTATGGCTTGCCTCACAACAGAATGCTCGACAAGTCACAGTGCGGCGTTGGCCTGGGGCAAGGACGATCACCTCTTCACGCATCACGATGAGGTCTTGAACCTCTGGTTTTTCGCTGGGAAATACCCAGCCTGGCGGAATGCTGGTACGGATCGGTGAAGAAGAAAGATTCCGGACATCCACCTTCAAGCATTCGCCACTATGCCCCCCTGTGCCGTGGGGTGATAATTGGATCCGCCCTTGTTCGAGCAATGCGACCAGCGAAGTTATTTCAGCGCGCGACCTGCAGAAAGTGCCTGCTATCAGTAGCACAGTTATGAAGACTCTCATCGGAAGGGCTTTGTAAGCTAACGGACCGATGATATGGATCGTTGCTCAAGGCGACTTCCAACGTTTTCGTTCTGCCCAGGAGAATCGCCATTCCGGGGTTAGTAATTCGGACCCTTGATCCATCTTGTACCAAGGCGACAGCTCGGTATTCTCAAGGTTCCGAAGTACATGGATCTCCTGAGCGGGCATGTAACTCTGGGCCAACATGAACACTTGTTCCCCCAGAGCGCTTGTGGCTACATCAGCCACAATGACCGCATGGCCCGGGCTTCCACCGTGGATGAACAGATCTCCAGGTTGCACTGGCAGTGCTGAGGCATCCTCTAATTCCTTGCTCAAGGAAAGCGTTCCAGCGTATGTAAATGCCACTTGCAAGTAGTTCAACAGATCATGATGCGTTGCCCCCGGCTTTGCACCAGGAACCCAAGCGCATTCGTTTCCTTTCACCGTGATCCGTTCGCCTTTGATCCAACGAGCGAACGGCGCGGAAAATCCATTGGTGAAGCTGAATTGGATGTTGGCTGTTTGATCGGTGGAGAACAGATATTCTGCCCTGAGTCTCATCACAGCATCGGCACATTGTTGCAGGTCTTTGGCACCAACGCTCATGTCGATCACGGCCGCTTGAGCTCCTTGCCAACGCTTCAGATCACCATTGAAAAGATGGACTTGCGATCCTTCGGGCTTAAGCGGAAGCCGGCGCAGGAAGGCTGAAAAAGACCCTTCATTTCCGGGCGTTCGGACGAAACCCCGTGGTGGGGCATAACGCTCGCTCAACGTGCTGGGCCGCGCCAGCAATGGCGTCTGTTCGATGACAGGATCAGAACCGGAGCGTGGAATTCCGGAAAAGCACGTTCCAGCGGATAAAACTGCGGAGACAGCGCAATACAACACGACCAACCTTGACATGCTGGGCGAATGCTGAAGGAATCGAAACGTAATGGCTCAAGCCTTCGCTTTACCGGCTTTCTGGCCAGTTTCCGCCGTAACAGGGTGCGGCACATATCCGAACAGCCTGTTATCCTTGATCATATTATCCACGTACGGTGGTACCATATCCTCCCAACCCGGTTTGCTATCACGGATCATATTCAGTACGGCCTTGCTGAAAATGTGAAGTACGGTGGGGTCGAAGCTCTCGATATCCACGAGTCGCTTATTACTGATCAAGTACTCATACAGCGGTTTCAATCGAGGATGCACCGGCATGTCCTCCAACGTCATGATAGGCGCGTCGAAGCTCGGCTTGCTCGGGTAGACGTACACTTTCAGATCGCGGGTGAACAGGATCCCGAATGCTTCCAGCATACCACCGTTCAGGTGACGGTAGTACTTCTCTTCGAATACTTCGATCAGGTTGTTCACTCCCATGATCAACCCCATGCGGGCCTTGGTGTAGCGGCTGAAATATTCGACCAGCTTGTAGTACTCCTGATAATTGCTGATCAATACGGTCTGGCCCAGACTGCATAGGATATCGGCTCGATCTATGAAGTCCTTCTCATCCACATCCCCTGTATCGCTTTGCAGATTGTTCAGGGTGATCTCGAAGAGTACCTGCAAGTTCTGTCGGTCTACACGCTGCTCCTTGATGAACATGTTGTAGCCGTTCATGATCATGTCGATATTCACCTTGGTGACCGGGCGGAAGCTTCCGCGGATCGCCAGGATGTTCTTCTTGTAGAGGGCTTCGCTCGCCTGCAGGTTCTGACCGTCTGGGCCGAAGATCACAGCATCGGTATAACCACGCTTAACCAGTTGCAGACTCAGTAGCCGGTTATCTATCTGGCTGAAGTCCGGACCGTTCATCTGGATCATGTCGATCTCCACCACGTGCCGGCTCACATTGTCGTAGATCGCCGTCATGATCTCCTGCGGATCCTTATGATGGAAGAAGCAGGCATGGATCAGGTTCACGCCCATTATGCCTACCGCTTCTTGCTGCAGGCTGATGTCTGGATCATGCAAGCGCAAGTGGATGATCACATCGCTGGTTGGGCGGTCCGGTGCGGTTTGAAAGCGAACGCCTATCCAGCCGTGCCCACTATGCGGGCGCTCATACGTACTGCTGGCGATCGTATTGGCGAACGTGAAGAACTTCTTCGTGGGGTGATCAGTGCGACTAAGGCGCTCGAGCATTAGGCCGAACTCGTGGCGCAACATGTTCTTGAGCCGGCTTTCGCACACGAAGCGATTGCCTGGCTCAGGCCCGTATATGGCGTTGCTGAAGTCCTTGTCATACGCGCTCATCGCCTTTGCGATGGTCTGGCTGGCGCCCCCTGCGCGGAAAAAGTGTCGCACCGTTTCCTGGCCAGCACCGATCTCGGCGAAAGTGCCATAGATGTCCGTATCCAGATTGATCCGCCGCGACTTTTGGTTCGGGCTTAGCGGTACTCTATGATGGTCGTTGTTCGTCATAATTGGGATCAGCGCTTCTCCCTTCAACGTGCCAAAGGTAGCTAGTGCCAGCGCCTCTTGAATGAACGACCATCGAACTGCTCGGCGTGCCTTGGGTTACCTGTTTCGGAAGCACAATTTGTCCAGAAAGTGCTTCTTGGGGTGTTTGTGGGGGACGATCGTGAACTAGCGTGTGACCGGATCGGAACTAGCGATCGATCATACGAACGTGACATCTTCGCGCCGTGGATTTTCTCGCCCTCGACTTCGAAACAGCCACAGCCAAGTGGAACAGCCCATGTGAACTGGGGATAGCTGTGGTGCGCGGTGGAGTGGTTCGCGAAGTGCGCAACTGGCTGATCAAGCCGGCGAGTTGGCCCTACTTCTCACCATTCAACGTCGCTGTTCACGGGATCCGCCCGGAGCAAGTGGCTGAGTCACCAACGTTCGCAGGTATTTGGGAAGAAGTGTTTCCCCTTCTACAGAAGTCGACCATCGTGGCCCATAATGCCTCATTCGACATGGGCGTGCTGCGAGGGACCTTGGCGAGCTATAAGATACCCCACCCGCTTTTTCAGTATTTCTGCAGTGTGAGCTTGGCCCGGCGCGTATGGCCGGCTATGCCCAAATTCGATCTGAAGACGCTTTGCACCCGGAACGGCATACCGCTCGTGCATCACAGGGCAGGCAATGACGCCGAAGCCACTGCTGAGCTGGTTATCCGGGCGGGCGAACAACATGGTTCGGCATCCATCGAGGACTTGCTCATAAAAGCGCGGTTGAACACGGGTGTGTTCTATCCCGGGGGCCATCGCACACCTGGTGGAAAGGTCACGACGGTTTGAGTTCCGAACATGTTCATCGCGAACGCCCCCCTGGTCAGTTCCGCATCCTTTGCCGATCTATTTTCGCGCCCCGTTGTTATAGCCAAACATGAAGATCCTCGTTCTCATTTCCCAAGTACCCGATACAACAGCGCGTATCTCCTTCAAGGACAATAACACGGCCTATGATGGCAACGGTGTTACCTGGATCGTGAACCCTTATGATGAATGGTACGCATTGGTGCGTGGCCTCGAACTGAAAGAGGCACAAGGCGGCACTGTAACGAGCATCACCGTAGGTGGCGCTGATAATGATGCCACTATTCGCAAGGCACTGGCCATTGGTGCGGATGATGCCGTTCGCATTGATGCGCAACCGAATGATGCCTTCGAGGTAGCGGAGCAGATCGCGGTGTATGCCAAGGACAAGAACTTCGATCTGATCCTCTGCGGAAAAGAGACCATCGACCACAATGGTGCCCAGGTAGGCGCTATGCTCGCAGAACTCCTTGACATGCCTTATTTGCCCGTGGTCGGGAAGCTTGACGTGTCGGGTAATACCGCCACACTTGAAAGCGATGTGCGCGGAGGAGTGGAAGTGGCCGAGGTAGCTCTACCAATGGTGATCGGCTGTGCTAAAGGCATGGCCGAGCAGCGGATCCCGAATATGCGCGGCATCATGGCCGCACGCACAAAGCCGCTGAACGTATTGCCAGCTGCTCCTGTTGAGAGCATTGCGAGAACAGCCTCATTCGAACTCCCACCACCCAAGCAAGCATGTAGAATGATCCCTGCCGAAGAGGCTGGGAAATTGATCGAACTGTTGCACACCGAAGCCAAAGTCATCTGAACATGAGCGTCCTTGTATTCATCGATACCCGTGGAGAAAAGGTGGCAAAAGCCGTCTTGGAAGCACTTACCTATGGCCGTAAAGTGGCTGAGGCTTCGGGAACCACCCTTACGGCTGTCACCTTTGGCGATGCCGGTGGTGACAAGCTCGCAGCTTTGAACGCCAACAAAGTGATCGTGGCGCGTGCTGTGGGATCAGCCGATGGCCAGCAGTTGACGAAATTGGTTGTTTCAGTTGCTCAGAGTGAAGATGCACGGATCATCGTTTTCGTTCAGGACAATTTGGGAAAGGCAGTTGCTCCGCGTGTAGCCGCGCGACTCAAAGCTGGGCAGGTCGCGGGTGCGATATCCTTGCCTGATATGGCCAATGGATTCCGTGTTCGAAGGAATGTGTTCAGCGGAAAAGCTCAGGCCTGGGTTGAAGTGTTGAGCCCGATCAAAGTGATCAGCATGATGCCGAACAGTCTGCCGATAGAGAGCGGCACGGGTGGTGCAGTGGTTGAAGAGTTCAATGGTGACCTGGGTGCAGCTCGCATCATCGTAAAGGAACTTCGCGCAGCTGGCGCCGGTATTCCGTTGCCTGAGGCCGAGATCGTGGTAAGTGCAGGCCGAGGAATGAAAGGCCCGGAGAACTGGGCTCCTGTTGAGGAATTGGCGCAGCTTCTTCGCGGCGCCACAGCCTGTAGCAGGCCTGTGGCCGATATGCACTGGCGCCCCCACCACGAGCATGTGGGCCAAACAGGAGTTGCCATTCGCCCGAATTGCTACATCGCTATTGGGATCAGTGGTGCCATTCAGCATTTGGCTGGTGTGAACCAGAGCAAGGTGATCGCAGTGATCAACAAGGATCCGGAAGCTCCGTTCTTCAAGGCCGCCGATTACGGCATTGTTGGAGATGCCTTCGAGATCCTGCCCAAGTTGATCGAAGCCGCGAAGAAGCTGAACGCTGAGCGCTGAGCCTGTTCCGCGTATTGGGTTCACCGCACTTGGTTCGTAAATGAACGATCCGTGTTCATACCTGAGCACGCTGCGATTATCTTCACCGCCCCGCCACGCACCGGATGGATAAGGTCGAGCTGAAATTCCTGCGCATCACGTACAGCCACACCCACGCGGGGGCCTACGCACTCATACTGGCTGAGAAAAACGGCGATCGCCGTTTGCCTATCATCATCGGTGGAGTCGAAGCACAAGCCATCGCGATCCAAGTAGAGAATATCAAACCAGCGCGCCCGCTTACGCACGATCTTTTCAAGAATTTGGCCGACCAATTGAACATCGGGTTGAAGGAAGTGGTGATCAACGACCTGGTCGAAGGCATTTTCCATGCGAAACTGGTGCTCGAGCAGGAAGGAAATGAAGTAGAAGTGGACGCTCGCAGCAGTGATGCGATAGCGCTTGCTTTACGCTTTGCCTGCCCCATTTTTTCGTATGAATTCATCATGAGCGCTGCTGGGCTGAAGGTGGATGATGGGGAAGAAGAGAAGGAGCCTTCCCAGAAAGTAGAGAAGGCGGAAAAAGGAGAGAAGAAGTCGATCAAAACCGCCAACTTGGAAGACCTCAAAAGCATGTTGGAAGAAGCCCTTGGCAACGAGGACTATGAGCGTGCGAGCCGTCTTCGCGACGAGCTGAAGAGAAGGGGCGATACGAACTGAGTTGTTCACTGCGCTCGGTGGCTGCCGGGTGGCGAATGGATCCGACCAAGAACGGGTCTCGCTGAAACGAGCGATCTTTTACTGAGCACTCTCGCACTATGTTTAGCGCATGGCCGAAGACGAGCGGAGTATTCTGAAGAGGTTCAGCCTCGGAAAGATCCTGCTTCCCGTGTTCATCGGGTTGGGTACTACGGCTTTGCTTGTTTGGAACGCAAGCAGTAAGGCCCCCAGTCAACCTTTGGTATGGACGTGGAGTACCTCCGGTTGGATGTTCTTGGCGTTGATGAGCTTGTTCATGCGGGATTGGATGTACATCCTGCGCATCCGACATCTTACGGATCGGTCGCTATCGTGGTGGCGAACCATTGTTGTGATCATGCTCTGGGAGTTCGCCAGCGCTCTGGCACCGGGCATTATTGGTGGTGGGTTCTTTTTTGCCATTTGGATCCTTTCGCGCGAAGGGATCGATGCTGGCAAGAGCATTACCGTGATCACGTTCACCTCTTTTCTGGATGGCATTTTCATCGTGATCATGGCCCCGCTCGTGTATTTCACCGTCGGTCGACTGGAACTCTTCTCCGGCATGGATACCAGCGGCAACTGGGCAGGTATGGGCTTCTTCGTGATTTTTTGGATCGTGTTCTCCATTATCGTGGTGTATAAGCTCTTTGTGGCCTACGCGCTCTTCATCAATCCCCTTTTTCGTAAAAGCGCGCTGGTGGGCATCTTCTCCATCAAATTCCTGCGCCGCTGGCGGAAGAACATGGTGACCACGGGCGATCAACTGATCATAGCCGCCGGGGGACTGAAGCAACGCGGGTGGAGTTATTGGTGGCCTGCTTTGCTTACCACGTTCCTGAGTTGGACCGCCCGCTTTTCCATTGTGAACTGCATCGTGCATGCGTTCCATCCGGATATGGGATTCGGCAACGATCTGGTCATGTACGGCAAGCAAGTGATCATGGGCATCATTGTGTTGCTGATGCCAACGCCCGGCGGCAGCGGTATCGCCGAGGTCATCTTCCGCGATTTTCTGGGTATGTACATTTCCGTTGGTCCGGATAAGCTCGCTTTCGTATGGCGTTTGATGAGCTACTACCCGTATATCGCCATTGGCGCTTTTCTGCTGCCTCGCTGGGTTCGCTACAACGTGATAGACCCGTTGGCAAAACGGATCTGATGAAGCCGCGTACATTGACCTCGCCCAAGCACCATTCTTTTTTACCCTATGCATATTGAACGCTTCACAGGCCTGATCGGAATTATTCTGATACTGGGTCTTGCCTTTCTGGCCAGCAACAATCGCAAACGGATAAACTTCCGACTGGTCATCAGTGGGCTTTTGCTGCAACTGGTGATAGCCGTATTGGTGTTGAAGATCCCACCGGTAACCGCCTTCTTTCAAGGAATGGGGCATGGTATGGAGAAGATCGAGCAGTTCGCTCGTCAAGGTGCTTCGTTCGCCTACGGTGGGTTGGCAGCCATGCAGTTCGACGGCACGGTGGCGAACTATGCAGCTGGTGGTTTTGTCTTCGCGATCAACGTTACCGCCACGATCATCCTCGTGTGTGTGCTGGTGGCCGTGCTCTATCACATCGGCCTTATGCAGCGTGTTGTGAGCATGATCGCGAAAGCCATGAACTTCATCATGCGCGTGAGTGGTGCCGAAGCGTTGAGCAATGTGGCCAGCGCCTTTGTAGGGCAAGTGGAAGCCCAGGTCATGATCCGGCCCTATCTCGCTGGTATGACGAAGAGTGAATTACTGGCCAGTATGAGCGGATCCCTGGCATGCATCGCTGGTGGTATCCTGGTGGTGTATGTGAATATGGGTGCTCAAGCCGGGCTCGACCTTGCTCCGAAGCTGATCGCTGCCAGTCTGATGGCGGCCCCGGGAGCACTGGTCATCAGCAAGATCGTGTGGCCGGAGACGGAGGAAAGTCAGACCATGGGAAATGTGAAGTTGGAAGTCAAGAGCCCCTATATCAATGTGATCGACGCTATTGGGCATGGCGCTGGAGACGGTTTCAAGATCGCCATGAACGTGGTGGCCATGCTCATCGGCTTCATCGCGCTGATCGCCATGATCGATTGGATGCTCATTCACATCGGGCACATCTTCAGTCCGGATCTGAACCTCAGCTTGAATTGGATCTTCGGAAAGATCTTCACGCCGATGGCATGGGCGATGGGGGTGCCTTCCGAAGATGTCACCAGTGTTGCGACATTGCTGGGGCAGAAGCTTAGCGTGAACGAGTTTGTAGCCTTTAAAAGTCTTACAAGCAACGCTGTTCCAGTTATTTCTGGAAAGGGCTTGACCATTGTCAGCATCGCCATCTGCGGCTTCGCCAACTTCAGCAGTGTGGGTATGCAGATCGGTGGCATTGGTGAACTGGCACCTGGTCGCCGTGCGGACCTCGCTCGCTTGGGATTGAAGGCGCTTTTTTGCGGAACGCTGGCTTCCTATTTGAGCGCGACGATCGCCGGTATACTCTATACCGCCGTTCCATAGGCTCGCATGTCTTTAGATCGGATCATAGACGGTGTACGAAGCCATGGATATAGGTAGAAGAGCCGCCACCTCTTGTCGGGCCTGCTCCAATTCTCCAATGGAAGCTTTTCCAGACCCAGGCCGGCGGGCTACTAGATCACGGACGGTTCATTATGCAATCCATATGACCACGTCGCCAGCATAAGCGCGGTGGAGGATGTGGAGATCGTGCAGCAAAATAAGGCCAGCACCGGAGATCAGTTGGGTCTTGACCTGATAGGCGGGTAAAAGAAGGTCGAAAGCAAGAGCGTGCTCGGGTGGTCGCGCTTGTCACCAACTCTGGGTCCGCAGGCGCGTTCGTGAAAAAGCCCCAATGGTTCGCACCATCGGGGCTTTTGCCTGGATCGAAGCTAGTGTTCTATTTCGCTAACCCTTTCAGTTCGTCGAACTTCGGGGTCATGCCAACATTCTGGAAGAAAAAGCTCCACTTGTCCGCCTGTTGCTCAATGATCTTGCTGGTGGGCATGCCCGCACCGTGCCCGGCTTGTGTTTGTACCCGTATGAGAACCGGCGCATCGCCTTGCTGTGCAGGTTGAAGCGTGCTGATGAACTTGAAACTGTGCGATGGTACCACGCGATCATCATGGTCTGCCGTCATCACCATCGTAGCCGGATAGCTGGCTGGCTTCACGTTGTGCAGCGGCGAGTATTTGCGCAAGTATTCGAATTCCTCCTTGCTGTTGTCCGCATTCCCGTATTCGGGTGTCCAACCAAAGCCGGCTGTGAACTTCTGGTATCGCAGCATGTCCAGCACACCCACTTCGGGGAAAGCCACTTTGAACAGGTCCGGCCGCTGAGTCATCACCGCACCGATCAGCAAACCTCCGTTGCTTCCACCGTTCACAGCGAGATGCTCTTTGTCGGTGTACTTGTTCGCGATGAGGTATTCTGCAGCCGAGATGAAATCGTCGAACACGTTCTGCTTCTTCTCTTTCATGCCGGCCTTGTGCCAATCCTCTCCGTACTCACCACCGCCGCGGAGGTTGGCCAATGCGAAGATCCCGCCTTGTTCCAGAAGGATCATCCGGCTGGTGCTGAAGGAAGGGGAGAGGCTGATGTTGAAACCACCATAGCTATACAGAAGAGTTGGATTCTTTCCGTTCAATTCCACCCCTTTTTTCCGAACAATGAACATGGGTACTTTCGTTCCGTCCTTGCTTGGATAGAACACCTGTTCGGTGACGAACTGCGATGGGTCGAACTTCAATTCCGGGCGGAAGTACACTTCGCTCTTCCCGGAAGCGTAGTCGTATTTGTAGATCGTCCCGGGGTCGGTGAACGAGGTGAAACTGTAGAAGCTGTAGGTGTCTTCGCGCTTGCCACCGAATCCGCCTGCACTACCAAGGTCCGGAAGCTTCACTTCTGTTTCCCCAGTACCATCGCTGTTGTAACGATAGAAACGACTCGTGGCGTCTTTCAAATACTCCGCGAAGAGCAGCCCGCCGCCTGTGCTCACACCTTGAAGCAGTTCCTCTTTTTGAGGAATAACATCCTTCCAATCCGCTTGTGCTGGTTTGGTCGGATCCACAGCGACCAATCGGTATTTCGGTGCGTCCACATCGGTCATCACGAGCAGTTTCCCGCTTTTGGGCTCGAAGGCACTGATGCTCGTCTTGTGGTCGAATCCCTGCTGCAGAGGCACCCATGCAGTTGAAGGGTTTGGCATAACCCCGGTTCGGAGGTCGAGGTAGTATTGTTCGAATCCGTCCGTGCCCGTGCTGATGTACAAGGTGGCGAACTCTTCGCCTTCGGTGGTGCCAAGGCCAACGTACAGATCACCGTTCTTCTGGTCCTCCCAGACCAAGGCATCCTTTTCTTGTGGATCGCCCAGTTTGTGGTAGTACACCTTCTGGAATTTGCTCTCACCGCTGAGCTCGGTGCCCTCTGCAGGCGCAGGGTAGCGGCTGTAGAAGAATCCGTTCTTGTACCAAGCGGCACCGCTGAATTTGCACCATTTGAGCAGGTCGTTGGTCTTCGTAAATGTGCTCAGGTCCCACACTTCGATGTCCTGCCAGTCACTTCCTGCCTTCTGCACACCGATCGCCATGTAGCGATCATCCTTGCTGGAGCCTAGCAAACCGAAGGTGGTGGTACCCGCAGGGTCAATTGCGTTCGGGTCGATGAAGACTTTGTCCTCACCGTCGACGCCTTTGCGCACGTAGATCACGAACTGGTTCTGCAAGCCACTGTTCTTGCTGATGAAATACAGATCGCCAACCTTTTCAGGTGCCGTCACCTTGGGGAAGTTGTACAACTCTTCATAACGCTTCGCGATGTCTTTCCGGAACGGGATCTTGGCGAGATATTCTTCGGTCACCGCGTTCTGGCGCTGTACCCAATCCGCTGTCTCGGCGGTAGTGTCGTGTTCCAGCCAGCGATAAGGATCAGCTACCCAAGTGCCGTGCAACGTATCACCAGCAAGGCTGTCCTTCCTGGTCTCTGGGTAGTTCATCTTGTCAACAGGTTTCTTTTCGGCTGTTTCGGTGGCCGTTCCGCAGGCTGCGAGAAGCACGCAGGCGAATAAATGGATCTTGTTCATGTCGCTATCCCGAATTGGGATCGCGAAGCTATCCGAACGACCGTTGCAAGGAGCCCAGCTTCTGGGATGAAAGGTGCACTAAGCCACCTTCCGCGCCAATTTCTGGCTGACCAGTTCGTACTGGGTACCGGGGCCGTCGAGCAAGTGCATATCGGCATCCAATTGGCCGGCCAGAGTATGTATAAGGTCCATTCCCAAACTGTTCGGCCGGTGAAACCCATCGCGACTTTTCAAGCCAACTCCGTCATCACCAATTCGCATGCGGAGACCTTCGGACTCGCTTCCTTGCAGGTGCACGATCAACGTGCCGGTTGCCCGTCCTACAAAGGCATACTTGAAACTATTGCTGATCACCTCATTGATCAAGAGCCCCAGTGGCACCAGCGTATCAACGCTCAAGGTCTTCACTTGGATGTCGATATCCATCTTCAGGTCCTTGTCCACATTGTAAGCGTACACCAGATCGCGCACCAGCGAATCGAGGTAGGGTCCCACATCGATGTTGGCCAGATCCTTGCTCAGGTACGTTTGTTCATGGACCAACGCCATGGCCCCAACACGATTGATGCATTCGTGGAAGAGCTCTTTCACCTTCGTATCGGTCACTTGCTCGCTTTGAAAGCGGATCAAACTACGCACGATCTGCAAGTTGTTCTTCACACGATGGTGGATCTCTTTGATCATCACCTCCTTTTCTTCCTTGCTCAACATGGTCTCCCGGAGGTCACGATTGGTGCGCTCCAGATCGGTAGTTGCCTTCGCCAGTTCTGCGGTTCTTTCCCGGCTTTCGACCAAGAGCCGGCGAGCCATTCCAACCAATAATGCAAAGACCACCGCGAAAAGGCAGGCCAGAATAAGGATCAGCTGGGCTTCGTCCCAGCGGGCGCTCAATTCCGCGGTTTGCTGCCCGATACCTTGTTCGTGCACACTGCGGTTCACACGATCCACCTGTTTTTGTGCACGTTGCACCATAAGCTGAAAGACCGCTTCCGGCATACGTTGACCGGTTACTGTTCCCTCATAGGCACGTACCACTTTGTGCAATGAATCGCACGCGTTCAATTGTTTGTCCAGAAGGCTTGGAAGCGAGGATATCCCAGGCTCTTCCTTATGACGAAGAACGACCTCAGCCAACTTCGTACGCAAGCTCACCAGTTCCTTCGGGAAGCCATCCTGACCGGTGTTGATGTCCACTCTGTGTACGATGCCAAGCTGATTGATGCCGGCGTTCAGGTCGCTGAGGCTCGAGAGCAGATCCACCTGGTGACCAATACGATCCTGTATCGCATGGGTTCGCGACATCAGCGCGATATCCCAGCCAATGAAGAGAATGGCGATAGTGCCAGCAATAAGGGGCCAAATGCGCCAGTTGGAAGCGTTCAATGCAGGAGAAGTTGGCCCCCTTCAACGCTTCCCACCGAACAACGGTTTCGCTTTGCGCTTTCCGATCGAGAAAATCACTGCTGCCCGCCTAGCAGGCGAAGACGGGCACTGAAGGCTCGAAGAACCTCTTGCGCTTTGTCCATAGCCGCTTTTCGAGCATCGGCATGCAGCTTTCGTGACAGCCCCAGCCCCATCCCCTCGTAGTGTACAAGCGGTGCGTCGGCCTCGCAAATGATCCCCAGATCCAATCCGCCGTCCGGCGCATTTCGATTACCGGTATGCCGGAAATTGTGAACCCTGACATTACACTGGCCATTCACAGCTTTAATGGAAACCGTGTAGGTTATGGACCCCATCGTTTCTTCCCTGAAGGTGATCGCTTTGCTTCGGAAATTAACGCGCGCCGTGCCTTCGATCACGTTGTTCTCAATATCGTGGATCAGCTTTTTAGCGCCTGGTTGCTGGCCAAAGCTGACGCTCCAAGCTTGTAATGCAGCATCCATCACCTGCGCCTTGTTCATGGCCATGCCGATCTCGTCGGTTAACGAAACTGGCACCAAGGGCGGTTGTGGTACCACTTGCCCCAAGGCCACGATCCCTAGAAGCACTATACCAAAGGCGAGGAGGTGCCGGAGCATGGGGGCAAGTTAATCGGGGGGCGTGCGCTCGATATTTCGGATCTGATGAACGGCTGAATTTGAGCGGTACTGGTACTTTGGCCGCCCGATCCAAAATTTATCCATGTCTATTGATCAGCGCTTGAATCGAGCCCTTAAAGTGGGGGTGTTCTATGACGGTGGCTATTTCAGCCACGTCAGCAATTATTACAACTATGTGCATCCCCATCGTCGCCGATTGCACATCGGGGGCTTGCATGATTTCATAAAGCACTCGGTGGCCGAAAAGGAGGGTACCACCCCGAACCTGTGCCACATCATTGATGCCCATTTCTTCCGCGGTCGCTTCAGTGCGAAGGATGCCAACGAGAAACCGAACCAATTGTATTACGATCGCGTGTTCGATGATGTGCTCATGTGGAACAACGTGCAAACCCATTACCTGCCGGTGAAGGACCAGATGGGCCGCAAACGGGAGAAAGGCATCGACGTGTTGATGGCGTTGGAAACGTATGAACTGTGCATGCTCAAGCGCTATGACGTGGTCGCATTGATCGCCAGCGATGGTGATCATGTTCCGCTCGTTCGAAAACTGCACGCATTAGGTTGTAAGACCATGTTGCTTGGTTGGGATTTCGAATACACCGATGAACAGAGTGGTGAGCAACAAACCACAAAGACAAGCACTGACCTTTGGAACAACGTGTCTTTCCCGATGGAAATGAGCTACGTGGTAGAGGAGGGACTTCGCAATAAGGACGAAGTAGTGGAGGATATGTTCGTGCCTCCCAGCGCAAATCGCGATGTTGTACCGGACGGTGATCGGCCGCTGATCAGCATGAGCAACTACGAAGACAACGAGCGGCATACGAGCCAGATCATGAGCTTGCACAACGGCTACGGCTTTATCCGATTCCCGGAGAACAACCTCTTTTTCTTGCATGACGATCTCGTAGATGTTGATTTCGCCACGCTCGCGCTAGGCGATCTGGTGGAATTCAGCGTAGCGATGAACAATAAGGGCCAGCGGGTGGCGAAGCGTGTGAAGCGAGCTGCTGCTGATGCGGTCGTGACCGTTGCATAGGTGTTTTAACTGTGCTTTTGCTCCGGGATACATCGGGGACGTGCGGTTCCATGATCGGGAACCTGGATACCTCGATGCTATGAAAAGTGCTGGTCGTTGACCGGTTGCCCTATCCCTTCGGAAGCGAAAGCGTGAATGTGCTTCCTAGCCCTTTTCCCATGCTTTTGGCTGAAAGTGTCCCGCCGATGGCCTGGGCCCATTGAAATGCGCGCGATAAGGTTGCTCGAGCTTGTGGTTCACCGTCAGTGCTTCGCGAACTCAAGATCGCGTAACGTGTGAATACATCGAAAAGATCAGTGCTGTTCAAGCCAACGCCTGCATCTTTCACTGATGCCGAGAAACCAGTTTCTGTATCTGTTAGAATTACCTCGATCACCGATCCTCGGGGGGAGAATTTGCTTGCATTGCTGATGAGTGCTTGTAATACTCGCGCATACCAATGACCATCGCCGTACGCGATCATTCCAGCGCCACCAGTGATCGAAATGCGCTGTTCTTTCTTATCCAAGCGGTATGATTCGCTGGAGAGCACTTCTTCCAAGCAACTCAAGGGATCGAACGGTACCGCCTCCTGTATCGGGATCTTTCGATCCACTGAGAAAGCATCCAGGAGCGCTTCAACATCGCGTTGGGCATTGAAATATGCCCTCTCGGCGAAGTCGTTCAATTCGGTTCGGTCCATGCCCTCCGACCCCGCGGTGTCCAACAAACGCAACGTTTCCCAAAGCCCCGTCAATCGATTTCGAATGTCGTGGGCGAAAACATGCAAACGTTCAGCCTGTTCCGAAGAAGCGGGGTCAATGTCCCGTTTTCCCTTTTCCTCAGCCATTGCTGCGAACAGTGGCGTGTAGGAGCCCGGTAAGACTATCGATGTCTATGGGCTTGGTGAGGTAGTGGCATCCTTTCAGGGCCTTGATCCCTTCGATGATATCCGGCTTGGAGCTGGCGGTTAAGAAGATGATCGGGATCGGGTCTTTTTCGTGGATGCGCTGTGCCAATTCCAATCCGTTGAGCGCACCTTTGATATACACGTCCATGATGATGACGTCCGGGCGGTCGGTTGCCAACAAAGCTTCAGCTTCTTCGCTGCTGCGCACGGCCCCCATCACTTCCAATCCCATCCTCTCCAATTGGAGCCGATAGCCGAAAGAGATGATGGCTTCGTCTTCGATGATCAACACTTTTTTCATAGCGGGGAGTTTCAACGAAGCTAAGCCGCCTTTCTGGCGAATGTTCCTTGAAGGCGCTCGAACTGCTCTGCGCTGAATGATTTTTCGACGTAGTCATCAACGCAGGTGAAACGGCGAGCGGCATCAATATCCATGGGTCGGTTGCTGCTGCTGCACATCACCACGAGCGTGTGACCATTAGGAAGCAGACCTTCTCGCTCACAACGGACCAATAGCTCGAAGCCGCTGGTAATTGGCATGTTGATGTCTACCAAGAACAAGTCGGGCAACAGGTTGGGGTTACGGAGGTGTTCTATCGCGTCTTCCGCCGTATAGCACGATGTGAGTATTCCAGTATAGCCGGATCTTTTGAGAGCCATCCGTGTGAGGAAATGGTGGTCGTCCTCATCATCTACAAGCAGGACCCGCTCGATCTTTCGCGCCATATGCGGGTTTCTACGCATGGAAAAGCTATTTCGTTGCCATTCTCCTAGGCTGATAAGAGTGAGGATCTGGAAACGGCAGCAGTCCGCCAATTCACGCGTTTGGATCACCCAGGCTTCAAACTCTTCGGAATTCTCAATGAAGGTCGTGATCGAGCTTGGTGATGCTCTCCGCTGAACCGAGCAAATAGAGCAGATCCCCGTGCTTCACTTGCTCGATCTCCGTGATCCGTGTGATCGTTCGACCTTGTCTCCGGATAGCAAGCAGCGTAATGCCATACCGACCCTTCAGGTCCACGGATCCCAAAGTGCGTCCCACGATGCCTGACCTTTTGATGTCCACAGGTACAGTGGCGATCTCCAATCCATCCAGACCGGGGATCGTTTCCGCAGGAAGATCGTGTCGATGATCGATCGTTGTCGGGTTCATACCGCGGAGCATGCCATAATGATGACCGCGTATGTGCGATACCATTTCCTGGATGTTGCGCTCAGGTACCAGGTACTTCCGAAGCACCCGGTAAAAGATCTCGATGCTCGTTTCGAATTCTTCCGGGATCACCTCGTTCGCGCCGGCTGCCAGGTTCGCCTCGATCTCTTTCACATACCTGGTACGCACAATGATGTATGCTGTTGTGTGTGCGCGCACATTCGCCGTGATACGTCGTGTAAGCTCAGCGTCTGCGATGGCGATAACAACAACACGCGCCTGTTCGACATGAGCCTTTTCCAACACATGCTCGTTGCTCGCATCACCGAAGACCACATGCAGACCTTGTTGCTGGGCACGTTCTGCCAATGCCGGATCTTCCTCGATAACCGCGCAGCGGATCTTGGCACTTTGTGCGGCAGTCGCCACGTTCTGCCCGTTCAAGCCATAGCCTATGATCACGACATGGTCCTTCAGCACCCTGCGTTCGGTACGTTCAACTTCCCGGCGAACGCGCATGATGGCGTCCATACGATGCATAACGGAGGTTGGCAGGAACACACCGAACACACGACGCACCAGATCGTCGAGAGAACGCATCGCGAAAGGGGTGGTGCCCATGCTCAATATGGAAACAGCCAGGAAGATCTGGTGATGGTCACGTGATAGAAGACCTGTGCTGAGGCCTGTGATCGCGAGAACGAAGGCGAACTCGCCCACTTGAAATAGTGAGATCCCACATTTCAGTGCAGTGCTCACAGGATGTCTCAAGACCCACACCGAAAAGAAAGCAGCTATGGTTTTGATGAACATTACCAGTATCGCAAGACCGAACACTATGAACGGGTGGGTGAAGAACAGGGCCGGGTCCACGAGCATGCCAATACTCACGAAGAAGAAACTCATGAACAGTTCGTGGAAGGGTTGTATGATCCCGGTTGCATGGAAAGCTTGGTCTGTCTCACTGATTATCAAGCCTGCGAAGAAGGCGCCCAATGCGAGCGATAACCCCATCGCACTGGTGGCCCAAGCCGCCGAGAAGCACAGAACAACGATGGTGATAATAAAGAGCTCCTTGTTGCGTCCTTTTGAAACGGCCCTCAACAGACGCGGCACACCGAATCGACCTCCAACATATACGGCCACAACAAGCCCGAGCATCTTTCCAACAAGCAACAAAAGGTCGTGCCCGATATTGCTGCTTTGTCCGGCCAGCATAGGTGTAACGAGCATCATGGGCACTACGATGATATCCTGAAAGATCAGTATCGCCGAAGTGATACTGCCGAATGGCGTGTCCATGCGGCCCTGTTCCTGCAGAATGCGCAACACGATCGCCGTGCTGCTGAGCGTGACCAAGAAGCCCATGAACACAGCAGCTGGCCACGGCAAACCCATCCAATGACAGAAGACAGCTGTTATGCATGTTGTAAGCAGGGCCTGTAAAGAGCCGCCAACGAAAACCGTAACCCCGATGGAAGCCAGCTTTTTCAAGCTGAATTCCATGCCGATCACGAACAAAAGGAAGATCACACCAAGCTCGGCGAGTGATTCCACCGTCTCCACTTTTTCGACCCAGCCCAGCGCGTGTGGCCCGGCCACCATACCCGCCGCGATAAAGCCGAGCACATTGGGCAGTTTCAGTTTTCGAAAGAGCAGAATAATGCCCACAGCCAATGCCAGCACGATCACCAGTTCACCATGGAAGGCGTCGTTCATTGGTTATTTTTTGAAAACCACGGCCCCAGGCGGGCGAAGTTGCCCTTGTGATGCGCCTTCAATAACATGTGGTCTATGCGTTGGTCAACCACCTGCTGTTGATCGACGATTAGCTTCACAGCCACGCCTTCGCCTTTAAGCGCAGTGGCGTACAGTACATGAAATTGGAACACCATAAACAACCGCTTGCACATCCGCGTTTGTTCGCGCTGCGGCAGTTGAAATTCCTGACGGCAGCATTTGCTTTCGTAGGGTTCAGTCTGGCTATTGGAACGTGGGGCTATATGCACTTCGCGCATTTGCGCTTGGTGGACGCGTTCTTGAACGCGAGCATGATACTTGGCGGCATGGGGCCGGTTGATCCATTGCCGAATGACACCGCCAAGTGGTTCGCGTCGTTCTATGCCCTGTACAGTGGGATCGCGTTGCTCACAACAGTGGCCGTTATCCTTACACCAATGGTTCACCGGTTCCTGCACCGTATGCATTTGGATGAGATGGATCACTAAGCGGATCCGCGCCGACGTGGATCATCCGCGCTAGATCCATCAACGCCGAGGGGCTACAAGCACTTGAACTGATCGAACGGCTCCAGGCAGTTCTTGCACTTCCACAGAGCCTTGCACGCCGTTGAGCCGAATGCGCTCACCATCACTGTGTCTTTCGATCCGCACTGAGGGCATTCAACTACTGGCGCTTCTCCTTTGAGCGCACGGATGTCAGCGGTCTTTTCGGGTGGCGCTATGCCATAGGCCTTCAATTTACGTTTGCCTTCTTCGCTGATCCAGTCGGTGGTCCAAGCAGGGGAGAGGATCTGTTTCACTTCGAAGTCAGGGATGCCTGCATTGCGCAGTTCTTTCTCAATGTCCTCCTTCATGACGTCCATTGCTGGGCAGCCAGTATACGTAGGTGTGATCGTAACGATCACCCGCTGATCGATCACTTGTACATCGCGCAATACCCCAAGCTCCCGGACACTGATCACAGGCACTTCAGGATCCTTCACTGCTTCGAGCAGATCATAGATGCCCTCTTTGGTAATGGGCGTATTGATCATGTCATCACGATAAGGGGCTCATGCACCCGGCTACTACCAAATTGCACCGGGGTATGCGCGCTGCAGATATTGCATCTCGGCAAGCATGAAGCCCAAGTGCTCGCTGTGTTTCCCCTGTCTTCCGCCAGTAGCCATATAGGCGTCCATTGGTCGCTTCAATGTGGCTTCCGTGAGCACACTCTGCACGGTCGAATCAAATGCGCTCTTCACCGCAGCCATGTCCGGAGCGATCCCTGCAGCGAATAGGACAGCCTCTACATCATCTGTTGCGAACAACTCTCCGCTGAACGTCCAGAGGTCATCCAAAGCCCTTTGTGCGCGTTGATGGCTTTCCGCTGTGCCATCGCCGAAACGGATCATCCAATCGCCGCTGGTCTTGAGATGATAGGCTATCTCTTTTACTGCTTTCGATGCTATTGCTGCGAGTTGGTCGTCCTTGCTCCTTGTGAGGGCTTGTTGCAGCGGGAGATGCCAAGCATCGAAGAGGAAACTCCGCACCATTGTATGGGCATAGTCACCGTTGGGCTGTTCCACCAGTTTTACGTTGGTGTATTGCCGCTCATTGCGCAAGTATGCCAGATCATCTTCCGAGCGCCCTTTTCCTTCCACCTGACCTGCGTATTGGAGGTAGTTGCGGGCTTGGCCGATAAGATCCAATGCTCGATTGGTCAAGGCGATGTCTTCCTCCAATTGTGGGCCATGTCCGCACCATTCGCCCAGGCGATGGCTAAGGATCAGGTTGTCGTCGCCTCGGCGAAGGCAATACGTGAAGAGTGCTTCTTGAATGGTCATTGAATTGGGGCCTGGTCCGCTAGCCAACGCGTTCTCCTTCAAATGTATTTGGCTCCTTCCGGCATTATGTAGAAGGTAGGATGTCGATAGGTCTTGTCGTCCGCAGGATCGAAGAGCATAGCGGCATCATCCGGCTGGCTCGCACTGATGGCTGCAGCAGGTACTACCCAAATGCTCTGGCCTTCCTGTCTGCGCGTGTAGACGTCGCGCGCGTTTTCGATGGCCATTTGAGCATCCGCAGCATGCAAGCTGCCTACATGCTTGTGGTCCAACCCACGTTTGCTTTGGATAAAAACCTCCCAAAGAGGCCAGTTGTTCTCGTTCGTGTTGCTCATCGCGGGTGGGCGATCAATTTTATGCTGCTTTTCTCTTTGCCTGCTTGCCAGCGTACGCCATGGCCGCTTCACGAACCCAGGCACCTTCGTCGTGCGCCTTGTTGCGGGCAACCAAACGCTCTTTGTTGCACGGTCCATTCCCTGCCACCACATTGTTGAATTCGGCCCAGTCGATGTCGCCCCATTCGTAATGCTTGGTGTCCTCGTTCCACTTCAGCTTCGCATCCGGGATCGTAAGTCCGAGGATCTCCGCTTGTTGAACCGTGCGGTCGATGAAGGTCTGCCGCAACTCGTCATTGCTCTGGCGCTTGATCTTCCACTTCATGCTGTCAGCACTGTTTGTACTGTTGGCATCACTCGGGCCGAACATCATCAGACTCGGCCACCACCAGCGGTTCAGCGAGTCTTGCGCCATCTCTTTTTGCTCCGGGGTTCCTTTCGCCAATACGCTCATGATCTCGTAGCCCTGCCGCTGATGGAAACTCTCTTCCTTGCAGATACGCACCATGGCCCGGGCGTATGGTCCGTAGCTTGTTCGGCAGAGCATGACCTGGTTCATGATGGCCGCGCCATCAACGAGCCAGCCGACGGCCCCAATATCAGCCCATGTAAGTGTTGGATAATTGAAGATACTACTGTACTTGGCCTTGCCGCTGTTCAGGTCCTCCACAGTTTTTTCGCGTGTGGCACCCAGCGTTTCACAAGCGCTGTAGAGATATAGTCCATGACCAGCTTCATCCTGCACCTTGGCCAGTAGAATGGCTTTGCGACGCAAACTTGGAGCGCGCGTGATCCAATTTCCCTCGGGCAGCATGCCAACCACTTCGCTATGCGCGTGCTGGCTGATCTGGCGGATCAGGGTTTTCCGGTATTTCTCCGGCATCCAATCCTTTGGTTCGATCTTCAGTTCAGCATCCACTTTGGCCTGAAATAGTTCTTCCAGCTTCAGATCCTCCATCGCAACGGTTTTGATGTTGGCGAAAATAGGGTAGGCGGTCGGTCTTTCGTTGATAATCATCAGGTAGTGAACAAAGAACAAGCCCGGAGAGTTCATACTTCTTTTCAGAGGGCAACCCCGCCTATTTTCGCCGCCTCTATGACCTTAGCACCTGCACGCATGGCCCGATTCCACTCGCTCGAAGTTTCAGATGTTCACCAGGAGACGGCTGATTGCATCGTGGTCGGGTTGAAGATCCCCGCTGAACTGAGAGCCGATTTCAAATTCATCCATGGCCAATACCTTACGTTGAAGCTTTCGGTGAACAATGAAGAACTGCGCCGGAGTTATAGCATCTGTAGCAGCCCGCTGGAGGAGGATCTCGTACGTATCGCGGTGAAGAAAGTACCCGGTGGGCGTGCCAGTACCCAGCTCGTTGAGAAGCTCAAGCCCGGAATGAAGTTGGAGGTGATGACACCGATGGGGAATTTCCACACAGCCCTTGATCATTCACAAGCGCACCATTACGTGGCTTTTGCTGCCGGAAGCGGTATTACGCCGATCCTCAGTATTCTGGTAACTGCGTTGCGCGTCGAACCGAAGAGCCGGTTCACGCTCTTTTTCGGCAATACGGAATCCGCTCGGATCATTTTCCGACAACGCCTGGCCGAGCTGAAGGACCACTACCCGGGCCGTTTGGATGTTCACCACATCCTGAGCAAAGGCGTTGATGAGGATCAGCTTTTCAACGGTCGTATCACAAACGAAAAAGCGCAGCAACTGATAGGGCGGTTCCTAACGGACGCCATGCACAAGGAGTTTTTTATTTGCGGCCCGGAGCAGATGATGGTGAACGTAAGCGAGGCGTTGGAGAAGAGCGGTGTGCCGAAGAAGCAGATACACGTGGAATTGTTCAACACCCCCGTTAGCACAGAAGGGAAGAAAGAAGTCGCTCATGCAACATCACCGAACGCGAAAGGAACAAGCCGAGTGAAGGTGATATTGGATGGTGGAGAACATGAATTGACCATGAGCCCCAAAGGCGATGCTGTGCTTGACGTTGCGATCGACGCTGGACTGGATGTGCCATACGCCTGCAAGGGTGCGGTCTGTTGCACGTGCAAAGCCCGGGTACTCGAAGGGCAGGTGGAAATGGCGATGAACTATGCGCTTACGGATGAAGAAGTGGCCGATGGCTATGTGCTTACCTGCCAGACCCACCCACGAAGCGAACGTGTGGTGATCGATTACGACCAGCATTGAACGAACAAAGCGATCATCGCTGAATGATCGCTTTGCCTAAGCCCCCGGTCGGTTTCGTTGTTGCCGGTCGGGCGGGGTATTTTTCAATCCAGCTGTGCGCCGAGCAAGGCTACCTTCAACTGGATATTGGAGAGGTATTCGTCGTTGTGTATGAAGGCATGCAGGTCGTCGTTCCAACGTACGATCGAACTGGGGAAATCCAGATAGAACTGATCGGCATGGGTGAATTTGTCCAACGGTTCCAAATTCACGTGGCAGACGTATTGCTTGTATTCAACCTGTTGATCCGGTAAGTTGGTATCCACATAGATCAGCTTTTCGCGATATCCTTCCTTTTGCACCCGGATGGTGTATTGATTGTTGATGTCCAGGTCCAATTGGAACGAGGATCTGTGCTTGTCCGGGGCTAGTTCCGTTACCTGTTCGTTGTCCTTGAAAAGGGTCACGGTAACGTTATTCGTCTTTCCTCCATTGGCGGTGATGTCGCAGACCACGGGCAAGTACCAGCCTTCAGCCTGGTCGCGACTGTCCACCAGTTTGCCTTGGGCCATAGTAGCACTGGCGATGAACACCAGAGAAGAGATGGAGAGTATACGGTTCTTCATGTTGAAGAGATAGAATGGATCACGTTCTTTCGGGATCTGTGGGGGTGTTACGCAATTGTTGCTTAAAAGGTTTGGCCGATCAGCTTGCCAGACCCAGTGATAACTCCTTGGCTGCAAATGGTATCCGCAAGTAGAATGTTGCTCCTTGGTCCACTGAACCTTCAGCCCAACACGATCCGCCGTGCTTCTGGACCACGCGTTGCACAATAGCCAAGCCAATACCAGTGCCTTCGAATTGCTCCGCCCTGTGCAGTCGTTTGAAAACGCCGAACAGTTGCGCCGCTTTCTCAGGATCGAACCCAACACCATTGTCGCGAACAGAGATCACCACGTCTTCGCCCTCACGGGTGCCGTTGATCGTAATTCGGCCCGGATCCTTGGTGCGCGTGAATTTCAGCGCGTTGGAGATCAGGTTGGTCAGTACCACTCGGAACATGGAGGCATCGGCCTGAACAATGGCATCGCCAGGCTGTGGCAAGGTGATCTCCAGCCGGCGTTCCGAAGTATCGAGGAGCGATAGACAATCCAATGCGGCTTCGCGCAGGTCGAATGTGGTGATACGTATGTCCTGTTTATCGGTTCGGGAGAAGCTCAATAGGTCATCCACCAATGCGACCAGTCGTGAAGCTCCCTGATGGATCCTGCCACTCAGTTCGTTCATTTCATTGTCGTTGCGCTCTACCGCAAGCTCCCCCAAATGGTCCGAGAGTGAACGTATACTCTTCAACGGCGAACGCAGATCGTGTGCTACCGAATATGAAAAGGCGCCGAGGTCGTCGAGCGCTTCACGTAGCTGTTTCGTTCGCACGGCAACTCGTTGGTCAAGTTCACTGTTCACCTTTTTCAACCGGAGCTCCTCCTGCTTGCGGTCAGTGATGTCCTTGATCAAGGCCTGGAACATAGCCGAACCGTCTTCACCTCTCCCGAGATAGGTCGCTGTCATCAGGCAATCCAACACTCTGTCGTGTGAATTCCGTATGGTGATCTCGACGTTTTTGAAAGCCGTGCCACTCCTTGCGTGGAGCATGGCTCTCACCAAGCTTTCCGGTCGTTCGATAAATCGTGTGAGTTTGTCTGATAGAAGTTCCGCACGCGAGTGGCCAATGAGTTTCTCCGCCGCCGAATTGGCCTCGTGGAAGCGACCGTGACTATCAACGATCACAATGGGATCCCCGCTATTGTCGAACAGCTGGCGGTACCGTTGGAACATTCGCTCGCGCTCGGCCCGCAAAGAGTGCATTTCATAGGCTTGCTCCAAGCGCAGTTTCAAGTCCAGCGGATCCCATGGTTTGGTGATGTATGCATGTATACCGCCTTTGTTCACCGCATCGATCACCGCTTCAATATCTGAATATCCGGTGAGCATGATCCGAATACTGCGCGGCCATCGTTCGCGAACAGCGGCCAGGAATTGCGCTCCGCTCATGTGCGGCATACGCTGATCGCTTATGACTATATGAGCAGGCTCCTGTTCGAGCATTGCAAGCCCTTCAGCGGCGCTCGTGGAAACGCGTATTTCGAACTCGCGACGGAAGTTCGCCCGAAAGGCGGTCAAATTGCCTTCCTCATCGTCCACATAAAGGACTTTTATGGGTTCTGGAATTGGCATCATGCGCGGAGGGCTAGTTGCTGTGGCTGGCTGTTGGGCAGGATCACCCGGAATTCAGTGCCTTGACCTTGAATGCTATCCACCTCGATACGGCCGTTGTGCTTTTCGATGATGCTATGCACGATCGAAAGACCCAAACCAGTTCCATCGCCCACGGCTTTCGTGGTGAAGAAGGGTTCGAAAACACGTGCTCGTGTGGCTTCGTTCATGCCGATGCCATTATCCGTTATAGTCACGATCAAATGGTCATTCAGTTGCTCGGTAACTACGGAAATACGCCCTCCCTTGTCTCCGTGCCTTTCGTTTACAGCGTGAATGGCGTTGCTCAAAAGGTTCATGAACACCTGGTTCATTTTGCCAGGTAAGCACTCTACGGATTCATTGGCGCGCATATCGAGTTCCACGTTGATCCGGTCCTTCAGTTGGAGCGTGAGCAGGTCCAATGTGCTGCGTATGCCGTCGTTGATGTCCGTGTACTTCATATCGCCTTCATCCAATCGGCTGAACGTGCGCAAGCCACTTACGATCTCAGCTGTTCGATTGGCACCCACCTCCATGCTCTGCAGGATCTTTCCTACTTCGATGATCGTGACATCAAGCCCAAGGCGCTCTTCCAGTTCGGCTACCGTGCGTGGCGCCCCTCCAGCTCGATAAGCTGCGAGCACTTCCATTACATCGGCCAAGTCCCGCTTGAGTGGCGGTATGTTGCTCTTGATGAAATTGATCGGGTTGTTGATCTCGTGCGCAATGCCAGCTGTCAGTTGACCGAGCGACGACATCTTCTCCGCTTCAACCAGTTGGCTCTGCGTCTGCTTCAGATACGTCAAACTGTCTTGCAATTGGTGGGTACGTTCGGTGACCATGTGTTCGAGTGTCACGTTCTGGTCTCGAACCATGCGCTCGTTCTCCATTGAGCTCGCCAAGGCTTCGGCTTGTGAGCGTTCTTTCTCTTTGCGAAGGATGTTTATGCGGTCGGCAAGAGCAAAACTCAGCAATACGCCTTCTACCGCAGACCCGAGCGGCATGGTGTAGACAGTGAACATGTTGTAAGGAAGCACGCCAGTGTCTTTCAAGACAAAGACGACCGTTCCAGCAAGGAATAGCGACCAGGCTAGAAGGAAATACCTGCCCTGTCGAGAACCCTGTAGGGAGATATTGATCGCGATCAACAGAAAGAAAAGGGCATAGATCCCTGATATTGCTTGCGCCATCTGATAGCCCGTGACAGCATCCCCCATCAAATAGGTTGTCAGGCATACCGCGAACCCTGCATAAAACCACTTGATCAATTTGTGCAATCGCGGAGCAAATTGTTTTGTTTGCAAGAATGCCTTCATGAATTCTGTTGCAGAGCAGGCAGTGCCAAGTGTGAAGAGAATAGATGCATTCGAACTGAGCCAAGTTGAGTCAGGCCAGAGGTAGAATTGACCAAATCCGAAAAAAGTCAGCTGTGTCATGCTAACCAGCACTATGTAGACCACATAGAGCAAATAGCTCCTTTCACGTATCGAGAAGAAAACGAAGAGATTGTACAGCGCCATGACCAACATTACCCCGACATAGCTCCCAACAAGCAAATTGCGCTCAGCTTTGAGTTCGCCGTGCGCCGCAGGAGTAGACAATAAGATGGGAACTTGAATTTGTTTGTTGCTTTTGACCCTTAGGAGAACAGTTGCCGTTCTTCCAACTTCTATCGGCAGGCTGAATGCGAATTCTTGCAAGTCATCCGAGCGCCAAGCTTTCGTGCGGCTTTGCCCAACCGAGGCTAAATGGGAAGAACCGCTTTCGGTGACCAAGTACAGGTCCAATTCGTCCAGTTCGGGGTGCGGTAAATGGACAATGAGTGATGGTTCAGATGAATTGTTCTCAACGTTGAACTTGAGCCAATATGCGCCTGTTGAAGAGCCGAGGTTCGGTACGTCTGCGTTTGGTGTCGAATAGTGCTCATTTGAAAACGCATCTTGCATTTTCATCAAGCCTCCTGGATCGGCCAACACATGAACGTACTTACCTATTGGCTGAGAAGATCTCGAGGGTACTGCGTTGAGACCGTTTTGCGGATAAGAAGCAGGTGTTATCGCTAAAGCGATACCAAGAAGCAGGAGTTTCATTGCCCGCTTCTACGGGAAGAAGGCCTCCCGTGTTTCCGACACAGTTCAAGCGGTCTGCCTGAAGCGCTCCGAGTATATGTCGCCGTACACTGTTAGATCGGATCCAGAGGCCTCCAATTGAAGCATGTACCGGACGTTCAAGTCGATACCAGATGGTGATTCGAGTCGGGTCTGAAGTGGCCGTGTACGAAGGCTCAGCATGGAGGATCTGTATACAGATGGGGCTGAAGCCAGTGATATGGTGTCGGGTATCAACATGGCTGTTGAACGAATGGTCGGAATAGGATAGATGAACTCGCCCTTCATACCGACACTTTCCAATGGAACAAATCCTGTTTTGCGCGCATGTCTCACGGTATAGTGAGCCACAAAACAGACCATCGTGTTCAAGTTCAACTGGTTTGCAAGGGAAACAGCTGCCAGGCTGAGAAGGTTGGGAAGTCCTTTTCCTGCGAATCTGTGCGCATTCCACAATCCACAGATCTCTGCGGTTCCTCTAACGGACAAGAACCTCATCGCATCATGTATACCACTGTCCATCCCAATGATGGCTGTTTCCATTGGTAAAGGCCTCTCAGGATGCGAAGGTTGAACTCGAATTCCAGCAACCATACCAAGTTTGGTATGAAAGGCAACAAGAAGTTGAACAGAAGGATCTTCCATCCAATGATTCTGACCCGCTAGCACCGGAGAAACACCAATATCCTCTAAAACTTTTTGATGCTCGTGGAGGTACTCCACTGCAGTTACCGGATCATCTACCGGTCGGAATACCCGTATCCAAAGCTCATCCATGTACTTCGGGTTTTGAAGCGACTACCGCTGCCGGACCTTTATGATCCGGAAGAAGTCCTAGTGCTCGTTCTGTATCCAAATACCATCTTCCACTACTCCTGAAATGACCTAAGAAGATGCGTCTGCACATCTCAGCTGATGCGCCGCCGCCCATTATCACGTCACCAGCCAATTGCGGCCAAGAACAGATGGTCTTGCCTATTTCTGGAAGCGATATCTTCATTCTTTCACTCAATTCAGCCGGTTGCACAATAGCCATTGTGAGCATAAGGTTCCGCTCCGGATTTGGCACGTCATTGAATGTGGCATCATCGATATTCAAATGCTCGATGAGCCCATGCAGTATCGGTCGCTCCGGTTCCAGATCGAAGCGCTCCACATCCAGCATTCCTCTATCACTGGTATCCATGATCACCGGTATGCGCAGCGCCTTCGCCTTCTGACGGCAGAAGATCTTCACGTCAACGCTATCGCACTCGTCCACGAGCATGTCCAGGTTGCCGCCTTCGGTCAAAAAGCGGTCGATGTTATCGCGTGAAACGCCTTCGTTGAACAACGTCACCTTCAAGAAGGGATCCAACTCGGCGATCTCGCGAGCAACGTTCACCGTTTTCAGGTGACCCATACTGTGTACCCCGCTGCGGATCCGGTTCAAATTGCTCAACTCCAGCGTATCGAAATCGGCGATCCGCAGTTCGCCAAAACCTCGCTCCAGAGCCAGCGTAAGGCAAATGCTCTGACCGACGCTAAGACCCAAGACGCCGATCTTCTTGCTGGAAAGTATGGCCTGTTCCTCCCGTGTGATCTTGTTCCGGTTGCGATCGGTACGTACCAATGCGAACTCGGTCTCATCCAGTAAATGCACCAAGCGGGAACTCCATGGATAGAACACCCAGACCCCATAATGCTCCGCAGGGATACCGCCGAGGTGGGATACAGCTGCATCATCCAACTCTGGCCGTGTGAATTTCACCGACGGATCCAAGGAACGCACCAATTCAGTGAGCTGGCTATGCAACTCATCGTGAACCCGTATACCGGGGACACTCTTCAGCACTTCCTGCATACGAGCCCGGTCCAAAGGATTCGTAAGCCTGAAGAATTCCGGCCGGTAAACGTCCCGGTCGTTCGCTGAAGCGCTGGTCAACGCTTCAAGTAAAATGTCCATCTAGTTCGTTCCGGGGAGTAGCGGAAGGTTTCGAGAATGGGGCGAATCTATGCATCCTCGAGTTATGAACAACTTATCAACAATTATTTCGACGAACCCTTTCACTCAACCACCGTATAACATCATCGCATCCATTCGCTCCAAAGCCATGCACATCAGCCCAAACACCTCCTTGGAACCTGCTCCTTGTGTCGTTTACCTGGATGATGAACCAAGCAATCGACAAGCCTTCGAGTCTGCCTTCCGCAAGGACTTCAAGGTGCTCTGCGCAGCAAGTATGCAAGAAGCTTGGGCCCATCTCGAGATGAACCACGTTCACGTTTTCATCACGGATCAGCGCATGCCTGGCATTACCGGTAGTGAGCTTCTTGTGCATGTTCGTGATCGATTTCCTCAAGTGCGGCGCATGTTGGTGACCGCATATGCCGACCTGCAGGCAGTTGTCGACGCGCTGAACAGCGGGGGAGCCTGCTTCTACATTCAAAAGCCTTGGGAATTGGAAACCGTTCGCGCAGCTGTTCGCAGAGCATTCGCCGAAATACTGGCAGAAGAGGCGAGGGCTACTTATACCGAGCGACTTATAGCCAGTAATCAGCAATTGGAGTTCGCTCTGAGGCAGCGGTTGCTCTCGTAATGAACCTTTGTTGAAGAGCAGGTGACGCTTCTCCCATTATCAGCGGTCAACCTGACGTAACGCGGCTTTTCGTTCTTAGGTCAAGGGTTGAAAGGTATTTCTCCGGATACTATGAAGGAGGATGGCCGGGTTATCGAATACCCCCCCAGGGGGCCATTGGCCAGTGTCATTCCAGAAAGGACCATCCCCTGTACGATCAACCTTAGCGGACTGACATTCGTGCTTCGAGGTACTTTTTTGGAAAAGATCTTCCGTTAAAGCATCCAAATGCACCATCTTGCACGTCACAACAGCGACAAATTCGCCAACCATAACCAACTGAACGCAGAACGATCATGAAGCTCGCCATTCGTATAGCCGCCATTACAGGCGGTATCATGCTTGCAACCGCCAGCATAGCCCAAGATCAGGTGATCGGATCCCCGAAGCCTGCACCAACAGCCGCAACAAGCGCTGTGGCTCCTCGGATCAACGATGGTTTCAAAGGCATCAACATCGGGCTTTTGATCAAACGTGTGGAGATAAGCACGGAGCAGACGCAACAGGTAAAGGACCTGAATTCGAACTACTACAAGGCGCACAATGCAATGGCCGCCGACATGCCGTTGGAGGAGCGTAAAGCCAAAGTGATCAGCATGATGGCGGAGCGTGAAGTTGAATTGAAGAAGATCCTCACCCCAGAGCAGCAAGTGAAATATGCTGAGATGAGCGTTGCCCCGACCCCAAGTGAGAAACCCTTAGGTGGAGTGGTTCCTGCTCCATCTCCAAAGAAGATGGAAGGAAAGAAGTAAGCTTTCTTCCTGATATACAGGCTAAAAAAGGGGCTGCCTCATGAGAGGTGGCCCCTTTTGCATTCAACATCCAAAGTCTGGTAGAATATTCATGCGATCAGTGCCTATAGGCTTCGCCAGCATATACCGCGGGCAAGAGCCCAAGCGCCTGTTCCCAGTCAGAGTCTGTATGGGCTTCGCGGACGGTGATCATCATGCTTGCACTCGTTCAGTCCGCGAGGAACCCGAATTTCCCGGCTTTGTAGTCCTCGATGCACTCGCGGATCTCCTCTTCGGTGTTCATCACGAAAGGGCCGTAGCTCCATTGGGTTTATTCAACGCACGATGTGCAACCCCTGGCTGGATAGGGCCCCATTTTCGGTTCCAACGACCAGCAGATAGGCTCCATTGGACAGTTCCTCAACCTTCAACTCCGCGATCGATACGCCTGTGAACGTTTCATGTAGCACCCGCTGGCCTGTGGAATTCAGCACAGTGGCTGAGGATATGCGACCTGTCCCGGCATCCAGTTGGACCCGGTCCGTGGCCGGGTTCGGGAACATAGCAATGGGATCTGATGCGCTATTGATCGGTCCTAAGGAGGAGTAGCCTGCTCCGTCTGTCTTCACCAAGTACATATCCACGTATGAAGAGCCGACCAGTGTATCGGCTGTGTAACCGAACAGTACGAAACCCCCATCTCCCGTGCGGTCCAGCGAGTTCGCTTCACTGAAAATGCCTTGCTGGAAAGTCCGCTCCCATTGGATGTATCCATCGGCATCCGTTCGGAAGAGATGCATTTGGATTTCGTTGGTGAGCAGGTCCTCCTTTCTTCCACCGCAGATGAACCCACCGTCATCCATCTCCTGCACATCCGCTGCCATTTCGTCGCCAGCGGTAGCGTGCGTGCGTCGCCATTGCTCCATTCCGAACTCGTCAGTCCGCACAAGGAGTATGTCGCGCGATGGATAACCATTGCCTCCGGCGATGATGAAACCGCCATCGGAGGTGATCGCCAGCCCACGCGATTCGTCCACTCCCGGCGAAACGATCGTTCGTGTCCAGAGGGTATCGCCGTTCGCGTCGAATCGGATCAAGTACATGTCGTCATCCGGGTCGGCGAAGGTGAAGCTGTTGGCCAGCACGATGAACCCATCGTCATCGGTCTGCCGAAGGCTCCAGCCCACCTCGCTGCTTCCAAGGTCTACAGTTCTGGTCCATAGTGTGGCACCGTTCGGGTCGGTACGCACCAAATACACATCTTCTTCCACCCCCGTGCCTTCCGTGAAACCGCACACCACGAATCCACCGTCGCTGGTTTCCTGCACTGAGTAACCGATGTCACGGCCAAGCGAACCCGGATAGCGCTCTGTCCACATGGCGACCCCGTTCGCATCCGTTCGCACCAGCGTAAGCGTGTCGGAACCGAACGAGCCGAACATGCCACAGAGGATGAACCCCCCATCGCTGGTCTGTCGGGCATTGTAGCCCATGTCCTGGTTTACCGTGCCGTAGGTATGGCTCCATAGCTCGGCCCCATTGGCATCGGCCTTCACCAAGTACATGTCGACGCTTCCGGCTGTATTGTTCCATGTCGACCCGAAGAGCGCATATCCGCCATCACTGGTCTGCTCCACGCTGAAACCGATGTCGGCATCGGCCCCGCCGTAAGTCTGCTCGAAGGTGATCTGGCCGGTCGCGGCCATGGCAATGAGGCAAAGTGTCGTGGAAGCTGTGGTTCGCATGGTATTGATAGTTCTCTTGAATAGCCTGCATGAAACGATTTCCGTCTTCAATCCGCCAAGAACCCGAATTTCCCGTTGCTTGTAGTCCTCGATGCACTCGCGGATCTCCTCTTCGGTGTTCATCACGAAAGGACCGTAGCTCACGTACGGCTCGTTCAACGGTTCGCCGCTCAGCACCATCAGGATGCACTTGCGCGTCACCTGGATGCGGATCGCGCCGCCTTCGTTCTTCAGTTGCACATAGTGGTTCTCCGGAGCTGCGATGCCGTTCACGGTGATCGCCCCATCCACGACCAGGATGCCCGTGTTGTAGTTCGCAGGTAGTTCGAAGTTCACGTCCGCGCCTGCGTTCAGGTGCATGTCGTACATGTGGACCGGCGAGTAGGCGCTGGCGATCCCCTTCACGCCTTCATATTCACCGGCGACAACGTGTACCGTGCCGGCACCCTTCGGTAGCGTCACTTTCGGCTTCTTACTATGCACGATGCTCTGGTATTTCGCGGGCACCATCTTGTGCTTCTTCGGCAGGTTGATCCACAGTTGCAGCATCTCGAAGGCGCCGCCGGTGCGGTTGAAGGTTTGCTCATGGTACTCCTTGTGCAGCACGCCGCCACCAGCGGTCATCCATTGCACATCGCCGGCGTTGATGATCCCGTGGTTGCCCTTGCTGTCGTGGTGCTCCACGCTGCCCTTGTAGGCGAAGGTGATCGTCTCGATGCCCCGGTGCGGATGCACGCCCACTCCTTGCGAAAGCTCGCTCGGCGGGAAGTTCACCTCCGCGTTGAAGTCCAGCAGGAAGAAGGGGCTCATGCGCTCCTCGAAGCCTTTGCCGTTGGGGAAGTAGTTCATCACCTTGAAGCCGTTGCCAACCATGTGCGTGTTGGTGGGGGAGAGCACACCTTCCACACCGCGTTGGCCGCTGGTGGAAAGGCTTTCCATGGCTTTGGCGGTGCCGCTCAGTGCGCCACCGATTAAGGCGAGTGCGGTACCTAGAATGCCGCGGTGGAGGAATTCTTTGCGTTCCATAAGTAGGGAATTGGGATGCGTGTGAAAGGTAGAACAGCACTGGCCCGCGGCTTGTTCCCCAGCGCTGAACTTACCTCCACAGGCAGTGCCAAGGTGTGCCTTTGCCAGAAACTACTTCACCCGCTTCCCTTCCATCTTCTGCCCTTGGATGAAGGTCACGCGCTTCACGGAGCCATCCGCCTCCGGGTGGAATTCCATGCTCGCATCCACCTCTTTCAGGAAGAACTTGTGTGGTGCTTCGCCGAAGACCTCGAGTTCTTGCTGGCGCGTGGCCACCACGAAGAAGCGATCGCCATCGGCGCGGAAGGTGAGCGTGAAACCCGGCATCAACTCGTACTCGCCCACGTAGGCTTGGAGGTCCGTGTTCTTCAGCGCGATCTCCACGTGTGGTTTGGGTAGTGGCTTGTCCGATCGTGTCAACTGCTCTTCTCTATCGCGCGCCAGGAATTGTGCGCCGGTGACCTTGCCAGCTGTCCGTTGAAAACTGAGCGTGATCACATCCCCTTCATATAGAAATCGATCATTGCCCAAATAGCGCAGGTCCATAGGTCTGCTGCCCTGACGCATCGCGCGCACTTTATTCCCTTCGGCCGTGATGTAGCGCTCAACGCCATCGCTATTCACGAAAACACCGGTGAAGTCTTGGGCTTCGCCGGCCGAGAGCGGGACCGCGGACCAGCCGTACGGCTTGCCCAATGCGATCGCCGCCAACATGGGTGCAAGGTTGTTGGCATCATCGCTTTCGCGGTTCACCAACACGGCCACATAGATGTCCTCCTTGGGCAGGTAGAGCGATGCGCTCACGAAACCGTCGATCCCGCCGTTGTGCTCGATCGTGGGGCTGCCCTGCACGTTCTGGAAACCCCAGCCGTAGCCATACGGGTGCTTCGATCCGTCCGCAAGCAATACCGCTTCATGGGCTTGTGCGAGCCGCGCAACGGGTACGAGTTTTCCGGCGAAGACGCTGCTGTTCCATTTCCACAGATCCGTTACCGTGCTGCGGATGTTGCCTGCGCCAAGCGGCCAGGTCATGCTGATGGGGTTCGCGGGTTTCCAACCGGTGCTGTCTTCACTGTAGCCGACTGCTTCGCTGGGTGACCCCTGCGTGTTGGAAGCGGTGGTGCTGGTCATCCCTGCACGAGCGAAGAGGTGCTCGTTCGCATAGTCTGCCCACTGCTGGCCGGATACTTCCTCGATGATCGCGGTGAGAAGGATGTATCCGCTGTTGCTGTAGTTCCACTTCGTGCCAGGCTCGAATTCCAATGGCAGATCAGCGAACAGAGCGATCAGGTCCTTCAACGCGATGTCCTTCGCATAGGCATCCGGACCGTACGCGGATCCGCTCGTGAAGCTGGGAATGCCGGAGGTGTGGGTGAGCAGATGCGCGATGGTGATTGGCTTCTCCTTCTTGGGGAAGTCGATGTACTGCTGGATCTCGTCGCTCACCTTCAGCTTGCCCGCCTCGGCCATTTGCAGGATGGACACGGCAGCGAATTGCTTCGTCACGCTACCGATGCGGAACTGGTTGGCTGTGCTCAAGGCCTTTCCAGAGGCTAGGTCGGCCATGCCCAATGCACGCTCATACAGCACCTTTCCGCCTTGGGCCACCAACACCGCACCGCCCGGCGCGTCTGCGGCGAAGTGCGACTTTACTTCCGCATCGTAGACGGCCGCATCGGATTGTCCCTGCGCGACGATGAGAACGGCAAGCGACGGTATAAGTAGAAGTGTGCGCAACATGTTCAGTGGTCAGGTGTGCGAATATGACGCGCTTGCTCCGCACCGTGTTACAGTCGGGGAGGAGCGGTCGGATAGGGATGCTGTGCGGCGGCGATGGGGTCAGGCCGGTCGCGCTTTAATGATCGTAGCTGATCACGCGGCTCACTTTCCATTCCGCATCGTCCTATCGCCACACCATGATGTTCTTGAATGTGCCGCAATCGTCGGTGCCGTTCGCCATGTGGCAGAACCGGTGAAGACAGACTTCCAGCGCACCGAAGTCACCGAGTGGATAGACCTCCAATGAGCCTGGTACCAGATCGCGCCGCAGTCCTGTATCCATATTGCGTGCAAAGAGCCCGCGGAAATCGGCCATCGTGGTATCGAAGCTGGCAAGGCCTGACTTGTCGTGGTAGAATTCGAGGTCGGACGTGAAGAAGGTTCCGAGCAGATCGGCGTCGTGCGCATTGAAAGCGGCGAACATCGCGCTGTCCAACTGGCTGATCCGTGCCAGCAGTTCGGTTGGGAATGTGCGTTCCTCCGCAGCATGGGGAGCTGTTGTCGGTGGCGTGGAACAACTGAACAACACAAGGCAGAACAGACCGACGACGGAGGTATTGCGCATGTAACAAGTATAGGCGCGCGAGATCTCACTGCTCCTCCAACACCCGCACTACCACCTTCCCCGTGTGCAAGCCCTCGCCGAAACGACGGATCAGGCGAGGTAATTCGTGGAAAGCGTATGGCCCATCGATCACGGGCTTCAATGCACTGCTGCTCAGCAACGGCGCCAGGTCATCCAGGTTCTTGTTCGACTTCAGCGCCAGGATGTGCATGCGTTTCGTCCCGCTCTGGCGGGAGCGGCGACCGAACCAGCGCGCGAACAAGAGCGCGATCAACCGGCCCGGATCACCACCCACCGTCACGTAGCGGCCATTCGGTGCCAATGCACGCGCCAGTTCTCCGGCAGAGCGTTTGGTCCTCGCATCTACCACCAGATCGAAGCGTTCGCCGAGTTGCGTGAAGTCCTGCTGGGTGTAGTCGATCACGCGATCGAAGCCCATCGCCATCATGGCTTGCAGCTTCTCTCCAGTATCCACGCCCCACACGGTGCAGCGCTGCCGCTTGGCCAGTTGCAGCGCGAAGGTGCCCACACCGCCACCGCCGCCGTTGATCAATACACGCTCACCATCCTTCAACTTGCCGAGGCCCACCACCGCTTGGTAAGCCAGTTCCAATGCGTGCGGTATGGCTGCGGCCTCCACGAACGAAAGTCCTTCAGGGATCCTGCGCAGCTCATCCTCCGGCACGGAAACGAACTCCGCGAACGTGCCGAGCCCGCCGTTCGATGTGTCACCGTAGACCTTGTCGCCCACACGCCATTTCGTTGCCTTCGGACCAAGCGCCTCCACCACGCCCGCGAGTTCCATGCCCGGTATGGGCCGTGTGGACGGAAGAGACCGAAGAAGAGGCGGTAGATGCGCGGCCTGCCGATCACCATGCTCCAGTCGTAGTCGTTCACCGTGGTGGCATGCACGGCCACCAGAACTTGACGGTCCTTCGGCACAGGCGCAGGCACATCGCGTAATTGCAATTGCTCAGGCCCTCCGTAGTTCTCACAGATGATGGCTTTCATGGTGCGAACAAAGTACGAGGTGGGTTTGGGTTGTTGGCACATCGGCTGATCGGTGAACGATGACGTGTGTTAATGCGTGTGGGGTTCGAGGCGTCCGTCGACCCTCGCAGGCCTCTACCTTCGCGCCCCTCAATTTCCTCTTCGATGTTCGAGAACTTAAGTGACAAGCTGGAGCGCGCCTTCAAAGTCCTCAAAGGCCAGGGCCAGATCACGGAGATCAACGTGGCGGAGACCACCAAGGAGATCCGCCGCGCGCTGCTGGATGCCGACGTGAACTTCAAGACGGCGAAGGATTTCACCGATCGCGTGAAGGCCAAGGCGCTGGGCCAGAACGTGCTCACCACGGTGAGCCCCGGCCAGTTGCTCACCAAGATCACGCACGACGAGCTGGCCGAGCTCATGGGCGGCCAGAGCGCAGGCATTAACCTGGGCGGCAACCCCACGGTGGTGCTGATGAGCGGCTTGCAGGGCTCGGGTAAGACCACCTTCAGCGGCAAGCTCGCCAACTACATCCGCAAAAAGGGCAAGCGCGTGCTGCTCGTTGCGTGCGATGTGTACCGCCCCGCCGCTGTTGAGCAATTGGAGACGCTCGGGAAGCAGCTCGAAATTGAAGTGTACAGTGAGAAGGGAGCCCCCGGGTCAAGCCCGGGGGATCCCGTGAGCATCGCCAAGAACGCGATCGCGCACGCCAAGCAGCACGGCTTCACAGCCGTGATCATCGATACCGCCGGCCGCCTGGCGATCGATGAGAAGATGATGGACGAGATCGCCGCGATCAAGAAGGCGATCAACCCGCAGGAGACGCTCTTCGTGGTGGACGCCATGACCGGTCAGGACGCGGTGAACACGGCGAAGGCCTTCAACGAGCGCCTGAACATCGACGGCGTGGTGCTCACGAAGCTCGATGGCGATGCGCGTGGCGGTGCTGCGCTTTCGATCCGCAGCGTGGTGGACAAGCCGATCAAGTTCATCGGCACCGGCGAGAAGATGGATGCGCTGGACGAGTTCCACCCGGAGCGCATGGCAGGCCGCATCCTGGGCATGGGCGATGTGGTGTCCTTGGTGGAGAAGGCGCAGGAGCATTTCGATGAGAAGGCCGCACGCGAGCTGAACAAGAAGATCGCGAAGGACCAGTTCGGCTTCGACGATTTCCTGGAGCAGATCGGGCAGATCAAGAAGATGGGGAACATGAAGGACCTCATGGGCATGATCCCCGGCGTGGGCAAGGCGCTGAAGAACATCGACATCCCCGACGACGCCTTCAAGGGCATCGAGGCGATCATCAAGAGCATGACGCCGGAGGAACGCAAGAACCCGGCGGTGATCAATGGCTCACGTCGCGCGCGACTTGCCAAGGGCAGCGGCACCAACATCGAAGCGGTGAACAAGCTGATGAAGCAGTTCGAGGAGACGCGGAAGATGATGAAGATGATGGGCGACAAGACGAAGATGAAGGCGATGATGCAGCAGATGCAGCAGGCGCAGGGGATGCGGAGGTAGGTCTCGCGGAGGCATCAGCGCAATAATTAACAGGCGCCTAGGACGCGAGACACGCGCGGGCGTCTACGTTTGATATCCACGACAGCGGGATCTCCGCTGTGATCAACCTTCGAACCCATGAGAACGCTCTTGCTTGGATCTTTCGTCGCGCTGGCTTCCGCTACGGTATCAGCCCAGAGCGGTGCACAAGAGAAGGTGACCATCCAGTTCGAGACCGACCGTCCGGAAGTGGTGATCGCATCTGCAACTGGTGTGAAACACACTGTGGACCTTAGGACGCTGAAGGGTTATATCGACGATGATCGATTGTCCAGTGCGCTGAACGTCGTGAGCGGGTATGAGTCCATGGGCTGGGCGGTGGTTGGTAAAGAGTCGTGCAGAGGGGTAACCTCTACCCACTATACGTGGGTGGTGGGTAAGCCGAAGCAGTGAGGGCGGAAGTCCGGCTTTCGGAACAACTTTCCTGGAGCCTTTTCATCCTGTTCAGAAGACCTTGAACGAGCTCTTACAGAAGAAGAATGGCTGGCAGAAGCGTTTGAACCCGGCGGTTCCAGTTCATCGCGTCTATGATTAACTCAAGCAACGAAAAAGGCCCCCACCTTGCGGCAGGGGCCTATTCGACTTTCACCGAAGGGGTGCTTACTGGGCCTTACCAACAAGCTCCACGGTCAGTTCGATGTTGTCTTGCAGCACCATGTCCTTCATGGTCGCCTTCCAGGCTACGCCATACTTCTGGCGATCGAACACCAATTTGCCGGTTGCCTTCATCAGGCCACCTTCACCTGGTGTGATCACGATATCCGTGATGTTTTCAGGGTTCGTTTTTCCACGGATCGTGAGATCGGCGGTAGCGGTATTGCCGGTTACACCGGTGATCTTGAGCATCGCTTTTGGATTACCAGCCACATCAAAGAACTCAGCGCTGCTGAGGTGACCAACGAGACCGTCTTTCGTGTGGTCCGTTGTGTTGTAATTGGTATCCGATGGAGCCATGGTTGTCATGTCAACAACGAACGATCCACCGGTCAGCTGACCACCTTTGGTCATGATCGAACCTTCAACGATGTTCAGTGTGCCAGTGTGGGTATAAACGCCCACCATGGTGCCTGCCCACATCACTTTGCTGTTGGCAGCATCAACGGTGTAGGTCTGTTCCATAGCTGCAACAGCAGCAAGGCTATCAGCAGTGGCTTTGGCCTTGGTGGCAGCGATCTCGGCCTCAGAAGGTCCGCATGCAACAATGCTCAACACGGCGGCAGTGGCGGTGAGGGCGACAATAAACTTCATGATAGTTCGGGGTGTTTTGTTTCGGGCGGCGAAGTAATGCGTCAGAACAAGACCGACTATTGAAGCAGTTCAATAAAACGTACTTCCTGTTTCTACCATGCGCCGCAATAGGGGAGAAGGCCGGTAACGATCCTCGCCATAAACGGACTGGAGCTTTTCCAAACGTTTCAAGACGTTGGGCAAGCCGGTCTCATCGGCCCATTTCAGAAGGCCTTTCGGGTAATTCACCCCTTTGGTCATGGCCAGTTCGATGTCCTCGCGTGTGGCCACCCGAAGATGCAGGGCATCAACCGCTTCATTGATCAACATCACCAGCACGCGATCCACAATGGTTCTGCAGAGGACAGCATCAAGTTCGGCCGTTCCTGGTGTTCCAGAATTGCCGTCAGAGTCGTACGCGTAGTACCCGCGACCGGTCTTCTTGCCGAGCCATCCGGCTTCCACCTGGCGCTGCTGTGTGAAGCTGGGCTTGTAGCGCGGGTCGAAAAAGAAACTCTCCCACACGGTTCTGGTAACGGTGAAGTTGATGTCGTTGCCGATCAGGTCCATCAGTTCGAACGGGCCCATTTTGAAACCGCCGATCTCCTTCATGGCGCGATCGATGGTGCGCATATCCGCAATGCCTTCTTCGAAGATGCGGATGCTCTCACCGTAGAACGGACGGGCAACACGATTCACGATAAAGCCCGGAGTGTCTTTGCAAACCACCGGCACTTTTCCCCAGGCGCGCATCAGATCGGTGCATGCTGAAACAGATCCGTGGGCTGTCTGAAGTCCGGGGACCACCTCGACCAAAGGCAGGATAGGAGCGGGGTTGAAGAAGTGCAGGCCGATAACGCGCTCAGGCTTGTTACAGGCGGCAGCGATCGCGGTAACGGACAGGGAGGAGGTATTGGTAGCCAGCACGGTTTCGGCACCGACAATGGCCTCGAGATCAGCGAAGAGCTTCTTCTTCACAACAAGATCCTCGATGATCGCTTCGATCACCAGAACGCAGTCGGACAAGTCCTTCAAGTCCTTGGCCGGCTTGATGCGAGCCTTGATCGCTGCGGCTTCTTCGGCAGTGAACTTGCCTTTTTCCACCAACTTGTCCATGGCCTTCGCCATGCCGGTGAGCGCCTTGTCCACAGAATCCGGGCGCGTATCATAGAGGAAACAAGTGTGCCCGGCTTGCGCGGCAACTTGCGCAATGCCACTGCCCATGGTGCCAGCACCGATGACACCGATGATCATGCTCTTATCCATGCGGCGAAGATGACTACTCGCCTTTGTAAACCGGCTTCCTCTTCTCCAGAAAGGCTTTCACGCCTTCGTTGTAATCGTAGCTCGCGCCAGCAATGGTTTGCAGCTCGTTCTCGGTATCGAGTTGTGTATCGAGCGTGCCATCGAGGCCTCGGTTGAGCGCTTGCTTGGTTAGAGCGATGGCCTTCGTGGGCATTTGCGCCAATTTTTTCACAAGGGCATTGGCTTCGTTCATCAATTCGACATCAGGAACCGCTTTCCAGATCAACCCCAAGCCTTCGGCTTCTTTGGCACTCACTTTCGGCGCGAGGATCATTTGTCCGAAGGCGCGCTGCATGCCTACCAAGCGAGGAAGAGTGAACGTGCCGCCGCTATCCGGAATAAGCCCGATGTTGATGAAGCTCTGGATGAAGCTGGCGCTTTCGGCGGCAAGCGTGAGATCGCAGGCATAGGCGATGTTGGCCCCGGCACCCGCGGCCACACCATTCACGGCCGCGACCACCGGCTTGTTCAATGCCCTGATCCGCCGCACGATCGGATTGTACTGGGTGGTAAGAATGTCTTGGATCTTCGTTCCCGGAGCAATGGCTTCGGCCAGATCCTGCCCAGCACTGAACGCCCGACCCTCACCTGTGATCAACACGGCACGAACGCCTTTGTCATCGTTCACCAGATCCAACGCATGGATCACTTCCAAGGACATCGCTCGATCAAAGCTGTTCAGCTTATCGGGACGGTTAAGGGTGATGGTTGCGACACCGTCGGAAATAGTGAAGAGGATCTTTTCGTAGGTCATGCGGCGAAGGTCGGAATTCACTTCTTCGTTTGGTTCCAGGTTGCGTAGTTCGCCGTGATCGGAGGCTTGCTCTTGTCCACCTCGCGCAACGGTTCACACTCCTTCAATGTGGCGTACAATTCGCCGGGTAACTGCTGGTACAACTTCGTGCCTTCGGTTTTCCACGCGAGCATTTCGTCGCTCACGTCCTTTACAACACGGGCGGGGTTGCCCACGATCACCTTGCGCGCCTCCCAAACACTGTCGGCCGGCAGAAAACTCAATGCGCCAACGATGCAGCCATCACCGAGCACCACATTGTCCATAAGCACCGCGTTCATACCCACCAGGCAATTGGCGCCGATGGTGGCCCCATGGATGATAGCCCCATGGCCGATATGCGCGCCGGCATGCAGTACCACCTTCACCCCAGGGAACATGTGGATGGTACAATTCTCCTGCACGTTGCAGCCGTCTTTGATAACGATCTCGCCCCAATCGCCTCGAAGTGCTGCACCAGGCCCGATGTAGACATCCGCACCGATAACCACGTTCCCCGTGATCACCGCCTGCGGGTGAACGAAGGCGGAAGGATGTACGACCGGCCTGTAGCTATTGAATTCGTAGAACATTAGGCACGCAAGGTTATCTGCTGGATCTTGGCGAACGTAGGCATTGCCGAGCCGCCATAGTAAGTAGTTGAAGGTCTTTTTGGGTTGGCCGATCATTAAGTCTCCGTTAAGGTTTCGGGCAGATGGTTGTTCGGACAAGAGGGCAGATAGTTTCGCGGCGCAAACGCCCAACCAGACCATGCCATTCGCCGCTTTTTTCTCGCTCTTCAAGCCGAAGGACCGCATCTTCTTCTTCCACTTCGAAGCCAGCGCCGCCAATGTGTTGAAGATGAGCGAAGACCTGATCCTGCTGATGGCCACCGAACCCGGTAGCCAGCGCAATGCCATTTTGGAACGTTTGGAGCTGCAAGAACGCGCCAATGACGATCTCACACACACCATCTTCACTGACCTTGCCAGGAATTTCATTACTCCGATCGATAGGGAGGACATCCACCAGTTGGCAACGAGCTTGGATGATGTGGCGGATTTCATCTTGGGAAGCGCCAAGAATATAGAGTTGTTCCACATTGACAAGCCTGATGAAACGTGCAAGGAATTGGCCCGCTTGGTGAACGAGGGCAGCAGGATCGTACAGTTGGCCGTACGTGGCCTTCGGGACCTGCACAAAGCCAATACGAACAACCAGTTCGTTGTGGACATCAATAGCATGGAGAACGAGGCGGACAGCGTGTATGATAAGGCCATCGAGCGCCTGTTCGCCAATGAGAAGGATGCGATAGAGCTGATCAAATGGAGGGACCTGTACAGCACGCTCGAGCTCGCTACCGATAAGTGCGAGGACGTGGCCAATGTGATCGAGTCCATCATGCTCAAGTACGCTTGAGCGCATGACCCTTCTCGCCGTCATCATCGTTCTGGCATTGGTGTTCGACTACATCAATGGCTTTCACGACGCCGCCAACAGCATAGCCACCATTGTGAGCACCAAGGTGCTCACGCCTTTTCAGGCCGTTATCTGGGCGGCGGTATTCAACTTCGTGGCGTTCTTCATTTTCAAGGACCATGCGGTGGCCAACACCATCAGCAAAACGGTACACCAGGAATTCGTTACGCTGCCGGTTATCTTGAGTGGCCTGATCGCTGCTATCATCTGGAATCTCGCCACATGGTGGTACGGAATTCCTTCTTCCAGCTCCCACACGTTGATCGGTGGATTTGCTGGGGCGGCTCTCGCGCACGCTCTGGCCACGACCAATGGTTTCGATTTCGGTGATGTGGTGGAGAAGGACAAGATCATCAAGACCGTTGCGTTCATTTTTCTGGCTCCGATCGTAGGTATGGTCATCAGCATGTTCATCACCTTGGTCACGCTGGTGCAAACAACTTGGTACCGCGTAAGCTTGATCGTGCTCGTCTCCATGGGAACGTGGGCGTTGTTCGTCCATCTTCAGGGAAACAAGATGGAGGAGAATCTTGGCAAGTACTGGAAGGTCGAAGACAAGAAGAAAGCCGCTGATAGCGACCCCTCTAAAATGGCGGACTATGAAGAGGCCAAAGCGAAGTTGGACAAAGCCCTGCCGATGCTCTCTATGTACGGTACCATCTCCGCCGAAGGTGTGGCGCAGCGCATACAAGCCGAAGTGGATCCGAAATTGGACCCTGTGAAATTGGGCAAAGACCTGGGCAAGGCGGACAATACGTGGATCAGGGTGGGCATCATGGCGATCGCGTTCATCTTCATACTTGTATACCTCTATGTGGAACGTGTGAAGACGCCCAACGCCTTCAGCATGGCGAACATGTTCAAAAAATTGCAGCTCTTGAGCAGTGCTGCGTTCAGCATTGGTCACGGTGGAAACGATGCTCAAAAAGTGATGGGCATCATTTGCGCAGCACTCATTGCGAGCGGCGAGATCACGGATATCAAGGAAATGCCGAATTGGGTCCCATTGGCATGCTATGCTGCCATTGGTTTGGGTACTCTGACAGGGGGGTGGAAGATCGTAAAGACCATGGGTACGCGCATCACCAAAGTGACACCGCTCGAGGGCGTTTGTGCAGAGAGTGCTGGTGCGATGACACTCTATTTGACCGAGCAGATGGGTATTCCCGTGAGCACAACGCACACGATCACCGGAAGTATTATCGGCGTTGGAGCCACCAAGAGGACCAGCGCGGTCCGGTGGGGTATTACGCTCAGTTTGCTATGGGCTTGGATCATCACGATACCCGTGAGTGCGCTGCTCGCCGGTCTTGCTTATTGGGTGTGTGGTCTTTTCGGTTTGAACTGAGCCGCGGCTACATTTGGCCAAGTGTCATCACTTGTTCAGGAATTTTCTCCGGATCAACTGATGGGCTTGTCATCTGAGCACATCCTATGAGCATCCTTCTCGCCGATGCTGGCCATTGGAAGCACCTGCTTCCGCTCACGTTCACACGGCCAATTGGCATGTTGCGTCCGGGCATACTCACATTGAACGATGCCTGGTGGCGCATGACCGAGATGCCGGTAGGATTCGTGACCGAAGGCTACTTGCAAGAGAAATTTCCGGCCGTAAAGAGTGAAACATTGCGCGAGGTTGACGCCAGCCTGCTTCCCACACCAGAACTTGTTGGTGCGGTGCTCGACTTGGAACTTGGGCAAGCACTTACGCACCAGGGTCGCACGTTGGCCTTTTGCAGGCCAGGCATTGAACCAGTGGTCGCGACGGATTGGTCCAACCTTTCGACCTACTGGAACGCGAAGGCCTTTGCAGGTGAGTTGGTCAGCTTCACCCGTCCCTGGCATTTGTTCCAACACTGCGGTAAGGCCATCATCAACGATTTTGTCCTGATCACGGAAGGCCGTCGCAGCCAGCGCATGGGCGCCCAGAATACGGTGATCGGCGACCCCAACCTGATCTTTTTGGAAGAAGGTGCGGTTGTGGAAGCAAGCATCCTGAATACGAATGGTGGCCCTATCTATATCGGTCATGGAGCCGAAGTGATGGAAGGTGCGATGCTGCGCGGGCCGATCGTCCTCGGCGACCATGCGCAGATCAAGATGGGGGCGAAGATCTATGGTCCATCGGCCTTTGGTCCGGAATGCCGAATAGGCGGGGAAGTGAACAATAGCGTGATGCTCGGATACAGTAACAAGGGCCATGACGGTTTTCTGGGGAACAGCGTGCTGGGAGAATGGTGCAACCTGGGTGCTGACACGAACAACAGCAATTTGAAGAACACCTATGGCGACGTGAAGGCATGGAGCTATGCCGAAGAAGCCATGGTGAATACCGATCTGCAGTTCTGCGGATCGATCATGGGCGACCATAGCAAAAGCGGCATTAATACGATGTTCAACACAGGCACCGTAGCCGGGGTGTGCGCGAACATTTTTGGTGGTGACTTTCCGCCCAAGCACATTCCGAGTTTTTCGTGGGGTGGTGCATCCGGTTTCGACCTGTACGAGTTTGAAAAGGCGATGGAGACCTGTAAGCGGGTAATGGAACGCAGAAAGGTCGACTTCACCGCTTCGGACAAGGCGATCTTGAAGGCGGTGTTCGAGGCGACACGCTGATTCTTCGTCTGCCACCTTTTCAGGCTTTTTCCCAAGGCATGAAGCTTGGCATTTGGGCCTGCCCTGTTGAAAATCGGCGTCCGGCGACCCTTCATCAACGAAGTACCTTCGCCCTGCGCCACAATGGCACCGACTTGTAATGGACGACCGTAGCACACCTGACAATCGCCTTTTCAGTTCCGAAGCGCTCGATAACGAGACGGAACTCATTCCCCTTATCACTGCTGAGGATGTGGAGCAAATGGACGCGGAGAGCACTCCGCCCGAACTCCCCATTCTTCCTCTTCGCAATACGGTTCTTTTTCCAGGGGTCGTGATCCCGATCACTGTGGGCCGTGACCGCAGCATTCGATTGATCCAAGAGGTCTATCGTGGTAACAAAACCCTCGGTGTCGTCAGCCAGAAGGATAGTGCCATCGAAGATCCACGGCCAGAGGACCTTAACCGCATTGGTACCATCGCAACGATCATTCGCATGTTGCGCATGCCTGATGGTAGCACCACGGCCATCATTCAAGGCAAGAAGCGGTTCGAGATCCTCAACATGGTGAAGGTTGATCCGTTCTTCACCGCGAGCATCAAGGAGTTCACCGAAGTACGACCAGACAAGAAGGACAAGGAATTCGGTGCGCTCATCAGTTCCTTGAAGGATCTGGCGATGAACATCATCAAAGCCAGCCCGAATATCCCGTCCGAGGCCAGTTTTGCGATCAAGAACATCGACTCGCCAAGCTTCCTGGTGAATTTCATCAGCAGCAATATGAACGCTGAGGTGGTGGAGAAGCAGAAGATGCTGGAAGTGGCCGACCTGCGCGAACGTGCGAACCTGCTCCTAGCCTATCTCACCAAGGAGTTGCAACTTCTGGAGATGAAGAACGAGATCCAGAGCAAAGTGCGAACGGAAGTGGATCGTCAGCAACGTGAATACTTCTTGCACCAGCAGATCAAGACCATTCAGGACGAATTGGGTGGCAACCCCATAGAGCAGGAGATCGCGGAAATGCGGTTGAAAGCAGAGAAGAAAAAGTGGACCGCCAAAGTGGGGGAGACCTTTGAGAAGGAGATCACCAAGTTGCAGCGGATGAACCCGGCTGGGGCGGAGTTCAGTGTACAGTACAATTACGTACAGCTCTTGTTGGAATTGCCGTGGGGTGATTACACCACGGACAAGTTCGACCTGAAGAATGCCGCCAAGATCCTTGATCGTGACCACTTTGGTTTGGAGAAGGTCAAGGAACGCATCATCGAGCATTTGGCCGTTCTGAAACTGAAGGGTGACATGCGGGCACCGATCATTTGCCTGTACGGCCCCCCAGGTGTGGGGAAAACCAGCCTTGGTAAAAGCATGGCCGAAGCGCTCGGCCGCAAATACGTGCGCATGAGCCTCGGCGGCTTGCATGATGAAGCGGAGATCCGCGGTCACCGTAAAACATACATCGGTGCCATGCCTGGCCGATTGATCCAAAGCTTGAAAAAGGCCGGGAGCAGCAATCCCCTCTTTGTGTTGGATGAGATCGACAAAGTGGGCAAGGATTTCCACGGTGACCCGGCTAGCGCGCTGCTCGAAGTGCTGGATCCGGAGCAGAACCACGCCTTTCACGACAATTTCGTGGAGGTCGATTATGACCTTAGTCGTGTGATGTTCGTGGCCACGGCCAACAGCCTGAGCACGATCCATCCGGCGTTGCGTGATCGTATGGAGATCATCGAAGTGAACGGCTACACTTTGGAAGAGAAAGTGGAGATCGCCAAACGCCACCTGATCCCCAAGCAGCTGAAAGAGACTGCCGTAAAAGCCAAGCAGATCAAGTTCGGCGCAGGTCTGATCGAGGCGATCATCGAGGATTATTCCGATGAAAGCGGTGTTCGAACGCTCGATAAACGCATAGCCAAACTGATACGCTACCGGGCAAAGCAGATCGCCATGCGGCAGAAGCATGAGGTCACCGTTCAGAAGAGTGAATTGGCCAAGATCTTTGGCCCAAGTCATGCTCGCGACAAATACCAGGGCAACGATGTGGCTGGTGTTGTCACTGGCCTCGCATGGACGCCAACTGGCGGAGACATCCTCTTTTTGGAGACCAGCATCACCAAAGGCGAAGGCAAGCTTACCCTCACTGGCAGCCTCGGTGATGTGATGAAGGAAAGCGCGATGCTGGCCTTGGAATACTTGAAGGCCCACAGTGAGATCATCGGCATCGAGCAAGAGGTGTTCAAGCGCTGGAACGTTCACCTGCACGTGCCCGAAGGCGCTACTCCTAAAGACGGCCCTTCAGCAGGTGTCGCCATGCTCACCAGTATCGCGAGTGCTTTCACCCAACAGAAAGTGCGCAAGGCTGTGGCCATGACCGGCGAGATCACCCTGCGCGGCAAAGTGCTTCCTGTGGGCGGTATCAAGGAAAAGATCCTCGCGGCCAAACGGGCCGGTATCAAAGAGATCATCCTGAGTGCTGACAACCGCAAGGACATCGAGGATATTGACACGCGCTACACCAAGGGTATGCGCTTCACCTACGTTACTGAAATGATCGAAGTGGTGAGGCACGCCTTGCTCAAAGAGAAAGTGGAGCACGCCTTGCAAGTGGCGTGAGGTTGAATTGAGAAAGTGCGAGTCAGGGGCTGATCAGCTCCTAGCTCGCACTTTCAATTTGTAAACCGATCTTGCGATCAGAAATTGAATTGCGCTTGTACCCGCAATAGCTGACCCTTCTGGCGGTTGCTCCGTTTGGCGTGGTCTTCGAATCGGCGGTCGCCGAGATAGTACTCGCACACCAGTTCGAAATTCTTCGATGGTTGCCATTCAATGCCAACCTCCACGTCATTCACCGAGTAGCTGCGCGCATCCAACTCGTGCTTCTTGCCGCCCTCGTACACCTGATAGCGGACAAACGGGAAGAACACATGGTCCTTCACCTTGAAACGGTATGTAGCTGTGGCAAAGCCGCCGCTCAGGTTGCGCGTCTCCACACTGTCCGTCGCGGGGTTGTACTCCGGACCGCGGCCCACATTGTATTCGGCGAGCAGGCCGAAAGGACGTGGGTACAGGCAGATGCCACCGAGCACGCGACTGTCATCGTATGTCCAGTCCTCTTTGCCTTTCACCCCTGCGCTGCGCTGGTCGGAGGTGACCACGTATTTCCCCGAATAGTGAGCCACCGAAGGCTCGATGATCTGACCCTTGATCTCGAAAGGGTAGGAGAGACGAGCCACCACATGCGGCTCATCATTCGCCTCGGGCCGGTTGGCCGTTTGGCCGTTATATGCGCCCAACGCCAGTACACCATAGTCTCCGCTGCCCTTCAACCCTTCATCAACGAGCATCTTGAAACGCTCACGGATTCGCCTGGGCGCCCAATAGAAGAAAACCCCCAAGTCGCGTTCATTGCTCGCTGCGCTGTTGGTGGGATCAGCACGGTCCAGCGGCAACCGGTTTTGGCTACTCTGCATGTTCTCGAAGCTGTACGGCACTTTGCTCTGCCCGATGCGGAAGCGGAACTCGTTCTTCGCATCGATCCCTGCATCCACATACCAGTCGCGCAGTTGCGCCACATTACCAGTGCTTCCTGCTGAACTAGCGAAGTCCGGTTGCAGATAGATGTACACCTGTGGATGCACATAGCCGCCGAAAATAATGCGCGCACGGCGGATGAAGAACCCGCCGTTATCACCCCAGCTCCTATCGCATTGCTCGCATTTCAGCTGGTCGTTCGTTTCCAGCAGGCGGTTGTAGCGCACCTGCCCGTAGCCCCGGATACTGAAGGATTCGTACCACGCTTTCTTCGGTTTGGCCTTAGCGATAGTAGTATCCGCGACAGCAGATGTTTGGGCGACCAGTCCCGTGGCGTAAACGGTGACAATCAAAAGTACAAGGCGGGCACGACAAGGTCGTATCCACCTTCCTTCATGGGGGAAGTGCATGGATGAGCGTTTGGCGCGGCGAAAGTGGTTCGGCGCTTACCCATGCAGATCTTCTGGAATGTGATGAGTTCGTTAAGTATGTGTTAGGAGTATTGGATGGATCGATCCGAACACTTAACATATACGTAACCTATCGAGAGGTGCTCGGCGTGAAACGAAAGAACCCCGAACTATTGGGCCGTATCGAGAGCCGTAGCAGCTGGCAATGGTTGAACCTGGTCAACCACGCTTACTTCCTCCAGTCGGTTCCAATTGTAAACCGCGCTCTGCCGTTCCGTGCGAGCAAATCGAGTTGCGTTCAATACATCCGTGAACAAGCGGCAGCTGGTGTAGGTGGTTTTGCCAGTTGAAGTATCCTTCACTCCACTAACAATGGCATCGTGCGCCAGGGCATGTTCGAGCACAGGTAGCAGATCATTTACTTCGCCTTTGGAGTTCTCGATCCGATAGGGTGCGACAAAGTCGGAATACACATACGAATCACCACGAACATCATAGCTGAATCGCTGCTTGCGCGCGGCAATTGTTCGAAGGCGTTCGAGTAGGAGCGTGGTGCGGCGATCGGTTATCATCTGTTCGGAAGGGTGGCAAAAATGCCTTCGGAACAGCTTGGCTTTTCACGCGATACGAGCCAGTGATCAACAATGATCAAGGGCTAAGTCTGCTTAGTGAGGATCCTGATCAGCCGAAAATTCGAAAGCCCCGACCACAGGCCGAGGCTTTCTAGAACTGTTCAGTAAAACGATTATGCCGTCACCACCTTGTCACCCTTGTAGGCACCTGCCAACAACTTCTCTTTCACTTGCTTGAAACTGGTGATCGTGCGCTCCACGTCAGCCATGGAATGCACGGCAGTAGGGATAAGCCGTAGGAGGATCTCCCCTTTCGGGATCACCGGGTAAACCACAATGCTGCAGAAAATGCCGTGGTTCTCGCGCAGGTCCACCACAACGCCAGTAGCCTCAGGCACACCGCCTTTCATGTATACAGGCGTCACACAGCTATTGGTTTTGCCAATATCCAGACCGGCATTTTTCAATCCTGTCTGCAATGCGTTGGTGATCTCCCACAACTTTTCGCTCAATTCAGGCATTGTGCGCATCATTTCCAGCCGCTTCAATGCACCGATCACGATAGGCATCGGCAAACTCTTGGCGTAGGTCTGGCTGCGCATGTTGTAGCGCATATACATCATGATGTCTTCAGGTCCGCTGATAAAGCCACCGATGCTGGCCATGGCCTTGGCGAACGTTCCGAAGTAAACATCCACGTCCTTCTGCACACCCTGGAAGTCCGCTGTACCACGGCCGTTCTCTCCCATTTGGCCGAAACCGTGAGCATCGTCCACGAACAGCCGGAAATTGTACTTGGCTTTGCGTTCAACGATCTCCTTCAACTTGCCTTGGTCGCCCGCCATGCCGAATACGCCCTCGGTCATCACGAGTATGCCGCCGCCGGACTCCTTGGTCAACTTGGCAGCGTTCTCCAATTGTTTGTCGAAGCTGGCCATGTCGTTATGCTGGAATACGAAGCGCTTGCCCATGTGCAGGCGGGCGCCATCGATCATACACGCATGACACTCACTATCGTAAACGAGCACATCATGACGGGAGAGGAGCGCCTCGATCGCGCTCATGCAGCCTTGGTAGCCATAATTCAGCAGGAAGGTGTCGTCCTTCTGCATGAATTCGCTGAGGGCATCTTCCAATTGTTCATGGTACTTGGTCTGTCCGCTCATCATCCTGGCTCCCATCGGATAAGCCATGCCCCACTCTGCAGCGGCATCGGCATCAACTTTCCGAACATCGGGATGATTGGCAAGGCCTAAGTAGTTGTTCAAACTCCAAACCAGCACAGGTTTGCCACGGAAGGTCATATGGGCCCCCAGTTCTCCTTCGAGTTTTGGGAAACTGAAGTATCCATGGGCCTGTTTCGCATGGCGACCAATGGGGCCTGCGTCCTTGCGGATCTTGTCAAAGATGTCGTTCATGGGCGCGAAAGTAGAAAAGTGGGCTATTTCAAATACAGCCACCAACAGCGGAGTATGAACAGCGCGTAAGGAAAGACCAACTCCGCCGTTGTTCTACCCAACTACATTTGCGCCCTTCATGAAAAAACTGCTGCTGTTCTGCTTCGCCCTTATGGTGCTCGCCACCTCGTGCAGCGAGTTGAACAAAGCGGCCAAGAGCAACAGCCCGGCCTACAAGCTACAGATCGCGGAGAAGTACTTCGCCATCGCTGAAAAGCAGTTGCCTGATAGTGCCAGTAAGAAAGAAAAACGCAAGCAGCGCAAGAAAGCGGCGAGCTCATATGAGCGATGCCTTCCCCTGCTCGAAGAACTCACCACCCTTACCCGCGGTGACACCACCTACGAGCGCGTGAGCTTTATGCATGCCAAGAGCTATTACGGCATCAAGGATTATGTCCTGGCCGGTTACTATTTGGAGCACTTCGCCAAAACCTTTCCGATAAGCCGCTATGCGGAAGAGTGCTCCTTTTTGAGCGCAATATGCCAGTACAAGGAATCTCCGGTACATGAGTTGGACCAGGAGAGCACCGGATCCGCTATCGACCAGTTCCAACTTTTCCTTTCAAACTATCCCGGAACCCAACTGAAAGACAGTTGTAACAACCTGATCGACCGCTTACGAGCCAAGTTGGAGACCAAGGACCACGCGAACTCCATGCTTTATGTGAAGACGCGCAATTTCGAAGCGGCTGACGTGGCCTTGCGGAATTTTTTGCGCAAATGGCCCAATAGTCCTCACCGTGAGGAGGTCTTGTTCAGCATTCTGCTTATGGACCATGATCTGGCGTTGAACAGCGTCGAGGGGAAGAGATCGTCACGGATCGAGGCTGGTATGCGCAGCTTCGATACCTTTGCGGACGCTTTTCCGGAAAGTGAGCGCTTGAAAGAGGCCCAACGCTTGAAAGCCGACCTGAACGAATTGCACGAACGATCGAAACGCACACAGACGCCATGAGCATCAAACACGCTGCCGCCGCCAAGACAACTGTAACCCGTGATGTGAACAAGCTTGACATCGAGACCGGCAACATTTACGAGAGCGTGGCCATGATGGGTCGTCGTGCCAACCAGATCGCCATTACCATCAAGGAGGAGCTGACGCTCAAGTTGGAAGAGTTCGCCGTAAGTGGTGAGAACCTGGAGGAAGTCTATGAGAATCGTGAGCAGATCGAAGTGAGCAAGCATTACGAGCGCATGCCGAAGCCGAGTGCTATCGCGATCCAGGAAATGCTGGAAGGTGGCATCGTCATCCGCCGCCCAGGCCAGGAAGGCACTATCAGCAACTGATCCCAACGCCCGTCCAACCACATTGGTGAGGATGGATCGCGTATTTCCACGCAAGGTGCTGCTCGGGGTTACGGGCGGTATCGCAGCGTTCAAATCACCCCTGTTGGTGCGCGCTCTGGTAAAAGCAGGTGCACAGGTTCAGGTGGTGATGACCCGGGCAGCGCACGACTTCGTTACCCCTCTTACGCTAAGTACGCTAAGCGGACGGCCGGTATTGACCGAATTGGTCGAGCGAGGGGCTGCTGATGGTGGAGCCACTTGGAACGACCATGTGCATTTGGCGCGTTGGGCGGATGTGGTGCTGATCGCCCCGGCAACGGCGAATACCCTTGCCAAAATGGCCCAAGGCCTCTGCGATGACCTCTTGTTAGCCTGTTACCTCAGTGCGACCTGCCCTGTCTTCGTGGCGCCGGCCATGGATCTGGAAATGTTCCGTGACGCTGGTACACAAGCCAATTTGGAAATTCTTCGAGGACGTGCTGTTAAAACCATAGGTCCGGAAAACGGCGAACTTGCCAGTGGGCTCAGCGGGGATGGTCGTATGACCGAACCGGATGCGATCGTTGATGCGCTGATAGCCGCGTTGATGAAACCGTCCAAGTTGGCCGGTATGCGGATCCTGATAACCGCCGGCCCAACCCAGGAAGCCATCGATCCGGTGAGGTACATCGGAAACAGGAGTACGGGTAAAATGGGCTTTGCCCTTGCAGAAGAAGCCGCTGCTCGCGGCGCACTGGTAGAATTGGTTGCCGGTCCGGTTGCTCTAACCACTGATCGACCTGGGGTCACCACTTCCAACGTGGTGTCTGCCGCGGAGATGGCAACCGCATGCAAAACGCGGTTTGGCGCATGCGATGTCGCCATTGCCAGCGCTGCGGTTGCGGATTGGCGCCCGACCAAGGTGGCTACAGCGAAACTGAAAAAGGGAGCCGAACTCGTACCGCTTCAGTTGGAGCCCACCGAAGACATTCTCGCGTGGATGGGAGCGAACAAACGCCCGCACCAACGTCTTGTGGGCTTCGCTTTGGAGACTTCCGATGAACGCAAGAACGCGGAAGGAAAATTGGTGCGGAAAAATCTGGATCTTGTGGTCCTGAATTCATTGAACGACGCTGGTGCCGGGTTCGGACACGATACCAATAAAGTAACCCTGATCGACCGGGATAAGAACGTTGAGGAATTACCGTTGAAGACCAAGGCTGATACGGCCATCGCCATTCTGGATCATCTTGAACGACTTTTGTAACATGCGCAAGCTTCTTTCCCTACTGATCTTCTTCTTGTTCCAGAGCAACGGCAATGCTCAGGAATTCAATTGCAAGGCCACGGTCATCGCTCCGCAAGTTGCCAACCAGGACCCTCGTATCTATAAGAGCCTGGAGAACGCCATCATGCAATTCATGAATACGCGGCGCTGGACCAATTTCAACTATGGCCCTCAGGAGCGTATCGATTGTAATTTTCTGATAACAGTGAGTTCCCAGCCGAGCATTGATCGATTCGAAGGCTCAATGCAAGTGAACTATTCACGCCCGGTTTTTGGCACGGATTACCTCAGTCCGGTCTTCGAGATCGTGGATAACGACGTCAGCTTTCAATTCCTGGAAGGCACGCAGATCGAATTCACGCCAGACCGGTACATAAGTGCACTGTCCTCATTGATGGGCTTTTATGCCTATTTCCTTCTGGGCGCTGACGCGGACACTTACGGCAGTAATGGGGGGAGTGATCTCTACGGGATAGCCCAGCAGATCGTGAGCAATGCGCAGAATGCCAGTGAACCCGGGTGGAAAGGTTCCGAGGGCAACACCACGAACCGTTTTTGGCTCATCGACAATCAACTACAGGCCGTTTTCCGCCCTTTCAGGGAATTGCTCTACACGTACCATCGGCAAGGATTCGATCAAATGGGAACAGACCCGGCCAATGCGCGAAAAGCAATTGCTGCCGGTATCGAGAAGCTTCGCACGGTCCATCAGGCCAAACCGAGCAGTTATAACCTGCAAGTGTTCTTCAATGCCAAGTACAACGAACTGGTGAATCTGTACAAGCCGGCCGATCCCCAGGAAAAGGGCAAGATCCTGAACACATTGACGTTCATCGACCCAGGACATATCCAGCAGTATCAAAAGATGGTAGCTGGCAGTTGAACGCCCACGTCCATCAGAAGCGTTGATCTTAGGCAACAACGGAATACCGAAAAGACCAAGAATGACGGTGATCTTCGTGCTTGGACAACTTCCGGCACCTGAAGATCGTGGACGATCTGGAGCATTTCGCACATTTGATCCGGCATGTTGAAGCGCATTTCGATCCAGAATTACCTGCTGATAGATGAGCTGGAGTTGGAGCTGGGCAAAGGCCTGACAACAATAACAGGTGAAACGGGGAGTGGTAAGAGCATCTTGATCGGTGCGCTGGCACTGGCAATGGGTGAACGCGCCGATCCAGGTGTTTCGCGTGACGCCACCAAACGCTGTGTTATCGAGATCGAGGTTGACACCAGACAAGTAACCCTGGGCGATTGGTGCGCGGAGAATAATGTTCCTCCAGATGCACCAATGATCCTTCGGAGACAATTGGATCCAGGAGGCAGAAGTCGCGCTTTCGTGAACGATACGCCCGTGCGACTGGAGCAGTTGCGTGAATTGGGTGAGCGTTTGATACATGTGCACAGCCAGCACCACACATTGTTGCTCAACGACCCGGCTTTCCAATTGGGCCTGATCGATCATTTCGCAGGACAGACCAAAGAGCTGCGGAGCTATGCCGACCACTTCGCCGATTGGCGTTCGAAAAAGGCCGAGCTCGAGTCGCTGCGGGAAGAGGAGGCACGTGCTCAAAGTGAATCGGACTATTTGCGATTTCAACTGGAAGAACTGGATTCCGCCAAGTTGATCCCTGACGAGTTGCCTGCACTGGAGTTGTCTTTGGCCAGGGCTGATCACGCGGAGGAGATCAGATCAGCGTTGTTCTCGGTCCAGAACGGGATAGCTGGGGACGAGGGCGTTCTTGCGCCACTGCACGCGCTGAGACAATTGTTGGGCAGAACAGCCAAGCTGGATGCGGATCTGGGTGTGATCGGTGAACGGATCAATTCCGTGTTGATCGAACTTCAGGATATCGCCAACGAAGCAGAACGATCGATCGGCCACTTGAACACGGATCCGAAACAGGCAGAGCGAATGAGGGATCGGTTGGATCTGCTCCTACGCTTGCAGCAGAAACACCGGGTGCTCGATGTGGCCGGGTTGATCGCGCTTCGTGATGACCTCCGCGTGCGGATCCAACGCATTGGCTCGTTGAACATGACCATTGCTGAAGCACAAGAAGAGGAGCGCAGCAAGTTCAAACAGGTTCACGAGCAGTCGCATTCCATCAGTTCGAAAAGGAACGCATCTCTTGCACCATTGGCTGAGCAAGTCGCGCAATTGCTGAAAAACCTTGGTATGCCGCACGCGGTGTTCCACTTCGAGCACTCGGAAACCGAACCAACTGCAACTGGCATTGATAAGGTTGGCGCACGTTTCAGCGCAAATAAGGACCGTGCTTCAGCGCCTCTTGAAAAGGTTGCCAGCGGAGGGGAATTGAGTCGAGTAATGCTCGCGCTCATTCATCTTGGGGCGAAAAGCAAATCCTTGCCTACGGTGATCTTCGACGAGATCGATACGGGCGTTAGCGGAGAAACCGCTTATCGCGTTGGTACGTTGATGGCCCAAATGGCCAAAGACCGCCAGGTTATCGCCATCACACATTTGCCACAGATCGCCAGTAAGGCTGATACACACTTGCTCGTATCAAAGGACCACGAAGCACAGCATGTAACCACCAGCATTCGGCCGTTGGTCCATGAGGAGCGCGTTCAGGCACTTGCTCAAATGATCAGCGGAAAGAAGACCACCAAGGCGGCAGTTGACAACGCGCGCGAACTTCTGAAGGGTAAGTGACCTGACGAACAGCCTATAGAGAGCTTGGTTCTTTCTCGCGATCAGCGTTATAATTACCGTTGAAATAACGGCCGGGAACGGGGCTACTTCCCCTTGTCCAATTCGCGCTGTTTCCGCTTCTTGAGATTCGCGATCAAGTCCACCATCTGGTCAGGCGTCAATTGTTTGCCTACGATCTTCCGCTCAGCGTCGAGCAGAAAGATCTTGGGTGTGCTGTAAACATCCCAAGCATCCGCATAGTTGAGGCTTTCAATGGTGGTGAGCTTTGGGATGTACTTGTTGGGGTTCTGTTTTGCCTCCTGGTAGACATTCCACGTAAGACCGATGTTCACCCAATCCATCTTGTTCTCGCGGATGAACGCCTTCCAATCTGCGAACAAGGTGCTGTCCGTGGCTTTCGAAACAGCACACACCTCCACGTTCAAGGGACGTAATTTCTCCTTGTACTGTGTGTACAGGTCCGGTAGCGTTTTCTTGCAATGACCGCAGTGCGGATCCCAGAAAACGACCAGTACATACTCTTGTGGGAGTTTGTACATATTGATCCAGTTCTGCTCCGTGGTATCCGGTAGGATGATGTTCTTGGCTTGCGCACCAATAATGATCGGTGCCTGTTTTCGGGCGCGCTCACAGAGCTTGTCAAGTTTATCGGATGAAAGCCATGTGGCTCGCCCAGGTTTGCCAGCATTTGGGCAATAGTAGGTCTGCGCCATGTGAACGAATACCGCGTCCATTCCCATGATATCGCTGGTTTCGTACTTGTACGTGATGGTGTGCACAGCGAACTTGAACAGTTCTTCGCCATGGTCCATCCGTCGGATCAGGTCATCGGCGCATTTGTTGATCGTGTCGGGGATCTGGGGTACCACTTTACTTATGTACTCATCGAACTTGTTCTGGAAAACCGGAGTGCGGAGGATCCGTTCGTCTGCCAGGTCGGTATTGTCCCAGAAGTGGGTGCGATACGAGTAATATGTTGCGCTGCTGTCCAGCGTTCCGTCCGGGAGTCTTATCGCTTCCTGATCGGGTGAAATGCTCATGCGAACGATCGTCGCCACGTAGGTTCCGGGATTCTTGGCGATGAGGTCCAACTGGTAGTCTTTGATCGACTTCTCATAAGCCACCAAGCGCTCCCTTAATTGGCTCTTCTTGACCGTATCTACTGTGGCTTCACGCTCTTTGTTCACTCCTTCGGCTTCCTTGCGTTGTTTATTGATGAACCTGACATAGGATAGGAAGACCTGATTTTCGTGGCTCTTTTTCACGATCAGGCCCTCGCTCAAATTGGCCGTATCCGTTTCCATAACTATCGATGGTTCGTTCACGAGGATCTCGAAATACTTCGGCCCCGGGACAACCACAGCATAAACCCCAGCCTTGTACCCCTTTGCGCGGTCAAAAACAACGCGGCCTTTGGCGTCCGATACAGCAGTGTCGCTGTAATACAGCTTGTTGCCGTAATAATTAGCCAGAAAAATGCTGTCCTTCTCACCTCCCTTGATGACGAATTCGAGTCGACGGCGATCTGTGGTCGAAGTGGCTTCGCCTGATCCCTTCTGAGCTGAACAGGCCGTTGATGCAAACGCGAAAACGAGTAGTGGCAGCAGATGGCGCATCTATGATAATGGTGTATGACGTTCTAAGGAGCAGCCAAAAATAGAGGGGGGTATGTGCCTTTGTAGGCCCTTAACAACCTGTTAAGAAGGGTTTCGCTAACACCATAGGGTTCATGGCAAGCAACCCAACGTGTTTGGTTGCGTCTGGGACATACCTATCTTTGACCTACAAGCCAAGAAACCATGCAACGCATTCTTACCTCCTTACTCTTCTGTGCAGCTGCTTCCATCGCATCTGCGCAAGGCCAGGACTACTATCCTGAAGAAACTGCCGCCATGCGTGCGAGCGTTGAGAAGCATGTTACCCAAGTGGATGCTGCTGTTCAATTGAACCAGGACCAACGCGCCAAAGTGGCTGCCGCTTACATGCATGTCGAAATGGAACTCGCTGCTGTCAATCATCGGTTCGACCAGAGCAATTATACTCCGGACGAACGGGCACGTGAAATGAATGCCCAATGGCAGGCCATGGAAAAGGCGCTGGACTTTCAACTGAAAGATGCACTGACCGGAACCCAGTACGAAAAGTGGGCTGATCTGGCCAAATAAGTTCCTTCCCTATCTCATTCAGAACGCCCCGGCTTTGCTGGGGCGTTCTTGCGTTCAAATACTTGCGGTTTTGAACTCACTGGTGGTGTGGAACGTGATCGCGGGGTTGTTACGGCGTTCCAACTCCAGCATGTACGCGCTGGGTGCCATGAATACCGGATTGTCGTCCTTGTCTTGAAGGATCTGTGTGTGCTTCACCCGAATAAATGCCGCCAGTTCTTCTTCGTTGTCGCTCGTGATCCAGCAGGCTTTGTGCGCCTGTATCTGCTGGAATTCGCAGACCGCACCGTATTCGTGCTCCAAGCGATAGCGGATCACGTCGAATTGCAATTCACCCACGCAGCCGACCACTTTCTTACTTCCAATGGACTGTGTGAAGAGCTGTGCAACTCCTTCATCCGTTAACTGCCTGATCCCTTTTTCGAGCTGTTTGCTGCGCATGGGATCCTTGTTGATCAATTCCCGGAACAACTCCGGAGAGAATGCCGGGATGCCCCGAAAGGTGAAATCCGCACCCTCAGTAAGCGTGTCACCGATCTTGAAATTCCCAGTGTCGAACAGCCCGATGACATCACCGGGCCATGCTTGTTCAACCAAAGTCTTCTGAGCGGCTAGAAACGTTGTAGGTGTTGAGAAGCGGACCTCCTTGCCCAAACGCACGTGATGGTAGTATGTGTTCCGTTCGAAGTGACCCGAGCAGACCCGCATGAACGCTATCCGGTCACGGTGGTTCGGATCCAGGTTCGCATGGATCTTGAAAACGAATCCGCTGAAATCCTTTTGGTCGGGAGCAATTGTGCCTTGGTCAGTAGGGCGCGGGGCAGGGGTGGGGGCGATGCGTACAAAGGTGTCCAGCACCTCTTTCACGCCGAAGTTGTTGAACGCACTACCGAAAAAGACCGGGGCGATCCTTCCCGCACGATATCGCTCGACTTCGAATTTGTCATACACACCGTTCACCAATTCCACTTCTTCGCGGAGCGTGTTCGCGGCATCTTCACCTACTTGATCATCGAGCTTCGGGTCAGATAAATCTTTGATGTGAACGCTTTGTCCTTCGATCTTGGATTTGATGCTTTCGAACAACTTCAGATCACCATCATACAGATCATATACACCCTTGAACGTCGCACCAATACCAATGGGCCAGCTCAAGGGTCTCACCTTGATGGAGAGTTTTTCCTCCAGTTCGTCAAGCAGATCGAACGGGTCACGTCCCTCAAGGTCCATCTTGTTTATGAAGACGATCACCGGCGTATCCCGCATCCGGCAGACCTCCATCAGTCGTTCGGTCTGTGCCTCCACGCCCTTCACACAATCCACCACCAGGACCACACTATCCACTGCGGTAAGTGTGCGATAGGTATCCTCGGCAAAGTCCTTGTGGCCGGGAGTATCGAGCAGATTGATGAGTTTGCCATCGTATTCAAACGTCATGACCGAGGTGCTCACGCTGATCCCTCGTTGGCGCTCGATATCCATAAAGTCGCTCGTTGCGGCTTTGCGGATCTTGTTGCTCTTTACGGCACCTGCCGTTTGGATAGCTCCACCATACAGAAGGAACTTCTCGGTCAGTGTTGTTTTACCAGCATCAGGGTGACTGATGATGGCGAACGTGCGGCGTTTGGCGATCTCTTCGGTAAGGCCCATGGTAAAAGGGCGGCGAAGGTAGCCGCTGGGTTTGGTCGCTCATTCCATAGGATAGCGAGGACGGGCATGAACCGTTCGTCGAGGGAAACTCGAAAGCGGTAGTTGTTCCTTTAGATTCGCCGCCCCTGCAACGAACTTGAACCATGAAAAGATCGATCCTTTTTGCCGCTATCGTAGCACCGCTTATGCTTTCGGCACAAGTACTGAACAAGCCCAAAGTGGCATTGCGCAACTGGGCGACTGGGCTGAGTGAACCAGTCGGTATTACCAATTGTGGCGATAGTCGCATGTTCGTGATCGAACGGGCTGGGCGTATCAAGATCATCAGCGACAGTATGACTGTTCTGCCGACGCCCTTTCTGAATATTTCCGGGCCGGTACAAAGCGCGGGTGGTGAGCAAGGCTTGTTGGGGTTGGCGTTCGAACCCAACTACCTGGATAGTGGGTATTTCTATGTGTACTACATCGCGGGTACTGGAAATGGTACGAGCCGCATCTCGCGTTTCAGTGTTTCCAGCGACCCTGATTTGGCCGATGTGGCTAGCGAACAGGTTCTTTGGGAGTGGCCTCAACCGTATTCGAACCACAATGGTGGAGATCTTCATTTTGGACCTGACGGATACCTCTATCTGAGCTTGGGTGACGGAGGTAGCGGCGATGACCCAGAGGGGAATGGCCAGGATTATTTGGAGCCATTGGGCGGAATGATCTGTATCGATGTTAGCGCGCACGATACCACCTACCTCATTCCACCGAGCAATCCGTTCTCCTATGAAACCGGAACAGACACACTACCGGAGATCTGGGCGACCGGGTTGCGCAATCCGTACCGCTGGAGCTTCGATCGCCTTACGGGCAATATGTGGATAGGCGATGTGGGTCAGAATGCATGGGAAGAGGTTGATTTTTGGGCCGCAGGCAACAATACCTGCCCGAATTTCGGCTGGCGTTGCAGGGAAGGGTTGGTTGCCAACAACAATGTGAGCCAAACGAATTGCCTTGGTGCGGCTGGGTATGTGAGCCCAGTTGCGGTTTTCGAAAACGTGGGTACAGGAGGACAATACTGCTCCATGATGGGTGGCTACGTATATCGCGGGTCGTGGTATCCGCATCACTATGGCCATTACATTTTCACTGACTATTGCGCAGGTGACTTCCTTACCTTCTCTGACGAGACGAATACGGACGTGGACACCATGCTGGCTACCACAACTGTAGGATATGCAGGGTTTGGCGAAGACCTGGACGGACAACTTTACGTGGTGGACCAGTCGAACGATCTGGTGAAAAAGATCTTCGATCCGTGCCTCATGGCCGATCCCGTGATCACCAGCGATGATCTCTTGTTCACCGCAACTTCAGGTAATTCCTATCAATGGTTATTGAACGGCGTATTGATCCCGGGTGCCAACCAGCAAACTTTTTCTCCAACGGTCAACGGCAATTATCAGGTGAGGGTGAATTTCGGTACACCTTGCAATCTGATAAGCGATACGTTGGTGTATCTCTCCAGCAGCATCGAAGAACTTGCCCCTGTGAGCCTTCGCATCTATCCGCAACCGGGCACTGATGTGGTTACGATCGAAGGTTACCGGTCTGCGATGTCGACCGAATTGAAATTGATCGATACCATGGGTCGTGTGGTTTCCACGGTTCGGTTGGCCAAAGGACAGAACCAGATCACATTTGATGTAGCTCAGCTTCCGGCTGGCACCTATTTGTTGCGTGAAGTCGCAGCGGATGGAAGCTATGTCTCGGCCGCAGCTTTGGTGGTAGCACACTAAATACCAGCCAGGTGCTCGGTTTGAAATTACCCACGGACCCGAGGTGGGTAAAACTGGTCGAGGATGACCTTGGTGCGATTCTGTGCGACCATGCTTGGTGCGAGCAGAAGGCAGCGAGCAATGCTGTTTCCATGATCGTACGTTACCCGGAGCACATCGATCTGGTGCAGGAACTGACACGGATCGCGCAAGAAGAGATCACCCACTTCGGTATGGTCGTGGATCGCCTGCGAGAGAGGAACTTGACGTTGGAACCCGAGCGCAAGGACCACTATGTTAACGAACTGCTCACGTTCGTGCAAAAGGATGGATCACGCGAGGGCAGGTTGGTGGACCGCCTGCTGTTTTCGGCGATGATCGAGGCCCGAAGTTGCGAGCGTTTCAAAATGCTGAGCGAACGATTGAAAGACGAAGAGCTTTGCGCATTCTACCGCGACCTCATGATCTCCGAGGCGGGGCACTACACCACATTCATCAGCTTCGCTCGCAAGTACGGAGCCGGTATCGATGTGGATGCTCGTTGGCAGGAATTTCTCGAATTCGAGGCCCAACTCATTGCGAACTATGGGCTTGCCCCCACCATGCATGGCTGAGGTAAAACACGAGATCACAGCCGAATGCCTGAGCATCGGAGATGAACTGCTGATCGGCCAGACCGTCAACACCAATGCGGGTTGGTTGGGTGGTGAGCTCGGTCTTATCGGCATACGACCGGTGCGAACGCGAGTGATCGGAGACGATAAGAACGAGATCATCGAAGCGTTGCGAACGTGCGTGGCCGATGTTGTGCTGATCACCGGCGGACTTGGTCCTACGAAGGACGATATCACCAAGCACACGCTTTGCGAGTTCTTCAATACACGACTTGTGCGACATCCCGAGATCGAGAAGGGGATAGTGGACATGTTCGTGCGCATGGGTAGGGATCCAGGTGACATGCTGGAAGTGAATCGCGCCCAAGCCGATCTTCCAGAAAGCTGCACGGTTGTTCCCAATTCACGGGGTACGGCCAGTGGCATGTGGTTCGATCGTGATGGGCGTGTGATCGTGAGCATGCCAGGCGTGCCATATGAAATGAAGGGCATCATGCAGGAGCACGTGCTACCCATGCTTCAAACTCGCTTCGCGCCACCAGTGATCATACACCGAACCATGCTGACTGCGGGTTTAGGTGAAAGTCATCTTGCCCAGCGCATCGAAAGATGGGAGAACGGGCTCGATGAACTGGACATCAAGCTTGCCTACTTACCATCACCCGGCATGGTGAAATTGCGCCTGTCAGCCTATGCGAACACCAACGCAGCCGAGGCCCGCTTGCGTGTTGATCAACAGGCAGAGGCACTTTATGAATTGATCCCTGAACTGATCTTCGCTGAAGGCGATGTCAGTTTGGAGCAAGCCATAGGACAACTGCTGAAGGAAAAAGAACAAACACTGGCCTTGGCCGAAAGCTGCACGGGCGGTTACCTCAGCCACTTGGTCACCTCCGTTCCCGGTAGCTCCGCCTATTATATCGGGGGGGTGGTGAGCTATGCCAATGCGGTGAAAATGGAAGAGCTCGGCATCCCCAGCGACATGTTGGAACTGAACGGTGCCGTGAGCCAACCTGTCGTGGAGCGTATGGCTGTGGGTGTTCGAGAAGCCTTACGCAGTGATTGGGCCATTGCGACCACAGGGATCGCCGGGCCGGATGGCGGGACCCCCGAAAAACCGGTTGGAACGGTCTGGTTGGCCGTTGCCGGTCCCGAAGGAGTGGTTTCCAAGCTCGGGAACTTCCCGGGTACTCGCGACCTGGTGATCGAACGAGCCTCTATGAGCGCGCTGAATCTTTTGCGTAAGCAGCTGATAGGCAAGGGGTAAATTGGTCTGAGTGAAGGTTATTGGCCCGGAATAGTGTACAAGAGCGTTCGGGATTATCCAACATGCCCGGATTTTCCCCATCTTCGCCGCCCGAATTCGATAGAGCTATGTCCCGTATCTGCCAGATAACCGGAAAGAAAGTGATGGTAGGCCACAGTGTGAGCCATTCCAACATAAAGACCAAGCGCACCTTTGCGCCCAACCTGCAAGACCGCAAGTATTTCCTTACCGAGGAGAACAAGTGGGTTACGCTGCGTGTGAGCACCAACGGCATGCGTACCATCAACAAGATCGGCCTGCCCGAAGCCCTGAAACGCGCTAAGGCGAAGGGATTCTACAAAGCCTGATCCAACCTGCAATTCCCTGAACAATGGCCAAAAGAGGAAACCGCGTACAGGTGATCCTGGAATGCACCGAGCATAAGACATCGGGACAACCAGGCACCAGCCGTTACATCACTACCAAGAACCGCAAGAACACCACCGAGCGCATGGAGTTGAAGAAGTACAACTCGATCCTGCGCAAGATGACCGTTCACAAAGAGATCAAGTAAGCCATGGCAAAGAAAACCGTTGCAACCCTGAAGAAAGCGGACGCCAAGGTGTTCGTCAAAGTCATTCGCATGTTGAAGAACGAGCGTACTGGCGGCTACATGTTCCAAGAACAGATCATGCCTGCCGAAGATGCCGAGAAGGCTCTTGCAGGCAAGAAGTGATCATCGAAACAACCAGTTGAAAGGCTTCCCCGCAACGGGAAGCCTTTCGTATGAAATAGCCATGGCATTTTTCGGACTGTTCTCGAAGGAGAAAAAGGAGGATCTCGACAAAGGGCTCGATAAGTCGCGTACCAGTTTCTTTGGAAAGCTGGCCCATGCTATTGCCGGTAAGAGCGCGGTAGATGATTCCGTTCTCGATGCGCTGGAAGAAACGTTGGTCCAGAGCGATGTGGGAGTTGACACCACGTTGAAGATCATAACACGGATCCAAGAGCGCGTTGCACGCGATAAATATGTTGGAACAGCCGAACTCAATGGGATCCTTCGCGCTGAGATAGCGGAACTGATGAAGGACGGTCCTGATAGAGAAAGTGCGTTCCATCCGAAAGGCGACAAGCCATACGTGATCATGGTAGTAGGCGTGAACGGTGTAGGGAAGACCACCACCATCGGCAAATTGGCCAACGCATACAAGCAAGCGGGCAACAGCGTTCTCCTGGGTGCCGCTGACACCTTTCGTGCTGCGGCCGTTGAACAACTGACCATCTGGAGCGAACGGGTCGGGGTACCCATCATTTCCCAAGGGATGGGAGCGGATCCAGCTGCGGTGGCGTACGACAGTGTGGAAAGCGCTAAAGCGAAAGGAGTTGATGTGGTGATCATTGACACTGCTGGTCGCTTGCACAACAAGGTGAATCTGATGAACGAGCTCACCAAAGTGAAGCAGGTGATGCGCAAAGTGGTGCCCGATGCCCCACATGAGGTATTGCTCGTATTGGATGCCAGCACCGGGCAGAATGCTATCGAGCAGGCTCGTCAATTCACCAAAGCCACAGAGGTCACAGCGCTTGCATTGACCAAACTTGATGGCACAGCCAAGGGCGGAGTAGCGATCGGGATCAGTGATCAGTTCCAAGTTCCCATCAAATACCTTGGGGTAGGTGAGGGTATCGACCACTTGCAGGTTTTCGATAAGAAGGCCTTTGTGGAAGCGCTGTTCCACAACTGAGCGGTATTGGGTATCAGCTGTTCGGATGGAACGGATACATTCGTCCAAACCCATCACGTAAAAAACATCCGCATATGGAACAAGGAACTCCCATTACTCCACCACCAGCAGCAGGTGTTGCCGAGGATAAGACCGTGGCCATCCTCGCCTACATCACCCTCATTGGTTTCATCATCGCCATTGTTCTGCATGGCCAGAAGAAAACCGCGCTTGGAGCATTCCACTTGCGGCAAATGGTCGGTATCATTCTTATGGGTGCCTGCAACTTTGTGCTGATCTTCATTCCGATCCTTGGCTGGATCGCGATGTTCGCGCTCGGTATTTGTGCCCTGATCATGTGGGTAATGGGATTGATCGGAGCCATAAATGGCGAAATGAAACCAGCGCCGATCCTCGGTGCCAAATTCCAAGAGTGGTTCAAGAACGCGTTCAACTGAACCGCCAGACTCCTTAAGACGAAGCAACCCTCCTTTGACGGACCTTTGCGGCCCGTTGAAGGAGGGTTCTCCTTTTCCACACGATGAAAGCAAGAACGCTAAAAGCCACCAAGGTGAACGTCGTTACCCTCGGCTGTTCGAAGAACACCTTCGACAGTGAGGTGATGATGGCGCAGTTGAAGGCGAACGGTATCGCCGTGGACCACGAGAGCAGCACCGGCGAGCACAACGTGGTGGTGATCAACACCTGCGGCTTCATCGAGAACGCCAAGCAGGAGAGCATCGATACCATACTCAGCTACGCGAAGGCGAAGGATCAGGGCCTCGTTGAGAAAGTCTATGTAACCGGTTGCCTGAGCCAGCGCTATGGACCGGAGCTGAAGGCGGAGATCCCCCAGGTGGACGCATGGTTCGGCACCCGCGACCTGCCACGGCTGCTCAAAACCCTGAAGGCGGATTACAAACACGAACTGGTGGGGGAGCGGCTGCTCACCACGCCGGTGCACTACGCTTACTTCAAGATCAGCGAGGGCTGCGATCGCAAGTGCTCCTTCTGCGCCATACCGCTCATGCGCGGCAAGCACGTTAGCACGCCGATGGAGCAACTCGTGGACAGCGCGAAGAAGTTGGCCGCTGGTGGGACGAAGGAGTTGATCCTGATCGCGCAGGACCTCACGTACTACGGGCTCGACCTCTACAAGAAACGCAACCTCGCCGAACTGCTGGCACAACTCAGCGATGTGAACGGCATTGATTGGATCCGTCTGCACTACGCGTTCCCTTCAGGCTTCCCGATGGAAGTGCTGGATGTGATGCGCGAACGTGACAACATCTGCAAGTACCTGGATATGCCGTTGCAGCATGGCAGCACGCGTATGCTGACCCGTATGCGGCGGGGCATTACGCAAGAGAAGACCGAGCGGCTTGTGGCCGACATACGAGAACGTGTTCCGGGCATCGCTATTCGTACCACGTTGATCGCGGGTTTCCCCGGGGAAACACAGGAAGATCATGAGGATGGCCTGCGTTGGATCGAACGTATGCGTTTCGACCGTCTAGGTTGTTTCACATACAGCCATGAAGAAGACACGCATGGCTTCACAATGGAGGATGATGTGCCTTTCGAAGTGAAACAAGAACGCGCCAACGAAATGATGGAAGTGCAGGGCGGCATCAGCTTCGAACTGAACCAGGCCAAAGTGGGGAAGGAGTGCCGCGTTCTGGTGGACAAGGCCGAGGGCGGCTTCTACCACGCCCGCACCGAATTCGATTCACCGGAAGTGGATAATGATGTGCTTATCGCGACCTCGGTCGGTCACCTTCGGATCGGGGACTTTGCGCAGGTGCGCATCACCGAAGCACGTGAGCATGAGCTGCGCGCCGTGCCGGTGGATCGAGGTTAGTGGGGCAGGCCTTCGAAGAAGGCTACCAGTTCCTTGCGTTGTGCATCGCTCAGGCGTGCATCCGCATGGATCCAAGTGTAACTGGGCAAGGGCATTTCGCCTTCTGACACTTCCTGCTTTATCTCCTTGAGCTTTTTGTCGATGCGCTTCGATGAGTACGTTCCCCAATCAGAGAAATTCAATTCCTCGCGGGCATCGCTGATGTGGTCTTGCTGCCAGAAGTTCACTGGGGTTATGTAACTGTACCACGGATAGTTGCTGTTGCTGCTGTGGCAGTCATAGCACCCTTCGGCAAGGATGATCTTCACGTTGGCAGGAACGGCCATCACCTGTTCCAAATGCTGAGCGGGATCACTCGCGGGTGGGGAGCGATCGGGTTGCACCAACTGCATGAGAGCCAAAACACCGATCCCGATCCAAATCCCTTTGCGACGCATGGGTGAAAAGTAGCAAAGCCCACGATCGCTCGGAGGCCCTACCACGGGAGAGACGAATTCTCAGTTATCCGCGTAGCTCAACTCGGTCCAATCGGTTCCGTTCCACAGCAACATGATCGTATCAAAAGGGCCAAGCGCACGCGGAAAGGGTACGATGGTGTTGTTCGTGGCCGCATTATCGTCCACTTCAAAGATGTTAATGCCTAGACTGTTTTGAATTATCAGGAGTTGACCACGTACCAAACCATTGCTCAATGTGATGGTGCGTGCGGTGGCCAGGTTGTTCGAGCTATTGAGACGGATATAACCCCGGTTGCCCACGGTGATCAATTGATTGTCCGCTACTACATTGGTTACCGTGCCGTCATCGCGTATCGACAATGCGCCGAGCATATCCACGGTGGTGAGCGGGGTGGTCATGCCAATGCCCACATTCACGGTGGCGGTGGCCCCATTCACCCCGTTCACACTGCCCAGAACAAGGGCATTGCTCGCATCCACTTGGCTGCTACGGCCGATTGCCGTTGCGTTGGTGAGGTTGTTGGCTCCAACGGCCGCACCGTTGCCGATCAATGTGTTTTGCTGTCCGATGGTATTGGTGCCGCCCGCCCCTGTGCCAATGAAGGTGTTCTGCCCGCCCGTGCTGGTGGATTGTCCGCTTTGTGTTCCCATGAAGGTGTTGCCACCTCCGGTGCTGTTCCCGTTCCCCGCGAAGGAGCCGATCATTACGTTGTTGTTCGCGGTGTTGAGGATCCCAGCGCCGTTGCCGATCAGGATGTTGTCCGATCCCGTGGTGCCGTTGCCACCGGCGAGCCTGCCGATGTAGACGTTCTGGGAACCGGTGGTATTGGCCCCACCTGCACCAGTACCTACGTAGGTGTTGTTCGCTGTGGTGGTGTTCGCAGCGCCCGCCCCTTGGCCAAGAAAGGTGTTGCTATTCCCCGATGTGTTCAACACTCCCGCACCGCCACCAACGAAGGTGTTCCCAAGCGCTGTGTTCACCGGACCGGCGTTCACTCCCAAGCTCACCAAACCGTTGACGGTGTTGGCGATGTTCCCTGCGAACGTGTTCGCCGTGCGCAACCTGAGTGGTTGTGCATCGGTGGTGCCCACGAAGTTGGTGGCCGGGTTGGTGCCTGCGTTCCCGGTAAGCGTCCAGGTGAGATTGGAGGCCACGACCAGTGGATCCACCCAACTGCCCGTTCCATTGGCATCGCTCACAAGAACGCGGTTCAGCGCTTGATTGCCGTCAACCATGCGGATGTTGCCCACCACATGCAGGCGGTCCAGTGGATTCGTTGTGCCGATGCCGACGCGACTGGTGGTTGTTGCGGCGTTGATACCGGTCACGCTTCCAAGAACAAGGGCATCGCTGGCATCCACCCGACTGCTGCGTCCGATGGCTGTGGCGTTGGTGAGGTTGTTCGCGTTCAACGCCGCGCCATTCCCGATCAATGTGTTTTGCGCTCCTATGGTGTTGGTACTGCCCGCACCCGTGCCGATGAAGGTGTTCTGGCCACCTGTGGACGTGGCTGCTCCGCTCTGTGTTCCCAAGAACGTGTTGCCGCCACCGGTGCTGTTACCGTTGCCGGAGAAGGAGCCGATCATGACGTTGTTGTTCGCGGTGTTGCCGATCCCAGCTCCGTTTCCGATCAGGATGTTATCCGAACCACTGATCCCGTTGGCGCCAGCGAGCCTTCCGATGTACACGTTCTGCTGGCCAGTGGCATTGGACTGGCCTGCGCCGGTGCCCAGGTATGTGTTGTTGCTGGTCGTCGTATTCGCGGCACCCGCACCTTGGCCCATGAACGTATTGCTGGCGCCCGTGGTGTTCAATACCCCGGCGGTTCCACCTATGAAGGTGTTGGAAAGCCCGGTGTTCGCGGGCCCGGCGTTCAGGCCCAAACTGACCAAGCCGGTCGGGGTCGCAGCGATGTTGCCTGCGAACAAGTTGTTCACTCGGAAGCGCAACGCTTGCGCATCGGTGGTGCCTACGAAGTTGGTGGCCGGGTTCGTGCCGGCGTTGCCGAGCAAGCCCCAGCCGCTGCCTGCGGGCACTTGCCAGCTCGCGGTCCCGTTCGCATCGCTCGTAAGCACGCGGCCCACTGCCTGGTTCCCATCCACCATGCGGATGTTGCCCACTACGTGGAGGCGGTCAGCCGGGGTGGTGGTGCCAATGCCCACTCTAACCGTGGTAAGGGCACCGTTCACACCAGCTATGGAACCAAGGACCATGGCATCGTTCGACTGAACCAGTGCGGCATTCCCGATCGCTGTGGCATTGGAGATGTTGGACGGTAGTCCGGAGCTTTGTTGACCTATGAAGGTATTGCGGCTGCCGGTGATGTTCAGATTACCTGCGGATTCGCCGATGTAGACATTCTCGATTCCTGTCGTGTTGGTCAAACCGCTGGAAGTTCCAATGAACGTGTTGCTATTTCCGTTCGAATTGACCGCACCGGCATTCCGCCCGATGAAGGTGTTGCTGGCACCCGTGGTGTTCGCTTGTCCGGATCCTGCGCCATAAAAGGAGTTGGAGGCGCCTGTTGAAACGTTGCCGCTCAGCGCCCCGAAATAAGTGCTGTTGTTCGCCGTGCCCAGCAGACCGGCATTCGCCCCGTTGATCCTGAAGCGCAGGGGTTGGGCATCGGTGGTACCCACGAAGTTGGTGGCCGGGTTGGTACCGGCGTTTCCGAGCAAGCCCCAGCCACTGCCTGCGGGCACTTGCCAGGTGGCATTCCCAAGGCCATCGCTCGTTAGTATGCGACCCGCGGCTTGGGTACCGTCCTCCAGCCTCATCGTACCAGCCACATGCAGGTCCGCCGTTGGCGCCAACGTGTTGATGCCGACGTTCCCTGCGGGAAGGAGGCTGAGATCGCCGGATGCTATAGTCGTCAGCCGGATGCTTCCGTTCTCGGTCCTCATTTCCAAACTACCTGAGGTGGATTCGTTCAGGATGAACGCGTCGTTGGAGAAAGGTGAACTGAAGACGTGCAGTCCGTTGTTGCTGCCGTTGGATGGATGCGTGATGCGCACGCCGTCCGGATGATGTACGTGGAAACCGGCTTGCGGCGTCTGAAGTCCGACACCGGCGGTGGTCGAAGTGACCACGAACGTTGGATCCAAGAACATTTCCGACCGGGCCAGGATGAGCGGAAAGGGATCCCCGAACAGGCCACGTACGTGAAGGTCGGCTACCGGCGCTGGCTCATTGATGCCGACCCGGTGATCCGCACGCACGCGCAGTACCGTCTCATTCAGGTCGTTGCTCGCATTGATCAGGTTGTCGTCTCCGGCTCCATTGTCCTGTTGTACGTCCAGCTTGGCATTCGGCGCCGTGGTACCTATGCCGACATGGCCGGTTTGGGTAAAGCCACCATACAGCGCTGTGATCGAGACCGTTGGCTTGTTCCCGCCATTGCCGATCCCTACGAGCCCTGGTACGATCGTGCTTAACGCATTGAATGCACTGTTCGGGTCGCCGAAACCGATGAGCATAGAATTGCTGCCATTGACCAGGTTGATGTTCCGGCCAAAGCCATAGGAGTTGCTCGCTCCGAAACTGGAAATAGTTCGTCCGATGCCGATCACGTCATTCCCATTTAGGTCCTGATCCCGGCCTACGCTGATGGAATTGGTTCCATCCACCTCGGTATTCGTGCCAATAGCGATCGTGCTGGTGCCAACCGTGCGGGATTGTGTCCCGATAGAAACACCTTGCGTTGCATTGACGATGTTCTGCGTGCCGATCGCCGTGCCATTGGTGCCATCGATAGAGTTGCTGCTGCCGATGGTAGTGGAATTCACCGCAGTGCTCTGGTTGTTCAACCCAATGGCGCTGGAATTGGCCTGGGTCGCTTCGTTGCCTTGTCCGATCGCCGAACTGTTCGTTCCGCTCGCCCGGTTGTTGGTGCCTGTGGCGAAGGACCCCGTGGCCACGTTCGCATCGTCCCACTGCGCTCCCGTGGCTTCTCCTGCGCGGAAGGCCCCGCGGTCCGGTACCCAGAGCAATCGCTTGGTCTCCGTTACGAAGGGAACGGACGATGCGATGCTGCTTCCGCGAAAGGCGATGGACCCGTCGCTTTGGATCAGGATGCGTTCCAAGGCCGTTGTGCGAATGGATAGGGGGCTATTGTCCGATGTTCCAACGTAGTTCGTGCTTGAGTTCGTGCCGCCATTGCCTGTGAGGGCCCATCCACCGTTCGCGCTGGAGAGCAGAGGACGCCAAATTGTGCCATCGAAATACTCGAACTGCTGCGCAGTCGTGTTGAACACCAGCAAGCTTGTGGCTGGGGTTGGGATCGCATTGCGTTCCACGGTGGTTACTCGGGGAATGAGCAAACCGCGCTTGGTGCCTGCAATACCGCTCACGTCGATGTCCAGCATGGCGCTGGTATTGGGCGTGGCGCCGTTGGCGTTTATGCCGATGTTCTGCGCGGCGAGCCGAGCGGAAGGGACCAAAAGCAAGGCAGCGAATATCCAGGAACGCATAGGGCAGGGGCTATGCCCCAAAGCTCCCGACATGCCCTAATCGGGTCAATAGAACTTTGGTTGACGATCGACCCCTTGAGGGTCACCTCCCGAAATACCTATTCACCGCCTCGGTCCTGTTCTGCACGTGCATCTTCTCGTAGATGCGGTGGATGTGCTGCTTGATGGTGCCTACGGTGATGCCGAGCCGATTACCGATCTCTTTGTAGAGCAGACCTTCTGCGAGCAAGGCCAGCACTTCATTCTCGCGTGTGCTCAGCAAGTCATTCCCATTGTTGCGTTCCTGTTTCGCTGGGCGCAATTGCGCTACGACCCGGCGTGCTACATGCGCACTCATAGGGCTGCCACCTTCGTTCAGCTCACGCACAGCGGCAAGGATCTCATCAGGTGTGCTGCTCTTGAGGATGTAGCCGTTGGCGCCTGCCTTCAAGGCTTCGAACACGCGGTGGTCATCATCGTGAACGGTGTACATGAGATATTGCGTTGTGGTGCACCGCTGGCTCATTTGTCGCACGCAATCGATACCACTCGCACCGGGCAGGTTGATGTCCATGATGATCACGTCGGGACAGGTCTCGCCGAGCCGCATGAGCGCGTCTTCCGCCGTGCTGTGAACGGTGAATGCCTCCATGCCTTCTTCAAAAATGAAGAGGGATCGGAGGGTTTCCCGGATGGAGGTGTCATCCTCTACGATACTGACCCGGATCGGTGCGGTGTTCATCGGGGGCGAATGTCTGATGTCCCTTCACTGGTCGCAATAGAACGTTGGTTACCATTCGTGGAGAGCATAGGCACGCGGAACCGGATGCGGGTGCCCATGAGGTCCCCGGGCAGATCCATGCTGGTTTCCAACCCAAGCGTGCCGCCCAAGGCATCGATTCGTTTGCGCATGTTGCGCAGCCCGTTTCCCACACTTTCTTGAGAGTTGGTCGGCAGTCCGATCCCATCGTCCTGCACATCCACCAGCAGGTCATCGTCGCAGTTGATCACTAGGCGCACCGTTTTCGCATTGGCGTGTTTCACCACGTTGTGCAAGGCTTCTTTCACCACGAGGAAGATGTTGCGGCGCTGTTCCGAGGTGAGTTGGTAGGTGGGCCATTCCTTGGCTGTGATGACCTCAGGGGTTAGCCCGTTCTGTTCGCAATACGATCGTGTGTAGTTCGTGGTGTAGGAAACCAGGTCTGCCAAGCTGCTCTGGTCCGTGTTCATGGTCCAGATGATCTGGCGCATGCTCCCGATCAGTTCGCCCGCACTGCTCGCCAAAGCTCCGAGCTGTTGGCGCTTCAGAGGGTCCTTCTCAACACGTAAGGCCATTTCGCTTTTCAGTTTCAGTGCGCTGAGCCCCGCGCCAAGATCATCGTGCATGTCGCCCGCGATGCGCATGCGTTCGGCAAGTATCGCCTGCTCGCGTTCCAATAGTTCGCGCTGTTCGCGAAGCCGTTCGTTCACATAACCACGAACGAAGAAGTACAGAGCCGCAGCGATGCCGAGCAAAAGCGCGCCACGGAACCACCAAGTGGCCCAGAACGGAGGCAGCACACGCACGGACAGCGAGAGCGGCTCGGCTGTCCAAGCACTGCCGCCGTTGTTCGCGCGCAATTGCACCCGGTGGTCGCCCGCAGGCAGATCATTCAGGTCCAAGCGCGAACTGCTTCCGAGATTGGACCAATTGCTGTCGATGTCCAGAACGCGGTACGCGAAGCGGATACCTTGTCCTTGCACGAAGCCGCGTGTGCCGAACTCGATCGTAAGCGCTCGAGTGTCGTGCTCCAGCTCGATGATGCTGTCGCCTTCCCATGAAGCGAGTTGGCCGCCAGCGAAGCGCAACGCGGTGAGGACCACATCGGGGCCCATCGCATGGGTTGCGCTCGTCGTAGGCCTGTCGATCAGCAGTGGACCGTAGGCGCACAGAAGGGATCCATCGATGTCCAAGGCTATGGCGTCTATCCGGCCTAAGTCGCTGGCGGATGCAGGCGGTTCAATATGATCGATGACGTGCGTTCCGCGATCGAAACGGGAGAGGCCATCGTCCGTGCGTATCCATAGTCCGTTGCCGTGATCGAGCACCAATTGCTCAATACGGTCACCGGAAAGGCCATCGCTGTGCGTGTACCATGTGATCGATCCGTTGGTGGCATCCCGCACACCGAGGCCACCCATCAACGTGCCGATGTAGAGCGTGCCATCAGTATCCAGCGCGAGCGCGTTCACCACCCCGTAGTTCGCCCCGTTGGAATCCGGTTCATGCAGAACACGTTCCACGATGGAGTCATTGCGGATCAGGCACGCGCCAGCGCCGTTGTTGAAGCCGAGCCACATCCCATCAGCCCCGGCGGTGCTCGAAAGCAAATAGTCGGAAGGCAATTGGGCGGGAGCGACACTGTCGAAGTATTCCACATGAGAAGGGGAGCTCATTCTGTATAATCCGCCCTGCCATTTACCGATCCAGGATCCACCTTGGAGGTCGTTCGTGATGAACGTGATCCCTCCGCGTCCCAGCTTGGGCTGGATTTTCACCAGTTCTTTGGGGCGCTGGAGCTGGGTAAAGTCGGCATCCAACCGCAACAGGCCGTAATTCGTACCGATCAGCCAACCATTGGCATAAGACGCCATGCAACGGATCTGGTTCATCGAGCCTATGGTGGAAGGGTGATCGGTCGCTTCCTCTAACCGCAGTCTGGTATCAGCCCCGGTGCTGCGGTCGAGTTTGATCACGCCTGCACCATTGGTTCCGATCAGGACGGTGTTCGGATCGATCGGCAACAGACAGCTAATGGAAAGTCCTTCGTTCGGCGGGCCGATGAGGACGGGGCGCACTCCATTGTTCGCCGGATCAATGACGTCCAATCCGCTGTACGTGCCCAGCCATATGCGACCGTCCCGATCCTGCAGCCAGCACTTCGTATTGCTGTTCGAAATACTCCATGGCGCACCCTCATCATGCGTTATGCTTTGCCACGTGCCCGTCCGGGTATCCATGGTGCGCAATTCCTGGCTCCATGTGCTCAACCACAGCGTTCCGGTCTTGTCCAATTGAATGAACTGGGGGTTCACCAATTTGTCGGTGGTGGTGCTGATCACCTCCTTGTGCGATACGCGCCCTCTCGCGTCCTGATGGATCAGCTCTTTGCTGCCAGTGGTGAAGTACCAGATACCGCCCGCCCCATCGGGCCGCACGTCCTGGGCCAGCGTATCGTTGAGGCAGGAGAACGATGGTGCGATCGAGGAGGTGTGGAACGCTCCCGCCTTCAGATCGAAGAAGGCCAGTCCTTTCGAACCGTTGATCCACATCCCTTCGCGCACCGTATCCATCGCTAGGCCCGCGCTTTGGCGTCTGTTCAGCCTTCGGATACGCGCGCCATCCGCAGGAAGCGGGATCTGGACCGGTGTCCCCGTGACGGATACGGTATGCACACCATCTTCCGTGCTCAGCCACAAGCGTCCATGTCCGTCAGCTGCGATCTGATGTATCCGATTGGCAGAAGTGGGATCGTTGTAGGGTTTGGATATGAAAGGCGATCGAAACCGCCCGTTCGCGCATCATAGCCACAGAGCCCATGGTCGGTAGCGATCCATACTCGGCCGTTCTCATCCTCGGTAATGTCCCACACCACGTTGTTGGACAGGCTGTGCGGGTCTTTGCGGTCATGGTACCAGGTCCGGATCCGCACGCCCTCGTAGCGCGCGAGGCCGCTTTCAGTTCCGATCCAGATGAAGCCACGGCGATCTTCATGCAGGGCGAGGACTTGATCCCCGGGAAGCCCATCTGTCCGGGTCAAATGCTCGAAGAACGACTGTGCGCGAGATCCACCGATCAAGGTGAAGATCAGCAGCAGAGTGGCACCTCGTGTTCGGGACATGCTTCCGCAAAGTAGCGAAGCCCTGCGCATTGGCAGGGCTTCACTGGTGCTTTGCACAAGACTCTTCAGTCGAGCTAAGGCAACTGAGCCTGCCGTACGTTATTGGGCGTCGTGCTCCCCACGTTCACCAAGATCGGATCGCGGTCATTCCCATTACCTGTGTACTGCACGTTGCCGTCCATGTTGACATCACGGGAGGAATAGGTTCCGCTCACCACATTGTTCGGTGTGGTGCTACCAACGGTCACGAGGATCGGATCGCGGTCGTTACCGTTTCCGGTGTACTGCGCATTACCGCTGAAAGTGACATCACCGGCCCAGAGCGCTTGTGTTGAGAAGGTGCCCGTGATGCTCTTGCGAGCATTGGTGCCAAAGGTGGCGGTGGCCAAGGATGTGAAGTCGACCGTTGCCGGGGTGCTGCTCAAGGCCACCGTACCGGACGTCATGCAGCCCAAGTGATTGCGGTGCTTCACGGAAACGTAGTAGCTGCCCGGAGCGACATTGAACGCCACGGGTGAAACGCCGTCGACATCCACGATATCACCATTGCGCCTGACCAAGGCGGCACGGGTCGCAACGATGCTCGCCGGAATCGCAGGGCCGCGCAGCTCCAGCAGCACCCAATCCACGATCGCGTTCGGGCCGGTCACGGCCAGCACCCCGGCGGTGGTCTGTTCCGATCCACCGCCGCCGGCATGCGCATAGCCCATGGCTGTGTACGGCTCGATCAATGGCAGCACACCGCCTGCCCGCAACGGATCGTTCATCATTCCAGTGCCGGTAGCGAAAGGACCTTCCAGCATTGCCCGCACGTTCAGCAACACGCCGCACGTGGTCGTGTTCACCGCCACGGTCAGTTCGCCTCCGTCCATGCACCCCGCCGAGTTGGTCCCCTCCACGGTGTAGGTCGTGGTCGCCATCGGTGCTACTATGATGCTACTGGTGGCCTCGCCCGTGCTCCATTCGTAGATCGCGGCGTTTGTGGCCGATAATGCGGTGGGCACACCGGGGCATATCGCATCCGCAGGGCCGCTCACGTTCAGATCGAATTCGCCCTGCACCACTTCCACCTCATTGCTCCAGGTTACGAAGCCGAGCGAGGAAGTGCTGCGGCATCGGAAGTAGCTCGTGGTGATCACGTCATCGATCCACACATGCTGGCCGATGGCACCGGGCACCTCAACGAACTGGCTGGTAGGACAACCGGAGCCGCTGCACGTTGACCTCATCCATTGGTGCTCAATGTCGGATTCACTGGCGAAGTCGATCAGCTTCAGCAGAACGGTGTTGTCGCCTCCGCACACGAGCTCGCCGCCAGCCATCGCGTCCAGTTCAGGCGGTGCGCATCCGCAGGCGGGGGCGAGCGCCATGGTCACTTGAACGGTCTGTTCCGCAGTGAAGGGCATGCCGGTACCCAGATCGATGCCTTCGACGAGATGCGTGATCGGATAACTGCCGCTCCGCAAGTAGTAGTGCGAGGGAGCCGCTGCGGTGGAAGTCTGGCCATCGCCGAACGTCCATGTGTGCGATGTGATCTGCAAATTGGCCGGTAGTGGTGAAGGCGAGAGACCGATGGTCGTTCCGTTCAGGTTGCACGAGAACTTGGCTGTGCCCGATCCGCCACCGGGCGGCGGCGGTGGCAAGGCGCAGGACACTTTCACCGTCTTGCAGAATTTCGACCAGTTGCCTTTCCCACAGTAGGCCCAGAGGCAGATGGTGTAGTAGCCCGAGCCCAAGCCACAGAACGTCGGGTTGGCCTGGGTGGAGAAATTGCCGTTGCTCAACGTCCAGTAGTAGAAATTGGATCCGGTGCAGCCGCCGGGCAGTATCGGCGATGCACTGATGCAGCAGTTCGATGTGGTGACGTTGATCCCCGTGGGCAGGCAGCACGGCGGTGTGCAACTCACGGTGACCTGCTTGCACACCTGGTGATAGGTGGTTAGACCGTTGGAATCCGTGCAGCAATCCACGTGGCACACCGTGTAGGTGCCTGAACCGGGGAAGCAGAAACTCGTGATGTCCCCGGCCATCGTGACCTGGATATTGCCGAAGGTCCAGTACTCGCAGCCAGCTGGGTTCCCATCTGGTGTGAGGTCCTGGAAGCTCACGCAGCAGCCGCTGACGTTGAAGATGAAATCCGCGTCGAGCGGGCACGGCGGCGGGCAGTTCACCTGGATCGTCTGGCACAATGAGTCTCGGCACACAAGGCCGTTCGTGCCCACGCCGCAATCGGAGTAACAGATCGTGTAGGTGCCGTTGATCAGGAAGGTGTAGTTGGCGGTGCCCGCGTTGGCGGTGAACAGCACGTTGTTCGAGATGTCGTAGACGGTAAACAGGGGACAGAAGCCCGGAGTGTTCGCCGTGAAGGTGTAGTTGCACGCCGCGCCCGGGCTTATCGTGAAGGTGGGATCCACCGTGCAGCTGTTGCACACCTGTACTGTGCTGGCCAAGGGGGCGTCCGTATACGTGCCCGGTGTGATCACGAAGGTGGCCAACTGGTGGTTGGCCGGGCCTTGGAAAATGTTGATCGGCGTGGCCATGAAACCGGGATCGACATAGGCACAGGAATCCTGGCCGTTGAAGTAGGGATGCACCAGATAGTTCTCCTCCTCCGTGCCGATGTCTTCAAAGGCCGCCAGCGTGAGCTCGTTCACCTGCAACTGTCCGAACAGCTTCGGATAAAAGATGCGCGGATGCCCGCCGGTCTGGTAACTGTCGAAGATGGTGCTGTTGGGATTGTATCCCGAAGACTGCACCGGATAGGAATACTTGGTGAAGGAAGGATCGACCATCTGGGTCAGGTCCTTTATGTAGCGGAATGTGAAAGGAAAGAAACCTGTCGTACTGCCCGCGGTCTGATTGTGGCCGTATCCGGAAATGAGCACCACGTTGGCCGCGCAGGTGGCGCCAAACTCGTAGAGGTAGTAGCCGGGTGTGCTGGTGACGATGTGCCGTGTCTTGGGGAAGATGATGTTACCGGTCCCTTGTTCGAAGGTGATGAATCCGCCGCCCTGTACGCTGCTGTGGTTGGTGATCTGGTAAAGTTCCATGGGAAAGGGCTGATCATCGAACGCACCGGCTGCCGCTACGGAGGTTTCGCCCGGCGTGTTGGTATCATGGTAGATCTTGGTCCACATCAGCGCGCCGCTCATGCTGATCTCTGTGGCCATGGCCACTTGCTCGCCAGTGGGTGAAGTACCCGATCCACCCACGAAGTAGCTCTTCGGCCCTGCCCACATGTAGGTGCCGTGCGAGCACATGTCCCAGTCCGGCGATCCTAACGGTATCGGCGAGTCCAACTTCGCCATCCATTGGAAGGTGAGCGCATTGCTCAGTTTCAGCGCGTAGCCGCTCTTGGCGTTCGTGGGGCTGTAGCCCACCGCTTGGAAACCAGTGATCAGGTAACCACCCGCAGGGTCGGGTGGGAAATAGAGATTGGGGTTGGGCTGTTCATAGAACGCGCTGTTGATGATGTTGAGCGCGGGCGTGTGGCGGTTGTTGGCGGGCACCTGGATGTTCACCTTCGCCACGAAGTTGAAGTTGGTGTCCACCTGCAGCACAAAGCCCAGGTCCAGCAAGCCGACCTGCTCGTAGCCGCAGATCAGGTAGGTATGGTTGTTACCGCGGCACACGTCCAATGCCACTTCGTTCCCGCTGGGCGAGAAGAAGATCTTGTCCAGCACCACGTTACCGCCGGCGTCGATCTTCATCAGGTGGATGTCCTTGGTGGTGCCCAGCGTAGTGCTGGCCTGTATGTAGTGCTTGCCAGCGATCGACTTCACAACAGACGTGTGATCATCGGACATCAGGTGCACGTACGCGTTGGCGAATTGCGCGCCGACGAACTGCGTGGACATACCCAAACACAGTGACAGCATGAGGGAACGGGTAGTGATCGGCATGGGAGTGGTTTGAAGTTGTACGAATGGTCTAAATCAAATGTATCCGGATGCGCGATCAGCACAAGCTGAACTTATCCACCGATCGTGCAAAGGCACTGGATAGCCATTGGCGGTTCAGCCGGGCCATAGAAAGGATGCACATGGCAGAGAAGATCACAGCGCCCGCCGCCGTGCGGATCGCTGCTTTTAACGCTGCTCAGCACCCCCTATCCTCCGACTGCAGTTTGCCTACGCGATCCAGCGCAGGTTCTTGACAACTCTCGTACATCAGCGGGATCATCAGCGGCAGCCAGCGCGAAGAGCGGCTCGACGTAGTGGAGACACGCATGAGCGATATGAAAGAGCAAAGCCCCGGGCGCCGAGGCTTTGCTCATTTCAGTACGCGCCTCATAGGCGGTGTATCGTATGCTACGCTACGGCAATTGCTGGAGCCTCACGTTATTGGGCGTCGTACTCCCCACGTTCACCAATATCGGATCACGGTCGTTCCCGCTACCTGTGTACTGCACGTTGCCATCCATGTTGACATCACGGGAGGAATAGGTTCCACTCACCACATTGTTCGGTGTGGTGCTACCAACGGTCACGAGGATGGGATCGCGATCGTTGCCGTTGCCGGTATACTGTGCATTACCGTCGAATGTGACATCACCGGCCCAGAGCACTTCCGCCGGGAAAGCCCCAGAGATACTCTTGCGCGCACTGGTGCCATAGCTGCTGGTGGCAATGGAGGTGAAGTCGACCGTTGCGGGTACAGCGCTCAGTGCGACCCCGCCCAGGGTCATCGCCCCGAGGTGGTTGCGGTGGCGCATCGCCACATGATAACTGCCCGCTGTTGCCGCGATGCTCACCGGCGAAGTCCCGTCCAAGGCCACGACATCGCCATCGCGTTGCAGTAACGCCGCGCAGCTCGCCACCACCGTGGTGGGGGTTGCCGTGCTCCGCAATTCCACGATCATCCAATCCACGATCGCGTTGTTCCCGGTAACGGTAAGGACGCCCGCACCAAGCGTGCCGCCTGCTCCGGGCGCACCGGTGAAGGCGTAGCCCAGGCCCGTGTAGGGCTGTGTGTTCTGCACCAGGGAAGCACTGCGGAGCGCGTCGCTCATCAGGCCGGTAGCGGCGTTGTAGGGTCCTTCGAGGAATACCTTCGGAGATACCTGCACGTTGGGAGAGCTGAGGGTGGGGATCAGGCACCAGCTATTGATCGTGCCCACGTCGGGAGCAGCGACGTCCTGAACGCTCAGGGTCCAAGTGCCTTGCAGCACCTGTCCGTTGAAGGCCGCGAGCGAAGCCGAAGGGATGGCGAAGATGTTCGTTGGCGGGCAAGTGACGCCGATGGCGGTGGCCGCCTGCTGGTTGAACTCGACCGACAGGTTCTGGTTGGAACCGCAGATACCGCTGTTCAGCAAGGCGACGGTGGTGCCTGTGGGGCTCTGCAGGGTGATGCGTACGTCCTCGATGTAGGTATGCGTCAGGTTCACGTACACGTTCAGGTCGGTAATGGTCTGCCCACCGTTCGCCGGTACAGTGATGGTATTGGTCACCGTCCCCACGTCCACGATGGTGGTGGTGGTGGTGCTGCTGTTCGCGCACAGCCCACCGGGGCCGTTGCAGTTGCCCACCACGTTGGTGAAGTTCAGGTTGCAGAGCGTATTCACGTTGTGTACGAGCCGCACGTTCACCGCCGCGCCGGTGGCGAAGGGACCGAACGGTCCATAGCTGCCGGTGCCGGTAACGGTCTGCACCGTGGTGAAGCCGTTGGGGCCGCCCGCGTCATTGTCCACCTGGATGGCTATGCTCGTGGCACTGCCCATGTTGGTGAGGTTCACGCCGACGTTGTACTGGCTCACGTTGGCGCAGGTGGCCGTGGCGGTCGCCGTTGGCGGGGTGCAACCCGGCGGGATGAAGTACACGCCATAGTCCTCGGATTGGCCGTACTGCACGTTCGCGCAAGGCCCGGGCGCGGTGTTAACGAAGTCGCTGATCACGCGCATCCGCAGCAGGGTGCTCAATGTGGGCGCTGGTGGTGTGGTGAAGTTGCCCGAGACCGTGCCCAAGCCGTTGGCCGGTGAGAAGACGAGTTCACCCGCATCGATGAAGACGCCGTTGTTGTTATAGTCGATGTACACGCGCAACCACTGGATGTTGAAGGTTCCGCCTGTCACCGAGATCGGGTAGTTGGTGTTGATCTGCAGCCCCGTTGCGTTCGAGCAGGTGTAGTTGTTCATCACCGCGCCATCGTACGGGGTGTTGTTGTTGATGGTGTTCATCGTTACGTTGGTGATGCCGACGCCAGATCCCGGCGCGGAGGTGCGGGTGTGGGTGCATGCTACAGCAGGTGCTGCGAACACGGTGATGTAGCCGGTCTTCGTCATCACGGACCCTGTTCCGTTGGCATTGGTCGCTGTTAGCGTGACGTTATACGTACCTGCTGACGCGTACGTGATCACCGGGTTCTGGGCCGTGGAGGTGGAAGGCGTTCCGCCGGGGAACGACCAGGACCAGCTTGTGGGTGAAAGCAGCGAGGCGTCCGTGTAGGTGACCGTGCCACCCGAGCAGATGATCACCGGAGTGCCGCTGAACTCCGAAAGCGGCGGGCCGGTCACGGTCATCGTTACCGTGTTCGACAGCGCCGGGGAGGTGATCACACCGGCGAGGCTGGAGGCCATCTCGCAATAGATGGTGGTCCCTGGCATCAGGTTGTTGCTCTGGTAGGTGGCACCGGTGCCTACGGGCGCGCCGTTGCGGAACCAGCTATAAACAGGTGATGCCCCGCCGTTCACCGGGGTGGGTGTGAACGTGACGTTCGTGCCGTAGGTGATGGTGCTGCTGGGCGAAGCCGCGATGGAAACCCCGGCCACGTTGCTGGAGATGTACACCCCATAATCTTCAACGTCCCCGATGAAGAACGCCGCTCCGCAGGTGCGTTCCGCAGCGCTGAGCGTACCGGCTTCACCATAGAGGCGCATGCGCAGGAGCGTATTGGTACCGGCACCGCCGGGAACGGTCACGTTCGCGTTGAGCGTGGTGGAGGTGTTCGCCGGAGTGGAGCCGGTGATCACGCGCTCGCTGGGATCCTCGAACACGCCGTTGTTGTTCCAATCGATGTAGCCGTTGAGCGATTCAGCCGCGCTTCCGCCCGCACGGATGGAGACGGACAGCGGGTAGGTGCCGCCCGCTGCGAGCACGGTGCTGCGGGTGCAACTAAAGTCCGTGTAGGCCACGTTGTTCGTGGCGTCCGTAGCGTTGGAGATGGTGTTGAAGACCACGTTGTTCACCGTTTGGGCGCAATTGCACGCGTTGCTGGAGGTGGGTGTGCAAGCGGCCACCGGTGCGGAGGCCACCACCACTACCCCGTTCTCGGTGCGCACGTATGTGCCCAGCGTGGTGGTAACGGTAAGCGTCGCGTTGTAGGTGCCGGGGCTTGTGGGCGTGAAGGTGGGGCGGCGGACAGCGGAGTTGAGGGTGATGATCCCGGTGGTGATGGACCATGCGAAGGTGATGCCGGGGAATTCAGCGTCGCTCAAGTAGGTGTTCGGCAGGCAGAGGGACAGGTCTTCCATGGTTACCGTTTGGCCGGTGCCGCACAACACGGCGGCGGAAGCGCGGAAGTCCAGCTGCGGCGCGCTCGGTGGCACCAGGGAAAGGTTGCCGTTGGCCGCCAAGAACGAACCGCGCTGGCTGGTCATGGCCAACTGGGCGCGGGTGCGCTGCCCGGTGGTGAACATGTTCACCGCGCAGGAGCTGTAGTTCATGTAGTTGAAGATGTGCAGGCTTTGCGACGAGCCGCCATCGCATGAATTGGTACCTGCCGGGGTTGCAGCTGCTGGGGCGGATGTGCGGGGGAATGTCGCAGACCTGGTCGCCGTCCGTGCCGCAGTTGGAATTGGGCGGGCATGCCGTACCGTTCACGTCGCCTTCGAAGGTGTGGTAGAGGTTGAACGCGTGACCCAGCTCATGCGCGAGCACACTGCTGCTCTGCATGTAGGCGGTCAACATCACGGTGCCATCCACAGCGATCCGTGGCTGCTGGCGAAGAAGGCGTAGCCCGCCACGGGGCCGCCGTTGTCGATCTCCGACACGAGCCAGATGTTGTAGTACTGGTTCGGGTCCCAGTTCTTGTAGGCCTTCATGGCCGCATCGGTCATGCCCAAGGCACCATCGTGCGCTACGCCGTAGTTCACGTAATCTGATATTCCGGTCATGTTCGTGCGGGTTATGCCCGACGTGCAGTTACCACTGGGATCACGCACCGCCAGTACGAATTCGATGCCCATGTCCACACCGGTACCTGCCCCTGGGGATCCTGCGACCTTTCGCCAGTATTCGTTCGTCAGCTTGATACCCGCGCGGATCTGGTCATCGGTCACCGCAGTGGCCGACGTTCCGAGGTCCATTACGTGTACCACCACAGGCACCTTGTAGGTGTTGATGTCCCTGTCCTCGCCGGGGGGCGCGTGCCGGGCCGCTTCATTGAAGCTGATCACCCGTTGCCGGTACTCCGGGTCGGTGCGCATCAGCCGCTGGTGTTCATGATCGAAACCGCACGTTTGCGATTGCTGTGTGGTGAGCGATTGGGCGGTCATTGACCCTGCAGCGCTGATACAGCCGGCAAGCAACAAGCTCTTCAGCGCTAGGGGTACGCTGATCGAAAAGATCTTCATGGGAATGGGTGTCGTTGGGGGTAGTGGAATCGCGTCGATCATCGAGGGTGAACTGCGAGCGAACACCCCCGTTAGCAAGGTTAAAGATTCTCCGCGGACCGGACTGTGTTTGGTAACGAAGGTTCTAGTCCCCACACTCAGCAGGTATGCAACGCGACCAGTACGCCAGTGCAGCGCCGTTCGGTCAGCGATGTGGATAGCTCAGCGCTTGTCGATCCTCAGCACAAAAGCCACCGCATTAGTGCTTGCAGGCCCAGCAGCCCGAAAGTCGCGCCCTCAGAATAGGTGAGTCCGTCCGCGTTCATCAACTCAGTTCCGAGCGCAGCGCTCAATTTCGCGTCCAATCCTTTCCCTGCGTTGGTTTTCATCACCTCGTTCAGCTGCGGAAAATTCACGGGCTGGTTGTACACGAGGATCGCCATTTCATCGCTGGTGCCCACTTCATCGGCTGTTAGGCTGTGGTCTTTGGGGAACACCCGCGTGCCAGTGATCCCGCAATAGGGCGAGTGCTTCGGCGTGTAGGGGAAAAGTACGTAAGGGCTGCCATCCACTTCTTGGCCGAACAGATAGGTGTAGCACTCCGCATTGTTGGTGACCTCGATCTTGAAACGCGTGCCTTTGGCGATGGGCTTCGCGGTGCGGAACACACGACCACCATCGCGCACCAAAGCGATGTTCTCTCCAGTTGCTTTTCCTTTCGCGTCCACCACAGCCAGGCCGAAGCGCAGGTCGAATCGGGTGGGTTTCACGTCTTCGCCTTCGCCTTGCGGGTAAACAGCGTACGCCTCTTTGGTGAAGAATTCAAAGTCGCGGAAGCTCACCCAAGCCAGGCCGTTCGTGCCCCAAGAAGTGCCCCAGCTGTTCATGAGCTGGAAGCCTCCTTCCTGTCCGAACTTGTAATCATCGTAGCCGATCACGCACATCGCGTGGCCGCCGAAACCGCTTTGTTGGTAATCACTTTCGTTGGGGATCCATTTGTCCTGGCCTTCCATCTCCTGCATGAAGGATCCGCCCACCATCATGCCGATCACGCACGGCGAGCCTTGGTTGAGGTGCTGTTTCATCGCGAGCATATCCACACCGCTCTGCGGATCGTCGGTTTTGCTGAGGCGTTGAAAGCCTTTGATCTTGTATCGCTGTGCGATCTCAGCCGCTTCAGGTGTTGGTGGTCGGCTACAACCTGATCATCATAAGCGAACTTGCTGAAGGGGGCCACACCGCCTTCTGCATGTTCTCCATCGCGCGATCAGGTAGCTGCCTTGGCAATCGTTCCCCAGTTCGATCTGGTTGTACAAGTAGCTCGGGCTGAAAGCGCTTTCGGTCGTTGGCTTCTGCTTGGTGACTTCGTTGTTCACAATGCTGCGCGCGGCATAAGCGCTGGCCCACGCCACGCACGATCCTTGTTGACCCTGGTTCAAACGAGGAGGAGCGAAAGCCTCCAGTGAAACGCGTTCCGGAAGTGGGTTCTTCACATTGTCGGCAAGCGGTTCGAACACTTCTGCCTTATCGTATTCCTTCGGATCCAATGTTGCGCCTTTGTTGGTGAGCAGGTTGCTCACCACATTGGCAATTCCGCCAGCGCCCCCGGCACCGTTGCAGCCTTCACTGCCGCTCATGAAATAGAAAATGGCGCCTACCACCAACAATCCGATCATGAGCTTCGGGCTTTTGAAGAGCATGGGCAACAACATGCCGATGAGCCCACCGCCACCGCCGCCGCCGCCGATGTTCGGAAATCCACCACCACCACCACGACTTGGACGCGGACCTTGGTTCTGCTCCTGGCCCTCATCGGGCGTCATGCGAATAGGCATGGTAGTTCAGTTGTTTGATGAAAAATGTTCCGCTACCGGAATTGATCCGTAGCGAGCAGTGGAGGAGAGGCACACTGCAAAGACGAGCGAAATCTATCTACTGTTTGGCCAAGCGCAGCAAAGCTGTTCCGTTCTCGTGGACCAAGCGAACCAGGTATACACCGTTCGGCTCCGAAACAAGATCCAACGGAAGCGTGCGGCCTTCGCTCAACCACGCGGTTTCAGAGCGAACGAAACGACCGGTCGCATCGAGCACTTCGAGCTGGGCTTCTCCTTCAACCCCGTGAACCGAAAGGGTGAACTGTCCGTCGCTTGGGTTCGGCCGTGCTGAAATGCCCACTTCCGATACACGCTCTTCCACGCTCGTGATCGTGCCGATCGCGAAAGCCGCTTTGATGCTGTGGCCGAAATCAGCATTGAACGAGCGGATCGTTCCGCCTCCCACAGCTCGGAATCGGAAGTAGCCCGTGCCAGCAGCGGTGTCCGCCCAGAAATTCAGCCCATCTTCTCCCGAGTCCGTGAACTCGAGTTCGTAGCAGCCCGGCGACAGTTCCAGCGTATCGCGGTAGATCGTGTTCGCTGTGAACGTGGTACGACTAAAGACCACATTTCCTTGGATGTCGCGCACGAACAAGTCGTTCTCTTGAGGGCGGTTGTTGGTCTTGTAGTACAGCACGAAGTTGTTCGGGTAGATGGTCGGCAATACGAAGTGCGTACGGTAGTGATCATTCGCATCGTACTCGTCAAGGTCACCTCCGTTCAAGCCGGTCACCTCCACGAAAAAATCATGTACCTCATCACCAGCCCAGAACTGTTGGTCGTTGATCGGCAAGGTCACATCCAGTTTTTCCATGTGCGCAAGGTTGCCGGTCCAGGTGTAGTTCGTGACCTGTCCACCACTCACGTGGTAGGCGAACGTCACGCTCGTCAAGGGCTGTGCACCGGCGTTGCGTAACACGATCATCGGATCATAGCAGATCGGATTTTCACGGCTACGATAGCGATCGTCGGTAGGGCGCAACACATCGTAGATCTCGGCATCCAACTGATGGGAAGCGGCCGCGTATTCCACCAATTCAATGCTCGTTACGTAGTTGCCGTTGCCCATTCCCGGGTTCCCCACAGGTACCGGGGTGATGCCGTAGTCTACAGTAAGGGTATTTCCCTGAACGTAGGGCGTCATTTCCGTTTCACGATCGCGCACAACATCGCCAGGGCACCAGCCTTCGCGGCCGTAGATCCACGTTCCTCCTTGTGGAAAGACGGGGTTCTTCGAACAGTCTTCCGTACGCCAGATATGCCAACTATCCACTTGTGTTCCGTTCGCCAGAATGGAGTGGGTATTGTCCTTGAATTCGCAACAGCCTTGCACGTTCTGTATGCTCGTGGCATCGCCGTGACCGGTCAATCGCGTACGCATCATCCATTGCTGGGCGTTCGTTGCCAGATCCAACGTGGTCGATGCCAGGCTCGTGTTATCGCTCATGCTCGCATAGCTGTAACTGCGCATGGGTCCCCAGGGCCATTGGGTGTTCACCACCGGGCGCGGAGGCGTGCCTTGGATCATCAAGAATTTCAGATCGATCAATTCCTGTTGATTGCCCGCACTCAGTTCAACACTGTCGTGCAACAGGTATTGGTAATCGGTAACATCATATACCCAACTGAAGCCGGCCGCACCAAGGCTGAGCCCGATGCCGTACGGTGTGATGTAGCGGCCGATCTCATGGTTGTTGATCACTTCGAACGGTACGCCGAAGTAATCCAAGGTGTCGTTCAGAAAAAGAGTGCCTCCATTCAGAACAGAATCGATGGCAACGCCTTGGGGATCGAAGGTGTACGACCAGCCAGCGCTATAGCCGAACACGGTATCCGTTGGAACCGTGCTGTTCCCTTGCACACTGAAGATCTCACGCGAAAGTTGCGGTAGGAAGTCCGTTGGTGGGTACGCCGTGATCACACTGTCCACCGCGATCGTATAGTCGCCTTGCACGAAGGTGACAACCGGACGGACGGTTACTTCTGTTGGGTTGCGATAGAGTTCTGTTGCTCGGCCTTGGATGCGCTTGATCGTTCCCATCAACCACCCGTTCTCTCCAGCTGTTGCCGCACTCGTTACCGCAGGCACTCCAGGGAAAACGCCTTCTTCCATCTCAAAACTGTACAACAATGAAGCAAGATCAGGGTGGGCAGGGGTCGTTTTGCGATCATGCCAGGCCGCGATCGTCGCAGCGCTCAATTCGGTGCTGAAGATGTTCAGCCCATCGATGAGGCCGGGATAGGCATTGCCACCATTGGCATCACTGGCAACACGCATGCGAACTATGCCGTTCATCGGGAGTGTTTTGCCGGTGGCGCTGTGCCAAAGGGCGCCGTTCAGGTAGATCTTCATGGAACCGTTGGCGGTATTCTTCACAAAAGCCCAATCGTTCCATTGGCCTTGGTAGTTCGCAGCGACGGCAGCCTTGTCGATACGATCGTACGTGCCACCATTGCTGCCTGCATCCCAATACACACGGCCATTGCTCCAGGGCAGGTGGATGTTCAGAATGCGCTGGTTGTTCGAACCAACGGCCTCCAAGAAGGTGGTGTTCAGCGGCAACTCCGGGGCACCGTAGGTACGAAAGGTGATGGTGACCGCTGTGCTGAGCCCCGAAAGCGCTCCGGCTTCTACGCCTACGAAGTCGTTGTTGGTCTCGATCGCATCGTCTGATCCGATCTCTTGCAATGCACTTCCAGCAGGCGCGAACGACGCGTTCATCGTGGCGGGATAGGAATCGTCCACGCCCTCCTCGGCGATATCGAGCACGATGTTGCTTGTGCCATCCCACACGAATGGATCGGTAAGCACCATTTGCAAACCATTTAGCGGCAAAGACTCATCAAGTACCGTGACCAAGCCCTCCTCGAACCGGGCCAACGCAGCGGACGAGGTATTCTTCATCCGAACAACACATCGCGGCATAGAGGCACCCTCCACATTTACAGGGTGAAAACGTAATTCATGGATAGGCCCTGCCACCAAGCCTGCTGTAGCAAGTTCAGTTGCGGTGTAGAGGTATTGGCTACGGCGCACGTACCCTTGGAACAAGCTAACGTCCTCAGCGTCGTTGGTGCCTACCGTGGCAGTTGTTTCATTCGTGACTTGCACTACGCTGGCTGTTCGTTCCCAGCGTTGATGGAGGTTGGAGGGATGCGTGTCGCTCACTACGACACTTGCTGGTGCTGCCGTGCCGACCAGAAAATACGGATAGGTCAACGCTGTGCTGTCGTTGACCCCCGTGTGCTCATGAACGAACTGGTAGGTGAGGTAGTCCCACTCGCCGCAATCATACTGGTCCTGCGTGGTTTGTGGATCACACTTCAACGTGTGTACCATCAGCACTTTGCGGAACTGCTCCGTGGCTGGCGGGAATTCGAACCAACCACGCCGGGTAGTGATGCTATCGAATGTTAGTGTTGAAACTACCGTCGTGTCCTGGGCGAAAGAACAGAGCGATACCAGAAGAACGGCAACAGAAAGAAGATGACGCATGTGAGTGGGTGAGGATTGCGCCGGTAAAGTAGCCCGTCGAAGTTGAAACGGAACCCCAAAAAGAACCCGAAATGGTTATCTCTTCGCGGCCTCGGCTTTGAACCGAGCGATCGCATTTCGCGTGAACTCGCTTAGCACCAGCCTGCCACTTATCGCCGCTCGCTCTGCAAGCAAGGTGTCCCAATTCTCGGTACCCCGCCATAGCACGTTCTTTAGCTCGGCCATGGCATCCGGACTATAGGAAGCCAGTTCCTTGGCATGGCCTTCAATACGGAGGTCGAGGGCCTCCAACGTCGGAAAAACTTCCGCATAAATACCGCGTTGTTCGCACCAGGCCGCGGTGCGCCTTACGGCGGGAGTGGCCGATAACAAGCCGAATGTTCCGGCGCCGGTCTTACGCTCTACCGCAGGCCCCACAACGAACGGACCAATACCGATGGCCAACTCGCTCAAGCGAGCGCTGGCACTTTCATGCGCGTAAGCGATGTCCACCGCACACGCCAATCCTACGCCGCCACCGACCGTATGGCTGTGAATGCGTCCGATCACGAAAACCGGAGCCTTGCGAATTGCGTTGATCACCTGGGCAAAACCGCTGAAGAACTCCAACCCCTTTTCCTTGCTGTCGATCGCGACGAGCTCATCGAAACTGGCACCGGCACAGAACGCTTTATCACCTTCGCTTCGCAGAATGATCACCCGAACATCCTGATCCTTTCCGGCGTCCTCGATGGCTTTGGCCATGCTGCGCAAAACGTGCCCCGGCAGGCTGTTGCTCTTGGGGTGCTGGAAAGTCACCGTGGCGATCCCGTTCGCTACCTCGCTCTTTACTGATCCGTCGCTCATGGTTGAAGTGTTTGGTTGCAACTACGCCACAGCTGGAACCGCCGCCGATGCGAAGGGGACCGGAGCAGTTCGGCTGCGCAGGAAGGCGATCACTTCTTCATCGTTCTTGTAATAGCCGCCCACATCCACGAAGTGCTGTGCGAGAACATCGTAGCGGTCCTTCATCAACAACAAGAAGATATCGAGATAGTTCAAGTTGACCAGCACCACTGGTTTGTTGCGGGCGAACTCGGCCAAATGCTCGCGGAAATACATCGGGTGCTCGGTCCAGTGCATGGTAGGATCGATGTGGTGGCTGATGTGGTAGCCATCGTTCCAGCACTTGTGGTTGAATTTCACGTTGATGCACGTGATGCTGTTCTGGAAAGGATTCCCCGGATCCTCCGCGGAAACGAAGGCATGCTGTGTCCAATTGCCAGCCATCGCGACAAGGCGGAACGCCACAAGCGGAAGGATGAACACCATCAGCGTGGCAGGCCAGTTCACGAAGCATAACCCTGTGCACATCAGGATAAAGAACAGTTCGCCTTGAACCGTTCGGTACATCAGCCGCTTGCGTTTCCGCATGAAGAAGTACGCCGCCAGCGTATAGATCCCCGTGAAGAAGAACGTGATGAAGTAATGCGAGAACCCGCGAACGCTGTCGCGCTGGTAGGGCATGGTGCTGCTCTCATCCGGCTCCAAATTGTTCTCGGTATGGTGCATGCCCACATGATGGGCGTGGTAGGTGAATGGTGTTTGGCCGAAGAACGGTGCGATCACGTACGGGATCAACCCGTTGAGCCAATCGTACTTCTCCTTGTAGAGCGGCCGGTGCGTGCTACAATGCAGCATAAGGCCGAACGGACCTTTGAATGTTACATTATTGAAGTAGAAGTAGGCCGCTGCAATTGCCCACCAGAGCCAGCCCGAAACGAAAGGCATGTACATCAGCACGGCAAAAGGCACCAGTGCGAGAAAAACCTTGATGGTCAGGTATGGAAAAGGCAGATCACGTGGGTCGCGGATCAATTTCAGGAAGAACCGGTCAAGCGCCGTGTACCGTTCTGGCTTGGTGTACACCGGGTCGGTGTTCGCAGGTAATGTGAGCATTGGGCGAAAGGTCGCGTTTCTGCTTGGAATTGGTGCGGGCGGTTCAATGTGATCCAGGTCATTGGTTCAGAAGAACTATAAATCCCAGCAAAGAGGAATCAGCAATTCCCTGGCGAGGATGTTGGCAGAGAGCTATACTCGGTTAAAGTGTTGGAATAAAAAAGCCCCCCGAAAATTCGGAGGGCCTTTTCATAGGATCGGAATGCACTATGCCGTAGGCTCGCTGGCAGGCGGAAGCTCCTTCGTCCCGGTCCCCGAACCGGGATCTCCTGTCCCCGAACCGGGATCGCCCTTGGTGATCTTCTTTTTCCCCTTGGTCACCTTGATCGCCACATCGGTTTTTTCCTTGTTCAGGCCGATGCTGAGTTTGTCGCCTTCCTCAACGCCTTGGTTGATGATCTCCTCGGCCATCGGGTCTTCGATGTACTTCTGGATGGCACGCTTCAGGGGGCGGGCACCGAATTTCTCATCGAAGCCTTTGTCGCAGAGGAAGTCCTTGGCATCGTCGGTGAGTTTCAGCTCATAGCCGAGTTCGCCTACACGCTTGTACAAACTGCCCAATTCGATGTCGATGATCTTGTGGATGTCGTCCCGCTTGAGCGAGTTGAACATGATGATGTCATCGATGCGGTTGAGGAACTCGGGAGCGAAGGCTTTTTTCAGGGCCTTCTCTACGATGCCCCGGTTGTTCTCGTCGCTGCCTTCGGTGCGGGCTGTGGTGCCGAAGCCCATGCCTTTGCCGTAATCCTGCAGGTCGCGTGCACCGATGTTGCTCGTCATGATGATGATCGAGTTCTTGAAGTCGATGCGGCGACCCAGGCTGTCGGTCATTTGCCCGTCATCCAACGCTTGCAGCAGCAGGTTGAAGACGTCCGGGTGGGCCTTTTCGATCTCGTCCAGCAGGATGATCGCGTAGGGGCGGCGGCGAACTTTTTCCGTCAGTTGACCACCTTCTTCATAACCAACATATCCTGGAGGCGCACCGATCAAACGACTCACGGAGAATTTCTCCATGTACTCGCTCATGTCGATGCGGATCAAGGCGTCGTCCGTATCGAACAAATAGCGAGCGAGTTCCTTGGCCAACTGCGTTTTTCCAACACCCGTAGGCCCTAGGAAAATGAATGAACCGATCGGGCGATTGGGATCCTTCAGGCCAGCCCGGTTGCGCTGGATGGCTTTCACCACTTTGCCCACGGCTTCTTCCTGGCCGATCACTTTGCCCACCATTTCCTCCTTCATGCGCCGCAGCTTGCCGCTCTCTTTCTCGGCAATGCGCGTTACCGGAATACCGCTCATCATGGCAACAACTTCGGCGACATTGTCCTCGCTTACCGTGCTGCGATTGTTCTTGCTGTCCTCTTCCCAAGCGCGTTTCGCCTTCTCCAACTCATCTAGCAGGATGCGCTCGCGGTCCCGCAGTTTGGCAGCTTCTTCGTAACGCTGACTGCGCACCACTTTGTTCTTCTCTTCTTTCACTTCCTCGATCTTGCCTTCCACATCGAGAATGCTCTTGGGCACAACGATATTGCTGATGTGTACGCGGCTGCCAGCCTCGTCCAACGCATCAATGGCCTTGTCTGGCAGATGGCGATCGGTGATGTAGCGATTGGTGAGTTTCACACAGGCGTTAATGGCCTCGGGCGTGTAGTTCACGTTGTGGTGCTCCTCGTATTTCTCCTTGATGTTGTTGAGGATCTGAATCGTTTCGTCTACCGAAGTAGGCTCCACGATCACCTTTTGGAAGCGGCGTTCAAGCGCACCGTCCTTTTCGATGTATTGGCGGTATTCATCCAGCGTAGTGGCGCCAATGCACTGGATCTCTCCACGCGCCAAAGCGGGCTTGAACATGTTGCTGGCGTCCAAACTTCCGCTCGCGCCACCGGCACCTACAATTGTATGTATCTCATCGATGAACAGGATCACATCCGGGCTGTTCTCCAATTCGTTCATCACCGCTTTCATGCGCTCTTCGAACTGCCCACGATACTTGGTTCCAGCAACGAGGCTGGCGATATCCAGGGCCACAATGCGCTTGTTGAAGAGCACGCGGCTCACTTTCCGCTGAATGATGCGCAGGGCGAGACCTTCGGCGATGGCGCTCTTGCCCACGCCGGGCTCGCCAATGAGAACGGGGTTGTTCTTCTTGCGCCTGCTCAGGATCTGGCTTACGCGCTCGATCTCTTTCTCGCGGCCAACAATAGGATCCAACTTTCCGTCCTCAGCCATCTTCGTCAGATCGCGCCCGAAGTTGTCCAGCACAGGTGTTTTGCTCTTGCTTTCTCCTTGCTTCTTGGCACCCCCTCCACCGCCGGAGTAACTGGCACCGCTGTTCTCATCATCATCATCTTCCGTTGGGCCCGTGGCCTTGGGCCGTGACTTGGTGGAAGCAGAGGAGGGGCCGTCGCCAGCGAGAATGGTATCCACTTCGTTCTTCACTTGATCGTAGTCCACTTTGAATTTCGTTAGCGTTCTGGTGGCCAGGTTGTCGTGGTCCTTCAAAATACTCAGCAACACGTGCTCGGTTTCGATCTGTGTGCTTTTGAAGAGCTTGGCCTCCAGGAATGTGATCTTCAACATTTTCTCCGCCTGCTTTACAAGAATGATCTTGTCTTTATCCGGTGGACGAAGGGCACTGGCGGGTTCCATACCGCCTTCGACAACGCGGCGCAAGTCCTCCAGGTCCACATCCAAGTGGCGCAGGATCTTCACCGCATTGCCTTCTCCCTCTCGAATTAGACCAAGCAGAATGTGCTCGATACCGATGTAATTATGGCCCAAACGCAGGGCTTCCTCGCGGCTGTAGCCGATAACCTCCCGCACGCGGGGGCTGAATTTGCCGTCCATATTCATGGTTCAGTCGTTCTCAGGGTTGTTCTTTCGCACCTATCGTCGCACGGCCAAGATAGCTCGACCATCAACGGGGGCAAGCTATTCCCCCGGTTTCGGACGAGCCAAACCAACCTTCGGTCTTTTATCCACAATAGCGTGTGCGGCTGTGGAAAAGTCATGGTCGGTGGCGTGTGCGATCGGGATACTTTCGGGCTCCCTTTCACGGGGGGTATTTCCAACAACCGTGCAAGCTAGAACCACCTGACAAGAATGGCAGAAGGAGAGAAGATCATTCCGATCAACATCGAGAACGAAATGCGCACAGCCTACATCGATTATTCGATGTCGGTGATCGTAAGCCGGGCCCTGCCCGATGTGCGCGATGGATTGAAACCCGTACACCGCCGCGTGCTGTTCGGTATGCAGGAATTGGGCGTCAGTAGCGGTAGGGCCTATAAGAAGAGCGCCCGTATCGTTGGTGAGGTGCTCGGTAAATTCCACCCGCACGGGGATGGTAGCGTATACGACGCCATGGTGCGTATGGCCCAGGAATGGAGCCTGCGTTATCCGCTCGTGGACGGCCAAGGCAACTTTGGCAGTATCGACGGTGATCCGCCAGCGGCCATGCGTTACACCGAAGTGCGTTTGCGCCGTCTCGCAGAGGAGGTCATGGCAGATCTCGACAAGGAGACGGTGGACATGCGTGGCAACTTCGACGATACGTTGGAGGAGCCTACCGTAATGCCAACGCGTATCCCGAACCTGCTGGTGAACGGTGCTTCTGGAATTGCTGTGGGTATGGCCACCAACATGGCGCCCCACAACTTGAGCGAAGTATGCGACGGTATTGCCGCGTACATCGACAATAAGGATATCGATACCGCGGGCCTGATGGAGCACATCAAAGGCCCCGATTTCCCGACAGGTGGTGTGATCCACGGCATTGCTGGTGTTCGCGAAGCATACGAGACCGGCAGAGGCCGCTTGATACTTCGGAGCAAGGCGCACATCGAAGAGGACCCGAAAACAGGTCGTGAGACGATCGTGGTCACCGAAGTGCCTTACCAGGTGAACAAGGCGCTCATGCTGGACAAGGGTGTGAGCGAGTTGGTGAACGACAAGAAGATCGAAGGCATCAGTGCCGTGGACGATTACAGTGATCGCCAAGGCATTCGCATGGTGTACGAGGTGAAACGCGAAGCCATGGGCAGCGTGGTTCTCAACCAACTCTACAAGCACAGCGCCAACCAGATCAGCTTCAGCATCAATGCCATCGCATTGGTTGGGGGCCGCCCTGTGATCCTTACGCTGAAGGATATGATCGCGCGCTTTGTGGAGCATCGTTTGGACGTGATCGTGCGCCGCACCAAGTTCGACTTGCGCAAGGCACAGGAACGCGCCCACATCCTGGAAGGTTTGCTGATCGCATTGGACCATTTGGACGAGGTGATCAAATTGATCCGTGCCAGCCAAACGCCCGATGAAGCGAAGGATGGCCTGATGGCCCAATTCGGCCTCAGCGAAATACAGGCGAAGGCGATCCTCGACATGCGCCTGCAGCGCCTTACAGGCCTGGAGCGTGACAAGATCAAGGCTGAATACGCGGAGCTGATGAAGCTGATCGATGAGCTGAATTCGATCCTTGCCAGCGAAGACAAACGCTATGGCATCGTAAAGACCGAGCTGCAAGAAGTGAAGGAAAAGTTCGGTGACAAGCGCCGTACGCAGATCATCGAGGCAGGCGGTTTGATGAGTATGGAAGACCTGATCGCGGATGACGCGGTTGTGGTCACCATCAGCCACTTGGGCTACATCAAGCGCACCAACCTTGCCGAGTTCCGTACGCAGGGCAGAGGTGGAAAAGGCTCACGTGGTAGCACTACCCGTGACGAGGACTTCCTCGAGCATTTGTTCGTAGCCACGAACCATAATTACCTGCTCATCTTCACCCAAAAGGGTCGCGTTTACTGGATGCGCGTGTATGACATTCCGGAAGGAACACGCCAGAGCAAAGGCCGGGCGATCATCAACCTGGTGCAGCTCGAAGCCGACGATAAGGTGGTGGCGTATTTGAACGTGAAGGACCTTAAGAGCGAGGAATACCTGAACAACCACTTCGTTGTGCTGTGTACCAAGAACGGTATCATCAAGAAGACCACGTTGGAAGCATACAGCCGTCCACGTGCCAATGGCATTATCGCCGTCGGTATTCGTGATGGGGATGAGTTGTTGGAGGCACGTCTTACCAACGGAACCAGCCATATCATCATGGCCACACGTGATGGAAAGGCGATCCACTTCGAAGAAAGCCGCGTTCGCCCAATGGGCCGTGGTGCGAGTGGTGTGCGAGGTATGAACCTGGGTACCGAAAAAGGCAACGAGGTGGTGGGCATGATCACCATCGATGCGGCCGAAACCGCCACGCGACAGGTGTTGGTTGTAAGCGACAAGGGCTACGGCAAACGCAGCCCGGTGGATGACTACCGCATTATCAACCGTGGTGGCAAAGGCGTGAAGACACTACAAGTCACCGACAAGACCGGCAAGCTCATCGCGATCAAGGACGTGAAGAGCGATGACCACTTGATGATCATCAACCGCAGCGGCATCACGATCCGCATGAACCTGAGCGAAATGAGGGTTCTGGGTCGTGCAACACAAGGTGTTCGCCTGATCGAACTGAGCAACAAAGACCAGATAGCGGCCGTTGCCAAAGTGGATAGCGCAATGCACGAAGGAGAGGATGCCAACCCGGAAGAAGGTGGTGTTGAGGGCACTGATCCCGATGCTCCTACGGATGGCACCGATGTTGCTAACGACACACCTGAAGCATAAACCGAGAACACTTAGGAAGATGATGAAGAACACGCTTTTGACCCTGGGAAGTTTGACGCCTTGAACGCGACCGCCCAGAACAGCAACGTCACCAGCGCTTTCATGGCGATGGAGGATAAGAAGTACGAGGAGGCTGTGGGATATATCGAACCAGCTATCCTCAACGAAGGGACCATGGTGAAGGAGAAGACCTGGCGCTACCGGGCCCAGATCTATTCGCGGATCGTGTTCGGGGATGATGCGGCGCTGAAGGGCAAGTTCCCCGATGCACTCGACAAAGCCGTGGCCAGCTATCAAAAGGCTATGGAACTGGATACGAAAGGTGCGGAGAAGGAAGACAATGTGCGAGCCTTGGAAGCACTTCAAGGAACCGCATTGAACGAAGGCAATGCCGCCTTCGAGGCGAAGAACTACGACAAGGCCGTTGCCTCCTATGCCATGAGCGAGAAGATCGCGAAGAGCTTTGGCAAGATCGACAGCAATGCCGTGTTCAACAGTGCATTGGCATACGAAAGCAAAGGGGACCTGCCCAAGGCATTGGAGCGCTACCAGGAGTGCATCAAGATCGGTTATGACAAACCCGAGATCTACCGTTACGCGGCTTCTCTACAGAACCGGAACAAGGATCTGGAGGGAGGATTGGCTACGATCGGTGATGGTCTGAAGCGACACGCTGGTAACAAAGAGCTTATGCTGGACTACATCTCGTACCTGCAAGAGGCCAATCGTGTTGCCGAAGCTGAACCTATGGTTGTTGCGGCCTTGGAAAAAGATCCCTCGAATGCGGTCTTGCACAGCCTTCTTGCCAGCATTTACGAGGGCAAGGGCAAGATCGATGAGGCCGAAGCAGAGTACAAGAAGAGCATCGAATTGGATCCGCAGTTCTTCGATGGCCAATACAACATCGGTGTGCTGTACAATAACCGAGCTGCTGCCGAGTATGAGAAGTGCAACGCCTTGAAGGACGATGCAGCGTACACAAAATGCAAGAAAGTCGCTGATGAAGTCTTCGTGAAGGCGATCCCATACTTCGAGCAGGCGCATAGCCTGAAGCCTGAGGACAAACAAACCATCTCACAACTGAAAACCTTGTATGCCAAAGCCGGCAACACGGCCAAGTTCGAAGAGATGAAGAAGCTGCTGGGGGAGTGATCCTTCAATAATTCCTCTACACGAAAGGCCTCGGTTTGTACCGGGGCTTTTTTGCTGCAGATAGGCTGTGCCATTTCGCCCTATAGATCCACCCGATGGGTTTTCCCCTCCTGCGAGGTCGCCACAGCGGCTCGCTAATGCTCAAGGAGGGGCAGTGGTGGTTCCGACCGGATGCACTTGTGTGAGAAACGGTATTATTTCAACGTCCAAATAATATCCTCTCGAATCTCCTTGCGTTCCATGATGTTGATGGGCACCAAGGTTCCATTTCGGCGGGCTTGGTGCGAGCGGTAACCAGCTCCACGTAACAAGTCGTCGATCTCTCGCGTGAGCTCCTGTGTATGGGCCATCAATGTGGTCTCAACGAGGATGGTGCGGATCGCTCGTTTCGCGAGCATCTGTTTTGCGCCGCGCAACGCTTTTAGTTCACTGCCCTCGATATCGAGCTTCAGGAAGGCGATGGCCGAAATGTTCTTGCTCGCACAGTAATCGTCCAGCGAAACCACTTCCACTTGGTGCGGAATTCGGTCCTTCGGTTCGTAGGTCCCTTCCAAACACGCAAATCCACGCGTCATAACCCTGGGCGTGTCATAGAAAGTCATTGAGCCGCTATGGTCTGTGAGCGCCGAATGCTCCAGTGTCCAATTCTTCAATGCGCCGACCGTATTGTTCTTCAACATATGAGCATAGGCCGCATTGCTGGGTTCGAACGAATAGACATGTCCGCTATCTCCTACCAAACCCCTGCAGATCGCAGCGAAGTATCCGATGTTCGCTCCTGGGTCGAAAACCACATCCCCAAGTTTGATGTTCCTGCGCAGAAAGTTCACCACGTTCTCTTCATAGAGACCATGGTACATCATCCGGTGTGTAAGTACGTTGTGGTTCAGTTCAACAGCGATACCATTTATGTTGATGACCTCATGCAGGTCGCCAGCCAGCCAAGCACCCGCCTTGTCGGCCAAGCGGTATCGGCCTTTGAAAGGTATATTGTTGGTCAGTGCGCGCAGGGCCAGTCGAAGGGGCTTCATGGTTGGGCCTCGCTTATCTGCCGGAAGCAAAGGGGCCGTGAAAGTAGGAGGGACCCGAACATCAAAGTGACCATCGTTGTTAGCGGGTACATTCGCGGCGAAAAAGCAAAAGGGATGGCATTTCACATTGTACAGTATTGGTTGGATATGAAGGCGCAGTTGCCTGAGTTGGCCATCGAAGGGATCGGGATCAAGTACGTCTATCCGATCTTTCTCGTATTGCTGATGATGGAGTACTTCAATGCGAAGCACTTGTACAGCCTGAAAGAGACGTGGGCCAGCTTTGTGATACTTGTCGGCGCCACGGTCATCAGGGTATTGACGAACGTATTCGAGATCTCCTTGTACCTGTTCCTGTTCTGGAAGACAGCGGATCTTCGCGAACAGTACTTGGGTTACACCAGTTTGGGTTTTGCCTGGTATACCTGGATCATCTGTGCGATCGCTGACGATCACAACTTTTATTGGCACCACCGCTTAGCACACAATGTTCGGGTTCTTTGGGCCGCACACCTGCCGCACCATTCGGCCAAGACGTTCAACCTCACGGTTAGCATCCGCAATGGTTGGTTCATCACGTTCATAAAGCCGATCTACTGGCTGTGGATGCCCATTCTTGGCTTCGAACCCATCATGATCGCCACCTGCCTTATCGTGAACGCGTTCTACCAATTCACGCTGCATTCCCAGTTGTTGCCGTCGTTCGGTTGGGTCGAAAAGATCTTCAACTCGTCCTATGTGCATGTGGTACACCACAGCAGCAACACCGAATACTTGGATCGCAACCACGGCGGGATCTTCACCTTTTGGGATCGCCTGTACAAAACCTGGCAAGCCCCGATCAAAGGGGTTGTCCCCAAATTCGGCATAAGCCATGATCCCGGTACTGACAACCCGATCACGCATAATTTGTTCGAGTTCCAAGAGATCTGGAAGGACGTGAAGAAAGCCCCCGGCTTGCGGAACAAGCTCATGTACATCTTCGGCCCACCGGGTTGGAGCCACGATGGCAGTAGCATGACCAGTAGACAGCTGCAAGCTGAACTGGCCCAAGCTCGTGCACAGGGCAAAGCAGTGCCTGAACGCGAGCACGTCCGTTCGAACTAACGAGAGATACTGAAAGCAAAAGCGCGAAGGATATCCCTTCGCGCTTTTTTCTTGGAGGATAATTATCCCCTAACGCCGGGGACCACGGAAGCGACGACGATCATTGCGACCGCCACTTTGGTTTCCGCCGCCTGCGGGCTTCTCGGGTGCATTTGTCTTACCGCCGAAAGCCTGGTCCGCGTCACGCATCAGTTCCGCTGTAAGCGTTGCAAAGTCCTTGGCACCTGTGCTTTCACGTTCTGGTTGGCGTTCCTGAGGGCGCGCGGGTCGGGGTTGCGCAGGGCTACCGCCACGTTGCTGTTGCGGAGGCCGGGGACCTTGCTCGCGTGGGCCACTAGATCGCTGTTGCTCACGACGAGGCTGCTGCTGGCGCTGTTGATGCTGGCGTTGGCCATGTTGTTGCCTGCGGCCTGGATCCACCACCGGTGTGCCGCCTTGCATGGGGAATGGATGTTCTTCGATAACCGGCAACTCACGCTTGATGAGTTTTTGGATATCGCGCAAGTACTCCGTCTCTTCTTGATCGCAGAACGAAATAGCCAACCCGCTGGCACCTGCACGACCTGTGCGTCCGATGCGGTGTACGTACGATTCCGGAATGTTCGGGAGCTCGAAGTTCACCACGTGGCCAAGCATGTCAATATCGATCCCGCGAGCAGCGATATCAGTGGCCACCAAAGCGCGGATCTTCTTCTCCTTGAAATTCGCAAGCGCACGCTGGCGCGCGTTCTGGGCCTTGTTGCCGTGAATGGCTTCCGCCCGGATACCTGCTTTTTCCAGCACCTTGCACAGCTTGTCGGCCCCGTGTTTGGTACGCGTGAACACCAGCGCTTGCTGAATGTCCATCGATTTGATCAGGTGGGTGAGGAGTGCGCCCTTGTTCACCTTGTCCACGAAGTAGATCTGCTGCTGAACGGTTTCAGCCGTGGTAGCTGCCGGTGTTACTTCCACCTTCACCGGGTTGGTGAGAATAGAGGCCGACAACCGCTGGATCTCCGGGGGCATGGTAGCGCTGAAGAACAGTGTTTGGCGCTTGGGCGGGATCACGGTGATCACCTTGCGGACGTCGTGGATGAAACCCATATCCAACATCCGGTCGGCTTCGTCCAGTACGAAGAACTCGATGGTGCGCAGGTTCACGTAGCCTTGGTTCATCAGATCGAGCAATCGGCCTGGGGTGGCGATGAGTACATCGATCCCAGAGCGCAGTGCATCTGTCTGTGGCTTTTGGCCGACACCACCGAAGATCACGGTGTACTTCAGGTTGGTATTACGACCATAAGCGCGGAAGCTTTCTTCGATCTGAATAGCAAGTTCCCGGGTTGGTGTGAGCACGAGCGCTCGGATCGGACGGCGCGGGCCACTTTGCGCGGGCAACGGGTTCGTTACCATCCGCTGGATCATCGGGATGGCGAATGCGGCGGTTTTTCCAGTGCCGGTTTGGGCGCAACCCAAAAGATCGCGGCCTTCGAGCAAATAAGGAATAGCCTGGGCCTGGATAGGCGTGGGCGTTGTGTAGCCTTCAGTCTGAAGGGCTTTCATAATTGGCTCGATCAGATCGAGCTTGTCAAAGGAAGGTTGATGCATGAATATGCTTCAAGGGCGCGGTACAGGTTCATTGGATCCTGCACACGCATAAGGTGTTTTGGGAAAAGCCCTGCGATCGGTCCGGCGCACAATGATCCGCTGGAGATGGCGCCTGGTCAGATGCAGAACCGGTTGGAACCGGGGAGGCGAATGCTTTGGCGCTTAGGGCGGGCCAAATGTAGAGGCTTTCCTACGGGTATGTAGAAAGTGAAGCCAGCACAGGGATGTAGCGGGGTTGGATGTATAAATACAACTTAACATAATATAAATTATGCGCAGATTGGGCTGAATTCAAGCTCGGCCCGGAGGTTGGCTCCGATACCTGGTCCATTCGGTACGATCAATCTTCCATGCTCCATTGCTATTCCACTGAATGGATCGTTCTTGATCAGCCATGGGCCGTCTAGATCCACAATGTCCGCCCCGCCCGCTAACTGAGCCATCGCCGTACAACCAAGCGAACTTTCGCTCATGCTGCCGAGCATCACTTTCAAGCCCTTTGACCGGGCTCGATCAGCCATCGCCTTGGCACGGTCCAAGCCGCCACATTTCATCAATTTCAGATTCACACCGGTGAATTGTGACGCTTTTTCCTCCAACTCGCCCATATTCTGAATGGATTCGTCCGCGAACACATCAATTCCCAGATCCCGGCTCAATTCCACGTTTTTCCCATCACCATCTTGTCCGAACGGTTGCTCGAATCCCAAGATCCGCTCTGGATCAATGCCTTGTACCAGAGTTTTTGCCTCCAGCACGGAATTCAAGCCTTGGTTACCATCTATGAATAAACGCCTCTGATCAAGCTGGCCGATCAACCGGATCCTGGCAGCGCCTTCAGCGTCTCCGGCTTTCAGTTTCAAAGCACCGCTCATCGGGAGCTCGTTCAGCTTGAGAGCAACCTGGTTGATCGGTGATATCCCCAAGGTCATTAGTGTGATCGGCGACTTCCTCTTGTTGATATCAAGTAGCTTTCCAGCAGGTAGTTGACGCTGCTTTGCTAACAGGTCGATCAAAGCTGTGTGCAGCCCTGCCCGGCATCCGTTCGTACGCTCGTTCAATTCCGGCAGGTTGTCGAGTGCCTCCAATAAACGCTCACCATTCCAAGCCTGCTTTGCGACTATGGAATTGAGTACTTCGACGGCGCCGGAGATGGATTCTTTCAAATACGGCGGTAGCGTCACCTCACCGTAACCGACAAAGCCGCTTTCTCCCATTCGTATGAACAAGGCATCTGTTCCTTCGCGTAAGCCATGCGCTGTACCGAACGGGTGTTTGAACAACAACCTGTATCGGCAAATGCTGATCGACAAGGACATGCTGCGAAGGTGACCTCATGATCGAGCGTTGCCAATGTGGTATGAGTGCCATCATCAACAACGCAAAGCTGGATCATAGAGCCTGTTGCCCCTTGAACGAAGGACCCGAGGATGTTTCCGCGGAAACTCCTTCCGGCCTGGAAAAGAGACCGGGGGACGAGTTTGAAGAGATCCCAAACAGGCTCTAAGATGAAAAACCCGACTCAACGGCCGGGTTTTTCAAGAGGTTGGGTCCGCTAGCTCTTGGGCTTCACCATGTAGATGATGTTTGTCACCCACTTTGTTGAGTCCGCTTCTGTTCCGCGGCTCACAACGTATTCTTCGAGCACAGCGCCCCCGATCATCATGCCATCGGCTGTGACCTTGCTGTCAACTGCAGTATGTGCGGCCATTTGGCCGGAATCACCGCCGCGTAGAACCGTCCAATAGGCCTTACCCTCAGGGATGCTTTCGTTCGCCATTCCAGCGATGGTCGACTTTTCTGCAACAGGAACACAAACCATCATCGACGTAGTGCCATGTTCGGTATCCCAATCGTAGTAGATCCCGCACAATGGACCAGCAGGTTTCACTCCGGCTTTCCCTAGTGCTTCATACACCTTGGGCGTGTTCTTCATGAAAAAGTCGCCCACCCCGGCCTGCGGCATTTTCGGGTCGCTTTTGATGCCGACATACATGGCTGTTGGGCGATCACCGATCATTACTTCTATGTTGCTTTCGGCAGGTGCTTTCGCCATGGCCTCGGCATGCTCCTTTTCTGACAGAGCTTTCAAATTGGTCAATCCCTTTTCGAACATGGGGCCTACCATTTTGTCCATGTCCATGAACACGCCCATGACGCGCGCCATGAAATTGTTCTGCCCGCTCATGGCCCATGTTGCTTTGGTGTTTTCTCCATCGGCCACCAGGTCGTAAGTGCCTTCGTTGTTCGCCGCCCAAGGAGAAATGAAACGCAATTTCGTGGTCACATGCTTGTCTTGGACCAACTCTGCCAATTCCATCTCTCCCTCACTTTCGTCGCTTTTCCAGTGGCTTATCGCACCCACTTGACCATCCGGGCTACCCGAAAGAGTTGAGGTCATGTTATGCTCCATTTCCTTCCAAGGTCCCCACTTGTCCATGCCCGCCAGTGTATTCAAGTTCACATAGACGGCACTTGCCGGTGTGTTGATGGTGATCGATCGTTCAACACGGAAGTCCTTTTTTCCGAAAGCGGCCATGGCAAGCACAATGGCTACCAAGGCCAGCAGAATGATACCGATGGTTTTTAGAGCTCTCATGTTCAGTGCGGCATTGCCTGACGCTGGTGTTTTGTGGGTGGATTTTCCGAAATATGGCAATAAGGTTCATTTCTGCAACATATGCTGTGGCATGGTGTTTTCTTTGTGCGAACCGCTCTGGATCAACTCGCAGCGCACGAACACGATGACTATGACCCGTCCCCTCTATTCAACCCCTGGCATTGCCGTCCTAATGGCACTTTTTCTGGCCTTTCCAGCCTGTAAAAGCAATAAGCCAACAACCGCTGGTGTCAAGGTGGAAGCCCCTTTCTCCGGGAACAAGTACATGAGTAATAACCGATTCTTCCGAGGAACGGGGACCGGGGTAAGCGTGAAGCAGAACATCGCCCGTGGCAAGAGCGATATTGATGCTAAGAACCAGCTCGCCAGCCAGGTAGGCACGAACATCCGAGCGGTAACCGATCAGTATTTAGGGCAAACCGAGAACGCACAGAATGCCGAGGTGGCGGACAAGTTCCAAACGCTGGTGCGCGAGGTAATGAGCACACAGATCGGTGACCTGCGCAAGATCGGTGAGGAGATCCGCTTGAACGAGACCACGCAGGACTTCACGGTGTACACGGCCTATGAGATCAAGAAGAACGCGATGTTCCGCTTTATGAAGAAGCAGGCCCAAACGAACGAAAAGTTGGACGAAATGGCGCGCAAACGGATCGAGGAGATCTTGGACGAAGAGATCAAGAAGGCCGATCTGGAGGATCACGATTAGTCAAGCTTTTGGGAGTCTGCCAGCTTGACGTATTGAACAAGTCGGCGCTGTGTTTGTCAATGTGGTGCAACCAAAACAGAATAAACCATGATGGGAGCTTGGATCATCGGTATCGTTATGATGCTGGTGAGTATGCTGGTAAGCCAGCAATTGAAGAGCCGTTTCAAGAAGTACAGCGCAACCCCGCTCAGCAACGGAATGAGCGGTGCTGAGATCGCGACGCAAATGCTGAACGACAGTGGGATCCGGGATGTAAAAGTGATCAGTGTGCCTGGGCAATTGACAGATCACTACAACCCGGCGAACAAGACCGTGAACCTGAGCGAACCTGTCTATCACGGCAGAAATGCTGCTGCCGCTGCAGTTGCCGCTCACGAATGTGGGCATGCTGTGCAACATGCAACGGCCTATCAGTGGCTAGCCATGCGGAGTTCACTGGTTCCGATCGTGAACGTGAGCAGCAAATTCATGCAATGGGTCATTCTCGCAGGTATTATGCTCACCTCGTCGTTCGGTACAACGCTGCTTTGGGCGGGTGTGGGCCTTTTCGCCTTTACCACCTTGTTCAGCCTGATAACACTGCCAGTGGAATATGACGCAAGCAACCGGGCTTTGGCTTGGATCAAGCGCAACGGTGTGGTTACCACGAGTGAATTCGCCATGAGCGAAGACTCCTTGAAATGGGCGGCCCGCACGTACGTAGTGGCCGCGATCGGTTCTATCGCAACGCTCGTTTACTATGTGATGATGGCCATGGGCCGCAGTCGCGACTGATCATTGCAATGAATAGTTCAGGAAACCCGGCTCAATGGCCGGGTTTCTTCATTCCACCAGCAGCACCACAGGCAAATGATCGCTATAGCCATTGGCGTGATAACTGTCCCGACCACTGAACGTGCGGTTCGGTTGGTCACCATACTTCTCATGATGGAAGATGAGGCGTTCTTCTTTGAGTGAAGCGGCCGAGACAGCGCGCAATCCATGATCCTTCGAGTGAAGCAGACCCTGACTTACGATCATATGGTCGAAGTAGCTCCAAACCCCGTCGCGCGCTACCGATCCAGGGTATTTGCCATGGTCAGCAGCAACAAGATCAACGAAGTGTGCTTTTGTGTCTTTGGGGTCCACCGAGGTTCCAAGACCTTCGATCAGTGAGGCGTTGGCGGTTGTGTCGTTCAGGTCACCCATGATCAGAATGCGCGCCTTTGCATCTGTTGCCAGGATGCGGTCAACACTGGTGCGCAACGTTTTAGCGGCGATCATTCGCTTAGGCGCGCTTTCCACTTCCCCTTCGCGCCGGCTGGGCCAGTGGTTCACGAACACATGCAGTCTTTCGCCACTCCTCACTTCGATCTCAACATGAAGAATGTCGCGTGTGGCATCACCGCCTTCCAAGTTCACCGCGATCGCCTCTTGGGTAACGATTTCCCCGAGATCCTTCGCGACCAATAGCGCCACATCGATCCCGCGCTCATCGGGCGAATCGAAATGAACCACCCTGTATTGCGCCTGGGCCAAGGCATCCTCGTGCGACAAGTCCTTAACAACCCGGGCATTTTCCACTTCGGAAAGCCCGATCAGGTATGGAAGTTCTTTCCCTGTAAGCGTTAGTGCTTCTGCCAAACGGTTCAGCTTGTTGGTGTATCGGTCATTGGTCCACTTCAGCTTTCCTTCTGGCGTGAAATCGTCATCGCCAGAGCCTTCGTCGTTGTTGGTATCGAAGAGATTCTCCACGTTGTAGAACACGAACGTTCCAGGGGCCAAACGCGCGGCCCCGGAAGGGTTTTCAATTGTCGTATCGTTTTGGTCACCCCCTGCTCCAGGATAAGGAGCCGGAGCCGCCGCACACGCCAGCAGCAGGGCTGGGCAAAACAGGATCACGGAATTTCTCATGTCTATCCGAATAATCCGCGGCTCTTGCGCCGGCGGGTGGTGGTTTTTACCCCAAGGACACCGAGCAAGCCGCGCGTGAGCGCACTCGCAACGGTGCGGCCAACTTGACGGACCATCGTGTTCTTGCTGAGCTTTTCAAAGGTGCTCGGCTCTTCTTTCGTAGGCCGCGAGTCCGTGTTGGATGGATCGTTCTTCTTGTCTTCTTCCTCCCCTTCCGCTTCGCTCTCTTCGTGCTCCTTCAGCCGTTTCTCAAGGATCTCGAAAGCACTTTCGCGATCGATCACTTCATTGTACTTGCGGGCCATGGCGCTATTGCTCACCAGGGTCTGGATCTCCGTTGGGTTCAATATGTCCATCCGTGTTGCCGGGGCCCGCATCAGCGTGTGAGCAAGCGGTGTTGGTGTGCCTTTCTCGCTCAGTGCGGAAACAATGGCCTCACCGATCCCGAGGGAAGTCAGCAATTCCTCCGTGTTGTAATACGAAGTGAGCGGGTAGTTCTCAGCGGTTTTTTTGATAGCCGTTCGGTCCTTGGCGGTGAATGCCCTCAATGCATGTTGCACTTTCAAGCCCAACTGACCCAGCACACTGTCGGGCACATCCATGGGGTTCTGTGTGCAGAAGAAGACCCCAACGCCTTTGGACCGGATCAATTTGATGATCGTCTCGATCTGTTGCAACAGCGCTGGTGTCGCTGTGCTGAAGATGAGATGTGCTTCATCGATGAAGAGGCAGAGTTTCGGTTTCTCCGAGTCGCCGACCTCTGGAAACGTACTGTAGATCTCGGCCAGCAAGCAAAGCATGAAGGTGCTGAAGAGTTGCGGCTTATCCTGGATATCGTTCAAGCGAACGATATGGACCACGCCCTTCCCATCGCGCTGTACGAGCATATCCTGAGGATCGAAGCTGCGTTCCCCGAAAAACTTCTCCGCCCCTTGCTGCTCCAGTTCGATCAGCTTTCGCATTATGATGTTTACCGTGGCTGGGCTCACCGATCCGTAGGCTTTCTGGATGTCCTCCTTCCCTTCCTGGGTAACGAACTGTAACACCCGGCGCATGTCCTTGATGTCGAGCAAGGGCATCCCTTTGTCATCGCAGTACTTGAACACCAATGCCAACACACTTTGCTGCGTCTCGTTCAGGTCCAGAATGCGGCTGAGAAGAACAGGTCCGAATTCGCTGACGGTGGCACGCAAACGCGCACCCGGTTCATTGCTCAACGTGAGCAATTCCACAGGTATCTGAGCAGGTTCATACGCGAAACCCAAACGCTGATGGCGTGCGGTGATCTTCTCATTGACCGTTCCAAGCGCTGCGATGCCGCTCAAGTCACCTTTTATATCCATGAGCAATGACGGCACACCCTGCAAGCTCAACTGCTCAGCCAAGGTTTGCAACGTCTTCGTTTTCCCCGTGCCTGTGGCCCCAGCGATCAACCCGTGGCGGTTCATCGTGCGGAGCGGGATCCTGATCGGAGCTTCTGACGGACATTCTCCATTGAGCAACGGTGCGCCAAGTATGATGCTCCCGCCGCCGGTGGTATAGCCATCGATCATGGCTTTCTTGAAATCTTCAGGTACAGGCATTCGGGTCTATTTGGTTCTGCGAATCAAAAGAGAAAAGGGGCCGAAGCCCCTCTCCCATTATCAACAATTGGATCCGATCACTTCTCGATCGCGAAGGAGATCTTACAATTGATGCGGTACTCCACGATCTTGCCTTTCTCCACAACAGCGCTCTGGTTCTGTACGTTGCAAGAGCGAATGCCGCGCACGGTCTTACTGGCTTCTTTCACAGCATTGGCTGCGGCGTCTTCCCAGCTGTTCTTGCTGGTAGCGAGGATCTCGATCACTTTCAGGATGCCCATGGTAGTTGTTTTTTGCCCCAGCGAAGGCTGGGGTTGGTCGTCTGGTTCACTTGAATAATTTGCCGATGAGGCCCCCAGCGATACCGCCAAGACCACCACCTGCACCGCCGGTGAAGCTACCAATAAGTCCTTGCAGGCTGCTCGCGTTACCGCCCACGTACTTCGTGATCAAGCTGGTTACCATGGGCATCAGAAGGCTTTGCACACCTCCCGCCTGCTGCGCGTTCAATCCAACTTGTCCAGTAAGCTTGTTACTGAATACCGAGCTGAGCTGGTTCATGATTCCATCTGCAGCGGGGTTGTTCTTCGCGTCGCTGAACAGGTTCATGACATCATCCATCCCGAAGCCATCGCCGCCGCCGATCACTTCTTTCACACTTTCGGCAGCTGCGGTTATGGATCCGTGGGTTTGTTGCTCGTTGAGGCCGAGCTTGTTCATGAGTTCAGGAGCCGCTTGGCTCTTTAGGGTCGAAAGGATCTGGTCGAACATGGTCGGTGGGGATTTGAGGCTTAGGACAAGGTGGAGCAGAGCACGTCACTCTTCTGATCAAAAGAATTCCCAGCAGAGCTGTTCGTGAAGCATTGCCAACCTTTCTGAGATCGACGCTTATGCCAGGATCACCCCTTCTGAGCGATCACCAAAACTGATGCTTGTGCCTTGCTGATGCCTGTGACCGGTCAACCAACAAAGCCAAGCATCCGCTTCGTGTCGGTCCGCGGGCAACGGTGGCGGAAGCATGAACATGCCCGCCATCAGCCGTAGGTTGTGTCGGGGTATTGCTCGCCCAGAAGGGATCTTGAGGAAATCCCATTCATGCCGAACAAGCGCTGAGGGATAGACCTCAAAAACTTCAATACCCAACGACCTCCACTTTGCTGCTGCGCGCATCGCTCTCGCAGTTAACCCACCCAAGAACATGGGACTCATTCCGCCGGCTTTGCGATCGGCCAAGCGAAAGATGAAATCATCACCTCTGCCGAAATAAGCCGAAGGAAGGCTGAGCGGTGCATCGATGTAGATCCTCTCAGGTCGATTGGCCCCAACCCAATCCGACAACCACATATCCGCCTCTTGACCTTTCTCGCTTCGAGCGAATTTGAAGAGTCCACGGTCCCGATAACAAATGGCTGTGGTTCCTGCAGTTTGGGCACCAAAATCAACACCGATGAACATGGTCCTGAAAACAACGCATACCCTCAATGGTTCACACTTGGTGCATCGCCATGGTGGAACTTCCAATGAACAGCTTGGAAGCCATGAACGTTCATGCTACAAATGCAGAACGAACCTATTCTTATTGTCGGTGCGACCCACGGCATTGGCCGTCGATTGGCAGAGCGGTTGATCTCGGCCGGTCGATCCGTTATTTCAGCTGGCCGAACGGTGGATGCTCCACAAGGCGTGTTGAAACATGTTGTTTTCAACGCTATCGAACAGGTGCTGCCGACCGCAGACCTCCCTGATGCCTTGGGCGGATTGGTCTACTGCCCGGGAAGCATCGACCTCAAACCGATGCGGGTTTTGAAGGCGGATGATCTGCGTGTGGCATTCGAGATCAATGTGGTTGGTGCTTTCCAAAGCATTCAAGTGTGCTTGGATCGATTGAAACGCTGCCCAAGTTCCGGTATCGTGCTCTTCAGCACTGTTGCTGTTCAGCGTGGCATGGCTTTCCATGCCGGCGTGGCAGCCGCAAAAGGAGCAGTGGAAGGCTTGACCCGTTCGCTGTCCGCGGAACTCGCACCTGTCGTGAGGGTGAATTGCATTGCGCCGGGCCTTACCCGCACGGGGTTGTCCGAAAGACTACTGAATACACCGGAAAAGGAAAAGGCATCGGCCGATCGCCATCCGATGAAGCGCGTCGGGGAGCCTGATGACATCGCAGCGATGGCGCAGTTCCTGCTCTCGAAGGAGGCAACCTGGATCACGGGCCAGGTGTTCGGTGTGGATGGTGGCATGAGCACGATCTGACCAGTCTGCGGAGGTAACTTTTATGGGCCTGCTCCTTTAGGTTGAGCGCTGTTTCGATCATCTATCCACGATCTTATCGGTCTTGTTAAGAAGTACGCATCATCACGCTCCCATTGATTATGGGGTGTTGATAAGATCCGATGCAACACCTTCGACACATCGTACTGTTCAAAAAACCACAGACGAAGGAGCGCTGCTGGCGAAACCCGCAGGTCTACTTTCGGCCCCGTCCAAAACGTTGAACCAACGCCTTTGGAACAACCTCCAAAACGAATATCCACCATGGGCAAGATCATCGCGATCGTGAATCAGAAAGGCGGCGTTGGCAAGACCACTACCGCTATCAACCTGGCCGCCTGCTTGGGCGCATTGGAACGCAGAACACTGCTGGTGGATGCCGATCCGCAGGCCAACGCGACCAGTGGTACGGGATACGACCCGCGCGAAACCAAAGCGAGCATTTACGAGAGCATCATCAATGGCGCCCCGGCAACGGATGTGATCAGGACAACGGATAACCCGAACCTCGATCTGCTGCCGGGCCACATCGATCTGGTAGGTGCGGAGATCGAGATGATCGACATGCCGGACCGCGAAAAGCAGATGAAGCGGGTACTTGAGCCGCTTCGTGAGTTGTACGATTTCATTATCATCGATTGTTCCCCGTCGCTCGGTCTGGTAACCGTGAATGCGCTGAGCTGTGCGGATAGCGTTATCGTGCCGGTGCAGTGTGAATACTTCGCTTTGGAAGGCTTGGGCAAATTGCTCAACACGATCAAGATCGTTCAACAACGCCTCAATCCTGAATTGGTGATCGAGGGTATGTTGCTGACCATGTACGATAGCCGCCTTCGCTTGGCCAATCAAGTGGTGGATGAGGTGAAGACGCATTTCCAGCAATTGGTATTTGACACCGTTATCCATCGCAATGTTTCGCTTGGCGAGGCGCCGAGCCATGGACAAACGATCATCATGCACGATGCCAGCAGCAAGGGCGCTACGAACTACTTGAACCTGGCGCGCGAGATCCTGCAGAAGAACGACCTCACGCGTATTCGCGAAGCCGAGCGCACCATTGCTACCGTTGAAGCGTAATGACCAAGAAACGTGGACTTGGCCGCGGCCTGAGTGCCTTGCTGGAAGACAGCAGCACCGATATCACTGAGCGCAATGGAACTTCGGAGCTCGGTGGGAACCGGGTGGCCGGTGGTGTGGCCAATATTCTCATCGCGCATATTGAACCCAATCCGTTTCAGCCGCGCACAACCTTCAGCAAAGAGGCGCTGGTGGAGTTGGCACAGAGCATCAAGGAACTGGGGATCATCCAACCCGTAACCGTTCGTAAACTCGGTTACGATCGGTACCAGCTCATCAGCGGTGAACGGCGTTTTCGGGCTTCGCAACTCGCCGGACTTACGGAGGTGCCAGCCTATATCCGCATCGCCAACGATGAAGGGATGTTGGAGATGGCTCTGGTGGAGAATATCCAACGCGAAGAGTTGGATGCCATCGAAGTCGCCATCAGTTTCCAGCGTTTGGTGGATGAGGTGAATCTGACACAGGAGCAACTCAGTGAAAAGGTTGGGAAAGACCGCGCGACCGTGGCCAACTACCTGCGTTTGTTGAAGCTTCCACCAGAGATCCAGCTTGGTCTTCGACAGAAGCACATCGGTATGGGCCATGCGCGAGCGTTGATCACGATACCCGACCCGATCAAGCAGATCGAACTTTACCACCGCATCATCGAAAGCCAGATGAGCGTGCGACAGGTTGAAGAAGTAGCCCGGGACAAAAGCCCGCTCGCCCGTTTTGGTGGGGCTCCGGTGCGCATGAGTGCTGCAAGACAGAAACACTTGAGCAAACATTTCGCTGGCATATTCGGCACCAAAGTCACCGTGAAACAGAGCGATGGCGGCAAGGGCCGCATCGAGATCAGCTTCAAGAACGACGAAGAGCTCGAGCGGATCAAGCGCTTGCTGGAGAGCCGTTAGATCCTGTTGAACATGGAATTGCGCGCTTGGCCCGATCTTCGCGGGTGATCGTGCTGATGCTCCCGCCACAACTCCGGACCTTATTGATCCTGGTCGCGCTTTCCAGCGCTGGTTCCGCTTTCGGCCAAGGATCGGTTTCTTCTCCGGATACCACAGTCCGACCTGATTGGCGCGCAAGACACCAGCCGAAGCGTGCGACGATCTATTCAGCATTGTTGCCGGGTGCTGGGCAGATCTATAATCGCAAGTATTGGAAAGCTCCGATCGCATGGGGTGGATTAGCGACGTGCGCATATTTCATTCAGCGCAACAACAAGGAATATTCACGCTATCGTGATGCCTACGTGGCTCTTGTGGATAATGACCCGAACACAACGGATGAATTCAACGGCCAATTTTCGGCGGACAGGGTCCGTGAAGTAGCGGACACCTATCGGAAATGGCGGGATCTGAGTTGGCTCTGTACGGCTGGAGTGTACATTTTGAATGTGGTTGATGCGAGCGTTGACGCGCATTTTGTGCGCTTTGATGTGGGCGATGACCTATCGTTGAACTTGGGGCCTAGCTTGCCAATGGTTTCGCAGGGGGCTGTTGGTCTTTCATTGAATCTTGCGATACAACCTGCTTCGGATCGGCGGCACTTCGTAAAAGGGTTGTGACAGGAACACGTATCGCTGCATCTTCACGCCATGAACGTCGCTCTCCTCGGCTATGGAAAAATGGGCAAGGCCATTGAGCAAGTGGCCCTTGGGCGTGGGCATTCTGTGTCCTTGAAAGTCGATACAGCGAACGCGGGATCCTCTCCGAAAGGATGCGATGTTGCGATCGAGTTCACGAAACCGGACCAAGCCTTGGAGAACATGCGCTTATGCCTGGAATCTGGCGTTCCGATCGTTGTAGGAACAACGGGCTGGTACGACCGCATGGCCGAAGTAAAAGCCATGGTGCAGGCCAATCAAGGTTCATTGCTTTGGGCGAGCAACTTCAGTATCGGCGTGAATTTGTTCTTTCGGGTGAACAAGTTCTTGGCAGGTTTGATGAATGATCAGCCGGGTTATCGCGTGCACGTTGATGAAGTCCATCACCTCCACAAATTGGATGCGCCGAGCGGAACTGCAATAACTCTGGCGCGGGATATCGATCTGAAAACGCATCGTTATGCCGGCTGGGAATTGGCCCCTGCGCCCTACTCCCCTTCGCCTTCATCAACGCTGGTCCCCATTGTGAGCGAGCGCATTGGTGATGTCCCCGGCAAGCACAGTGTTACCTGGACGAGCACTGAGGACAAGATCACCATCACGCACGACGCCTTCGGGCGACAAGGCTTCGCGATAGGCGCTGTTGTGGCCGCCGAATGGCTCAAAGGCAGACAAGGCTTCTTCACCATGGATGATGTTCTCGACCTGTCCCGGTGATCGGACACATGCCCATGTTCGCCTCTTCACGCAATTTCACGTTACTCTCCGAAAGGGATTCCGCACTTTCGCGCTCCCCTTATCCCAAGGGCTCATGAGCGCTTGGGATCATTATCGCACCCTCACATGATCCCCTGGATCCTCCTCCTCGCTTACCTCGCTATACTTTCCATTTGCCTGCCGAAGATCTTCGCCAAGGCAGGAGCGCCCGCTTGGGCGGGGTACATTCCATTGTACAATCTCTTCGTGTGGAACAAGATCCTTGGCAAGCCATGGTATTGGGTGATCCTTCTGCTCGTTCCGGGCATCAACCTGCTGATACTGATCATATACAATGTGAACACCAGCATTGCCTTCAACGAGCGTGAACTGAAGCAGCATGTGATCATGGTATTCACGCCTTGGATAACGCTGCCGCGCTTGGCGTTCAAAGCAGAACACAAGTGGGTTGGGCCGATTCCGATAGGTGATCGCAAGCGAGCTTTTGCCGGCCAATGGGGCGATGCGATCCTTTTCGCCGTTATCGTCGCCACAACCTTCCGCGTATTCACTTTCGAAGCGTTCACGATACCCACGGAATCCATGGAGAAAAGCCTGCTCGTGGGCGACTACCTCTTCGTAAGCAAATTGAGTTACGGCGCACGCACCCCGATGACGCCGATCACCTTTCCGTTCACACACCACACGCTGCCGCTTACTGCGAGTACACCCAGTTTTACCAACTGGTTCTCCCTCCCCTATTTCCGACTGCCGGGCTTGGGAAAACCGGAACGCGGCGATGCCGTGGTCTTCAACTTTCCTGAAGGCGATACCGTGGTAGCGAACATTCAAGAGCAGAGCTACTATCAACTGGTGCGCAATTACGGTCGGAAGAAAGTGCAGGATCCTTCTTACCGCATGCCTAAAAGTGGCGGCGTAATGGCTGAGGGCGGTGGCATTCTTGTTCGCCCTGTAGACAAGCAGGAGAATTACATCAAGCGGTGCGTTGCGATCGCAGGAGACAAGATCGAAGTGAAAGATGGCGTGTTGTTCGTGAATGGTGAGGAGTCACCTCTGCCACCCATGGGCCAATACGCTTATGGCTTCAGAACGAAAGGAAAGTTCAATGAGAATGCGCTGAAACAGCAGTTCGACGTGTCGTTCGCTGACATTGGCCAAAGCCCTGGTGGTGATACTGCTGTCTTCCCACTTACGCAAAAGCGTGCGGAAGAAGTCGCCAAATTCGGTAATGTGATCTCCATGAAAAGGCAGATCAGGCCAAAGGGCTTCTACCGTCCGGAATATGGTTATCCGATCTACCCGAACACGCCGGCGTTCGATTGGAGTGAAGACAATTTCGGGCCGCTATTGATCCCCAAAGCGGGAGAAAACCTGACGCTTACCAAGGAGAACTTGCCACTGTACCGCCGCGCTATATCCGTCTATGAGGGGAATACTGTGGAATTGCGTGGTGACGACATCTTCATCAACGGTGAAAAAGCAACGAGCTACACGTTCAAGCAGGACTATTATTGGTTGATGGGTGACAATAGGCACCGCTCACAGGACGCCCGGTTCTGGGGATTTGTTCCGTTCGACCATGTGGTTGGCAAGGCCGTTCTGATCTGGCTTACCACCGACCCTGAGAACGGTGGATTCCCCATGGGGATCCGGTGGAAGCGAGTGTTTTCGTTGGTGCGTTGAACTCCCTTCCAACAAGCTGCTCTTCCCCAAGAGGAAGACACACATAGCAAATGCGAAAGCTGATCGATCACTGGCGCGGAACCAACGATTGGCTCAAAGCTCTTTTGATCGCCATTGTTTTCCTGGGCTTTGTACACGCCTTTGTGCTCTGTTGGGTTACCGTGCGCAGTTCGAGCATGTACGCTACGCTCTACCCTGGTGACCTGGTTGGCGTGGCGAAATGGCCTTTATGGACTGGCTTTGAGCGTGGAGATGTCGCTGTTTTCAGAGATCCAATGCAGGATGATCGATCGATGGCGCGCAGACAACTGCTGGTGAAAAGGATCGTGGGCATGCCCGGTGACAAGGTGGAGATCCGAAGTGGTCATTTGTTCGTGAACGGTAACCGCATGCCTGACTTTCAGAAGGAGACCCGGAGTTGGCTTCTCCAGTTCAAGAATGGGACGGACATTCCAGCCTTGCTCCGATCGATCGGACTTACACCGACCTACGAAATGCCCGGACGGAGCGAGATCGAATTGCCCCTGAACGATGAGCTTGTCACCCGCTTACGAACTACCCTTGGTGTAGTGGAATTGGAACCTATGCGTCTAGCTACCGGTTCGCCTGGAAATATCTTCCCTTACAGTCCGAAGCACCCTTGGAACAGTGATGACTTCGGCCCCGTTGCTGTGCCCCGTAAGGGTGATGAAATACACGTGGATGTGGACAATCTCGCGCTCTACGACCGCCTGATCACACGGTATGAAGGAAACACGCTTTGGGCCTCTGGGAAGGACATCCTACTGAATGGGGCAAAACTCGATAGCTACACCATCAAACAGGACTATTATCTGGTGCTTGGCGATAGCCGCCATTACAGCTCGGATAGCCGCTATTGGGGATTCGTGCCAGCGGATCATCTGGTAGGTCGGGCCAGTTTTGTGCTTGTGAGCAATGATCCAGTTTCAGGAGATATTCGCGAAGGACGTTGGTTCACAGGAATACCTTAGCCCCATCGATCAGTTCCTGATCGAGTTGAACATGCGTTGGTTATTCTTCCTTTTCCTGGTTTCGGGTTGTGGTGCTGTTGATACCACTTTGTGCAAGCAGTTCTACAAACCGTATCCGGATTATGTTGGCCAACGTCAGCGCACAAGGCAAAATGCACAGTTGATCGACGCCATGACCTTGTACAACCAGGGTGATCTCTCTGGTGCTTCCGTGGAATTGCGCAAAGTGATCGACAAGGAGCCGCAGAACTACGCTGCCCGCATGTATCTCGTGAGTGCGCTGCTCGGTTCCGGTGAGCCGTACAAGGCGGAGATGCACCTGGACTTTCTGGAGCGCCAAGGCGGAGCCGGCTTCATGGACCAAGTAGACTGGTACAATGCCCTTTGCTGGCTGTGCAGCGGCCAATACGAGCGGGCAATGCACCAGGCGATGAAGATCGATCAAGCGCGTGCACACACGTACAAAGCAGAAGCTCACGAACTTTATGTTCTGCTCAACGACCATTGAGACCTCCCTTGCGAGACACTATCGAAAGGTTGCGCCGTGAGGTGCAACAAGCATTACCGGGCCATGATGATTTCCGGGAACTGAGCGGATATCAGCGCCCGGATATCGACGAGGTGTTGCGTCAAGTGCCACCACCCCGGGAAAGTGGTGTTCTCATTCTGCTTTATCCGGTGAAGGGCGAACTGCACACCTTGCTCATGTTGCGTCCCACGTACGAAGGGGTGCACAGCGGGCAAGTGGCCTTTCCCGGTGGGCATCGAGAATTGTCGGATACGGATATCCGCCAGACAGCGTTGCGTGAATTCACGGAAGAAACCGGCGCTCCTCACGAAAGCTTCGAAGTACTGGGCGAGCTTTCACGCGTGTACATCCCACCAAGCCGAGCGCTCGTTACACCTGTTCTGGCATACACGGATGAGCTTGGCCAACTAACCCCCGACCCTCGCGAAGTGGCGGGACTCATCCCGGTGTTGATGGCTTCTTTACAACGCGACGATATTTTGAAGCGAACCAACCTTTACATCAATGTATTAGGACGGGAAGCCGAAGTGCCGTATTGGGATGTTGATGGCCACGTCGTCTGGGGTGCAACCGCATTGATGATCGCGGAGCTACGCGCTTTGTTCCATCGGCTCGGGTAAGCCTGCAGCTCGGCGGAAACGTTCGTTCGGTACGAGCCCTTGTGGATCAGCGCTGAATTCCGGCTTGATCCGGCGCACGAAGTACATATCAATAGCTCCTTTGTTCTTGGCGGCGATCTGCCCTCGGTGTTCACAAACGAACCAGTTCTTCACCAACTCGTACGTTGCTCCGCTGATGTTCACTTCACCAGGTTCGCCACTGCTTTCCATACGGCTAGCGGTATTCACGGCATCGCCCCATATGTCGTAGGCGAATTTGCGCTTACCTACCACACCAGCGACTACTGGGCCGCTATGCAATCCAATGCGCAGGATCCACGGTTCCACCCCAGTGACCTGACTTTCCTTGTGTGTACGGTGCATGTCCTCTCGCACCTCCAACGCTGCCATTACTGCTTTCACAGCATGCATCGGGTCCGCGCTCGGCACACCACAAGCGCTCATATAGCTGTCCCCAATGGTCTTGATCTTCTCGATCCCATAGTGACCAATGATGTCATCGAATCGAACGAAACATGCGTCCAGCTCATTCACGAGCATTTCCGGACTCATTTTTTCCGCTACACGCGTGAATCCTTTCATGTCGGTGAACATCACTGTTACCTCTTCGTGTCTTCGCGCTGTGGCCTTTCCTTTCTCGTTCAATTCATCGCTTATCACTTTGGGCAGAATATTCAGCAGGAGACCTTCAATTCGAACTTTCTGCCCAGCGATCTCGCTGCTTTGCTTCACCACTTCGGCCGTGCGTTCCTCCACTTTCTGTTCAAGAACGATATTGCGAAGCCGAAGCTGGCGTTCTCGGAACTTGATGTAGCTGAGTAGCACGATGGTCCCTGTTATTAGAACGACGGTGTAGAACCACCACGATCTGTACCAAGGCGGAAGAACTGTGAAATGGTACATTACGGGTGGGTCGCTCCATACCCCGGAACGATTGCGGGCTTGTACTTTGAACACGTACTTGCCAGGGGAAAGGCCGGGATAGTGTGCATTGGTTTCGGCAGTTACCGGTTGCCAGTCATTCTGCACGCCTTCCAACATGTACCGGTATCGAACAGCCCCTTGATCGCTCAGGCTGACACATCCGAATTCGATCCGCACATCACTCTCGGTATGTGAGAGGTCAACACCATCTATGGCATCCCGTTCTACCAAGTTCACTTTCAACACGCGTACGGCGATCAGCGGCGCTTCCGCACGCTCCTGGCCATGATCGGTCACAACGTGCATCGCACCGTTAGCTGTGCCGAACCATAGATCTCCATTGCGCGTTCGGCACACGGAACCACTGTAGGCTTCAATTCCGGTGAATCCGCTCCTACCCGTGTAGGCCAGGAAATTCCCACCTTCTTTCTTGAGCTCGTTCAACCCCAAATTCGTTCCGATCCATACATGGCCGTTGGCATCTGTGGTCAGTGAACGAATATTGTTGGAGAGCATTCCATTGTCCAAACCATAGCTCTTGGACACTTTACCACCGTCCAGTGCGAGAATGCCTTGGCTAAGTGTGCCTACCAGAATTTGCCCGGCTGCATCTTCCGTAAAGCACGTGGGCGATACGATCCGACCCAGATCGATGCGTTTCGCCTTCTGCGGACCCGATGAAGGGATCATGCTGACACCACTACTAGCCGTGCCCACCCATGTATTCCCCTTCGAATCAGTGAAAAGCGAGGTCACATCATTACCCGCAAGCCCATCCGACATGTTCAACACAACAGGTACACCATCTTTTACCAAGTGGATAAGCGCCCCAACGGTGCCTATGTAGAGCCCACCTCTTGAAGATCTTGCCAGGGCTGTTACCTTGTTGTCGCCCAGCAGCGCAATGATCTCGTCATGGCGTGTTAGCTCACCACTGGAAGGATCGAGGTCCATAAGACCTCCGTTCTCCGTTCCTATCCATAATCGGCCAATGGCGTCGGTCAGCAGGCATCGAATATTATTGCTGGTAAGGTTGTCTCCGTTCTGAACGGACATCGAGCGCACGCTCATGGGGCCGCTTCCTGAGGGTTCCAACACTGTGAGCCCGCCATTGGTGCCAAACCATATGCGGCCATCACGCGTCTCTGAAACAGCCCAAACGTGCCGTTCTATGAGTTCATCATCGGTGGTGAATGAGAGAAAGCGATCCCCTTTGAAGATCTCCAAGCCTTCATCATTCGTTGCAACAAGCAAGTTACCCTCGCGATCATGCGCAAGAGCGCGGATGTTCTGGCTATGCAAACCATTATTCTTGCTGAACAGGTTAAGGCCATCCTTGTCAACCCGAACAAGACCTGCATCCCATGTACTTATCCATACATGACCGTCCCCATCTTCCCCGAACGCATACACGAAGCTCCCGGGCATTCCAGTGGGTTGATCGAAAAAGGTCGACTTTCCTCCGCTCCATCGGATAGCTCCATGGTCCTGGGTACCAGCCCAGAATGCGCCTCCAGAATCTTCGAAAAAGCAGGTGATCCGCTGCTGGTCAGCCAATAGTTGCACCGCGAATGGTTCGAATGTGCGCTTTGCGGATGACCATTGCCGAAGTCCTGATCCAGGATCCAGGAAAACCAGATCCCCGTTCCGCAGCTTTACGACGCTTGTAATTCGTTCACCGGGCCCATTGGAGTCAGTGAAGCGATCGGCGGATATAGGTCCTTCCTCCGGCATATCCTTCAGTCGAAGAGCTCCCATTCCGAATGTGCCGAGCCAAATTGCTCCGGTCCCATCTTGGGAAATGGCGGTCACGTCTGCCGTTAGCGGCTTATCAATAAATGTGAGCGCGCGGAATTTGCGCCCAACGCTCACGCTCAATCCCCCACCGAGATGTCCACACCACAAACGTCTTTGATCGTCCAAGAACAAACTACGCACACCACCTTGGGCTACCCCTTCGTTCGGTCCAAAGGAAACCACGTTGGTGCCATCAAAACTGGCTAGCCCGGATTCCGTACCTAACCATACCAGCCCGGTACTGTCCTGAATAACAGCGTACACCTTGGATGCTGGTAGTCCGCTTGCAACAGAAATGTTCTCAAAATAGTAACGTTGGGCACAAAGGCTGAACGCTATTGTCAGGGCTCCGAAGGTTATGCCTAGGCGCATGCGGCCACAAAATAGACCGGGGATCCGATGTGTGGATGAGAAGGACCAGAACTGGGTGTTCCTCGATCGCCGTGGAAACGGTTGACAGGGCATCAACGGGTCAACTCATAGAAGCTGGGATCAGTACCAGCAGCTTTGCTTACCACTAGGGTATTGCTCACGGAAGCGCTGTAATTCTCCAACAAGCTTTTGAGCGATCCGTAGTTGAAATAGCTGTAGATGTCGTCCTTCTTTCCATCCACAGGCACCCAGTAGGTCTTGCCCCCCACACTGCGGCCATGGCCTACATAACCTACCAGAATGGTGTTCACCCTATTACTGCGTACTTGATCGCGCAACTCTACATTGAACAGTCGCTCCAGTTGTGCTTTCGTCAAGTTCTTCTTGGTGATCGTTTTTTGCACATTGTATTTGCTGAACGAACGTTGGATCTCCGATCTATCGTTCGCCTGACCTTGAGGTGCTGGAAAGCTCTTGTAGTCGGTATTGTCTATGATAACCACCCACGTATTACCTGTAGAACTGTTCGTCGCGGGTTTGTCTATTGGTTTGGTGGTGATCGGTTTTACCGCAGGCGTTACTGCGACCACAGGTTCTTCTGCCTTTCTGCTGATGTTGTAGCTGATCTCCGTTCCATTCCCGAACTGGTCTTCGGCGCGAATGGTAAATCCACTCTTCCCTTTAACTGGCAATTTGATGCTGAAATCGGTGATCGTTGTATCCGGAACGAAGCTCGCGAAAACGCCATCTACAGTGATCGATCGAATGCCGCTAGGGTCGCTGGCGGTTCCTTCCAAGAACAGATCATCCTTGTCAGCGGATATCGAAATGATCCGATCGGCCGCGGTCTTGTGTGATGTTAGGCTCAATGAAGGAGCGATGCCTTCACTGCGTTCGATCATCAAACTCACTTTGGCCTCATTGTCGTAGAGGTCAGTAGCTATCACTTCGATCGACTTCGCTTGGGCCAAAAGCGGCACGCTCACGAAGAACTCAGGATCTTTTTCATCGCCCGCGAAACTTGCGGGAGAGCCGTTAACTGTGATCGACTTCAGAAAATTCTTGTCCCGAACGTGGCCTGTAACTTTCACTTGGGCCAATGCGCTCGATACTTGCACGACATCGTCCTTACGGTAAGGCTCCACTACTGTGATGTATGGTGGGTCGCTCTCGCGATTCATTTCAAAGATCCGTGCATCAAGGTCGGTCTTGCGATCGAGGAGTTTGCGGCGATCATCGGCTGAATTCACCCCTTCTTCTTCCATGGCCTTCATCGCGGCCTCCAGGTCCCTCTTGGCTCCTTCAAGATCCAGGTTCGCCTCTCGGCACTCGGATCGTAAGAGGATCGTGGGTACATCCTTGGGTTTATGCAGTAGTACCCTGTTAAGGTCGTTCACCGCGTTCTGGTGCTGACCAAAGCCATGGTAATAAAGCGCTCGTTGGAAGTAAACGTCATCATCTTCCCGGCCCAGGGCTATGCACTTGCTCACATCTTCTATGGCCTTGGCATATTCCTTTTGGAAGGAATAGGCTTTGCTGCGAGTAAAGAGCGCATCGGTGCTCATCGTGTTCAGTTCCAATGCACGGGTGCACTTTTCAATGGCTTTCTCCAAGGTCCGCATTTGCATGGTGAGCCCGCTATATCTGGTGTATAGCTCGAGTTGCGTTTCGGCTTGCGCAACATAAGCTGGCTCATAGAGGTAGTTCCACTCTATCACCTTGTCGAAGTCGAATTCAGCGGTTTTGTAGTCATGCGTAGCCATCCGCGCAAGGCCATGCTGGTAGTACGTGTCGGTGGTGGCCTTCAAGGCCAATGCAGCATCACTGGTCGCAGTTGCACAGTCCAGATCAGCGGTGATCAAACAAGCCCGTGTCTTGACCAGCAGGGCATCCATGCATTTGCCGTCCGTAAGGAGCGCCTTTTCACAAAGCCCAATGGCCGTTTTCGCATCGCCCAATTCGAGATAGGCCTTGGCTGCCGCAGAAGAGTATTTGGGTTCCGCAGGATCCAATTCCGCCAAGGTTTTTCGGTCCGCCGCGCATTCCGATCTCTTGCCGAGTAGTTCGTAAACGTCCGCACGTGCTTGAAACGCCTTAAGGAATTTGGGGTCCACCTGCACCGCTAACGTATACTTCTCAATGGCTGGTTCCAGTTGATTCTGCTCGCGCAACAATTCACCTTCTTTGAAGAACGATTTCCCGCTCTGAGCATGAATTGCGAGAACGGAAAGAAAGGCGAATAAGGCGGAGAGGGGTCGAAGCAAGGTCATGTCTCTGTGGTCAGCGAAAATAGCCCAAGCGTTGTTGCCATTACGAAGAGCAAGTCCGCTCACTCGGTCATGAACTTCTCCATCACCTTCTGGGTAACACCGCTACTGCTGAACCCACCATCATGGAAGAGGTTCTGCATGGTAACGTACCGTGTAAGATCACTGAAGAGGGTAATGCAATAGTTCGCGCAGGCTTCTGCCGATGCGTTTCCCAATGGACTCATCTCTTCTGCAAAACCATAGAACCCGCCGAAGCCTTTGATGCCGCTGCCTGCGGTGGTCATGGTTGGGCTTTGGCTCACCGTATTCACGCGGACCTTTTGGCTTTGTCCCAAGTGATAGCCCCACGAGCGGGCGATACTTTCGAGCAACGCCTTGGCATCTGCCATATCACCGTAACCAGGAAATGTGCGTTGCGCGGCGATGTAGCTGAGTGCTACAACGCTCCCCCATTCCGCCAAAGCCTCTTTCTTGTGGGCTGCCTGCAGCATACGGTGCAAACTCATGGCGCTTATGTCCAAAGTCTGTTTGTACCACTCGTAGTTCAGGTCGTCATACGCCTTACCCTTTCTCACGTTAGGGCTCATTCCGATGGAATGAAGCACGAAATCAACCTTGCCGCCCAGCTTCTCCTGACCTTCGGTAAAGAGTTTTTCGAGGTCTTCATCCTTGGTAGCATCGGCACCGATGATCGGAGCGTTTATAGCCTCGGCCAGCTTGTTGATCTCGCCCATGCGCATAGCCACCGGCGCGTTGGTGAGCACAATGGATGCACCTTCTGCGTGCGCTAGTTCCGCGACTTTCCATGCAATGCTTTGGTCGTTCAATGCACCGCTGATAATGCCGCGTTTGCCTTTCAATAGTCCGTGGGCCATGGTTGGTTCTGGTTGGTAGCCCCACTTCGGAGCAGGGCCGAAAGTAACAGTGCCAGTGTTTGAGAACGCTGCCCAAAAATTCAGGCTGGCCGTTCATGTACCGCGCACCAGCACGTCTGCGATCCATGCCCGATGAAGCTGAAAAAGCTGCTTCGAATTGCGAAAATGCGCTTTGCGCAATACATACTTTCACCGGCGCTTGGAAGCAAAAGTCACCATTGATAGCAAGGCCCGCGATCGTATGCGCCTTCGCTCATTACGCTATTCTATAGCGTTCACAGGGCCATTATTGGCCTGTTGGGGACTCTCTTCCACCGGTTTCGCCTGCTGGTCCCTCCCCTTTTATGCCTTCGTGTTGATACCGCTTGTGGAATTATTCGTGCGGCCGTCCCATGTGCTGCTCAGCGAAGAGGAAGAACGCGCGGCTCTCGCTGAACCGATGTATGATGTTTTGCTTATTCTGTTCGTGCCGATCCAATGGGGCCTGTTGGTGTACTTCCTGTTCAATATCACCGATCCAACATTGAGCAACTGGGACCTTGGTGGGCGGATTACTTCCATGGGATTGATGTGCGGTGTTTATGGTATCAACATCGCGCACGAATTAGGTCACCGGTCCACGCGTTGGGAGCGGAACCTTGCTCGATGTCTTCTCCTCTCCTCTATGTATATGCATTTCATCATCGAACACAATCGCGGGCATCACCGTCATGTGGGAACACCAGAGGATCCTGCTTCCGCGAGGTTTGGCGAAAACATCTATGTCTTCTGGTTACGGACACTGACCTTTAGTTTCCTGAGTGCTTGGAGGATCGAAAAGGAGCGAATGCGAAAGGAGAATAAGGCGGTCTATGGGGTCCACAACGAGATGATCCGATCTTTGGTGATCGAGATAGGGCTGATCACGGCTATCGTATTGATCTTCGGGGCGAAAGCATCTCTAAGCTTTTTAGGCGCGGCTACCATTGGTATTTTGCTCCTTGAAACGGTGAATTACATCGAACACTACGGATTGGGACGCATGCGTAACGAGCGCGGGAACTATGGCCGCGTTCAGCCGGTACACAGTTGGAACAGCGATCATTTGTTGGGCCGTTTGATGCTGTTTGAGCTTACGCGCCATAGCGATCACCATTATATGGCCAGCCGCAAGTATCAAGTGTTGAGAAGTGATATCCACGGCCCACAACTCCCCACGGGTTATCCGGGCATGATGATCCTGAGCCTTTTTCCAGCGCTGTGGTTCCGTTTGATGGATCCTTTGATCAAGCGTTTGGCAGAGAGCCACTCCGCGCTCACCTTTGCGGGCGATAGAAAAACTCGGATCACATTGTGATCCAAGGATCAGCGAATGCCCGATCGACCTATGTCCGATAGCTCCATGGAAGACCGATTGCTCACAAGCGATCTTTTGAAGTTGGTGCGGGACATGACGTTGCGCTTTGGGGCAAAACGCCGGGAATTGCTATCCGCTCGTCCGCAGCGAACAGCACAATTCCGTGCGGGGCACATAGATCGGCTGGAAGAAACCGCGCACATCAGGCAAGCCGTTTGGCGCGTGGACCCCGTGCCGATGGAACTGCTGGAGCGCCGGGTTGAATTATTAGGAGGATGCTCCCGACAAGAGATCATTCAGGGGCTGAATTCCGGAGCTAAAAAGCTATGTGGCTGACCTGTGGAACATGAACCCCACGGACCCGGCGAATGTCCTGCGTGCTCATAAGAACTTGGAAGGTGCCATCGACAGCCATTTGCACTATGTGGACGAGAAGGGAGATCGTATTCGCGTAAGCCCTACTTCCACCACCCGCATTTTCATGGTGCCTCGGCCCCTGCATGTTACCGAATCGTCCGTTCGGAGTGGCGGTGAAGCAGTACCTGCGAGTTTCTTCGACTTGGCGGTTTATGCCAACTACAACGCTTTGAAATTGCGTGTTAGGCAGGCTGGTGCCTACCTGTATTTGCGCGGTGTTCACAGCCATCAAGAAGCGCGACTGTGGCGGACGTTGTTCGAGTATGTTGAAGAGCACCTTTCGTTGCCACGTGGAACGTTTCGGGCAACGGTGATCATGGATTCACTCTCGGCGGCTCTGGAAGCGGATGAGATCCTCTTCGAGCTTAGTCATCATAGTGCGGGCCTGTCACTCGACCCGCAGGCCTATGCCGCCGATCATATCGCACTTTTCAGTACACCACAAACACCTGTAATGCCCGATCGAGAGCGGATCGGACTCAACGAAGAGTTCCTTCGGGCGGTGAGCCTGATGACTATCGCCGTTTGCCATAAACGGCAAGCGCACGCCATTGGCGCGCCTTCCTTCATTCTCCCGCCCGATGAGAAAGGAAAAACCAGATCCGGTTGGCTGGATATGATCGCCGATAAGGAGCGGGAGGCAATAGACGGACATGATGGCACCATTGTAGGCCACCCCGGCTTGGTGAACCCGGCCATGATGGAATTCAACAAGAGCATGCCGAAATCGCACCAGATGTACTTTGAACGATCGGACGACATTCCCGTTGCGCGATTCGTGAAACGACCGGAAGGGCCGCTGACCACGGATAGTGTGATGGGTGCGGTGCGAACCGTGTTGGGAGCATTGGTGCACCGGGAACAAGGCCGCGTGGTAGTTGAGCAAGGTGGCCGATTGCATGATCGGTCTTCGGTCCGGCTGAGCACATTGCTGCTTTGGTCTTGGACCCGCAGCACACATGGAGTGGTCACCGATACAGGGCTCGAGATCCATGACGAAGTGATCTCATATCTCATCAAAAAGGAAGCGACGAAGCTCTTCGGAAAATCAGATCCGGCTGTCAAAGAGGCAAGCAACCGCGCGGTTGCCACACTTACAGCTGTTGTACACTCAAATGAACTTCCGGCCGACCTCCTTGGCTGATATGCTCCCTATGTGGATCCGATGCGCTGAACGATTACCTGATGACGGCCAGCGCGTATTGGCTTGGATACCGAACAACGTCGTCCACCTTCCAGGAATGACCGGCGCTTCCGAAATTCGAAATACAGTTGTATTGCGCTTTTCTGAGAACTTCTTCACGAAGAACCCAAGCAAGACCGGCAAGGCCAAGAGCCCCCATTTCTGGATGGGAGAAGGAAGCAGTAACCACTTTTTTGAGGAGGTAACCCATTGGATGGCTATGCCCGAAGCACCCGCTGAGTAACGAGTAGCGGGTGCTCGCCTTTGCTTCGACAAGCGCCGTAGAAGCAGAAAACCCTCCGCAATGCGAAGGGCTTTCCCGGATCGTATGGGTGGATCACTTCTGCTCCTGAGGCGGAGGTAGCGGACTAACACCTAATAGCTCGATATCGAAGATCAGCGCACTGTATGGCGGGATCGTTTCGCCAGATCCTTGTGCGCCATAGGCGAGGTTCTGAGGAATGTAAAGCTTGTACTTGCTTCCAACAGGCATCAACTGAAGAGCCTCCGTCCAACCAGGAATGAAACCGGTGACAGGGTATGTTACAGGTTGGCCACTTTCGTAACTGCTCTGGAATTCTTTGCCGTCGAGCAATGTGCCGCGGTAGTGTATCGTGACCTGTTCATTGAGCGTGGGCTTCGGGCCCGTACCTTGTGTTATCACTTCGTACTGCAGGCCCGTGCTTGTTGTGATCACGCCTGGCTTTTTCCCATTGGCGGTCAACCACTCTTCCGCCTTACGCATGTTCGCCTCACCAACAGCTTGTTGTTTAGCCATGCTCTTTTTCTGCGCTTCGATCATATAGGCCTGAACCACTGCGCGCGTCTTCTCGGAGCTCATCCGTTCTGTGCTGTCCAAGCCATCCCGAATACCCATGGCTACTGCATCAATGTTCAGGGAGTCCAACCCACCTTGTTTCATGTTATGACCAATGTCCGTACCGATGCCATAGCTCACCGAATCGATGTTGGTTTTCAGCGCAGCACCCTGACCTTTTTGCCCAGCTACCTGGTCTGTACATGCGCTGATCAACAAGGCTACACTGGCTGAAATAAGGAGTCGAACGTTCATTGGGTTTGTTTTGTAAGGGGCGCGAAGATAGAATTGTACGTGTTCTGTGCCGGATCCACTTGAGCTCCCTATCCTAGGATCAACGATCGTTAACGTAGGCCTGTGCTCTACTTTGGCCCCAGGATGACGCTCAATTTCCGTTGGAACCGATTGAATCGCCCCAGATCACTATGATAGCCTTTGGGGAAGGTGATCATTTCCCTCTCCACCTCGCTGGGTATCAGTGAATACAACCGTAGGGCGCTCTCATACGGAACCACCGGATCTCGCTTGCCATGAAAAATGTAAACCGGGCATTTCACCCGCCGAATGGCCTTATCATTTCGGAACGGATAGCGCAAAAGCAGGCGGTATGGGAGCAAGAAGAATTGATGTCGCGCTGGATCGTAGAGGTTGGCGAACGGCGATTCCAGTATCAATGCTCGCGGATCGTTCTGCGCAGCAACGGGAACAGCAAAGCCCGATCCAAGCGAACGACCATACACCACGATCCGGTCCTCCGATTCAGAGCCACATAGCCAAGTGTACCACGCTTGGGCATCTCTATGCAGCGCTTCATCGCTCAGTTTGCCTCGACTCTTACCGTACCCCCGGTAATCTACCAGTACAACATTCCAATTCAGCTTCGTAAAACGTGCGGCTCTCTTGCCCCATCGCCGGAGGCTGCCGGTATTGCCATGGTAGTACAGCACAGTGCCAAGGGCCTTATCAACCCCGAACCGCAATGCATGCAACTCAACACCTTCTTCTGGCCTGAGCCATTCCTCCGTGAACGGTTGGCTGAACGTGAACTGATACGTTTTCGGGAGTCTGAAACGGACGAAGACCAACCGGTCCTGGATCAGCCAATAGATAAAGCAGACCAGCACATAAAGTAGCAGCAGCAAAAACAGCAGCAGAGAGATGAAGGCGAACACGTTGTAAAAATACCGAGGTATGCCTGGAGATGCCTTATTTGGAGCATGACGCCACCAGAAAGTCACTTCCCAGCACCTGCAGAAGCGAAAATGGATCTTGACCCGTGGGTTCTTCCGAAAGAAAACCAGTATCGCAAGTCAGGATTGATGGGCACTTCGCGACCTCATCGTACGTTCCTGGTGTATACCCATTGATCACCTTCGCTCAAAGTCGCATTGTACTTGTAGCTATCCACGTTATAGTGTTTCAGTTCATCTGGTTCCTGCAGCCGATGGTCAACGATCCATCGGCACATCCGGCCGCGCTGGCGCTTTGCGAATATCATCACCACCTTGTATCCGCCGGGCGTTTTCTCCTTGAAAACAGGCGTGATCACACGGGCAGCAAGTTTGGTGGGCTGTACACTTTTGAAATACTCGCCGCTAGCGAGATCGACAACCACGTTACTGTCACTTGCTACCAAGTCTTCGTTGATGGCGTTGGTGATCCTGTCGCCCCAGAATGAATAGAGGTTCCTTATTCCACGCCCCATGCTCAGTCCGCAACCCATTTCAAGCCTATAAGCCTGGATCAGGTCCAGAGGGCGAAGCAAGCCGTGCAGCCCACTGAGTATGCGCACATGTTGTTGAGCGAAGCGCAGATCACCGGACTTCAACGATGCAGCATCTAGCCCGCGGTAGACTTCGCCGTTGAAGCTGAACGCCGCCGGTTTAGCGTTATTTGGTGAGAAGGGAACACTCCAATCCTGATAACGCCTCCAGTTCAACTCAGCGAGCTTTGGGCTGAGGTCCATGAGCTTGGCAACTTGTTTGGTGTTCAGCGTGCGCAGTTTGGCGATCAGCTGCTCGCTTTGTTCCAGGAACCGAGGTTGCGTAAAACTCTTTAACGTGGATAACGGTGATAGGTCGAGGTCTTTGGCTGGTGAGAGAAGGACGATCATGGCTTGCAAAGATCGCGATGGTGTTGATATCGTTCGCTAAGGCCATTTTCACCAAGAGGTGGAAAGACAATGCGGGATCGACAGAAGTCATCTTGATCCTACTGCGCCCTCGCCGCTATCTTTCGCCTCGGAAAGTCATGCCTGCTGAACGCACCCTTTTGTTGGATCACGAGCGCATACAGCGCAAATTGAAGCGTATATCGATCCAACTGTGTGAAGAGACTTGGACTGAAAAGGAATTGGTGATCGTCGGCATCGCCCCAAGGGGGGTTGAACTTGCGAAAAGGCTTGGGACCTCCATGGGTAAAGTCTCCAACGCGAGCATTGAACTGGTGAAGCTCCACCTCGACAAGGATGATCCACATACCGGTCCAGTTAAACTCAGCGTCGAATTAGGCCATTTGAAGAACAAGACAGTTATTCTGGTGGACGATGTGCTTATGAGCGGACGCACGTTGATGCATGCTGCCGCTCATTTGGTTCAGGTGAAATTGGCCAAACTCACCACTGTAGTGCTCGTTGACCGAAGGCATCGGGCTTACCCTATCCGGGCGGATATTGTTGGACTTACGCTGAGTACAACAGCGCAAGAGCACATTACCGTTGAGCTAGGGCGTACTGACGCTGTTTACATTTCTTGAGAACATCAACGCTGCTCGTATTCGAGCGCCTGCTGAAGCCGACTCACGATCACATGTGCGTCGTCGTTAGCGCGTATGCGCATTTGCGCCCGATCGTAGACAGGTGAACGATCCGTAAGGAGTTCCTCGATCCGGGTTCGCAACTCCTGCCCTTTAAGACCGAACAACAAAGGTCGATCCCCCCCTTTTTCCTCTGCCCGGCTTACCAATTCGTTCAAGGGTACATCCAAGTAAACAACTGTACCTGCTTGAAGCATTCGGTCCATGTTGTCACTCTCGCACGGCGTGCCACCACCAGTGCTGATAATTGCTTTATCGGTATTCAAGAGTTCCAGTAGGACTTTGCGTTCCACTTCACGGAAAGCCGCATCGCCGTTCTTCTGGAACCAAGGTGTGATCGGTCCCACGCGTTGTTCTATCAACCGGTCCAAGTCATAGTGACGGAACCCCATGGCCTGTGCCAAGTCCCGCCCAATGAGGCTTTTACCGCTGCACATGAACCCGATCAAGAAAATTGGCATGCCGCAAAGGAATCATTTACATCGTGGTTCTTTGTCATTGAACAGGCGCATGTGCTTTCTTCGCCCCGCATGAAAATATCCGAAGCCACGGATCCGCGCACCTTACAGGATTGGGAACGATTGCCCTGGAAGATCTATGCGAACGACCCAAACTGGATACCGCACCTGAAACAGGATGTGGAAAAGGTGTTCGATCCCGCGAAGAACAAGCTGTTGAAAGAAGGGGCTATCGCGCGATGGATCCTTTATTCCAACAGTGGTGACCCGATCGGTCGTATCGCCGCCTTTGTGAACCCCAAGACCGCGCACACGGACAAACAGCAACCAACTGGAGGCTGTGGTTTTTTTGAGTGTGTGGATGATCAGGCTGCGGCCAATTTGCTATTTGATACCGCCAAGTTCTGGCTGATGCAGCAAGGTATGGAGGCAATGGACGGCCCGGTCAACTTGGGCGAGAGAAACATGTTCTGGGGCCTATTGATCGAGAATTACACAGACCCGCCCATCTATGGAACGAACTACAATCCGCCGTACTACACGAAGTTGTTCACCGAGTATGGTTTTGGCTTGTATTTCAAACAGCTCTTTTTCAAGCGGTCCGCTATCACCCCCGTACAGCCCATTTTTCACCGCAAGTACGACCAGATGGCCGCCGATCCGGACGTTTTGGTGCGTGACGTTCGTGGCATGAGTTCAGAGAAGATCGCCCAAGACTTCAGAACGGTGCTCAATGCCGCCTGGGTGGATCATGAGAATTTCAAACCGATGACCGAAGAAACTGCGCTGAAGGCGATCAAGGCCATGAAGCCAGTGATGGATCCGCGCATCATCGTATTTGTCTACCATAAGCAGAATCCGATCGCCTTTTTCGTGAACCTGCCTGAGTTGAACGAGATCTTCAAATACGTGGACGGCGACCTGAACTGGTTGGGGAAATTGAAATTTCTCTACCACAAGTGGCGAGGCACAGCTACTACGATGACCGGTATCGTCTTTGGCGTAGTGAAGGAGTGGCAGGGCAAGGGCATCGAGGGGGTCATGATCGTGCACACCAGTCGCTGGCTTATGAAAACAGGCAGGTACAAGGACACTGTTCTCACCTGGATCGGCGACTTCAACCCACGTATGCTCAAAGTGTGCGAGAACTTGGGTGCTGCGAATTATAGGACCTTGGCCACCTTCCGCTATTTGTTCGATCGAAGCAGGATCTTCGAACGATTACCGATCATCGACAAGAAAAATTGAACACAGGACTCGGGCGATCGTCTTTGGCAAGTTCCGGCTCCCACATTGGCTTGCATGATCATCCAGTTGCGCTTACAGGACCTCGATCAAAGGATCAAGAAAGACTTCGTGTACAACTTCAGTTGGAGGGGATCGAAGCGTTTCTACTTTTGCGCCCTCATTTTACGGAACGGAACTCCGGAACGTAAGCGAGGATCCTGTAGCTCAGCTGGTAGAGCACGACACTTTTAATGTCGGGGTCCTGGGTTCGAGCCCCAGCGGGATCACTGAAAAGCCTTGGCGAAAGCCGGGGCTTTTTTATTCCAGATGGGCGAGAAGTTCATCCCGCACGTAGTGTTGCGAAGATGCGGGAAGCCCCAGCGGGATCACTGAAAAAGCCTTGGCGAAAGCTGAGGCTTTTTTGCGTTGTGGATCCAGACGAAGATCTCAGCCAGACGATAGGAATGACGAGCTATGAACTTTAACCGCACAGGGGGCTCACCGTTAATGTTGGCTATACTTTGAAGGTCACCGCACACCAACGAGACCAACGCGGTAGATCACCGTACTGCGCATCGGGATCTTGCTCTTGTCACCCAAAAGCCCATACGCTCTGTGACTTGGTAGAACGATAACCGCGCTATCCCCGACACTCATCCGCTGAATGGCTTCGTGCAGCCCGCTTTCCACATTATCTTCTTCTATCTTGAATTCTTCCGTCTCACCAAGTGAACTTGCGTAGCACTGTCGTCCACTAATTAGCGAGACTGAAAATCGAATTCGGGCCAACTGCCCTGGTTTGGCAGATACACCAACGCTGTCTCGGATCAATTTCATCCGAACACCGGTACCCGTGCGCTCCAAGACCAGATCTTGGCGCTTCTCCCATCCATCAATATCAAGTTCTTCACGAAGTGCGATCCGTTTGTTCTCCTCAACCATTGGGTCCGTCTGACGGTCGTGCTCCGTTGAACCCACTTTCGCAGCAGGTGTGCCTTCCCCGCCGCTGCATGCAAGAAGCATCGAGAGGGCCAACAGGCAAACCTGTTTCATCCGGGGTATTTCGCTAAGAAGGCGGGCAGTTCTTGCTTGAACTTCTCAACTACTCGGGCAAGAGGCCATTGTGCGTGTCCGCCAGCGGCATTGGCATGTCCGCCACCGGTGAAATGTGACGCCAGAAATTCGTTCACTGGTAGGTTGCCTTTGGAGCGCAGGCTCAACTTCACCACATCGGGCCGTTCTACAATGAATGCAGCCAGCCGGTTCCCCCTTATGCTCAGTCCGTAATTCACCAACCCTTCCGTATCGCCAGGCTGAAAATTGAATCGGCCAAGATCCTCTTTGGTCAGTACAATAAGGGCCGTGCGCTTATCAGGCATCACCTCCATTCGTTCTTGGAGCGCGTATCCGAGAAGTCGCAACCGATCCTCGGTGTTGTTGTCCATAATGGCTTCGTAGATGCGCTCAGGCACAGCACCGTGGGCCATCAATTCGGCGGCCACATGCAGGGTATGCGGTGTTGTGCTGGGAAAGCGGAACGATCCACTATCTGTCATCAAGCCCGTGTAAAGACAGGTTGCGGCATTCTTGTCGATCAGGTCCATGTGGCCTAACGCTCCCAGAATATCGAACACCATTTGCGCGGTAGCGCACGCGGTGATATCACTGAATGCCACTTGGGCGAAGTCGTCCGGATTACGGTGATGATCGACCAGTACTTTGGTTTTGGCAGCTCGAACGGCAGACTCCAAACCGCTGGCACGATCAGGCTTGTTGAAATCAAGACAGAACAAGATCTCGCTTTCACATACGATACGCTCACTTTCCGATCGTGCGGTGTCCCATGCGATCGCCTCCGAATACCCGGGCATCCAATGAAGGTCCAGCGGTGCGGTGTTGGGCAGCACGACATGAGCCGTGTGTCCGAGCTTCTTCAAAACGTGCCAAAGGCCTAGGCTACTACCGAGCGCATCGCCATCCGGATTGAAATGGGTAACGATAGCGACGTTTCGAGGGGAGCTCAGCAACGCATGTAGGCTGGCGACCTGGGCTTCTGGTGCTGATGGAAAATGCATGGGGCGCCAAGTTACCCCGGAGCCTCATCCGGGGAGCCGCCCCATACGAACTCTTCCGGCCTATTCTACTTCCCTCCGAAGCCAACTGCCGGTGTTACCATGTGCTCGATCAAGATCCCAACACAACCAATGTCGAATTGTTTGTCGCTGCGTTTCGGTTTTGGGTCCACTGCACCCGGAGCGGTCACTTCTACGATCAATCGTTTCGTTGCCGTAGCGGAGAATTCAATTTCATCAGCCATGTCATGCTCCTGGTTGTCCCATAACACCTTGCGCACCTCCTGGAACTCGGTCTTCTTCACGGTTCTGGTAACATCCTTGAACTGACCTGTTGCTTTTCCTTCAGCATCCAGCAGCTCTTCTTTCTCAAGCACCTGTTCACTGATCTCATGCGGTTCGCGGATCTTTTCGATGAGCCGCGCCACCACTTGATCACCGATCACTTTCTCATCGTAACAGAACGATACCCGATAGTCTTGACCGGTATAGACGATGATGTTCAATTCAGTAGGCACGCCGATCTGCACACTTGCGCTCTTGCTTTGGCCATTCAGGTTGAACCGGGTATCCGAGGACCTATCGCAATTGAACCTGTGATAGTCGGTGCAGTCTGATTGCGCCTGAGAATGAATGGCGAAGAGCGCGCCAACGACCAAGAAGGAATTGCGGAACGAGCTCATCATGGATGTGCGACCCGATAATGCGGGAAGTGGAATTTTGTTCATGTGTTTTTGCCGGAAGCAGTTGCGTCCTCGGCTGTTGTTATGGCCGTCCTTAGCGCTTCCACCGCGGCCTTCAGTTCTGTGTATTTTTCAGCAGTGATGGAAACGGAGACATCGTCGCCCAGGACCATTCGACCACTGGACGAAGTACCTGAGTTATGCGTACGCACCACGTTCAATTGGTCGTAAATGTCCCGAATGCTGGTAAGACTAGCGCGGGTTTGCGCAACATCCGCATCATCCTTCAAGGCGGCCATGATGTCAATAAGCTGCTCAAGGCTGGCCTTCTGTTCAGCGATCCGTTTGATCAATGGGTCCTTATCGCTGTACGTCTCCACTTTGTCCATGACCAGGTGCATGGTTTCGACCCAGCCACCGGCAAGCACCATAGCGAGTGTAGGCCCCATGTTCTCTTCCTGCAGTTTTTGATACGCCCCGTAGTAGGCTTCGTTGGTGAGCACATCCAATGAATCACCATGAGTGAGGTTCTTCTCGAGGCGTTGTTGAACCTCTCCATTGAACGAATTGGCAAGCCCTAGCTGATCCCCCAATTTTTTGCACGCGAGATAGTACCGCACCACTTCACTTTTGATATTGAAGTTGCTGGCATACACCATATCAGTGGCATACACGCCAAAATTGAGGGCCCGGCCATTGATGGTTGCGAACCTGTCGGCGTTTGGCGCAACGCTCAGGGCACTCTTGTTCCCGTTCCCGTCCAGCTTTCGCACAATGGAGAACAATTCGTTCGGTGTTGGCATTTGGTAGATGCTGGCCACTTGGACCGAAGCATCATTACCTCCAATGATCAATTCCGGTTTCTTCTCTTTGGGTTGGGGTTCAACCGCTCCGCCGCAGGCCATTAGGAATATGGTCGCCAACACGGGCACAAAGGATCGTTGATGCATGCTTTTCATGTCGTTGTCTCGGCAGGGCATATGAATTGGAATTCCGAATACGGAAGGCGACGCGAAGGAAATCACCACTTCCAACCTGCCCTATGTGCTACTCAGCTACTTTTGCGCCTCTTTTTCAACAACCCTATGGCAAGCAACAGGACTTTCACCATGATCAAACCCGAGGCAGTGGCAGCAGGACACGCCGGGAAGATCCTGGACATGATCATGGCGAACGGTTTCCGCGTGGTATCGCTCAAGTACACGCGCATCTCCCACCACGAGGCTGGTGCTTTCTACGAAGTTCACAAGGAGCGGCCCTTCTACGGTGAACTTGTCGATTACATGGCCAGCGGGCCTACATACGTGGCGATCCTTGAAAAGGAGAATGCGGTAGAAGATTTCCGAAAACTCATTGGAGCTACGGATCCGGCGAATGCAGAAGAAGGCACTATCCGCAAGCGTTTCGCCGAGAGCAAGGCCAAGAATGCGGTGCACGGCAGTGATAGCAATGAGAACGCGCTGATCGAGGGCCACTTCTTCTTCAGCACGCGCGAGCAGCATTGATCATCAAGCAGGCACATAGCCTGAGATGCTCTTAGCTGATCCGAATGTCCAACACCACCTCGCGTTCGTAGTGGCGGTTGATCATTTCCTTTAGCGCCGCGCGCATGAATGTGAGTTCCTGTCGCAAAGGGGCACTATCTACTTTCACCGTTAGTTGGCCACGGCGTAGAGTTATCTCCAACGTGTGCCTCGCTATCATTTCTCCTGCCAAGTTCGGCCATACTTCACGCACAGCTTGCTCGTCCAGTTTGGCGCCAAGTCCATAGTCCTTGACCAATCCCTCAAGCGCCTGTTTCAGCGACTGCTCGTTGTTGCGCTTCATGGTGAGGATCGATGACGTTAACTGGCTCAGGAATGATGTGATCCAGGGTGAAGAATCGAGTTTCCAGCGGCAGTCCGTCAAGCGCGTTCCGAAGCCGACCTGCATCTGTATCAGTAATGATCACCTGCCCAAAGCTGCCACTGCCCAGGAGTTTGAGCAAGTGCCGCATACGCTGTGGGTCGATCTTGTCAAAAATATCATCCAACAAGAGGATGGGGCGAATGCCCGCGCGATGAGCGGTAAGATCGAATTGTGCCAGTTTCATGGCGATCAGGTAGGTTTTCTGCTGACCCTGGCTACCAGCTCTCTTGAGCGGATGCCCGTCAAGCGTAAAAACCAGGTCGTCTTTGTGCACGCCGCCTGTGGTGTGCTGCGCAGCCACATCGCGCAGCCAGTGTTCGTTGAGCAATTCGCGGTAGGTGCGCTCGCTCAGTTCGCTTCGGTAGGATAATTCAACCTGCTCGGGCCCGCTGGTAATGCCTTTGTAGTGGTTCGCAAGGAGCGGCATCAATTCGTGCATAAAGGCCTTCCGCACAGCATAGACCGCCTCTCCCTGAACGATCAGCTGCTCATCCCAAGGCTCAACGATCCCGCGATCGGGACGGCCGTTCAGGACCATTTGTTTCAGTAGAAGGTTCCGCTGTGCCAACGCCCGATTGTAGCGGACCAAGGCTTCCAAATAAGAGCGATCGAACTGCGCGATAAGCCCATCCAGAAAGCGGCGGCGCACGTCACTTCCTTCCAGCACGAGTTGACCATCGTAGGGGGTGATCATTACCACAGGAACACGCCCTACATGGTCGCTCAGCCGCTCGTATTCCTTCGAATTCCGCTTGAAGATCTTGCGCGCGCCCTTGCGCACGCTGCAGGCCAAATGGTCAATGCCATCTTCCGTAGCCAGTTCACCCTTGATCAGCAGAAACTCTTCGCCATGCAGGATGTTGTGACTGTCTTGTGGCTCGAAGTAGCTTTTGCACAGGCCGAGGTAGTGAACCGCGTCCAATATGTTTGTCTTTCCCGTGCCATTAGGCCCAGTGATACAGTTCACCTGCGGCCCAAGCTCCAAGCTGGCCTCCCGATGGTTACGGAAGTGCAGCACGGATAGGCGTTGCAGGTAGTGGCTCATGGATATTACCAGGATCGGCGTGGGCTATTCACGCTTAGGCGTTCAAAGATAGGATCGCCAACATCGCTCGTTCCACAGGAACATCTACTTTCGCAGCCCTGCCGGAAAAAAACGGCCTCTTTCTATGTCCTCTACCAAGACCCCTGCGCCCGGCCAAGATCTCGACATTGGCGAGATGTATACCAGTACCGAATTGTTCTTTGACAAGCACAAGAAGGCAGTTTCTATCGCTGCCATCGCTGTTGTGGTGGTGGTGGCTGGTTTCTTTGGCTATCGAAAATTCGTTGCTGAGCCCAAGGCTACCGAAGCCGCGGAACTGATCTGGAAAGCCCAGTATTGGTTCGAGATCGATTCGCTTGACTTGGCCATCAATGGCGACGGTAACTACTTCGGTTTCCAGCATATCGCGGACAACTACGGCAGCACCCCTAGCGGAGAGCTGGCCAATTTCTACCTCGGTGTGTGCTACCACCAGAAGGGTGAATTCGAGACAGCGCTCAACTTCTATAAGCAGGCCGATCTGGGCGATGATATTTTGCGCGTGATGGTTGTAGGCAACCAGGGCGATGTGCTGGTTGAACTCGGCCGGAACGACGAAGCGGTTGCGCAATTCGATAAAGCAGCCGACATGGTCCGCAGTGATTACACAACCCCGATGTTCTTGATGAAAGCCGGTATCCTTCATCAGCAAATGGGTGATTTCAAGAACGCCGCGAAGTGCTTTGCACGAATTGGTACTGAGTTTCCAACGAGTCCAGATGCCCAGCAGGCCAAGAAATACGCTGCCCGCGCTAAGGCAATGAGCGGCCAGAGCTGAAAATGGCCACAGCAGGCAAGAACCTATCGACTTACAATGCAGCCGGCGTCCCCAGTGGCGCCGGTCTGCGTTTGGGGCTGGTCGTCAGCGCTTGGAACCCGGGGATCACGGGCGCGTTGCGCGACGGAGCCATGGAAACATTGCTGAAGCATGGGGTTTCCTTTCGATCGATCATCGAAGAATCCGTACCCGGCAGTTTCGAATTGCCTTTAGGAGCTCAGGTCCTGTTGGAGAATGATGGGGTTGATGGTGTGCTTTGCATCGGTAGTGTGATCCGGGGTGAAACGCCTCATTTCGAATATGTATGCCAAGCCGTGAGCAAGGGTATTATGGACTTGAACTTGAAACACTCCAAGCCCGTTGTCTTCTGTGTTCTCACGGATAATTCCATGGAGCAAGCCCAGGACCGCAGTGGAGGCAAGCATGGTAACAAGGGCGTGGAATGCGCTTTAGCCTTGTTACGGATGTGCAACCTCGTCAAGCGTAGAATGACATAGCTCGTCTTGCGTGGTAGAGTTGATCTACCAGCGTTCTTCTTTGCTCTTCTCGAAGCGAGTACTAAAGCCTAATCCGACGTTCAGGAACCGATAGGGCCCACCCGTTTCGGTGTACCCAGGGAACGATCCTTGGCAAATTGTGGCGGCTGAAAAGCGTGTTGCGTCCGCTTCATATCCAAAGGTGATCCCGAACGCCAGGTTATCCGAGGCGTGCACATAATATCCAGCCGTGACACCCCAGTGAAAGCCTTGCTGTTTGTAATCTTCTTCACATGTAGTGCAATCCCAGGTCCATGTGCTGGTGCCGAATTTGGCGTTCAATTCATAGAACATATTGGGGGTTACATAATGGGCATATTGCACTTTGGCGTACAGGGCTGAACGCCTTGCTTCGCCTGGAGTGCTGAGAGTGGGCGCGAATGCATTGGCCTTCAGTTCCCACCACATCATCTTTCCCCCGACACCGGCACCTAATCCATTTTTCATTGGAAATTGCACGCTGCCGTCCACTTCGCCCAAGGGCGATGTAAGACGATCGAAGATGGGATTCCCCAATTGAGCGGGCAGGATCAACATAAGCTGTGCTGTCGGCTTCTGAACCGGCAAGGATGTCTGCGCCCGTGAATTGCCGCCGCTTGCGACCAGGATCAGCAGAAACCAAGCTCTCATGTGTGCTTCACGCTGAATTTGCGCACGGTGCGCTGCGAAGAGGTTGCCAGCTCCAAGAAATAGTCGCCATTGGAAACGTCGATCAACGAAAGTTCCAGAACATGCTTCCCGTTTCCATGACTGGTTTCTTCCCATTTGTGAACGAGAACATGCTCAGTGTCAAGAACCGAAGGCCTCAGCACTTCGGAACTGGGAAGGAGAACTTCCATTCGAAGCCTTGCTGGGTGGTACAAAACCTGCACAGAAAGGAGTTCGGCATGGGATGCAATTGGAAGCTCCTTGGCCATCACCTTTTGCTTGAAGCGCTTTGCCAACATGTAAATGAAAAGCAGGCTCAGGGAAAGGAGGAGTGTAATTCGCAGCGTATCAACCCACTTCATGTTCGCGGAGGAAAAAGACTGAATTGACCAGATCAATAGAAAGTACGAACGCCGTGATCATCAGAGTATCATCACACCTGTTATTTCTGAAGCGCGGTCATACCTGGCGATGACTTCATCCGCACTCATCATTACTTCCTGGGCTGTGATACTGAGGTACTTGCCACCTACACTGTACTTGCGCAGCACTTCACACTCGGGGGGGAACAGAGCCAGAACCAGCTCCAAACGCATCGGCTCCGGCTCGAAAATGAACTTGAACATGTAAACGCTGGGCCAAGAATGCACTAACTCCAGCCTTTCTTTCAATCGGGACTTGTTCTCCTCGGTCATCATGGGGCATGCGAAATTACCTTCTGGCCAACTTAGCGAACACCAGTTGGAGACCCTTTGTGCGTAGATGGTTGTTGATCGGCAAAGGAAAAAAGCAATAGTGCATGAACTTTGCCCGTGGAGGTGTGTACTGACCCTCAGAACCCGACCAATTCGCTGATGAACCGTTCCCTTCTCTTGCTGCTTCTTGCTCCTCTGGTCTTGCGGTCCGCAGCTCAACAGAATGTGCCACCTGCGGAAAAGTCTGCCGAAGACCTACAGAATTCAGTGCCTTACGGCTACATGGCCCCAGCCCAAGATGCCTATCAAGGTGCGTGGAACAAGACCGAATCCTTGCGCACGGCCAACTTGTGGCGTTCGCTCTGTGAAGCACGGCCTTCGGATGTTGGCGCTCAGTTGAACTGGTTCCGTAGCGAACGCAATGCGAGGTTGGGCCAGAACAATGGTCGCCTTCAGGAATCGGACAAAGCCGAATTGAATGCCATAGCGGACAATATCAATGCAACGGCCCCAGGCAGCTTTGAGCAGCATATGGCCGCCTTTTACGTTCAATTCCCCCAACGCAGTGCCTTCAATGAACTGGAAAAGGCGAATGCCGTGGATGGTGGTCGTTCTGAATTGATCCTGCCCATGGTGAACCGTGCGAACGCCAATGGTGACAAGCCTTCACTTGATAGCTGGTGCATTCAGTTGGAGGCTCGGGGTGAATTATCCCCTGCGTTGAACGATGTGGCCCGGGACCTGCTCCTCAGCGTGGATAAGGACGGCATCCTGTTCACGAATGGTGATATGGATGGGGCACCGGCACTTGTTCAACAGCGTTTGCACGATACCCGGCGCGATGTGCTCCTCGTTGACCAGCGACTTCTAACGGACGCTGCTTACCGAGAACTGATCTGGAAAAACGCTAAGGCCCAAGGTCCTGTTCCATCGGCTGGTCCACCATTCGCTTCAACCTTGGGCAACGCGACCGAACGACCAATTTTCTTCGCCCTTAGTTTGGACCGCAGTTGGTTCGATGCATTTCAAGGTAAACTATGTTCAACTGGGGTCGCGTTCAAATTGATGAAGGATGAATTGTGCGGAACCCCAGCTCTTGAGCAGAACTGGGTCGCAATGAAGAAAACCATGTCTGCAGGCCCTTTGAGCCGGAACTACCTGTTGCCAGGTGCGGTATTGCTCGAGCACTACCGCTCAACCGGAAATGAAACGCGAGCCAGCCAACTGGAGCATGAGTTGCGCACCATGGGCGCTGCTCTGGGTGCTACGAAAGACCTGATCAAAGCCGGGGTGCTTGCCCACTAACTCATGGGCCTTTTCCGCACGGATCACGCGACTCTCAGCGACGAGCGACTGATGGAACAGATCGTCCGCGGGGACGAGCGCGCGTTCGGCGCCTTGTACGATAGATACAAACGGAAGCTGATCACCTATTTCAGCAGGATGCTTTGGAATGACCGCGAGCGCGCGCAGGATTTTTTGCAAGAGCTGTTCACCAAGATCGCCCAAAAGCCCCAGAGCTACGATCCCTCCCGTCCCTTCAGCACTTGGCTGTATAGTGTTGCCAACAACATGTGCAAGAACGAATACCGTCGTGAAGGGACGCGCAAGGCAGCTGTGCCGCACCTGCAGGCTGAACTGATCCACATCCAGCCCAACCATGGAGATGGTGTGGATAAAGCCAATTTCCGGGACCGCTTGGATGCGGAATTGGACAGATTGGAACCGGACCATAAGGCCACTTTCGTAATGCGCTACCACGAAGACATGGCCATCAAGGAGATCGCCGGAGTGTTCGGTATTTCCGAAGGAACAGTGAAGAGCCGCCTCTTCTACACATTGAAGAAACTAGCTGAACGATTGAACGAATTCGACCCACGCACCCTGAACCATGGAACGCCGCGAACTGTACGATCCTGAGGACATCGAGCAATTGCTCATTGAGCGGTCGTTTGATGACCTGCTGGAGGAGGAGCGCGCTTTTGTGTTGCGCCACTTGAGTGATCGCAATGAGTATGAGCGCATGCGGGCATTACTTCTACGTATGCACACGGATGAAGAGGATATCCCGATCGTCGACGCCGCCCCTTCTGTGCGCGATCGCGTAATGGATGTGTTCCGCGCTCAGCAACAACCACATTGGCGTATTTGGCTGAACGGCGTATCCGCTTTCATGATGCCGCAGGACCGCTCTGGTTACTGGAGGCCCGCGCTGGCCTTGGGTTCTTTGGTACTGATAACGACGGTGGCATTGATCGGTATAGGGAATATGGATCAAAACGAAGCCGTCCAACTGGCCGAACTAAAAGTAGAATCTTCGAAGCAAGAGATGGAAAAGCCCACGCCGACAACGATCCAAGAACCATTACCGATCGCAGGGGCCGAGCAAAAGATCGCGACCTTGAAAGAGGAGCAAGCTTCAAGTCCTTCAACATTCGATACGAAGGATATGACCGTAGAGAGCGAGTCCGACAAAAACAGTCAGTTCGAGACTCCTGCTGTTCCTTTAGCTGACGTAGCCTCGATCAATGATGATGCGGAGGATCGTTCCTCAGCATCTGTAGAAGAAGTTTCGCCGTCAGCCGCATTCAAATTCACTGCTTCCGACACTGTGGCGGGTGGCCGAGATGCCCTGGCGAAACATCATGTTACGAGCAATGAACTGATCATGAATGGAACCACGGCTACTGGTTCAGCTGTACAAGCTCAAAGTGCGCTGCTCTTCGAAATAGGAACGCGCGCCAAAAGTGATGGGAAAGCTTCAAGGAGGGAGAAGAAGGCGAAAGCGGAAGAAATGGCCGATGCCACTGAATTCGTTGGCCTTTTGAGAGCTGCTTGGTAGCCTACTCTACTGTAAACACCTGCGAAATACTGAAATCTTTAGCTGTTACCAACAAGGTATGAGCCCCGCGCGGAAAGCCGCCCTTGTCCAACCGTCGCACCAGTTCTGGTGTAAGTGCTTTGCCCTCCTCCTTATAAAGTGTTAGGCCGGTTGCATTTCGCACTTCGATCGTGACCACACCGATCTTTCGGAAGCTGGAAATACTCACGCTCACGAAAGCAGAGGCTCGTGAACATGACACTTGAACATTCGCTTGACCCTCGCTCCTTGGTTCACCTGCCAAAGCCCATGAACTCGATACAACCAAAAGGCTGACAGCGATAGATCTAAGTGCGTGGTACATGTGATCGAAGTTCACGTAGTCCCCAAATCTACGGGAAGACGTAGCTGGCGAGCAACCATTCTTGCGGTGATCCTTGGATCCAATGAACACTATTTGTGCAAAGAACCTTTTACCAACGAGGCCTTCAGCGTGCCACTCCTTGGATCCTCACGCCGGTTTCCAAGCGGACGCCACCTTCACCAAAGTTTCCCCTTCCGCCGTGCGCAATGCAAAATCGAAACCTGGTTGAATGGCGAATCCCCCATAAGCCCCATCCTTTCGAAGCGCAAGGAATCCTACCTGGTAATCCTTTGGGTTTGGTAGGAATTTCATGATGCGGCGAACGGCTTCTTCACAAGCCTCCGCAGGTGAACGGCCATGGCGCATCAATTCAACAACCGTATGTGAGCCAACCGTTCTGATCACAAGTTCCCCTGTTCCCGTGGAACAAGCTGCACCTATCTCTCCATCCACGAAGAGGCCAGCTCCAATTATCGGGCTGTCCCCTACCCGTCCATGGATCTTGTACCCCATGCCACTGGTAGTGCATGATCCTGCCATTCGTCCTTGTTCGTCGATCGCTATCAGGCCGATGGTATCGTGGTTCTCCACGTTCGCAATGGGTTTGTATTGGCTCGTTTTCAGCCACTCCAGATAGGCCGTTCGAACTTCCGGAATGACCACGTCCTTCCTGGTGAAGCCATTTTCCAACGCCCAACGTTGGGCTCCTTCACCAACCAACATCACATGAGGCGTCTTTTCCATGATCGCCCTTGCCACACTGATCGGGTGCTCTATGTGCTCCAAGAACGCCACAGAGCCGCATCTGCCATCATGGTCCTGAATGCACGCATCAAGCGTGGTATGTCCATTACGATCCGGCGTTCCACCTAACCCTACGCTGCGGTTTCCAAGATCACTTTCGGTGACCATGACCCCTTGCTCCACCGCGTCCAGAACAGATCCTTTGGCGAGGAGCACTTCCCAAGCTCTAGCATTTGCAGCCAATCCGTGATTCCAAGTGCTCAGTATTACCGGGCCTTTCGCAGTGGCCGAAAGGGTATCTATTGAAGCATCCGATGGAGATCGCTCATTCCCGGCATCAACGTCTCCTGCACAACCAGCGAGCAATCCCGCTGCGCCAACTACCCCTTTCTTGATGAAGTCCCTTCGCGCTGTCATGGCGGCGCCAATCTAACCACAAGGCGATTCGAGCTTATCCTTGCCCGCATATACACGTTTCATGATCACAGGTTCGGATCGTATCGGTGAAGATCCCAAAGGTGGTGGCAATACAGCCTGGCCAATGGCCGTGCTAACCTCACTGTTCTTCATGTGGGGGTTCATTACCGTCCTCAACGATGTTTTGGTTCCGCATTGGAAGAAGCTTTTCGACCTTTCATACTTCCAGAGCCTGCTCGTACAATTGTGCTTTTTCAGTGCTTACTTCTTTGGCTCGGTGGTGTACTACCTCATTTCTGTTTCATCAGGAGATCCGATAGCGCGAATGGGCTATAAGCGAGGAATGATCATCGGGCTGATCCTCTCCGCCACCGGATGCGCCTTGTTCGCGCCTGCTTCGCTGATGCACAGTTACCCATTCCATTTGTTCGCGTTGTTCGTGCTTGGACTTGGTTTCACTTTATTGCAGATCTCGGCCAATCCCTTCGTTGCGATCATTGGTTCTGCTGAAGGTGCGAGTAGCCGATTGAACACAGCTCAGGCGTTCAATTCACTAGGGACCACGTTGGCGCCCCTGATCGGCGGATGGTTGATCTTCAAGAACGCGGCACCAGATGCCGCGGTGCGATTGCCGTACGTCAGCTTGGCCGTGATCCTTTCGCTGATCGCGGTACTCATGTGGTTCACCAAACTTCCGGAACCGCGGCATCAGGAGAAAGTCAGTAAAAGCAATGCATTGGGATACCCCCAACTTCGCTTTGGCATGGTGGCCATTTTTTGCTACGTCGGGGCCGAAGTGGCTATAGGCAGTTTGATCATCAACTTCCTGGGAATGTCCGATATCCTGCATCTGCCCGAAGGAAGTGCAAAGCATTACTTGAGCTTGTATTGGGGAGGTGCCATGACGGGCCGTTTTCTTGGTGCTTTGGCTCTGTCGAAAACCATGAGCACAACCCAGCGCTATGGTGGCATGTTACTGATAGGCGCAATGATGTTCGGCCTGTTGTATTCACTCAACTCCAGCGAACATTTCATGTTCGACCACATATGGCCATTGGCTGTGTTGATAACGGCGAACATGGCAGCTTTTGTGCTAGCTGGCCCGAACCCTTCGCGCGCATTGGGGTTATTTGCTTCTGTGGCTTCGGGACTTCTGCTAGGGGCCATTTTCCTTCACGGTGCGTGGGCGATGTGGGCCGTTATCGCGATCGGCTTGTTCAATTCGATCATGTGGAGCAATATTTTCACACTGGCGATCACCGGCCTTGGTAAAGACACCGCACAAGGTTCCAGCCTGCTCGTCATGATGATCGTCGGTGGGGCTCTCATCCCACCATTACAGGGATTCCTCATCGATATCATGAAGGGATCGGGCCTACAGGAACGGGGATTCCACTTGAGCTTCTTCCTTCCATTAGGCTGTTATGCCTATTTGGTTTGGTATGGGTTCCGTGGATCGGTAAGAACGACAGCATGATAGTCGGTGTGGACATCGGGGGGACAACCACCAAGATCGGGGTGGTCAATGACGGTAGGGTCACTGCGACAAAGCGCATTCCTACACTGGGTGATGACGCACTTGGAACAGAGCCTGGTAGTGCCTTTGCAGACGCCATCACCCAAACCATTCGGAGTATGGATGCTTCGCCTTTGAATGCCATCGGTATTGGTGTGCCCAATGGCAATCCCTTCACTGGAAGTATTGACCGCGCCCCCAACTTGCCATGGAAGAGCGATATCCCACTGGCTCGCATGCTCAAGGACCGCATGGGCGTTCAGTGCGCTCTGGGTAATGATGCGAATGCTGCTGCCTTGGGGGAATGGAAGTACGGTGCAGGCAGGGGCACGAACGATCTGCTCGTCGTTACGCTGGGCACGGGCTTGGGAAGCGGGTTCATCATCGATGGTCGATTGTTGTTGGGGCCGCACGGAAATGCGGGCGAGCTAGGTCACACCATCGCCGTTATGGACGGGCGCATGTGTACATGCGGACGTCGGGGCTGCTTGGAGGCATATGTGAGCATCCGAGGTATTCGACAGACCTATCTCGAACTCGCGGATAGCAGTGAGCTATTGCAGCAAGAAGGCGTGAAACCGATCGCCGATGCTGCACAGAACGGTGATGATGCGGCGGTGCAGGCTTTCCGTGATACCGCACGGTGGCTAGCTACAGCCCTCGCGAACGCAGTGGCCTTTTCCGTCCCAGAACGTATTGTGCTATTTGGCGGTATCGCTCGAAATGGAGATGTGCTGATGAACCCCTTGTGCCGTTATTTCAAGGAGGCGTTGTTCTACATCTACGAAGGCAAGGTGGAACTGATGCTGAGCGCTTTGCCGGAGGATGATGCCGGGATATTGGGCGCCGCTGCATTAGTGGATCCCTGAAGTACAGGATTTTTCTGAAGGGTCGCCCCCCTGATGGGGTCATGTCCAATTCCAAAGTTCCAGCGCTCCACTTACATTCGCGACCCTTTCGCCAGCCGTTTGTAGGGCTGCGGGAGCATCTGATGAAAACAAATGTGACCCTGCCGGACGGAAGTGTCCGCAGTTATGATGGTGCTGTAACGGCCATGGATGTGGCCAAAAGCATCAGTGAAGGCCTTGCACGCAATGTACTTTCGGCAAAGGTGAACGGCGAAGTGCGGGATGCCAGCCGAACTTTACCGGAAGACTGCACACTTTCTCTGCTAACCTGGAACGATCCGGAAGGCAAGGCAACGATGTGGCACTCATCCGCCCACGTGATGGCTGAAGCACTGGAGGCGCTTTACCCAGGAACCAAGTTCGGTATTGGTCCGGCGATCGAGAACGGGTTCTATTACGACGTGGACTTCGGTGAACGTTCCATCAGCGACGCCGACTTCGCTGCTATTGAAGCCAAATTCAAGGAACTCGCGTCAAAAAAGCTCACGTTCGAGCGCACAGCGGTCAGCAAGACTGATGCGATCGCGTATTTCACGGAAAAAGACGATGAGTACAAGTTGGAGCTGATTGAAGGATTGCCCGATGGGGAGATCACCTTCTATCGGCAAGGCAATTTTACCGATCTGTGTCGTGGGCCGCACATTCCGGATACGTCCGGGATCAAGGCCATGAAGGTGCTGAGCTTGGCGGGGGCGTATTGGCGCGGTGACGAGAAACGGAAACAACTGACACGCCTTTACGCGATCACCTTCCCGAAGCAAAAGGAATTGGATGAGTACCTGGTGATGTTGGAGGAAGCGAAGAAGCGCGACCACCGCAAACTAGGCAAAGAATTGGACCTGTTCACGTTCAGCGAGAAGGTTGGTGCGGGCCTCCCCCTGTGGCTTCCCAAAGGAGCGGCTTTGCGCGAGCGCCTGATCAACTTCATGAAGAACGCGCAAGAGAAGAGCGGTTACGAGCAGGTCGCCACTCCGCATATCGCGCACAAGAACCTCTATGTCACTAGTGGGCATTACGAGAAATACGGCAAGGACAGCTTCCAGCCTATCCGCACACCGGATCCCACCGAGGAGTTCTTCCTGAAGCCGATGAACTGCCCGCACCATTGCGAGATCTACAAAAGCAGGCCGCGCAGCTACAAGGATCTTCCTATCCGCTATGCTGAATTTGGAACAGTGTACCGCTATGAGCAGAGCGGCGAACTCCACGGACTAACACGCGTTCGGGGCTTTACCCAGGATGATGCGCACCTGTTCTGTCGCCCCGACCAGGTGAAGGAGGAATTCATGAAGGTGATCGATCTGGTTTTGCTCGTATTCAAGGCGCTGAATTTCAATAATTACGAAGCACAGATCAGCTTGCGTGATCAATTGGATCGAAGCAAATACATTGGTAGCGAAGAGAATTGGGTAAAGGCAGAACAGGCCATTATTGACGCAGCGGCTGAGAAAGGGTTGAACACGTTCATTGAATACGGAGAAGCGGCTTTCTATGGCCCTAAGCTGGACTTCATGGTGAAGGACGCGTTGGGTCGGAAATGGCAACTCGGCACCATCCAAGTGGATTACAACCTGCCCGAGCGCTTCGAACTGGAATACGTGGGCAGCGACAATGCCAAGCATCGCCCAGTGATGATCCACAGGGCACCGTTTGGTAGTTTGGAGCGGTTCATCGCTGTGCTCATTGAACATACTGCCGGAAAGTTCCCCTTGTGGCTCGCACCGGAACAGGCTATTGTGCTGCCGATCAGCGACAAATACGTCGAACATGCCCGTGTTGTAACGGCGTTGCTGAAAGAACACGATATTCGCGCCTCCGTAGACGAGCGGAACGAGAAGATCGGCAGGAAGATCCGCGATGCGGAACTCAGCAAGATCCCGTTCATGCTCGTACTTGGGGAAAAAGAAGTTGAAGCCAACACTGTAAGCGTGCGTGAACAAGCACAAGGCGATATGGGCACTATGAACCCACTCCAATTCAAGGAGTTGGTGGCCACGCGTATTGCCCAACAGATGGCCGGTCTCTGATCATCCTCCCTTACAAAACACCATCAACACTTCGCTTGGCAACACGTCAACCTTATCGCCCACCGGGACCGCCACGTCCTCGTCCTTCCGGTCCCCGCCCATTCCGTGGTCGGGTTGTGAAGGAGGACCTGCACCGCACCAATAGCCGTATTTTCGGATTCACCGAGGTGCGTGTCGTAGGTGATACAGTGGAGCAAGGCGTCTATCCGTTCGATGTCGCTTTGCGCATGGCGCAGGACCAGAACCTGGACCTCATCGAGATCAGCGCTTCGGCTGTGCCACCGGTGTGCAGGATCGCGGATTATAAAAAGTTCCTCTACGACCTCAAGAAGAAGCAGAAAGAGATCAAAGCGAAGCAGACGATAGCCGAAGTGAAAGAGGTACGGTTCGGCCCGAATACGGATGAGCACGACGTGAATTTCAAGTTGGTGCATAGCAAGAAATTCCTCTCGGAAGGTCACAAGGTGAAAGCATTTGTGTTCTTCAAGGGTCGTACGATCGTTTTCAAGGAGCGTGGCGAGATACTTCTCCTCAAATTCGCGCAGGATCTGGAGGAATATGGAGTTGTTGAGAGCATGCCCAAGCTCGAAGGCAAGCGGATGATCATGTACCTCATCCCCAAGAAGAAAAAATAGACCTGAAGATCCGTGGACAATAAGTCCACGTTCCAAAAAGAAAAGCAAGCCCCCGATAAAGAAGAGAAGTCATGCCGAAAATGAAAACGAAGTCCGGTGCCAAGAAAAGGTTCAAGCTTACCGGCACCGGCAAGGTGAAGCGCAAGCACGCCGGAATGAACCACATCCTTACCAAGAAGCACAAGAAGCGCAAACGCTCCCTTGGCAAAATGGCCATCGTCCATAAAACTGGCGAAAAGGCAATTCTGGACCTTCTGAAATAAGACCGTTTTCCACCCGGTTCACGGTGGACTCAACCAGGACGCGAAGCACCAAAGACCTCCGGTAACAACGGAAGCGCTCGCGCCCAAAAAACCAACAACAAATGCCACGCAGTAAAAACAAAGTCGCCAGCCGAGCACGCCGCAAGAAGGTGTTGAAGCTGGCCAAAGGAAATTTCGGCCGTAGAAAGAACGTATGGACGGTTGCGAAGAATACCGTTGAAAAGGGCCTTGCACACGCTTACGATGGTCGCAAGCTCAAAAAGCGCGATTTCCGCTCGTTGTGGATCCAGCGTATCAACGCCGCAACACGTATTCATGGCATGAGCTACAGCGTGTTCATCAACGGGCTCAAGAAGCACAATATCAACTTGGACCGCAAGGCATTGGCCGAGATCGCTTATGGCGATGCTGAGGCTTTCAAAGCCATTGTGGACAAGGTAAAATAACCAACTCGGGGGAGTTGTTGCGAAGGGGATCCTCAGGGGTCCCCTTTCGTGTTTTTGGACGACCGTTGCACGCGGTTCCGTTCCCGGCAAGGCGAATTCCGACATGAACTTGGGAAAGCTCACACAGCTACCGGAATTTCCGCGCGCAGCGGTATTTTGGGTCCCGATAAGGCCAAGACTTTTCAACACACCCCTTCTACCCTTGCGTTTCTCATTTACCTAAACCAGCTTCACCGCCCGAACCGGCGTAGAAGCTGGTGACCAAATCCACCCATACCATGGCGATCACACCCGCGAAACTGGCCAGCACGTACAAAGAACTCCGCAGCGAACATGGCGGTTTCCAAAGCGACTACTTCGGTTTGCTGTACCTGGAAGAGGAATTGCACGTGCCTCGTGAGGAAGCCGTAAAGCAGATCGCTTTTGGCCCGCATGACCATGGAGTGGATGCTTTCCACATGGACCCCAAGAAGAAGACGCTCTCTTTGTTCGTCTTTCGGCACACCCGCCAACATGATCAGTTCCGCACGGGCTACGATCATTTGATCGCCAATGGCTTAGGGCAACTGTTCAAGGGTGAGGCAAGTGATGAAGCCATGATGCGCAGGCTCAGAAAGCGCCTGCAGGATGAAGGCCGCGGCGTGGACCGGGTTGTGTTCCAATTCGTTTTCCTGGGCGATCCGGCCGAAGCGGAGCGCAGCACGGTGCTGGACAAGCTTCGTGAAGACCTGGAGAACAAGCAACACTTGATCAACGACTATTTCAGCGGACGTACGGTAACCATGGTGGTCGTATACCGCAGTAGCACCGGCCGCAGTAGCGAAGCTCGCGAACATCGCACAAGGGAGTTCACGTTGGACCTGCAATCCGTCCTTGATGCTGAAGGACCTGGTGGCGAGGCGATGCACGTTGGGTTCATGAGACTATGGGACCTGCACCAGATGCACAAGGCCATGGGTGATCGGTTTTTCGAACGGAATATCCGCTACGGCATGCCCGATACAAGTCCAGCCAACAGGAGCATGGAGAAAAGCTTCAAAAACATCCTGGTGGACGGGAGCATGGACGCCTCGCGTTTTTTGTTCGACCACAATGGGGTAACCTTCAGTTGCGAGAAATTCACACGTACGGGCCATGGTAGCGCGGAGATCCTCGAGCCGCGATTGTTGAACGGGGCTCAAACCATCACCACGATCAGTCGTTTTCTTGAAAAGCACGAAGACCATCACGATATCGGCCGCATCAAAGATCGATTGAAGAAAGTGCGCGTTTTGGCCAAAGTCGTTAGCGAAGCCACGGACAACTTCGTGGTGGGTGTGACCATCAATAACAATCGCCAAACCCCCATTCAACCTTGGAATCTGCGTGCGAACGATATGATCCAACTACAATTGCAGGATCGGTTCCGTGAACTGGGGATCTTCTACGAGCGCCAAGAGCGCAGCTTTGAAGGCCACACCGCCGAAGAGTTGGAAGAATTGGGCATTGTTGAGAGCAAAGCCATCGGTTTGTTGAAATTGGCCCAAACCTTCCTCGCGAGCGAAGGCGAGATCGACAAGATGCGAAGCATGCGAACCGCTTTCGAGGATGACAAGATCTACGAACAGATGTTTACGCCAGGCCGGTTGAATGCCGATGCCCGCAAGATCGTGCTGTGCTACAAGAGCCAGGAGCGTTTGGGACGCATGACCCGTGAGATCCTGGAGAAAGGATCAACCAAATATGCCTTTTTGCCCAAGGCCCGGTTGCTTTTGTTCTCCTTGATGTGCCAGGCCTTGTTGAACGAATCCAGTATTGAGAAACTCGCTGAGGAGCATGGCCGGGACATGGTCATCAGCGCGGACTTCGCCAAGGTGTTGTACAATTTGGCCAGTACCAAGTGCCGCCCCATCCTGAGTGAATTGATCGCCCTGCCGCAATACGCGGACAAGGTGGCACTGGAACGCTACGACTTCCTTCGGACCCACGCTGCGTTCAAGCATGCCATGAAGATCGCTGAAGCCCGTTATGACTGGGGCATCAAGCGGCTTCGGTGAGCAATACGACAGCCCAATAGCAAGCTCGAAGGAGCTGGTCATGAAAGACCAGGCCTTGAAGGGAACTTGTGCCCGTGGTTTCGCGTACCAACGCAGGCGCGATCCATATGCTTTCCTCCGTCCCCATGTTGCAAGGCCCAAAGACCACTGCACGAAAAGTGCTATTAGTGGTCTATGGGACCATGCTTTTGCTCAGTGTGGCGCTGATCACTTGGATCCATACAGGGCAACTGAAAACACTGAAATCACAGGCATACGCGCGAATGGGTGGTGTCACCGGAACGCTCAGTGCCCAGTTGGATGGAGGTCGCGTACAGCGGTTGCTTACCAAGTACGATTCGCAAGGCATGCTCATCAATAACACGCAGGATGCGTGGTATTACATTTTGCATGAAACTCTTCGCAAGTCCGCAGAGGCCAATGGATTTGAAGAACCCCTGTACGTGCTTGGCTTTGATCGCGTAAAGGCCGAATTACAGTTCGTGGTCACCTCGGAAGTCACTCCGGTTCTCAGAAAACCGTTCAGCGACCCGGCTTCTTCGGCTATTATCGAGTACTTGAAAGCCGATCGAATAGACGCCCAGCGAGGCGTCTGGGGAAATGACGTCGTCTCGTTCGATGCTGTGCGTAACGACCGGGGGGCTATCACAGCAGTGGTTTACACGCGACTACCCCTGAATGTCCTGGTCAACGCCGCGAATGCGAAATTGCGGCGCAACATCGGGGTCGCTGCGGTTGTTTTCCTGATCGTCGGATTCTTCTTGTTCCGCAGTATTGGCAGTATGGTGCAACGCGAAGAAGATGCCAGGAACCATTGGCAGCAGCGGCATGAAGGTATTTCGGACAGCATCGCATACGCTGGCAAGATCCAAGATGCATTGATACCCCGGGCCGAACGATACCGCGAGATGTTCAGCGACCATTTCGTCCTGAACAAACCCAAGGACGTGGTGAGTGGCGATTTCCATTGGTATCATCGGATCAGCGAGAATGAATGCTTGGTGGCCGCTGCTGATTGCACCGGACATGGGTTGCCCGGAGCCATGATGGCTGCGATCGGCTGTTCGCTGTTGAACGAACTTGTGGTGCAGCATCCGCACAAGGACCCTGCGGAGCTGTTGGCGTTGCTGAACGAACGCATGGTACAAGCCCTTAACCAGAACGGCCAACGCATAGGCGCCGGAGATGGAATGGATGTGGCCTTGTGCCGCGTGGATCGAACGCAGCGTGAGGTGCTTTTCGCTGGTGCGTTCCGGCCACTTTACTGGATGCACGACGGCCAGCTCACCGTGATCAATGGCGACCGCAAGCCCATTGGCGGTTCACAACATGATCCCAAGCGGAAGTTTGCCGTACACCGAGTGGCCTATCACCCGGGTGATCGCCTCTATCTCTTCAGCGATGGATATGTGGACCAGTTCGGAGGACCGGACCGTAAGAAATTCATGAGCGCCCGTTTCAATGACATGTTGGTTGCCAACCATCATCTGCCCATGGCTAAGCAAGCGGAGGTGCTTGAGCGTGCTTTCCTTGATTGGAAAGGTGCCAATGAACAAGTGGATGACATCTGCGTGCTAGGGCTCGTGGTTTGATCATCACTCCCTGGAAATGATGCATTCTTTCTTATAGCATCGATAAAGACGGCGGTCCGTTCCACCAGAATACCCCGTTGCACTCGTTCACATTGACTATTCCCCTGAGGAAATAAGCGATGGGAACAGTTGACTTGGGCGCTTTCCAGCAACTCCGCTCCCTCTATCTTCGCGGTCGGCCCACAAATGAGGGTCGCTCCAGTTCTCATGAGTACGAAAGTCGAATTGATCGCGCGTCTTGAAGCACTGCTCCAGCACCCTGATGTTGAGCAAGTGCATGAACAAGTGGACGCGCTGAAAGAATCTTACGAAGCACTTGTGGCGGCCGAACAGCAACAAGCACCCGCAGAAGTAGCGTTGAACACGGAGGCGGAAGCGGATATCGAAAGTGCGTTGATCCCGGAAATGCCTTCGCAGCCGATCGAAAGCGCAACACTTCTGGATGAGGACGACAAGAAATTCAAGCAACTGCTCGATGCCTTCAATACGAAGGTGAACGACATTCGGCGCCAGCAGCAAAAGCAGGAAAACGACAACCTGGCTGCGAAGACCGCGATCATGGATGAGTTGAAGGCCATGATCGCCAGTGAGGAGAACATCGGAAACGCCTTCCAACGATTCACCGAACTGGGTGAAAAATGGAAAACGATCGGCCCTGTTCCTCAACAGACCTATCGTGAGTTACAGCGCGATTACAGCCATCTGCGTGACGAGTTCTTTTACCACATCCGCATATACAAGGAACTGCGTGATCACGACCTGAAGAAGAACACGGCTCTGAAGCAGGCACTCATCTCCGATATGGAAGCGGTGCAGCGCGTGGAAAGTGTGAAAGAAGCCGAAGCACTGGTCAAGGACTATCAGGAGAAGTGGCACCAGATAGGTGCAGTGGACAAGGACCAATGGGAAACCATTCGTGATGGTTTTTGGAACGCTACTCGCGTGGTATACGATCGGATCAACGAGTACTACCGTGCCCGGCGTGCAGAACATGATGCCAATTTGATGGCCAAACAGGCGCTCATCGAAAAAGTGAACGCCTTGAACATGGAGGCGGATGGCAAGAACGCCAAGGACTGGAAGGCTCTCACGGATCGGATCATGGAGATCCAAACAGCATGGAAGAGCGTAGGCTTCGCCACGAAAAAGGACAATGAGCGTATTTGGAAGGAATTCCGGAACGCTTGCAACGTCTTCTTCGAGCGGAAGAACGACTTCTTCGTGGCCATGAAGAGCCAGTTCAAAGGAGCATTCGATAAGAAACAAGCGCTCCTACAGGAAGCGATCAGGTTGAAGGACAGCACCGAATGGCGCAATACCGCAGACAAACTGAAGGACCTTCAGGCCCAGTGGAAGGTTGCTGGTAGCGCCGGCCCTAGGGATGAGAACAAACTCTGGAACAAGTTCCGTGAATCGTGCGATGCCTTTTTCCAGAACCGCAAGAACCACTTCGATGCGTTGGATGCGGAACAAGCCGTGCACGTGCAAGAGAAGGAGCAGTTGCTGAACGAGTTGGAAACTTTCACGCATTTGCCTGATCGCGGGGCTACCCTGGATAACCTGAAAGCTTTCAGCACGCGCTGGATGAACAGTGGCCGGGTAAGTCCCAAAATGTTCGATGCTTTCGGTGCTCGATATCGGGCTGCGATGGATAAACAATACGCCAACCTGCGTTTGAACGAGGAGGAACGCCGCCGCATGGCCTTTGTGGGCCGCGTGGACGACCTGAAGTCAGCAGCCGACCCGAAATTCCAGATGGAAAAGGAAGGCAAGTTCATCAAGCGCAAGATCGAAGAAGTGGAAGCCGAGATGAAGCAAATGGAAGGCAATATGGCCATGTTCAACTTCAAGAGCGCCAGTGGCGAGGCGATGAAAAAGGATATGGAAAAGAAGATCGAGCGCGCTCGACAGGATGTACAGCGTATGAAAGCCCAGCACAAGCAATTGATGCAGGAAATGCGCGCACCCGTTCCAGTTCCTGCACCTGTTCCACCGCCAGCCGACACCATTGTGGAAGAAACCGCTGAGATACAGGTAACCGAAGAAGCACCGACTTCCGAAGAGCAACCTGGCAGTCAGGAAGGTTGAACCCATGCTCCCTGCGCACTTGATCGTGAGCTTGGAAGTTCCTGTTGCCTGGGGTGAACAAGATCTGTTCGGTCACGTGAACAACATCGTGTACTTCCGGTATTTCGAGAGTGCGCGAATGCATTTCCTCGAACGGATCGGAGTACTCCGTTCCCACCAGGAACTCGGCCACGGTGTTATCCTCGCCAGTACAACATGCAATTTTGAAAAGCCTGTTGCATGGCCCCAACTTCTCACTATCCGGACCGGGTGCAGCAAGGTGGGCAATACAAGTTTCACGATGGAGTATGTGATAGCGGATGAGGAGGGCGGGATCGTAGCCACTGGCACTAGTGTGCAAGTGATGTACGACTACAACAAGGCCTGTAAAATGCGGGTCACGGAAGAGGTTCGTAAGGCTATTGACAAACTCCAACTATCCTGATGATGCGTGTATTGGATTATTCACTTGTTCTCGCGCTGCTCTTGATGGGATGTACCAACACACCGCCCAAAACAACCCTGGCGGACATAGCGCCGACCGAGGTATCCGTTGAATTGGATCCACTCGCCGATTTCCGCCAGCTCACAGGAGCCTGGACGGACAGCACCACATCAGAGCGTTTCCAAAGCTTCGAAAAATGGACCGCGCAGGGCGATTCCCTGCTCACAGGTTTCGGTTATGCCATGGCCAACGGGGATACGGTGTTCATCGAAGACCTGAAACTGGAATTCACCCAGGGCCATGTGGTTTATTCGGCCCGGATCGATTCGCAGAACAACGGAGCGTGGGTGCCTTTCACAGCCCAACCTTCCGGACCTGATTCGCTCGTGTTCGAAAACCCGGGGCACGATTTTCCGCAGTGCATCACCTACGTGAAGGACAGCTCTGGTGCATGGGATGTGGCCGTGACCGGTAATGAGAATGGCTCCGAGCGGATAGAACGATTCCGTTTTCGAAAGGAAAAATGACCAACTGGATGTGACCTCGATCTACCTTCAGAGTCTCACGTTTCTCAAAACCAAACCAACACCACCACAAACATGGGAATGCTAAAGGAGTTCAAGGAGTTCGCGATGAAAGGCAACCTGATCGACATCGCTGTCGGTTTCGTCATGGGTGCAGCCTTCAACAAGGTGGTATCCGGCTTTATTGACGGAATGGTAATGCCTGCTATCGGCATGATGACCAGCGGGGTTGACTTCAACAACATGAAGTATTTCCTTCAGCATGGCACGGCGGAGGTGAAGGATGCGGCTGGGGCTATTGTGACTCCTGCTGTTGCGGAAGTGGCCATCAGCTACGGCGCTTTCATTACTACGCTGATCAACTTCATCGTGGTTGCTTTCGTCGTGTTCATGATCGTGAAAGCGGTGAACAAGACCAAGAAGGAAGAACCCGCCCCAGCACCGGCCGGCCCTACGGACGACCAGAAGTTGCTGATGGAGATCCGCGACGCATTGAAGAAGTAAGAACGACGTTCCGTCTTTCGAACAACAGCCCTGGCCAACGCCGGGGCTGTTGCATTTCAAGGCACGAAGCGATGTGTTCCGGCCGAAGCGTCGAAGTGGATCCCGGTGCCACTGAAGGCCCGCGCCAGTTCACCGGAATCCAATGCCTCTTTCGGCGATCCCTGCCAGAGCGGCGCTTCCCGTCGCATCAGTACGATCCCGTCGCAGAGATCCAGTGCCAATTGCAGGTCGTGGGTGCTGAAGAGCACGGCTTTGCGTTCCTCATGAGCGATAGCTCGAAGGGTGCGAACGATGCTAGCGCGGTTGGGCAGATCCAAGAACGCTGTGGGCTCATCCAGCAACAGGACGGGAGTGGCTTGTGCCAATGCACGCGCGATCAGGACCTTCTGGCATTCACCGTCGCTGCATGTGGCAAGTGACTTGTTCCGCAGGTGCTCCGCTCCTGTTCGCTTCAATGCCAAGTCCACTTGCTCATGGTCCTTGGATGAAAGCGAGCCCCAGCGGCCGGTCCAAGGTTGGCGACCCAGCGATACCAGCGTTTCCACATCCAACATTCCCGCTTGCGGACGGCCGGTAAGAACGATGCTCACCTGCCGTGCGCGTTCATGCGAAGTCAATTGGCGCAAGTCGCTCCCGTTCACGATCACTGATCCGGCCAATGGTTCCAACAAACCAGCCAGCGTCTTCAGCAGTGTGCTTTTGCCAATGCCGTTCACGCCGACCAGCGCGGTGAGTTCACCCCCTTGCAGATCCAGCGCGAGGTCTTTCAGCAGCGCATTGGATCCATAGCCTACGGCCAATCGGTCGGTGCGGAGAAGTGGTTCCATGTCAGTTGCCGCGTGCCCAATGTTTACCGCTCAAGAGCACCCAGAGCACCACCGGGGCGCCGAGCAAACTCGTCACCGCGTTCAGCGGAAGTGCTACGTCTGTGCCGCTGGCGCGAACGATCAGATCGCATCCCAACGCCAAAACAGCACCCAACAGAATGCTCGCGGGCATAAGCACAGCGTGATCGTTGGTGCGCACGAACATGCGCGCTACGTGTGGTGTGGCGAGACCGAGGAAGGCGATCGGACCGCAGAATGCCGTGATCGTTCCAGCCAGTAACCCGGTGGTCCATATGGCGATGCGGCGCGTGCGATCAACCGGCACACCCATACTGCGGGCATAATCATCGCCAAGCAGGAGTGCGTTCAGTGGTTTGATCAGGGCAATTGAACCGACCACACCAAGCATTACCGGAACTACAAGCCAGGCGATGCGCCGAGGATCAACTGCCGCGAAGGAGCCCATTCCCCAGAGCACATAGCTCTTCAGCGCTTGCGCGGCACTGGCGCTCTGCAGCACGCTGATCACCGCCGAGCAGAGGTAACCGACCATCAGGCCAATGATGAGCAACGTAACACCATCGCCCACACGTTTGTCCGCAAGCACGATCAGGAAAAGCACAGCGATCGCACCTGCCAAAGAGGCCAGGATCACGAACAGATCGCGCGGGATCGGAAGCAGAATCCAAAGCGGTTGGGAGAGCATCACCAAGGCCACTCCCAAGCTTGCACCGCTGCTGATGCCCAATACGCTCGGCCCTGCCAACGGGTTCCGGAAAAGTGTCTGCATCAGGAGGCCGCTCGCCGCTAATCCAGCACCCGCCGTGGCCGCCGTGATCACCTGTGGAAGTCGCACTTGCCGGACGATAGTGGTGAAGGTGCTTTGTGGATCCGGATGGAACAAAGCGCTCCAGACCTCGCCGATGGGAACATGCACGCTGCCGATGGCCAAGCCCAGCATGGCCAAGGCCATACCGGCAATTGCAAAAACCAATAACCACAAGGCCTTTCCGCGCACAGGGCAAACTTAATCGCAGGCTCAGGGTTGAATGCGGTTGTCCGCAGATGGCGCAGATGGACGCAGATGAACTCCGCTGACCTGCGCTCAGTGGATGTTTCCCATGTGCATAAGCCCATTGAAGAAACACAGGCCATGACCAATGATCGCAACGAGCAACGAGGCCAACAGGTATTGTCCACCCGCCTTCTTGCCTTCTGGTTTCCCAAAGCTCACGAGACCCAGGATGAACAGCGCGATGATGTGGATGCCGAGCACTCCCCAGTGGATACCGATCACGGTATCTCCGATCACTTCGCCAAGCGCCATGAAGAGTACAGAATAGCCCACCATGATGAGCAGGTGCAGGAGGAGGATGCCAGGGCGTTTCATAGTCGAAGGTTGTTCACAGACCCGCTAAAGGCTCGCGGGTTCCCTGGTTCACTCTTGACTGCCTCCAATGTGATTCTTGACCAACCGGTGGCCCAAGACCTCGGCCCCCCCCCCCCCCCCCGTTCATCGTTTCGAAAGGGATGATCTTGTCCGTTTTGGGATCCACGATGTGGACGCAGCTGCGCTTGATGGCCCGCACGTCGAAATCGTAGGCATCGATGAAGCGCATGATGATGATGCGAAACAGGTTCTCGTAGCCCAGTTGGGGCGCGTCGATGTTCGGCAGGCAGCACATGATCTGGTGCAGTGTGTCGGCGGCTTTGTCGCTGGGTGTGCCCGTGCTGAAGAGCTTGATCATGTGCTCCTTCAGGCGCTCATCCTGCTCGTAGATGATCGTATTGCGCGAGTTGTTCAGCAGGTCGTCCGGGTCGATCATCCGCGTGAGCGGGAAGACCTCGCCATCGATCTTCAGCGCGTAGCCCATGGCGAGCGCGTCCGGGTTGCACGGCACAGGAACGATGTCCTCCGGGGTGAAAAGCTTGCTCTGGTCGATGATCCGTTGCCGCACTTCGGTGAGCGTGATGCGGTCCTTCGCCGGATCGAAGTTCTCCGTGCGCCCCGCGACCTGTACCGGTTGGAAGGTAACCCCACGCACGCAGCGCTGCTTCAATCCGTAATCGATGATCGCGCCGATCTCGTCATCGTTCGCGCCCTGCTCCACCGTTACCACCAGCGTGGTGCTCAGGTTGAACTCGTTCAGGTGATCGATCGCCTTCTGGCGCCTGGCGGTCAGGTCCTCCCCTCTTAGTCGCTTCAGCACTTCGGGTTTGAAGGAGTCGAACTGGAGGTAGATCTCGAAATCGGGCATGTAGCTCGCCAGCCGTTCCACAAAGGCGCGATCCTTGGCAATGCGGATGCCGTTGGTGTTCACCATCAAGTGGCGGATCGGCTTGCGCTTGGCGATGTCGAGGATCTCGAAAAACTGCGGGTGTACCGTGGGTTCCCCGCCGCTCAGTTGGATCACATCGGGCTTGCCTTCGTTGGCCACGATAACATCGAACATGTGCTCGATCTCTTCGATCGTTCGGTGCTGGCCGTGCATGGGGCCGCTGCTCGCATAGCAGATGGGGCAACTCAAGTTGCAGCGGTCGGTTACCTCGATCAGCGTGAGGCAACTGTGCTGCTCATGATCAGGGCAAAGGCCACAGTCGTAAGGGCAGCCAAAGTGCGTCTGCGTATTGAACTTCAGCGGGATCTCACCGGGCTTCAGGTAGTGGCGGCAGCGCTTGTAGTATTCGATGTCCGTGGCGATCAGCACGGTTTGCCGGCCATGCTCCGGGCAGTTCTTCAGCATGTACACCTTCTCGTCCTGGAAGATGATCTTGGCGTCCACACGGCGCAGGCAGGTGCTGCACAGGCTCTGCGTGAAGTCGTAGTAGATGTAAGGGCGTTCTGGCATGCTCAAATAAACCACGGATGGACACGGATGAACACGGATGCGCTCATTGGTCCATCTAAAGAACTACGCGTTTCCATTCCAATCGTGCGCGTTTGAAATTGATGATGAGCCCTACGGACAAGCTTGTGATCCGAAGGTAATTGAGCATTTGCCCCAGCTCATGATCAGTGATCCTATCGATCGTCTTAGCGTCCACCACCAACTCCGACCGAACGATAAGGTCCGGGACATAGAGGCCAACAGGCACCTCCTTGTAGACAACCTCGAATTGAGGCTGCTGCTCGAACGGCACGCCGCGCAGTCTGAGTTCAACGCACAATGCGTTCTCGTAAGGTTTCTCCAGCAAGCCGTGCCCCATGATGTTGAGCACTTCCATAGCGGCACCAATGACCTCTTCGGTCTCCTCCTTCCGTATCAGTTTGCTTTCCATGACCTCACCCAGTCGTGCTATCCGTGTTCATCCGTGTCCATCCGTGGTTGCAACAACAAGCTCTTCGGTTCGGTCCACACTTTCCAATAGTAGATCACACCGAGCTCAGCGGCTATTTGGATGGCGGTGAGGCCGAAGAATACGGGTTCGGCGGGTTTGATGAATTCGATGGCGAAACGGAACTCGAGGTAGAGCACCATGAAGATCTGGAAGCGGGCACCGGGCTTCAATTTCCAACGGCGTTCGATCCCGATCAGTGCCAACCAGATGATGCCCAGCCAAACGATCTCGTAGAGATTCGTCGGATGTCGGTCAATTCCATCCCCAAGATCAATGCCCCAAGGCAGATCGGTTTCGATCCCGTACGTATTGTCTTCCAAACCGGCGAGCAGACAACCGATGCGCCCTATGATCATGCCGAGGATGATCGGGAACACGAACAGATCCCCGCTGCGTTGCTTCACACCGTTCAATAGTTTGGTGACTTCCACCCCGATCAAGCCACCTAACAGCCCACCAACGATCGTGCGGTTGTTCAACGCGATGAAGAGCGCTTTCAGGTCCCAAGCAAGTTTGGACGGATCTTCCAATGCGCCCAGCACCCGTGAGCCGATCAATGCGCCCGCCGCAGCACCGATGATGATCCACACACGCTTCTCATCGGGTATCGTGTCGCCTTGTTTCCCGCGTGAGCGGTTGTAGTACCAGTAGCCTACGATGAATGCGGCGACCTCGAACAGCAGGTGAATTAGTTGATGCACTTCAGCGATTTAGGGAATGTTCTCGCCACTCATGTGAACAATGATGATGAACGGTCAGCGATCCATGCACAACTTTGTCCCACCTATGAGCAACACATCCCCCGTTATCAAGCGTTTCCGCGCATTCTGCATCGCCGAAGGCATCAGCTGGCTCATCCTTATCGTGGCCATGGTGGTGAAACGTACGATGGACAAGCCGGAAGCGATCTTTTGGCCCGGGATGTTCCATGGCATCTGCTTTATGGGTTACCTGGTTACCGCAGTGCCACTGTTCACTCAACTCAAATGGTCCGTTGATCGGATCTATGGTGTTGTGATCGCTGCGATCTTGCCCTTCGGAACCTTCGTTCTGGAGCGCAAGTGGCTTCGCTGATCAAACCCAGTCCACCCCCTTCTTGAGCCAGGTGAGTGTTTCCGCTTCCGGTGATCCTGGCTCCGGGTGATGATCATAACGCCAACTCGCATCGGCGGGCAAACTCATCAAAATACTCTCGGTGCGCCCCCCGGTCTCCAATCCGAACTTGGTCCCACGGTCATGCACCAGGTTGAATTCCACATAACGACCACGTCGCAGAAGCTGCCATTCCTTTTCGGCCGGACCGAACGCGCGATCACGTAAAGGCGTTACCACTTCCCCGTAAAGCGGTGCGAACAGCTCACCTACATCACATGTGAAGCCGAAAAGATCCTCGATCCCATGGTCTTCGGAAGGCATCAACCGATCGTAGAAGATCCCACCCACTCCACGTGTTTCGTCCCGATGTGGTAGAAAAAAATAGTCGTCGGCCCAGGGCTTGAAGCGCGGATAGAAACCATTGTCCCGACGATCGCAAATTTCCTTCAACCGCTTGTGGAAGTGTTTCGCACTAGCCAGATCCAAGTAGGCTGGTGTAAGGTCAATTCCACCCCCGAACCATTGCCCGGCGTTCGTCTCGAAATAACGGATGTTCATATGGATCGTTGGCACCCATGGACTGTGCGCATGCAGCACGATGCTCACTCCCGTCGCATAAAAATCGTCCGCTTGCACATTCAACGCTTTGGCAGCCTGCGTGGTAAGAGGGCCGAACACTTCACTGAAATTCACGCCGCCTTTCTCGATCAGCTTGCCATTCGCAATGGGCCTGCTCAAGCCGCCGCCCCCTTCCTTTCGTTGCCATGGGTCATCTCGGAATCGGGCTATCCCATCCAGGGTTTCCAGCTGCGAGCAGATGCTGTTCTGGATCTCACGAAAAGCTGCCGCGATGGTCGACCGTTCCATGGCTCAAGGCGCCTTGCGCAGTCCTTTCGGCCCGTATTCGATCATAAAGGCGTTCTCATTCCGGTAGCCATTCTCCTCGCCGGACTTGAAGAGTTTGAAGGACAGGTGCAGTGGCTGGGTATTCACCTCTGCAAAGTGCGAAGGAAAGTCACGGCCATATTCCATCAAAGCACGCAGGTAGAAGAACGAAACATCGAACCCTAGAAAGGCATAGTCGCCAGGTTCGTTCTCGAAACGATCCCGGTATTGGTGAATGAAGTGTTTCACGCGCGGGTTATCACGATCCACCCATGTGCTTGCTGGCAAGTGGGTGTTCAAGGCTTCCAGGTCAGCCAGGTCAAGGGTACCGATGTCCGTCCAACTGTTCAATCCGAAAAGGATGATGCGCTTACCTGGGACAAGCTCCGCCAAACGACTGACCAAGGCGGTCACATATTCAACGTCTTCACTGGTCGCGATCACCACATTCTGCTGTGTTGCGCTCAGTTTGGTGATCACATCGGCGATGTCGCGTTTTCCCGTTTTGGCAACGAGCACTGAATCGCGCAAGCGACCCTTTTTCCCCTCGAGGGCATGTTCCAGGGTGATCCGGAACTGATCTCGCAGGTCCTTTTCATCCACAATGTCAGGTGCGCATAAAATGATGTTGTCCTGGGCGTGATGGAATGCCACATACCGGGCCATCTGCTGCAATTGATCGGGACGCCCACTTAGGACTTTGCTCACGTTCGGATTCCCTAAAAGCACTTTGTTGCTCTGGGGGACCGGGCATACGATATGTGCACTCGGGGCAGTTCGGCACAACCGTTCGATGGCAGCACGATGGAAAGGCCCAATGCAGAGATCAGCATCGAGTACCGCATCGTTTTTCAACACCGGGGTCCACGTAAGCGCATCGTCCCCAACATCCAGCACGGAAATATCAGCGCGCAAGCCAAGTTGTTCCAACGAATCAATTGCCATACGGGCTCCGGCGTAGAACTGCACGGCAGCATCAGTTGGACCATATAGGCCCTTCTCCTTGTTGCGCGACTGCACACTGTCGTTCGCAGCAATAGCGAAAGGAAGCAGGAAAACCACTTTGTTGGAAGTCCCTATCGGCCGGACGGGCACAACCGGTTCGATCGGTTTTGGCGCCTCCTTCTTCGCTGGGATGCGGACATAAGTACCTGCTTTCAGTCCTTGTGGCAGCCCGCCGTTGGTTGCTTGGATCTCTTCTGGAGAAACATCATAGCGTTTGCTGAGCGAATACACCGTTTCATTTGGTTGAACCAAATGCGAAATGCTCTTGTCATCTATAGCAGCGGTGATCTGTTGCACCGGTAGTGTGGTGATCTTGCTTACGGGGATCACCACCACCATGCCTTCTTTCACTCCTTGTGATACGCTCGGATTGCGCGCGATCAGGTCGCTGAGTTCCACACCGTATTTCCTTGAGATACCGAACAATGTTTCCTTCTTGGCCACCGTGTGCCCCAGTTCACTTTCCATCAGTGCCGGTGCCGTCTTCAGTTCTTTCTTCACCTGTGCCTTCACCGGGATCAAGAGCACCTGCCCCAAGCTCAAACCCTGTCTTGATGCTGGGTTGGCAAACGTGATCGCCTCGATCGGCACCGCGTAGTGTTTACTGATGGCGTACAAGGTTTGACCCTTCAGAACCGTGTGCTGGATATAGTTCTGGCCATCCACCTGGCGCATTTCTTGCGCGAGCATGGTGCTGCGACAGCTCACCAGCAGCAGCAGCCCGAAGAAGAGGCAAAAACGAGCGATCATTCCCATTCGATGGTTGCTGGTGGTTTGCTACTGATGTCGTACACCACGCGGTTCACACCTTTCACTTGATTGATGATCGCATTCGAGATCCGTGCCAATACTTCATAGGGCAAGTGGCACCAATCCGCCGTCATGCCATCGGTGCTGGAAACAGCCCGCAAAGCCACTGCATTTTCGTACGTGCGTTCATCGCCCATTACGCCAACGCTTTTCACCGGAAGCAGAATGGCTCCGGCTTGCCACACTTGATCGTAGAGCCCGGCTGCCCGCAACTCGCTGATCCAGATGTGATCCACCTCTTGCAGCAGCGACACTTTCTCCGGGGTCACCTCGCCAAGAATTCGGATGCCCAAACCGGGACCCGGGAACGGATGCCGACCAAGGATCGCAGGATCCAAGCCCAATTCCTTTCCTACACGCCTTACCTCATCCTTGAAAAGCAAACGCAATGGTTCAACCACTTGCAATTTCATGCGCGCAGGCAAACCGCCCACGTTGTGATGGCTTTTGATCGTTACGCTGGGGCCGTTCACACTTACACTCTCGATCACATCGGGGTAAATGGTCCCTTGCCCAAGCCACTTCACTTTGGGCAGTTTGTGGCTTTCCGTTTCGAACACTTCGATGAACGTGCGCCCAATGGCTTTGCGTTTGGCCTCCGGATCTTCCTGCCCTTTCAACGCCGCGAAGAAAAGATCGCGAGCATCCACGCCGGTGATATTGAGGCCCATGTGATGGTAGCTGTCCAGCACGCTTTGGTACTCATTCTTGCGCAGCAGGCCGTTATCCACGAAAATGCAATGCAACTGGTCGCCAATGGCCTTTTGGAGAAGCATGGCAGCTACGGAACTGTCCACTCCTCCGCTCAGCGCCAAAACCACTTCATCCGTGCCGATCTGCTGTCGTAAGGAAGCGATGGTGGTTCCTACAAAGGATGAAGGGGTCCAATCGCCAGCGCAACCGCAGATGCCTTTGACGAAATTCTTCAGCAGCACAAGACCTTCCGAGGTGTGATACACTTCCGGATGGAATTGCACAGCGTAGGTAGGCTCCCCTTTCAACTGATACGCTGCAACAGGAACAACGTGCGTGCTGGCCAGTACTTCCATTCGGCCAGCAGCGGAAGGAATGCTGTCGCCATGGCTCATCCACACCTGTGTGCCCGCATGAATGCCCGAGAACAAAGGCTCGTGAACATGGATATTATCCAACAGTGCTCTGCCATACTCACGCACCGTGCTTCGCAATAAAGTCACCCCTTCTCGTTTCGCGAGTAATTGAGCGCCGTAACAAACGGCGAGAATGGGTACTCGCCCTTGGAAACCGCTGATATCGGTATCCGGGGCGCCATCATCGAATACCGAGAAAGGGCTTCCCCCGAGGATCACCCCTTTTATGGATGGATCACCAGCGAAAGAAGCGGCCTTGGTATAGGGATGGATCTCGCAGTACACATTGAGTTCGCGCACACGCCGGGCGATCAATTGGGTGTATTGGGAACCGTGATCCAGGATAAGTATGCGATCGGTCAACGTGATGTTCTGGTTTCGGTTGAAAAACGTGTGCGAAAGTAGACGCGTCCCTGATCCAGAAAGCAGGTGGATTCCAAAGCCTGGGTCTACATTGCACGTCATTGATCGATAACGTGCGCTGCACCGGACTTTTCATCGCTTTTTCATTCGTTGGTACGGTTACCGCGCAGCTCTCCGTTTGGGCGGAGGAGTTCGAGAACAACTGCAACCAGAACTGCTTTGCGAGCGCATACACTGGTGTGAACGGTGGGTGGACCACCGCGAGCACCGGTACGAATGGCGCCTGTGCCAACAAATGGTTCGTGAGCTGCCAAGAGAACGGTAATCCTGCCGGGACTTGTGGTACCACGTGCGGCAATAATGAAACGCTGCATATCGGCAACGATCCGAGCTGTATCTCACCCAACAGCTGTTTCTTTTGCCCTAGTGGCGACTGCGGAGCCGCCTATGATGCCAGCTGCCCACCAGCGCTCTGTTCATTCTGTTGCAGTTGCTTGAGCAGCCAGACCAGCACGCGAGCTATTTCCCCTGTTATCGATCTTTCTGGTTGGGGCACTCTCACCCTCCGGTTCAAATACATGGAAGGTGGCGCAGGCGTGGCGGACAATGCGATGCTCGATTACTTCGACGGTTCGGTATGGACGCAGTTGGCCGATATGCCGAAAACAGCTGCCGGAAGTTGCGGCTCGCAAGGACTCTGGACCAACTACAGCATTGCACTTCCCGCCTCAGCGAGCTTCAACCCAAATGTGCGCATCGGGTTCCGATGGGTGAACAACGATGATGGCAGCGGTGCCGACCCCAGCATTGCGGTCGATGACATCGAGATACTTACCCCGTATGTGCCCACCGGTTCGGGTTTGGTGGTGAACGAATTGAGCAACGGGCCCAGCGGGAACAAGGAGTACATCGAGCTTGCCGTGGTGGGTCCTGGTTGCACGGCCGACATCCGTGGCATCAAGGTGGACGACAACAATGGTGTGGCGAACAATGGCTTTGGCACGCTCATGAACGGAAGCGGTGTAAGCATAGGCCACAACCGCTTCAGCAATGCCGCGCAGTGGGCTACCGTCCCGATAGGTTCATTGATATTGATCTACAATAACGCCGATGTGAACGCGCTTGTGCCAGCCATGGATCCGTCGGATACAGCCCCACAGGACAGTATTTACATTCTTCCCGCCAACCATGTGTTGCTCCAAGGCTGTGGCAACTACCCCGATGGCTTGGTCACAGGAACCTACCCCACTTGTACTTACAATGCTGGCAGTTGGACGTGGATGGGCTATCGCGACCAAGGGGATGCTGGTCAAACCCGGGATGCGAATGGCCGCTATTTCCACGGGTTCAGCTATGGCCCCAGTATTCAGAACATGAACAATGGCGGCTTGGACAATCTGAGAATAACCACGCTTGATGGCATAACGCGAGTGATCTGGTTCAATAGCGGTGATTACCGCCAGGCGGCCAACTTCGGCAACTCCTTGGTGGCTGGTTACGAAACACCGGGAGATTTCAACAACCCAAGCAACCGGATCTGGATGCGCGCATTGCGCTGCGCCGTGCTGCCCGTTGAACTGATCCGGTTCGAAGCGGAGGACATCGGGAACACGGTTCGGCTTCGCTGGTCAACCGCCTCAGAATCCAACAGCGATCATTTTCTTGTGGATCGAAGTTCAGATGGTCAATGGTTCGAGCCCATAGCCAGCACAAGCGCAGCTGGAAACAGCCAACAACAGGTCGATTACCTGTATGATGATCAGCAGCCTTTGCAAGGTATCAGCTACTACCGGTTACGCCAGTTCGATCTGGACGGGGCGGAACACACCGGGCCGGTGGTGGCCGTTGTGCGCCAACCGCATGGCACTTGCACCGTAAATGGTGATGCGGCAGGCATCCAAGCATGGTTTACCGGAAATGAACCACAGCCATGGTCGTTGGTGGACATGACTGGCCGAATTCTGGCATCCGGGACCGGGGTCGAAAGCCCGGTGCGTGTTGCAGTGCCCGAAGGAATTTCCCTGTTCATGGCTGGATCTGCTGATGCTCCGATGGTTTTTAGAGTGTTAGGTACCCAAAGCGGTGTATTGGTCGCCGAAGCCCGGTGACCGGCCGAAAAGACCTTCTCGTAACCAACGATCGGGGAAAACTTCTCTTCGGGTTAACGATCTTTTCTTGCTGAGGATCAACGGATCGTGCGATCTTCGCGTCATCTCTCCGGAACGCTCCGATCCATGTTACGCATGAGCTTAGTTGGTACCCTCTTCTTGAAAACCTTAGCGGTCGCCGTTTCCGTGTATTCCCGTTTAGGAAAACATGGGTTCATCCGGACCAAATTTTTCTTTTTGTCCAGTTCCGTTGCGATTGGAATGTCGGGACAGACGTTGACTCGTGGAGATGTAGCAATCATCGGGATCAACGCGAACAATGGTACCTGTAGCGGTAACACGACCGAAGATGAGATCAGTTTCATATGCTTCCAGCCGATATCCTTCGGGACACGGCTGTAACGAATCAGGCTATGAATTTCAGAACATTGGTTTCTGGGGAACGACCGAGGGCGTTGTCCAGTTGTCCCGATCCGGCGGTGTCCTTCCTGCGGGCACGGTGATCACACTGCGGATCAATAACGCTGGTACAGTGACTGCGGTGAGCGCGGGTTGGACAGCCTCTGTAATCGTAGCAGGCATGAACCTGAATTCTTCAGGTGACCAAGTGTTCATATTCCAAGCCAACGCCGGCGCCTCCTTCACTGGTGTTGCGAATAATGGCCTTTTCAATAATTGCACTCTACTCTACGGGTTCAGCACGGCCACACCGAATTGGGCTTCACAAGCGAATAGCACCACTCAATCCGGGCTTCCTCCTGGAATGATTTGCTTCGCGCATGGCACCTGCCTCTGCTTCGAACTGGATTAAATATGTGCCTTCAGAATGGTCGACACCACCACTCACGAATCGCAATCAACGCCAATGGATTATTGATATCGATGAACCTCTGCGCTGGAATAGTTACCCGGGGGGGTGTGCGGTATACAATACAACAAATTCAACTGGCCCCTCCAGCACATGGTCACCGAACTGGGCAACTTGGCCCACTGTTTTCCCTATCAGTCCCGGCACTTTCATAAATGGTCGTTGGACAGGTGCTAAGAGCCAAGACTGGTTTGATTGCCGCAACTGGGACGATGCAGAAGTTCCTATTGCGACGAGCAATGTCGTTATAAACGCTGCTTATTCACCTTCCAATCATTGTGTAATTGGTATGAATATTAACCCTCCAACGGCGTATGCTGCTTCGGTCCTACTTACTACAAGCGGGGCTGCATGGAATCTGACTGTACAGAATAATGGTGTGTTACAGGTCGGTGGTTTTGTAAGGGTGGTTAATACAAGCAACATTACGTTTTCTGGGATTACGTTGCTCAATACAGCCTCCATAACTGCTGGTGATCTGACAATTACCGGAAATAGTTCCATTTTGCCTCGCGCGTTTTTCAGGAGCGAGTTCGCTACAACTTCAGCCGCATTCAACGGTCCGTGACAATAAACCCGGGCGGACTTCTGGATTTGCGGGGTGGTGCTATCGGTGGAAATCTGAGTCTAACAGGTAACTATATCAACAACGCAGACGCCAATGCCTTTGACCACCTTGGGTCCACCATGATTTTCAATGGCTTGGGGGGGCAATCCATTAACACCGCTGGTTTCACGGAGGATTTCGGGAACCTCACGTTGGCGAAGCCTTCCGGTGACCTCACTCTTAGCGCGCCAATCAATGTAGGTGCTACACTGACCCTGACATCAGGTCGAATGTTCACTAGTAACCCTAATGGCTTGTTAACACTTTCTGGATCGAACACCACTGCTTGGACGGGAACGTCATATGGCCCCAGTTTCGTTCATGGACCGATGGTCAAAACGAGCTTGACTGGATTAGCCTTTAGATTCCCGATCGGAAATTATGAGTTCGACCGTTACTCTGGTACCCCGTCAGCCCAAGTTACTCTTGGATGGGACCAGAATACGAACTGTGGGATTCTTGTACCGGCAACGGTGCACATGACTAAATGGGATGGTGGGATGTGGCGAGATTAGTGGTTCGCCGGGTAATGGAAACGTAATTTTTGGCTCAGTTTCTTCTACACTACCAAGCATAGAATCAGCATTTATTGGAGGTGGATTCTGGTCGTATGCGTCGATTTCCTCAGACAACCCCTTGCCCATCGAGCTTCTTTCCTTCACGGCTCGCCCGGAAGGCCGAACAGTTCGTTTGGATTGGGTTACGGCAACCGAGACGGACAACGATTATTTCACCGTTGAGCGAAGCAAGAATGCTTCGGACTTCGAAGAGGTGTTGCGCAGACAAGGAGCTGGAACCAGCGTTACCGCCATTTCCTACACAGACCTGGATCCATGGCCGCATGCTGGGGTTAGCTACTACAGGCTTCGCCAAACGGACTTCAACAACACAACCACTACCAGCGATCTGGTCTCTGTGCGCATGCCCACTGAAGGCGGGAATGGCCTGGCCTTGGTGAACTCCAGTGAAGAGGTGATCGCGATACATGATTTCGCCACTGGTAGTTTGATCCATGTAATGGACATGACGGGCCGCATGGTATGGCAAGGCCGGGTGGAAACAGAAGGCCGAAGTACTGTTCCAACAAGGAACTTACCAGTAGGCGCTTATTTGATCCGCGTGAGCGACGATAGCCGCATCGAAAGCGCGCCGTTCGTTAAGTAGAGCGTAGCGCTATCCTTCGATCACAGAGAACTGCGGATCGAGCGGATCCAACGCTTCCAACAACCGATCGAAAAAAGCCGGGCCTTCGGCAGCATACCACGGCATAAAGTTGTCGCTGCGCTCCTGCAAGCCGTCCGGAAACAGAGTTGTAAGCACCTCCCCCAGTTGGCGCAATGCGTCCGCCTGTTGTTGTTTGGCCGCGCGGACCAGCTGCCGTTCGATCTTGTCCAATCCTTTCAATGCCTGTGCAGCCCGCGCACCCACGGAGGCCTCCAATGACGGGTCCGCTGCTTTCGCCCGTACAGCGAGATCCGTGTAGAATTGCGAATGAGCGGAGCGCTCTTCATTCAGTGATGTGCTGAATGAAGCTCGTTCCAGAGCCACACGTTTCTCCAGTTCCACTTTCGAGGTGAAAAGGTCGGCGACCTCCAGGCCGAGGGACCTCACCCGCGCAGCCTGTTTTTCAGACAGGAAGGCAGCAGAGGTCCGCAATAGCAGCGCAGGCATTGGAACTTGAAGCGCTTGGAATAGCCACCGCAGTTGCAGCCAATAGGCCAATTCACCACCACCGCCGACGTACGCGATGTTCGGCAATACGGTCTCTTGATAGACAGGACGCAATAGCACGTTCGGTGAGAATTGCTGTGGTCGCAATTGCAGCTCGATCACCAATTTGTCCAAGGTGAAGACCGGGCCGCCATCCAGCACCTTGTACTGATCGCCGTCCCGCTCGATGCGAGAGCGATGCCCTGGTCGCATGTGGAACAGATTGAGGTCTCGGAGGTGGGCTTGTATCGTGTAGTGGGGTTCCAACTTTTCGTTGGCATACCGCACCGACCTCGCCGCAACCTCGTTCAACAATTCCTCCTGCATGATCGGCGCGAAAGCCCGCTTGAGAGCAGGGTCATCACCATCAACCACTACTACTCCAAAGCGCCCGAACAGCGCATTCACAAAATGGCGTGTTGCCTCCGCCAGTGTTCGTTCTTCCTGGTATGCGGATCGCAGGATCGCTCGAAGTTCTTCTGCATGTGGTCCAGAACCGAGCAACGGATCCAATTCAGCCAAAAGCGCTTCGATCCCTTTCAACTTCATTCGCCCTACAGCCCCGCCTGCAGAGCCAGGCCAACTCAATTTAGTTCCAGCGACCCGAACGTGATCGATCTCATCTCGGTCATGGTCCTCGGTAGCCATCCAGAACACGGGTACCACTGGCCTTTGGGCGGTGCTCAATTCCGCTGCGAGGCGCACCGTGTTCAGGATCTTGAAGGGTACGTACAACGGGCCGGTGAACAGGCAAAGCTGATGTCCCGTGGTAACGGTGAATGTCCCTTCGTTCCGCAATGCGTCGATGTTCTTGCGCACGGCCGGGGGCACTTCAACCCCAGAGTAGCCTTGGTTGATGGCCGTACACAAGGTTGCACGCATGCCGGGATCGAACTGTCGCGAGCTCAGGGCATCCTCCAACCCCTTCTTATCCGGAGTTCGTGTATAGAACTCCCGTAACGCCCGTGATCCTTCGATATAGTCGCAGACGATGGGTGCGAAACGCCCTGTAGCTCGATAAGTAACGTGGTGCGTTGGCATCTGCGGCGAAGGTAGCGGGCGGTTCGTGGGCAGTGATCCGTTGAAAGGGATCCCTTTTCTTCACGCAATGGGAAGGCACCTTCGCCATCCTTGGTTCAACCATTGGCAGATGATCGCGAACATCCCACCCCGCCGAAGAGTTCGCTGGATGCCTGAGCCCTTTGTGCCGGACCGCCCGGTTCGGAAAGTGAGCTGGTTGGAATTGTTCCATGATCTGGTATACGCCGCCACGATCGCGCAGGTCACGCACGCACTGACCCATGGCGATCCCATTCATCAGCTAGGAACTTTTTTGCTCGTTTTCACCCTGGTGATCTGGTCGTGGATGAATGGGACGTATTACTATGACCTGCACGGGAACCCTTATTTATGGACCAGAATTTTCACTCTGGCGCAGATGCTCGCCACGGTTGCAATGGCCGTTACCGTTGGTGGTGTGTTCGAAGGCAACCACATTCCCTTCGCGATCGCCTTCGGCAGCATGCAAGCATTGATCACTTTCTTGTGGTGGACCACCGGTTGGTTCGATACTGATCATCGCCCGCTTTCCAAACCCCATAGCGGAACCTATGCTGTTGCGCTGGCCTGTATCGCCGCGTCTGTCTTCTTTCCCTTTCATATCGCCAAAGCCTTGTGGGCTGTCGCCATAGCACTGGACTTCGGCGTGGAACTGATCATCTTCAAGCGTTTCGAAAAGGTCATGGCACAAAAGCAATGGATCTTCAAACCCTCCGCGTCCATAGTCGAACGTTTCGGCCTGTTCACCATGATCGTGCTGGGCGAATCGGTATTCGGCATAGTGAACGGGATGTTGGCGGAAGACCTCACTTCATCCAGAACATGGCTGATGCTCGCAGGTTGCATGCTGATCGCCTTCCTTCTGTGGTGGCTGTACTTCGAACTGCTTGGAGACCGCCGAACCAAACCGGGATTCCGGAACTACGTGCTGTTGAACCTGGTGCACTTGCCGGCCTTCGCAGCTTTCGCCTTGGCCGGCCCCTGCATGGCACTGCTCATCACCGGCACGGGCACTGAATGCGGAACGGTACATGTGCTATTCAGCACGGCCGTGGCTGTGGCGTTGGGCAGTATTGTCGCGCTTTCCTTGATACTCGCCAAGGAGAACGAGCGAGAAGAATTGGCCCGTGTGAAAAGCAACCGTTGGATCCTGGTGGTGATCATCTTGGTGCTGCTCTCGCCCTGGCTTCTCCGTGCTTACGGCACCCCAGCCTTCCTATTGGCTCATATTATTCTCTTGATGGCGCTGGTAGTGCAAGGCACATTGAGCGGGGCTTACGAGAAATTGCTTGAGCCTGCTGAAGAGAGCGGTAGCTCGACCGATCAACCCAAACTGTGAGCCCGGAACCTGGCAGGCACCACTACCCTTTCATAGCCCCAGCCAGCCACGCGTTGAACGGGCGCATGGCTTCGTAATGGTCCATCAACACATCCATTAGTTTCGGATCGCTCACGAGTTTCGCAGGCATGTCCTTCCCGACGTAAAATTGCTTGTTGGCAATAAGTGGTTCTTTCGCGAAGTGCGCCTTGAATTCCGGTGGCAGCACCTTGTTCGCGTCGCCCTTAACCTCACCAAACAGCGTTTTGAAAGCCTTTGCCTCGATCACCTTTCGGAGTGCTTTTCCGTCCTGTATGATCGTGGTACGGATACGCTCCAACTGGTCTTTCTCTGGTTGATACGCACCGCCGAAAAACCGCACGTTCTCCGGACCTAGTTCGAAATAGATGCCTGGTGTTGTGTGGTCTTTCCGGCCTTCGGGTGAGATTATCGCGGAGGTATTCAGCTTGTATGGCGTCTTGTCTTTGCTGAAGCGGATGTCGCGGTTTATCCGGAAGATGGCTTCCTTCGGTTCAATGACGATCGACTTGTCGAGCTTTCCGATCCGCTTGATGGCATCGGCCACGAACGCCTCGAAGGGTCGTTTCACCACCAGCTCGTACCGTTTGCGGTTCGCATCGAACCACTCCTTATTGTTGTTCTTTGCGAGGTCTTTGAAGAAGCGATTGAAGTCGTCGGTGAAGTAGGCCATGGATCCTTATATTGGTGCTCCGCGAAAATGGTCATGAACAAGCGTTCCCCCACCAAGCCGCTCGAACTGTTCGGCCCTATGTACGTGGCCTCTGTGAACAGCCCGATCGGCAAGGTCTACATTGAATGCGATGGAGAACGCATCACACGTGTGTCCTTCATCTCCATGGGCCGAGGCAAAGGCGGTAAGCAACCGAAGGCATTGAAGGAAGCGGCCACGCAGATCGAAGCATACTTCGCCGGTCGCAGGAAGAAGTTCGATCTGCCACTCTTTCAAGTGGGTTCAGCATACCGCAAAAAACTGTGGGCGAGATTGGAGAAGATCGCGTTCGGCAAGGCGCTTACCTACGAACAATTGGCCGATAATGTGGGCGGGAGTGCGCGTTCCTGTGGCTCTGCCTGCGGGGATAACCCCTTGTTGATCATCGTTCCGTGCCATCGTGTGCTTGGCAAGAACGGACTGCTTACCGGTTATGCAGGTGAACTATGGCGGAAGAAATGGCTGCTGCAGCATGAAGGGGTGCTTCCGAAGGATTTGTTCGAATAGGGCGGGATTTTCGCATTTCTGTTCTTTTCGATGAAGTATGTAGTGGTAAGTGCCACCCCGCCATTACCCCTCTACTTTCGCACACGATGCCAACCCATTCCTTAGCCGAGCGCGTAGTTGCCCGGATGTACGACAACGATCCGTTCAGTATCTGGCTGGCTATCGAACGAATTGAGGTGTTGCCAGGCCGTTGTGTGCTGCGCATGACCGTGCGCAGGGAAATGCTCAATGGCTTTGCGATCGCGCATGGGGGTATCACGTATTCGCTGGCCGATAGCTGCTTGGCGTTCGCAAGTAATTCGCACGGCATTCAAGCCGTAAGTGTGGAGACGTCCATTTCGCACACGAAGCCCGTGAAAGCTGGCGATATCCTCACGGCAACAGCCGAAGAGAAAAGCCTTTCGCGAAGCATCGGCGTTTATTACATCACTGTCACGAACCAACTGGGCGAGCAGGTCGCGCTTTTCAAAGGCACCGTTTTCCGCACCGGCAAACTCTGGTTCCCGGAGGAACCACTCCCTACGAACTCATGAACGACGCTTTTATCATCGACGCTATTCGAACACCCATCGGGTCTTTCGGCGGCTCATTAGCACCCGTCCGCACGGATGATCTTGCTGCACATGTACTTCGGGAATTGATGGCTCGGCACCCAACTCTCGATCCGGCAGCGATCGACGATGTGATCCTGGGTTGCTCGAATCAGGCTGGTGAGGACAATCGCAACGTGGCGCGCATGGCGTTGTTGCTCGCTGGTTTGCCAGTTTCCGTGCCAGGAGAAACCGTTAACCGGCTCTGCGCATCGGGCATGGGTGCCGTCGTGAACGCGGGCCGGGCCATAGCAGCCGGGCATGGCGACGTGTTCATTGCTGGTGGTGTGGAGAACATGACGCGCGGGCCTTGGGTGATCGGCAAGACCAGCACGCCGTATGGTCGTGATGCGCAGATGTTCGACAGCAGCTTCGGCTGGCGCTTCATCAACCCCCTGATGAAAGAGCGCTATGGCGTGGATGCCATGGGCGAAACGGCGGAGAACCTGCTGGAGTCGAATTCGATATCGCGCGATGATCAGGATCGCTTCGCCCTTTGGAGCCATCAAAAAGCAGCATCAGCTCAGTTGAATGGCAGGTTAGCGAAAGAGATCAGCGCTGTTCCTGTTCCACAGAAGAAAGGTGATCCCGTCCTTTTCGCGCAAGACGAATTCGTGAAGCCCAAAACCACCTTGGAGATCCTTGGTGGGTTGAAAGCAGCTTTCAAAAAAGGCGGAAGCGTGACAGCCGGCAATGCGAGTGGATTGAACGATGGTGCTGCGGCGGTGCTTGTAGCTAGCGAAGCGGGCATCAAGCAACACGGATTGAAACCGCTTGCCCGCCTGGTTTCCAGTGCAGTGGTGGGGGTAGAACCGCGCATTATGGGCATTGGGCCGGTGAATGCGACCAAGCTCGCTTTGAAACGCGCCGGACTCACCTTGGATCAAATGGACATTATCGAACTCAACGAAGCATTCGCTGCCCAGGTGCTTAGTTGCACCCGCAGCTTGGGTGTAGCTGACAATGACCCACGCATCAACCCGAACGGCGGGGCCATAGCCTTGGGTCATCCGCTAGGTATGAGCGGTGCTCGGCTGCTTCAAACCGCCGCCATCGAGCTGCACGAGCAAAACAAGCGCTACGCCTTGTGTACCATGTGTATAGGCGTTGGGCAGGGCTATGCGACGATCATCGAGCGCACTTGAGGGTACCTCAATGAACCTCGTTCCGGCGGCATCACCGCTTCGCGGAGACCCTTCGGGCGCAGGGCTCTCGTTCCGCCAGGCCGCGTTGTTCCTCGGTCGGAGACTTCCAGTATCCTCCCTCCTCACGCCTTGCCTTGCAGAACGATAACCATGCGTGCCATCCGTTCAAGGTTCGTCGAGCTACCCTTGAGACCAAACGTTCGGCATGATGATCGCCTTGGGCGGATCGGGGTGTCGCCTATTTTCACGCCCCCTTACCTCATGATGAACGTTACCCTCCCCTCTCTTCGCACGCTCGTTCTGGGCGTTGTTTCGCTCGGAAGCCTTGCCTTGGTTGCCCAAGAGAGCAAGGTGCGGTGGAAAGTGAGCACCAATTTCGACGCTCCGCCGGACGAAGGCACGTGTTACGCCAAAGTTGTAAAAGGTGATGGAGGTTGCTTCGTGGGCCTGCGGGTCAAGGGCAGTAGCACGGTGTTGGGGGGGCTGAACCAGGTTGATATCGACCGCACACTGGAGGCATTTGCACTGGAAGGCCTTACCAAGATCAAATTCGACAAAACCAAGATCCTGTGGGGTGAAGGGCCCGTGACCGTGGAAACGATCGAACGCTTTGCGAGCCAGTTCCGGGTGTTCGCCACCAAGGCCGATCCCGAGCGCGCCAAGTTGCTTCTGATCCAACAAGTGCTCAGTCCACGAAGCCTCACTGGCAAGGGGGCCCAACTGCTCGCTGAGATCCCTTTCGATCGCCTCGGCAAAGGCGCAGACTATTTCAAACCGAACGTGATCACTGGCTTCACCAGCACAGTGGGTGTGGACAGCACCAAATTGCTGATCGGCCTTACGCCACAAAGCACTACACGCAGCGCTGGGTGCCCTGTGTTCGCGCAGGTGTTCGACAAGCAGATGAAGCTGTTGTGGACCAACACGCTTACGGTGGATGCCAATGCGCGCACCATCGACATTATCGATACCAAAGTGGATGGAAGTGGCGCTGTGTGGTACCTGATCAAGAACATCACGAATCCGGAGCCAAAGACCAAAGAGGACCTTGGCTACAGCTTTTCCCTATACCGGTTGGACAGTACCGGGCAACAAGCGGTTCTTCTGGACCTCGCTGGGAAAGACTACGCCCAAGACATCACCATGGACATGAAGGCCGATGGCAGCATGGTGTTCGCAGGTGTTTATGGCGGCGAAGGGACCAACCGGAACGAATCGATCGGCGCTTATCGCTGTGTATTCGATGCGAAAGCGATGAAATTCGATGGATTCAAGCTGATGCCATTCGAAAAGCGTCTAGAAAAGATAGCAGGTTCCCCAAGTGCCGCCAAGACGGAGAAATGGCAGATCAACATGAAGATCGGTCGGGTCATGTGGAAGAAGAACGGAGGTGTTTTCATCGTAGCCGCGAAAAGCGGGATCGAAACGCATTATGTAGCTGACCTGAGCGGCAAAAAAACAGCCAAGACCGAACAAGTGGATGGTGCGTTGCACATCTTCGAGTTGGATGCCACTGGCGAGCAGAAATGGTACAAGCAGATCGACCGCATGCTGGGTTACGATAACGATGTTCCGGGCCGTGTGATAGCTGCCTGTTATGATGATGCGTTGTTCGTGATGATCAACGACAACGACGGGAATTTCGAAAAGCGGAAGCTCAAAGAGCCCGTTCAGGAGATCACCTCCATGAAAGATGCGGTGCTATTTGAATTCAAGCCAAATGGCGAGGAAAAAGGCAAAGTGGTCATGATCGACGGCTTCAAACAAAGGGGACTCCAAGCATCACAGGTCTGGAGGATCTCTCCAGGACTCATTATTACCACAGGTTCAGAGGGTTTCGGCAAAGACAGGTCGTGGCCCGTGATCTTTACCATGAGCAACGAGGTAAAAAAGTAAGCGCCATATTCGCCCCGTGAAGTCCGTTGTGGGTAAAAGCCACCGGTAACTTCGGTGTCTAAACCAGCTCCCATGGTCATCACGGAACAGATCAATCTCTATATCGCTGAACAGCCCGAGTGGCAGCGCAAGCAACTGGTTCGGCTCCGTCAGATCATCCATTCCACCGTTCCGCAGGTTGAAGAGACCTGGCGTTGGGACAAACCCCACTTCGATCATTCTGGGATCATGATCGGCCTGTGCGCCTTCAAAGAGCACTTGGCCGTGTGGTTCCATAAAGGGGCCTTGCTCAAGGATCCGAAGAAACTCTTCGAGGCTCTGCCCAAGGGCGAGGAAAAGGGGAACCGGTCGTACAAGTTGCACGAAGGTGAAGCCATTGATGAAGCGGCATTCGTTGACCTGATCAAGCAGGCTGTTCACCTGAACGCGAAAGGAACCAAGTTGCAAGACGCGAAACCAGCCCGGAAAGAACTTGTTGTTCCGGATGATCTTGAGCAAGTGTTGCACAAGGACCCAACAGCATGGGCCAATTGGGAAGCCTTCAACTACAGTTGCAGGAAGGAGTATGTTGAGTGGATCACGGACGCCAAGCAGGAAGAGACCCGCAAACGTCGCATTGCCCAGGCACTGGAAAAGATCCGCGATGGTGAGAAGAAAGAGGAGAAGCACCAGATCCACTGAACGATAGAAGTCCGCCACAGGCTTCCAACGTTGCAGGTTGTGCAGGTTAACAGTTTTTCAGCGCGGGCCGGGTTTTGCGCGAGGGCATCCCGATAGATTCGCACTCCCCTCGGCTCATGGACATTCGGATCGACCACCTTACGAAATACTACGGTTCCCAAGCCGCCGTGGATGACATCAGTTTTCAAGTTAGCGCGGGGGAAGTTTTGGGCTTTCTAGGACCCAATGGTGCAGGAAAGAGCACCACCATGAAAATGATCTGCGGGCTTATCGCCCCGAACAAAGGCACCATTGCTGTTGGTGGCAAGAGCGTGTCCGATGAACCCGGTGAGGTGCGTAAAATGATCGGGTATCTTCCTGAAAGCAATCCACTTTATGAGGACATGCCCGTTCTGGATCTTCTGCGTTTCGCCGCGCGCGTACAAGGCGTTCCGAAAGACCAGCAACTTCTGCGCATTCGTGAGATGGTGGACGTTTGCGGACTGGGCGATGAGAAGCATAAGAAAGTCGGGGAACTGAGCAAAGGATATCGCCAGCGCGTAGGATTGGCCCAGGCCATGGTACACGACCCACAAGTGCTCATTTTGGACGAACCGACAACCGGCTTGGATCCTAACCAGATCGTGGAGATCCGCTCGTTGATCAAAGAGTTGGGCCAGGCGAAAACGGTGATCTTCAGCACGCACATCCTGCCCGAAGTGGAGGCCATCTGCGATCGCATCCTCATCATCAACAAAGGAAAGATCGTGGCGGATGGGGCTCCCAGCCTTTTGCGGGCACAGGCACAGGGTGAATTCGTTCTCCAGCTGCGGGTGGAGGATGCCGCGCGCGATACAGTGCTTGCTGGGCTTGGAACGTTGCTTGAGGTCGCATCTGCCCTCCCGCTGGGCGGATCCTTGGAGCGCTATGAAGTGAAAGGCAACCAGGGAACCGACCCGGCCCGTGCGATCTTCCAACTCTGTGTGCGAAATGGCTGGACACTGACCGAAATGCGTCCGCTCGAAACCCGTCTCGAAGACATCTTCCGTGACCTTACGCTGAACTGATGCGCACCCTTTACATACTCGCCCGCAAGGAGCTCGCTTCGTTCTTCGACTCGCTGATGGCTTACCTGATACTGGTGGTCTTTCTCGGTGTGAGCGGCTTTTTCACATGGTGGTTCGGTACCGATGTTTTCTTGCGCGGTCTTGCCGATCTGAGCACGTTTTTCAACGTTGCCTATTGGACCCTGTTCTTTTTCATACCCGCTATCACCATGCGCACGCTGGCCGATGAGCGTAAAAGCGGAACACTCGACCTCTTGCTGACCAAAGCCGTAAGCGATAGGCAAGTAGTGGCCAGCAAGTTCCTCGCATGTTTCGTGTTGATAGCATTGGCGCTTGCGTGCACCCTGCCGTACTGGATCACCATCGCATTCGTTGGTGACGTTGACCACGGTGCGATCGCATGCGGATACCTGGCGCTCCTTTGTATGAGTGCAGCGTACATCGCCATTGGGATCTATGCCAGCAGCCTTACGAACAACCAGATCGTCGCCTTCTTGATCGGTCTGGCCATTATCGCGGTGTTCCATTTGGCCTTTTCCGTTATGGCCTCGAGCTTTACCGGTGTTGTCGGCGAGACGTTGAAAATGCTGAGTACCGGCACTCATTTCGACAGCATGAGCCGTGGCATCGTGGATAGTCGTGACCTGATCTGGTTCGGCACGCTCGTAGTGCTTGGGCTTTCACTTGCCGAAATGAACCTGGCCAAACGATTGGTGAACGACTGACCTTTCATCAATACCAAAAAATGAGAACCCGCGGTCAACTTCTCCGGAACACGCTTCTGCTGATCGCTGCGCTTGTGCTGGTGAATCTGATCGGCCAGCGCTTCAACTTCCGGTGGGACGTAACAACTGATCAGCGTTATTCGCTGAGCCCATCTACGGTTAAGCTCTTGCAAAGCCTTCCGGAAGCGGTGACCGTAAGTGCCTACTTCACGGAAAAAATGCCGCCCGATCTGGCTATTGCGAGACAGGACTTCAAGGAGCTGCTTGTGGAATATGCCGCCGTAAGCAAGGGCAAGGTTGTGTTCGAATTCACCGATCCCAATCAGGCGGATTCGCTCGAGGCAAAAGCCCAACAGGCAGGTGTGCAGCCGTTGATGGCCCAAACCCGGGAAAAAGACAAGGCCGAAAGCATGCGGGTTTATATGGGCTGCACCGTGCGCATGGGCGATCGTACGAGTTCAGTTCCTGTGATCCAACAAGGCAGTGCGTTGGAGTGGATACTCAGCAGCGCCATCAAGGAGGTCAGCATTGCAGAAAAGCCGGTACTCGGCCTTGTACAAGGGCACGGTGAGCCACCTATTGAAGCGTTGAACCAACTGGTGCAAGGCCTCAGCGTGATGTACAGTGTTACACGTATGGCCATCTACGATACCGTGCCCATCAACGATCGGTTCAGCGCACTGCTCATCGTCGATCCGCAAGACACTTTTCCCGCAGCCCAACTTCAACGCATCCACGAATACCTTGCCCGAGGCAAGGGGGTTGTTATCGCATACAGTGCCGTTCGCAGCGACTTGGGAACCACGACGCCTGTGGCCGAAATGCGGTATACCGGTTTGGAGCCTTGGTTGGAGCAGCACGGGGTTCGCATTGAACAACGGATCATTACGGACCAGCGTTGCAATCAAGTGCAGGTGATGCAGCAGATGGGCAATTTTCAACTTCCGGTCCAGATCCCTTTTCCCTATTTCCCGGTGATCAGCAGCTTCGCAGACCATCCGATCAGTAGCGGTTTGGATGCTGTCGTATTCCAATTCTGTTCACCGCTATTGCCTGCAGGCGACAGCACAAAGCACTTTTCACCGTTGTTGTTCACAAGCAACAAGAGCAACGCGCTACCTGCTCCACAAATGTTTGATGTATCACGTCAATGGAGCGAGGTCGACTTCACCCTGGGGCCACAAGTGGTGGGTGCTGAAGTGGAAAGCACATTTGGAGGTACAGCACCGGCACACCTCGTGATCTTCAGCAATGGCGGTTTCTGCGTGAACGGCACTGGCCAGCCGCCCATGCAATTGCACGAAGGCAACATCGACCTGATGGTGAACGCTGTTGATCGCGTTACCGGCAGCAATGACCTCCTGGGCTCCGCGGTAAAGAGGTCAATTACCGCCCGATCCAAGAATTGAGCGATACCATGCGCAGCGGGCTGAAGACCATGAACCTGTTGCTGCCAGTGATCACGGCGCTTTTGTACGGCCTCGGTCGCCGTGCATGGAGAAGGGCACAGCGAATTCGCCGAATAGCCCCCGATCATGTTCGGTAAACTGCGCGCAGGTCATTGGCTGGCGATCCTCGCATTGCTCGGTGGGCTTTGGTGGTGGAGCGGACATGCAAGTCCAAAGGCTCAACAACGTACGTTCAAAGAAGTGTTGGTTCAGCTTGATTCCTCCACCATCTCGGCATTTACCCTGGTTCATGCACCGTTCAAAGGCTTTCCCAACATTCGGTTCACTCGATTGAACGGAAATTGGCAAATGGTCATGGGCCGTGATACCGCTTGGGCTGATCCCGAGCCCGTGAACGATGTGCTCACCGCATTCAACGATATGCGTGTTCTGCGACTTGTTGGTCCCATGAGAAGCGTGGCCCAGTCTTACAATCTGGACACGTTGAACGCTGAACACCTGATCGTGGAATCGCCCAGAATGCGTTACGAATTACGGGTAGGCAAACACTCCGGAGGTGATGATCACCAGACCGTAGTGAACCCGCTGGGAGACACCATGGCTTATGCTATTGCCGGACTCTTGGGCATGAGCACCAACTTGCCATTCAGTGGATGGATGCCCAAGTATTTGGTTAATGGTGATCCAGCGAACTGGAAGCGCCTCACTTTCCAATTTCCCGGAGGTAGAAGCTATGCAATGGAAAAACGCGATGGCAATTGGTTCATCGCCAACGTCGCCCTGGACCCTGTGAAGATCGATCGGTACTTGGGCAGTCTCGCCAGGTCACGTGGGCAGGAGCTTACAGACCCCAACGACACATTGACCGCTCAGCTTGCGTACCGATTGATCGTGGAGGATACAACGCGCAATATGCCTGTGGTTGTGGTGGTTGCTGCTTTGCAAGACCGTTTTATTGTTCGCAGTTCTTTGAATCCGATGAGCATCATGCCTTTCGACGCGAAGAACGAAGTGCCCCGAATGTTCCGGCCGCCCACTGCTTTTCTTCCAGATACGGCTGCCCCTCTGCGGCGTTGAGCTTTCCACCAATGGGTCTTCACATGTTGACGAAGGCCGCGGCCTGACCATAGGCCCTCGGTGCCAACGAAAGGTCTCACCAGATCCATAACCCAGCCATGAACCAGGTGGGCAACTTGATCGATCGCTGGGAGACATACGGAGTGCGACTTACAACGCTGGATCATGTCATGCTCGCCCAACAACTGTTCTATCTGCTTTTGGCAGGCATTGGTCTCCGGTCGCGTCATCCAACCCGGTGGATCTGGCTACTGGCCATAGGTGTTCAGCTCGCGGGCTACTCGGCCTTGGTCGGGCAAATGCGTTATGTGATGCCGATCATGCCCTTCTTCCTGGCATTTGCGGCACTGGCCTTGTCGCGCTTGCTGTGGGCCAAGAAACAGGTTTGATCAACGAAAAGTCAACGAAAGGCTCTTAGCATATTGATGCGTTCTCTTGGCTGAGCGTGTCTTTTACCCACGAATTTCGCCCCGTTCAACAGCGCATATGCGTCCGATCAGGATCCAACCTCAACCGAACGACGATACGTGCGGTCCCACGGCACTGCATGCCGTCTATGACTATTTCCGCGAAGAAGTGGATCTGGATGAAGTCATCAACAGCGTGCACGCAATGGAGAATGGAGGAACACTCTCCGTCTTCTTGGGTCTTGATGCATTGAAGCGTGGTTTCAACGTGCGCTTGCACAGTTACAACCTGAAGGTCTTCGACCCCAGTTGGGAAGACCTGCCACCAGAGATGCTGAGGAAAAAATTGGTGGCCCAAACCCGGTTCAAGGAGAGCAAACGTCTGCACTCGGCTTGTCTGGCATACTCACGATTCATCAAGCTCGGTGGCGAGATACGGTTCGACGACCCCACCCCTGCCCTGTTGCAGAACTACTTCGATAACGACCTGCCCATACTTACTGGCCTAAGCGCCACGTACCTCTATAAGAGCAAGCGGGAATATGGCACCACCGCTGGCACCAGCGTGTTCGATGATCTGCGGGGCAAGCCCATGGGACACTTCGTAGTGCTCGCCGGTATGAAAGGCAAACAAGTGTTGGTGGCTGACCCATATAGCGGGAATCCGTTCAGCACCGATCATAGTTATGAGGTTCATGTGGGTCGTCTCATCAACTCGATCATGCTGGGGATCGTCACGTACGATGCGAACCTGTTGATCATATCGAAGAAGAAGTTGCCCGTATGAAGAAGATCATCGTTGTTCGAGAACCAAAGGAATTCAACTTGGGCGTTACCGGAGTTGAAGTGGTAAGTAGCAAGGACTACTTGACCTCACCGCGATTCGCGAACCTTGGCAATGTGCGCATCTTCAATCTGGCGCGCAGTTACACTTATCAGAGCCGCGGATACTACGTGAGTTTGTTGGCTGAAGCGCGTGGGCAGAAAGTGATCCCCAGCGCAAAGACCATTCTTGACCTGAAGAGCCGGAGCATGGTGCGCATCCTGAGCCGTGAATTGGAAGATGTGATCCAGCACACACTCGCCGACAAGAACAAGCACGAATTCATTTTCAGTGTCTACTTCGGCCGGAACGTGAACCGCACGTACGATAAGCTCGCACATGAGCTCTACAAGGTGTTCCAAGCACCACTGATCCGCGCGCGGTTCGTAAAAGGCGAAAAGTGGGAATTGCGATCTATCAAGGCCATTCCGTACAACGACATTCCAGAAGAGCACCTGCCGTTCGTTCGCAAATACGCCTCGGATTATTTCAGCAAGAAGCGCTACGACAAGGCCCGGGAGGATCGTTCGGCCTACGACTTGGCTATTCTCGTGAACCCTGAGGACAAAGCTGTTCCAAGCAACAAACGTGCGATCGTGAAATTCCGTCAGGCTGCGGAGGAAATGGGCTTCGCTGTGGATATCATCGGGCCGGATGACATTGATCGATTGGGTGAATACGACGCCTTGTTCATTCGGGAAAATACCCACGTGAACGACCACACCTACCGCATGGCCCGCAAGGCACAAAAAGAGGGTCTAGCTGTGATGGATGCACCGGATGCGATCCTGAAGTGCAACAACAAGGTCTATCTCGCGGAAGTGATGCTGGCGAACGATGTGCCTACACCGCGCACCATGATCGTGCATAGCGAGAACCGGGATGAAGTGGCGAAGACCTTCGGCTTTCCAGTTGTGTTGAAACTACCCGACAGCACCTTCAGTCGCGGTGTGGTAAAGGCAAAAACACCGGAAGACCTGGTGCTGAAATTGGATGAACTCATGAAGGATAGCGATCTCGTTATCGCTCAGGAGTTCATGCCAAGTGATTTCGACTGGCGCATTGGTGTCCTGGATGGAAAGCCGCTTTATGCCTGCAAGTATTTCATGGCAGCCGGGCATTGGCAGATCTACAACTGGGAAAGCGGCACCAAGAAGGGCCAAGAAGGGGAAGCCACCACCATGCTGGTTGCGGATGCGCCCAAGGAGATCATCAGTGCCGCGGTGAAAGCTGTGATCGCCATTGTAGGAAACCAGGGCCTGTTCGGTGTGGATGTGAAGGAAGTGGGCGGTAAACCCTACGTGATCGAGGTGAACGAATGCCCCAATATCGATCACGGTGTAGAGGATCTCGCGTTGGGCGACGAACTTTACAACAAGATCATCGGTAGCTTGAAGAAGTGTATCGAGCGAAAGATCGGGGTGGTAACAACAATGGAATAGACACTCGCAGGAGCCGGATCCTCGGTCAAGTTGTTTGACAGTTGCCGCTCGTGCCAATTCTCAAGTAAATGGCCAAAAAGAAACCATATAGCCTCTTCGAAGTAACCGGTATCGAGCTCGAATACATGGTCGTGGACATGGATACCCTGCGGGTTAGCGCCACGGTGGACGAACTTTTCAAGGACACGGTAGGCACGGTCGTTAGCGACGTGGAGCGTGGGGACGTGGAATGGAGCAATGAGCTTACCGCGCACGTGGTGGAAATGAAGACCGCAGAACCTACGGTCAGCATCTCCGCGTTCGAACCAAAATTCCGCGCCGAAGTGCGCGCCATGAACGCCACATTGGCCAAGCGGAATCGCATGCTGTTACCCGGTGCGGCGCATCCATTCATGGATCCACTCACGGAAAGTGTGCTCTGGAAACATGATCACAACGAAGTGTATGCGCTTTACAATACCATATTCGATTGCCGCGGCCATGGCTGGAGCAATCTGCAGAGCACGCACCTCAATCTCCCCTTCGCCAACGATGAGGAATTCGCCAAACTGCACACCGCTATACGGATGGTGCTGCCGATCATACCAGGACTGAGCGCGAGTTCGCCGATACTGGACGGCAAGCCCACTGGAATGCTCGATACCCGGATGCACCATTATCTCACCCATCAGCAGCGACTTCCGCAGCTCATGGGGTCCTTGATCCCGGAAGCCGTTTTCAGCCAGGAGGATTATTACCGGGTGATCTTTGAACCGATAGCGCGCGCCTTGCAACCATTCGATAAGGACCAGGTGATGGACTATCATTTCGCCAATAGTCGGGGCGCCATCGCACGGTTCGACCGTGGTGCGATCGAGATCCGTGTAGTGGATATCCAGGAATGCCCGAGCGCGGACCTGGCTATCGCTGAGATGATCGTTACGGCTCTGAAAGCAATGGTTGCTGGCAAATGGGTCAGTAACTACCTGCAACGGGCTTGGCATGAAAGCGATCTGTTGGCTATTTTCAAGGATGTGATCGTGAAGGGTGGTGACACGGTGATCGCCAACAAGGATTTCCTCCTTATGTTCGGTTTGTTCCGAGAAAGCGCGACGGTGCAAGAGCTTTGGCGTCATTTGTACCAACAATTGCGGAGCGACCTCAGCGAAGGCGCCCGCATACGTATTGGTCACATCCTGGACCACGGTTGCCTTGCCAAACGCATCCTTGCTCATACTGGCGACCAACCAACACATGAGCGCATCGTCGCGGTGTATCGCGAACTGGCCATGTGTTTACAGGAGGACAAGCAGTTCGTATGAAGACTTTGTTGTTCCTCAGTTGCGAGCATGCAGGAAACGAGGTCCCACCGATGTTCAGGCCGTGGTTCAAAAGTGCGGAAGGTGTTCTCGCTTCCCACCGAGGATGGGATATTGGCGCACTTGACCTTTTCGGCCGGTTGCGGACATTGGCCGATGCGAGCATCAGTAACAGGCTTTCCCGGCTCTGCGTTGAATTCAACAGAAGTGAGGACAGTAAGCAGCTTTTTTCTGAATACACGCGCGATCTGCCTGAAAACCTGCGTCAATTACTGCTGGACAGCTATATTTCCTATCGGTCCGAGTTCGAAGCTCAATTGGCCGCTGGGTTGAAGGACAAGTGCACCATTCTCCACATCAGCGTGCATTCATTCACACCGGTGCTCAATGGAAAGAAGCGCGATTGTGACATTGGCCTGCTCTATGACCCCGCACATTCGAATGAAGCCGCATTCTGCAGCGCGTGGCGCGATGCTATCCGTTCACGTGCTCCTGGGTTACGCGTTCGCATGAATTACCCGTACAAGGGCACAAGCGATGGTTATACACGCACGCTTCGCAGGCAATTCGGCACCAACTACGCAGGTATTGAATTGGAGGTGAATCAGAAGTTCGCTCCCAAGGGTGTTATGGACCCGGATATCAAGGAAGTGCTGTACTCGTCTTTAGCCGCTTTACGCAGGGCTTGACTTTTTCCGACGATCAGGGTGGTGTTCCTGGATCGTATCCGATCGCTCTCTGTCGAATGACCGGAACACTTCGTCGCTCCTGGCGTACCGCACTGCACCAACCTCGATGCCATGAGAACCAGACTCCTCCTGTACCTCGCGCTATCGGCCTCTTTTGGTCTCATCGCGCATGGCCAACCAAACTTCTACTGGAAACTGGATGAAACTGGCGGTCTCATCGCGAACGATCTCAGCGGAACAAGCAACGGCAACTTGCAAGGCAACACCACGTGGCAACCCAGTTCCGGCCATTTTTCCGGCGCATTACGTTTCTACGGGAACGATGCACGTGTGGACCTTGGCCCATGTGACCTGACCAGCGGGCCCGGTGATGAGTTTTCGGTGGCATGCTGGTTCAAGCCTGAGATCGTGAGCGGGACCGAACGCATTCTTATTGCGAAAACCATCGGTCCAAATGAAGCGGATCTGGTGTGGAGCTTGAGCCTTGTAAATAACACGGGAGCTCGGTTCCGTATCCGCACAGGAGGTGTTGTACACACCGTAGAAATTCCTCCGAGCAGCATATTCAGCAATGCTTGGTATCACTTGGCCGCAACCTATGATGGTGCCACGATCCGTGTGTTCCTGAACGGTTCTTCCACCGCCACTGGGCCAGCATCGGGAACAATTGGCTATTACCCTCAGGCGCCGGCCACGCTGGGCAATCTGTACAATAACAGCCTTCCGTTCTATGGTTCGCTCGACGACGTTCGCGTATACGACTACGCGCTCAATGCAATGGAGGTGATCGATCTGGTGATCGGCGATGTTGAAACCCAGGTCGAAGAGGCCCGGATAAGTTATTCCGCGGCTGGAGGCCTTCGGCTGCCCAGCGGTGACTGGAATGGTTATCGGATAATGGATCTGAGCGGCAGAACAATGTTCAGTTCGTCGATCTCGGATGGTATCGCACGCACGTTGTTCCCTCCGTTGCCTTCAGGTCTGTATTTGGTCTGCCTGCAAGGTCGTGATCGCACCATTTCCAGCACGGTGCATCTTCCCTGAAAGCGAAAGGCCCCCGCGATCTATGCGATCACCGGGGGCCTGCTCTCATGATCCAACTATCGAACGATGGAGAATTGCTTCTGTGCACTTCCTCCTTCCCACTGGGCACGCATCACATAGCCACCAGCGCTAAGCTCCGAAACATCAACAGTGGATCTCGTAATGCCTGCAACACTGGTCAACCTGTCCGAAAGCACGATACGTCCTGCGGGGTCTATCACATCTATACGAGTTGAACTACCTGCAGGAATGGCCAGTACCAGATCGACCTGGTCGTTCGCAGGATCCGGATAAAGCGCAGTGATCGCATCAGTCCGCATTTCTCCGATACCCACGCTTGTGTTGTCCCAAAGTTGGATGTCGTCCACAGCCGCTTCGATCAAGCTACCTCCATCAAGATTCTGACCTACGTGGGTGCTGTCGCTCGCAATGAAGCGCAGTTGCACCGTACTCGTAGGCGTCACGTAGTCCTGAACACGGAATGCGAGCTTGCGCCAGCTGCGGTCATCCGTGCGCGTATTCTCAACAAATACCCAATCGGTGCCGTTATTCGTGATCTGCACATACCACCAATCCTGACCAGGATTCGCACCACCAGGAGGGCTGTTCGTGTACCAACGGTACAACGTGAACGTGGGATTCTCGTAACCCGAAAGATCCATCGGATAGCCTTGCAATGTGGTGTGTCCGCCATCAACATCGGCTTCGCCAGGAGTATCAGGATTGTTTCCATTTTCTGTGAAGAAACAGTACTCCCCTCCCACCGTATGCTGTTGACCAGTTTGGATCTCGCTGCCATCAACTGTGCTGAACGAAGCCTCTGGAGCAAACAGCTCCCAAGTGCCCGTGGTATTGTTGTCCGAAGAGAGTCCGAGGTCCCAGTTTCCCAATTCGTTCAGGTTGTCCACATCCTCGGTGAGCTGAAGGTCGTAACCCACCAAAATGTAATTCGGCAGATTAGGCTCCTCCTGGTCCGCTCCTGAAGGCGTAACACCGCTGAGAACTCCATTGATATCCAGTAATCCGATGTAATAGCTGATCACCGTGCCGGTGGGTTGACCAGGAATAGTAGCCTCATAGTTATCACCACCAACAGCTGTCATCAACACTTGTTGCCAAGCTCCGGTGTTCGCACGATAGTTCAATTGAACACCTTGCACATACACATCGAAATCCCCCGAAACCACAGCAGTGGCTTCGATCAGGATACCCGCGTCCTGAAGGGATGTTTCTACAGGTGTATGAGCAACATCAAAGCCACTGATCAGTGTGATACCGTGCTTTCGGAACGCTTCCGCGATGGCTGACCCGTTCGGGGTGCCGTTGATCAGGTTCCCATCATCATCGTCGGCCTCGAGAACATCAATAAGCACCGCTCGGAATGCGGAACCCTCGTTGCCATTGGCAACGGTCGCTTGTAACCCTGGAAATGCGTCGGCGAACAAGTCCATTGTTTGCACCATGTTGTTTCCCAGATTCACATAGGTATCCCACCATGCACCGGCAATGATCTCACCATCGGCATGCACTTCTCCCACAATATCGACCGGGTAAACTTTGGGGGCCGCATTGTACACACGTATGAATGCAGCAGGTGTGCTGATCTTGTAGCCCTCTGCCAGTACAGGATTGAGACTTAGGGAAAAAGCCCATACGTCCGCATATCCCTCGTTCATGCCACCGTTAGTGAAGGAAGCACTCTGCGAAGCATAATATGTGGCGTTGATACCATGCCCATATTCATGGTACACCACATCATTGATCAGTGCTAGCGAATAGCAGTCGTTCGCTTCCAAGTAGAAATTGATGGAAGATCCATCGTAGAAGGCGTTACAATCCCCATCCGTCCTGTCCACATTGATCGGAAGATCGATATCCATTCCGGTAAAGCCAGGTAACACATCCACCGCGTGGTCATGTATGTTGTTCACATGGTAGTATGCGCTTGTCTCCTCTTCCGTTGCGTTGTTGTCAAAAGTCACTGCATTGGCGCCTTCTTGAAGTGTGCCACTTAACGCCGGTGTATTCCCGTTGGTAAAAACCGTTCCCCAAGTACCGGACAGTTCGGTTGAGAACGGGATCGGACCTGCAAGTCCCGTGTTCGCGTTACCGTTCGGGTCCGTAACGAAGGATTGGCCACCTGCGACCAGGTTCAAATTGCGCAATGGAAGTATGCTTGACGGGGTGGGGATCGTGTTGCTCACTGTTGCAGAAAAGGTCACGTCCGCTCCAACTTCCGCCCCATCATGCCCTTTCTCGGTAACAATACGATCGCTGCGATACAGCAATTGGCCTGTAACCGCATCAACGAGACACAGGAGATCGGAAGGAACGCCTGAACCGCGCGCTTCAACACGCACTTGTTTTACGATCCGAAGGTCCACACCGTCTGTTGCAGGGATAGGAAGTATGGCTAGTGCTGGGTCGATCGAAAAACTGGTAGGCGCCTCTACACCTGCTGCAGCCGCCGACCTGAGCGCTTCATCGGTCTGCACTGGCTCAGGGAGGGGTGTGATCAGATCGTACACATCCAAACCGAAGCTGATCACACGACCTTGCAAGTCCATTTTTACAAGTGCATGCCCCCACAGAACCTCCATTCCGTTGTGCCGCTGCCCAAAGTGCACGAAATGGTGCTTGCTGCTTGACGAAACCGACCGCACGTACAATTCGTTCTGAGCGATATGAAAGGATTGCGCTTGCCCAGCCAGAAAGGACCAAGCCCGCTCTTCCGGGGTGCCTCCTACCGTGGGTATGCCCGGCCCGAAAGCCCGGTGTGGCTTCCAGTTCTGTTCATTGAACTCCACGCGCCATTGCGGATGCTCTGCCACGAAATGTCGCCAGGACGGCTGAGAACGAAGGGCACTTTGCCGTGATTCATCAGGCAGCGCTCTCCTGTCCTTGACGAAGGTTACCGAGTACTGGTCGTGACCATGCACGGCAACTTGAGCGGTGCTGCCAATGGCAACAAGCATACAGAACGAGGATACGAGAATTGGTTTCAACATGCGCAAATAGGGGTTGAAGGCCGAATATCGGCAATACTGGGGACGTGCGCGGCAAAGTGGTCGCACCAATCGATTACGGCTCTTGCAGTTCTACCACCAAGCCGTCGTGTGCGATCCGAACGTTCGGCGGTAAGTAGTTCTCTGACTCCGCATGCAGTCCCATGAGATGGCTTACGTGTGTGAAGTAGGCCTGCTCCGGGCGTACTTCCTGAACAATAGCAAGTGCTTCCTTGATGTTCAAGTGCGAGTAGTGCTCCTCATGACGCAACGCGTTGAGCACCAGGATCTCGCTTCCACGGATCTTGTCCAGTTGCTCCCTGGCTATGGTTTTCGCATCCGTGATGTACGTGAATCCACCAACCCTGAAACCGAGTACGGGCATGTGCATGTGCATGACTTCCACCGGTGTAATGCCGATACCATCCATTTCGAACGGCTCACGGCCGATGGTCCGTAGATCGAATTTTGGAACACCTGGATACTTCTTCTCCGCGAAAGCGTAAGAGAATACACGGCGAACAGCGGTCATTGTCGGCTCATCAGCATAAATAGGAACAGCTCTCGATGGTTGATGTTTGAAACTGAACGCCCGCAGATCATCCATACCAACAATATGGTCCATGTGTTCGTGCGTAAGCAGAACGGCATCCAATTCCGTTGTGCCAGATCGCAGCATTTGTTGACGCAGATCGGGGCCCGCATCAATAAGAATGCGCTTTCCCTTGGTCTCGACCAGCACTGAAACGCGAAGTCTATTATCTCGTGGATCCGCGCTTTTGCAAACCGCGCAGTCACAGCCGATCATGGGTACGCCCTGGCTCGTGCCCGTTCCAAGAAAGGTTATGCGCATTGGGCGAAGTTCGGCAAGAGGATCGTATCAGTTCAACACACCAAGCAAGACCGAAGACGTGCTGCCGATCATTGGAACGAAGAAGCTGCCATCTATCGAATGGCGGCTTCAGGCACAGCGGAGAGGGAGGGATTCGAACCCCCGTTACCCTTGCGAGTAAAGCGGTTTTCAAGACCGCCGCGTTCAACCACTCTGCCACCTCTCCAGGTGATCAAGCGACTTAACTTGAAAAATGGTGCCGCGAAAGTATGGAGAGCAAGCAACGGACGGTTATGAACAAGGAACGGATATGATCGACTTTCTCACACGTCTATCTTTGGAACATGACCCGGAACTCGCTCTTCATATTGTTTAGTCTGCTGGCAGCAGGTGGTATTGCCCAGCAGAGATCAACGCTCGATGCGGTTGTAGAAAGCAAGCGCTTCCACGTGGAAGGGAAAGGAGAGCAGTTGGACGTGCACATCAGCGTTCTGGGTGGTACCGCTATTTGGAAGACCAATGAGAGCGGAAAACGACAGCCTCACATCGAGGCACTTACGTTGATCGAACTCGATTCGGCAATTGTCGATTATCGGAAATCGGATATCCTCGGCCCTGAGCGAAGTGATACGATAACAAGTGATTTTCTGGTGGATGAACACTTCCTGTTGCCTGCAGGCAACTATGTGCTCACCATCGAGCTTGTGGATGTGAATGGCCCAGCTGACAATCTTTCTCAGTGGCGTGGCCCTCTTGTACTTCCCACATTGCCTCAAGGGATATCGTTCAGCGACCTGATGCTTACCACAGGTAGTCGAAAGGATGAAAAGGGCAATGCGATCCCGGTACCATTTGCCGGCACGTACTACCCTGCCGATGTAACCAAAGTTGGTTTTTATGCAGAGGTTTATGGTACGGAGGCAACTTTCGGACGGGACAGTCTTTTCTCGCTCAGCTACCAGATCGAAACCTACGAGACCAAGATGGTGAAAGGGGAATTCAGACGCGCGCTTCGTGTGAAGGGAGCATCTGTAGTTCCGATCGCGGCCGAGTTCCCGATCGACCAATTGCCCTCAGGCAACTACCTGCTTTCTGTAGAAGTGGCGGATCATAAAGGCGAGGTTCTGGCAAGGCAAGAACAATTCATTCAACGGAACAATCCACTGCAGTACGACATGAACGCGCTTCAGAATGTAGTGGTCTCCAACACCTTCGTTGACCGGATCAATGACCCTGACACCCTGGCCGAGCACGTAGCTTGTTTGCGTCCAATAGCCGATGACCTGGAACGGCGCATGATCGATGACCGATGGAAGGACAAGAACTTAGAATTGATGAAGCGGTTTTTATACACGTTCTGGGCAAACCGGGATGGGTTCGATCCTGAACGGGCATGGAAGAGCTACTACGCACAAGTGGTGAACGCGAACAGAATGTACGGTTGCCGCAATCAGAAAGGGTACGAGAGCGATCGAGGCATAACCTTTCTCAAATATGGGTTGCCGAGCACGGTTGTGGATGGAAGCCAGGACAACAAGCAATTGCCTTATGTGATCTGGCACTATTACCGCGCAGGGCGATACTCCGACAAGCGTTTCGTTTTCTGGCAGCAGAACGTTGGCATCGGATGTTGGGAATTGATGCACTCGGAGATACCTGGTGAGTTGAAGAACTATAACTGGCAGGCTCAATTGAGCGCTCCACTGGGTCCGGCAGGCCAAAGCGACGGCAGGCGGGTCTTTTCGGTTGAAGGGCAGCGTGTTGAGGACAATTTCTTACGGCCGCACTGATCACGTTGCGAATTCGTTGTCCACTTTTGCCGCCTGCGAGCGGTACGGGGCAATAGCATGGATACGGCGATAGTGATCCTTAACTGGAACGGGGAGCAATGGCTTCGTCGCTTCTTGTTGAATGTCGTAGAACTGTCGAAAAACGATGCTCGGGTAATTGTTGCCGACAACGGGAGTACGGATGGTTCAGTTTCTTGGATACGTGCTAACGCACCCGAGGTGGAAGTGGTCCAAATGCCGGAGAACCGGGGTTTCGCTGGCGGTTACAACGAAGCCCTGAAACAGGTCGAAGCTGAATTCTACGTACTGCTGAATTCCGATGTGGAAGTAACACCAGGCTGGGTTCGCGGGCTCCGTGCAATGCTGGATCGCGACCCGCGCATGGCTGCTTGCCAACCCAAAGTATTGAGTCACGCGGATCCCGCGCGCTTCGAGCACGCTGGTGCTGCAGGTGGTTTCATCGATCGCAATGGCTATCCTTTCTGCCGCGGGCGCATTTTCGAAATAACGGAGAAGGACACAGGGCAGTACGATGACGACCATGAGGTTTTTTGGGCCACTGGTGCCTGCTTGATGGTCCGAAGCAAGGCGTTCCATGAAGCAGGCGGGTTCGATGACCAGCTTTTCGCCCACATGGAAGAGATCGATCTGTGCTGGCGGTTGCGTCGCACAGGCTGGCGTATCGGCTACACGAGTTCCTCGAAAGTATACCACGTGGGCGGCGGCGCGCTTGGCTATGGAAGCACGCGCAAGACCTATCTCAATTTTCGAAATAGTCTTTGCGTCCTCACAAAGAACTTGCGTTCACGATGGATCTTTGGCCGGATCCTGCGCCGGTTCATCCTCGATGATTTCGCCGCCCTGAAATTCCTGCTGGAAGGACATTCCGACCATGCGTGGGTAGTAGGTCGTGCACACCGGCACTTCTGCAAACGACTTCCGGCTTTGTTGCGCGAAAGAAAACGCCTGGCGAAGTTGGAAAAGGACGTCGACCTTACTGGTCAATATACCCGCAGCGTGGCTTACGATCGGTTCATCCTCGGCCAGAAGACGTTTCCGCAACTTGACCAACGAGCCTTCACTTCACGCCGCGCGTGAGCAGGTGATCGATCGCCAAGCGATATCCATCCATTCCGAAACCGGTGATCACACCCACGCATTTGGCCCCTGTGATCGAGCGCTCACGGAATTCTTCACGTGCATGGATATTGCTGATGTGAACTTCCACAACTGGAAGTGATAGCCAGGCGATCGTGTCACGAATGGCCACACTCGTATGGCTGAATCCACCCGCGTTCAGAACAACACCGGAATAGTTGCCAATAGCACCTTGAAGTGCATTTATCAACTCACCTTCGATGTTGCTCTGTACGAGATCGATGGTATGGCCAGAAAAAGTTGAACGCAGTTCGACGAGGTAGTCATCAAACGACCGTGTACCATAAAGTTCAGTTTCCCGCGTACCGAGCAAGTTCAGGTTCGGGCCGTTCAGGACCAGGATATGTGCCATTGTGTGATGCAAGTGTAGTGAGCCCTTCCTTTGCCACGTGAACATGGACAGCGCACCCCTCGCCGAACGTATGAGACCCCGTGACCTGGACGAGGTCGTTGGCCAAGAACATCTTGTGGGGCCAGAGGGGATCTTGCGCAAGGCACTAGCGGGCGGAATGCTGCCGAGCATGATCCTGTGGGGCCCGCCGGGTGTTGGAAAAACAACCTTGGCCCGCTTGATCGCGGAGCGCCTGAAGAGGCCTTTTCATTCGCTTAGCGCCATCAATAGTGGTGTGAAAGATGTTCGGGAGGTGATCGATCAAGCCGGCGGCGCGGGATTGTTCTCCCGTAGCGCGGTGCTTTTCATCGACGAGATCCATCGCTTCAGCAAGGCACAGCAAGACTCGTTGCTCGGCGCAGTGGAAAAGGGAACGATCACGCTGATCGGAGCCACCACGGAGAACCCATCGTTCGAGGTGATCAGTGCGCTACTCTCCCGCTGCCAAGTTTATACACTGAAGCCGTTGGCAGAGGAACAATTGCAAGACCTGCTTCAGCGTGCCATGCGTTCTGATGCTCAGTTGAAGGACCGTCCAATTGAACTGAGAGAAACAGAGGCCCTGATGCGGGCTAGTGGTGGAGATGCCCGCCGGTTACTGAACACATTCGAATTGTGCGTGAAGGCAGGTGGCGATCCGCCGATCATCACCGATGCGCTTGTGATGGAAGTGGTGCAGAGCAATGCAGCACGGTATGATAAGCAGGGCGAACAGCATTATGACATTGTTAGCGCGTTCATCAAGAGCATGCGCGGTAGCGATCCCAATGCAGCGGTGTACTGGCTGGCGCGTATGGTAGAAGGCGGTGAGGACACGGTCTTCATAGCACGTCGCATGTTGATCCTTGCGAGCGAGGATATTGGCAATGCCAACCCCAATGCGCTCTTGATGGCGACGACCACCATGCAAGCCGTGCAAATGATCGGATGGCCGGAAAGCCGTATCATCCTTAGCCAGTGTGCTGTCTACCTGGCTTGTTCGCCAAAGAGCAATAGCGCCTATATGGCGATCGCCGCGGCGCAAGGGGAAGTGAAGAAAAGCGGTGATCTACCAGTTCCCCCTTCACCTGCGCAATGCGCCCACCAAGTTGATGAAGGATATGGGCTACGGGATCAACTACAAATACAGCCATGATCAGCCAGGGCACGCTGGTGAGCAAGAGTTCCTTCCCGATGACATCAGCGGAAAGACGTTCTACGAACCAGGGGTCAACGCGCGCGAGCAGGAGTATTCCGCGATGATCGAACGGGTGTTCAAAGGAAAATACCGGCAGTGATGACCGAAACGAAGGCGAGATCAAGCGGGATCGCTAGCGAGCGCGCTCGTTCTCGATAAAACTCTGATGCAGGTCGTAGATGATCCCAAGGGCAACTATCAAGCCTCCCAAAGCTTGCTCGGCCATCTGCCAAAGCACATCCACCACGATGTAGATCATACCCCGATCGGTGAACGACATACCGAAGAGGAAGGCCAGCAAGAACACAATGAATCCGATAATAGCGCCAACGAGCATGCCTTTGAGCGGAAAGCCCTGCTTCAGTCCGATCCAATTATGCTGAATTCCCTGGTGGGTTGCGATCGTTATACCCAGTCCGATGATCAGGTAGGCCAACCCAGAAAGGCCCAGATAAAGGCCTATCGGTATGCGCAATTCGCGCAAATCGTTCAGTGCCACACCATGCCACAGATACGACAAGCCATACATCAAGACAGCACTGGCGATCCACGGCAGTAAGATCCGGCGCTCACGTAACATGATGATCCGACCTTTTCATCCGAACTGTGCAGCGAAAGTAGCGATCCGGACGTCCAATACCCTGTGGTACCTTCCGTCGATCTACATTGCCTGCCTATGTTAGAACGCAGCTCGCTCGCATCGGTTGCCTCCCTTTCGACCGGCCTCCTATTTGTCTTCACGGCGTGCAAAAAAGAGCCTTCAGGGCCAAAATGGGATATTGACGTAGCTGTTCCATTGATACGTACCACGCTGACCATTGCCGACCTGGTTCCGGATTCACTGCTCACTGCTGACGCTTCTGGAAATGTATCCCTCGTGTACAACTCCCAGTTGTTCGCGCTGAAGCTCGATACGATCCTCCAAGCACCGGATACCAGTTTCCGGTATTCCTATTTCCCGGATGTCCCTCCTCCGTTCATGCTCACTCTTTTCCCAGGAACAAATTTCTCGAACACGAACGATGTGACGAGATTCGACCTTGACCAGCTCGAATTGCGCGAGTTGCGCGTTCGTTCCGGGACGCTGAAATTGGAAATGGTGAACCGTCTACAAACGAATGTTGTCGGCGATTTTGGTCTTCCGGGAGCCACCTTGGGCGGCTCATCTCTCGCTTTACAGGTAGTGGTCCCATCAGGCAGTAGTGCCGCACCTTCCAGTTTTGTTGAAGTTCGGCCACTGGACGGATATGTGTTCGATCTGCGCGGTCCCGGCTTCAATGACGTGAACACCTTGACGACCAACCTTACGTTCACGACGGATATCAACGGCCCAACTGTGCAAATGGGCCAGGCCGATAGTCTGGAAGCGATCATACGATACAATGGGATCGTGCCTGCCTATGCTCGTGGGTATTTTGGAATGCGCGAGATCGCGATCGATCCGGACACCACCCAACTCGACCTTTTTGAGAATATCAGTGGCATGCTGGCATTGGAGGATGCCACCGCTAGGCTGAAAGTGCGCAATGGGTTGGGTGTTGATGCACGCGCGCACATCAACTACCTGCGGTCCGTAAATACGAACACATCAACCACAGTGGACCTGGTGCATCCGATCACCTCTGGCCCGATCAACTTGGATCGCGCTTTGGACCTCGGATCCTCGTTCCAGTCTGCGCTGAACAACTACTTCATCAATGCCGGTAACAGCAATATCATTCCCTTTATCGAGAACCTGCCCACAGGCATTGCCTATGACCTGGATGTCACCATAGACCCATTGGGAGATGTGAGCAACGGGAACGATTTCTTCTATTACGAAAGCACCCTGGCGGCCGACCTGGAAGTGGAAATTCCCTTGCGGCTTGCCGCTGCCGACCTTGCAGTGGCTGCGATCACCAACATCGATCTCACAGGTACACTCACCGATCACGCGTTGCAAGGTGGTACGTTGCATGTGTTCGCCACGAACCATTTTCCGTTCTCGGCGACACTGGCATTGGAGATCGTTGATAGCGAAGAAGCCGTATTGGCCCTCCTTCCACCCGGCGGCATCATTAATTCTGCTCAGGTGAATGGAAGTGGTCTGGTTTCGAACAGCGTTGAAAGTCAAGTGGATTTTGTCATCACCAAAGAGCAACTGGACCTGTTCTATCCTGGATCTTCTGCCGGTCCTGACGGCGCACGATTGAAGATCAGGGCCACGTTCAACACAGCAGGCCAACCACAACCTGTGCAATTGCGAAGTGGGTACACGATCGATATCGTGGTATCGTTGGAGGGTAATTACATCGTGAATGGTGATGAGTAGAGGCTGGTTGGTAGTTACTGGTTTCTGCTTCGTGACCTGGTCTGCCTCCGCGCAAGATCCGGACAGCCTTTCCGGAACCCCGACCAAGGCCGATACCTGTGGCATTATGGCATGGCCACTGGCGAATGCTGATCACTTCCTGAAATTCGAGGCGAAAGGTTTTTACGACTCCAACACCTTGCGTAACGACCTTGTGCTCGGTCTGTGGCAGGGTGCAACACTGGACCGCGAAACTCGCCAACGCTCCGAAGGGAGAACGGATCAGCAAAGTCGCGCTGGGTACACCTTGGAAGCCAATTTGAGTTATGCCTGGGGTGATTCGTTATGGGGCAACGGCAACATGCGCCCCCGCATTTCTATAACCTACCATGATGTTATGGGGCTGCGCTTCTCTGATGATCTCTACCGCACCACGTTCTTCGGCAATGCCGATTTTGAGAATGCGACCGCGGAATTAGCGCCCACCGCTTTGGAACAGGTTCGCTATCAGACGTTCGGATTCGGTATCGAGGACAAGGAGACGCGATCATTTCTGATGCTACAATTGGTGAATGGGCAGTCCTTGAACGCTGCTCGCATTGATCGCGCGGATCTTTTCACCGCTATCGATGGTCGCTATTTGAGGCTTGACCTGGAGGGGAATTATGCCCGCAGCGATACTGCAGCTCCTCCTGGCTTGAGCAACAATGGAATTGGAGCGGCGTTGGGAGCCGAAGTGAACCAACGGTTCAATTTGTGCCACCGGGAAGCGTCGTTCACGTTCGGTATTCAGGACCTGGGTGCCATCGTATGGAACGAGAACAGCCTTCGAATACCGAAAGACTCCATTCTCGTATACGAAGGCATTCAAGTGGATGACGTTTTCGATCTCAATGCGTCCATCACCGGCTCAACGGATCTCCAAGACTCCTTGGGTCTCGGGTATGTGCGTGGTGCTTTTTTACGCCTATTGCCGGTTCGAATGAACGCAAGGGTCAGTGTGAAATGTGCGCATCAATTCGAATTGAGCGCCGAGGTGGATGTAAGAAACCTCCCCGGCTATTACCCTCACGGATCGCTGGGCGTTGAACATTCGTTCGCGGAAAGGAATTCAATTCGTGGTGAAGTCTCCTATGGTGGTTTTGGCGGGTGGCGAACCGGTGTCCGCTACCAGCGGTTGGTGGGCAAGAACTTGTTGGTTGGTCTGCTCGCGCCAAACCTGATCGGGTTATTGAGCGATCGTGCAAGAGGTCGGGCGCTTGCGATCGATCTGCAATACGCCTGGTAAAGCCTTACCTCGTTTCGGCCAAGGCCTCGTTCTCATAGGTGAGCTTGGTGCAGCTCTGCCCGTCCTTGAAGTAGAAAACACTCCCGTATTTGTGAACGATCTTGCGATACTCCGTCTTGGCTTTGCCGTTGTCCAGATCGATCCGGGTTGTAACCGAATTAGGCTCCACGATGAGCTCTTCATGCCGTGCCACCTCGATTGTCTTCTCTGGCAAAGCGGGTTTCGCTTCACTTGATCCGTTCTCTTTTGCGCGCTGAACCGGTGAAGCTTCCACCATTTCGTTCGCTCCGTTGGAACGACGTGCTTCGGAGCCCTCATGGAGCTTGGTGATGAGAGGATCGAATTTTACAGGAGGCGGCTCAGGTGGTGGTTTTGGAGCCTTCACCTTGGCCAATACTGGTGGTTGCACCGGGGCTGGTTCCTCTTTCTTCTTTGGTTCAGGTTTGGGTTTCGGCTCCGCTTTCGGAGCGGGTTGTTCTTTCGGTTTTTTCTCCACCGCGGCCAAGCGCTCTTGTTCTGCTTTTTTGGCCTCAGCATCAAGGCGCATTTGCTCGCGCTTGGCTGTTTCTGCAGCCTCTTTGTCTTGTTTGGCCTTCAGCTTTGCCGATTCTGCATCGGCCTTGGCTTGTAGCGCTTCTGCTTTCGCACGCGCTTTCGCTTCGTCTTCTTCCTGTTTGGCGGCTATGGCATCCTTTTCTTTCTCTTCCGCCTGTTTCTTGGCGACCTCCTCTATGGCCTTCTCCAATTCGCTTTGTATACTCTTGGTATAGTCGGTGTCGTAGTCGAAATCGTCAGCCTCCGAGCTGAATCGGATCATGCCGACAGGTTGGTTGAATACCACGGAATTCACATCGTCGTACTGTTTGAAGATGTTCACCGCGAATTCGAAAGGGGTGAATCCGTTCGCGATCGCTTCTGCAGGCGCGTGTGTATCAAATGATAATTTCTTGGAAACAAACCCCTCTTTCTCGAATGAAAGGATGTAGTCAGCATTCAGGTCCAGATCCAAGGAGAACTTGGTAAGGCCGCTGTTCACGGTTCGTTGCTTCTCTCCGTTCTTGTACACCACCACTTTTGTTCCTTCCAAAGCACCACCGTCCACCTTCACACGTCCGTTGATCTGAAAGGTCTGCGCGAGAACGCCGGCAGCGCTGGTAAGTACCAACGTGCCGACGATCGCGCAAGCTCGAAGAGTGTTCGGAAAGCCCATCGGTCAGGCGAGCGTCTGGATCAGGCCTTTAGCAGCCATCGCCACTACGATACCCATTACGAGGGCACCAGCCATGATCAACGTTCGCACTGCCACTGAGCGGTTCTTGTTTTCCATGTGTTTCGAACTAAATGTTCCCTCATTACGTAGCAACCATCCGAAAGTTCCACAAACTCATGCCTTCGCCGGGCTACGGCAAACATCCCATGAAACGCATCATTCTTCCTCTCGTGCTTCTTGCAGCAACGCCAACCATCGCTCAGGATGACGCAGCAACCCCACCCACCGCTTATGCGCTCGAGACTTCAGCAACCGCTGAACTGGTCGCGCTCAATGCGCATTTCAATGGTGCGGTGAAGTTTCGGATAGATAAGCAACAGCGCTTGGTGGCTGACTATATCCAAGGGGGTAGCACATACCGCACCGATATGGCCTATATCGACTTCCTCGATGCCAGCACCTGCGCGTACAATGCGGAGCAGAAGATCCTGATCCTGCAATGCCAGGACCCACGTTCCAAGTGCATCGAAACGGAAATGCGCAAGCCGAATGCTTCCAGCTCTGTGAGCCAAATGAGCCTTCCCTTGCCAAGCAATGACCCAACGGGCGAAAAAGCCCGTCAGCTCCTGGCCGGTTTCGTAGAGACCAAACAGAATGAAGGATTGATGCGATTGGCGGAAACCAACACGCGATCCAACGGCACCAAGTGATCACCTCAGGATCTTCATCGGATACCCTGGAACGGAAAGAAATGCGAACGCTCCTTTTCATCGTCCTCGCTTTGCGCATTCCAAGTGGCATGGCGCAGGGCGTGGAAGCCGATCTGCAGGCGTTGAACGCCCACTTCAGCAGCATTGCCACATTCACTGTCGATCGTGATGACAGACTGATCACCGAATACACGAACAATGGCCAGGCCTATCGTGTGGACCAGGTGTACATCGAATTCCTCGCGCCTTCCACGTGTTCGCACAACGCTGAAGAGAATACCGTGATGCTCCAGTGCAATAGTGATCACGCCAAGTGTATCGACAAGGAGATCCGTAAGAGCGGTGTGATCAGCCAAACTGGTCGGATCAACCTTCCAACACCTGCCGGTGATCCCAACGGTGCGAAGGCGATCGAGCTGTTGACCGCATTGGTGAACGATGTGCAAGCCGAACAACGAACCAGTGACACTGGAACAAAGAAAAAAGACAAGCGTACGAAGTGAAGCATTCAAAGAGCATGATCCGATTCTCACGAACAAGCCTGCTTCTTTTATACTCTGCCATGGCCTATTCCGGATATGCGCAAGACTTTGCACAGGCCACTCCGGACAAGGCTTTGGAAAAGACCTTTCAAGAAGGTGACCGTGCGTACAGGAAGGGGGACTACGACCAGGCGATCAAGCTTTTCTCCGAGGTGATCTCGGAGGATAGTGAGCATCTCAACGCCTACTTGCAGCGTGGCTTCTGTTACAGCATTCAAAAGAACTACGAAGCCGCTATTACCGATCTCACCTCGTTCATTCAACGCAAACCCGACCATGTATGGGCGTACACAAGCCGAGGCAGTGCGTATAACAAATCAGGCAAGCACGATCTCGCGATGAATGACTTCGATACCGTCCTGGGGTTGGATCCAAAGAACGAAGAAGCCTTCAACAATCGAGGCTGGACGAAGAAATCACTGGGCGATATCAAGAGCGCCTGCGCCGATTGGAAAAGCAGTAAGAAAATGGGAAACGCCGAAGCCGCCATCATTCTCCAGAACAACCGTTGCAAATGATCAGAACCACAACCCTTGTCGCCGTTATCGTGCTCGCTGCGAATGCCTTCGCGCAAGACCAGAGCTACGCTGATTGTGTGGCCAAAGAGAAAAGCACATGGGGCGAGCCTTGTGCGAAATGCGAGGCCTACAAGGAAGGCTTCAAGCGCGATTACAGCGGTGTTTACCAGATCACACTGAAGAACGTGTGCAAAGAGTCCGTTGAACTGAAAGTAGCAATGCAAGAAAGCAACGGTCGCTGGCGCACTTTTCCGATCAAAGCACTGGATGCCGACGAGAGCATGACCGCCTTCGCGTGCAACGGTACCGGCAAATACCTCTATTGGGTGCGCCGCTTGAACGATACTGAACTCCTGCTCCCCAGCGACCAACAGATCCTGGTGGAGTACAAGAGCCATTGACAGATCTCTGGTGGGTGGGTCGAATGGCGGGGGCCCTGCGAGAGCAGGGCCTTCGTCGTACACGAGCGTTTGTTCACATTCCAACGGTGTGCGGGGTTCCTTCCGCGGACCACGCCGATAGTTTGGCGCTCCAATTCCACTGTCATGGCCACCAAGCATCTGCACATCGATCGCACCGAGACAAGTCCGCAGATCGATCTGGATCTCGAGCACGGCATGATCGAGTTCATCGGCCGTTCCCTACCCGCGAACAGCGAGGATTTCTACAGTCGTGTTTATCGTTGGCTCGATGAATACCTGCGGCAGCCCAACAAAGAGACCGTGGTGAACATGAAGATGGACTACTTGGACACAAGTAGCAGCAAACACTTCTTCAACATCTTCGATAAGTTGAACGCCGTTAGCGAGCGCGGCCAGAAAGTGCAGGTGAACTGGCACTACGAGACCGGCGACGAGGAAATGGCTGAAACCGGTAAGGACTTTCAGAGCTTCTTCAACCTTGATTTCGATTTCGTGGAGGTGAAAGAGCTCTTCTGAAAGGGAGAAAAGCCGAAGCGCTGAGAGTCGACGGAGGCTCGCGGAGAGATCAGCTCAGCCTGAAAAATGAGCCGCTCTGGCGCCTAAGAGCATCGTTCGCCTGCCTGAACGCGGAACCTCGATGACCAACCATGTCAATGCGATGGTCGCGAACAAGACCACATCGAGGTCGGCACAGAAAACCATAGGCACAGAACACATCGATCGCGACGAACAATGCACTGTGCCATAAGGGCGAATCGTTGACCACATGGAACAGACCAACCAGATGGTACGCGGCCGCAGAGACCGAAAGAAATGCGAAGAGCTTGAAGAGCACCCGCACGGCGGGTGAGCTACAACAATTCGTTAGCCAGATTCGCCAAAGCACTCCTCTCCCCTTTCTCCAACGTAATGTGTGCGAATAACGGATCCCCCTTGGCCTTGTCGATGAGATAACTCAGACCGTTGCTCTCCGAATCCAGATACGGCGTATCGATCTGGTGTATGTCACCGGTGAAGACGATCTTGGTGTTCTCCCCTGCCCGACTGATCACCGTTTTCACTTCCAACGGCGTGAGGTTCTGGGCTTCGTCCACGATGAAGAAGATGTTGCTCAAGCTCCTGCCACGGATGTACGCCAGCGGCGCGATCGCGATCTTCTCGTTCTCCAACATCTCATCGATGCGCTTGGGCGTGCTGTCGTGCTTCTCGAACTGGCCTTTGATCAGTTTGAGGTTGTCCCACAAGGGCTGCATGTACGGGTCCAATTTGCTCTGGATGTCCCCCGGCAAATAACCGATGTCCTTGTTGCTCAACGGCACCACAGGCCGGGTAACGTAGATCTGGCGATAGTCGCGGCGAAGCTCTAATGCACATGCCAGTGCCAAGAGGGTTTTTCCCGTACCCGCAGCGCCTTGAAGCGTTACCAATTTGATCTCGGGATCCATGAGCGCACTCATGGCCAGTGTTTGCTCGGCGTTCTTCGGACTGATCCCGAAAATGTTGTGCTTTTCCACGCGATGGACCAGGCCCGTGCGCGGATCATACTTGCTCAGAATGCTTTTCTTCTTGTGCTTGAGTATGAAGAAGTGATTCCCTGTAGGTTTCGCAAGCCCCAGGTCCTCCACCGGCATATGGCCCTGTTCGAACAATTTGTCGATCAGATTTTCCGGAACATCTTCCTTTACAGTGCGCCCACTGTACATGGCATCACGCAGGTCTTGCACCTTGCCCGTGAGGTAGTCTTCGGAGTTGATGTTGAGGCTCTTCGCCTTCAAGCGCAAAGCCACATCCTTGGTTACCAGCACAACCTTACGGTCCTTGTTCTGGCGCTGCAGCGTCAGCGCGGCGTTAAGGATCTGGTGATCGGCCTTTCCGTCCTGGAAAACCTTGGTCGCGTCCACACCATTGAGGTCGTGCTTCGCCACCACCTTGAACTGGCCCTTGGTAGCGCCGTTCAGCGGGGTCCATTCCGTCAGCAGGTCGCCCTTGGCCAGGCCGTCCAGATGGCGGATGAACTCACGCGCTTGGTAGTTGACGCTATCATTTCCTTTTTTGAACGTATCAAGTTCTTCCAGCACTTGTATCGGGATGGCCACGTCGTGCTCCTGAAAGCATTCGATGGCCGAGTGGTCGTACAGGATCACTGAAGTATCCAGCACAAAGATCTTCCGGTCTTTTTTCTTCATTCGCTCAATGAACAGTGTGTGCCAAATGTGGATGGCATCCGATCCACTGCGGGGGATCGTCGACTGCACTTTTGAACGATCGATCGTGTTGTGGATCGGCTGAACTCAGCAGGGCCGTGCCTTTGAACACTCTCCTCTGCTCTTCAGGTCCGTTGGAATTCTTCCAATCGTAACCTGGGCTTTTCAACGAAGATCAATGCAGAAAGAGCACCATCGCTTCTCGCACACCGTCCTGTATGCGCAATCCATACAAGCCCGAAGACAAGTCGCGAACATCGACGGCCAGGCGCCCACGTGAGCTGATGCCATTCCACGAACGCATAGAACGACCTGCCGCATCGATAATGGTCAAGGTGGCGTTGTTCAGATCAGGTGAGGTGAATAGGGCGTAACCCTCTGCCCCGCTGGCTATCCAATTCAACTGGAAATCGTTTGCGACTATTGATCCGATCCCTGTGCATGGGTCGATCACCACGGCCAACAACGCTTCGTCACTCGCACAAGGAGCGATTCCTTGGACCGTGTAGGTGTACAAGCCCGAAACAGCGATAGCGGGGTTCAGGATCCCGGAAATGACAACGTTGTTGGGGTCTGTCCATGTTCCGCTGGTTTGTGGTAGACCACCCAATAGGTCGGTCAATGCTTGCAAGGGACCGTTCGTACACAGTGTTGCCGTACCGTTCTCGCCGGCGTATGCTGCTTGTTGAACGATCAAATTGATGACCGCTGTGTCATTCGAGCAGGGCTGTTGTGCGAAATCGATATAGGTGTAAACCCCGCCTTCAGAAGTGTTCCCGTTGAACGGATCGCCCGAACTGTTGAACCAAATTCCAGTGCTGTTCGCATCAACCAACATACTGAACAGATCAACAGGCAACTCGCTCGAACAAACGCTCCATTCGGCATCACTTCCTGCTACACCGGGCTCTCCCAATTGAACAGTCACCACAGCCTCATCGTTCGGGCATGGTCCTCCTGGATCGACCGTGTACGTGTAAATGCCCGGTGTGCCATTATCGGAATTGAACGTGCCTGCAAAAGGCAAACCACCTGGTCCGGTCCAAGTGCCACCAAGGTCTGGTGATCCAGTAAGAAAATCAAAAAGCTCGTAAAGCCCTGTGTTCTTGCAGATCACTGCAACCTCGCTGGTGCCCGCATTCGGGCCAGCGATCTCCGTAACCTCCAGAGTTGCTTGATCCGGTGGACAGCTTCCCACACCTGGAACCGAATATGTGTAAATTCCAGGTGACATGATCGAAGGGTCGTATGTATCGTTGATCACAGAACTTGGGCCAGACCATGTTCCATTCGAGTCACCACCGAGATCCATTGCCACCGGATCATCGCCTGAGCATGCGGAAAGCGTGCTGTTCGTTCCTGCGTTCGGCGCTTCGTTAACTGAAATGTTGACACCGTTGTCCGCGCCGATCACACTTGGGTTACTGCTCACTACACGGATCCTGTATCCGTTTCCTGGCGGCGTAATGAATGGGATCTGACACGTAATGGTTCCAGCCGTAGTACTGGACACACTGCCTATCACCACCGGCGCACCAAAACCTCCGGTCGCATCGCTCAATTGAGCACTGAACACGTTTCCGGCGTTGAAAGAACCGTTGATCGAGTACGGCACATTGAGAGATGTGCCTTGGCAAAAAGCCGAACCAAGGCCACCTGTCGCGATAGTGCTCGCTGAACTGGCAATTATCCGCACATCATCAATGGCAAAGCCCGGATCCGTACCACCGGCTAATGATTGACCGTTGTGAAAGCGGAAGCCGAAGCGCAGTGTGGGTTGGTTACCAAAAGCCGGGATCGTTGCTGTCTGTTCCGACCAGTTCGTTTGGTTGCGGTATTGCGTAATGGGTGTGGTAAGCTGAGTCCACGATCCTCCGCTGTTCAAGCTGTACCAAACTTCGCCGTAATACTGGGTACCACCGCTACAGAGCCACCAGAACTTCAAGGAAACATCCGTTGAACCCAGGGTGCTCACGTCCGTATTCATCCCGCTGAAGATGTCGTCGGCATCCGTGCAAAAGCCATCGGCAGCGCCGAACGAACAACATTGGATGCCGTTACTGATCGCCACGGTGCTGGCGGTGTGCAGGTAATTCCCGTTCGGAGTAGTAATGCCGACAGGCTGCCCGGCAGTGGCCCCGATACTGAAATCCAGTGGAAAACCCAGGCAGTCCGCAACGCCATTGCCGCCAGCATAGATATTGTTGACCAACCACGTATTGGCGATGCCAACTGTCGAGTTGGCATCGGTGGTATTGAGGGTGAAGGCCGGGCTGTTTTCGAAATCTTCCGTGAACAGCGTTTGAGCCGAAATGGTGAGCGAAGTCGCAATGATCGAAAGTGTAACGAATTGACGCATTGGAGCTGGTTTTGAAGCGCGGTCAAGATACGTGGTTCGGCCTTTCAGCAAAGGCTATGGATCGTGCATAACCTTTCGTTCAGCATTGCGGAACAGCGGGTTAACTTGGCAACCCTTCTTTCGCACCGTAAACCAAACCTTTCGATCATGAACAATTTCGGACGCACCTATCCAGTGCCCGTTGGTTCTTTGGACTTGCCGCAATTGCCGTAACGGCGAATGCCGTTGCCCAAACGAATCCGGCGCCTCAAGCACTGCCGTATACGCAGGATTTTTCGGCCCTTTTGCATACGGCTACAGCCTACCCGGCCGGCTGGCAAGGTTGGACGATCGCCGCTGCTGCAGGTACTGCGACGTTCAATACTGGAGGTCCCAACGCCGACAGGCTCTTGTTGCAAGCAGCAGTGCCTCAACCAATTCTGGGAACGTTCACAATTACAACGGCAAGATCGGTTTTCTGAACACTGGATCGCTTGATCTAACGACGTGTTTGGCCGTGAATACAACGGGTAACACGAATGTGGAGGTGATCTACGACATCATGACAATCAGGAATCCTCATGATGGTATAGGGAATACGCGTATCAACGAAGTCACACTTCAATATCGAATTGGTATTGCAGGGGCATGGACCACGCTTGTGGGAATGGAATATCAGAACAACACAACAACTCAGACGGGTGCTGGGATAACCACCCCACAGAACCTGCAGACCAAAACTGTTCTTCTTCCTTCGGCGTGCGATAACCAAGCGATCGTCCAGTTGCGTTGGGCTTCGCGTCAGGTAAGCGGATCAGGCTCGCGCCCCAGCTTTGCTGTGGACAATTTGAGCGTTGCTCAGTCGTTTGTTACGAATACCACGGTGGCATTTGTGGGAGCAACCAGCACCGTGAGTGAGGGTGTCGGCACTACGAACCTTACACTGGCCATCAACAACTTCAGCACGATCCAAGCAACAACCGTAGAAGTCGCCATTACTGCGGGAAGCGCAGCTCGCGTGAACAGTTACACCACCCAAACTGTGACTTTCCCGGTCAACGATGGCACAAACCAAACCCAGACCATTACCGTAACCGACGATGCGGTATATGATGGTGGTGGAGCTGTGACTTTCACGCTACAGAACATCGCTGGTGGTCAAGGCACTCCTGCTATTGCAGGCCCGAGCAACCATGTGCTTACGATTACCGAGAACGAGCCATCGCCTTTGTTGATCAATGAGGTAGATTATGATATGCCTGGAGGTCCCTTTAATCTGCCTGATAGTTTGGAATTCGTTGAATTGCTCAATACGGGCTTGATAGCGATCGACTTGGCTGGTTACCAGATCGAATTGGTGAACGGAACAGGTGGTGGTGCAGCGGTGTACACAACGATCGTGTTACCAAGCTTTTCACTCGCCCCAGGAGCCTATTATGTGGTTGGTAACGATGCAACGATCCCCAATGTGAATTTGGTGACCGGAGCACCCACCGACTTCATCCAGAACGGCGCGCCCGATGGTATCGGCCTGCGCGACCCATTGAACACCTTGCTCGATGCGGTAAGCTACGATGGCAATACTGGCGCCCCTTATACCGAAGGCACAGGGATCGCGATCATCGATGGCGACGATGCTACGGATGGCATCGGACTAAGTCGTTTCCCCAACGGCAGCGACAGCAACAACAATAGTGTTGATTGGAGCCGACGTTGTTTGAGCCCGGGTGCGGCCAACAACAGCACCAACGTGTTCTGCATCTGCGAGTCTCCAGCAGCGACCGCGATCAGTCAGTGCGTCGACGACTTCACATGGGAGATCGTCGTAAGTGTTACCAGCACTGGTAGCGGCACGACGGTGGATATCACCAATGATGTGAACGGCATTCAGGCCCTCAACGTAGGTGTAGGCGACACCACGATCGGGCCATTCGCCAACAATGCTTTCGTGACCATTACCGTAGCTCACGAGACCTTCAGCCAGTGCAATATCCAATTGGGCGGGTTCTTCAACAACTGCCTTCCTGATTGCAATAATGTGATCGGTGGACCGGATGTACCCGGTGCTCCTTGCGATGATCTGGACCCGGGTACCGAGAACGATGTTTGGAGCCCATTGTGTGTTTGCGCAGGAAATCCCATCCAAGCAGGAGTGGGCTTCATTCTGCCAAGCAGCAGTGCCACCGAGCCGAGCATCGCTGCCACAATAGGTGTGGAGATGAACATTGCCCCGGTGAGCGCGGTGGTAGTTGACATTACGGACGCTGGTACTGGAACCGCCACAAGCGGAACGGATTACACCGCCGTCGGAACCCAGCAACTCACCTTCCTCCCAACTGACACTTATCCGTACACGCAAACATTCAACGTGCTGATCACGGATGATGGTGATTACGAGCCTATCGAAACCGTGAATCTCGCCTTGGCCATTTCATCCGGCCCTGCGAACGCAGTAATAGCGACCCATACGATCGCGATCATCAGTGATGATGCACCGCAATTGCGCATCAACGAGGTTGATTATGACAATGCGGGAACTGACAACGCGGAGTGGGTTGAATTGAAGAACACTGGTGCAGCCGCACTCAACATTGGTGGATTCGTGGTGCAATTGGTGAACGGAACGCCCGTGATCCCAGCTGTGTACAAATCCATCGTACTGCCGAGCTTTATTCTTCCTGCCGGTGGCTATTATGTGATCGGGAACAACGCTACGATCCCGAACCTCAACCTATTGCAAACTCCTGCTACGGACATGATCCAGAACGGATCGCCGGATGCTGTAGCGTTACGCGATCCATCGAACAATCTGATCGATGCGTTCAGCTACGAAGGCAATACCGGTGCCCCTTACACGGAAGGTACAGGAACCGGAGTAGCCACCAGTGATGACAATGCGATCGTACTGAAAGTTATGGCCCGTTACTTAGACGGAAACGATACGGACCTGAACAATGTGGATTGGCGCGCTTGGTGCGCAACCCCCGGTGTGAGCAACGCTACGGTGGATGCTGATAGCGATGGTACCGCTGATTGTTTGGATGGTTGCCCGCTGGACGCGAACAAGATCGCACCTGGGGTTTGTGGTTGTGGCGTAGCTGATGTGGCTACGACCTGGTACACCGATATCGATGTGGATGGCTTCGGCGATCCAGCGACCGGTGTTCCTGGATTCACCTGCCTCCCTCCACTTGGGTCCGTGCAAGACAACACGGATGATTGCCCCACCCTGTTCGGAAAGAATGGCGACACTTGCAACGACAATAACCCCTTCACTGCGGGCGATGCCATTGTAGCGTGTGCGTGTGTTGGTACGCCTGTGCCTTGCGACAACTGGGTGCTTACTGTGAACGCTGATGGCGCTGGAAGCGAGATCACGTGGCAGATGATCGATGCTACGTCACCGTTCGTGCTTGCTTCGGGTGGTCCTTACCTCAACAACAGCACCAACACGCCTACGATCTGTGTACCACAAGGTGCTTGCTTCAACCTCACCTTCACCGATGGCGGCAACAACGGCATCGCCGGTGGTGGCTGGAAGTTGGTGGACAACTTCGGTCGTCGCATCTTGGACAACACCGGTAATGGCGGTTGCTTCACTACGACCAGCACCAACTCGGAAGCCTTCTGCAACCAGCCTTCGAGCACCCAAACGGTGATCGCCACCGATTGCGATCGCGTGAACTGGTTGGCCAGCAATGTGATCACGGCGAGCCCGGACGCTGCTGTGAGCGCGCAATATGGTATCGGCGACCAGACCGACGACGGTTACTGGTTCTGGTTCACCAACCCTTGCGGCGGATACACCCGTAAGATCTTCCGCAACCATGCGACCAGCGGTGGGAACGGTCCAGCGAACGCGGTACGTGCCGCCAAGCTCAAGCTGAACACCATCGTTACCAACCCGCTACCCTCCAACACGTTGCTGAACGTTCGCGTTCGCACACAAGTGAACGGTGGGGTGGGCAATTGGGGTCCTGCTTGCTTGTTCAAGATCGATCCAACGGCATGCACGCTTACCCAGCTGAACAACACCATTGGCGACCCGAACCTGAGTTGCGGTGTTACCGGTAAAGTGGTTGGTGCGAGTGGTAATGCAGGAAGATCTTCGCCAAGGTGGTTACCAGCGGAGGCAACCCGGCTACCAACTACCGCTTCGAGTTCGTTGAAGTCGGAGAAGGATACCTGCGCAATGTGGTATCCACCAACGCTGCGTTGCTCCTGGCACAATGGCAATCCAATCCGCTGTTGTGCGGTACGTACACCTACACGGTGCGCGTGCAGGCCAGCTTCGATGGTGGAGCTACCTACTGCCCATATGGTGTGGCATGCACCGTGGAGATCACCAACAACTCGATCTACTGCACAGTGCCCTTCGCCGGTGGCGGTGGAGACCGCAGTGTTATTGAGAACATGGTGGGCTTCAGCATGTATCCGAACCCCAACCGTGGCGATCAGTTGTTCCTGAACATGTATGACTTCAGTACTGAAGTGAATACGGTGACCATGGACATGTTCGACATCTTCGGCAAGCGTGTGATGACCCGCACGTTCGCTGTTGCCGATGGCGAGATGAACCAAGTGGTGGACCTGGGTAGCGAGTTCGCTGCTGGCCTCTACATGGTGAACATCACCGCCGGTGAGACCGTGAAGACCGAGCGACTGGTGATCGAGTAGATCATTTTCAATCGATAACACAAAGCCCCGGCCGATCGGCCGGGGCTTTGTGTTTGTACCAATTCGGCATACACATCCACCCGATCTGTATGGCGAAATGGTATTAATATTTGTTCCGTTCGATCACTATGGCGAGCAAAGAATTCAAGGAGTGATCACGAGGCTATTAACGCTGACCTTTCCCCCGATACAGACTCGCAGTTGATAGAGCCCTGGAATGATCCCAAGTGGATCGAATTCGAGTGTGGAAGTACCTGCCATAGCTTCAGAAAACAGGGCCACTTTGCGACCCGCTGGATCGATCAATTGAAGATCTACCCTGCCGGATAGTGGCTCTGAAAAATTCAGTGTATAAGGCCCAGACCCGGGATTCGGATACACCAAGGGTTTCTGATCTCCTTTACCCGAAAGGTCTACCACCACGATATCCGACACAGTGGATGTGCCATCCAGATCGGTTTGCCGCAATCGGTAGTAAAGTGTGCCCTGCGCAAGGTCCCTATCATCCATCGTGTAGTCCGTCAACTCGGTGCTGTTGCCTACACCGTCCAGTGTGACGGCATCGATCCATTCGTAGGTGTCAGCAGAACGCTCCACTGTGAAATAGTCATTCCCCTGTTCGCTCGCAGTTACCCACCTCAGGCGCACCGTGGTTCCATCGATCGGCGAAGCGGTGAACGAAACCAGCTCGATCGGCAAGGGCGTGTTGCTCACATTGGTAGTACCGAGCGTGAACCGGAGACCGTTCGCGATAGCTGATGTGTTACTGAACCGATATAAGGATCCGCTTACGAAAGTGGCGCCACTGATCGGCGTATCATCCGCGAACAAGCCATCGTTATCCGAATCCACGAGCAGCCTCAGGTCGCTCGCTGTCACCGGTCCCAAACCGGCCATCTCAAAGGTGATATCAACGTTGCCCACATCAACGGCGGTGCCGCCCGTACTTACCTCGTTCACCCGCCAAACCCTACCCCATCGACCTTGCACACCGGCTGGTTTATCGGGAACACCGAAGGTTCCCAGAACCCCATTGTTGTGCCCCCAGAGCAAAAACTCGTTGTTGTCCAATCCACCATAGCCCGCCTTGCCGATCTGCACGATCCCTGAACCGCGTGAGTCGCTTTGCTGGTTCGAAGCGTCAACCCGGCCTATACCGGCCACATCGTGGTCGAAATTCCCGTTGCCCGCATTGTCCTGGATGAAAAGATCGTTCGTTGAAAGCGTTCGGTTGTATTTCGCCGCGAGGTAGTTGTTCACAATGACACGCTGTGCGCTGTTCAGCGGAGCGTTGTATGCGACCACTTCGGCGATGTCACCGTCAACGCAGCGACCTGTTGTACTTCGTTCGTTCGCGATGTACAACGGCAGGTTGTTCACCTTGGGCGTCTTGTTCTCGTTGTCGGTTATAATGTTCGTGGCGTTCTTGTACACATCGCGACCCACGCCGGTGGAATAACTGTACTCGATAATATCGAATGTGGTGGTGGTCACCTGCCCTCCGACAGAACTGGGAAAGGTCCGCGTGCCATCCGTGTACTTGGTCGGCGTGTGGATGTTCCCATCATTGTAGCTGAGCATCTCCCAGTTCTCGTCGCTATCGTCACCCTTCACCATCCAGGCATTGTAGTTCTTCTGCACGTCGGTGGTCAACACCATGAAGAAGTGCCATTGCGTGAGGTCGATCGTGGCATTGTCCGTGACCCATAGCTGATCATCAGTACCATCGAAATCCAGCGATGGGTAACCGTTCACCGAGCTGGCCACGAATGCTGGCTTGGCCGTTGGAATGGCTCCCGGTTGAAGCCCGTGGTTATTGTTGCCTGACTGGTCGTTCCATTGGGAAACAAGACCGCCGGATTGCGTGACCCCTTTGTTGGCATCCAGCCATAATACGTTGGTGGCACTGCTACCCACGCCGCCAGGGCCGGTTTGGGCCGCAGCCGCAAAGGCGCAGAAGAATACGGGAATGGCGAAAACGCGCATATGATGGCTAATGAAGCCACCTTCCTACGAAGCGACGACCAGCTAGGGTTCTTTTGGTCGATGGAGACCTCAAAACTGCGACGACGCTTTATCCCCAGTTCCCATATGCGTTACCAAGCGTTCCGAAACAGTGCATTCGATTGGATAGCTGGGGGCATTTGTGCTGCATAGGCGCATTGGATGAAATACGCGCCCTTGGGATCATGGACCTTGATATCAGCAGCTCAAATGCGCGAAGTCCAACCGTCTTGACCAAGTTCACTCGGTCTCTTTGGTCCAGATCCATTCGGTAATACTCTGGCCGTTCTTGAAGTAGTACGTCTGGGTTTTGCCGATCACCTTGGTGTAGTTGTCGGCTTTGTTGCCTTGCACCAACACGCGACGCACGATCACTTTGTTGCCTTCGGTGTAGCTCTCCTCTGTAACCCCTTGCGGGTATTCGTTGGCCAATTGCCCACGATTGAACTCAGCGAACGAACGCTGCTCACCGGCGGAGGTCTTCCCTAGCTGCTCTTTGGCGGCCAACCGGATGTCTTCGGAACGATTGGCAACTTGTCGTTGGCGGTTATCCAGATGTTCCTTTTCATTGGCCACTTCGTCCTGTAGTTCCTGTCTTGCTGCGGTACCGCGTTGCTGCATGCCAGCCTGGGTTTGGGCCAATTGCTCGTTCTGGGAACGCGCTTGCTCGGTACGGATTTTCGCGGCAGCAGCGTCGTCAGCAATGGCTTGCGCGAACGCTTCTTTTCCGGCCAAAGTTTCGGTGCTTCGCTCGCCGCGGCTTTCGGCCCATGACTTGTCCTTTTCAGCGCGCTGGTCACGCAACGCATCATTGGCGGCCCACGCTCCATTGCGCGCCTGATCGCTCTTTTCGCGCATGCGCTGCTGATCCCGGGCCCAAGCCTCGCGCAACGCGGCCAATTCCTCTTCATAGCTGCGTCGCTTTGCATCGCTGCCACTGTAGAACTCCGCTTCCGCTTTCGTAAGGTTCTCGTTACCCTCACGTACACCGTCGCGACGTAGTTGGGCTTTCTGCCCATGCTCGGATTCCTGCTGTTCCAGATCGGCCCTCAACTTCTTGATACGCTCATACTTCTCCCGCTCCTCGCGCTCCCTGGCCTCGCGCATGAACTGTTCAGCCTCCATCTCTTTCTTCACATCTATCGTATTGCTCTCGCGGACCACGGGAATTGGCTCGTCCTTCGTTTGAGCGGCCAGTTCGGCTTCACGCGCCAAGCGCTCCTGCTCGGCCAGGAGCTTTTCGATCTGCTCCAACTTGCTCTTGGGATAGATCTCGTCCGGCTTGATGTCCAGCGCCTGGGTGTAGCCATCGCGAGCTTGCTCGTAGGTCTTTTCACCCATGGCTGCGTCCGCTTCGGCAATGATGCGCAGGTATTGCTCGTTCAGGGCTCTTTCCGCTGCTGCTCGGGCTTTATCATCATCTCCGGCGAGTCGAGCGGCTTCGGCATCGGCTGCTTCTTTCAAGCGCCGTTCTTCCTCCAACCGACGGCGTTCGGCTTCTGCCGCTTCTTCATCCAGCTTCGCGCGTTCACGGTCGGCAAGGAATTTCTCGATTGCTTCGAGTCGATCCTTGGGATATTTCTCCTCCGGTTTGATGGCCAAGGCTTCGGTGAACCGAGCACGGGCGTCATCGAATTTCTCCGCTGTGAAAGCCAGGTCCCCTTTTGTGATGGCTTCCCGATAGCTCGCTTCCACGGCAGCTGCACCTTCCTCTTTCAGTCGACGTTCTGCTTCAAGTCGTGCGCGTTCAGCCGCATCCTGCTCAGCTTTCAAACGATCCGCTTCGCTTTTTGCAGCCAGCTCAGCGAGGATCTTCTCGATCTCCGTCAAGCGCGTTGTGGGGTGTTTCTCACCAGGCTTTACACCAAGCGCGTCCGAGTAGTTGGTCTTCGCCTCCTCATACTGTATACCAGTAAAGGCACGGTCGGCAGCGGTGATCAGATCGCTGTATCGCTTTTCCTTTTCAGCGGCTTCACGCTCAAGCCGCTCCTTTTCCGCTTTCGCTTTGGCTTCAGCATCCATCCGGCCGTTGATGTCGGCGATCCGGTCTTTCGGATGCTGTTCGTCCGCTTTCAGTTTCAAAGCATCGGTATAGTCGTTCAGGGCATCGCCGTACTTCTTTGAGTCGTATGCCTTGTCCGCTTTGGTGATCAACGCATTGTACTTGTCGTTGAGCTCCTTTTGCTTGCGCTCTTCTTCCGCTTTTCGTGCAGCTTCTGTAATTAGCACATCGATCTCCGCGATCTTCTCTTTCGGATAATTCTCCGTGCGTTTTACAACAACCGCCTCCTGGTACTTTGCCTTGGCGTCCACCAGTTTCTGTTCCGTCAAAAGCTTGTCCGCTGAGGTGATCAGCGCTTGGTACTTTTCATCCAGCTCCTTCTGTGCTTTTTCTTCTTCGGCTTTGCGCAAGGCATCAGCAATGGCTTTATCGATCGCCACCAACTGATCCTTGGGGTACCGCTCCGTGGCTTTCAACTTGAGCGCAGCATTGTATCCGCCCTTGGCTTCCTCCCACTTCTGTCCTTGGAAGGCAGCATCCGCGGTTGCCAAGGCCGCGTTGTACTGGTCATCGAGTTCTTTCTTCTTGAGGTCCTCTTCCGCCTTTTTCGCCCGATCGGAGATGCGCTTATCTATGGCGGCGAGTTGGTCCGTAGGGTACTTCTCTTTGGGCTTCACTACCAAGGCTTCGTTGTACTTGGCTTTCGCCTCATCGAACAGGTCTCCTTTGAAGGCAGCGTCCGCAGCAGCGATGGCCGCTTTGTAGCGCTCCTCCATCGCCTTGGCGCTCTTCTCTTCTTCGGCCTTTTTCGCCAACTCCTCCAACTTCTTGTCGATGGCCGCAAGTTGATCCTTGGGATATTTTTCCTCCGCCTTCAATTCCAACGCTTCGTTGTAGCGCGTTTTCGCTTGATCGTAGTTGGTGGCCTTGAATGCCGCGTCGGCTGCCACGATCGCCGCTTTGTACTTGGCTTCAAGCTCCTTGGCCTTCTTATCGTCCTCAGCCTTCTTGGCGAGGTCCTCGAGTTTCTTGGCGATCAACGCGATCTGATCTTTTGGATACTGCTCGTCGCTCTTGATGTCCGAAGCGACCTGGTATTTTGAACGGGCATCTTCGAACTTCTCCCCCTTGAACGCGGCATCAGCAGCGGTTATCGCGGCTTTGTACTTCTCCGCAAGTTCTTTGGCCTTCTTCTCTGCTTCCGCATTCTTGGCCAGTTCATCGATGAAGGCCTGGCATTCCTTCATGCGTTGTTTCGGGTAGGCCTCTTCTTCTTTGATGTCGAGAGCCGCAGCGTACTTCGCTTTTGATTCTTCGTAGCTCTTTTTGGTGAACAACGCATCCGCTTCTTTGATGAGGTTGGCATAGCCTTCTGTTCGCTTTTTTGCGGCCTCCAACTCGTCCAACTTCATTTTGGCATCACTCAGTTTGGCGGTTGCCTTCGGATCACCAACCTTCAAGCCCAGCGCAGTTGTGAAAGACCCCACGGCCTTTTCGTATTCGCCGCTCGCCATGTGTGCATCCCCTTGCAACATCAGCTTGGCGAAATCCTCTTCGGCATTGGCCTCGCGCTTTTTCTTCTCGTCGTACTCCTTCATCAAACGGGCGATCTCCGAACGCACTTGCTCTGTGTATTGAAGGTCCCAGGTTACCTCTTTGCTCGCCGGGTCGAACTTGGCTTTTCCGATAGGCTGCTGCAGAACGCTGAAGTCGATACCCGGCAACTCTTGGAAGAGGGTCATTTCCACATTCATCCCGTGGCCACCTACCCGTTCTTCTTCGGGAATGTTCTTGGTATCGATACTGATATTCTTACTGATAATACCTGACTTGCTGTACGTCAACTTATAGTCGCTGCCATAGTCCAGGTTGAATTCATACTTGCCGTTGGCGCTGGTGACCACTTCAGCGAGCTTTCCACCATTCTTGTACACCGTAACCGTGACCCCATCCAGTTTTTTGCTGGTGGTGTAGTCCTTCACCGTTCCGTAGACATACACATTGTCCACCTGCGCGCTGAGCGCGGCGGTCAGCAGCAGGAATGGAAGGAGCACTTTCGCTCTCGACCACCGGTTGAACGAGGCAAAGGACAAGACAAGAGAACGCAACGGATGTATATCGGAAGTCGCGATCATGCGTTTGGTCGGGTACATACCTGGGAAGGACCGGCAATTTAGGACAACTTTGGCGCTGGATAGGCTGGTTCTAGACGCTGCCGATCCAACCAACCGATGTTCAGCATTTGGGAACAGCAGAGTTTTCAAGAGGAGATCGATCTTATCGTGGTCGGTGCTGGCATCACAGGTCTATTCACGGCATTGCACTACCAACGGAGGTTTCCGACACATCGTGTACGATTGCTGGAGCGTGGCCCCCACCCTGCCGGAGCCAGTGTAAAAAACGCGGGATTCGCTTGTTTTGGCAGTCCCAGTGAGATCCTTGCGGACATTGATGCCGAAGGGCTTGATGCCGCCCTTTCCCGGGTTGAGGAGCGGTGGCTGGGTCTGCAAGAAATGCGCGCTGAGCTGGGGGATGAGAACATCGGATTCGAGTCTACAGGTGGCCATGAGCTTTATTCCGAAGGTGATCCGCTGTACACGCGGGTGGCCGATCGGTTCGATGAACTGAACCGCTCACTGCTGCCGATCTTCAGCCAACCTGCCTATGAATGGCGAACAACCCGGAAAAGTGACCTTGGCCTGAACACAGGGCATATTGCCCGCACAGCCCTGGAAGGCCCCATCGACACGGGAGCGATGATGAGGACCCTGTTGAACAAGACCATCGCCATGGGCGTGGATGTCCGTTTCCAGCAGACCGTGACAGAGCTGGTAAGCGAAGGCGATACCGCGTTAATTCGACTGTCGGACGGTAATGCGATGAAAGCCAGCTTTGTTGTTGTGGCAACGAACGGTTACACCAGCAGCCTTTTCCCGGGTATTGATGTGGTGCCTGGTCGTGGGCAGGTGCTTCTCACCTCCGCTGTTCCAGGCCTGCGGTTGAAAGGGACGTTCCACATGAACGAAGGCTATTACTACTTCCGCGACTACCGAGGCCGGGTAATGCTTGGTGGTGGGCGGCACTTGGACAAAGTGGGCGAAACCACGACCGATGATGCTATAACGCCGTTGATCCAGGGTTCACTGGAACGCATACTCCGGGAAGTGATCCTACCTGATTGCGACTTTACCGTCGAGCGTCGCTGGAGCGGTGTGATGGGATTCCGAACACAAGGCAAAACGCCGATGATCGAACATCTGTCGCCCCGGATAATAATTGCCGCAGGATTGAGCGGCATGGGCATCGCGATCGGAACGCGTGTTGCCCAAAAGGCAGTGGAATTGGTGGCTACTTCACGATAAAAACAGTCGCCGGGATCGGCTTGTTCACTTCGATGCTCGTCACTGTGAAGTGCATATCCATGCCCGCGTTCTGGTGGATCACGTGTGGGATCCGGATCCCATCAACTGCTTGGTAATCGGAGAAGTCGGTGGTTACAGAGAAGTTACCTTCCTCGCTGGGTTGTATCTCAGTTCGGCGGGTTTTGAGTCCCGTCTCCTTGTCGTAATACTCCGTGAACACCCCACCGCTGGATTTCTGAACGAAGATCCGGTAGCACTTCCGCCCTTCGATATCAACAATGCCGTTCAGTGTTGCCTTGTAGTCAAGTTCACCATAGAACAACTCGGGGAACATGTAGGCACTTTGCCGAGCGTCTTCCAGATCCATGTCCACGAGCTCCTTTTTGCCCTCCATACCGCTCTTGGTCCCGCGAACCCCGTCGTACACGATCTGCTGCAATACCATGGGGCCATTGCCCAAGCTCATGGCGTATTTCACCGGTGAAGCATATTGCTCGAGGAGGGTTACGGACATGCCTTGCATATTGGCCGTGTACTCCTTGCGCAGAGTCTTCACTTTTGATATCGCCCCTACCCCTCCAATAGCGTTCACGTATGCGCCCATTACATCTTTGGCTGTCATCCCTGCAGGAGGTAATTCGGCCTTTTCGCGGTAGATGTCTCCGTTCACATCGTAGTAAACCACCGTACGGGAGAAACTGAGCGGAGCCAATTTATTGGCCACTTGTTCCTTGTCGCCCACTACAAGAACCGTTGTATTCTCTGGCTTAAGGAGGCGTTTGGCTGCAGCTTGCACTCCTTCAATACTTACGGTATCCAGTCGTTTCAAATAGGTCGCGTAGTGATCGGCACGCAGGTCGTACAATTGGGTATTGAGGCTGAATCGAGCGATCGTACGCGGGTCTTCCAACGACCGGGCGAAATTGCCGGCCATGTAGTTCTTGGCCAAGGTGAGTTCCTCCTGGGTAACAGGTTTGTTGCAGATCTCCTCGATCTCGAACATCAGTTCCGTTACTGCGCTATCCGTCACCTCATTCCGAACACTGCACCCGGCCATGAAGGACCCACAATACGGATCCACCTCAATGCTGGAATAAGCACCATATGTGAAAGCTCTCGCCTCTCGAAGGTTCTGCATGAGCCGCGCGTTGAAAACTCCGCCACCCAGGATCGTATTCAGCACTTGTGCGCTCAAAGCACCGGGGTCATTGGGCTTCAGGTCCACCGGGAAAACGGCCTTGATGACGCTCTGCGCACTTCCGGGTCGATCCACAAAGGCCATGGTACGCGGGCCAATAGCCACTGGTGCTTGGCCAACAAAACGCAATGGCCCCAGCCCTTTTACGGTTTCCACTCCGTTGGCATCCACGGCTTGCAACGTGCCTGTTCCTTTCCAATTGTTGAACAGGGCGTACGCCAGGTCCTTTGCTTCATTCTCCTTGATGTCGCCGACAAATACCAAGTACGCATATTCAGGTCGGAAGAAACGCTCGTAATAAGCCACCAGATTCTCCCTTTTCACTTTCGCCAAGCTCGCCTCCGTTGCCACTTCACCATACGGATGGCCTTTCCCGAAGGTGAGCGCACGACCTACCACCTCCGCGATCTGGTCGGGGTCATCCACCCTGCTCTTCAATCCACTGGCTGTTCGGGTCTTGGCCTTTTCGAATTCTGCCCCTGGGAACGTCGGTGTCGTCACCACTTCGTACACGAGTTGCATAAGCTCCTTGAAATTCTTCTTCAAGCTGCTGGCGAAAAGCCCGTCGCTGGCGCCGGACAATTGAGCACCCAAGCGATCCACGCTTTCATCGATCTGCTCTTTTGTGCGCCGCGCGGTACCTGAGGTTAGCAGCTCGCCGACAAGGTCCTGGTAGCCCACTATGTCACCTTGCATGATCGGGGGATGATCAAAGCGGATCTGCAAGCTGACCATGGGTAGCTTATGGTTCTCCACCACGATCACTCGCATTCCATTGGGCAAGGTGCTATTCTTGGAAGTACCCACTTGCACAGTAGGAGGAGGACCTGGAACAGGAGGCTTGGAGCGGTTGATCTGCGCGTGCATCAGCGAGGAGAGGAATAGAGTGACGACCAACGCGGACCACCGGCCGCTATTGGGCGAAATTTGAGAACGGATGAAGGACATGTGCTGGTTCATGGCTTCGCGGACATAGGAAGGTAATGAAGCACCACACGCTTATCCGCAGCGAAATACTGGCGAGCTACTCGTTGCATGTCTGCTGTAGAAACGGATAAATAGTTCTGCACCTCCGAATTCACTTTGGCCGTGCTGCCCAGGAAGGTATAGGCGCTGGCCAGGTTCTCCGCAATGCCGGCAACGCGGGCATTCGCGTTCACGAATTCAGTCTCGATACCGGTTTTCAGTTTGGCCAGCTCATCTTCGGAAATAGCCTCGTTCCGAACCTTGTCGAATTCAGCATCCATGGATCTTTCGAGGCTGTCCGGTGCTACTCCTGCGTTGGCGATCGCGAAGGCCATGGCCAAACCCGGATGTTCGAACGGGAGACTGAATGAACCCGTGTAAACCGCTTTCTGTTGTTCGTCCTTCAAACTCTTGTTCAATCGGCTGCTATTGCCATTGCTCAACAAACGGTTCAGCATATCAACCGCGTAAAAATCCTTGGTGCCATATGCCGGGATGTGATAGGCCAAAACGACTGCCGGTAATTGGATCTTGTCGTACACCACGTCGCGCACCTCTCCTTTCATAGCAGGTTCCACAATGCTGGTGCGCGGGATCTTGCCGCCTTTGGGTATATCGCCAAAATACTTGGTCACCAGCCCTTTTGTAGCCTTCGCATCGATGTCGCCAGTGATCACCAGTGCCGCATTGTTGGGCACGTAGAATGTCTTGTAGAATTTCTTGTAGTCGCTCTCGCTGGCAGCGTTCAAGTCCTCCATGAAGCCAATGGTGGGCCATTGGTATGGATGTTCGATATATGCACGCTTCAACACCTCGGGCAACAACGAACCATAGGGCTGGTTCTCGTAGCGTTGTCGGCGTTCTTCTTTCACCACCTCACGCTGCGTATCCACGCCTTTTTGGTCGACCCTGGCGTGCAACATACGCTCGCTTTCCAACCACAACCCGAGTTCCAGTTGGTTGCTTGGGAGCACCTCGTAATAGTAAGTGCGGTCACCGTTCGTGTTCGCGTTCAGCACACCCCCTGCCTTTTCCACGTATTTACTGAACTCACCTCGCGGAATGTTGTCGCTCCCTTCGAAAAGCAGGTGTTCGAAGAAGTGGGCGAAACCCCGTCGATCCTTCGCTTCATCCTTGCTGCCCACATGGTACATAACACTCACCGCCACGATGGGTGTGCTGTGATCCTCGTGCAGGATCACATGAAGACCGTTGGGCAGGTCGAATTCGGTGAAGGCGATGGCGCGGGTCTGTGCTTCTGCGTTGATAGCGGCCATGCTGAGGGCTATGATCGTTGATACGGTTCTCATGTGAAGGATCCGCACATCACTGCGCGGAAGGGGCGCGAAAGTACACGGGTAGGCGCATACTCAGGCGCGTGGGTACAGAACGAAAAAGGACCGCTTTCGCGATCCTTTACCTGAGCCTCCTTTCGGATTTGAACCGAAGACCTGCTCATTACGAATGAGCTGCTCTACCGCTGAGCTAAGGAGGCTGTTGAACCCACCCAAAAAGCGAGCGGGGCCGCAAATGTAGGTGCATGCCCCGCTCGCCGTTGAAAGATCCTACTGCTTGATGAACAAGGCAGCCGATCCGTTGCTGAGGCGGACCGTGTATGCACCATCGGCCAAGGAGCCCACGAAAACATCCTGAACCCCAAAAGCGGATGCTGGCACTTGCATAACCGTGCGGCCAGCGGCATCGCTTATGGACAGGCTCTCTCCAACTTCATGTCCTTCCGTGCGGATCGTCAGAGTACCCGTCGCAGGGTTGGGGAACAGGCCGATCGATGCGCCGACCTTTTCATCAATTCCAACACTGCTTCGGGTATCCAAGGCAAGACGGCCTGGACTAACACCCACCGCGACGGTGCTCAGGATATTCCCCGTATAGTCCATCACGTGCAATTCGCCGCTGCTGAAAAAATCAGTGGTCGTGCCATACATCACGCCATTGTTCGGATCATCGATCAGACCGTATGTTGCGGGAGACCCGACCAATGTGTCCAACACCGCATTTGTTGCGATATCGTACCGGTTCAGTACGTTCTGCGAGTACTCCATAAAGTAGACCCGGTCGCCGATCTTCGCACTGGACCCGCAGCCCGAGCTAAGAGCCACATTGGTTGTGTAAGCCAGCGAAGCGCTGGTTATTGACACCTTACTAATGCTACTGCCGGTGAAGTCCTTGTTGTTGAGCGCATAGATCGCGTCACCGTCAACCATGATGTTCTCCGGGTTCGATCCGTCCGGCCCCAGATCGAGACTCGTTTCCCACATTCCGGTCGTCATGTCCAGGATACCCAGCTTCCCCACGGTGTTTGCCCAATCGAAGGCATTGTTCACGGCTAAATAGGCCTTGTCCCCAACCACCTGAACGCCTTCGCAACTATGCGGCAAAGTGGTTCCATCAATGAAGTACAACAGGTCGAAGGTGTTCTTGTCACGCACTTCACAGTAATGGGATAGGCCGCCTACTTCGCCGAGCGTAATAACGATCTCGTTCTCCCGGAATGCGAAGCGTCGTATGCCAGGAACCGTTGCTTCATCGAGCAGCGTGTACGTGTTGGCATCGTACTTCAAAAGACGTTGATCCGCAGCGACGAAGATGAAGTCGCCTTCGACCGCAACATGATTCCCAAAACGTGCGTCCGAAATGGTCGCAACAGTTTGGTACACACCAGTTCCAGGAACATAACTACCCAGGGTGACAGGTATTTCCTGCAATTGGGTCTGGAAGTTGAAGTACCCTTCGTTCAGCACCAGAACTTGGCGCGTGTACGATTGGGCGTTGGACATAAAGGCTGTGGCCAACGCAGAGGCTAAAAGAAATGAACGATACATGGGTTTGTTTTTTTGCCTTCTTCACCGGAAGGCGGTTTATGTGAGAACCCACAGGAACGAGTGCCTCTTGTACCACCCGGGAGGATCCAAGGTGTAGCACATGTGCATCAGCCGCATTCCCGCAGGCCATTGACTGCGCGTTCGGTTCAGGTCTTCTGGCTCACCATCACTTCCCGTTGCGCCTTCCCGCTTTCCCGAAGGATCACAGTGGCAACTTGCAACGAGCTTTTCAAATGGTTCACAGCTGCGGGAACAGCTCCCGGTTCACACGGGATTCCCTTGGCCTAACGCGCCGCGAATCTATCCGTTCGGTGGACAGGTGGAACAATGATCGGCCGGCGATCAGGGATGAAGAAGAACGCGACCCGGACAACCACTTTGCAAATGCACCGGTTGATCTGCTGAAAAGGCCGGACTATCTTGGCCGCATGAGCGATCACACGCTTCGGCCAGTCACCACCAACCATGGTGATATCGCACAGATCGCCACCTTGCTGTGCGAAGTCTTTCCCACCGCCAAGCACTTCACGGAGGAGGCTCTTCGCTGGCAGTATCGCGATAACCCGGATGGACAAGTGGTCGGGTTCAATGCCTGGCAAGGAGATGAACTGGCTGCGCATTACGTCACCATACCGTTCAAGGCCAAGGTGAACGGCAAACAGGAGAAAGGTCTACTCTCGTTGAACACGGCCACCCGTCCGGCTCATCAGGGAAAGGGCTTGTTCACCAAATTGGCAAAGTCGACATACGAGCTAGGCGCAGAGCAGGGCTTTGGGTTCGTTATCGGGGTCGCCAATGCGAACAGTACGCACGGCTTTACCAAAAAACTCGGCTTTCAACTGGTCTCTCCCCTTCGAGCAATGATCGGGCTTGGTCCTCTTCCCTTTCGCGAAAACTCCCGCGAAGTGCATTACGAGCAGGATCGGTCGCTGGATGCGTTCTCGTGGAGATTGGCCCACCCTTGCTATGCGTACAGCATTGCCAAAGGAAGACACATTGATATGGTCCTTTCAGGGCGCGAGCAATTTGGTTGCAGATACGTTTTGCATGCCGCACGCAACCTCCGGATCATAGATGGCATTCCACTCACAAAGACTCCAATGCGGAAAATCTGGATAGGCCTGGATCCTGCCATGGATTGGCGAGGCAGTTGTTACGTGAACATCCCCATGCGTTTCAGGCCGTCGCCGTTGAACTTGATATTCAAGGATCTGAGCGGCCAAGGCCGAACGCTCGACGCCGATCGAGTGCGTTTTCACGCCATGGATTTCGACATCCTATAGTGTAACGACCACCTCCCCCCCCCCCCCCCCCCCCCCCCCCCCCCCCCCCCCCCCCCCCCGCCCCGGGGGCCCCCCCTCCCCGCCCCGGGGGCCCCCCCCCCTGGTTCAGAACTTCACCTGCGCTCCAAGTTGGATCTGAACTCCAGAAGTTCTGAGTGTGGCCTCATAATCCGCGTCTTTGAGCAACGGATCCTCTGGGTCCCTGTCGCGCCATTTCATGTTGTGCATGGCATACTTCAATCCGAAATTCAATCCGAACGTGTTGCCGAAATAATACTGCAACTGGGTTCCTAACCGGAAATGGCCGCCTACATACGAATCATCGAACTGCTTCGTACCGCTCCTCACTTCACCAATCCGCAAAGCACTGACACCAAGGTCCAAGTTGAACAGCAGCGCAAAGTGCTCCTTGTTGATCGCGTAGAACCGGGGCGAAAGGCCAACAACAAAAAAGCCATTCGGTCGTGTGCCCGCTGAATCGATGTAGCTGCCTGGCTCCAGACAAAGTCCTAAACTGAATTTGTTCGACAGGCCAACATGGATGTCCAGCGGATAGGAAACGGTTGCCGCTCCATCATCGGATGAATTTTTCAACGTAATCCCGAACACGGTGAAGCTGTTTTCGAAACGGGTCGCGTGCACTCCACCACTGATCCCTAGCCCGATCTGCACGCGGCCTTTACTGTTCACTTGTGCAAAAAGAGAGGTGGCTAGCAGGAGCGTGGAGATACCGGCGAAGAGCCTCATGTTCGTGAGTAATGGATGCGGGCGAATGTATCCACCACATTGATCGGTATTGGACCGAATATTGAAGCAACGGTTCGTACCACGAACCGCCCGATCCGTGGAAAGCCGCCAAAAATGACGAGTGACGGATCGTTCGGCCAAGGTGGTCGGCCCCTCTATATTCGCCCCGTCGACCAGCAAGGATCTTCACTTCGTCACTTTTCCGAAAGGAGGTGCTCAGGAACCGCACCGTGAACGAATGGATGAACAAAACAGCGATCGACAGGGTTTAGTTAGCGCGACGAAAGAGGCTTTGGCCTCTTTCGTTGTCTGAACGAACAGGGAAAGCGAATGAAGCAGACGACGAACGAGAAAGAGACCGCTGAGCAGAAGGCTGAACGTTGTTACAGCACCTACAATAGTGGTGGAGCGCTGGAATTTTGCCCCCTCAAGGACCTGAATCTTCCAGGTAGTTACCAAGAGGTTATCAGCCGTTTTCGCAAACTCCAAGGCGAGCGAGCGATGGAGGTCTTGAATTAAGAAAGAACCTGTTACCACCCTGCCCGCAGCCGGCAAAGTGATAAAAGCCCCGTAAGATCGGGGCTTTTGACTTTCTGGCATGAAGCCTTGCAAGTGAGTGGATAATTCGCTTTTTGATGGATCGATAGGAAGGCTACCTTCATGGCCATCCTCCGCGCGTCTTCGATCAGGTACACCCCTGCCGTTTGCGATATGTAGGGTTTTGTAGTTGGTCGAGCACCTCCACGGTGGGGTTCGTTCAACCCTAACCAAACCCTACCTATCATGAAAGTTTTCGATGACAAACACATCAAGAACGTGGTTCTGCTCGGATCCCACGGATGCGGCAAGACCACGCTAGCCGAAACAATGCTCTTCGAAGCGGGTCTTATCACACGCCGCGGCCGAGTCGAGGACAAGAACACCATCAGCGACTTCCACGAGCTGGAACATGAACGTGGAAGTAGCGTGTACAGCACAGTGATGCACACTGAATGGCGTAACTACAAGATCAACATCATTGATACCCCTGGGCTGGATGACCTGGTCGGTGAGACCATACCAGCCCTGCGTGTTGCGGACACGTGCGTTCTGCTCCTCAACGCGAACCACGGCGTTGAGGTTGGAACCGATCTGGTCTGGGAACACATGCAGCGATATGATCGCCCGGTGATCATCGGCATAAACCAACTGGACCACCCCAATGCCGATTTCGACTTGACAGTTGCCCAAGCCAAGGAGCACTTCGGCAGCGCTGTCACCGTGATGCAATATCCCGTGGAATCGGGCGAAGACTTCCATCGGATCATCGACTTGTTGAAGATGACCATGTACGTGTTCAAGGACGCTGGCGGAAAACCGGAAAAACAACCGATCCCCGAGGCGGAAAAGGCTCGCGCCGAAGCCTTGCACAAGGAACTGGTGGAAAAAGCCGCAGAGAACGATGAGACCCTGATGGAGCATTACTTCGACAAGGGCGAATTGGATGAGGACGAAATGCGACTTGGGTTGAAGCAGGGCATGATGAAACGCAGCTGCTATCCTGTTTTCTGCTTAAGCGCACTGCGAAATATGGGCAGTGGCCGATTGATGGGCTTCATAGACAACGTGGCCCCAAGTGCTGTAGAAATGCCGACCGAAGAGCTCGTTGGCGGAGGAGAACTGAAATGTGATGTGAACGGCCCTACGGTGTTGTTCACGTTCAAAACCATGGTTGAGCCGAAGAGCGGCCATATCACGTTGTTCAAAGTAATGAGCGGCGAGGTGCGCGAAGGTGCAGACCTGGTGAACGATAATACGGGAAGCACTGAGCGCATCAACCAGCTGTTCATACTGGACGGTAAAGAGCGCAGATCGGTGGAGAAACTGGTTGCGGGTGACATTGGTGGAACCATCAAGCTCAAAGCCACAAGCACTGCGCACACGTTGCATACTCCGGGCAAAACCATCAAACTCCAACCCATCGCCTTTCCAGAACCAAGGTTGCGTCAGGTGATCAAGGCCAAGGATCAGAAGCTGGAAGAGAAATTGCATGCTGCTTTGTTGGAGATCCAGAAGGAAGACCCTACGATCGTGCTCATCTACCAGCGCGAGACCAGTCAGCAATTGGTAGGTGGCCAAGGTGAATTGCACCTGAACCTGTTGAAGTGGAAATTGAGCCACCACTACAAGATCGAGGTGGAATACAATGCTCCGCGTATCCCATACCGCGAAACGATCCGTCGGAAAGCAGAGGCCATGTACAAGCACAAGAAGCAAACCGGTGGCAACGGCCAGTTCGGCGAAGTGCACCTGCGAATCGAACCTTGGTACGAGGGGATACCCGAGCCCACTGGCATGAGTGTGCGTGGCAAGGAGGAGCATGACCTGGCCACCGGTGGAAAACTCGTTTTCTACAACTGCATCGTTGGAGGGGTGATCGACAACAAATACATGCCAAGCATCCTCAAAGGGGTGATGGAGAAGATGGAGAAAGGTCCACTGACGGGCTCACCCGCACGTGACATCCGCGTGATCGTGTTCGATGGAAAAATGCATCCCGTGGACAGCAACGACATCAGCTTCAGGATAGCCGGGCTGCAGGCTTTCCGAGAAGCCTTCTCAAATGCCGACCCGCAACTCATGGAGCCTATCCAGGAGATCGAGGTCCGCGTTCCGAGCGAACTCATGGGCGATGTGATGACCGACCTTCAAAGTCGCCGATCGATCGTAATGGGCATGGATTCGCAAGGACGCTACCAGATCATCAAAGCACATACTCCGCTCGCGGAACTGGATAGGTACAGCACTACGTTGCGCAGCCTTACCCAAGGCCGTGGCACGTACTCGGAAAGTTTTTATGCGTACCAACCCGTGCCAAGTGAATTGCAGCAGAAATTGGTAAGCAGCCATACCGAGGAAGAGGTCGCCGCGTAATTCCAATTCTTCGTTCAGCAAAGGCCGCGCATCTTCGCGCGGCCTTTGCCATTCAAATGGTTCTGTTCGATCGCACTGTTCTTTTCATTTCTGTCATTGGCCTGCTCACCGCGTCGTGCAATGTTGTGCACGTGCTCGAACGCAAAGCGATCCGCAAGCTGAACAGGGTCAATGCCGAGGATCATTTATTCCATACCCCTGGTGGTGATCGTTTCGTAAGAGCCACGAATAGCGGCAAACCGAAGCTGGTTCTAGTGCACGGCATTGGCGGATCGAGCACAATGTGGGCTGGCAACGCGCATGATCTGAGCGATCATTTCGACCTCGTTCTTCCTGATCTTATCGGTCATGGTCGCAGCACCAAAACCTGGTCAGGCTTCAGCGTGGATGCGCAAGTGGAACACCTTCGCCTGCTGTTGGATAGTCTCGGAATTCAAGAACCAGTGGATATGGTCGGCTGCTCATACGGGGGTGGCATCGTTGCCAACTTTGCTGAACAACATCCGGACCGCATTAAGACTCTTGTGATCTACGATGGCCCAGCGAGTGACTACACTTCCTCCATGGCGGATAGTATCGCGCGTGCTACCGGCGCCACAGACATCATCGACCTCTTCACCCCCGACAATGCCGATGAATTGAAGCGGATCATCGCGCTCGCTTGGTACAAAAAGCTGAAGATCCCGCACTTCGCTCTTCGGCAGATGAACAACGCTTCCAAACTTGTTCGCGGGCCGTGGCTGGATCTATTGAAGGACCTGCGCACGCACGGAGATGAATTCACCACCAAGGTGTACAACTGGCCCATGCCTGTGTATTTGATCTGGGGTGAAGAGGACAAACTCATCCCGCTCAGTGTGGGCAAAGCGATCGCAGCGCGCAACCACTTACCACCAGATCACTTGATCGTGATCCCTGAAGCCGGACACACGGCGAACGTAGAGCAACCGGATCTGTTCGAACAACGACTACTGGAGGTGCTGTCGAATGGTGATCGTTAGCACAAGCAACGGATCAATGACGAATGAAGCCTTCCGATGCTGGCTCCAGAATGACTTGATCGTTCTCACGCTTCATATCCGGCATCCGCATTTGTGGATCAACGGTTATGGCTTTGATCGTTGACATGCTCCGGGGAATGGCGAACGTGTATTCTGGGGATGTCCAATTCCAAGGCCGGAGGGTTTGAAAGTCCGCCTTTTCCAACTCTTTCTGCCGACTCCCGAGCATCAATGAAAGAGGCACGGAATACATCCTCGAAGACCCCGTTATGTCGGTAACCGAAACGTCAACGGGCATCAGCATTTCTCCATTCCTCGAGAGCGTGATAAAGGTCGAATCGCTCCGGCCAAAAACAGAACTGATGGCATAATCCAGTTCACGCGTCGTGTTGATCCACTCATCGAAGTACCAATCCAACTGCAACCCGCTCTGTTTCTCCATGACACGCTGCACGTCAATGGGCTCGGGGTGTTTGAAACGACAAGCACTGTAATAGCGCAAAAGTCCTTGATGCAAAAGGCTGTCGCCGATCACATAACCCAGTTGATCAAGAAAGAATTCCCCTTTGCTGTACGCCGTGCTACCATATCCACGGTTGGTGCGAAAATGATCAGCGTGCGTGCTCATGGGTTCATGCATATCGCTCGATGCCAATTGCAGGTATGCGGACGTGGCATCAGCATGTACCCGTTCCTTCTGGCTTCCGGGAAACAGATGCACCATCACTTCACTACTCGCATATTCAGTGAACCCTTCGTCCATCCACGGGTAACTGCCTTCATCGCTTGCGAGCATGCCGTAATACCAGTTGTGTATGCTTTCATGAACACTGGTCCCGACCAAACTCCCGAGCTGGCGATCACCGGTGATCAGCGTCATGTTCGGGTACTCCATTCCGCCATCTCCACCCTGGGCGAACGTGAAATGAGGATATGGATACGCACCAAAGTGGGACGACATGTACTGGAAACTCTTCACCATATATCCGGGTAGATCTTTCCAAAGAGCCTCAAGCTTCGGATCGTCCTGATAGATGAAATGAAGAAGCGGCCCACCCGGCACTTGCGCCGTAGTGTGCTTGTAATCCGGATCGGCTGCCCATGCGAAATCGTGTACGTTCAGTGCCTTGAAATTCCACGTGAGTTTACCGTCGGTGCGTTTCTGGGATCTTGTACGCGGGGCATACCCATGGCCGATCTCCGCTGAGTTCATCAATTCCCCACTGGCGGCAACGGTGAACGAACTGTCCAACGTGAGGCGCACGTTGTAATCCCCCCAATCACCGTAGAATTCCCGGCCCACATATGGATCCGCATGCCAACCTTGGTGGTCGTACACCGCAACTTTCGGGAACCACTGGGTCATGCTGTAGGCGATCCCCTCCTTGCTATCGCGTCCGCTACGACGGATCTGCAAGGGCACCTGTCCTTTCAGATCAAATGAGATCGTCGTGCTTTTTTTCGGCAATAACGGCTTGGCCAATATCACCCGAAGGATCGTCCCCAGTTCCTCAGAGAGCATTGGTCTCCCATCCTGCATCATACCCGAACAATGCAGGTCGCCCACCTCGCTAGCATCCAGCCCTACGATGCGGTCTCCCACCCGGCTATCCGGATCCACGATCGTACGAGACCGGACATCCATCTCACTGCCTGGCTTGAACGCGTTGAAGTACAAATGGAAGAACAACTGCCTCAATGTATCCGGGCTGTTGTTCTGGTAAACGAGTTTTTCCGTTCCTGTGAAGCGGTGACTCCTTACATCCAATTCAACGGCCAGGTCGCAGTTGATGCGTTGCTGCCATCGGTCGCACTGGCCTAGCGCCAGGTACGACGATGTTGAAAGTCCTATTAGATGAAGCCAACGCGCTATTGTCATGGTGTGGATCGATCGTTGCCAAAGATGCGTTGGAACCACCTCCATTCGAGAACAGTATACACAATGCGGTTAGGTTCCGCTGACAAATCGCCATTTTGAGTCCGTATTTTTTGACTCAATTGCAGGGAACCGAACCACTATTTACGTCCGTTCGCCGAACAAGCCCCATTGAAGAGAACCCTTCCAGAATACCAAAGCGCGCTCCTTCGCCCCATCTTCGCATCTCCGTTCAACCTTCAACGTTTGCCAGCCATGACCAGAACGCTCTTTTTGATCGCGATCTTCATCTCCTTGTCCTTTGCCAGCTTGGCACAAGCGGAACATCTGGAGAGCGAAGATTTTCAACAACGTCTCGGCAAGAACGGGGCTCAACTGATCGATGTGCGAACCTCAGAAGAGTTTGCCAAAGGGCACTTGGTGGGTGCGAAGAACATCGATTGGTTGGAAGATGGTTTCATCGAGAAAACCAACAAATTGGACAAGACAAAGCCGGTGCTCTTGTATTGCGCTGCAGGCGGCCGTAGCGGAGAAGCGCTCACAGCTATGCAGGAAGCTGGTTTCAAGCTAGCTGTGGATCTGAAGCATGGTTACAATGGTTGGAAGAGGAGTAATCTGCCTACCACCACCAAATGATACCATGAAGAACATCAGGGCGGTTCTTGTAACGTGTTGGGCGTTCACCGGTTTATCAGCGATCGGGCAAATCCCGCCCGGTTATTATGATAATGCAGAAGGGCTTACTGGACCCGCACTGAAGAGTGCTTTGTTCGGCATCATCAGCGCACACGATGTGCAGAGCTATTCTCAGCTCTGGGGTCATTTCCAGAGTACGGATGCTCGGCCGGATGGCAAAGTGTGGGACATCTATAGCGACCGCCCCGACAGTATTTCGCCGTACTCGTTCACCTTCGGAACCGACCAATGCGGCAATTACAATGGTGAGGGTGATTGTTATAACCGGGAGCACAGTGTTCCACAGGATTGGTTCAATAGTGCATCGCCCATGCTAACGGACCTCTTTCACGTCTATCCCACGGATGGCTGGGTGAACAATAAACGGGGCAGTCTTCCTTACGCGGAAGTGGGCAGTACCGCCTGGACGGGATTGAACGGCTCGAAAACAGGCTATAGCATTACGCCTGGTTACCAATACACCGTGTTCGAACCGATAGATCCCTTCAAAGGGGATCTGGCGCGCACGTACTTCTACATGATGACGCGCTACATGCCTGATGTATCGAGCTGGACCAGCCCCATGTTCTCGACTGGCGACCTGAGCGCTTGGGCACGGAACATGATGATCGCATGGAGCGACGGCGATCCAGTGAGCCAGAAAGAGATCGATCGAAACAACGCCATTTACCAGATACAGGACAATCGCAATCCTTTCATCGATCATCCCGAATGGATCCATTCCATCTGGACATCCACAGTGGGCGTTGAAGAAAGTCGATCGAACGCGGATCGCTTATGGATCGCTAATGGCGAATTGTTCCGCAGCAATTCTTCAACTGCGGCCGTTGTTGAAGTATTCGGCTCCGATGGTCGTAAGCTTTTGGGTGATGTCTTTCTCGGTACACGCTTCCAATTACCAGCGATGTCAGCAGGCGTTTATTTGGCACGTGTTGGCACCGTTACGCTGCGTTTCGTTCGGTGAGTCCGCCTTGGACCGAATATTCAGGAGATGTCGACGTCCACTTGATGACGCAAGAGATCCGATAGTTCTTCCCGTTCCCGGATAATATGGGCCTTCCCGTTATGCACCAGCACTTCTGGCGGGCGCAGGCGACTGTTGTAATTGCTGCTCATGCTCCATCCGTATGCTCCTGAGTTCAAGAAACCCAGCAGATCACCTTCGTGGACTTCCGCGATCTTTCGGTCCTGGGCGAATGTGTCCGTTTCGCAGATGTATCCGGCAACGGTGCAAATGCGAGGTTTCCCGTTCGGTGAGCTGAGGTTCACGATCTGGTGATAGGAGCCATAGAGCATGGGTCGGATCAGGTGGTTGAATCCGCTGTCCACACCGATAAAAACGGTGGCCGTTGTTTGCTTCACTTGCGCGACACGAGCGATGAACGTCCCACTTTCACTTACCAGGAACTTGCCTGGTTCCACCCACAATTCCACCGGCTTGGAACGCGCCTTGTTGAACCTTGCGATACGCTCGCCCAACCGAGCACCGAGGTCCTCGATATCCGTCTCCACATCATCGGGTTTGTAAGGCACTTTGAAGCCGCTACCAAGATCGAGGAAGTTGATCTCCGTGAACTGTTCGGCGATCTCGAGAATGATCTCCGCTCCTTGCAGGAATACCTCGGCGTCCAGAATGTCACTACCGGTGTGCATGTGCAGCCCGTTCACCCGAATTCCGCTGCTGGCGACAACACGTTGCACATGCCGCAATTGGTGAATGCTGATACCGAATTTACTATCGACATGCCCGGTACTGATGCGTTCGTTCCCGCCCGCCATGATGTGCGGATTGAAACGAATGCAAACCGGTACACTCCCCCCGTAGGTATGGCCGAAATGTTCGAGCATGCCGAGTGAATCGATGTTGATCATCACACCCAGTTCGACGGCCTGCTCGTATTCGGCGAACCCCACCATGTTCGGCGTGAAGAGGATCTCATGCGGCAGAAAACCCGCATGCAATCCGATCCGCACTTCCTGAATACTCACCGCATCCAATCCACAGCCCAATTGGCGCATCCAGCGTAACACGTTCACGTTCGAAAGGGCCTTGCAGGCGTACATGACCCGCAGTGGTGTGGGTTCGAAGGCTGAACGCAGGCGCTTGACCTGTCGCGCTATTACAGCGCTATCGTAGATATAAACCGGTGTACCTGCTTGCGTGGCTATCTCCTCTACGGGGACGCCTCCGATGTGGTAACGACTATCGATCAATTGCATGGCGCTGACTGTGGGCGGAAGGTATCCAAGCGATCCATGCGACGCGACCAGTTGCCGGGAAGGCTTACCCAGCCAGTGCTCGTGAACGCGATTCGTACGCCACTTTCACTTCGGCGTCATTCAATACCACGATCGTGTATATGCCCAGCGCGGTGCCTATTGGGAAGTGAAGGCATTCGAACGCCGCGACCACCATACTGAAGGTGCGGCCCTCTTGACGCGAGATCAGGCGACCACTGACAATATTCAGAATACCCATCACTTCAATGAATACGAAAAGCACCCAACCGAGTACGATGAACAAACCGCCAAGAAATGCTGGCGGTGCCTCACCTTCTTGGGCTGCCAGCCAATCGCTCCCAAGGAAAGTCCCTAGCCCAACAAGAACGAGCATGAACAAACCTCCGAAACACGTGAGGCCACCATTCACGTAATGAAGGACACTGAGTGTGGACAAATGATTTTTCATACTGCGAAAATGCACCTCTCCGGGAGTCCGCTTTCAACCAATTGACAGACGGCACCCCGCGACAACGAACGGGCTATTCCCCACTATCGGAGCACAACTCGCTCCTCGTGCTCCTGCCCATCGGACCGTATACGCAGCAGGTAGCTTCCGTGGGAGATCCTATTACAAGAGAACTGGAACACACCACCTTGAAGAAGCACAACGCGCTCGCTTTCGATCACTCGGCCTGCAAGATCCATCAGGTCCAACTCAGCAATTCCGGGGCGTCCGTCGTTCAAAATATTGAGGATCCCTTCGCTCGGATTGGGATAAACGATCCAACCAGAATTACTTGGATCCTGAACTCCTTGACCTACGCTATAAGAAACACAGATCGAAAACGTACCAGGTTGCCCGAATTGCTGAACCGAATAGACGCGTATCAGGTAATCCGTTCCCGATTGAACCGGCAGATCGAAGGGGCCGGCGGGCATGCTTACGCAATAAGGCTCGCTTCCATTGCACACTTGATAGACAGCAATACCCCAAGACGTCATGCTACCGGGTGTCAGGGCAATGCTCACAACCTCATGTGTGCCCGAATTGAACGCATACCATACATCCAATGTTGTTCCGGTTGGATCGCACTCGGGGTTCGCGCCTGCTGATGTGGCTGTGCTATTGTCGCCCGCCGTAGCATTCGTGGGGCAATCAGCAGGTGCCTGCACTATCAAGGTGATGGGCGTGACGCATTCATCATTCACGGGTACGCCTGAACACGAGCAATCAAGATCCAGAACGTCGCTAACGGTGGACGGATCCCCATCGTCACACGGTGAACCTGCCTGTCCGCTCAGGAGCGGGCAACCATCAATACAATCCGGGATAGTATCGCCGTCGGTATCCGTTTCAACCACGCCACAACCGCAAGGGCCAGGTTCGGTCTTCAAAGGATCGGAAGGGCATCCATCGACGCAATCAGCGGATAGATCACCGTCCGTATCCGTTTCCAGTTGCCCACATCCGCATTGGCCAGGCTCCACTTTCAACGGGTCGGAAGGACAACCGTCGTTGCAATCCGCGATAACATCGGCATCGGTATCCACATCGGCGATCCCACAACCGCATTGCCCTGGAGCGATCTTCAGCGCATCGTTCGGACACTCGTCGAGCAGATCGCAGATGCCGTCGCCGTCAACATCGGGTCCTGGCAGGTTCACGCATTGCGAACCATCGAAACTGTCCACGGTACATGGATCACCATCGTCACAATCAATGACCGATCCTGCGCAGGTGCAATCGGCCAGTATCACATCGTTATTGGTCTGTGCATTGCCATCATCGCATGGCGAGTTGATCTGCCCAACGTTCAGCGGGCAATCATCATTGCAATCCGCGATGCCATCATTATCGGTATCGGTATCCAGTGTACCACACCCGCATTGGCCGGGAACTGTTTTCAGCGGGTCATTGGGACATTGGTCAACGAGGTCACAAGCGCCGTCGCCATCCGTATCCGGTAACTCAGCATTCACACATTGTACACCATTGTATGTATCGAGCGTGCAGGGGTCATCGTCATTACAATCAACCAGATTGCCCGCGCACGAACAATCGCCTTGCACTTGATCATTGATGGTTTGTATGTCACCATCATCGCAACTAGTGCCTGGCTCCACATTCCCACATCCACAATTGCCAGGCGTGTTCTTCGCCGGATCGATGGGGCAACCATCGTTGCAATCCGGGGTGCCGTCGCTGTCGGAGTCCGTATCGGCCGTCCCGCAACCGCAGATGCCCGGCTCTACTTTCAACGGATCGTTGGCGCAGGCATCCTGACAGTCGAGCGTGCCATCACCGTCCGTGTCCGAATCCACGGTACCACAGCCGCAAACCCCGGGCGCGATCTTGAACGGATCGTTCGGGCAACCATCGTTGGCATCGCAGGTGCCATCTCCGTCGCTGTCCAGAACCGTTCCAGCACAAGCACATGTCGCCCCCCAAACGTCATTCAGCGTGCACACTTCATTATCGTTGCACGCGCTCCCTGGAAGCGCACTTCCGCCCACTACACCCAGGCAGTCTATCAAACAAGAACCCAATACCACTGGCACGGTCCCAGTTAGGCCCGTACGTCCTGACCCGTTCAATCCGATGTAGAAATCGCGGTTGTTGGCATTGGTCCACGCGTCGTTCACAATATTGAATTCAGTGCATGGCGTCACACCCAGCACTTTCACCTTCATTATCACCACCCATTGGTTCGCAGGCCATGCAAGTGTTGGGCATCCCTCGAAGATCGGCGAAAGGCCAAAAGCGTTGTAGGTTTTGTAATTGAAGGCACCACTCTCAGCGGTCGCAGTTGGTGAAATTGGAATCGCGTCCTGGCACGGAGTTGTGAGCGGTCCCATGGTCGCAACGGAAACGGAAGGCCATCGGATAGTGAACGTCAGACCGCTCACCAAGCCGTCGAAAGCTTGACCATTGGCCCGTACCCGAACAGCCAAGCTGTCCAAGGACGGGCCTTGCACCAGGTCAATATCGACGGATGACGGAAGCTGCGCGAAACTGGAACCGATACACAGTACCAAGCACGAATTCAGAACAAATCGTATCGAACGGATCATGTGCGAAGAATTGCCGATCGAGGTGGGTACGGCCGGATCGGAGGACAGAATTACGCCTACGATGAGGCCGATGGTGATAATTCGCACATCATTTTTCCCAACAACGTGTTCGCAACATGGGAATCAACGAGGAACGCCGGCCTTTGCCTTCATCCGCACCACAACGTGAACGGTCGCTACCGGTAGATCTCCGATAGCGGAACGAAAACGTTCATGCAAGAGGCAATGATGATCATCACTTCTTCCGCTCCCGCATCTTGATGCGCACTCCCCTCTTCTCCAATCTATCAAGTCCATTGGCGGCGAGGTCGTGGTCCGGGCGAATGGAGAGGCAGAGTTGATAATTCGCTGCAGCGCTGTCCAATTCATCGGTTCGCTCCATGGCCACACCGCGGTTGTACCATGCATCAGCATAGTTGGTCTGCAGCGCGATCGCCTTGGAAAATTCAACCTTGGCCCTGGCTATATCGCCCTTGTGTTCGAGGTATACCCAACCCGAGTTGTACCAAGCCAATGCGTTGCTCGGGTCGATCTCCTTCATCCGGTCATAACAAGCCAACGCAATGCTGTCCTTGCCTGCATCTTGGCAGTACATCGCCAGGCTATAAATAGCTTCAATGCTGGTAGGTCGCAATTCTGTGGCTGTGCCGAAGTATTGCATAGCCAAGGGGTCGTTCTTCGCGGCACTCAACGAACCAAGCATCATATAGGCGTTGTAGTCCTGCGGGTCTTGCTCCACTGCTGTGCGAAAGCTGCTGATGGCGAGCAGTGTGTCCTTGGTTTCCTTGTATATCCACCCTTTCAGGTAATACCCGTGCGCTGCCGTAGGATCCAAGCGCAAAGCCTCGTTCACCAACGCCATGCTTTCGGGATACTTGCGAAGCACCAGGTCGATCTCCGCCAACTTCAAACGAGCTCGCGTATCTTCCGGTGCTATGCGCATCGCAGCGGAGTATTGCACCCGCGCGGTCCCTAATTCCAACATCGCATAGCGCAGATCACCTGCCCGAAGGCGATATTCCAAATTGGTACTGTCCAAGGCCAAAGCGCGGTCCATGTCTTTCGCCGCCCGGTTGGTGCTGTCCAGTTTCATATAGTAACCAGCGCGATCCGCGTACCCAGCAGCATTTCCCGGATCTTCTACGATGCGCTGGTTGATGGCCGCCAACGCAGCAGCAAGGCTATCCGCCAACGACATTACGGGCCCTGCCGCTACTTGGTCTTCGACAGCTGTCCTCGTTCCGCACGAGCCCAATATGCACACCACCAAAGTGGCTGAGATTCCTGATCTGTACCCCATCAAACACCGGATCCCCGTGCTGTTGCACGAGGACCCGAATGTAAAACCTCTACCCACGCATTGAGCGGTGCGATGGCCAACCCGCACTGGAGATCAGGCAACGGCGACTTCTGCCTTGGTAATGGCTGCCTTGATCTTCTTCTCCAATTCCTCGCAGAGTTCCGCATTGTCATCCAACAACTGACGCACGGCATCGCGCCCCTGCCCCAACTTGTTGTCCTCATACGCGAACCAGCTGCCGCTTTTCTTGATAATGTTGAGTTCAACGCCCATGTCGATGATCTCGCCGGTCTTGCTGATGCCCTTGCCGAACATGATGTCGAACTCGGCTTTCTTGAAGGGTGGAGCCACTTTGTTCTTCACCACTTTCACCTTGGTGCGATTGCCCATGACATTCTCACCATCCTTGATCTGATTGCTACGCCGTATATCCAAGCGGATGGAAGCATAGAACTTCAAGGCATTTCCACCGGTGGTTGTTTCGGGGTTACCGAACATCACACCGATCTTCTCGCGCAACTGGTTGATGAAGATGCAGCAGCACCCTGTCTTACTGATGGTTCCGGTGAGCTTGCGCAAGGCCTTGCTCATCAAACGAGCTTGCAAGCCCATCGAGCTATCACCCATTTCGCCTTCGATCTCCGCACGTGGTGTAAGAGCGGCCACACTGTCGATCACAATGATGTCGATCGCACCGGAGCGGATCAGGTTGTCGGCGATCTCCAGGGCTTGCTCACCATTGTCCGGCTGGCTGATCAAGAGGTTCTCCGTATCAACACCGAGACTTTCCGCATACACGCGATCGAACGCATGTTCCGCATCGATCATGGCCGCGATACCGCCGCGCTTCTGGCATTCCGCAATGGCATGTATCGCCAAGGTGGTCTTACCAGATGATTCAGGCCCGTAGATCTCGATCACACGGCCTTTTGGATAACCACCAACACCCAACGCCAGATCAAGACCTACGCTACCTGTGGGGATCACCTCCATCTGCTCGATGGCATCGTCGCCCATGCGCATCACAGCACCTTTGCCGAAGGTTTTCTCCATCTTGTCCATCGTGAGCTGAAGGGCCTTCAGCTTCTCCTTGTTGATCTCCGTTGCCATGCTTGGTTGTTGTTGTTTGCTCGTTGGTGCAGATCTGCCGTCTTTGTTGATCTGACGTATTTCCTGTCAGACTTGCGACGGACAATTAAGCAAGCTTCAGCGAGTTGACCAAATTTCTGGCGACGAAGTTTTCAACAGTGCGATGCCTTCCCCTTAGGGGAAGAAAATTCTCAAAGGCCAACCGGCCGGGGATCACGTGAACAGGACTTCGTGTATGAAGCGTTCCCTTCCGGTCCACTTCCTTCAGTCCGCTAGCGCAACCTTGGACCCGTGAATTGGCAACAAGCTCATTCCGACTTCCGCATTCACCTGAAACTGGAACGTTCCCTGAGCGACCGAACGGTGGAGGCATACCTGCGCGACCTTGGCAAGCTGAGGGCTTTCGCAGAAACACACGCACCTGTTCCGCAGCCTGAAACGTTGGGGCTTGATGATCTGCAGGCATTCACGACCTACATCGCACGGCAAGGGTTGGGGGCCAAGAGCCAAGCCCGGTTGCTGAGCGCGGTGCGCAGCTTTTACAAGATGTTGCGCATCGAGAAGGTGATCACGGCCGATCCCACCGAACTGCTGGAAAGCCCGAAGACCGGTCGCTACCTGCCCACGTTCCTGGCTGTCGAGGAGATCGATGCCATGGTGAACGCGATCGATATGAGCCGCACCCTCGCCCACCGCGATCGTGCGATGCTCGAAACGCTATACGGCTGCGGCCTGCGCGTGAGCGAACTCTGCACCCTGCGCATGAGCTGGCTGCATTTCGGTGAAGGTTTCGTTCGGGTGATCGGCAAGGGCGATAAAGAACGCATGGTGCCCATCAGTCCGGAGGCGATGCACCAGATCGAGGTATACCGCCATGAAGAACGCGTGCATCTGCCCGTTAAGAAGACGGCTGAAGACATCCTCTTCTTGAATGCACGTGGCGGCGGACTTTCACGCGTGAGCGTCTTCAACCTTGTGAAGAAATTAGCGGTGAAAGCAGGTGTGCAAAAGGTGATCAGCCCGCACACCTTCCGGCATTCGTTCGCCACCCATTTGGTGGAAGGCGGTGCCGACCTACGCGCCGTGCAGGAAATGCTGGGACATGCGAGCATTACTACGACCGAGATCTACACGCACTTGGACCGTGAGTATTTACGGAGCAACATTTTGCAGTTCCATCCACGGGCGAAGCGGTGAAGAGGTACTCCGTCCAAAACGGTTTTACGCAGATGCACTATTCGACTGCAAGATCATGCAGTACTCCTCCGACGTCAAATGGCTATGATGGAAAACCCAAGATCGGGTCCGAATTCCCCTACTCGCTCAAATAAGCGATCTCCGATTTCAGAAAGCGGATCACGTCGTCGGTATCCTCGATGCTGGTACGGGATTTCTTCTGGGCTTCGCGCTGCACTTCCATACGCGTTAGGTAGGCCTGGCAGGCGCGTTTTTTCTCGGCCTTGTTGGTAATTCCCTTCAACTTCAGTTTGATGAATCCGGAAGAAAGGAAACTGACCTGTTTGGATGCTGCGGACATGCTAGGGCGTAAACGTTGATATTTCGACGGCGCGCAAAGTAAGCGAACCATTCGAACTGGTTGTTAAGGTTGTTAAAGGTGATCCAGAGCCCCAGCCCAGCACAGAAAAGGCTGTTCGCTTCTAGGTCCAACTGGGCCTTTATCACTGCATATCAGATAAAATGCCTGTGGGACTAAACCCCCAGCACCACTTTCATCTGCATTCCCAGGATATCCCCCATCGTCGTGCACTTCCGAAAGTCAGCCGTGTGGTGGTAAAGCGCCAGTTCTTCGCGGAGCTGGGCGCGGTTCTCATCCGTGCTTACGCGGTCTATGCGCATAACTTCGAGCAGTTCTCGGATCTGGTCTTCGGCCAGCTTGTAGCGTTTGCGAAGCAATGAGCGCTCCTCGTGGGCGTACTGCTCGGCGGTTTCCATGCTGATGTGCTGGCGGCCCAGTTCCACGTACGGCAGGTTCTCCTTGTAGAACTGCGGCAGGTAGATGCGGTGGCGACCCTCGTAGCTCTGCTGGTCGAAGTCGATGCTGCGCATGCGGTACTGCACCTTGTCGAAATCCTGGATCACGTCCACCACGAAGTTGTAGGCGCGCATGTCGCCCAGAAGCCGAACGAAGCAGCGCTCGTTGAACTTGACGAACTCCTTGCATAAGCGCACCGGGTTGAAGTTTCCACCGTAGTGCTCGGGGTCCTTGATGAAGTCATCACCCGGCACACCGATGATGTGTTCTTCCACCAACGTAGCCCCATGTACTGCGTAATTGATCTTGTTCGGGCTGAGCATGTGCTCCAGTTCCAACCCGTACACGCGGCTGGCATCGGCCTTCTTGATGTAGTAGTAGTCGTGGTTGTCGTTGATCTGGTTGAGGATCTTGATGCGGAACGGTTGGCTATTGCCGTAGGCACAGAAGTCGATACTGGCCACGGCCAGGTAGGGCAAACGACGGCCATCCGCCACGAGCAACTGGTAGAGGTCCACCAATCGGTCGTGGGTCTCCTCCATCTCGGAGGGCTTCAGCATCACGGTGGTCCACAGCGTCTCCTTCCCTTCCGCATCGCGCTGGGCCATCAGGCCGTCATGGCGCAACAGGTCGTCGTAAGCGATGGGCAGCGGAACACTTCGCGCATGTGATACGAGGTAGCGCGACAACTCGGATCCGATCGGGTAGATCGGCTTCTTGAAGTGGATCTCGTTCAGCTCCATGGCTTTGAATGAACCGCGCGCCTTCCAGGAGAAACGCATTCAGGGTCGACGCCCAAAGATGCGGCTAGCGGATCACTGAAGGATCACACGCCGGCTCCGATCCAGGTAAAAGCGCACGCCACGCCTTTCGAGTATTGGTCTGCCGAGCGCATCGAAGCGCGGTAGCGAAGTCATGTTCGATGGCAGAGACAGGTCTTGAACACTGGTGGATCCTACCGGTGAACCAACGATGCGCAATTCATCAAGGTCCCAACTACCACCGTTGCCTTGGTAGGGTTGCAGCAACAAACTGAAGAAGCCGTAAACCATGGTCTCGCTGGCGGCTACCGCACCAAGGTGTGTGAAAACCGAATTGTCGAACTGGCTTTCCACCGCCACGTCGGCCATTACAGTTACAGGCATATTCTCATTGATACCGAAACGCACACTCATACGCTGGGGGCCATCGGCACCGGCTCGGTGGCGAATGATCACAGAATCCAGATACGTGGGTGTGAAAGCGATGCCCGTAACCAGCACGCCATGCTCATTATCCGGGATCGTTGGCCAGCCATAGGTGAGCAGCACGTTGTCCCCGACTTGGATCGGATGCGGGCAAACATCAACACCGAGAAATGTCACCGGATTACCAAAGAATTGGGTTCCTTGGTTGATCGGTGAATTGCACGCACTGCATCCTGAATCGCAATTCAGGACGTTCGCGCACGGCGTGTTCAACCAGGCAAAGTCGATATTCTGCGCAGCCACGAACAGTGGTGCAATGCTGACGAACCAAGTGAGGAATAACTTCATGTTGCCGAATAGAGGTGGCGCTTCAACGCTGTTCAGCCTCAAAGTGTTCGCCTTGCACGGATAACCTCTCCAACGGAGCTTGTGCTCGGCTTCGATCGACCCGCACACATTGTTGGTAAGCGAGGTTGGTTCATGCCTTAGCTTGGGCCTTCCAAATTCACCCGATGCGCTTACGCCTTATCGCCCAATTCGCTTTTCTTGCTCTGTCTCTCAAGCTGGTTGCACAGCCCTCCAAATTCGGCTGTCACTATTTCCGCAACGGAGGTGAACACATTCACCAACCTCATGCCCTAACTCCCGAGGAGCGCGAAGGCATTGCTGATGTGATCGCACGCAGCGACACCTTCGATATCCAGCATTACGATATCGCCATCGACGTAACCGATTATATCGGGCGTTCGATCAAGGCCGCCACCACTGTCGAGTACACACCACTGATCCAGGAAACCACCATCCGCTTCGACCTGATCGATACCCTGATCGTGGACTCGGTTATCGCTTATGGATCACTATTGCCCTTCAGCCATGCTGATGACATTCTGTCCGTGGAACTTCCCGAAGCCGTGCCAGGTGTGTCGTACGCGTTGACCGTGCATTACCGCGGCAAGCCTCAACGCGATCCCGAATGGGGAGGTTTCTATTTCCAAAGCAACTACATCTACAACCTCGGCATCGGCTTGAGCACCATACCGCCCAACTTCGGAAAGGTTTGGTATCCCTGCTTCGACAGCTTTGTAGAACGCGCGAGCTACACCTATCACGTTAAAAGCGCTGGAACGTTTCGCGCGCACTGCCAAGGTGATTTCCTGGGCGAGGTGCCGCTCGGTGGCGATACAGTGATCCGTTCGTACGCATTGGACCAGTCGATCACAACACACGTTTCGGCCATTGCGGTTGCTGATTTTCGAGACAGCACGGTGATCCATAACGGCGCATATGGAGACATCCCTGTAACGCTCACGGGCAAACCTTCGCAGATCAATACCATGGTGGCCAAATTCGCCAGCATTGGCGATGCGATCGATGCCTACGAGTTCTGGTACGGCCCATACCCATACGATCGCGTGGGCTATGTGATGGCCACGGATGGCGCGTTGGAGATCCCTGAGAACATCGCCTATCCGGACTTCATGAATACCCAAAGTCTTATTGCCAACCGGGGTCTCTTCGGCCACGAACTGGGACATCATTGGTGGGGCGATAACGTAACGCCGCGCACACATAACGACATGTGGTTCAAGGAAGGTCCTGCGGAATACAGCGGACACCTGTTGGAAGAATGGGCGTTCGGCGAAGAAGCGTTCGAGGATGCGTTGAAGGACAACATGCTGTACGTGCTTGAAGAGGCCCACCTGCAGGATGGTGGATTCCAAGCCTTGTCTCCAATGCCCGATGAGTACATCTACGGATTGCACACCTACTACAAAGGAGCAGCTGTTATCCACAATCTGCGCGGTTACTTGGGCGATACTCTGTTCCGGCAGGCAATGACAACGGTGCAGTTGGATAATGCGAATACCAACATGGATGCGATCGGTTTCAAGAACGCCTTGGAAGCGACATCAGGTCAGGATCTTGATCCGTTCTTCGATGCCCAGGTATTCGCGCCCGGCTTTTCAGTCTTCACGGTCAACAACCTTTCAAGCCAACAGAACGGTGGGGCATGGAACGTACAGTTGCAGCTGCGCCAGCGGTTGCGCGGAACCAACGTTTTCCATACGAACGTTCCGCTGGACATTACCTTGATCGGTGCTGACTGGCAACGACAGGAATTCCGTGAATTGGCCACGGATGAATTCTCGGACCTGCAACTCGTTTGTGATTTCGAACCCGTAATGGCGGTGATCAACGGACACAACAGGTTGAACCAAAGCCGCATGGATCATGAGTTCGTTGCCCGACCAGGCGTCACTTTTCCATCCGTATTACCACGGGTGGAGTTCAGACTGTACCCGGAAACAGCCGTGGATAGCAGCTTGGTGCGCATCGAGCATATCTGGGCAGGTCCCGATGCCGAAAACCTTGGCTGGGGCGTATCTGCTATCAGCAATTCGCATTTCTGGGTTGTGGACGGGATATGGGCATCGGGTACCGCCTACAGTGCCAGATTGTATTACAGCGGCAACACTTTGGACAAGTTGGATTTCGATCTCTATGGCGATACTGAAGCCGATGCATTACTACTGTACAGGGCGGATCCAAACGACCCGTGGGAGCCTGCCCCGGACTACACGTTGGTCGCAACCAACTTGTTCAACGGTATCGGCTATTTCGATGTGAATGTGCTGCGAAAAGGGCAATATGCCTTCGCGAACGGGAATGTGATATCCGGCATTGGGGATAACATATCCGTTGAAGAAAAACTCGAGGCTTTCCCCAATCCGGCGAACGATCTTCTTACGGTAAAAGGATCGGTTCAAGATGCGACGGAACTCTCGTTCGACGTAATAAGTTCAACTGGCCAATTGGTACAACGTTCATCAAGCAAGGTGAACGGCACTTTCGAAAAGCGGATCAGTACGACGGATCTGGCATCGGGTGCTTATTTGCTCCAAGTCCGCAATAACGCTAGTGACCGTGTAGGAACCGCCCGATTCGAGGTGGCTCATTGAAAGAACCAGCGTTCAAGGAGTTCTCAACCCCCTGTGCATGGCATCCAACAACCCTCCCCTGTTCTTGTCATCGATGAGTTGCCAGAACATGATGCCACCAAGGCCGTTCTCTCGCACATAGCGTGATTTGGCGGCAATACTGAGCGAGTCGTCGTAGGTAATGAACTCGGAAGTTGATGGACGATAGGCGTATGGCGCTGCGGCCTTTTCATCGCGCAAGAGAACCCACCCGTTCGCTTCGGTTATTGTAGTATCAATGGCACTGCACGATAGGCTTCGGCTGAACTGACCGGGTTGGAACAAGCCGTTGTTCTTTGGCTCTACATTCTTGAAAATGCGCGCATAGAAGGCAGCGCCGATGACCACCTTGTTCCGAGGCACGCTCAACGAATCCAGCAGTTGCACTGCGCGGTCAGCCGATGCCCGCTGGCCTTTCACCGAAAAGAGCGGTGTATGATGCCCCGTGGTCGCACTATTGCCATGGACCAGGTCGTAGCTCATGATATGTACACGATCCACTGCAGGCATGATGCTATCCCATTCGAAGCCCTTCAAAAGACACTCATCGGTTCCCCCAACAGCAAAACTGATCTCGTACTTCGGGCCCAGCTCCCTTTTGAGTTCTTGGACCAGTAGCGTGAAATTGCGCTTGTCTTGCGGAGCGAAGTGATGCCCCTCTGGCCCTTGAACGGCGGGGTATTCCCAGTCAAGGTCGATACCATCGGTCCACGTTCTTTTCAAAAGTTCGCGAACGCTCGCTGCGAACTTCTTTCGGCCTTCAACCCTACTGAATACTTCCGAGCACGTTTCACAACCTCCCCATCCGCCAAAGGATAACATCACTTTCAACTCCGGATACATACGCTTGAAGCCGATCATCTTCCGGATCACCTTGTCCTGCGCTTTGTTCACCGGTGCCAGGCTATCGCCTTGAAGGTGTGCAAAGCACCAGATCAAGTGAGTGAGCTTGCTGATCTCCTTGTCGTACAGGTCATGACCATCACCCGCATAGTACCCGATGAGAGCAGGAGATTGGGCCTCCACCGTCGTGAGACGGCAAACCACAGCGAGAACCAGCGACCATTTCCACATGCTCGAAATGTAACTGAGGCTGTGATGTGGCTGATCCAAAATAATACCTTCACATCCATGGAACATGCGCACGCTGTTGTCGAACACGACGCCCCGTATGTGAATTTGCTGGCTGAACCAGCAACCGGCATGATCACGATCCGTTGGAAGAACTATGCGCCTAGTGGAACCTATCGCGCCACGCTGAACTTGGCTGTTGAACTGATCGAGAAACACGGCCTGCGGTACTTCCTTACCGACCAACGGCGACGCGGGGTGATCCTGCACGACGATGAGGTCTGGCTGGTAACGAGCTGGGCGCCCCGCATGGCCAAGGCTGGATTGGAACGCGCTGCTGTGGTGCAGAGTGCCGATTTCTTCAATCGTACGATGGTGGAACGATTCATTAGAACCGTGCTGCCAACCGTCAATTACCCGATCGTGAACTTCCAAACCATGGAAGAGGCGCGCGCTTGGTTGATGAGTGGTGAGTTGGAGCCGGCTTGAAGGATCACAACAGCGACAGATCGTGGTGCGGCATCACTACACCACGTCTCCACATACACTTTCAGCAAGCGCAACAGCATGGCCCAGCAGTAGCTGCTGAGACGGAATTGCAAACCAAGTCGGCTGAAAGCAAAGGCGCTCCGGCCAAGGCCACCAGAACCAAGAAGAAGAACATGAACTGAAGAACCATGATCAGTACACCACGGATCGTCGGATCGAAAGAGCAGGCCACGGCCAGCATACATCTCAACATCCCGGGACGCGACATGCCCAAATACATGGACCCCGCCATCCAGGAGATCCTGAAAGCACTGGCGGATCAAGGCATTAAACCTGCCGGGCCGATGTTCAGCTACCACCACCGAAGACCAAGCGACACCTTCGACTTCGAGATCGGGTTTCCCGTGGCGATGGCGATCAAAGAGACTGGTCGCGTGAAGAACAGCAAATTGCCAGCGGAGCGCGTGGTGCGTTCGGTATACCAAGGACCCTACGAAGGACTTGCGCAGGCGTGGCCCGAACTACAGACCTGGGTGCGTGCGCGGAAGCACAGTGAGATCGGTCGCTTCTGGGAGTGTTACTTGAACGACCCACGCGAGGTGAAAGACCACAACGCATATCTAACGGAGCTCAATTGGGTGATCGGAGAGTGATGCGGATCAACGGATCCGCGATCAGATGATCTGATGCTCCGCAAACAATAAGCGGATCTTCAGAGTCTGGCAAAGTCCGTTGGCTCGCACTGGACCAAGAACTCGCCCAGGCTGCGCGGGACAACAGCACTTGGTCAGAACAGATCATGAAGGCCTTCAAGAAAAAAACCGGATCAAGGAGCTACGGCCCTCGATCCGGTTGAATCTCTGATAGCTTTCTTACTTCTTCTTCGGCGCCGCTTTCTTGGCAGCTGGCTTGGTTTTGGCCGTTGCTGTCTTTGCAGTTGCCTTCTTCACGGCTGCAACATTCGCTGCTGCTGCTGCTGTCTTTTTCGCTGTAACGGCTTTGCGCTTCGCACGTGTGTTACTGCTCTTCGCTACCGTTTTTTTATTGCTGGTCTTTCCCTTTCGCAGGGTGGCTCGCTTCGTGGTCATGGTACTTCTGGATTTTGGGGAAAGCTATTTCCATTGCTCAAGCGAGCAACGTTGATGCTTGTTCGTTCCAAACGCACCGCTACTCATAAGTCATATGAAGTCGCGATGAGGATCTCTTTGCTCGATCACTTTCCGATCCAATGCTCCCTGCTCCAATATCTGCAGTATGAGGGCCAATTTGAATTGTCTTTCAACAGAAAACGAACGCCTATTGGAATTTCAACCTGTCCAAGCTGAATCGGCCACTGCCAGCGAAAAAGACGGTCAAGAACGCTACCAGATAGAGCACCGCCAACTCTTGTTCGGCGAAAGGCTGCCCCCCATGGGTAAGGAACGCCGCAACACCCATTCCGATAATGATCGGCAGCGTGCTTATGCGTGTCCACAAACCAAGAATGACAAGAGCAGCACATGCCGTTTCTGCGAACGTGATCAGACCCAAAGAGATCAAAGGTCCCATACCGACAGGGTCCGCGAACTTGTCCATCATATCCGCGAAACCAATGAGCTTGGGCCATCCATGTTGCCAAAGCATTGCACCGCCTGCACCCACTCGAAGCGAAAGCAAGCCAAGATCCAGGGCAACCGGTTCTGAATTGAGCAGCATGTGGGCAATGATAATGAGATGCCGAAAGCTTTCGACCCCATACGGAAACCTGTTCCGAACAAGGCACGTTGAAACCGGGACGATGAAAGCCACAGCCACTGTCATTCTGCTCGCCATTTGCCAGATCGGTGTGGCGCAAGAACTCGCCAATGCAGCGAGTGTCGTCCCCCCGAACGATGAAACTACCAGCCCCTTCCAGACTGGACTACTTGCTTTGAAAGCAGAGAATTTCCCAGAGGCGATCGAAGCGCTATCACGCGAAACAGCCCTCCACCCCTTGAATGCGAAAGCTTGGTATTACAAGGGTGTAGCGCGCATGGAAAACGGCGATGATGCAGCGGCGCTCATTGATCTGGATCGAGCTATTGAGCTTGCACCGAGGGACGGAAATGCACTGATACGGCGTGCAAGCATCCACGAAAATGCTCATGACTTTGAGTTGGCGAAAAACGATCTGGACAATGTATTGCGATCGAACCAAGCCGGGCCGATCGCCATACACGCTCTCTTGGAACTTGGGCGACTTCAGTTGAGCATGGATGACGCTACCTCCGCTATCTCAACCTATGATCGCTTGTTGATGATCGCGCCGAATGATGCTCGTGCTTGGTACGACCGAGGAATGGCTTTCGCCAGAACCAACGACCACCAGCGTGCTTTGGAGGATCTTTCAAAAGCAATTTCGCTCGATGGCTGGATGGACCGGGCATACACGGCCCATGCCATCGAACTCGTTCACTTGGGCCGAAAGACTGAAGCTTGTCCAGATCTGGCCAAGGCAAGAGAACTGGGAGATGAAAGTGTGGATGAGCTGATCTCGATCTATTGCGAGTAACCCTCTATTGCACTTGTTCAAAAGGCTCCAGAACGGGGCCTTTTTTCATTTACAGCCCCAGTCTTCGGACCAATGGGGGTACTTCCGGTCAACCCAACTCGGGGTGATTATCTTTCCCACCGAACAACTTTTTGGTACCAGTCGTTCGTCCTTGAACAAATACCACGCTTACATGCAGTATAACGCTACCCGTTGGCTTCTCGCTTTCGCCTTTCTTGGCACACTGGCCGCGAATGCACAAGAAGTTTGTGACAACGGCGTGGATGACGATGGGGACGGCCTTATCGACCTTAACGACGGAGGTGAGTGCATTTGCGACGCCGTGCTTGGCGGTGGTGTGACTTCGATCCTTCCGAACGCATCCTTTGAAGACTATGATTGCTTGCCCACGAGCTATAGCCAATTGAATTGTGCGGACGGCTGGGACCAAGCGACCAATTCCACCTCCGATTATTTCTATTCAGGCAGTTACATGCCACCTTGGATCGAACAACCATTGCCTGGTGGTGGTAACGGTTGCGTTGGCGGATACATGTGCCCGGACTATATGGAGTTGATCGGTGGTTGCCTGATGCAGCCCATGCTCGCAGGCATATCCTACAGCATGAATGTGGATATGTCGGCTTTTCTGGTTGATAATTTCCTTGACCAGACCACAACGATGAATTTGAGCGATGTGAACGTAACGATCTATGGTTTTGCTTCCTGCCCACCTATGCCAACGAACATCGCTCTATGCCCAGGTAACGAAGGCTGGACCGAGTTGGGATATGGTACATACTCGCCAAGCAATTCATGGGAAACCGTGAATATCACCTTCACCCCAACCTTCGATGTGCAAGCCATCATGATCGGGCCACCTTGCACGTTGCCTGCAGATTATCCAAGCGTCTCATCACCTTGGCTCGCGTATTTCCTTTACGACAACCTGACATTGAACCAAACTTCCTTGTTCGGTTCAACCATCGACGATGATGGTGAATTCTACACGAATGACCTCGAGATAATTGGCCACCCCGACAGTGTTGCCAATAGCTATCAGTGGTACTACCAAGGTGTGGCCTTGGTTGGTGAAACAGATACGATCCTGGGCATCTCTGCGAACGCGTTGGATACAGGTTGGTACCAGTTCCTGAGCTCGTTCGATACGGCCTGTACGATCGCCCAGTTCTATGTGGCTCCTCCCGTTTGCGTGTCAGCCTCTATCGACAACCTGGCAGTTTCCAGCTGCGATCCTTTGAATGTGGTAATGAACAATGGCACTGATACAACACAGGTGATCTCTTATACATGGGATTTTGGTGACAGTTCGCCTGCATCCACCGCATATGAACCGAGCCACTTGTACAGCGCACCGGGGGTCTACGATGTAACGTTGAGCATCGTCTCAGATGATTACTGCCCTACTGACACTACGTTCATTGGACTGGTCACGATCAACCAGATACCGGATCCAGTCTTCTCTGCGGACCTGCTCGAAGGTTGCATTGGAATGTCTGTGCAATTCACAAATCTCACGGATACACTTACCGGGACGTGCTCATGGAATTTTGGTGACGGCAGCCCCACCTCCAACGTATGCGATCCTGCCCATGTGTTCAATACCGATGGTCTGTTCAATATCGCATTGACCGTAACAAGCCCGGCTGGCTGTATTGAAGACACCACCATCAGTGCGATGATCGAAGTGTACGCAGAGCCTTCGGTGAGTTTTACTTCGGATACGATCGCAGGCTGTACGCCGCTTTCCATCCAATTCACCAACACTACGCCAGCTGCACAAGTGGGCAGCGTGCAATGGGACCTGGGCAATGGTGTGATTTCCACGGATGCGGCACCAACAGGGACCTATCCTGATCCCGGCACCTATACCGTGAGTTTGCTCGTTACCCACCCACAAGGTTGCCAGGCAGAAGTGATCGAACAAGACTTTATCACCAGTTATGGTCATCCGGTCGTTTCGTTCATTGCTGCTCGCGATAGTGGTTGTTATCCATTGGAGATCGCTTTTACGAATACAACGGATGCCAACTTCACAGGTACTTGTATCTGGGATTTCGGTGATGGTGGAACTGGCGGCGTGTGTGATCCGTTCTACACCTACTTCGATGCAGGCGTATTCAGTGCATTGCTGCATGTGATCAGTCCACAGAACTGTGCCGGTGACACTGCATCACTGCTTGTCGACGTTTACGACCATCCAGAAGCTGGTTTCGTGTTCGGCCCGCAGCCCACGGATTACTTCGCTACTCTGATCAACTTCACGGATTCCTCCTCCATCGACGTGGTTGAATGGGATTGGGATTTTGGCGAAGGCGGGATCCTCGGGCACAGCAACGTTGAGGATCCAGCCTTGCATTTTCCGGATCAGGACTTGGGAGAATACCCGGTGCGACTGATCGTAACAAATGCGAATACGTGCACGGATACGGCCTATGCCACCGTCATGATCGATGGTTATTACGCGGTCAATGTTCCCAATGCGTTCACCCCGGATGGAGATGGTATTAACGACTTGTGGTTACCTGTGGTCAAAGATCAGGACGAGGCGATCTACCAGTTGAGCGTTTTCGACCGGTGGGGCCAAGAGCTATGGGCAAGTAGCGACCCGACCGAAGGATGGGATGGATCAAGTGTGCAGACCGGTGTGTACGTCTGGAAGCTTGATACACGTGATGCACTTTCACGGATCAACCATACCTATTATGGGCACGTGAGTGTGTTGAAGTAATGTGATATTCGGTTTTCGATCTGCGATGGGTTTGATACGTTTGACCCTGAATCGATAACCGAACAAACATGCTAATCTCAAAATCAGCGGGGATCACCGCACTTCTTTCTTTTCTTCTGTGGTCATCTCTTTCGAAAGCCCAGTCCTTCACGGAAGGCACGAATGTGTTGGGCGTTGGTTTGGGGGTCGGGGGAAGCTACGGTGTAGGATTTTCTGGCTCTGGTGTTAGCCAATCGCCTGCGATCGCTCTGCATTTTGACCATGGCATGGGTGAATTGGGCCCCGGTGTATGGGGTCTTGGAGGCTTTCTTGGCTACAAGAGTTACAAATACGAATTCAACAACAGCTTCTTCTCCAACAGCTACACCACATCGTACAAATGGACGTATGTAGTCGTTGGAGCCAGAGGCACGTGGCACTATAACGATTGGCACGAGAACGAGAAACTCGATACCTACGGTGGTTTGATGCTCGCTTATCGGGCAGCGTCTTTCAAGGACGAGACGAATTACCCTGCAGGCACGCAGGTCTTCTCAGCGGGTACATACAGTGGCCTGAGTCTTACGGTGCTCGTAGGAGCCCGCTACTACTTCACGGACAAGATCGGGGTTTATGGCGAATTAGGATATGGAGTATCAGTGGCACAATTGGGGCTGGCGGTGAAGCTCTAACGAAGAATATTGACCCAAAGGGACCCGGCTTCTGGCTGGGTCTTTTTTGTTTCCAGCACGTCTTTCAAGGACGATGTCTCTCTCCACCTTTAGCTTCGTCGAATGCGCGGTTTCCTCCTGACCTCTTCCCTCCTGTTCTCATCTGCTGGTGTGTTGGTTCATGCCCAGGTGAATTATGCCAAGGACCTGGTGAACCCCTTCATTGGGACCGGCGGACATGGCCACACTTTTCCTGGGGCATGTGTGCCCAATGGACTGGTACAACTAAGCCCGGACACTCGTACGGATGGCTACAATGATTGGGACGGCTGCGGGGGATACCATTATTCCGATAGCATCATCTACGGATTCAGTCACACACACCTGAGCGGAACGGGGGTTGCGGACCTGTGCGATGTGTTGCTTACGCCGGTGGCCGGCAGCGGCGGCATGGCCTTCGACGGGGCGGCGACCCGCTCGCGCTTCAGTCATGCAAGCGAAGTGGCCAGCGCGGGCTATTACAAAGTGGATCTCTTGGGGCCTCCACCTTCGCCCGTGTATCGGAGTTCGGTTCAAGCTGCCCGGCCCACGCGTATCGAAGGGTCCAGCATCCGGGCCGAGCTGACGGCCACGGCTCGGGTGGGCGTGCATCGGTACACCTTCCCCAAAGGCCAGGCCGCCCGGATCGTGCTGGACCTATCGCATCGCGATAATTTATTGGGGCGCTCGATACAGAAAGTCAGTGAGACCGAAGTGGTCGGTGAGCGACGCTCATCCTCATGGGCCAAGGACCAGCGCCTATTCTTCTGCATCCGCTTCAGCAGTCCCATACAGAATGAGGATGTGCTTCCATCGAACCTTGTCGGGTTAGGAGCGGGATATGGTTTCGGAGCACTTGAACAACCTCTCATTGTCAAGGTCGGCATCAGTGCCGTGAGCATCGACGGTGCTCGTGCTAACCTTGAAGCCGAAGTGCCCCATTGGGATTTCGACCTGGTGCGAAAGCAAGCCGAGGATTCCTGGAACAAGAAGCTCTCCAAGATCCAGGTCGACGGAGGCATACGCGAACAGCAGCGGATCTTCTACACAGCGCTCTACCACAGCTATGTGGCACCATACATCTTCAACGACGTGGATGGCCACTACCGCGGCATGGATGGTCAGGTGCGCCACGCCGACCACAACGTGTACACGGTCTTCAGCCTATGGGACACATTCCGCGCGCTACACCCGTTGATGACGATCCTGGAGCCGGAGATGACGAATGATTTCATCAACACCTTTTTGCTCCACTACCAACAAAGTGGAAGGCTGCCCGTTTGGGAACTATGGGGCAACGAAACGGATTGCATGATCGGTTACCACAGCGTGAGCGTGATCGCCGATGCGCACGCCAAGGGCATCCGCGACTATGACGATGTACTGGCCTTGAAAGCCATGCTTGCCAGCGCCACCCGCGATGAACCCGGCCTGAAGGCCTTGTCCGACAAAGGCTATATCAGCAGCGAGGACCAGAGCGAAAGTGTGAGCAAAACCTTGGAGTACGCATACAACGACCGTTGCATCGTTTCGATGGCGAGCGAGATGAACATTCCCGAGGACACATTGCATACGTGGAAACTCGACCTGCTCGACCATCGCGGCCGAGCGTTCGAGAACCTGTTCGATCCCACCACCGGCTTCTTCCGCGCTCGGCGCAATGGTGGTTTCGTGCCGTCGTTCGACCCTTACGAAGTGAACTTCAACTACACAGAAGCCAATGCGTGGCAATACAGCTTGTTCGCCCCGCAGGCATTCAAACGCCTGATCGAACTGCATAGTGGTCCATCAGGCTTTGAGCGGCATTTGGACAGCCTCTTCAGCGCATCATCAACCACTTCGGGCCGTGAGCAAGCCGATATCACGGGCCTGATCGGCCAGTATGCGCATGGCAATGAGCCCAGTCACCACATGGCCTATCTGTACAACCTCATCGGCAAGCCGAAGAAGACGCGGGCGTTGGTGAAACGCATCATGGGCGAGCAGTACCACGATGCACCGGATGGTTTGAGCGGTAACGAGGATTGCGGGCAGATGAGCGCTTGGTACGTGATGAGCGCCTTGGGGCTCTATCCGGTCTCACCCGGGATCAGCACGGAGTATCAACTGGGCTATCCACTCTTCGGTGAGGCACGGATCGCGGTGGGCGACAGCTCGGCCTTCACGATCGACGTGCGCGACAGCACGTGGGTGCGTATCCGTGAAACAGCGGCGCAACTGGAGTCGAAGGACAAAAAGAAACGCCCCAAGACCAAGCGCGAAGAACAGGTCGAGCGGATAGATGAACTGTTCGGAAAGAACGAGAGACACCACACACCGACCACCCTGGATCATGCGGACATCCGCAAGGGCGGCCGGTTCGAGTTCGACGTTGATCGGGTCCCGCAGCGAATGCCCTACGTTCCTGAGATTTCGAGCGGCCCAGGCGATTCGGCTGGTCCAGGCAATGGCGTACCCGGATCACCACGGCCGGGTGCACCGGTGATCGTGGCGTCCGCATCCACCTTCACGGACACTTTGCTCGTAGCCGCTGAAGGCAAGGGCACCTGCACCATTGAGGACCAACTGGGTCAGCGCGTGTGTCCCATGAACAAACCCTTCGCTCTTATGGCAACGGCCCGTATCGACGTGACCTGGAGCGAGGCGTTTGAACCCGTCACCGCCCAATTCACCAAGATCGATGGCTCCCGCACCATCAAACTCGAAAGCCCCTATGCCAACCAATACGCCGCCGGTGGCGACAATGCGCTGATCGATGGCCTCCGTGGCGGCACCGATTTCCGCACCGGTGAATGGCAAGGCTTCCGCGAACATGATGTGTTGGCCACTCTCGACCTTGGTAGTGTGAAAAAGCTCCAACGCGCAGGTCTGAGCGTGCTACAAGACCAGAACTCGTGGATCTTCTATCCAGCGGAGGTCACCTTCGCTTGGAGCACGAACGGCCGCACATGGAGCAGCACCACCGTAGCGAATGAAGTGGATCGCCGCAATGACCTTGCAGAAAAGCAGGAACTCTGGACGCCCCTCTTAGGCAAAAAGTCACGCTATGTGAAAGTGATCGCCAAGAACGCTGGGGTGTGTCCCGATTGGCACAAAGGCAAAGGCGGCACTACCTGGATCTTCGCGGATGAGATCCTGATAGAAGCAGAGTGATGCAACCCTCAAGCGGAAGAAGATCACCGTCCGAGGAGTGCGTTAATGCATTCCGCTCCGATCGATGATGCTGTTCCGATCCGACCTGGAAAGGGCGAAGAAAATGCGTGCCGGTTCTCGGCTGTAATACCCGGTTGACGGGGGTTCGTTTTCGACCCCGATCAAGTGAATGATCAAGGAATTGGCAGGCTGATCTGGTTATGTGAGCGGCTTCTTCCTCATTGGTTTCGCAGCGGAGCGACATTGACCCAATGCAAAAGGCCCGACATTGAGTCGGGCCTTCTGCCAGGTTCATTATTGCTCGGTTCAACGCATCAAGACCACAGTCCTGTTCTCAACGCGGTCCTCCATCCGAAGCACCACCGTATAGTTACCGTTCTGCAAAGCCGACAGGTCAATTCGCTCAGCAGCCCCGGCACCATTGAACCGGTTCTGCATAACCAAACGGCCAGTGAGGTCCATTATCTCCACTTGCGTATTCCCAGCTATTCCATTGATGAACAACTCGCCCGTGGTCGGGTTCGGATAAAGTGACAGTTCCGACGTCGTATTCTCGCTCACACCCACTAGACCACAACCCACAGACCAATACATCCATTGGCTGGCCTCTCCTGTTGCACAGGATCCTGCCTGACTGCTGATCACCAGGAGCGTGAGAGCATTATCGGCATTGCTGCTGCTGATCGAGAAACCGGCCATCTGGCCACCCTGGTTGCCCATGTACACCAACTGCGCATCCGTATTCAGGCCATTGAAGATCTGGATGAAGTCGTTCACGAGCAATTGGCCGTAACCGAACGTCAATGTGATAGGATCCGAAGTTCCACTCGTATAGGTGAAGAACGCCGAATCAGCATTCGAGTAGCACCAATCCTGTCCCACAGCGTCGCATGCCAATACGATACAACTATCAGCGGAGTATGTGAAGCTCGGGCTGTTGGAGCGGCAGAGTGGATTCTGGCTGTTCAACACGGTGAACTGCGATTCGGTATCGAACGGGATAGGCCCGATGGTCGTGATGCCCAAACCAACATTGAAGATCGTGTCCGTACTGAATGTGCTCGCGATGTTCAACGAAGGAGGCGATACGCCCAGATCCGTCACGTTCACCTCGATGTTGTACCCATTATGCTGGCAATCAGGCACCAGTTCGTAGCTCACTGCCGGATTGGTACAATCCAAACAGCTCACGGTCCAGTCCAAAGGGGTTTCTGATCCTTGCACACAATTGACCGATACATCACTACGCCAAACCACGGTAAGCGCATTATCGGGATTCGTGCTCGTGAAGAACAAACCGGTCATGTCGCCGAAATTGCCATTGCCATCATAGATCGGTGTCGTGCTTGTATTCAGGCCATCATACACTTGGATCCGATCACAGCAAGGTTCGAACGTGCCGGAGTTGAAATAGATGGCGATGGGAAAGCTGTTGGCGCTTTGGTATACCGTCGTACTATCCCAGAAGTTGTCGTAGCAGTATGTGTAGTTATCGGGGCCACAGCTGATCACCGGGCAAGGGCCATTGATCAACGCCGGTGATCCAACGGTACAAAGTGCGTTCGTACCCACGATATCAACTGAGACCGGTGCGGCATTGGGGAAAGGACCGCTCACATAAACACCGGGGCCGTTCGCCGTAACAATGGGGGCTCCACCGGTATTGGTAATATCCAGAACAGGCGCTGTGCCCATGCTCGATATCGTGGTCTCGATGGAGAATTGGCTATTGGCACAATCCAACAGCACATCGTAGGTAGCCACAGGAGGCTGGCAACCATCATAGCAACTGATCACGTAATTCCACGGGAGCGCGTTACCGTCAGAGCAGCTTGTAAAAGCAGTAGAGCTAACGACCAAGGTCAGCGCATTATCAGGATTCGTACTCACCTCAAAAATCCCGGTCAGATCACCGAGCACTCCATTCCCCGTGTAGAGTACGGGCGCAAATCCATCCAACCCATCATGAATGGTGATGATATCACCATCGAACTGGTACATCGAACCTGCGGTGAAGAGAATACCCAACGGCTCGGATGTGGATGACTGGTAGATGAAGGCCGTGTTATCGTTGTTCCCGTAGCAGTAATCGTATGTAGTGGGACCGCAACTGATGATCGGACAAGGGAAATTGGTGATGTTGTTTATAGATTGATTGCAAGCCGGATCGGTCGCGTGCTCAACGGTAACGTTCACCAATTGGCCGCTGGTGAATGGTCCGATCGAATAACTACCCACTCCGAAACCAGCCAAGGTTGTAGGAGCCCCGCCATCGACCGTATATGTCAAGTTCACAAACGGCGCATCACCGATACTGGTAACGTTCACATTGATGGAGAACTGGAAGTTCGCACAGTCGTTGACCGTACCCACATTGAACGCAGGTGGTGTGCAGTTCAAGAATAGTTGCACGGTGGTTATCTGGCAACCAGTCATACCTGCGCAAGATGCGTTTTGCGTCCAGGTCGGGAATAGATCCTCATTGGTAACGGCAGCAACAGTGACTGACGAAACGCCTTCGCCAAGCACAGGGCCGTCATAGGTTCCCTGGTGAACCGTGATGTAATTGCCTCCGTCGATGGTGAACTGGTAGGTAGCCGTCGCAACGATGTTGGTTACTTGCGAATGCTCCGTTGTAAAGCTGCACGACGAAATAGTGGTTAATGCCCCACCAGGATCCGGAACTATTATTGTGCTAGGGTAAAGAGTCAAGTTGGCACATTGGCTATATGCCCGAGTTGATGGTAAAATAGCGAGTGCGAACAACGAAATGATCGGAAAGAGTTGGCGTGCGTTCATGCGGTTCAATTTGTCGATGTGCGGTTCTTCGCCGCGAAAAGTAGTCAAAGAGGCGAAGCGGACGAAGGTCTCCACCTTTTCGGCGTTATTCTTCGACGCCTAACTTGAAAAGCTGCCGGACCAAAGCCGATCCTGCCCCCTTGGCAAAACAGTTATCAACCCTTATTCCGCAGAGTATCCGCCTGTTAATGCACCACCTGCACCTGCTGGGTCCATTGACCGTCCGGTGTTGAAAGTCGCACAGCGTAATTCCCGTTCTGCAAGCCAACTGATCTGAACATGAAGGTTGCACCCGGTCCAGCGGGGAATCCTTCTTTCATCACCAAACGGCCGGTTACGTCAAAAACCTCAAGGTTCGCTGGCCCGGATACCTCGGTTGATGGTCGGATGTAAAATTCCGCGCCGGCCGGATTGGGAAAGATGCTGAAGCCGATGAACCCGTTCTCTGTTTCTCCTACCAACCCACATCCCACAGTCCAATAAAGCGACGGTGAGGCCTCTCCGGTGGCGCAGGAACCCGTTGCGTTGCTGCCGATCTTCATGGTAAGCGCATTGTCCGGATTGCTGCTGGAAAGTGCCAATCCTCCCACTTGTCCGCCAGCATTTCCCTGGTACACCAGCTGTGCCGAAGCATCGATGCCATTGTACAACTGGATATTATCGTTGGAAAGCAGTTGCCCAAATCCAAAACTGATGGTAACGGGCACGCTCATGCCGCTTTGATACACGAACCAAGCTGTATCAGAATTGGTGTAGCAATACTCCACACCAAGCGGATCACAGGCGGTGACCACACAGTTCTCCGCAGGATAGAAGAACTCATCGCTATTCACCCGGCACAACGGGTTCAGGCTGTTCAGCACCGTAACGTGAGCAACCTCATCCACGGGAATTGGACCAACGATCGTGGTCCCTATCCCGACTGCGATCAACGTGTCCATGGTCCAAGAATCGGTTATACGCAGGTCGGAGGCCGAACCAAGATTGGAAACGTCTACTGCGATGTTGTAGCTGTGGTGCAGGCAATCAGGAACAACTTCGAATGTTGCGGACGGGTTGGTACAATCCAAACAACTCACGCTCCAATTCCAAGGCGTTTGGAAGGAACCATCACCACAGCTCTCGAAAAAGTCGGACGTAAACCTCAGACATAGCGCATTCTCAGGGTTCGCACTTGTAAAGATCAATCCGCTCAGATCACCGTTATTGTTACCGTTGAACAACACCGGAGCTTGGAAATCCGGGCCGTCGTACACGATGACATTATCACCGAACAGATCGAGCTGGCCCGCGTTGAAATACACCGCGATCGGGAACGATCCACCACTCTGGTATACCACCGTCGTGTCCATACCATCGCCGTAACACAGATTGAATTGGTAAGGACCGCAACCGATCAATGGGCACGGGGCGCTCGTGAGGAAGGGAGAATGAACGCTACATAGCGAATTCTCATCCGAAACCACATCCACACGCACTGTTGCGCCCGCTGGGAAGGGGCCGACATTGTATGTTCCCGTGGAGGAAACGGGTATGGACGGAGCCCCCCCGGTATTGGTGATGGTTGGTGTTGTATCCGAACCCAAGGATGTAATGTTCGTAGCGATGTAGAACTGGCTGCTATCGCAATCGAGCACTACCTCGTACGTGGATACTGGTTGTGTGCAATCCAAGCAACCAACGGTCCAGAACCATTCCGTGATCTGCGTACTTCCTGCGCCGCATGAAATAGAATTATCCGAACTCATCTCCATGAAAATGGATGTTCCAGTGCTGATCGCGAGCACACCAGCCAGTTGTTCATTCCCACCGGTGTGCTGCCATAGGACAGGTGCCTGGTTGTTCACACCGTCATAGATCACCAACTGGTCAAATGACACACTCTCAATGCTACCAGCGGAAAAAAGCAAAGCCAGTGACTCAGAGCCGGTGTTCTGGTAAAGCCAGGCTTCAGAATCCGAGTCATCATAGCAGTAGGATGCTTCAATGGGTGGTTCGCCGCAGGTGATCTCAACAGCGCAGAACGAATTGATGAAGCTTCCCAACGCCAGGTTGCAGAGCGCGTTCTCCGAATTCACCAAGGTGAGGAGAGCCGCACTGCCCACTGGGAATGGACCTACCGTATATGTTCCGGTGGCAGATACCACAGTGGATGGTGCACCCACGTTGTTGGTGATCGACAAATTCGTTGCTGATCCCATATTCGAAACGTTCACCTGAACGGTAAACGACTGCGAGGCGCAATTCGTAATCACATTACCCGCAGTTGCCAAGGGCGCCGTACAGTCCAAACAACCAACCGTGTAGTTCCAAGGAGGAGAAACCCCACCATCGGCACAGCTGAAGCTGCTGTTCGAGGTCATGGTGAGCGTAAGCGCATGATCAGGATTCGTTGAAAGCACGGTGACCCCGGTCAGGTTGCCCGCATTACCCACACCTGAGAAAAGGACCGGATCGGTAATGCTCAAGCCATCACGGATCACAAGCATATCGTTGCCTGACCCGGAGACGTTTCCACTGTTGAAGATCAGGCGTAGTGGAAAGGTGGAGTTCCCCTGGTACGTCTGCACGTAATTCTCGCTATTGCCGTAGCAGTGCGTGTACGTATCCGGGCCGCAACTGACAATACCACATGGATCATTGGTAAGATCCAGAAAACTCACATTGCAACTGCTGTCCTCACTGTGCTCCACAGTCAGATCGATCACCGATAGATCCGCGAAAGGCCCGAGTTGGTACGCACCAGCTGATAATCCCGGTTGCGTAACAGGAGCGCCCCCGTTAACCGTGTATGTCAAGGCAACGGTTGGCGCATCACCGGTATTCAGGACATTCACGTCAACGAAAAACTGCTCGTTGGGGCAATCGTTCGTAACCAGAACAGTGGACTGGGGTGGCAGGCAATCCAAAAAGCGCTGAACCGTGGTCAAAAGGCAGTTCTGCGCTGTTCCACAAGCATTGTTCGTGTTCCAGTGCGCGAAGAGGTCTTCACCGGTGGCACCCAATATGTTCAAGGGTGAAACACCGAAGCCCAGCACAGGGCCGTTGAAAGTACCCTTGTGTACCGTGATGAAACTGCCATCGGAAATAGTGAACTGGTAGTTCGAACCTGCAACAATGCCCGTGATCCGCGCATATTCCGTTTGGAAGTTGCACGTAGAAATGGTCGTGATGGCCCCGCCCGCATTCGGTATTATTGCCTGCGAAGGATACAAAGACGTATTGGTACACTGCGCTGTGCTTTCGCCAACGAACAGTAACAGTGACGCAGCAAAAGCGACCTTGAAGAGTTGCGGGTGTGTGATCATTTCAAGTCAGTTCTATTTGAAGCAGAGATAAAGGCTAAGTGTTTCAAATGACAGGTTCTGCTCCAGCACGCTATCATCGAACGATCTGAATGGTCTCTTCAAAAAAACCTTCAAGAGAAGAGATCCGAATGGAATAGTGACCATTCATCAAGCCACCCAGATCCGCGGTGAAATTCGATCCGGAGATGGCATTGAACTGTTCTTTCATGACCGAGCGGCCCGCTACATCGAACACTTCAAGGAGCACGGATCCATTGATCATTTCCGATGGGCGAATGAAAAGCTCGCCGCTGGTCGGGTTAGGAAAAACAGCAAACTCATCAGTGGACCGCTCGGCCTCCCCTACCAGCCCACAACCAACGGTCCAATAGATCTGCTGCGTGGCCTCACCAGTCGCACATGATCCCGATCCATTGCTGGCCACTTTCAACGTGAGTGCATTGTCCGTGTTGTTGCTCGATAGTGCCAATCCTCCGATCTGACCGTTCTGATTGCCCAGGTATACCAGTTGCGCGGATGTGTTCAGGCCGTTGTACAACAAGATGTTGTCGTTCGGTAAAAGCTGGCCGTATGCAAAGCTGATGGTGACGGGAATGTTGGTCCCGCTTTGGTAGATGAACCAGGCCGTGTCCGCATTGGCGTAGCAGTATTCCACGCCGATCGACTCACACGCAGTGATCACACATGCATTCACAGGCAGGAAAAAATCGGGGCTGGTGATCCGGCACAATTCGTTCTCTCCGTTCAGCACGGAAACATGTGCTGTTTGGCCTACCGGGATGGGGCCCACGGAAGTTGTGCCCAAGCCCACAGCGTTCAACGTGTCATTGGACCAGGAATTCACGAGACGCACGTCTTGGGCGGAGCCTGTGTTGGTCACATTCACTGCGATGTTGTACGCGTTGTGCTGGCAGTCCTCAACCAACGTGAACGCAGCCACAGGAAGAGCGCAATCCAAACAACCAACGGTCCAGAACCACTCGGCTTGGCCCGATCCACAAGCGATGGATACATCCGATGTCATTTCCATGTAGATCGCCGATCCCGTGCTCACTGTTACAAGACCAGTCAGATCGAATGAACCAGAGCTCGTGTGCGCCCACAGCAGCGGGGCGGTATTGTCCACACCATCATAGATCGCCAAATGGTCATAGGCCACATTCTCAATGGAGCCAGCCGAAAAGATGATCGCCAACGGTTCTGTGCCCGTATTCTGGTAGAGCCAGAAATGCGCGTCGAAATCAACATAACAATACGATTCCGATAGTGGGTTCGAACACTCCACCGGGATGATGCACGGACTGTTCACGAAACTTCCCAATGGCACGTTGCATAGAGGGTTCTGGTCGTGCACCAGAGTTAGCGCCACCGGCACATCGATAGGAAATGGCCCAAGGGCAAAGGTGCCCGGGGCGCTGGTGAAGGTGGACGCTACGCCAGCGTTGTTCGCGATCTCCAAATTGGCACTGGACCCCAAACTGGATACGGACACATTCAAGGTGAATTGGCCTGATTCACAATCAATCAAGACCGGGGCCACTGCAGCCAATGGAGCTGTGCAGTCGAGGATCAACTGCACGGTGGTGGTCAAACAGTTCTGGGCTCCGCCGCAATTGCTGTCCGTATTCCAATGGGGGAACAAGTCCTCGTTGGTCGTTGTCGAAATGGTCAGCGGGGATTGCCCAAAACCCAGGACAGGGCCATCGAACGTGCCTTGATGCACGGTGATGAACGATGTATCCGAGATCGTGAACTCATAATCCACGCCAGCAATAACATCAATGATGTGCGAGTACTCTGTTTGCCAACTGCAACCTGAAATGGTTGTTACCTGGCCCGAACTGATCGGAGTGACGAAATTCGACGGATACAATGCTGTATTGGTGCATTGGCCGTGCACGTCATGAACAGAAGCAATGAAAAAAGCGGTACAAAGTGTTCCGAACAGGAGTCGATATTGGATCATGCAGCTCGAGTGTTTGTCGATGATCTGCTAAGGAACGATATCGCCGGGATACTTGACTCGACTGTTGATGACGCTCATCGCCCATACAGACGTTGCACCTCGTACATACCGGGCTTCCATTTTCCTTCAAAATCGATCAAACTCCAACTGGGCCCGGGCCAGCAATCGTTCAACTGCCAGAAGAGCGTGCCCATGCAATGCGGCTGCGCGGCCATGTGCGCTTCGATGGCCATGCGGTAGGCCTTGGCCTGCACTTCCTGACTGTCCTCGATGAACTCGCCCAAGGTCTTCGGCTCTTTGCCCAGCTCGCGTTTGATGGCGTCCCAGATCGGCTTGTCGGTCTTGTAGCTGCGTTGCATCCGCTTCATCGCCGGGCTGCCGAGGTAGAGTTCCTTCGGATCGATGTAGTGCGAGAGCAGCGCGCTGTCCGGGTAGCTCTGGAAGCCGTACTCGCTCACGAAGCGGCCCACGTTGTTCTTGAACGAACTGAAGGCGCTGTCGCCGTGCCAGACACCCCAGTAGTGGAGGTCGCCGCTCTTCAGGCCTTCGGCGTTGCCCCAGTTGCTGAGGGGGGATGTGGGGGTGAACTCAATACCAGATAATGTTGCGGTCGTTGCCAAGTCTTGTGCAAAATGGATATCATTCATGTTTTCAATCCGGATCGAATCATCACCGTGCAGGTCATATCGCTCTTGCCAGCCCCAGTTCTTCCATGCAACGCTCAATTCGTTGTCCCCGCAGAAAAGGACTACTGAAGGGTGCTTCAGCAACCGAGCTACGACATCGCGAATCTCACCACGTACATTTTCCAGGAATTTGCCTTCCGCAGGAACCATATTCGCGAACATGAGATCCTGCCACACAAGAATTCCAGCAGTATCACAAGCATCCAAGAACGCTTCGGGAGGATAAACGCCACCTGCCCACACGCGCACCATGTTCATGCGCGCCTGCATGATGCTTGCGACCGACATCCAAGCACTATCGCCTGCATTCAGTAAGAGCATACTTGGCGGTACGAGATTCGCATCCCTTCAAGAAGATGCCCTTGTCGTTTATCTGGAAATAAAAAGCTGTGACCCTGTACTGTCCTTGGCTGGTTCAACCCGACCTTGCGAAAGCCCAATCTCTTGCTCCCAACTTGAAAGATCTCCGGGGCATCCCAACTTGGCAAACCCTGACCATTTCTTGCTTCGACCAGCGTTTCCCAATTTGGTTGCCAACCCATGCGGGATACCAACCGCTCATGTTTGAGTGAAGGGTGACCGGGTGCAACATTGTGGATGAGTTTGAACCACGTCATCTGTCCATGAGCTGCCGGAATCATATACCCTTTTACCATTGAAGGAAGGCAGATCTTGGCGACAAAAAATCCCGTTCGAACCCACTAAAAGCGAATTCCGCGTTCATGCTGTATGAGCAATGACATACGACCTCACTATCCTAGCTGTGCTCCACCCCTCAACTCCACCCCCTGCCAGATCCCGCTCGTGACCAACCGCGGGCAGAAATCCCAACCGAACTGGTAGGCCGCCTTGCGGATGTAGGGGCTCACACCGCTGGGATCATTGTCGTGCGGAAGTTGGATGCCATACGCATCGCGCAGCTTCACCCCTTCCTTGATCGGGCTGCGGAAGATGACCTTCAGCTCGTTCGCCCCCGGTTTCAAGAGATCCTTGATCGGCCATTCCCAGGTCCGGAACATGTTGTCCGCCTTGCCGAGCAACGAGTCGTTCAGGTAGACCTCCGCGAAGGTGTCCAGCCCTTTGAAGACGAGATCAACGTGCCCGTGCTTCAGCAGCGAGCCTGTCGCGACGATGGTGCGCTTGTAGATCCAATCCTCGTTCTCGATCCACTGCACGCTGTCGATGTTGCTGCCCTTGTAGAAGTCGGGGATCAGGCCGTTGCGCAGCAGGTCCGTTTGAACCACACCTGGCACTTCGGCGGTGTACCACTGCTCCTTCCCTACTTGTTGGAACTGCCAGCCGTCGTTCAGCGGGATGTGGGATTCCTGCGCGAGTGCCGCGAATTGCCACAGGCCGAAAGCCGCAAGCCACAAGCTGCGCTGCGCTACCCTGCGACGTTGGCTCGTTGCACTTGGCGTGGCGACCCCGAATTCAGCCTGAAGCCTATGGCCTGCGGCTTGCAGCGCATTCATCGTAAGCCTGCTTTGGAAAGGGCGTTGAGCACCCCTTCGATCTTCGCTACATCCGGCTCCGTTTCGAAGTTCACACCGGCGTTGGCCGAACTCATGGATGCACCCTTCACTTTGACCATCCGCGGCCGTTGCGCAGAGAAATGCACTTCGCTCACGCCGGTCTTCTCCACGATCTCCGCCACATTCTTCGCATCGATCCCGCCTGCTGCTGCGATCTTCAATTGACCCTTCACCTGTTCCACTGATCGTTTCAATTCCCGAAGTCCGTCCATTGCCAATGTTTCCCCACCGGAGGTTAGTACCCTATGCACCCCAAGCTGCATGCACAAGTCGAGCGCCGATCCGCGGTTGCGTGCGCGATCGATGGCCCTGTGGAAGGTGATCTCGCTATCAGGTGCTGCGAGCAGGATGCCTTTCAGCAAGACGCGTTCTGGATCATCATCCTTGTCCAAACCTCCGGCCACCAGCGCCATACCGTTAATACCGATGAGCATACTGTCCCGCAATATGGCCTGACGTTCAAGGTCATTGTAGAAGAAACCACCTGGTGTAGGCCGCACAAGTACCCGCATGATCAATTTCAAGTGCTCTTTCAGCGTGTTCACCAAGCCGTAGCTGGGTGTTAAGCCTCCACAGGCCAACCAGGAACAGACTTCCACGGAATCGACACCTGCGCGCTCGGCCGCAAGGGCTTCATCCACATTCGTAACGCAAACTTCTACGCTCACACGCATGCTTTGCTCGCCGCAGCTGTTGCTTTGGCTGGGAGGCAATGTATGGCGATGGTCGAAACCGGGTCGGGGCTCCTCACGTAGGAAGGCCGCCATGATCCATCAATACGGCTTGCAATAGTCTTATAGAATGCGTTCCATACCGATCGTCATCCTCTTTCTTCTTTGCGGCCTGGCAACTGTTCCTGCCATGGCCTCTCGGCAGGAAGACAGTGCTCACGCGGATGTGGAGGGAGCTGTTACGTCAGTAGCGCGTGCGAAAGCCATTTTGGCCATCGCCGCTGCACAAGCCAAAGCACAGCCGGGTGAAAGCCTTACCAAGGTGACCATGGCCGTTTCCTTCGCCGAGCGATCGGGCGACCAGCCATTGTTGCTTCGGGCCTTGCGCCAGCAGCGTGATCTGGAACACAGAGCGGGAGCCTACGATCAGTTCCTCGTTTCAGCGATCCGTATCGTGGGCATTAGCGAACGATATTCCGATGCCCGCGGCTTGGCCGAAGACCTTCGCTCATTATGTGAAGCCTATGAACGCATCGGTGCTTTTGACAAGGCGATAGAGTTCCGTAGACAGGCGTTGTTCCTGTTAAAAAGCACTGGTGATAGCGCCGAGATGGGCAAAGGCATCGTTGATCTGATCAATAGCTTGGTCCTGGCGGGAAGGTTCAGCGAAGTGCTCCAACAAAGTGAGAATGCAATCGCCTATTACTCGGCGCATGACAATCCTTATGGATTGGCTTCTGTATGGCTTGGACAAGGCGAGGCACTGATCGCCCAGCGCAAGTATTCCGCAGCTCTTCCGGTCTTGACCCGGGCGAATAATGTCTTTGGCAAGATCCATGATCCGGTTCTCGCCTCACGGGCTTTGCGAGACTTGGCTGAAGCGAACATCGCTTTGAGCGATTGGGCCAACGCCCGTAACTATTTGGACCAAGCGTTCAAATTGAGCCAAGACCACTCGGAACTGCCGAAAGACCCGAAGTTGTTCGCGTTGATGAGCCGCGTTTACGAGGGCACGGGTGAACTCTCAGGAGCTCTGGCCATGCATCGTGCACATGCTGCTTTGAGGGACTCGCTATTCAATGAACGCATGGCCGAACGAATGGTTGGTCTTCAAGCGCTCTACAGCAACCAACGCAAGAACGAAGAGCTTGACAGCATGCGTCTACGCGCTGAAGCGAACGAGGAATCCGCCACACAGGAAAGAGCCACTGGGCGATTCTGGATACTTGGCTTCGTCGTTCTACTCATCACCGTATCCGGATTGATCCTGATGGTTCGGCGTACGCGCAAACTCACGCGTCGCACATTGTTGAAGAACCAGGTGGTGCTTCGACAAACTGAGGAGCTCAGAGCGAAGAGCATGGAATTGGAAAGACAGAACTTGCGATTGGCCGAGTCCTTGATGAACGAGGATCAAAAGGACGTTCAATTGAAGGAGATCCACCACCGGGTGAAGAACAATTTGCAGATCGTCAACACCTTGCTGAAAATGCAGGGCACCTATATCGAGAACGATGCGTTGCAAGAAGTGCTGAACGATTGCCAGGGGCGAGTGCGGTCAATGGCCCTCGTCCATGAACATATCTACCGATGCGGTGATCTGAACCGCATCAACGTGAAAGCCCATACGCTGGCGCTTGGAGAGGCTGTGCTGAAGAATTATGGCCTTGCAGGCAAGGTCGCGTTGGATCTTACGGTCACATACGACCATGCCCATTTGGAGGACCTGATCCCCTTGAGCCTGCTATTGAACGAGTTGATCACAAATTCCGCCAAACACGCGTTCAAGGATCGGGACCAAGGCCGCATAACGATCATCATGCGCCGCATGGGCGAAAACCAGTGCGAACTGTTGTTCAGTGATGACGGTGTGGGCATGGGCCATGACCAGTTCTTCAACAGCGATTCGTTCGGCTCCGAGTTGGTCAGGACCCTGGCCACCCAGCTTGATGGTCGCATCCGGTTGTTGAGAGGTGAAGGCACCACCTTCCAACTCACTTTCGACGTGCAGGACCGTACGCTGCGTAAGGCTTCCTGAGCCTTCCCGCACTTGCGCGGCCAAGGGGCGTACTTTCGCGCGACTTACACTATATGAATCCTTCCACAGAACCGACCGAACCTTTGGTCGTTGACGATTTCCGTACACTCGGCTTGCATGAAGGATTGCTTCAAGGCCTCGACGCCATGGGCATCCGCAAGCCCACTCCCATTCAAGCACAAGCTATCCCTGCCGCTATCGATGGTCGCGACCTGATCGCTTGTGCCCAAACCGGTACCGGAAAGACAGCGGCCTTTTTGCTACCGATCATTGACGTGATCCACTCGTTCAGACCAAGAGTTGATGGGAGCATACGGGCACTCATCGTTGTTCCTACACGGGAGCTTGCTCTTCAGATCGATCAACAGATGCAGGCGATCGCGTACTACACGCCGATCACCAGCATGCCGGTCTATGGCGGTAGCGACGGCGCCTCCTTCGATCAGCAAAAGGCAGCACTCACCGGTGGGACCGAAGTGATCGTGGCTACCCCTGGCAAGCTGCTGAGCCACTTGAACCTCGGGTACGTTCCTACACAAGGTTTGGAATTCCTCGTGCTCGACGAAGCGGACCGTATGCTGGACATGGGCTTCATAGACGACATCAATCGCATTATCACCTTTCTCCCCAAGGAGCGGCAGACCCTGATGTTCAGTGCCACCATGGCTCCTGAGATACGCACCCTTGCCAAGCAGGTTCTGCACGATCCTGTCGAGATCAGTATCGCACTCAGCAAACCTGCCGAAGGCGTGGCACAAGAGGCCTATGTGATCTACGAAGCGCAAAAATCGGCAATTCTGGAGCACATCCTACGGACGAACGAAGCCTCGTGCATCATCATATTCGCTGGTAAGAAAGTAGAGGTCAGGAATCTGGCCAATCACTTGCAAAAACGTGGCTTCAACGCGAAGGGGATGCACAGCGATCTGGAGCAGAGCGAACGCGAACAAGTGATGCTGGACTTCCGGAACCGGAAGCTGCGGATCCTGGTAGCAACGAACGTCGTGAGCCGAGGTATCGACATCGACGATATCGACCTGATCCTGAACTACGACGTGCCACGCGATCCGGAGGATTATGTGCACCGGGTTGGTAGAACTGCTCGTGCTGCGCGAAAGGGGCAAGCGATCACCTTCGTGAATGACAAGGAGATGCGCGAGTTCGGCAATATCGAAAAGCTGATCGGCTACGAGGTGAAGAAGATGCCGCTGCCAGAATCACTCGGCCCGGCACCAGCTTATCGGCCGGAAGAGCGAGTAAAAAAGACCCCGAACGACAACCGCCGCCAAGGTGGCGGCGGCGGTCGTTCTCAAGGCAGTGGTGGCCGCCGTCGTTAGCGCGTCAAGAACTTCGCCTTGTTGGCTTCGATGACTTTTTTGGCATCGAACGCCTGTGCGTCCGCACCCACAGCCTCGATTTTCACGCCGGTCATTACATCACCACCGGCAATGGCGTTTACCACATCCTGACCGTTCACGACGTAGCCGAATACGGCGTGATTGCCGTCCAGGTGCGGAGTCGCCCTGTGGGTGATGAAGAATTGGCTGCCATTCGAATATGGACCAGCGTTCGCCATGCTTAACGTGCCCGGACGGTCGTGTTTCAAGCTCCGATCGATCTCGTCAGGGAACCTGTAACCAGGCCCACCCGCTCCGGTGCCCGTAGGGTCACCTCCCTGGATCATGAAGTCAGCGATCACGCGGTGGAACTTGATACCGTCGTAGTAGGGTGTGCCGTCAGGCTTCGCCGTATTGTGCTGCTTGCCTTCGGCCAAGGCCACAAAGCTTGCCACGGTCATGGGCACCTTCTGGTATTCGAGCTTCAGCTTGATCGCACCTTTAGCGGTAGTGATCGTGGCGAAGAGACCTTCACCTTTGTCGATTGATTCCACGATGTTGTTCGGGTGTTGAGGTCTGTTGAGGTGGTAATCGTTAGCGGGTTTGGAACTTTGCCTTGTTGGCCTCCAGCACCTTCATCGCATCGAAAGCCTTGGCGGCTTTGCCCACAGCTTCTATTTTAACGGTCATGCTCACGTCCTCATTCGGCTTGTCGCTTGCGCCGCGGGGAACTGCAACGATGGCATCCACGGTTTCTTGACCGGAAACAACTTTGCCGAAGATCGAGTAGCTGTATGGAAGCCCATATTGCTGATGCATGATAAAGAACTGTGACCCGTTGGTGTTAGGACCTGAGTTGGCCATGGCCATGGTACCACGTGCATACCCGGCCTTGTAGATCTCGCTTGTGGGATCGAACTCGTCGGCGAATTTGTAACCGGGACCGCCCATGCCGGTGCCTGTGGGATCACCACCTTGGATCATAAATCCCGGGATCACGCGATGGAATATGGTGCCGTCGTAAAAGGGCGTGCCATCCGGCTTTGCTGTGTTGTGCTGCTTGCCTTGTGCGAGGGCCACGAAGCTGGCCACTGTCATTGGTGCGGCCTCGTAGTCCAGTTTGCACTTTATCACACCCAGGCGCGTAGTGATGGTAGCGAAAAGGCCTTCGCCCGTTCCTTCTTCTTTCACCGGCTTCTGGGGAGTTGCGGAAACTTCATTGGCAACGATCGATGACTTCGGAGCAGAGGTGGTATTGTCACCACCTGGACCTGATGAGGCACCGCACGCGAAGAGCGATCCCGCGAGCGCAACGGCAAAAACGGAGTTCTGTAACATGTTCATGTGTGTTGGTTGATAGAGGGTTGTTCTGCGGAAAAGAGGGGCGAATGTATTCCTTCTGAAAATCCTGAATTGGATCATTGACAGGTCTTATACCGATTCGCAGTAAAGCCCCATCCGATATGCTTGCTCTTTTTCCGCATGGCTTCTCCGAGTAGTTCGCCCCGTAGGCCCCGCTACGCAACAAACTCCTCGTATCGCCCTGCGAAAAAATAGCAGCGCACCTTTGGATGCCTCTTTACTGCGAAACGGTATTATCATTCGTTCATCGCTTCTTCCAGGGCATCGAGTTTCTCAACGGTGAAATTTCCGTGCTCTTGATGCACCAGTTTTCCGATGCGATCGAAGAGGAAAAAGTATGGAACGTCTTTTTCCTTTATGCCCAATGCTGCTAGAAGCGTCGCTGCATCGTCCTTCACAAACACCACATGTCTGGCGATCTCCGGATCAGCTTCCTCCTTGAGGCGCTTCATAACAGGTCCGAAAGCCGTCTTGTTCAAGCCTGTGAATACCGGCACCATCCAAAGTTCCACTTCATGTTCCGAGGCGAACAAGCCTTGTTTTGCCACGAACCGCAGGTAAGCAGGTTCATACCATTCTTGAAGCATAGGCTCTGCTTTTTTGCTGGCCGCTAGAGCCACGATGCAGAACTTCCCCCTTGATGCTCCGGGTAATTCAAGGGTTGCACCCTCCGTGGTTTCGCCGGAAATGGAAACATCGCTCTGCGCCAGTGCGCAATCAGCTCCGATGAATGCGATCGCCAGCAGGGTCAGTCTTGTCAGCATGGATTGAATTGGCGGCGCACCGCTTTCAAGGATAGTGCCAATGTTCAGGATGAACGCTTCGATCGGTTCTTCCCTCGAAAAGGCTTGAAGTAGTCCATCATCCACGCAAGATCAGCGTCCATGTTATCCGTTACATGGAACGGTTCTCTGAAGATCACCTCCTTTCGCCCGTAGTCGAACGAGGTAAGGATCAACGGGACGTTCGCCCCTTTCGCGATCCGCCAAAAGCCCGATTTCCATCTGCTCACTTCCTTGCGTGTGCCTTCCGGTGCAATGCCGATGCTGAAGTCCGGAATGGTTTTGAAGTAGTGAACAACCTGTTCTGTAACGTTCGTGTTCTTGCCCCGGTCAACGGGATAGCCGCCCAATGCCTTGAACAGCCATCCGATCGGCCAAGCGAAGAGCTCCTTCTTCGCCAGGTATTTCGTATTCCGCAATCGACCAATGCTTCGGGCGCAGATCCCGACAAGAAAGTCCCAATTGCTGCTGTGCGGAACGACGACGTATATGCATTGCCCCATGGGCTGCGGGCGGTGGTCTATGACCTTCCAGCCAAAGAGCCTGAAGAAGAACAAAGCGAGGGGTCTGAACATCGGCGGTCGAATGGCCCGAAAGGTAGAGCGGTCCTTAATGGCGTCATCAGGGTGGGCTTATGTCATCCATAACCCAAGCGACAGATGCCACGTATGAAGCCACCCTTATGCAGACCGCCGAGTTCATCGTTGTTGATGTGGAAACCACACATGGCGATCCCATGCGGGGTAGCATTATCGAGGTGGCGGTTATCGCGCACAACGGTATCAGTGAACTGGACAGGTGGAATACGCTTGTGAATACCAGCGCTGAGCTATCACCATTCATTCAGAAGCTTACCGGTATCACCCCAGGAATGCTGGAAGGTGCGCCCTTTTTCCCGACGGTTGCCAAAAGCCTTCATGCTTCCACGCATGGCCGCATCATGGTAGCACATAATGTGCGGTACGACATGACCGCGCTACAGCATGAGCTCGCTCGCACAGGACTATCCTACCAACCAGATACGCTTTGCACCGAGCGGCTCTGCAGGCAATTGGTACCCAACCTTAGCTACTACAACCTGGGGAGTTTGTCCCGCTATTTCGGGATCCGGCAAGGCCATAAGCACCGAGCGGCGCACGATGCCCAAGCCGCTCTGGAACTGCTGCTTCGATTGATAAACGATCACGGTCAGGAACGAGTGATGAAAGCCGTGGTGCCTTGGGTCCAAGAGGCACGAGCTTAGATCCTGTTTCCCAAAGAGCAAAACAAAGGGCGACCCTCGCGGATCGCCCTTCATTCATTTGTTCAGGATCGGATCAGGCCTCTTCTTCGTCCGTCTCGTCAACGGTCTTCTTGGCCTTCTTCACCTTCTTCACGGCAGGGGCACCTTCACCCGCTTCCATTTTGTTCTTCAGGTCGCCAAGAACGCTCAGGTCACCCAGTGTGCTCTTTTCAACTTTATCGTTCACACTCTTGATGCTGGCGCTTTGCCCACCACCATCTGCACCTTCAGCCTTGCGGCTCGCCCGCTTAGGTCCTGAAGCAGGAGTGGTTTCAGCAGCGTCATCACCCTCTTCGAAGGTGCGCGTGTGGCTCAACACGATGCGGCGTGCCTCGGCATTGAACTCGAGCACTTTGAAGGGGAGTTTTTCCTCCAAATTGGCTTTGCTACCATCGGCTTTCTTCAAATGCTTCAGAGCAACAGTACCTTCTACACCGTAGGGCAATGCGACCATGAAGCTGCTGCCGTTGCGGCCAACCAAGGTTCCTTCGTGCACGCTTCCCACCGTAAAGGTGTCAGCGAACACATCCCAAGGGTTCTCTTCCACCTGCTTGTGGCCGAGGCTCAAGCGGCGGTTGTCCTTGTCCACTTCGAGTACCTGCACTTCGATGTCGTCACCGATCTTGCAGAAGTCGCTCGGATGCTTGATGCGCTTGGTCCAGCTCAGGTCGCTGATGTGGATCAGGCCATCCACTCCTTCTTCCAGTTCGGCGAAAATGCCGAAGTGTGTGAAGTTGCGAACCTTGGCACTGTGACGCGAGTTCACGGGGTACTTGAACTCGATATCGGCCCATGGATCGGCAGCGAGCTGCTTCATACCCAGGCTCATCTTGCGCTCTTCGCGGTCGATGTTCAGGATCTGTACTTCGATCTCCTGGCCTTCCTTCAAGAAGTCCTTTGGGCTGCGCAAGTGTTGGCTCCAGCTCATTTCGCTCACGTGCAAGAGGCCTTCTACGCCGGCGGTGATCTCTACGAAAGCACCGTAGTCGGTGATCACCATCACTTTGCCTTTCACCTTGTCGCCAGCGTTCATATCGGCGCTGAGGGCATCCCAAGGGTGCGGGCTCAACTGCTTCAATCCCAATGCGATGCGGCGCTTCTCGTCGTCGAAATCCAGGATAACAACGTTGATCTTCGAATCCAGCTGAACGATCTCCTCCGGATGGCTCACGCGGCCCCAGCTGAGGTCGGTGATGTGGATCAGTCCGTCCACGCCGCCCAGGTCCACGAACACACCGTAGCTGGTGATGTTCTTCACAGTGCCTTCGAGCACCTGACCTTTCTCCAGGCCGCTGATGATCTGCTTTTTCTGGGCTTCCAGTTCTGCTTCGATCAGTGCCTTGTGGGAAACCACTACGTTCTTGAACTCCTGGTTGATCTTCACAACCTTGAACTCCATGTTCTTGCCCACGAACTGGTCGTAGTCACGAATTGGCTTCACGTCGATCTGGCTACCTGGCAAGAAGGCCTCGATGCCGAACACATCCACGATAAGACCGCCTTTGGTGCGGCATTTCACGAAGCCCGTAATGATCTCATTGGTCTCCAGGGCATGGTTCACTTTGCCCCATGCGTTGTGCACGCGTGCCGTCTTGTGGCTGATGATCATTTGACCACCGCGATCTTCCTGCTTCTCGATGTAAACCTCTACTTGGTCACCGATCTTCAGATCGGGCTTGTAACGGAATTCGCTCAGTGGAACGACACCCTCGGACTTGTACCCGATGTTGATGACGACTTCCTTCTTGTTCATGCCCACAACACTTCCCATGAGCACTTCCTTCTCGGCAATGCTCGTGAGGCTGTCCTCGTAGGCCTTCTCCATCTTCTCCCGTTCGCCAGGAGTAATGCCTTTTTTGTCGTCCTCCAATCCGGCCCAATCAAAATCGGCGGGTGGTTCTGCGAAGACGATCTTGTTCTGTTCTGCTGACATTCTACTTTCTGTTTGTATCCCGATCCGAGGCGGCACTGACCGAGAGGTTGTTTGGGTTGGCCTGTGGTGCCGCTGCACAAGCTTCCTTTGAAAAGGGGTGCGAATGTAACAGAAATAGCTGATCTCCCGGAGGTTGACTGCGGGTAGTGGGTACAGGGTATCGGGTAGTGGGTACCGCGCTGGTCAACGCGGTACCCAGTACCCTGTACCCAATACCCTGCACCTACACCGACATTTGCATCATCCCATGCGCTCATTCGAGATACCTACCCATTACCGCAGCAACCTGATCGGCCGCCTGAAAGCCTTCCGCAAGGCCCAGGATCCCAAGAAGAAGGACCTGAGCCCGACCCTGCTGGACCTGGGACCGGTGCGCTTCGTCTTCGCCCGGCACTTCGGCTTCTGCTACGGCGTGGAGAACGCCATCGAGATCAGCTACAAGGCGCTGGAGGAAAACCCCGGCAAGCGGATCTTCCTGCTCAGCCAGATGATCCACAACCCGGAGGTGAACGCCGATCTGGAAAGTCATGGTCTGCGGTTCATACAGGACACGCACGGGCAGATGCTCATGGACTGGAACGAACTGACAGCCGACGACATCGTGATCATCCCGGCGTTCGGGACCACACTGGAGACCGAGGCGAAGCTGAAGGCCATCGGCATCGACCCGCTGAAGCATAACACCACCTGTCCCTTCGTGGAAAAGGTGTGGAAACGAAGTGCCCAACTCGGAACGCAGGACTACACCGTGGTGATCCATGGTAAGGCCGCGCACGAGGAAACGCGCGCCACCTTCAGCCACACGGCTGCTGGAGCACCTGCCGTGATCGTAAAGGACATGGACGAAACGGAGGAACTCGGACGGATCATTCTGGGAGACCTGCCCCTCTCCCGCTTCACTGAACTGTTCGGCTCCCGTTGCACACCCGGCTTCGATCCCGCCAAAGACTTGCAGCGCATCGGCGTAGTGAACCAGACCACGATGCTCGCCACAGAAACGCAGGCCATCGCTGACCACTTAAAGCAAGTGATGTTGAAGAAGTATGGTGAGACCGAACTGAAAAACCACTTCGCCGATACGCGCGACACGCTCTGCTACGCCACCAACGACAACCAGGACGCCACCAACGAACTGCTGAAACAAGAGGCCGATCTCGCGCTCGTGGTGGGCGGCTACAACAGCAGCAACACCAGCCACCTCGTTGAGTTGCTCGAACACAAGTTCCCGACCTACTTCATCAACGGCGAGAAGGAGATCCTGAGCGCCGAGGAGATCGAACACTTCAACTATCCGGCGCACAATCTGGAGCGCACGTCGAACTGGCTGCCTACGAAACGGCCACTGACCATTATCCTCACCAGCGGAGCAAGCTGCCCGGATACGCTGCTGGACCGGGTGATGTTGAAGGTGTTGGGGTTGGTGGAAGGGGTTGGTGACCCGGTCGATGCGGTCGAAGCGATGATCTCCAAATAGTCATTGCGTGCGTTGTAAGACCTTCCTTGTCCTCGTGCCGATCCTCGCATCTGCACAAGCGCAAAGCGAGCGGTCCGTCCACTACAACCTGTTGCTGAACCAGGCTTCGGTGCACGCCGCAAAAGGCGAAAGCCGCGCGGCATTCACGGATTACGATTCAGCCTTCGCACATGTCCCTTGGGGCCTCTGGCAACGCATGGAAGCCGCGTCCTTCGCATTAACCCAAGGGGACACATCGCACGCGCTGCTCTATCTGGAGGACATCTATCGACGCGGTGGTCAACCACTCCTTACCTATTCGAATGAGATCAAGGCGTGGATCGCAAACGGGTTTCCCGAACCGGAACTCGGGCGACTACGTATGGCAATTCAGGACTGGTCCGTACACGCCGATTCCGTTTGGATCAAGGCACTAGCAGAAATGGAAACGATCGATCAACAAGGTGGTCGCTCCGACGAGCACATCTACCTTGTAAATGACAGTCTGAACCTGGACCGGTTGATTGAATTGACAGGGTCGCGCGGGTTTCCATGTCCTTCAATTACCGGGGCGAGCTATTCAACCGTGAGCTGGCTTCTTTGGCATCATCGGGGTATGATCACGTCTTCACCACGGCTGCGATATTTCATATCACTTGCGGAAGCCGAGATACAGAAAGGCAGCATCGACCCTGATCTCCTATGCGGTCTTCAGGACTTCGAAGACGTACAAGCTGGGCGACCAATGCGCTATGGCACCTTGCTGTATTACTACCACGAACGAGGTCACATCAAGCTGATGGACCGGGCAGAACTGAACCGGAACCGGGCTCTGGTCGGGCTGGTACCGATCGAGGACTTCGCCATACAGTTCGGCATTGACCTGGATGCGGTAACGCGACCTTGAGCCTTGAAGCTTTTCAGGCCTCGGTCACTACCCCTATCGTCTTTACCACCACCCCAAGAGCAATATCGAATTGTTCGTGTGAACTCAGATCGCTGTTGTCGATCTCGAAGGCATCGGGGGCCTTGATCAATGGATCGGCGGCGCGCTTGGTATCGTCCTCATCACGCCGTTCAATGTTCTCCAGCACACTGGCATAATCTACCTCCACTCCCCTGCCCTTCAGCTCCTGATAGCGGCGCATAGCCCGTATTTCTGGGCGTGCGGTCATATACAATTTCACTTCGGCGTCGGGGAAAACGACCGTTCCGATATCGCGCCCATCCATCACCACACCTTTCTCTGTACCCAAGGCCTTTTGCAGTTGCACGAGCTTGGCACGCACCTCTGGCACTGGGCTAACAAGCGTCACATGGCGACTCACCTCCATGCCGCGGATCTTGTGCTCCACATTGCGCCCATCCAACCAGGTCTCGCTGCGCTGGCTCACGTCATCATGCTTGAATCCGATGTGGATCTGATCCAATACCCGCAAAAGATCCACCTTGTCCAGCTTACCGTCGATCACCAGGCCGTTCTCGATCACATACAGGGCGATCGCGCGGTACATGGCCCCGCTATCGATGTAGGTATAGTGCAGGTGGTGCGCCAATTGCTTCGCCAACGTGCTCTTTCCGCACGAAGAGAAACCGTCGATGGCGATATTGATCCGGCGCATGCCCCAATGATAGCACCCGCCGGGAAAGTGAGTGGCAATCGTTCCGTGTTGGGGGTTGCCGGTCTTGGGCCTGAGGTTATGGCTTACACGTCCGCCTTAGCGCTTTGAACACACAGCGCGCAACGAACTCGTAACACTCCTCAGGACTTCTTGAAATCCGCGAATCGAACAGCAACGCTGATCACATTGCTTGCGGAACCTGGAAAGAGTTGAGCGAAGCCATAGCTCACGTGGAACTTGCTCAACTTAAGCCCGATACCCAAGCTCATTCCCGTAAGGCCGGGTTTTTCCTCCAATCGCAGTTCTTGTCGGCGCTTGTAATTGTACGCTACGCGTAACATGAAATTCTTGCCGAACAGGATCTCCGCGTTGGGCACCAGATGCCAAAGACTTTTCTCCAAGGTGGTCACCTTTTCTTCAACAAATTGTCCGGTCGTCGGATCCACTTGTGCCTGAGCCGTTGGATCCGTGTACGTAAGGTCCCATTGTTGCAAATTGTCGAACGAACAACCTATGCGGAATGGAGCGTGTTTGAACCTGTACGTAGCCGCCAGTTGCAACTGGAGGGGCAATTTTTCCTTTGTTTCGGTGAACGAGCGTGTTACGAACCCCAGGTTGCGCGCGGTAGCGGCGATCGTAAGTCCTATGGCCTTCTTTTCGAAAACACCGCCAATATCCGCTGCCACGGCATTCGCGCGATAGTTCTCCAAATTGGAAACGATGTACTTCACATTCACCCCAACCCGGAACAGACTGTCTACTGCATGCGATCCACCCAGTTGCAACACATACTCGCCAGCGCGAAAAGTCCCCTGCTCCGCTCCCGTCTCATCGGTGCGGGTAAAGGTTCCGTAATCCACATACTGCACGCTACCGCTGGTGGTGATGCCCACGCTATCGAAGTGGTGGCAATAGCTGGCATAACCGAAATTCATCTTGTCCACGTACGGCAAGTAGCTCAGTGCCACCTGCTGCTTCATCGTTTCGTTCAGCAATGCCGGGTTGAACAAACCCAAATTGAGGTCATTGTCCAGCACGGCAACAGGTGATCCTCCTAACGCCACGAGCCGGGCAGAACTAGGGATATCGAACACCCTGAAGATGGATTTCCCGCCTAACTGTGCTTGAGCTGTAAGAGCAGCGGAAAAAAGGACAATAAGAACTATGGGCTTCCGTATGAGCATGCGCGATGGGAACGCAAGATAGCGGCACTTATTTTGTGCCAAGGGGAAGGTCCGATTTCGGGTTTGTTCGCCCTTCCCCCTTTTTCCCTCCCCCCCCCCGCCTTCTCCCCCCCCCCCTTCCCCCTCCCCCGCCCCCCCCCCCGGGGGCCCCCCCCCCGCCCACCCCCCCCCCCCCCCCCCCCCCCCCCCCCCCCCCCCCCCCCGCCCCCACCCCCCCCCCCCCCCCCCCCCTCCCCCCCCCCCCCCCCCCCCCCCCCCCCCCCCCCCCCCCCTTCCTCCCTTCCCCCCCTGGTCCCCCGTGCTTCTTGCGGGGGTCGGGCGTGCCCGGGGGGGGGGCGGGGGGGCGCCCCCGGGGGGGGGCGGCCGGGGGCCGGCCCGCCCGGGCGGGGCCCGGCCCCGGCCCCCGCGGGCCCCCCCGCCCCGCGCGCCCCGGGGGGGGGGCCCGGGGGGCGCCCGCGGGGGGGGCACCCCCCCCCGCCCCCCCCCCCCCGGCGGGGCCCCCCCGGGGCCGGGGGGGGGCCGGGGGGACCCGGGGGGGGGGCGGGGGGGGGCGCGGGGCCCCCCCGCCCCCCCCCCCCGCCCCCCCCCCCCCCCGGGCCCCCCCCCCCGGCCCCCGCCCCCCCCCCCCCCCCGGCGGGGGGGCGGGGCGCGGCGGGGGGGGGTCCCGCCCCGGGGGGGGCCCCCCCTGTTTTTCCTCCCTCGTTTTTGCGCCGGCCCCCCCCCCACCCCCCCTCCCCCCCCCCCCCCCCCCCCGGGGGGGGGGGGCTCGTTGGGGGCTTTCCCCGGGGTCTCGGCCGGGGGGCAGGGCGCGCCCCGGGCCCGCGGGGGGAAGGCCCCGCGCCCCCCGGGGGCCCCCCCCGGGGGGTTTTTCCCCGTTTTTTTCCGCCGGGGCTCATCCCGGCGGTTGGGGCAATTAACGCATCAGCAACGAGCTATCCCCGTAGCTCAAGAAGCGATAGCCGTGAGAAAGCGCGTGATCATACACGGATCGCCAATTGGGACCCAGGAAGGCTGCTACCAAAAGCAACAACGTGCTGCCGGGCTGGTGGAAATTGGTGATCAAACCGGTGGCCAGCCTGAAAGGATAACCCGGAGCGATAAGCAAAGAGGTGGATCCCTGAACATGATCAACGCGTTCACGATCCATCTGATCCAACACAGCGCTTAAGGAAGCGGTCGAACTCTCTGCTGGTTGTTCATAGGGTCGCCATTGCCCGACAGACAGAAACTTCATGGTTTGACCGGCGAGCAGATCGTCTCCGAACCAGCACAGGCTTTCGATGGTGCGAAGCGCCGTTGTTCCAACAGGAATTATAGGTGAACCGGACATCGCCGAAGCGAGCAGCATTTCTACAGTGCTTCGCGGAACACGCAATTGCTCCGTATGCATGGCATGATCCATCATGCGCTCGCTCTTCACCGGCAGAAAAGTTCCTGCACCAACGTGCAACGTGACGTTCGCTCTTCGAACACCATTCCCTTCCAGTTCCTTCAGAAGCGCCGGTGTGAAATGCAGGCTGGCCGTTGGTGCTGCTACGGATCCATCATTCACAGCAAAGACCGTGTTATATCGGATATCATCTTCAGCGACTGCGAGACGTTTCATATACGGTGGCAACGGCAACAAACCCCGGAGGGCCAACAACTGAACGAAAGGAACCGATGTATTCCAATTGAACTCCAACAAATACTCGCCGTCGCGCTGCGCAAGTCGCACAACCCGAAGCTCTCCGTATCCAGCACCGCTTAGCACTTCACCTGCCTTCCAACGTTTGGCATTGCCCACCATGCACCACCAGCGCGTTGTGCCTTGGTCGAGCAGAGCCTTTTCGATCGTGCGCCCTTCCTCAGGCTCCAGAACCATGCACTCGATCACAGCGCCCGTTGCCCGGGTAAAGCTGATACGGGCCTTCACCACCCGGGTGTCGTTGAGAACCAACAAGCTTCCCTTGGGAATATGTTCTGTCAGTGAACGGAACTGGTCGTCCGTAATTCGGCCTTCGCGATAAACTAGCAGACGCGATGCCGAACGATCCGCCAATGGTTGCTGAGCGATACGATCAACGGGCAGTTCGTAGGTGAAGTCGCTGATGCGGATCTCATTAGGGTGCATGATCGGGGGCGTGAAGATGGTCCCAGAAACTCAAAGCCCCTCCGCTCGCGCAGAAGGGCTTTGAACAACCGACGGGGTTATTGGAACGTGATCATACCGAATCGGTATTCCTTCCTGCGGCTGGCGTAAATGAACATCCGATCATCCATCAACTGGGTGCAATCCTTCGGGCGAAGGATCGCCTCGCGACGTTCGGGTGAGAACAAGGCTTCACGCTTCGTCGTGCCGCTACCGTCTATCGTGGCGATCGTAACAAGAGCATCCTTACCCTTCAACTCGAACTGACGGATCTTGTCGCCTGGCTTCAGGAAAAGGTTTTCGCCGGTATCGTTGAATATGAGATAGATCTTGCCCCCCTTCACTTCAACCGCATAACTGCTGTAGTATCCATTATCGTTGGTCGTGTGCTGGCGCTTGGGCACTTTGGCGCTCCATTCGATGTTGCCTTGTGGATCGATGTTGACAGCGATGATGTCGTTGTACACATAGTGGTAAACGGTTCGACAAGTTTGGCCACCGTTCGGGTTGCTGGTGCAGATCACTTGGGTGTACATGTAGTACTGTTCAGCCATCAGAACCGCACCGCCGTCCTCGCGACGAATGATCTCGCGGAGGTCATAATCCCACTCAACACCGAGTTCTTCGTCCTTGCGTTTCGCTTTCTTCTCCGCTCTCTTTTCTTCCTTCTCGGTCATATACTCCGTAATGAAGTCATGATCGAAGGTCCCAAAACTCTGTTGCTTGATCTCTTTGCTTGTCCGGTCCAAGGTCATGTAGAACGGGCCCTTGATCCCGCGTGTATCCTTTTCACTGTAAAATCCGGCGCAAATGATATCGCCCTTCGTGCCAAGGCTCACGGTCATGTCCTGCAAGAATTTGCCGGGAACGTCCACGCTGTGGTCGGTAGGTTCGGACTCAGCGTTCTTGAAGACGATCAAATGGTAACCGTAGGTCGATTGTCCCTCACGCTTTCGCTCACGGAACTCGCCTTTGGTAACGTACTTGACCCCGATCAACACTACACTTCCATCGTTGTCCACCCGAAGTGATTCGCGACGGAATTCATCGTCCAAAAAGGGTAATGTGAGATCACCGTCCCATAGGGGGTTCATATCTCCATCATACACTTTCACGGTGAATTTCTCTTTCGCCACCTTCTGGTCTTTTTTCCGTTCGCGCGGTTCTTCGATCTCTACCAGGATCTTGCTTTCGTCCGGCGACACGTGCACATCAAAAGCCCCTTTGTTCTTGGATTTCTCCGCTGGGATCCGAGCGATCTTCTCCATGCGACCCTTTGGGCTGAAATCGGATGCATCGTAGACCCTCATGTACATGTTGTTCTGGTCGTTCTTCTTGTCGAACAAACTGGTGAATACAACAATGTTCTGACCTACCAGTTCCAACCCTTCAAGTGTGAGGTCCTTCTTGTCCAATTCCATTTCCAGCGGCTTTTGGTACACGACCTTCATGGTCATGTCCATGCGCTGTACCATCAGATCCCGCTTTTTGCTCATCAATTGATAAACTGCGTCTTTGTCCTCGCCTATAACGGATACAAAGTCGCCGTCGGTCTTATCGTTCAATTCAGCGCCCCAGTTCACATCGGCGGCATCGGTCTTTGTTTGGGCCATGGAGGCAGCTGCTTGAAGCAGCACCAACATGAAAACGAGGGGTTTTGATCGCATTTAATTGGTGGTTGATGGGCCGCGAATCTAAACGGACCGCCCGAACTGGCAACGAGCGTGCCGAACAGGCTGAGTGCGGGGCCAGCGTCCTACTTTCACACCGGAACCATGCCGCTCTGGACCCGATTCACCATTGCTTTTGCCTGTGCAGGCTTCGCCATGGTGATTGTGCGTTTCTGGAGCCAGCGGAAACTGCGCAAGCATGTTCGGGAACTGGAGCATGAGCACGTGCGCGGTGAGGAACGCCAGCGGATAGCCACGGACGTGCACGATGATCTGAGCGCCGATGTCAGCAATTTGCTGTTGCTCGCACGCATGGGCCTTCGGAACAGCACGCCTGGGTCGCCTGGCTTCGCAGAGTTGCAGCGCATTGAAGATGTTACCAGCGGCATGTTACGCAAGATCGACGAGATCATTTGGAGCCTGGATCCCAAAAGTGATCGGTGGGATGCCAGTATCGCCTTCATCGATCGGTATGCCGCCGAACTGGCCAACCAGCATGGCTTGGAGTTCCGCACCAATACTGAAGGTGTGAGGTCACCTGTGCACTTGAGCCCACCGAAGCGCCGTGACCTGTACCTCGCCGCCAAGGAAGTGCTGCAGAATGTTGCCGAACACGCCGGTGCAAAGACGGTAAACCTTGTTGCCCACACCATGCATGGCGCACTGGTACTGCGTATTTCGGACGACGGACCGGGCGACCTGAATGTCGGAGGCGGTGGACAAGGCCTGTTGAACATCCGCAAACGCATCGAGCGGTGGGATGGCAGTGTGCGCACGGATCCTGTTCTACCACAAGGAACAAGCGTGGTTATCGCGATGCCCTTGGACGAGCATCACCCCAACGAGTGATGCTCCACGAAAAACAACCGGATACATTGGCCGGGTCTCTCCGCACACGCACTTCCCCAAAATCATGCTCAAAGGCAAAGCGATCAATGTGCTGCTCATCGAAGACCATGACGACTACCGCAACAGCCTGACCACCCTGCTGAACAGCAGCGGGCGATTTACGTGCACGGCCCACCCCACCGCTGAAGAAGGGCTGAAAGCCATTGCCCAGGAACATCCACAAGTGGTTCTTATGGATATCAATCTTCCAGGAATGAACGGCATTCAGTGTACACGCACCATCAAGGACCGTTGGCCTGCAACCCAAGTGATGATGTGTACCGTGTACGAGGACGACGAAAAGATCTTCGACGCACTGAAAGCTGGCGCTACCGGTTATGTGATCAAGCGCGCACTCATCGAGGAATTGTTCGATGCCATAGACACGGTTCTAGCGGGCGGTTCGCCCATGAGCGCCACCATTGCCCGCAAAGTCGTGGGAAGTTTCCAAGTGCGAACAGAAGTGAACGGTGAACGGCTCAGCGAGCGCGAGGGACAAGTATTGGACTACCTGAGCACCGGCTTGCGCATGAAGGAGATCGCCCACCAGATGAACCTAAGCCCAAACACTGTGCGCACCCATGTGCGGCACATCTATGAGAAACTGCAGGTGCAAAGCCGGACCGAGGCGTTGAACAAGATGCGGTACCCAAGGGGGAAAAGCTGACGTCGTGAATAAGCGCGCAACGAGCGCTCAGTTGACACATGCATTCAAGGTGTTCATCAACAAACTCGTGATCGTCACCGGCCCCACTGCATTGGGCACTTTAGTGTGATATCGCTCAATGTCCTGCTCTTTCCAGGTTCTTCTTCAAACTCCGCAGCACGAACTCATGTTCTTGCTCTATTCCCAACTTTTCCAACGGAGCCCAATACCACCGTGGTTGCAGATCGGAACGGTAAGAGGACGTCCGGGTGACGCGCGTACCGGATCCTTTTCGTTCGAACGCGTAGTCCGCATCGCCGAAGTGGAACCAATGCCGGCCGGTGAGTTCATACTCAACCACCTTCATGCGAAGAGCGGTGCCAGGCTCGTACGCGGTGACCACGGCAGTGATATGTCCATTCGGGAACAGGCACTTCCGCTCTGCACCTACCCGCTCCGCTTCCAGCACGCACCGGTAGGGTGTCGGAAGCCCGATCCGTAAAAGCCATGGTTGCTCACCGTCCAACGTATCCATGGATCGGAGCGCTTCAAAAACATCGATCGGATCCTGTGGAAGCGTGATGGTGGTGCTGATCGCCGTCATTGGTGGGGCCATATCGATCTGTCTTGCTATGGGATCCCCTACGAGCAAAAGAACCAATGGGAACGCGATGACGGGCAACCTCCGCTCTTTCTCAAGAAGCCCTTTGAATATCGTGTTGCGACAGGCCAAGCCGAGCAAAGCACCCATTATCAAAGCAACCAACAGCAGAGGCATCGCCATTAGAACGCAAACGAGACCCTCCATTCCCATTACCACCGCAAGGGCCATGAATACCACGAGCCCGACAATGCACAATGCCAAGATCACGGTCTTGCGGCCAGCGCTCCCCGCAGCGATCGCCGTGGAGAAACCAACTGCGATAGGGAACAAGACGAAGAACACCCAACTGAATCCAACGAGGCCGACAGAAACGAGTAGAAGCCCTGCCAGGAGCGTTCCAGCGGTGAGCACCCACGAGACCCAACGAACGGTTTTCACGAAGAGAATGCGTGGCGCGATGCCTTCAGCGTATTCAGCAACAAGCTCGTGATCGTCATTGGCCCTACCCCACCGGGCACGGGCGCTATCCATGAACACTTCGGGGCCACCTCGTCGAACTTCACATCACCGACAAGTCTGAATCCGCTTTTCTTGCTTGCATCGGGAATCCGGTGTATGCCCACGTCTACTACCACGGCCCCTTCCTTCACCATGTTTGCCGTGATCATTTCCGGGCGGCCAACAGCAGCAACGAGAATGTCGGCCTGGCGCGTGAGTTCCGCAAGGTTCTTGGAGCGACTATGTGCCAGGGAAACGGTGCAATTGCCAGGGTAAGCGTTGCGGCTCAACAAAATGCTCATGGGAGTACCAACGATGTGGCTTCGCCCGACGACGACCGCATGTTTTCCCGCCGTTTCGATGTGGTAGAAACGAAGCAATTCAACAATGCCGCTGGGCGTGGCTGGCAGGAAGCAATCGAGCCCCAGCACCATACGGCCGATGTTCTCCGGATGGAAACCGTCCACATCCTTATCAGGTGATATCGCTAGCGTGACCTTCTCCGGGTCTATGTGCGAAGGCAGAGGCAGTTGCACAATGAACCCGTCCAAATCCTTGTCCTTGTTGAGCTGCTTTATGCGGGCCAGGAGTTCATCTTCCGTAGTGCTCTCCGGCATGCGGATCAGGGAGCTACGGAAGCCAACGCTCTCGCACGCTTTCACTTTGCTCTCCACGTAGGTCTTGCTCGCACCATCATTGCCCACCAGCACGGCCGCGAGGTGCGGTGCCCTGCCCCGCTTGGCTTTTACTTCGGCAGCGCCAGTGGCGATATCGACGCGCAGAGCATCACCGCAACGCTTACCATCAAGGAGTTGGTAGGTAGTGACCAAGGAGGACATGTGACAAGGGTACGAAGTGAATGCCGAATTGCCCTTGGCATTTGTCAGTTCGGTCGATCAAAAACCGGCACGATCAAACGGACCTTACTTCTTTGCCCAGAAAGAAGGCAGCTTCTCCGTGATCTCGATGTGCCCGAACTCCTTGCTCTCGCGGGCTCCGGTCTTTTTCGCCCATTCAGCCATGCGCTGCAGGCCTTCTTCCAAAGAAGTACCAGGTGCGGATCCGAAAACACGGTGTGCTTTGCTGTGGTCGCTCCATGCGTTCACGGCTTCGTTCCTGGATTCAACGTGGTTCAATTTTCCGGAAACGCCCATGGCCTTCATGACAGCAGTTGCCAGCTGTTTCACGGTATATGGCTGATCTGCCCCGATGTTGAAGACCTGACCGTAGGCCTCATTCACGTCCACGCAGCGGGCCATGATGGGTACAATGTCGCCGATGTAGCTGAAGGCCCGTTGTTGTTCACCATCGCCGAAGACGCTGAGCGGGATACCCTGCATCAACTGGTTCATGAAGATGCCTACCACATTGCGGTATCGATCGCCGATGTTCTGGAATTCGCCGTACACATTGTGTGGGCGGAAGACCACGTAATTCAGACCGAACATGTGCCGGGCAGCGTGCAAGTCCATTTCCACTGCAAGCTTGGCCACGCCGTACGGGTCCTCCGGTACGGGATGCATATCCTCGATCATCGGTGGTTTCAATGAGCCATAAACCGCGATGCTACTGGTGAACACAAAGCACTTCACCTTGTGGCGCACGCTCGCGTTGATCAGGTTGATGCTGCCGATCAGGTTGTTCTGGTAATTGAAATGCCGAATGAAATGGCTCAGCCCTTCCGCCGCGTATGCAGCCAGGTGATAGACATGATCGAAATGGTGCTTTTCAAAAAGCGCCTCGATCAATGCATAGTCATTGATGGAACCTTGTACGAACGTGGCCCTTGGGTCCACTTGGTCCGCGAAACCACCGCTCAGATCATCGAGGGCTACCACCGTATGGCCCATGGCCAACAGTTCTTTCACAAGGTGGGCACCCATAAAACCGGCGCCACCGGTAACGAGGGAAACAGCCATGGGCTTCGATTGAATAGTTGAGATCCGAAAAATGACAAGGATCGCAAAGATGCGCCTCAAGCCCCAAGACGAGTGCTGGTTGCCTACTGGCCTGCGAATACCTTCGCCGGCCGTGCCTCGAACGCGCTATATCCCCCGCTGGTTGATCCTTGTGATCGATACCACCCTGTGCCTGTTGGCATTGCTGGCCGCGTATCAGTTGCGATTCAATTTCCACGTTCCAGAGACCGAATATCAATTGCTGTGGCCGGTTCTGCCGATATTCATTGGCGTGCGACTGGTCTCGCTCTGGTGGGCCCGAATTCATATGGGCTTGGTGAAACATACCAGCACCGAAGATGCCAGGCGCATTTTTCTAACCGTACTAGGTGGCTCGGTCCTGTTCGGCGTCCTCAGCATTGTGCGTTTTTTCATGCTGGACGGGGTGTATTTCCTTCCGCGGACGGTGATCATCATCGATTTTATGGCAACCGCCATGGTGTTGATCACGTCCCGCATCGCCGTTAAACTTCTGTACCTCCGGGCCAAGGGTAGTGGGAAAGACGAGGTGCGTGTGATCCTCTATGGAGCCGGTGAAGCTGGACTGATCACCAAGCGGACATTGGAACGTGACGGCACGCGCAAGTATTCCGTTGAAGCATTCGTGGACGACGACCCCAAGAAAACGGGGCAACGACTTGAAGGAGTGGGAATACGTCCAACGAACGAACTACCTGCTCTTTTGGCCGATGGCGATGTGGACCAGGTCATCATCACCATTCAGCAGCCGGATGCTGAAAACCGTCGGCGGGTCGTGGAGCACTGCATGCAGGCGAAAACGCATGTTCTCAGTGTGCCGCCTGTGAACGACTGGATCAACGGGCAATTGAGCAGCGGGCAGATCCGCGAAGTGCGTATCGAAGACCTTCTGGGTCGAGCCCCGATCAAATTGGATGACGCTTCCTTGCGCGGGCATTTTACTGGAAAACGCTTACTGGTAACGGGAGCAGCAGGCAGTATCGGAAGTGAGATCGTGAGGCAAGTGATCGAACTGGGTGCTGACAACACTGTTCTACTGGACAATGCGGAAAGCGCGCTCTATGACCTGCAGATGGAGTTGGTCGGAAAGGGCATTTCGCGTTTCCACCCCGTGATCGCGGACGTACGCGATCGAACGGTTATGGAACATGTCTTCAACACCTTCAAGCCGGAGATCATCTTCCATGCGGCGGCATACAAACATGTTCCGCTGATGGAGGCCCAGCCCGATCAAGCGGTTCGAACCAATGTGCTGGGAACACGCATCGTGGCTGAACTAGCGGTTGCTCATGGCGCCCTGGAGTTCGTGCTCATCAGTACAGACAAGGCCGTGAATCCTACCAGTGTGATGGGCGCCAGCAAACGCATAGCGGAGCAATTGATCCAAGGGACAGCCCAAGGGCACAGAACCCGCTTCATCACAACGCGCTTCGGAAATGTCCTGGGAAGCAACGGCTCAGTGATCCCTCTTTTCCGAAAACAGATCGCCGAAGGAGGACCGGTCACGGTTACTGACCCGGAGGTCACGCGCTTTTTCATGACCATCCCCGAAGCCTGTCGGTTGGTTCTCGAGGCTGCTTCCATGGGCAACGGTGGTGAGATCTACGTCTTCGATATGGGGCAACCTGTGCGCATTATCGATCTGGCGGAAAAAATGATCCGCCTTAGTGGGAAAGAGCCGGGCCGGGATATCGTGATCGAGTTCACTGGACTCCGCCCGGGCGAAAAGAAATTCGAGGAGCTGCTCGCTTCACAGGAAGGCACCATGCCCACACATCACCCGCGCATATTGATCGGCAGAACTCGAGGAGGATCCTATTCGACCCAGAGCGATACCGTGCTGGAGCTTATCTCCGCGGCCGAGCGAAGTGACACCGAAGCATGCTTGCGTCTTATGAAGCAGTTGGTACCAGAGTATACCGCCCAGCAATAGCAACACATTTACCTTTCTCCATGACGCGCGACAAGAACCTCGAAACCGCCAAGCTGCAAAAAGAGATCAGCAACCACATCGGCGTAGGCACCGACAGTTTGGTCTTCAACTTCGAAGAGTCCGATAATGGACAAAAGACCAAACTCTTCCTGATCACCATCAATCCGCGGCATGATCAGAGCTTCCTCTTCCACGCTACGGAGGGAAGTGATCGCATGGATGCCTTGAGGCTGATGTTGGACTACGTAAAAACCTACAAGGACCGAACCAGCAGCTACACCGTGCAATGGAGCGCACGGGGAAACAACTCACTTCAAACGTCCTATTTCAGGGCGAAGAACGTGCTCGAAGCGCTTGACAAATTGTTCTATGATCGCGACCCGAACAGCATTACAGTGTTCTCCGTGATCCTGAACCCGATCTCATAAATACTGCCTCAGGCTATAGGCTCCAAGCCACAGGCTTGATCCTGGGACTTAGCCCGTGGCCTGAAGCCAATAGCTTGTAGCGCATTCCATGAAAACGACCACCTCCATACAACTCCGCTTTAACGACATCGACATGGCCGGCCACGCGCACAACGCCGTGTACCTCTCCTGGTTCGAGCAAGCGCGAATGGACCTCTTGCGCAATTTCATTGAAAAGGACCATGACTGGAAGAAGTTCGGAATGATCCTCGCTCGCAACGAAGTGGACTACAAGAGACCGGTGCATTTGAGCGACCATGTGGAAGTCGAGTGCTCCTGCAGCGCGATCGGAACCAAGAGTTTCGATCTGGGCTATTCACTCTTCGTGACCAAGGCCGGTGAACGCAGACTTCACGCCCAAGGCCGCAGTGTGATGGTCTGTTTCGACTATACCACAAACACCAGTTTTGCTGTGCCCGAAGCATGGCGGACGAAATTGGCACGAATGATGGCAGAGCGCTGAACGCAACTGTACCTGTTACGCCCTACCCCAACGCATCGAACCAACCAAGTCCAACCAGAACATGAAAAACACGTTCATCCTTCTTCTCACGCTATTGGCCACCAATGGCAGCGCCCAATTTCCGAAAAGCTTGAAAGATGCCGCCAGCAAAGTGATGCCAGCGGCAGGCGGCCTGAGCAATGACGATGTGATCGCGGGCTTGAAGGAGGCACTCACCAAAGGAGCGGGAAATTCCGTGTCGTTGGCATCGGTAGCAGATGGGTTCAACAAGAACGCGCGCATTCGGATCCCTTTTCCACCGGAAGCTGAGAAGATGAAGAGCACGCTCTCAACGATCGGCATGAACAAACAGGTTGAGGAATTCGAATTGACATTGAACCGTGCGGCGGAAGAAGCCGTGAAACAAGCCGTACCCATTTTCTCGGATGCGGTGAAAGGCATGAGCATCGGCGACGGGTTCGCGATCCTCAAAGGCAAGGATGACGCGGCAACGGGTTACTTGAAGGACAAAACCACCACCAGCCTCACCAACACCTTCCGTCCAATTGTTGAAGCCGCTACCAAGAAAGTGGCACTCACGAACTACTGGACCCCGTTGGCAAATGGCTACAACAAAGCCAGCACGTTCACCGGTGGCAAAGCGGTGAACCCTGATCTGGATGCGTACGTGACCGAGCGGGCGATCGCTGGGCTGTTCATCTTGCTTGCCGACGAAGAATTGAAGATCCGCAAGGATCCGATGGCACGCACGAGCGATCTGCTGAAACGCGTGTTCGGCGGCAAGTAGGTTCAGCAGTTCTTTTTGAGGCTTCGGCCGTTTGCGGATGCCGGTTACTTTGGCCTCCCCTTCAGCGCACGCAACATATTCCAATGTGAAGGGAATATCCTATGCGACTATTCCAGCGTACCGAATTCGCCGACCCTGTGGTGAACCCGGCCTCCGCCGAGTTCGAAGTGAACAACTGGATCATCTCCGAGTTCGTGCTGAAGGTTCTTGTTCCCGTTGTCGGCATTCGTCCTTTCCCGCTGAACGAACAGATGCTCATGGTGAGCGCTGTATGTCGCTTCCGGCCATCACTCATTCTGGAATGGGGCACCCATCGCGGCGTTTCAGCGCGCGTTTTCTGTGAAACGATCAGAGCCTTTCGCATTCCCGCTGCGATCCATTCCATTGATCTGCCGGATGACGTATTCCACGGCGAGCACCCCAAAAGTGATCGTGGTGTTTTAGTGCGGGGAATGAGCGAGGTAACCCTGCATCAAGCCGATGGTGTGACCCGTGCACTTGAACTGTGTGCGGATCGAAAGACCCATGACAAAGTTCTTTTCTATGTTGACGGCGACCACAGCCATGCCAGCGTTACCCGTGAACTGAGTGCCATACTCGAGCAGCAGCCTGAGGCGATCGTTCTTCTGCACGACACGTTCTACCAATCCCCGGATTCCGGATACAACATCGGGCCATACACCGCCATTGCTGAAGTCCTTTCGAAACAGGCTGCGCGATACAAAATGATCCGGACCACCACTGGTTTGCCGGGTATGACCTTGATCTATCCAGAACGATCGGCCCCTGCGGCCTAGGTCGAAAAGACTTCCCCACTTATGCGCCCAATTACCCTCACACAGCCCGGAACCATTCTTCCCGAAAGCGAGTTGATCCTGAACCCGGACGGCAGTGTTTACCACCTTGCGCTAAAGCCCGAAAACCTCGGCGATGTTGTTTTCGTCGTCGGTGATCCTGGTCGTGTAGCACTTATCAGCAAACGCTTCGATCACATCGATCACCGATCGCAAAACAGAGAGTTCATCGCACACACGGGCACACTCCGAGGTACGCGAGTTACTGCATTGGCAACAGGCATCGGCACGGATAACCTCGACATTGTGATGGGCGAATTGGATGCGCTGGTCAATATTGACCTGGTGAATCGCACCCCGAAAGAGAAGACCAGGGCGCTGACCATCATACGCATGGGAACGTGCGGTGCATTGCAGGAGGATATTCCGGTTGATCAATTCATCGTGAGCCGTTGTGGTTTGGGCTTGGACACCGTGCTCCACTTCTATGCGACAGAAGAAACCGATGAAGAGCGCCGCTTGCTCCATGCGATCCTGGAGCACACCGAATGGCCGGACAACCTGCCCCTGCCCTATCTGGCCTTTGGCGATGAAGCGTTGATAGACCGCTTGTCCACCGGAAATCATGTTGGCATCACGGCCACCTCTGGCGGATTCTATGGACCCCAAGGCCGCCAACTGCGTGCCGTGCCAAGTGTCGACGGCCTGAACGACCTGTTCACCAGCTTCCGCTACCCCACAGACGTTGCCGGCCACCACTTACGCATCACCAATTACGAAATGGAAACAAGTGCGCTTTATGGCCTTAGCGGCGTGCTCGGGCACAAGGCAGCCACGATCTGTTCCGTTGTCGCCAACCGCCTCAGAAAGGAATACAGCAAAGACCACCATGCGGCTATTGAGCGCATGATCGATCAGGTACTCGAGCGGGTTGTAGGGTAGTTGGGAAGTTGAAACCAGAAGGCTGAAAGCTGAAACCGTAGGTCGCCAGAGCGCTGTCGTTCGAGCTTTGAGCTTTCCAGTTTGTCCGCATCCGCCCGCTCAGCAGGTTCTTCACAGGCAGGTTCTCGCGTAACGTTTGTGTTCTGCGGATCAACAGCCCAGTGCTGGAAACATACGGTCATTGTCTTAACGCGCAATCACGACGGCGGGTAATTTCGTTCAACTGCTCCAATAGAGCCGAACAAAGCTTTGAGCGAGAACGAGATCCACGCGCTGATCAAGTTGATCGATGATCCCGATGAGGGTATCTACACCCAAGTACGCGAGCGCATCGTGTCCCTTGGAGCACCTGTCGTACATGCCTTGGAGAATGCGTGGGAAACAGACGACTTGGGCGACCTGTTCCGGAACAGGATCGAAGACATCCTGCACACCATTCACCTGGACGTTACCTACCAGCGGTTGAAAACATGGTACGAAGGCGGCGGTGAAGACCTCTTGGAAGGCGCACTGGCCGTGTGCCGTTATCGCTATACAGAATTGGATGAATACCGGGTAAAAAGCAAACTGGCTGCCTTACGACAGGATATCTGGTTGGAATTGAACGATCAGCTTACCGCCTTTGAAAAGGTGCGTGTGTTCAACCACATTTTCTTTCAGGTGTATGGTTACCGCGGTAATAAACGCAACTACCATGCGCCCCAGAACAGCTACATCAATGAGGTGCTGGAAAGCAAGAAGGGGAATCCGCTTTCGCTGGCGGTGATCTACCAAGTATTGGCCGAAGAGTTGAATTTGCCTTTGCGCGGGGTGAATCTGCCCAACCACTTCGTACTTGCTTGGATGGACGAGACCGGCCAAGGCCCTGGCGACCTCGGGCACAATGGCGTACTCTTTTATGTGAACGCCTTCAGCCAGGGCGACATTTTGGGCAAGAATGAGATCCTCGAGTTCCTCAAGAAGTTGAAACTTCCGCCCGAAGAGAGCTTTTTCCAGCCCTGCAGCAACATCGACATCGTGCGACGATTGTTGAACAACCTGCTCAACAGCTACCAAAAACTCGAAGACCCGGACCGGGTCGAAGATCTCCAGCGGCTACTGAGTGCCCTACAAGGGGAATAGCCGACTCGACGGCGCCCCTGAGAGGGTTATAGCCCCGCGCGAATGCCCCGTTAATGGTTCTGTTTCGGTGCGAATGGTTGGTTACTTTGCGCACCGTTCGCTTAACCCTAACCCTCGAACACATGAAGAAGATCTGTACTCTTTTACTGGCTGGTGCCGCCTTTGCACAATTGCGTGCTCAAGTTGTCGTGAATATCACGGAACCATTGAGCATTCAAGGAAACGTGACCAGCACCTGGGCTGACCCCGCGCAGGGATGGGGAACACCCGACATGCTGGATGTCGCCAACGCCATCACTGACACACTGGCCTTGGCTTTCGATGGTTCGGCCACGGCGGATAGTCTCTGCTGCGAAGCCATCATCAATCGTAGCGAGATCCAAGGCAAGATCGCGGTACTCTATCGTGGCACCTGCAATTTCTCATTGAAGGCACTGAATTGTCAGGACAGCGGAGCAGTGGCTGTGATCATCATCAACAACACGCCTGATACCCCAATTCCGATGGGTGCTGGAACGTTCGGTGCGGATGTTACCATTCCTACCTTCCTTGTAGATCAACTTGGTGGTCAGGCGGTAGCTGCGGCATTGGCCAATGGCGAAATAGTCGTTGCCTTCTTGGGTAACAAAACCGGCTACTTTGACTTCGATCTCGGCTTCTACGGCCCCGATATGCTCACACCGCCTTCAGCGGCTATTCCCGCACTGCTTGCGCAGAATGCATCAGAATACAGCCCGATACTCGGAGCTTGGGTGCGCAACTACGGTTCCTCGCCCCAGGTTGCTGCCACACTGAATATTACTGTGACGCAAGGTGGAAACCCGGTGTACAATGAGACCTCTGCACCATTCGATATTCCAAGTGCGGATAGCGCTTTCATTGAACTACCTGCTCTTGCGCTTTCGAGCTATTCTGGCTTCTACAACATCACGTACACCGTGGTTTCACCAGCTGCTGAAGAGTATGCTGCTGACAATACGTTCTCTTCCTCGTTGAACGTAGGCAACTTGTTCAGCTATGCCGAGATCAGCGAAACAACACTGCTGCCGACGAGTTCCGCAGGCGTTGCGCCGGGCACCAGCAGCGGAACCTACACCTATTGCGTTCACTTCCGCGATGCGAATGCAAGTCGGTTGGCGGCCACAGGGATAGAGGCACTCATTGCAGTGAACGCACCATCCTCCGTGAACGGAGAGATCGTGTCGGTGCAGGCGTTCGAATGGCTCGATGACTTCACTGGTCTGAGCGATGCCAACTTCGCACTGGATAACCTCGTTGAGGTGGCAAATGGTGAGATCATCGTGGAGATAGATTCGACCAGGTACCGCGGTTTCATTCCCTTCACGGAGGCTTGGCCAATGCAAGACAACGTGCGCTACTTGTTCTGCGTGGTCACTGAAAATCCGGACGTGTTCTTGGGTTCAGATGACAGGCTCGACTATACAACTAACCAGGAATTCAATGATCAGCCAGTTACCCCAGTGCAGAACGGCGTCACATGGAATTCCGGCTTTGAAGGAACTATCAGCAACAGTGCCGTGCGCATGGTCGATGTGAACAGCATTGGCATTGCGGAGCAAACCAAGACTGAAAGCCAAGCCTATCCGAACCCGGCTGTGAACGAATTACGCATTCCTCTTCGCAGCTTCACGGGTGCCGCGGACCTGCGCATTCTGGATGTTGCTGGCAAAGTTGTTTCCGCTCAGCGTGTAACGGCTACTGGTAGCCATTTGCTGGTGAATGTGGCAGGTATTGCACCGGGCACATACAACTTCAGCGTTACTCCTGAGAACGGCCAACAGAGCAGTTTCAAAGTGGTGGTAAGCCGCTAGTATCTCTCTCTATTCGGAACGCCCTGCTGGATCGCCCAGCGGGGCGTTCTGTTTTCGTGACCATCAGTTCAACGAACATCGCAGAAGTGCGGCTACTTTGGCCATATGAAATCGCTTGCCACCTACTGCATCGGAAGCTTTGCCGCCTTGGGACTCAATGCCCAGATCGCAGTGCTTCCAACAGCCAATTCAGCCAGCGGCCAGGAATTGCCATCATCAATTACCGCTGCTCCTCATCCACTGGGTCAAGACAGATCAGCGATAGTCCAATTAGGTGGTGCCGGTAACGTGTACACGATCCTACTGGGGGCTCAGAACCAAGTGTGTTACAACGCCGACTTGAACACGGTGATCTTCGGACACCGACAGAACCCTGCAGAGAATGGTAACCTTGGCGGTAACGGTACCATGCGCTTCGATGTAAGCACCGATGGCGGCACCACTTGGTCGCTGAACCGCTTGCTTACACCTGGCATTTACGATGGAAGCGCGGACACCATCATCGGGGTGCGTTATCCGAGCACCACATTGTACAATCCACCCGGTAACACGGATCCTTCGAACGCAGCGGTGGTTAGCATAGGCATGGCATTGAACACACTTGATACTGCGCTCGACTTTGTGAATACCGGGCATATTCAGCAGTCATCGGCCCACATCGATGGGAGCAACTCGTTCAACACATTTTCGGATCCTTTCGGTGATCGCACCACGCATAGCGCATACGGATCAGTCTCCAAAAACGATGGTACGTTATGGTGCTTGGTCGCTCGCCAAAGCAATAGCACACTGAATGCCGACACCTTATCATTCAAAGAATTCCTCGTGAACAAAGGCACCTGGAACAATGGAACACAAACAGCAGACTGGGAGGCCGTTGATACGTTGAACCCGCAAATGGTTGTCTACGGCGACTATCTGGGTACCGAATTGAAGAATGTTCAAGTTCAGAATTGGAACATGGGCTTTTCGCCAGATGGACAAGTGGGCTACGCGGTGATCATCGGCAAGGAATACGATGGCATTCCTTGCGGCCCCATGCCATTGGTTTGGAAGACCACCGATGGCGGAACCAATTGGAACCAATTGCCCAACCACGATTTCAGCCAAGAACCTTGGGTGATCGACAACATCGCAGGAACCAACGACACAGGTGAGCCTCGCCCCTATTTCGCTGATACCGATCTTACGGTTGACGCGAATGGCACTTTGCATCTGGTGAGCCATGTTCTTTCCCAGTATTTGGCCAATTCACCTGATTCCGTGGGCTTTATATTCTCTTCGATCACTACCCAGTTCATCGTCCACACCGCCACATCCGATGGTGTAACATGGTCCATCAATAAACTCGCCGACAAGTTGCATTCGGACTATGAATACCCGGTCCTGAACCTGCCATCGAGCCCATTTCAAGGGGACCGACCACAGGCCTGCCGTACGTTGGACGGAACGCATGTCTTCTTCACCTGGAATCAGGGCGAGGAAGGCGGATCCGACATTTCCTTGCCGGACATCCGAGGCACGGCTTTCGATGCAAGCACCGGGTTGTGGGCAGCCCCAAAAACGCTCTCCTCGGGCACCGATGTGGAAGCTGTCGCCTGGTGGCATACCGTGGCACCGGTCTGCATCAGCAACGGCGATGACTTCACGTACGAGCTACCCACTGTCGTTGCCAATCCAGGGGCGTATGCGGATGTATCAAGCGGGTTCACATACATAAAAGGCATCGGGTTCGATGAGGGCGAATTCGTAGTCGGCATCGCCGAATTGAACTCCACTCCTACGGCGAGCGTATTCCCAAATCCCAGCGAAGGACGCTTCACTGTTTCCTTGTTGAACATGGATGCCACCCAGGTCAACATCTCTGATGCAACAGGTCGTTTGGTGCGTTCGTTCTCCACCCGATCCGCTCAGTTCTTACTTGATCTGACAACCGAGGAGCCCGGGATCTACTTGCTTTCGATGTACGGGAAGAACGGAAGAGTTTCGGCGAGGCTGCTTATCCAGTAACCAAGGTCATTCTGCTTCTCTTGCTTAGCAGGATCGGGACCGACTACCAGCCGAAAAAAACGCGTTTGACCGTCGCGGAAATGATGCGCAGATCCAAAGCAAATCCCTGCTCACGGATATAGCGAAGATCAAGGGCCAGTTTAGCTGGCATCACCTCGTGGATGTACGTCCCCTCAGGATCCGCAGATCTCGCCAGCATCTCGTTCTCATCCACGTAGTGGATACTCGCCATTCCTGTGATGCCCGGGCGGACAGTGAGTACTTCGCGTTGTTCTGGCGAATAAAGAGCCACGTACTGCGGCACTTCAGGACGTGGACCAACAATGCTCATATCGCCAACCAGCACGTTCCAGATCTGTGGTAACTCATCGAGTTTGGTTTTTCGCAACGCATAGCCAACACCCGTAACGCGAGGATCACGTCCACCAATAGTCAACTGTCCCTGGGCCTCACTACCCGGACGCATAGTGCGGAATTTCAGAAGCTTGAATTCCCGACCGCAAAGGCCGACGCGGGCTTGCCGGAAAAATGGGCCGCCTGGTGATGTAACGGCTACCATCAGCCCTATGATCAACAACCACGGCGAGAGTACGACCAGCAGAACCACAGCGAACACCAGATCAAAAAGACGCTTTGTCATTCTTCTGTTCATGGCAACATGGACCTCTACCGTTCCATGAAACACGCGCGGGCAAAGATGCATCAGTGAAGCCACGCACAACCCCGTAGGACTACTCCAGAACCGGTCGCACATGTCGGGGGCTCGGTATCAGGACGGTCGCTATCCGAAACCACTTCTGTGCGAGCATGTTTGGTACGCGCCGCACACGCGGTATCATTGCGGAAGGAAGACTTCCATGAACGTATACAGGACCGTAATAGAACCGGGCACCGCGAATTCGCGTTATTGGCGAGACCTGTGGAGCTTTCGAGGCCTGTTCTACTTTCTGGCGTGGCGCGATGTGCTGGTGCGTTACAAACAAACCACCATCGGTGTGGCGTGGAGCGTACTGCGCCCCCTGCTTACCCTGCTGGCCATGGCCATGCTCGGCTGGTTGTTCTCCTCGAACGTCCCTACAGGTGTTCCCCGGTTGTTGTTGGTAGCGGCAGCCACGTTGCCTTGGACATTCTTCGCAACAGCTTTTGGGGAATCCGCCAACAGTCTGATCGCCAATAGCAACCTGCTTACGAAAGTCTATTTCCCGCGCCTGATCGTTCCAGCGAGCACCGTGATCGTGTGCCTCATCGATTTCATCATCTCCTTCGCAATACTGCTGGCACTTATGGCATGGTACAAATTCATGCCCGATCCCCATATCCTGTTGCTTCCGCTGTTCCTGTTGCTTGCTCTGGTCACAGCCTTGGGCAGCGGGCTCCTGATCGCCGCGCTCAATGTGAAGTATCGCGACTTCCGGTACATCGTTCCGTTCTTCGTTCAATTCGGCCTGTATGCCTCTCCTGTTGCGTTCAGCAGTAGCGACATCTATGGAAGTGACCGTATTCCCGAACTCGTAAAAATGATGTACTCGTTGAACCCGATGGTAGGTGTGATCGATGGTTTTCGTTGGTGCATCCTGGGTGGTTCCGCACCGCTTCATATCACAGGCTTCGTTATTTCGGTGGCGATCAGCGTTGCCATGCTCGTGTTCGGAGTCTTCTACTTCAGGCGTATGGAACGCTCTTTCGCGGATGTTATTTGAGCCATGGCCGGATCCATCATCACCGTTGAAGGCTTGAGCAAAAGCTACGTGCTGCGACACCAGCAGACTGGCGGCTACACGGCCCTGCGCGATGTGATGGCCAATAAGGTGAAGGGACTGTTCAAAGCCTCCGCACCTGATCCCACACGAGAAGAGTTCTTCGCCTTGAAGGATGTTTCCTTTGAAGTGAATGCCGGTGATCGCGTGGGTATCATTGGTCGGAACGGCGCCGGCAAGAGCACATTGCTGAAGATCCTCAGCCGCATCACAGAACCGAGCCAGGGCCGGATCACCTTGAATGGACGTGTGGCCAGTTTGTTGGAAGTAGGCACGGGCTTCCACCCCGAACTTACCGGGCGTGAGAACATCTATCTCAACGGCTCCATACTGGGCATGAGCAAGGCGGAGATAAGAAGCAAGTTCGACGAGATCGTGGCCTTCAGCGAGGTGGAGAAGTTCTTGGACACACCCGTAAAGCGCTATAGTAGCGGCATGTATGTGCGGCTGGCGTTCGCCGTAGCGGCGCACTTGGAACCGGAGATCCTTATCGTGGATGAAGTGCTGGCTGTGGGTGATGCGGAGTTCCAACGAAAGTGCCTGGGCAAGATGGAGGAAGTGAGTGGGCAAGGTCGCACGATCCTTTTCGTGAGCCACCAGATGGATGCCGTGCAACGTCTGTGCAACAAAGGTCTGCTGCTGAACAAAGGTGTGCTGATCAGCGCTGGCACAATGCAACAGGTGGTGGACCAGTACCTGCGCAACAACGCCACATCAGGTTCATCATTCGACTTCCCTGCGCCTGCGAACGACCGCACACCAGCGGCATGGGCCAGCGGGCTGCAGGTGGAGAACGCGCAAGGGCACGCGATGAACGAAGTGCCCATTGGCGCTGCTTGGCAGGCGCGCATTCCCTTCACGGTGAACAAGCGAACCGATGGTTTCGTGATCGCGCTCGGTGTTAGCACCATGCTGGACCTGCCGATCCGCACTTCATGGAGTGCGCCGCAGCCCTTGGCGCCGGGTAACTATGAAGCGGTGTTCATGAATGACGGCATCCACCTCGCCGATGGACAATACAAGCTCGTGGTGGGCCTTTCCGCCGAAGGACGTACGATGCAATACGTGGACAACGGCGCGCAACTGACGATCAGCGACGTTAGCGTATTGACGGATGGATCACGTATCGTGAACACGAAGAGCGGGCTGCTAGTGAACCAGATGAACGTGAACCTTACCAGAATCGGCTGATGTTCTTCCCCGAACGAATCACCGGGATCAAGGATGGCGATCGCGTGCTGGAGATCGGGCCGGGTGCCGACCCGCACCCACGATCGGATGTGCTGCTGGAGATGGCCTTCGACGATCCAGTGGAGTACGCCAAACAGTTCGGCCACAACCGACCGCTCGCGACGCAGAAGGAACTGGTGTTCTACGATGGCATCACCTTCCCCTTCGCGGACAAGGCGTTCGATTATGTGATCTGTTCGCACGTGCTGGAGCATGTGCCGGACGTGGAAGGGTTCACAGCGGAAGTGTTCCGCGTAGGTCGCCGTGGCTATTTCGAGTATCCCCTCGCGTACTACGAATACCTCTACAACTTCGATGTTCACCTGAACTTCGTGAAGTATTCGAACGGCGCGTTGAACTACATGAGGAAGAGCGATTCACACTTGGATGAATTCCGCCCGATCCAGGAGTTTTTTCACAAGACTTTGACCCAAGGGCATACAAAGACAATTGAGGACCTCACTGTGCATTTCATGGAAGGCTTCCAGTGGGATGCACCCTTTGCGGTGGCGCGGACGATGAAGCTCATTGATGTGTGCACTGGATCCGCGGATGTTCCTCTTCGAACCGATCGTCAGTTGTACACATACGGACCCAAGCGCCTCTTAAAGGAATTCTTCCGCTCTTTAGCGCGCAGGGGCGAATACCAATGAACCCATCATGAAGAAACTACATCTCGGTTGCGGACAGCGGTACTTCGACGGATACGTGAACATCGACTACCCGCTGACGGAACACAGCGTGCAACAGAATACTGTCGCCGACGAGTTCCACAACCTGCTGGAGATGCGTTACCCTGGCGGGAGCATAGACGAAGTGCGGTTGCACCACGTGTTCGAACACTTCACACGCGGACAGGCCTGCGCGCTCCTTGCCTCATGGAACTCCTGGTTGATCGCGGGTGGTGTTGTACACATCGAGGTGCCCGATTTCGGTCGCACGGCGAAGGCGGTTCTTGGAACCTTCTCGAGCAACCGAGCGAAGTACGTGGGGCTCCGGCACATCTTCGGCTCGCAGGAAGCACATTGGGCGGTACACTACGAGGGCTATACCAAGAATTCGCTGGGGGAAATGCTCGGGCGCTTCGGGTTCAAGATCTCCTCGATCAAGCAAGAACGCTACAAGGACACCTATAACCTGATCGTGATCGCCAAGAAGGCCAAGGCCCTCTCAACCGCCGAAGCGGAGATCGCAGCGACCGATCACCTCCGCCAATACATGGTGGATGATAGCGCGAGCGAACAAGTGCTGCTCGCCGTGTGGCTGGCCGAGTTCAGCGCTCAACTTGCGAAAACCCGTGCAGCGGTGTGAATCCGAGCGTCAGCGTCATCATCCCGAACTTCGACCGTGCCGATCTCTTGGTGCACGCGGTGCGCTCGTGTCTGGACCAAACCTATCCTGTTGCGGAAGTGCTTGTATGCGACGATGGTTCCAGCGATGACTCCGAAGCACGTATAAACGCATTGAGCGATCCGCGGGTGAAGTGGCTGCCCGGGCCACATGCAGGTAGGCCTGCTGTGCCGCGCAATCGCGGCATCGCCGCAGCGACGGGCGCGTGGCTGGCATTCTTGGATAGTGATGATGCCTGGGTTCCCGGTAAACTGGCGATCCAATTCGCGCACTTGGCCGTGACGCACGCTGGGGCTTCCTGTTCGAACGCGCTTCGCGTGATCCCGGGATCCGGTTCGCAGGATCCGTATTTCAACACACCCGCCGCGACTCTCTCGCTGGGCGATCTGCTCGCTTTGAACCGAGTGATCTGCAGCTCGGCGTTGGTGAGGAGAGATCACGTCGTGAAGGCAGGTGGGTTTCCTGAGGAGCCAGAAATGAAGGCGCTGGAGGACTACGCGCTTTGGTTGCGGATCTGCGCATTCACTTCGTTCGACTATTGCGCGGAAACCTTGGTCCGCTATACGGACGCACCAGCGTCCAGTGTGCGCGCTGCATACACCGACGGCTCGCTTGTGCGCGAAGCAGCCCTTTCGAACCTATGGGCCTGGTCGCAACGGAACACACAGGCTTTCTCCTCCACGCAACGAGCGGCGATCGCCCGGCACCTGCGTGCTTCGAAACGCACGGCGGGGCGGCCACCATGGGACTGGCTTTTCATCCGTTGAGCCATGGAACAGGTGATCACACGACTCATGGGAGGGCTGGGCAACCAGATGTTCCAATACGCAGCCGGTTATTCTCTGGCTCAGCGTCTCGGTGTGCCGCTGCTCCTCGACCGTACCTTCCTCGACCATCGTGGACCCGAGGTGACCTGGACGCCGCGTCCGTTCGAACTGGACGTGTTCCAACTGCCCATAGCATTCGCCTCCGCTGATGACGTGGGCCGTGTTCGTCGTGAATTGGACGACACCATTTACCGCAGGACGAAGCGGATCCTCCCCTTCCTCTTCAAGGATCGGTGTTACGTGGAGCGAGGCAGGACCTTCGAACCGACCTTCTTCGATCTGGCAGCGCCCGTCTATATCGAGGGCTACTGGCAGGACGAGCGGTACTTCCTGGCTCATGCGACGGAGCTGCGAGAAACGCTCTTTGTCCCGAAAGCACAGCCATCCGCCACGAACGCCGCTTTGCTTGATGCGATCCGTTCCACCGTGAGCGCCAGTATCCATGTGCGCCGCGGGGATTATGTTTCCCTGCCAGACGCGAACCGATATCACGGTGTGTGTTCGACCGACTATTACACATCCAACGCGCAGTGGCTGGTCGAGCATCGCGGTGTTCAGCACTTCTTCATCTTTTCCGATGACCCGGCCTGGGTAGACGCCAACATCCGCCTACCCTATCCTGTAACGCAGGTGTCGCATAACCAGGGGATCGAAGGTCATTGGGATCTGTTCCTGATGAAGCATTGCCATCACAACATCATCGCGAACAGCAGCTTCAGCTGGTGGGGAGCTTGGCTGAACGCCCATGCGGACAAGACCGTGATAGGTCCTGCGAAATGGTTCAACGGTTCCAACGATGTCCACGAGATCCTCCCAACATCATGGCTCGCTCGCTGAACATCGCACACTGCGTGGAGAGCTACGCCCCTGCCCTCGGCGGCATGCCCGAAGTGGTGAAGCAATTGAGCGAACGCATGGTACGAATGGGTCACCGCGTCACGGTGTTCACATCCGCGCATCCGAAGCGGGAATTCGCCGAACTGCAAGGCGTTGCGATCCGCTCCTTCGCGATAAGCGGCAATGCGGTGGACGGGATCAACGGTAACGCATCGATCTATGTTGATGCGCTCAAGCAGGGCGATTTCGATGTGATCACGCTTTTCGCCGCACAGCAATGGAGCGCCGATGCGGTGTTGCCGCACCTGGCCGAATTGACCTCGAAGAAGATCTTCGTACCAACAGGGTTCTCATTGCTACACGATACGCGTTATGCGGCGTACTACGCTCAGATGCCCCAGTGGCTGATGGACATGGACCTCAACGTGTTCCTCTCTCATCACTACCGCGACATCGACATGGCGAAGGCGCATGGTCTTACGAACTTCGCCGTGATCGCGAACGGCGCAGCTGAAGAAGAATTCGGGGCGGCACCTTCATATGACGTGCGCGTTGAATTGGGCATTGCACCGCAGCAGCCGTTGATCCTTCATGTGGGCAGTTACACTGGCATCAAGGGCCATAAGGAAGCCATCCGGATCTTTCTCACCGCCGAGACCGGCGATGCCGTGCTGGTGTTGGCCGGTAACGGGAACGCCAGGCTGAAGCACTTCTTCGAACACCATTGGCGATTCGTCCTGCTGCGCTGGCAAGCCGCGATGAAGAAGAAACGGATCGTGTTCGTTGAATTGGATCGGGCGCGCACCGTGGCGGCCATGAAGCAGGCGGACCTCTTCCTATTCCCGAGCCAGGTGGAATGTTCGCCCATCGTGCTCTTTGAAACCATGGCCGCTGGTGTTCCCTTCCTTTCGTCGCGCGCAGGCAATAGCGAGGAGATCGCCGAATGGTCGCAAGGCGGATGGACCATGCCAGGCACCAAAGACAACAACGAATGGGAGCATGTGGATGTGTCGAAAGGCGCGCGCCTGCTCAGCGGCCTGCTGGCCCAACCGGAGCGGCTGCGGGCAGCGGGCCGCGCCGGACACACCGCCTGGAAGGAGCGGTTCACTTGGCAGCATATCGCAGAGGAGTATGCAGCGCAGTATGATCAACTCGTCTCTCATGCCTGATCACGAGCCGACCATCACAGTGCTGATGCCCCTATACAACGGGGCTGCCTTTCTGCATGAAGCGATCGAGAGCGTGTTGGGCCAGACACACACCGACTTCGAACTGCTGATCATCAGCGACGGCTCCACGGATGGCAGTGATCGCATCGTACGGTCGTTCAGCGACCCGCGCATCCACTTCATCCCCAATGATCGGAACCGAGGACTTGTCGCCGTGCTGAACGACGGGATCGATCACGCGAGGGGCCGTTACATCGCGCGGATGGATGCCGATGATGTGATGCGTTCCGATAGGCTGGCAAAGCAGTTCGAATTCCTCGAAGCACATGTGGAGATCGCTGTCGTTGCCACGTTCGTTGACCTTATCAATACCGACGGCGAGATAACAGGTGCTTGGGACACCGATCGCGCCGCAGTGGATGAGGACGAGATCCAGTCGATGATGCCGCGCACCGCATGCATCGCGCATCCCACGGTGATGATCCGAAGGTCGTCTTTGGGGTCGCTGCGTTATGACCCCAAGCAGGTAGAAGGTGAGGACTGGGACCTTTGGTTGCGCATGAGATCCCGAGGACTTCGGATAGCGAAGATCCCAGAGGCACTGCTGCGCTACAGGCAGCATCTGAACAGTTTCACAGGGGCTGCCCGGGCACGACGTGTGCAGGAACTCCGGCTGATAGTGATGCGCCACCGCTTCCTGCTTGGTGAATGGGGATCGCTCCGGTTCAACAGGCTTCACTTGGCAGTGATCAAGGCGCAGGTCCGAAGCCTCGCGAGGCACATCAGATTCAATGTGCTTCCGCCCCTGTTGCGCGACACTTATCGTGTACTCACCTACTCCCCCTTCAGGCTGCTGGTTGAGAAGCAGGAACTGCGTAAGGCCTTGAGTGTCTGGAACGGCCGGCACCTGTTCGTCTTCCCCTATTTGAGCATGGGCGGCGCCGAGCAGGTGCATGCCGACATCGTCGCTGCAGTAGCGGACAAGCACCCACTCGTGGTCATGAGCGGGTTCTCATCGGACCGCGCGTTCGAGGAACGGTTCCAGAAGAGCGGGACCTTGCTGGACATCCCCGTCTTCTAAATCATCCGTGGACCCGTGCAGCTACCAACCGGGCCATCGCACGAAAGCTCAATGGCCATAATGATACTGTGCTCATGGGTTCGATGACCTATACCTTCTTCGACCTGCTTCCCCTGTTGAAGCGCGAAGTGAGGACATACTACATGCTACATGCTTTCCTCTACCAACCTGGGGCCAACGTGCAACACAAGACCTGGGTGAAGCACTTCGACCGGATCGATGGCTACCTCTTCCCGTCGGGCATGGCGTTGAAAGAGTTCGACAAGTTCCTCTTCCATGAGAACATACCGGCATCGCGTTCGGCCAAGCTGCTGGCAACACCCTGCGCGGTGCCTGTTTTCGGGGAAGTGAAGGAACACGAACGGACCGGGGTCCTCATCGTTGGGCGTGATTCGCCTGAAAAGCGCCTCGACCTCTTCCTGCGGATCGCCGCAGAGCTTGAAAGAAAGTTCCCGGGCCGCTTCCGGTTCACGGTGGTCGGTGCGACACATCGCGAAGGACATCCTCATGTGACGTTCAAGGGGATCATCAGCGATCCCCGTATTATGGCAGCATTGTACAGCGATCATGATCTGCTCGTGCTCACTTCCACGCGCGAGGGCTTTCCCCTTGTGGTGATGGAGGCCATGGCCAACGGGCTTGTCGTGCTTTCGACGCCGGTGGGCGACGTGCCCGGTCGCGTTGACCGTTCGTCAGCCTTCATCACCTCCAGTGTGGAAGCGTCGGTCGTCATGACAGAGATGACCGACGAGATCACTGCGCTCGACGCCGACCGTGACCGGATGCAGCACACCAAGGCCGCAGCACTCGCACGAGCCAAAGCGGACTTCAATACCCAGACTTTCAGGGAGCGCTATCGGGCCCTCCTGCTCGGCAATTCGTCCACGTAAGCGAGCAGGCGGTCGGCGAACGCGTCCCAGTTCAGCAGTTGTTCGTAACGCTGGCGCGCCGCGATGCGCATCGCTTGCCATTGTTCGGGATGTGCGTGCAATTCCAAAATCCGTTCTGCGTAGGCAACACCATCATCGTTGGGGTCGAAGAGGTATCCGGTCCGTCCTTCCTCCACAGCGGTGGGTACACCACCGGTGCGCGTGGCCAGCACTGGCAATCCATAGGCCGCCGCTTCGCAGAAGACGATCCCGAAAGCTTCGAAGCGAGTAGGCAGGATCAGCAGGTCGGCGGTTCGCAGATGCTCGGTGAATTTCACCAGATCGGCCGGGATGTTCTTGTTGAGGAAACCTTCTCGCACCAGATCGGGGTCGTTGCATTCCTCAGGCGGTACGCAGCCGCAGACAACAAGTTCCGCCAAGATGCCACGGCGCTTCACTTCCTGCAAAGCCTGATAGGCGATCGGCCCGCCCTTCTCGGTCCAGTAGACACCGAGGAAGAGCATCTTCAGTTTCTTCTGAGGGAACTCACGGTGGGCAGGTGCTGCAGGGACTTCGACCAGATTAGCACCGAGGGGTATCACATGCACCTTGTCCGCGTTGGCCGGGCTTGTCATAACAGCGGCCTTAGCGGCCCAATCCGAACTGTAAATGGCCAGAGCCGCGTTCTCCAAGGCTTTTCGCTCCAAAGCGAGACTCTGCTTCCTTGAAAATCGGAAAAGCTTCTTGAGCACCTTGTAGTATTCCAGTGCGCCCGCGATGCTGCGGTCGTTGATGTAGACAATAGGGACATTGGTCTTCAGAAGCGCGGTGGTGGCCAGCCCAGCCGGAGCAACGATCAGATCGATATGCTCATGAGCCATCTTCTTCTCCAACATTCGGGCATAGGCACGCGCCATAGGGAACGAGTCGCGGTAGTGGAATCGCTTACCAAGCAAACGCAGCGTTATGTAGTTGAACGCTTTGCAGAAGAACAGCACCGGTTGCGGCCGCAAAGGGCCGAAGGTCACCACTCGTTCCACGCGAGCCTCCAGCGCATCGAGCAGAAAGGAATTGATGCCCGACCACGTCCGGCGATCGCGCGGATCGTCCACGGTGATGTAGCCGATGGTCAGTGGGCGCTTCATTGCTTCAAACTCCCATCACTTCGAGCACACTGTCCTTCACGGCAGTGATCACCGTGTCCACTTGGGCATCAGTGAGGTCATAGTATACAGGAAGGCTGATCTCGCGGCTGTATTGCTTGTATGCGTTCGGGTAGTCTTCTATGCGATAGCCCATGTTCTTGTAAACAGTGAGCATTGGCATAGGGATGAAATGGACGTTTACGCTCACCTCGCGTGTGGTGATCGCCGTTATGATGGCATCGCGCTGCGCTTCCGTGGCGATGGCGACGCGCAACATGTACAAATGGTAGCTGCCTTCGCGGCTAGAATCGCGGAGTACCGGTGCAATGAAGCGCGCGTCGTTCGCGAACGCGGCATGGTACCGATCGCAGATGGCCTTCCTGCGAGGCATGGTCTCAGCATCGTAGCGCTCCAACTCGACCAGACCTATAGCGGCATGCAGGTCCGTCATGTTGCATTTCCAGCCAGCGAACTCCACGTCGTAGCGCCATGCACCCGCCTGCGACTTCGCGAGCGCATCCTTGTTCTGGCCGTGCAGGCTCATGGTATTGAAGTGCTTGTACAGGGCAGCGTTGTCGAAGGGCGAGGGCATATTCAGTGCGAGCGCGCCACCTTCCGCAGTGGTCAAATTCTTCACCGCGTGAAAGCTGAACCCGGTGATGTCCGCTTGTGTACCGAGCTTCTTTCCACCGATCGATGCACCGAACGAATGCGCTGCATCACTCAAGACCAAGGGCCGGCCCAATTTCCCCTGCATCGGCGAGCGCGCTTCGAACCTCCCTGAGGCCTCTTTGGCCAAGCGCATGCACATTGACATATCCGCTGGAAGACCACCGATATCTACCGGCATGATGCATTTCGTTCTCGGCGTGATCGCTTTGGCAAGCAGAGCAGGGTCGATCGTGAAATCGTCCAGCACATCCACCATAACCGGCGTGGCACCGCAATGCACTATGATGTTCGCGGTGGCGCAATACGTATACGCCGGCACGATCACTTCATCACCCGGCCCGATACCGAACCAGCGCAGCACAAGTTCGCAGGCGTTCGTCCAGCTGTTCAACGCGATCACGTTCGGCACGCCGCAATAGTCCGCCAACCTGCGTTCGAATTCCTTGGTACGCGGTCCGGTGGTGATCCACCCACTGCGAAGCGCAGCCGTTACCTCAGCGATCGTGCGCTCATCAATACGTGGTGGGGAGAAGGGGATCATGGATGGCGAAGTTCGGGGGCATCGTCCTTCCAAAGCAGGAGAACCGAGAAGAGCGAAAAGAACACGGCACCGGCTTGCACTTCGAGCATGCTTTCGACCAACCAGTTCATCGCGTTCAACAGCAGGAACAGGATGAGTAATGGATCGCGTGCTCGTTCCGCAAAGAGGGGAACGACAAAGATCCCCAATACGAGTAGAACGCCCAGCAAGCCCAAGCAAGCCGCCGTCTGCAGGTATTGTTCGTGCGCATTCAATCGCTTCTCCGCAGCCCCAGTGTATCCATTCGCTTCGTACGCCTTCACCAGTTCATCCTTGATATCGCCGGTGCCGGTGCCTTTGATCGGATCACGAAGGAAGAGTTCCCATGCCGTACCCCACGTGAGCCATCTCACCTCGCTGCTGGTAACCGTGCTGGCGTCGTGCGTTTCATCCGTGGCCGCGCGGAGCATCTCCCCTACCCGGTCACGTGCATATGGGGATGCGGTCACTAATAACGCTACACCAAGGACGGAGAATGCGGCCATTCCCAACAACACGTTCCGCATGGCGTTATCGCGCCACTTCAGAACAGTTAGCGCGACCATCAGGAGAACCAGAAGCATCCAGCCGATCTTGCTGGCACTGAGCACCACGCCGAAGCACAGCACGGCCAACACCACGACAGACAAAACGTTCGGCAACCAGCGGTGGATCGGCAACAGGCACCACGCTGAGATCGCCAGCGACAAGTAAAGGGCGAAGTAGCTTGGATGCAATGCCAGCGACCAGTACGAACTGAAGACCTCCTGCATAGGTGAGAGCGCGCTGCCCATACCGATGCGCACAATTGCCGCGACTGTGCAGGCGACCACCATCAAAGCACTCGATATAGTGAACACGAAGAGCAACACGTCACGACCACGCCACTTCGATCGGTCCATGAAGAAGGCAAGTAGCGGCAATGCGAGCAAGGGTAATTTGATCTGCAGATCGAACAGGCCGAAACCCGTGTTGATGCTCCACGCCATGCCGAGCACATGCAGCAGAAAGAGCGCGGCCATCCACGGGAACGGTGTACGCCACAACCCGCTCATACGTTGGTAGCGAAAGCCGTTGCGCACGGCGAGCAGCAGAAGCGCCGCATACGCAACGAGCACCGAAACGGAAGGTGCGATAGGCAACAGGCTTACCGACACGATGAGCAGGAACGCGGCCGGCACACCGAACACCAGTTTGAATGCGCGTAATTGATCCTGTAAGCCGTTGTTCATGACTTCAGCTGCCGTTGCGGAAATAGTGCGTTCAGTTCGTTCCACAGGCGCGTACTTATCACTTCGCGGTCGAATTTCGTTTTCGCATAGCGCAACCCATTGTTCCCATGGACGGCGAGCAGCGATGGATCATCAAGATAGCGGCGAACCTGCCGGGCAAGGTCTTCGGCGTCTTCCGGGGCAAAGGCCAAACCCGCTTGCCCATCGTCGATGAACAGCTGCTTCGCCTCCCCTTCCACGCCAAGCAACACCGGTTTCGAAAGCGCCAACGCCTCGAAGATCTTGCTGGGGATGGCGCCTTTGAACAAGTCGTTCTTCTTCAAAGGGACCACCACTCCATCAACACTGCGCAGTAGGCTGATGAGTTCTTTGCGCGGCATCTTGTCGATGAAGAAGACGTTTGTCAGCTTCCATTCGAGTGCAACCGCCTTCAACCTTTCAAGCTCGGGGCCCGCACCGATCAACAGGAAGCCCGCATTCGCATCTGATAAAAGCGAAGCCGCGCGTAAGATCACATCCAACCCTTGCGCATGCCCGATGATGCCTGCATAGGCGAACGTCAAGCATCCCGATCCGATGCCCACTTTCTCCAAGGGCGAACGGTCAGCCGGTCCGCGCATGAATTCTTCCATCGCCGAAAAGTCCACGCCGTTCGGGATCCAGACCACGCGCTTGTCAGGGCACCGCTTGTGGATGTCGGCCACGATCCCTTGCGTCTGCCCAGTGATCAGCGCAGCCTTTCGATAGCATCGCATTTCCAACCAAGTGCTCAACCTGATCATTAGTGGGTTCTTGACAAGTCCCAGCTGAACAGCGCTCTCTGGCCACAGATCGCTCACATTGAAAACCAGTTTCGCTCCTTTCGCCCATGCGAGCCACATAGCCGTGATGCCAAGGAACAATGGTGGCGATTCCACGAAAAGCACATCGCTCTTCTTCAAATTGAAGAGCCCGATAACGAGCGACGAGAGAACGAACGAGAAGTAGTTCATCAACCGGGCGATGATGCCGCGGCCTTTGGAAACGAAGATCCACGAACGGATCACCCGCAGGCCTTCGCGTTCCTCTGAAACCTTCCAGCGGCCCCGGTAGCCGTCATGTACCCGCATCTCCGGGTAGTTAGGCATGGCGGTGAGCACCGTTATCTCCGCGCCGTGTGCGCTCAACGCCTGCGCTGTAGCGAACAAGCGGTTCTGCGGGGCTCCCACCTCGGGTGGAAAATACTGGGTGAGGAAGATGATCTTCATCACCCCTTTTGACTTTGTGGCAATGCGTTTTCCAGAACGGTGATCATTCGATCAACGCAGCGCGACCATTCGTATTCGGCGTGAACGAAGGCAACACCCGCATTGCCCATTCGCTCTCGGATCTCGGGCGAGTTCGCTATCCAAGCGATCCTTTCCGCAGCTGCGACAACATCCTCTTGGGGAACGATGGATCCGGAAACGCCAGCCTGAACCACTTCAGGCAATCCACCTACGTTCGAAACGACGACAGGGATCCCACAAGCTGAGGCTTCCAATACTGCCACGCCGAAGCTTTCCATCCGACTAAGGGCCACGAACAGGTCGAGTTTTCGCAGCTCGTTCGGAACCTGTGCATGCGGCACGGCGCCCACGAATTGGACGCGATCGGCTACACCTGCGGCTCGTGAGAGTTGCTCGAGTTGTTCGCGCTCTGGTCCACCACCAACGATCCTCAAGTGAGCCGCGGGAACCGTTCGCAAGACAAGGGCAAAGGCCTTGATCAGCAGGTCAATTCCGTAGATCGTCGATAGTGTTTTCACCGTTCCTATCTCGATCGTTCCAGTGGACGGAAGAGCCAGCGGAACGCGCGGTTGAAAAACAGATGTATCGACCCCGAAAGGCACTACGGTTATGTCGCGCAAACCGGCACAAAGAGAACGGGTTCGCTGGGCCATCGCCTTGCTGGTGGAAACAATATGGGCGGCATGTCGAAGGTTTCTCCGCAGTAACCAACGATGCATTGGGCCCTTGTCAGGAAACTCATAGACATCGCTGCCCCAGACGTTGAGCACCACGGGCACCGTGTGGATAGCATCTGCCAGCGTCCCGTAGCCCGTTGCATAATGGGCGTTCAGAAGATCCGGGCGCAACGCGTTCACCAACTTGCGAAGGCGTCCATGGTTGAGGAAATAACCGGCACCACCGAAGTGCGGAAAAAGGTGAACGGACACGCGCGGAGAAAGGCCTGCTCCAACAGCATGCTGCGAAACGAGATGCGTTTCGATCCCGCGTTCCACAAATGCGTTGGCCCAGCGTATGGTGTGGACAGAATTGGCCGCCGCCAGCAATATCAGCTTCATGTGCTCACCGTATCGACAGAACGGTGCAAAACCACCGCGCGCAGATGTTCGAGCGTATCCACTGCGTTCGCTCGCTTGTCGCCACCCAGCGGGATCACACGCGCCTCGGTCGTGCGCCACCACAAGTGTTCCCGCACATTTTCATCGGTACAGATGATCCCTGCCGCAAAAAAGGCCGCGATCTGCGAGAACAATCCGCCAACGAAGGGTCGCGCCAAGCCACGCACTTGGCTCCTGTCCAGATCATCTCCCATGAATGTCACCACCACCGGCAGGGGACTGCTGAATATGGTCCATAATGCGGCCACCGAGCCGAAATGGACATGCACAACGTCGGGGCGTGCGGCGCGGATCACCTTTTTGAAACGCTGCCGTGATCGCACCAGTCGAAAGGCCGAACTCCGATCCTCCAAATGGAAAAGCGTGACCACACAACCCTGCTCGGAGAATGCTCTTGCCTGCTCCTTGCTATCGCTGTACATAACACCCTCTTCCATATCCGGGATCACCACCAGAATATTCAACGATCCTGCTCCACGCCCCGCTAATCGCGCCAATTCACTGCCCACGTACCGCACATCCCGGAACGTGGCCCAACCCAAGAAGCTCAGGGCGACAATAAGAACGACCCCCATGGTGTACCATGGCGTGGCGATGAACAAGTGAACAGCGCTTCCCAAGAGGAGCAATCCCATGGCCACAACGAGGTTCATACCATTGCGTGGAGTATGGTAATACGCGTCCAGAACGCTTCGCATACCGTTGAAGAAGGCAAAGGGCAAGGCCGCTAAAAAGACCAGGCGACTCGTTGCCACAAAGCTCTCCCCGCTCGGCCCCAGGTAGATCCGTAAAAAAGGAGAGGCCAACAATTCGAATCCTAACATCAGCGCGAGGGATGCCACGAAGATCACGATGGTCATCCATGAGATCCGTGCAGCCAATCCTGCATAATTGCCCGAGGATAGTTGGGCCGATGCCGCAGGTAACAGCAACAACGCCACCGGACTGAAAACGGCCGCAGCCAAATTCAACAACGTGCATGCGAACGCGTATTCCGCTCCTAGTTCCCGATCGAAGGTTCGAACCACCACGAACACGGGCACAGTGAGCAGTGCACCCAATGCGATATCGCCGGGAACACGCGGAAGCCCATACCGCACAATGCTTGCCCGCTCCACCCTTGTGGACGTTCCATCCGTTCGCAACAATACCGGTGCCAAGGAAACAAGCGAAACCACCAACCATGCGGCACCGGTAAACCAGAGAATGGCACCAAGTTCATTGAGTACGAAAAACGCCAGGCAAGGCCCAATGGCCAATGCAAAAAGCTGAATGACGTTCGCATGGGTGGTGTGCCCGCTTCCGCGCAAGAAGCCATACGCAACTCCGTGCAGGGCGATGCCGAACGTCATCACGCCCAACGGAGGTATCAGACCCGATTCATCATAGTTGCCAAAACACAGCCAGGATAGCGGTCCAGAAAACAAGAACCCCGTTACGCAAACAACACATCCCAACGGCAGCACCCACGCCAAAGCCCCCAGCAAGTATCGACGTTGCTGGGCCGTGTCGCGACTCATGGAAATGAACCGCGTAAGGCCCACCATGGTACCCATGATCACAGCAGGAAAAGCAAAGGCCACCGTTCGCCGAACAATGACATACCGATCGAAATCCATATCGCCCCGATCCTTGGCCAGCCGGAACACCAGCACCATTCCCAACATGCTGAGGCCCTCGGTCAGGAACGTGAACAAAGCATCGCGGCCATTCGGCGTGCGCAGCATGTTCATCATTTTCTCCAGCATGGCGGGCGAAAGTACACGTGAGCCTGTGCCGAAAGGATCCTCATCCAGCTATTCCGCCACCCAACACATCGAACACTTGCGCCAACCGTGCACGCTGCTACATTCACCCCATCAACGTGGAACAAATGGACTTTTTCCAATGGCATTGGTGGGCTGGCGCGGCGATCCTGCTTCTTATAGCCGAGATCTTCGTTCCGGGCTTTTTCCTGGTGTGTTTGGGGATCGGTTGTGCAGGCGCGAGTATCGCAGCGGCCGTTGGTGGTGGACCGGGCTTCCAACTTCTCGCTTTCAGCATACTGGCCTTGGTGGCCTTCTTCACGATCCGTCCATTGCTGATGAAGCAGTTCTGGAAAGAGAACGGCGTTAAAACCAACGTGGACGCTCTTATCGGCCAACGCGGGAAAGTGACCCAGGATTTCGAAGCTGGCCTGCGATTGGGTCGGGTAAGCGTTGGTGGGGACGACTGGCGCGCAGAAAGCATCAATGACAAACCCATCCACGCTGGTGATCTCGTCAAGATCGTGCGTGTTGACAGTAACACCCTTATCGTTAAACCCCTCGAACATGGCCATTCGGCCGAAGCCTGATACCTCAGAACACACATGAACCCCGGTACAATCATCCTCGTCCTAGTCGCGCTCTTCGTGATCTTCATGATCGCGAAAGGAGTGCGCATAATCCAGCAAAGCGAAGCCATGGTGATCGAGCGTTTCGGTAAATACCGAGCTACGCTGAACGCTGGTTTCAACATCATCATTCCCATTTTCGATAAGCCACGTGAGATCATTTCGCGCATCACCCGCGATCTGCCGGATGGCAACAAGTATGTCCAGTTCATCAAGAAGGAACGCATCGACCTGCGCGAGTCGGTGTTCGACTTTCCGAAGCAGAATGTGATCACCAAGGACAACGTGATGACCGAGATCAACGCGCTGCTCTATTTCCAGGTGATCGACCCGGTGAAGTCGATGTACGAGATCGAGAACCTGCCCATGGCCATCGAGAAACTCACGCAAACCACACTGCGTAACGTGATCGGCGAAATGGACCTGGATGAATGTCTCACAAGCCGAGATACGATCAACGGAAAGCTGCGCGCCATTCTGGACGAAGCCAGCCACAAATGGGGCGTAAAAGTGAACCGTGTTGAATTGCAGGACATCAACCCACCGCGCGACATTCGTGAAGCGATGGAGAAGCAGATGCGAGCCGAGCGCGATAAGCGCGCGCAGATCATCGACGCTGAAGGCAGCAAGCGCGCTGCGGTTCTGCAAGCAGAAGGCATCCAGCAGGCACAGATCACTACGGCTGAAGGCCAAAAGCAGGGACAGATCCTGGAGGCGGAAGGCGACGCACAATCGCGTATTCGTCGGGCACAAGGTGAAGCGGAAGCCATCAACCTGATGACCAAAGCGATACAGGGGAGCAATGCGGACCCGGTCAATTACCTGATCGCTATGAAATATCTGGAGACACTGAAGGAAATGACCAGTGGCCAGAACAACAAGGTGGTCTACATCCCCTACGAAGCCACGGGGATCCTGAGCAGTGTTGGTGGGATCAAGGATATGCTGGATGCGACCAAGGGGTTGAAGTAGGGATTGCTCTTTAGCGTCTTGAGCATTTCGCCAATGCAGCTCTGACCACATCAACATTTTGCACTGCGCACACTGCGCAGTAGAACTTCTGCGTTCCTCATTCCACGGAGCCGCCAGATCTCCGCACCCATGTTCAGTTCCTTGGCCCGCCCGATCGCGGTGCTCGCTCTTCTCCTCCCCTTGTTCATTCTTCATGCAGCGCCGCTTCAGCAAGACCTGTCGCTGGCCACGGTGAACGACCCGCTGATCCAGCAAGAGATCCAGGAACTGGGCCTCTATCCGGAGTTGATGGAAGAATTCCCGGGATCCACGTTGAACTATTTGGCGATCCGCTCGAGTGAAGGAAACCGGTTGGAATTCTGCGACAATGGCATTCGGATCCGGATCGAAACGCAGCAGTTCGAACACGCGAAATGGGTAAAACCCACCACAACAGGCTTCCGGTTGGAACAAGAGCGCATTTTAGGTTGGACACCCAGCGAAGAACACAACAGGCTCAGCCGTTTGGAGCTGGTTATGGATGGTAGCGTGGTCGATCTGCCGATGAATGCCTATACGGACATCTTCGATGCGCCACTTTTCACTGGGGACGGAACCTTGATGTTCGCCACGGCTGCACGCTCACGAGATGGATGGAGAACCTATGTTCACCTGCAGGCCGGTTCGGGCAGGCATACCCAGTTGGTCACCTGGGTGTTCGATGATGGCCGATACCTCTACCGGGTTGTCGATCAGGCACGTGAATGATCACTGATCCTCAATGGGATCGATGGTGTTCGATCCATGATCACTTTATCCTGGATGATCAACCAATGCGAACAACTAATTCCTGCATTTCGGCGATGATCCGCTTCGCCAACGCATCGGCCTTGTCCGGGCTATCGCTCTCGGCGTAAATGCGAACGATCGGTTCAGTGTTGCTGCGGCGCAGGTGTACCCACTCCCGCCCGAACTCTATTCGAAGACCGTCAACCGTGCTGTGTGGTTGGGCCTTGTGGCGTTCTTGCATAGCGTTCACCAAGCCTTGCACATCCAATTCGGGGAGCAGTTCGATCTTGTTCTTGCTGATGAAATAATCGGGATAGGTGCGGCGCAGTTCGGTCGTCTTCATCCCGCTCTTGGCGAGCAGGGTCAGGAACAGCGCGATGCCTACCAATGAATCGCGACCGTAATGCAACTCGCTCAAGATCACGCCCCCATTGCCTTCGCCGCCGATCGGTGCGCCCACTTTGCGCATCAGTTCCACCACGTTCACCTCTCCCACTGCGCTCGCATGCCGAACACGACCATGGCGTTCGGCCACATCATCAAGGGCACGCGTACTGCTGAGGTTGCTCACGGTATCGCCGGTGCGTTGCTTCAGCACATGATCAGCGCAGGCCACCAAGGTGTACTCTTCACCGAACAGACTTCCATCTTCACATACCAGCGCCAGACGATCGACATCCGGATCCACGCAGATACCCACATGAGCACCTTGCTTCTTCACCAATGCACAGATATCGGCGAGGTGCTCGGGTAGCGGTTCCGGGTTATGCGGAAAATGTCCGGTAGGCTCGCAATACAACTCGATGATATCATTCACTCCGAGCGACTTCAGCAATTGGGGCACAGCTATTCCACCAATGCTGTTAACGGCATCAACCACCACCCGGAAGTTCTTCGCCTTTATGGCCGCAACATCCACAAGGTCCAGTTGAAGTATCGCATCGATGTGCTTTTGCAGCCACGTGTTGTCTGTGCGCACGCTCCCCAATTCGTCAACGGGAGAAAAGGTGTAGGCATCGCTCTCTGCGATCCGCAATACCTCAGTACCGTCCGCCGCGCTGATGAATTCACCCTTCTCGTTCAACAATTTCAGCGCGTTCCATTGCTTGGGGTTATGGCTTGCTGTCAAAATGATACCCGCATCCGCCTTTTCGCCGGGCACTGCCATCTCCACCGTTGGCGTCGTGGCCATGCCCAGGTCGATCACTTCGAATCCGAGCCCGACCAACGTTCCCCGAACCAGGTCAGCGACCATCGGGCCGCTCAACCGGGCATCTCGCCCAAGCACGCAAGTGGGCCGAGACTTTCCTGAACGCTTTTTGACCAAGGTGCCGAACGCGGCGGTATAGCGTGTAACATCCAAGGGTGAAAGTCCATCACCGGGCACACCACCAATGGTACCACGGATGCCGGAAATGCTGCGAATGAGCGTCATGGGGTCTAGCGGTCTAGTGATCGGAAAGAGGGCCGCAAAAGTACCCCGCTGCCTGATCGCCAAGCGGTTGGAATGACGCACACCCAAGTGTTGACATATGGGGTATGCACCCCAGCGGGGAACTGCCGAACGGGATGCCTACTTTCGCGCTACAACCTCTCCGGCAGTTGCCGGTACCGCCCAACCGAACCTGATGAACGACGGCCCCCGCCCTTCCCCGGATCGCAGTGAAGAACAGATCGCTTGCGTAAAGCGGTACGAGGCGATGATGGGCCTGAACAGTTCTGGTTTCTTCGATGTGGAGGAGTACGAGTTGATCATGGACCATTACCTGTGCAACAACGAAGCCCGAAAGGCCCAGGTGGTGCTGGAACTTGCCAAAACGCAACACCCGGACTCGGTCGACATCACGTTCTGCGAAGCATTGGTGCACATGGGCATGGGCCGATTGAGCAAGGGGCTGGAGATCCTTGATGCGTTGGAAAAGGTGGAACCTTTCAATGAGGAGATCCACTTGCACAAGGCGAGCATTTACAGCCAGCAACGCAATTATCGCCGTGCGGTGGAACACTACAAGCGTGCGTTGCAATTGGCCGAAGAAGGCCTCGATGAGATCTACCTCGATCTGGCCTTCGAGTACGAAAACTTGGACGAGTTCGAAGAAGCCCTTTCCTGCTTGAAGAAAGCCGTTGAAGTGAACCCGGAAAACGAAGCCGTGCTCCATGAACTGGCCTATTGCTTCGATCTGGCAGGTGCCGATGAAGCGAGTATCGTGTACTTCCGGAATTTCACGAACGAGTTCCCGTATAGTGCAGTGGGTTGGTACAATTTGGGCAATGTGCTTGCCAAGTTGGACCGGATGGAGGACAGCAATGAAGCGCTGGATCTCGCGATCGCCATTGATGAGCGTTTCACAAGTGCATACTTCAGTCGTGCACGCAACATGCTGCTCGCTGGTGATTACGAAAACGCCATCGCCTGCTACGAAGAGACCTTGGTTTTCGATGGTCCACAGGCCATCACGTTCAGTTTCGTGGGCGAGTGCTACGAGAAGATGGAGCGTTACGATCAGGCGCTGATCCATTACGACCAGTCCATTCACTTGGATCCCACGTGGGCCGATGCGTGGATAGGACGAGGGGTAGTGAAGGATATCCTCAACCTTCTGCCGGAAGCGATCCGTGATCTGGAGAATGCCACGCGCATTGCTCCTGATAATGCGGATAGCTGGTACTATTATGCCAATTCCCTGGCTCGCAGCGAGCGATACCCCGAAGCGCTGTTGAGCTATGAGAAGCTGAATTCCATTGAACCACAGAGCCTCGAAGGCTGGATGGACCACGCCGATCTGCTTCAGCAGCTGAAAGGTCCTGAAGCCGCCTTGAAGAAACTTCAGGAGGGCGAAATGGTACACAAGCTCAATGCCCGCTACTTGTACCGGTTAGCGAGTTATCTCTTACGTTGCGGACGCGAACAGCAAGCGTTGCTGGTTCTGGAAGATGCGCTCATGTCCGATTTCGCCGCACACACCACGCTGCTCGAACACTACCCCGAAGTAGCGAACATGCCACAGGTAATGCACCTGTTGGAGTTGTACAAGAAATGAACTACAGCCTTCCCCACATACCCGCGCGCACTACCAAACCGCGCGAGGGCGGCCTCAACATGGTCATGGACAAAGGCATGAGCATCCGCCAGGCCGAGGACATGATCGACGCTTGCGGAACGTTAGTGGATATGGTGAAGATCGGCTTCGGGACTAGCTACGTGACCCCCCGGCTGAAGGAGAAGATCCAGCTCTATCAAAAAGCGGATATGCGTGTGTACTTGGGTGGTACGCTCTTCGAGGCGTTCATCGCACGCGGTATGTTCAAGGAATACCGCAAGCTGCTCGATGATCTTGGACTCGAATGCGCCGAAGTGAGCGATGGTTCGATCAATCTACCTCACGCGGAGAAGTGCAAATACATCAACACCTTGGCCCGCGATATCACGGTGCTCAGCGAGGTTGGTAGCAAAGAGACCGGCATACTCATCAGCCCGGCGCGGTGGGTGCGCATGATGCTGCAAGAATTGGACGCAGGTAGCTGGAAAGTGATCGCCGAAGCGCGGGAGAGCGGCACGGTGGGGATCTATCGCCCCAGTGGTCACGCCCACACCACCTTGGTGCATCGCATAGTGGCCAAGGTTCCGCCAGACGATATTATCTGGGAGGCGCCGCAAAAAGCACAACAGACCTGGTTCATCAAACAACTAGGCCCCAATGTGAACCTCGGCAACGTGCCCGCAGAAGAGGTGATCCCGCTTGAGACATTGCGCCTTGGCCTCCGCGGAGATACGTTTTTCGACCATTTACCGGAAGAAATTGTGGCCAAGTTGAAACAGGTGAATGAAACGGATTAGCCATCCATGAAAGAGATCGGCCCTCAGGAATTGAAGCACATGCAAGACGCCAAGGAAGCGTTCTTGCTGATCGATGTGCGCGAACCATACGAAGCAGAGCGGTGCAACATTGGCGGCAAACTGCTGCCTATGGGAGAGATCATTGATCACATCAACGAGATCCCCAAGGACATTCCCGTAGTGGTGCATTGCCGAAGTGGCGCCCGCAGTGCGGCTGTGATCAATGCTCTTAGCACGCGTTACGGGTTCAATAACCTCATCAACCTCAAAGGAGGTATCCTCGGCTACGGCAAGGAAGTGGATGATGGGATGACGTGTGACTAAAAAGCGAGTGAGGAGTTTCGAGTGACGAGTGGCGAGTAATGCGCAACATGTTCGCGCATTACTCGCCACTCGTCACTGACCACTCGCTACTCATTCGGCTCCTCTCGGCCCAGACTTTCTCGCGCCATCTTCAAGGCCTCCTCCTCTGCGGCAAGGATCTGTTTCAGGCTATCGCTCACATCTTGTTGCTCAAACCGGTCCAGATCAGGTTGGCCTGCGTTGACCCAAGCGGAATACCAAAAACTGCCGAGGGTGATGATGCTCGCATTCATCCGGCGCTCCACCATTCCTCCCATCGCATCCTCGTATGCCTTGGTGAAGCCTTGTGATGGGAACCGCATGGAACCACGACCTCTATCCTCAAATACGTATTTCTGATCGGCAGGGTATCGTTCGTTCAACGTGCGCTCAAAATTGAACACGCTGTCCAAGGCTCTGTTGCTGGCCTGCACCGCTTCCCACGCAGCGGACAACGGGTCTTCGATGTACACAGCCCGCCCTACTCCGTGATCGTAATTCGCATCGGCACTGAGCTCCGGGATGCGACTTTCCCAAAATGCGTGGATGCCATGCTGGTTGGTCATCTGCCCGTTGTAATTCTCGGTGGTGTGCAAGGGCACATGGGCATCACCTATGTAGTGGCCGAGGTCCGAACTGTAGTACAGGATCCGATCCACATCACCCCGCTGGAATGCGGTGATGAGCCGATTGTACACCACCTGGATATGCCACGGCACGATCCCATATGCCTTCAGCGTGTCCTCCGAGAACTTGGTCACGGCCATATTCCATTCGCGTGGCACTTCCACGAACGGATCCTTTCCGTCGATCCCATAATGATCGATGTCGATGTAATGGCGTGGCGCCTCATCGGCATTGGCGTATCGTCTACGATCGGGATCCACCGCATGATCGCTGATGAAGTCGATGTGGCGCTTGTAGAAACCGAACATCTGCGGTGGAAGCGTGAAACACGCCATCCGATTGATGCGCTTATGTCCGTAGAAACCCCAGGCTCCGGCGTCTTCCTTCGAGAAGAAGGGCCAAGCCAACGTGACCAGGAGAAGCGCAATGAGCGACTTGGCACGCAGAGACGCGGAGACGCGGAGAATGCGAATGCCTGATGAGCGTTCTCTTGTATTCCTCTGCGCCTCCGCGCCTCCGCGTGAGACCATCACACAGGCATTCTTACCAGCGCCCCATCCTGCAAGATCGGGATCACCTTGCTCTGGTCCGGCGTTAGGCAGAATTTCACATCCTCATAAAGGTTCAGGCTCTCCAATCGCTTCCGACGAGGTGCGGCTTTCAAGATGCCCATAACGTTTTCGCTCGCCGACATGTACAGGTATTTCGCCGCTATGCTGCTGTCCTCCTCTAGACCGAACTTGCCACTTGCCAGCATTCGGTCCATGACCGCTCCGGCGAACACACTGTCCTCCAAATTGAATTTGTCCTTCCAGCCAGAGCACAACAACAGCACGTTCTCGTCCTGCTTCAGCAACCAATCGGTAAGGGCTGTAAGGTTCAGGAAGGAACCGATCACCACTTTGCGCGCACCGCTGGCGAGGTTGATCGCCTTGGTGCCGTTGGTGGTGGTCATCACGATCGTTTTGTCCTTCAGGTCCATTTGAGCGAAGGCGATAGGCGAATTGCCAACAGCAAAACCCTCCACCACTTCACCATTTCTCTCCGCAGCGGCGATGTAGCCTTCACGGCCAATGTAGTTGCGCGCTTCCTCGATGGTGCCCACCGGAATGATGCTACGCACCCCGTGTTCAAAGGCCGTTACCATCGCGCTTGTAGCACGCAATATGTCGATCACGACCACGATCCCCATGTCCTGGGAATAAAGCGGGTAATGCCCCGGTACGAAACACGTTTCGACCCGGAATCTGTAATCGGTGTTCTGGCTGGCTCCCCTCATTTGGGTTGAAGGTAGAACGGCATTTTCACCACCACGGCTTTCAACGACTTTCCACGAGCGTCGATCACCAGTTCCGAACCTGGGGCACTCAAGGATACAGGCACGTAGCCCATGCCGATGGCTTTGTTCAACGAAGGGCTTTGTGTACCACTGGTAACCACACCGATAACAGCACCGCTCGCATCAACAATGTTGTAACCGTGGCGCGGAATGCCCCGATCGAGCAGTTCGAACCCTACGAGTTTGCGTTTCACACCAGCTTCCTTCTGCGCCTTGAGCACCGCACTGTCGGTGAATTCCTTGGTGAACTTGGTGATCCAACCAAGGCCCGCTTCCAATGGAGAGGTTGTGTCGTCGATATCGTTGCCATAGAGACAGAAGCCCATCTCCAACCGCAACGTATCGCGCGATGCAAGACCAGCTGGCTTGATGCCATATGCAGCACCTGCCGTGAATATCGCATCCCACGCTTTCTTCGCCAGCGGGTTCGGCATGTACACTTCATAGCCACCAGCCCCCGTGTATCCCGTGCTGGAAATGAGCACCAGCCCTACGCCTTTCATTTCGGCGTACTGAGCGGTGTAGTATTCCATGGCGCCCAGCTCCACATCGAAGAGTGGTTGCAGCGTGGCTGTGGCCTTCGGCCCTTGCACCGCGAGCAAACTCATATGGTCGCTAATGTTCTCCAACTGGGCATCGAAGGTGTTCAGCTTGTTGATCCAATCCCAATCCTTCTGGATGTTGGAAGCGTTCACCACGAGGACATAGTGGTGGTCATCGCCGCGCTCCATTTTGTAGACCAAGAGGTCGTCTACAATGCCTCCTTTACCGTTCGGAAGGCAGCTGTACTGAACCTTGCCGGAGGTGAGTTTGCTGGCATCATTGCTGGTCACTTTCTGGATAAGGTCCAATGCTCCCGGCCCGCGCACGATGAACTCGCCCATGTGGCTCACATCGAAAACACCCACATCATTGCGCACTGTGAGATGCTCATCGTTGATACCCGAATACAACACGGGCATCAGGTAGCCAGCGAAGGGCACCATTTTGGCACCAAGGCTTTCGTGTACGCTGGAAAGCGCCGTGCGCTTCAGTTCAATGGAAGTATCGTTCATCTGCTTTTCTGGTCGATGTGGTGAAGATGGCAAAGATGGCGGGAACGGACACAGATATCCTTGTCTTCTTACCTGCCTTGTTATTCAAAAAGACTCCTCAGCGCCTGATCAATTGGTCGTAATACCCTACGTATCGCTCCTGCCAAGCCTTCAGGCTGTATCTGTCTACCACGGTATTCCGCGCAGCAGCGCCAACCCGAAGGCGCAGTTCCGCATCATCGATGAGTCGTGAGATCTTCGCTACCCATTCTTCGGTGGAAGTCGCGAGAAAGCCATTCTCCCCGTCACGAATGATATCGCTGTTCACACCCACAGGGCTCATGATCGTAGGTATCCCGAGCGCCATGTATTGCAGCCCCTTCAACCCGCACTTGCCCCGTGCCCACTCATCATCGGGTAAGGGCATAATGCCGATGTCCATAGCGCGCAGGTCATCAAGCTCTGTGGCTTTGTTCCAAGGAAGCCCCTTCACGCCAAGGATCGGTTCTGCATAACTCCCATCCCCTATCACGCGGATGGCGATGCGGTCGCCGTATTTGTCCTTCAGCACCTTCAGTGCGGGGATCGCATACTTGAAATGCTGGATAGTTGTGATGCTCCCGCTCCACCCAATGACCACCGGTCCGTTCGAAGGCACCATTTGTTTTGGTTGGTACTCTTCGGTATCAATGGTAGTCGGAACGATGAGCGTATTGGAATTGAATTTCTTGGCGTAATCGGCCAGGTATTCATTTCCCGCAAAAACGAGATCGCTCAGGCCGATGAGCTTGCTGGTCTTACTGGCATCTTTCATCCAGCTCCACCGGCGGTTGGCCTCGCTCACATTGGGCAGCCACACGCTGTCGTCGAAATCGAAGATGAGCTTGGCACGGCTGCTTCGGAACTTCAATTCATACCTGATGCTGCGGGTCATCAGAGCTTCGCGGTACAGGAAGATCACATCGTAGTTCTGCATCCGGGCCACATCCAATTGGCGGATGCCATGGCATCGGCGCACGAAGCGGGCCTTATCGAAGTAGTTGCCCCGCTGATAGAGAATACGGTCGTCCTCTGCCGTTACCAAATGACTGTGGTCGCATACCCATCCAGCTCGTTCCAGAGCACCGATGTACTGTTCGAAACGGAACCGCTGCCCCGGAGAACGCTCTGGGCGGTGACTGGCAACGAATAGAACGCGCGGCATCGTTGTATGATCGGATGATCTGGGGAAGGGCGCGAAGATGCTAACCGATCGTCACTCCGAAGCCAAGCGGGTTCTCAAATTCTCGATGTGCGCCAGATGATGGCCGCTGTGCCACACGTACAATTCAAGTGCTTCCGCCAAACTGATCTCGCGCTGTTGCTCGGGATGGAAGAAGACGCGCTGAAAGTCCTTGGCTGACATGCCACGCATGAGGACCACCCATCGCGCGTGCGAACCAGAAATGATCTGAAGCGATGGCTCAACGGGCATTGTGCGCGCATCAATGTGTTCGGCCCACTTGGCTTCGAGGTAAGGCTTGATCACAGGCTTGTCTTCCGTTAACGCCAACTTGAACCGATGCATGCTCTGGCCGTGACTATCGGCGATATGATGAACCAATTGCCGCACGGTCCAACCGCCGGGGCGGTACGGCGTGTCCAATTGCACATCGTCCAACCCATGTAGTGCAGACCGCAGCTTTCTGGGAAAGTCCTCAATAATGTCAACGCATGATGCGACCCGCTCAGGGGTTTCGGCCTTGGTGCCACGCGCGAACTTCCCTATGGGATACTTCAAGAGTTCCAATTCCGCTTCTGGGATCCCGGTATTCATTTCGTTTCGTTTGTGTTCATCCACGATCGGCTCAACGATCCTGTCCAAAAGAAAGGACCGAACGATCTTCGCACGCTGTTCGAGCTTGATCGTTGCCCGACCTATCCTTGCGCGGGTCAAAGAAAACCACCGGAGGGGTGAAAGCACTACCGCCTCAACGTTTTCATTCAGCAACCGAGCGAAACACGAAACCAAAGGACCATGCGCTATCTGTTGCTGATCATGAGTGTGATCGACCGTATTCCCGGTGGTCGCTGATCGCAACAGGTCTTTGCAGGGTGGATATCTTATCACCGAACCGAAGCATGCAACTCCAAGCACTCAGTGATCGTCCTACTCATCGAAAAACCTGTCGGATATGAGGATCAACCTGCTCTGCGCCTGTGCGTTCATGACCCTGGTGAAGGCTTCCGCCCAAGTGACCGCGTGGCCGGTCGGCAATATTCCACAGGCGATAGCCGATCATTTGAACGGACCGAACGTGATCATTTCGAACGTGATCAGCCAGGTCATTGACCCATTGCAGGTCGGTTTCTTCAACGATAGCACAGCCAGCATCGGGCTCGATAGCGGAATAGTGATCTCCACGGGTGTTTGCTATGGGGTTATCGGTCCGAACAACATTCCCAATATGACATTGGGAGGTGGGTTCTTCAACACGGATCCCGACCTCGCCTTCATGAGTTTGCTCTATGCGAATGTGATCGGAGATCCAGCCATCATTCAAATGGACCTGGTACCTGCGGGAGACACGCTGCAAGTACAATTCGTTTTCGGATCGGAGGAGTATGATGAGTATGCATGCAGCGACAAGGACGATCGCATGGGCATGTTCCTGAGCGGACCGGGACTCGCAGGTCCGTTTTCGAACGGCGCTATCAACATGGCCTTGTTGCCTGTCAGTGGTCTGCCGGTTACAGTAAACACCCTCAACCGGGGATTTGCCGGCTCATCTGGCAGTTTCGGGCTCTGCGCGATGAACCCGGGTTGGGAACAGGATACGATCTACTACATCAACAATGACTTCGGATCCGGCACACAACTGGACGGATATACCGTGGTGCTGCGTGCCAGCGCGGTTGTGGTGCCTGGCGCGTTGTACCATTTGAAGATCGCCATAGCCGATGTGAACGATGCCAATTTCGACTCGGCCATCTTTCTTCCGGAAGGTGCGATCCGTTGCACGGATGTTTCAACAAGCATGCATGGTTTCCCGGATATCGAGCCGCTGGGGTTGTGGTTCGATGAGTTGAACCATACAGCTTGCATCACAGGTTTCGGAAACGCATCTGGATCTGTTCACGTGGAGATCTACGATCCATCCGGGCGGCTCTTGCAACGATCCGCAGCTGTGCAGAACGGTTCGCTCTGGACCGTTCCTATGGGGCCTTCGATAACGGGCATGGCGATCATCCGTGCAACGCGGTCTGAGCAGGTCTTCACGGGCAGGGTTTTCGTGCGTTGACCATCATTACTGCGGCCCTGTATCCTGATAATTCGCGCTAGAAGTACGTCGCAGAGAACGACTTCTGCGAGGAATTCCGTGAAGCCCTCAGGTTTCCTATGAACGGTCTTCTCGAGATCTTGTGAGCCGCAGATCAATGCGATCCGGCTTGCTCGCTGTTATCCGGTGCGGTCTGTAAGAATTCTGTCTCGAACGTTCAACCTTTGCGATGACCTCCCGTTGAAGGCATCTTCTTATCTCTGTAGATCTGAACAACGCACAATGACCGCTAAGAACCTTCCCTATCTGAAATGGTTGCATGAGGTGCAGCTTTCCGACATTCCGACCGTAGGCGGCAAGAACGCCAGTCTCGGTGAGATGATCCAGAACCTCGGGAAACTCGGCGTGCGTGTGCCCGGTGGATTCGTCGTCACTGTGGCTAGCTACGAGGCATACATAGAGCACAACGTACTGGACCAGAAGATCCGCGACATCGTGGCCAAACTGGACGTGGATGATGTGGAGAACATCCGCCGCACTGGTCTCGCCGTGCGCACGCTGGTGAAGAACGGCAAGTTCCCGGAGGAGATCTGGAAAGGGATCCTTCAGCGCTACGATGAAATGAGCCAGCAATACGGTCAGGAGGCAACCGATGTGGCCGTGCGTTCAAGCGCCACAGCTGAAGACCTGCCCGATGCCTCTTTCGCCGGTCAGCAAGAGACCTTCCTGAACATCCGCGGACACCAGGACCTGATCAGCGCCGTGCGGAACTGCTTCGCTTCGCTCTTCACCGATCGTGCCATCGTGTACCGCGAAAGCCTCGGCTATGATCACTTCCAAGTGGGCCTCAGCGTGGGCATCCAGAAGATGGTGCGCTCCGATGTGGGCAGCAGCGGCGTGGCCTTCAGCCTCGATACAGAAAGCGGTTTCAAGGATGTGGTGCTGATCAACGGCAGCTACGGCCTGGGTGAAATGGTGGTGCAAGGTGCCGTGAGCCCCGATGAATTCCTGGTGTTCAAGCCCACACTCAGCGAGGGCTTCAGCAGCATCATCGAGAAGAAGCTCGGCAACAAGGACCGCAAAATGGTGTACGGTGGTGAACCCGGTAAACCGACATCCATCATCCCCATCGAACGCGCGCAACGCCACCGCTTCTGCATCAGCGATGATCAGGCGTTGGAGATCTCGCGCAGTGTGGTCGCCATCGAGAAATACTACAGCGACAAGAAAGGCCACTGGTGCCCCATGGACGTGGAGTGGGCCGTGGACGGACTTACCAAGCAGCTCTTCATCGTGCAAGCGCGGCCCGAGACCATCCACAGCCGCAAGGCCACGGACCGGGTGGTGGAGTACAAGATCAACCCCGGCTCGGGGGCCGGGGTTTCCAAGGTCATCACCACCGGCATCGCCATCGGCGACCGCATCGGCAGTGGCAAGGTGCGCATTCTCTACAGCCTCGATGGACGCGGCGGCGATACCGACGGCAAGGATTTCCAAAAGGGCGATGTGCTCGTTACCGACATGACCGACCCCGATTGGGAGCCGATCATGAAGAAGGCCAGCGCCATCATCACCAACAAGGGCGGACGTACCTGCCACGCCGCCATCGTCGCGCGCGAAATGGGTGTACCGGCCATCGTGGGTTGCGGCAATGCCACCGACCTGCTGGATACCGGCATGGAAGTAACCGCCAGTTGCTGCGAAGGCGACACCGGCATCATCTACAGCGGCATCATCCCCTTCCACAAGGAAGAGACGCTGCTCGCCGACATGCCCGAGACGAGGACGCCGATCATGCTGAACGTGGCATCACCGGACCTCGCATTCAAGTTCGCGCACCTGCCGAACGCCGGTGTGGGGCTGGCCCGCGAGGAGTTCATCATCAACAACTACATCCAAGCGCACCCGCTCGCGCTGCTGCAGCACAAGGAGCTCGGCGACCACACCCTCAGCGGCAAGATCAGCTACCTGATCAACGGCTACGAGGATGAGGAGACCTTCTTCGTGAAACGCCTCAGCTACGGCATCGCCAAGATCGCCGCGGCCTTCTACCCCAACAAGGTGATCGTGCGCTTCAGCGATTTCAAGAGCAACGAGTACAAGAACCTGTTGGGCGGCGAACATTTCGAACCGCACGAGGAGAACCCGATGATCGGCTGGCGCGGCGCTTCGCGCTACTACAGCGAAGCCTACAAGGAAGCCTTCGGCCTGGAGTGCAAGGCCATCCGCCGCGTGCGTGAGAAGATGGGCCTGAAGAACGTGGTGGTCATGATCCCCTTCTGCCGCACCGTGGAAGAACTGAAGAAGGTGAAAGGCGTGATGGAGGAATACGGCCTGATCCGCGGCAAGGAGGGCTTGGAGCTCTACCTCATGGCCGAAGTGCCCAGCAACATCATCCTCGCCGAAGAGTTCGCCAAGTACATCGACGGCTTCTCCATCGGCAGCAATGACCTCACCCAGCTCACGCTCGGTCTGGATCGTGACAGCGCACTCGTCGCACACATCTACGACGAACGGAACGAAGCCGTGAAAGGCATGCTGCGCATGCTGATCACCAGCGCCAAGAAGACCAAGACCAAGGTGGGCATCTGTGGCCAAGGACCTTCTGATTTCCCTGACTTTGCGCAGTTCCTCGTGGAGCTGGGCATCGACTCCATCAGCGTTACACCCGATTCGTTGTTGAAGACGAAGCGGGCTATTGCGGAGGTGGAGAAGGCGATGGCGGGGAAGAACGGCGTGAAGGCGGAGGCATGATGTGGTGGCGCGCCCCGGTCGCTGTTGTCATTGGCATAGGTGTGTTCGTGGGTTTGATCATACTGGGGTGTCTCATTTTTGACATGATCGCCTTGCCCGACATCTGTGACTATCACAATAAGGATGTCGAGACGAGTTGGCTGTTCGACCTGTTCTTTCCGGCCGGAGGTGCCGGCGGAGGCCATCCCGCCCCGGGTCTGGTGTTCAATCTGACAGCACTTGCTGGCGGCATTGGAGCTGGAATTCTAGCGTTCCGACTGATGAAGAAGGTGCTGACCAGGAACGGCGTGAAGGCCGATGCGCAAGAAATCAGATAGACATCTCAAAGGAAG
>JADKGB010000001.1 GCA_016717225.1 Flavobacteriales bacterium | reverse complement strand
CATCCCCATGCTCAAGTTCCCTTAAACGCAAGATCGGCACTTGGGCCTGTATGTGTTGGGCAAGCGAACTCGATGGCTACCACGCCATGGAGACGGTGATGCTGCCATCGCCGTGTACGATGCTGGGGCGAAGCATAGATTAATCCTCACACCCGGGCAAGTGGTGATGGAACGCAGTGAGCACCTGTTCCCAAAGCGATCCGCAACAAGACCTTCTGTGTGAAAGCCGCTTTGGCGATCAACCGTTCGCATCCATTGCTGGTCATGCAGATGGCATGCGTGCTGAAGAGCATTCCCATCGGTGCCGGCTTTGGTGGAGGATCCAGCGATGCGGCGCATACCCTTCTCCTGCTGAACGAGCTGTTGAACCTGCGGATCAGCCCGGATGAACTGAATGCGATCGCCAGCAGTCTTGGCAGCGATTGCCCTTTCTTTCTGCGAAAAGGCGCTCCAACTAGCGACTGGTCGAGGCGAGGTGCTTTCTCCGTCCAACGTTGATCTGCGGGGGTGGTGGCTGGTCTTCATCGCAACCCGGGCGTGCATGTGAGCACGGCGGCCGAAGTGTCTGCCAACACGCCCACAGCCCCAGCCCGAAGTGCGATCTCGCAGAGGTCCTCACCACGCTTTTTGCTCCTGCGCAATGGAACGGCAAGCTCGTGAACGTTGATGGCTTATACGTCCTCAGCGCCTATCCTGCGGTGGCAGAAGCCAAGCAACGCATCGTGCAAGCGGGATTCACCTGTGCTGCGCTGAGTGAATTCAGGGTCTTCGGTCTACCGGATCTTTCAGAAGAACTGCAGCTGCCACAGCTGCCGCCGAAAGGGCAACGCGGCTGGGTGTTGCCGTTGTGGACCGATTCCTGGTAGGTTCTATAAAACGACTTGAGGCGACGCTTGTCGCTCTTCGGGCACTCCTTTTACCGGCTTACGGAACAAATACCGTGTGATGAAGATGCCGTTGTTGTCGTGTTGCTCTGCACACCCGTTGTCACATTGGTCAGTTCCAACCTTCGGCCGTCCATGTGTTGATGTTGTCCACGCATCGAGCGGTCGTTGTTGGCGACGTTCTTGAAGTTGATCCCGGTCAAACTATAGGAGTTCAGCAGGTCTTTTTCAATGGTCTGGTCAGCTTGACCGCTGACCATTATTCGCGAACGCCCCATACCACCGGGCACAACACTTTCGATCGTGCTGAATTAGTAGCCATGTGTACGCCTCTGGTGCAGAAGGCGCTTTGAAACTGAAAATAGCGACCAACGCCGCTGCGGTTTGCCCCGATGATCGAAGAGCGGATGTTCAATTCCATAATGATGTGCTTTGTTTGTCGAGTTGATGCGCCGAAATTCGATCTCAGTGGCCACCTGTCCTAATCCATGACCATGAAAAATCCTATTGATCGCCGCGCTCTGTGTTTCGATCGGTCTTCAGGCCCAAACCAAGATCGCCATTTCCAATGTATCCCTTACCGAGAAGGAGGTGGTTACCACAGGTACCGATGCCACCCTTCAATTGAACAAGGACGAAGGTTCCTCGCGACAGGTGATCTTCGCCGGTGGAGACACACAAGCAAAGCTCTGGGCCAAGGTGAACAGACACCACGAACGTGCGCCGCAGCAGCCTCAAGGACAGCGCCGTGAACGTGATCTTCGAGATCGACATGAACGCAGGAAAGGACCGGGACAACAAACGCGTGGAGAAGATCTTCTACCTGGACCAGAGCCGCACAGGAACCGTGACCCAGCGTTTCAACTTCAAGGATGGCATAACGATGCGCGGCATTACACTGAAATTCGACGTGGAGATCAAGTGATGAAGATCGAACGCCTCTTCGAGCTTCATCATGGGCTTGATGTCGCTGGGGATCAAACCCGGCGACAAGGTGGCCCGCCAGCGGCAACCGCACCGAATGGTGCCTGCTCGATCAAGCGCTGTTGCGCATCGGCGCGATCAATGTTCCGCTCTATCCTACCAGCGCCGCAGGGACTATGCCTATGTGCTGCAAGCATAGCGGAGCCAAACTCTTCTTCGCGGGGACAAGGACATACTGGCCAAAGGGATGGAAGCCCGAACCGATGCTCCAGCGATGGAACACCTTTTCAGTTTTGATCGGTGGAAGGTGCACGCCACTGGAGCGAATTGCTGGATCTTGGCGCCAAACGGTGACCGTGCATTGCTCGATCGTTACAAGCAGAACGTCAAGACCGACCTGCCAGCATCATCTATACCAGCGGAACCACCGGCCGGCCCAAGGGGGTGATGCTCACGCACGGCAACATCCTGAGCAACGTGGAAGCCAGTTTCGAGCGACTGCCCGTGGATAGCGGGGCGCGCACCATCAGCTTTCTGCCGCTCTGCCACATCTACGAACGCATGCTCATACCCCTACATGCGCACAGGGGTGAGCATCTATTTCCAGCCCACGCTCGAAGATCTCGGCGATCGCATCCGCGAAGTGCAACCGCATGTGTTCACGGCTGTGCCGCGTTTGTTGGAGAAGATCGCCGCGTATCCTTGGCGAAAGGTGAAGCGCTCACCGGTGTCAAACGCATGCTCTTCTTCTGGGCCCTGGCGCTCGGCGAACGCTACGATGTGCATGGCCGTTCGTGGTGGTACGACCAGCAGTTGAAACTCGCACGCAACCGATCCAGCAAATGGCAGGCGGCGTTGGGCGGCAATGTGCGGTGCGTGGCCAGTGGCAGCAGTGCGCTGCAAAGTGCGGCTCGCGCGCATTTTCAACGCAGCGGGCATTCCGCTCATGGAAGGCTACGGCCTTACCGAGACAAGTCCTGTGGTGAGTGTGAACGATGCACGCAATGACCAGTTCCGCTTCGGTACCGTGGGCAAACCCATTCGCGATGTGCAGGTGCGTATCGCTGCGGATGGCGAGATCCTGATCAAAGGCCCCAACGTGATGATCGGTTATTACAACGAGCCTGAGATGACCGCCGAAGTCCTTACCCCGGATGGCTGGTTCCATACGGGTGACATTGGCGAATTGACCAGCGAAGGCTTCCTCCGCATCACCGATCGCAAAAAGGAAATGTTCCAAGACCAGCGGCGGCAAATATGTGGCCCGCAGCCCATCGAGAACAAAACCGAAGGGCTTCGCGATTGGTGGAACAAGTGATGGTGGTGGGCGAGTACCAGCGATTCCCGCAGCATTGATCGTCCCCAACTTCGAGGCATTGAAAGAGCGTTGCGCACAGAACAACATACCCTTCAATACGAAGGAAGAAGCTGTGTTGGATCCACGTGTGATCGCGCTTTACCAACCCTCTATCGATCGCGCCAATGAGGATCTTGGTCATTGGGAGCAGATCAAGAAGATCGCATTGCTACCCACCGAATGGACCATCAACGCAGGCGAGCTCACCCCGAAGCTTTCCTTCGCCGCAAAGTGAATCGTGACGCGTTGCGCGGAAGTGGTGGAGCGGTTGTACGCGGGGTCGGCACAGGTGTAAAGAAGGGTTGGGGTTCGCACGCAGAGGCGCTGAGGCGCGGTGAATGCTGAGCGTTGGGGTTCGCACGCAGAGGCGCGGAGGCGCGGTGAATGCAGGGCGTTGGGGTGCGCACGCGGAGGCGCGGAGACGCGGTGAATGCAGGGCGTTGGGGTGCGCACGCAGAGGCGCGGAGGCGCGGTGAATGCTGGGCGTTGGGGTGCGCACGCGGAGGCGCCGAGACGCGGTGAATGCTGGGCGTTGGGTTTCGCACGCAGAGGCGCGGAGGCGCGGTGAATGCTGGGCGTTGGGGTGCGCACGCGGAGGCGCCGAGACGCGGTGAATGCTGGGCGTTGGGGTTCGCACGCAGAGGCGCGGAGGCGCGGTGAATGCAGAGAGCGCGGGGTCGTGACAGTCATCATGGATCGTGAGGGATACAGATGAGCGTTGGGTTTCTCACGCGGAGGCGCTGAGGCGCTGTGAATGCAGGGCGTTGGGGTTCGCACGCGGAGGCGCGGAGACGCGGTGAATGCAGAGGACGCAGCTGACCTTGTTCCCGGATTTCACTGTCAAGGCTGTCATAGAAGACGTAGACGATTACTTTCCACACCGAATGGAACTCAATGATATTACCGGGATCATCGTTGACGAGTGCTTTCAGATCCATCAAGGACTCGGACCCGGCCTGTTGGAGTCGGTTTATGAAACCGTGTTGGCTCGGCGTCTTGTGAATCGAGGTTTGCGTGTTGAACGGCAAAGGTCGTGTCGTTCGGAATTTGATGGAATGAGATTCGATGATGGTCTGCGCATAGACCTTCTAGTCGAAGGCCAAGTGGTGGTTGAGTTGAAGTCCGTTGAGCAGTTCGCCCCGGTCCATGGCAAACAGGTCCTCACATATCTCCGCCTACTTGACCTGCGGGTAGGCCTGCTGGTCAACTTCGGCTCCCCCACATTGAAGCAAGGCTTGAAACGTATCGTGAACAACTTCTGATCATTGGCCCTTCAGGTGAACTAACCGCGTCTCAGCGCCTCCGGGTGACACTTACCCAACCCGCATTCCTCCGTGCCTCTCTGCCTCCGCGCGAGACCCACCTAAGCCGCATTCACCGCGCCTCAGCGCCTCCGCGTGATACCCTTGCTCCAAACTCATCCGCTCCGCGGCCACCCACCCACCACGCATTCCTCCGCGCCTCCGCGCCTTCGCGTGAGACCTTTTCTCCAAACTCATCCGCTCCATGGAACACCCACCCAACCCGCATTCCTCCGCGCCTCAGCGCCTCCGCGTGAGACCTTTTCTCCAAACCCATGCGCCTCCAAGTGTCAACCCACCTGCATTTCTCCGCGCCTCAGCGTCTCCGCGTGAGACCTTTTCCCCAATCCAATGCGCCTCCGCGTGCCACCCACTCCGCCTGCATTTCTCCGCGCCACAGCGTCTCCGCGTGATACCCTTGCTCCAAACTCATCCGCTCCACGGAACACCCACCCAACCCGCATTTCTCCGCGCCTCAGCGCCTCCGCGTGACACCCACCCAAGCATCCCTCGCCCCTCCGTGTGAGACCACCCTACTCCTTCTACTTTAGCGCACCCTAACCAGATCGTGATGCGTGTTAACGGCTTTGATAGCGTGTGCGTGTTTGCTGCTCTCCGCGTGAAGAAAGAACCCGGCATTGGCGGCAAATCCGAAATACGCGGGTACGTGGTGCGCCAGAACGTTTCCATCAGCGGAACACCCACCGGCGAACCATACGCCTATCCGGAAGCGCGCGTGTACATCGTGTACGGCGATCACGATTTCTACGACGATGATGTGCGCACCGGTCCCGATGGCCTCTTCGTGTTCTCCTGGCTGCGCGAAGGCGATTACCGGGTATACACCTACGGCGAGTGCAACGACCTCTTGGCGAATTGCCCCAGCGGCCAGGTCGCTGTTCAGGCTTCGGCGAAAGCCACCGGCAAGGATGATGTCGTGAACGTGGGAACGTTGACGGCCCTGAACTATTGAGTTCCCTTTCGCGAACCGCTCTTTTCGTTCTCATGCTATGTGCGTGCTTCTCGGCGCGTGCGCAGGAAAAACCATTGCGCTTACCAAGCACTGATGCGGAGTTGTGGCTGAGCACCGGTTTCGAAATGCGGTTCTTCAAGGAGAAGAAGAAGAGCAAGAAGGAGCGCACACCCGAGCAGCAGGAAAAGGATGTGGCGAAGCAGAAAAAACTGGAACGTTCGTTCAAGTACAACTTCCGTCTCACTGGTGAAGTGGGCTACCGTGGCAACGAGAACCTCACCAGTAGCAAGCTCTTTTATACCGTGGCAGGCGTGCGTTACCGCCTCCACAAGTACGCGCGCCTCACACTTGAGCACCGCTACAACTTCCGCGACAAGTACAGCAACAACACCCACCGCATCGATGTGCAGGGCGACACCGAATACAAGTTCGGCAAGTACGGCATAGGCTACCGCTTGATCTGGCAGCACGAGTTCATTGTGCCCATCCGTTACCGCGACATCGTGCGCAACCGCTTACAGCTTTCGTGGCGGACCCCTAAATTCGATTTCGACCCGTACGTGGCCGCAGAGTCCTTCACCGCGCTGCACTTCACCGGCAACCGCATCATCGGTATGCGCTATGGCGGCGGTGTGGAATGGGAGATCACGAAGGACCATGCGATCGACCTGAGCTTGCGCTATGATCGCGAGCACAAAGTGTACAACAGCTACCCGCCGGAATTGCGCAAGCAGGCGGTTTACCGCGTATTAAGCGGGGAGCTTCGCAAGAGTGAAGCAATCCGGGAGTACGGCATCGGTGGCTCCACCACGCTGGACAAATGGCTGGAGAAATACGGCCACGGTATCTTGAGCGAGCACAAAGAGTTGCTTGCTCAAATGGGACGACGAAGAACAAAGGCAAATACGGCTGTTAAGGGTGAAATGCCCGAGTTGGACAAGGTGCGGCGCGAACTGGCGGCCACCCAGAGGAAGTTGGAGGCGGCTGAACTGCGGGCCGAGGCATACTCCATGATGATCGACATCGCCGAGCGGGAGCTGAAGGTGGCGATCCGAAAAAGTCCGCCACCAAGTGATCCACGAAATGAAGACGCTGCATCCCAAAATGAGCCGGGAGGTGCTATGTCGGTCACTTGGCGTGAGCAGGCAGGCCCACCACAAGCACGGCGTGCGCACCGCGCGCGTGGTGCAGGGCCAAGAACAGGTGCTGCACCAAGTGCAGGCCATCCGCCAAGAGCAGCCCAAGCTGGGCGGGCTCAAGCTGTATGGCAAGCTGCGCGAAGGGATCCAAGGACTGTCTGTCCCCTTCGGGCGCGACCGGTTCTTCGACCTGCTGCGGGAGGAGGGCCTGTTGGTGCGCGGGCGCAAGCGGAGCGTGCGCACCACCTGGAGCCGGCACGGCCTGCCGGTATACCCCGACCTGCTGAAGGGACTATTGATCCAACGGCCCGGACAGGTCTGGGTGAGCGACATCACCTACTGGGCCGTGGAGGAGGGCTTCTACTTCATCTTCCTGATCACCGATCTGTGCTCGCACAAGATCATCGGGTATCACGTGGCGGCGAGCATGGACGGGGACCATGCCGTGGCCGCCCTACGCATGGCGCAGCGCGGCAGCCCGCACCACTTGGAAGGGATCATCCATCACAGCGACCGCGGCAGCCAATACTGCTTCGCCCAGTACATCAAAGCGATCAAGGCTGTAGGCATGCTGATCAGCATGACGGAAGATTCCGACCCGCGCGACAACGCGGTTGCCGAGCGGGTCAACGGAATCCTGAAGAACGAATTGCTGGCCCATCATCGTGTGGCCAACATCGCACAGGCCAAAGCACTGCTGCACCAAGCCGTTCGCATCTACAACCAGGAACGGCCTCATATGAGCTGCGACATGCTCGTGCCGGACCACGCCCATCTGCTGGACCACAAGCCCAAGCGCAGATGGAAGAACTACTATCGCACTGTCAACCTCACACAGGTCAAACCTCAACTTGTAAACCCAACACAGGACTTAGTCCTTTAAACCGTCAACTTTTTTCGGGACGAGACACCTACCCCGCCATGGGCACATGTTCACGTGTCGACATGTTCACATGAGAAAACGCTTCTCCGCCTTCACGACCTTTACGCCCGGATGGTGAGCCGCCGCCTCTCCTCTTCCGCGCATTGCTCTTCCTATTGCTTTTCGCAGTGGGGTAGGCATCGCGTACTTCATCATCAGACCCAGCAGTGATGTGCCGATCTGCACGCCTGCCCAATTGAACCCGCAGCTGGTTGGATCCTTCGCTGCGCACCTCCAACACCGAACACCACATCCTCGACTTCAATCTCACCGATCAGGACGGCCGCACCGTTACGCTTGCTGACACCAAAGGGAAAGTGGTGCTCGCCGATTTCTTCTTCACCACGTGTGGTAGCATCTGCCCCAAAATGAGCGACCAGTTGGAACGCGTTCAGGCGGCCTACAAAGACGATGATCGCGTGCTGCTCCTCTCCCACTCCGTAACGCCCGAGATCGACAGTGTACCTGCACTGAAAGCCTATGCGGACCTTCATGGAGCCGATCCTTCGCGCTGGCGCTTGCTCACCGGTGATCGAAGACAGATCTACCGCTTGGCGCGCAAAAGTTGGTTCGCCGTGAAGGATACCGGCAGCGGTGGTCCCGATGATTTCGTGCATACCGAGAACTTCATCCTCGCCGATACACTGGGCCGCTTGCGTGGTTTCTACGACGGCACATCCACCGAAGATGTGGATAGGGCGATCGGGGATATCGGGAAGTTGCTCGGGAATTAACACCCTTGTTGATCGCACACAGTGAACCGCAGGCGGCGGATCGCATTTATTTTGCGTCTACCTACTGCAACCGTTCACCCATGACCAAACAGCTACTCCTCTGCGCCGCGCTCGCCTGTTCCACCCTCGCCAGTGCGCAGACCTACTTCTACATCGACGAGATCGCTGTTGTTCCGCAGCAGCCCACCACGTTCGACAACATCAGCATCAACCTGATCGGTGGACTCTCGAGCACCGGCGCCTGTGGTCGGCACGAGCGCACGAAGTCACAGGTTCCGTGGTTACCATCACCATCGCCGCTGCCGATCCGGTGGAGCGACCGTGATCGTTCCGCACGTTGAACCGGTTGCAATTGGGCAACTCCTGCCGGCACCTACACCATCGTGTTGGCCACACAGAACGTGGGCGACTTTGCTCCGCAACCGCAGCACCAGTTCGTGGTAAGCGACTTCGGCGCGGCCTGTGATAGCCTGGCCCTCGTTTCCATCCAATGGCACGCGTTCAGCGAAAACGAGATCGTGGTGCATGTTCAGAACAACAACTTCAACCAGCTCTTCGACTATCCGAATTTCATCCTCTTCGATGCCAACAACGACACGCTTGCCGTTGAGACCGTGAACTTCTTCGGCATCGCTGGCGACAGCTGGCATATGCTGCAGGTCAACGAAGGCGCCATCATACCGGACGGCCAATTCACCGGCATGTTGGAATTGTGGACACTCGGCACCACCGTGCTTGCTTGTGAGTGGACGCTTCCCATGATCCGTGCCCGGCGCCACCCTGCGCCACACTCATACCCACCATCCAGAATCTGGGTGGTGGCATCTCGATCGGCACCTACGAGTGGACCATCTTCGACAGTGACTTGCTCGTGGCGAGCAGCGGGCAATTCGAATTGGGCTTCGGGATGGAATACGATGCTGATACCATTTGCCTAGCACCTGGCAGCTACACGATGGTGGCGACTCCGAACGATCAACCCACCGGAGGCGCACCGGTTTTCTCTGTGGCGATAGAGGGTTTCATTAGCGGTCCTTCGCAAAATGTGTCGTGGATAACGCCTGTGCCTATGCCTTTCGACTTTTACCTGCCCTGTGCCGACAGCGACAATGGCATCGCGACCTCGGTTTCACCAAGCGGACTTTCCGCCGTTCAGCAGGGAACCAGTCTCCAACTGCAACGGATCGATGGCCAGCCCCTCGGCAACGTGGAACTGTTCGATGTGCAAGGGCGCTTGTGCTTCCAGACCTCCGTTCAGGCGAACAGTGCGGCGATACCGGTAGTAGAATTCGGCAGCGGCATCTTCATGCTGCGCGCCGGGCGAGAGGTGGTAAGGGTGGTGTTGGCGCGATAGCTCGGCTACGGATGGTCTCTCCCCTCTGGCAGGCGCGCCCCGGAAGCAGTGCGCATATCCGGGGACTTGCCCGCGTAACCCAAGGAGGGGCAGGGGTGGTTTCAACCAAACCGTTATCCCCTCCTGGCAGGCGATGACTCGCCTGCTGTGCCCAAGGAGAGGCAGGGGTGGTTTCGATCTTGCATTTCTCGCAAAAACCAAAAGGTAACCACCCCTAACCCCTCCTTGAGTATGTCGACGGAGCGTTCCGTCGACGGAGGGGACTGTTCGTCTCGCCATTGATCATTCAACGACGCGGTCGGGTCATGGTGACTGCTTCCATCAAGTTCAACGCACAGCAGCTCTGATGGACAGTAGAAGTCCAGAACGAATGAACCGATACTATGCTGTCTTCGGAACTTTCGCCCATCCAATTTACTGCCGCTCAAACACGACCACAGAACGGCCTCGCTCGATGTTGCGTTCGACCGCAATGATCGTCGCACTTCTTTGAGATCTTTGCGATTCCGTTTCAGATCCATGAACGAGTTCTGCGATCCGAAGGTCGAAAAAATCATTCGGTAACCACCCCTAACCCCTCCTTGAGTTTGTCGACGGAGCGTTCCGTCGACGGAGGGGAAAACATTTTGCACTGGATCGCTCAACAGCAAACTGTTCTCCCCTCCTGGCAGGCGATGACTCGCCCGCGGAAACCAAGGAGGGGCAGGGGTGGTTTCATCCAAGCAGTTCTCCCATCCTGCGATGCCGCCACAGCGGATCGCTTGTGCCCAAGGAGGGGCAGGGGTGGTTTCGATCTTGCATTTCTCGCAAAAACCAAAAGGTAACCACCCCTACCCCTCCTTGAGTTTGTCGACGGAGCGTTCCGTCGACGGAGGGGAAAACATTCTGCAATAGATCACGCCCCAGATAGATCTCTCCCCTCCTAGCGGGCGATGACTTGCCCGCGTAACCCAAGGAGGGGCAGGGGTGGTTTCGATCTTGTATTGCTAGAAAACAACCCCAAAAAATGACACGCCCCCCGTTCCTTTCGGAGCGGAGGGCGATGCCATTTGAAGAAGATGTGGTAAGAACGTGCGCGGTGACTTTCACACCGTGCCTTGCTGCGGCATTACGCCGCCTTCGCCGTTACCTCCTGGCTTACAGGTCCCTCTCCGATGCGACCTACGGCCGCTACTCGGAACGAGTACTGCTTATCGGTGGTTAGCCCGGCCGCTGTAAAGCGGGCCTTGCTCACCATGCCGATGTTCTTCCACACCGCGTTCTCCAACATGTACACGAAGTACATGCGCGCGCCGTACACGCTCTTCCAACGCAGGTCTACTTGACCGGCGATGGCTGCGGTGCGGCCCTCGAACTTGGTGGGAGCTTCCAGGTGATCGATCGGCTCGGGGCGCTTGGCCAACTCGAATCCGCTGCTGACAGCCTTGGCCACGTCACCGGCAGCTACGCTATTCACATAGCGCGCCATCTTGGTGAGCAGTTGGGCAAGCGTCTTCGCTGCGGCGTTCTTGGTGGCGATGGCTGCGTGCGCACCCCCTTCGGCTTCCGAAATAGCGGCTACCAGGGAGGTACGTGCAGCAGTGAGGTCGCTCACCTTCGGCGACGGTGTCGGGAAATTCGCATTCCCCGTCATGTCTGCCTCGATGTGCTCGCTCTTACCAACCAGGTCGGCTGGCTTCGCACTTTTGAGTCCTGCTTTTATGATCTGCATGTTGCTCTTTTTTTTTGATCCGCTGATTCCGTGTCCTTTGGTTGACGTTGCCTCGGCCTCGGGCTCCGACCTTGGGTCTCGCTGAGGCGATCCCCTTGGTCGTTGTCCGGATGTAGCTGGCGGGGGTTGGTTCGTTACGGCCCCTTGCTCGGTTGCGCTGCTATTTGATGTTGAAAACCATGAGCGTGCGGCAGCCCTTGCCCAGCATGTGTTTCGGGCACTCCACTTTTTTTTGACTTTAACACAACGGGGTGTGCGGGTGCGTATTCAACCGAGCTCTTCGCACCGCCGTCCGCTGCGTTTTTGCAGAGAAGAATGCCGCATGTACAGAGATAGTTGCGGCAAGTACAGAGATAGTTGCGGCAAGTACAGAGAAGAATGCCCCATGTGCAGAGATAGTTGCGGCATGTACAGAGATGAATGCCGCATGTACAGAGATAGTTGCCGCAAGTACAGAGAAGTAGGCCGCATGTACAGAGATAGTTGCCGCAAGTACAGAGATGAATGCCGTATGTGCAGAGATAGTTGCGGCAAGTACAGAGAAGAACGCCGCATGTACAGAGATGAATGCCACACGTACAGAGAACAATGCGGCAAGTGCAGAGAAGTAGGCCGCATGTACAGAGATGAATGCGGCAAGTGCGGAGAAGAATGCCGCAACCATCTCGGCGTAAGCCGTACACATCTCTGCAAAAACCGTTTTTGCACGCGCATGCACAGTCCGGATCAGCAGGTGCATCCTTCCTGTGTCGTTCACGCGGCTATGCTCGCCGTTCCTCAAAATACCCAACACTGGGTATTGCACAGAATTGCGCGCTCCGGCTTCTTCGCTGTGCATGTGTCTGAAAGAGATAGGCGTGCACCTGCCGCTGATGGCCGGCACCCGACCGGGGGTGAAGATGACCGTGCTCTACAACGGACAACCCTGCCACAGCGCCCCGATGCAGCGCAGCAACTTCCCCGTGCCCCGCGACTTGCCGCCACACTTCCGCGCGGTACTCGCACAAGACCAACGCAAACGTGGCGAGCGCCGACCGCGCCGCTTGGTGCTCGGCCGTTTCGACCCCTGGCCCTATGCCTTCTATTCCCTGCGCCTGCCCGGCAAGGGCCTCCACTTTCCCGAAGGCACCTTGCGCGGCCACCTCGCCCTGCACTTATATGTAGAGCTCTACGACCCGATGTTCGACCATGCCGTGCTCTTCCACCTGCGCGGTAGCGACCCCGTGCCGCATCCGTTCAACCATGTGCGGTGGGTGGCGCACAAACACTGGACACCTTATTATATGCTGGGTGGCCATACCGTGGCGCGGGAAGAAACGCCGTGCGGGTGCGGCGTACGGGTGAAGGTGGAGTTCTGAAAGCGTTTCCGGAAACAAGCTGCAAGACCCGCAAGCCCGAAAGCCTTTTGGCCGAGGCGGCCACCGAATATCGAATGCACCGAATACCCAAAGGCCTGGGTTTGGGGCTTCAGGCCGCCGGAGGCGGAAGGGTTCTTGGTCCCGGCGAAGGCCGGGTTAGTATTCGGTGGCCGCTTCGGCCAGTGGTGTTTCGCGAGTGCGCACTCATTTCATCCGTCACTGCCTTTCCCTTCGGCAGGCAAGACCGGCAGTCAAGCCTGGCGGTTTCATGATCCTTTCGAGTCACAAGTCAGGCGGAACTCATGGTGCGGCAATGGCTAGCGGCCAGCAGTGCATGAGGCACTCGCGAACCACACGAGCGCCAGTGTGGGTGCTTGCACTCTCGCAGTTCCGCCGCCACACGGGGCAATGTCTCTCCGAAGATGAACGACCGCGTGAGCAGCAACTTGTTCGGCCAACTGCTATTTTGGTCTGTAGCTCAAGGACGGCCGTTCCGGTTCTAGCGCAAGTATGTCATGAGTAAGCCCTGCCCACTTCGTTCATACACTTGATCTGTGCCATGATAAAATCCTTCCTGCTCATATTCAAGAACACCGCTAAACTGAACAAGTCGGTCGGTGAGCTCTTCGTGCTGACCATTTGCGATCTGCTTCAACCTTTGATGCAAGCCACGTCCGCATTGTTCGCGTTGAGCACCGCGGTCCTGTCTATTTGCTTGGTGCGTATTCCATCTTCTTGCGAGCGCGCGCGCCAGAGCAACGCAAAACGCAGGTGACCTTCGAAGAACTCAAGTCCGGTATGCATGAGCGGTGGTTGGAGACATCTATTGTCGCCTTTCTCGGTGTGGTTCTTTCAGCAGTCTTCCTCATCGGCATGCGCTTCCTACCCGATACAGAGGATGGTATACTGGCATCGCTGTCCCAACGTGTGGCCAAGATCCAGGATATCGCATTGGGGATCGACGAGAAAGTGGATAGTGGTTTCCGTTCCGTACACTCTGTGTTGGACACCTTGAACGCGCAGGGACAGGCCTTACAGGGTGGGATACAACGGATAGACAATGCCCTGAACGCACCCTTGGACACCAGCGACCGCGTGCAAGTGCGAAAGGAATTGGTACGGCTTGGCGTGCGCTGGAACTACGAAGAATTCGTTTACTACCTGAAGCAAGGTGATGCAGCCGTTACTGAGCTCTTCGTACGAACGGGCATGAAGCTTGGCCGGGCGCAGTTCGCGGACTATGTCCGCTATCATTTCGACCCGGCCACCGCTGTGCTGCTCGTGCGGTACAACGCCTTGCAGCCCGATGTACTGGACGTGGATCCCGACCTTAGGTTCTACGACGTCTATGAATTCGTGGAGAACGACCCACGCCGGCGCATTCTCTTTAAAGGGCTGCTTACTGATGAGCAGTTGCGTGTGCTGGATAGCCATATCGCGGATGAGCGCCTGAAAATCGCCCGCTTCCAACAACAGCTCGAGCAAAGCCAGCAGGACCCTTGCCTCCAGGATTTCGCTAATGATCTGGACCTGAATGTGGCCGACATGAGCGACCGGTTCTGGGACGAAGCAAGCCGGTTCAATATCCTTGGGACAGACCGGTATACTCTTCGCGAAACTGTTCTCGCAAAGATCAACGTAGCCCTGATCACAGGCGACCCTAAGGCCTTCGATGATCCACTCGTATATTTCAAGGAGCAAGTAGCCTCAATTTGCCCAGGGTTGCATGTCAAGTTGGAGTGCGACCCCTTCACCCTGAATACTCTACTACGCGTGAGGAAGATGCTGTTAGAAATGCGTTAGGCGTATCATGGGCGCCTGCCTTTCGCGTTACGGCGTTGGTTTGCATCGGTCTTCCCCTTCCCCAGGGTCTCCGCCTCAGCCGCGAAGCGGCGGAACCCTGCGAATATGGAATTCCGCAGTGTCCCGCGATCGGACATGAACGCACAGCGCGGTAGCGGAGACCTTGCGGGAGCGTTGGTCACTTCCCATACACAACCCCAGCCTTGAAAATGAAAACCACAAGACCGGCTAGTATACCAAGGATACCCCATACCTGTGCGGGCTTTAGTTTACCCAATGCTCTCAACCATTCGCCGATACTCATTTTCTCCGGATCGAAGCGGCTCGGGCCGCTTGTGTTCCTTAACGCGATTCAACCAATCCTTCAGGCCACCAGCAAACTCGGTTTTGGTGAACACATTTGAATTCAAGTCAACCCATTGGACCCACCAATCGTAGCCTTTTTCGATCAACCCTTCACTACGCAGACCGTTCTCTGCTACCATGAAAAGCGGATGACCAAGAGCATAAGCCATACTGGCTTCGACTTGGTTCCATGCGGTCGGCAGATTTGCCGAAACAATGTCCCTTTCTTCACTGCCACCTCGGAGTTCCTTTCCCTCTTTTATATGCACTCGCTCAAAGGCTAGGATCATCGTTCCATCACATTGGCCCATCAGGTCTTTTATGGCTTGCAACGGCTGTCCCGAAGAGAAAGCGGTTTTACCGAATATCACAGGCGTAACTCCGCCTGCGATCAACAGTGCCTGCAGCTGCTCCAAAAACTTCTCCTGCTCAGGCTTGAAGCGACGGCCTACACTGATGAACACCTTCTTTTCCATTGAATATTTCTCTCGGTCTGCGTAAATCTATTCAGTTGTTTGGTAAGGCAGCCTTCCTCTACATCCTCAAAGTTTCACATTGCCATACTATGTACACTACTCGCCCAGAAGCTCTATTTGTGCGATCGCTGACTGATCTTGATGAAGATACTCAAGCAGTCGCTCGCATGATGCAGCCGATCGGCTGCCCCGGTCCGCGGTCAAGCAGCTTAGTAAGTCGAATCAAAACCAGCGTCCAGTTTTACTCACGTATTGATCTGATCGCACCAGTCCCACACCCCAATACCTTAGCCCTCCCCCATGGGCACCCTCCGCCAATCCCTCGACCGCTATTACGGCGCCTTCCGCAAATTCAAGTTCGGTTATACGCTGCTGAACCTGTTCAACCGGAAGAAGCTGCGGCATGCGGAGGCGATGTACAAGAAGTACGGCATACAGCGCAGCGTGTTGTTGCCTATCAGCAGCGAGACCTTGCCGAAGGCCACCACCGAAGCACCGTGGTTGGATGGGCCGGGAGCCGTGGAGAAGATGAGAGCGAGTGCGGGGTTCAAGCGCTTCGATGCGGCCACGCAAGAAGCATTGGCGCATTGGCCTGCCGATGGCTATGTGGTCTTGCGCGGCTTGTTCTCGAAAGAAGAAGTGGCGGCGATCAATGCCGAGATGGACCGGTTGATCCACGACAAGGTGGTCGACTTCAACTTCACCGGGCGCAAGGTGATGTTCGCCTTCCACCACAGCGAACTGCTGCGCAAGGCGGTACACGACCGGCGCATATTGGATGTGATGGACTTCCTGCTCGGCAAGAGGGTGAAGGTGTTCCAGAGCATCAACTTCCTCACGGGCAGCGAGCAGGCTGCGCACAGCGACAGCATCCACATGACCACGCATCCGCTGGGCTACATGACCGCCGCGTGGATCGCACTGGAGGAGATCACCCCCAACAATGGGCCACTGGAGTACCACGTGGGCAGCCACACCCTCCCCTATTTGCTGAACGGATCATACGACCACGGCGGCAACCAGTTCATTATTGGTGAAGACGCTTACGCGCGCTACGAAGAAGCCGTTGACAAGTCGATCGCGGAGGGGCATTTCGAAAAGCGCGAGTTCCATGCGCAACCCGGTGATGTGCTGTTCTGGCATGCGAACTTGCTACATGGCGGCAAGAAAATGTCCGGGGCGCCAGTCGACCCAAGAGCATGGGACCATGCTTCGCCGATGATGTGCTACCATGAGCTGACGCAGCGGGTGGCGATGATGGAGTGAAGAGGGCTGACGACCGTATCAGTTAGCAGTTCAGTAGTTTACAGTTCGCAGTTCTGCAGCTGTAGATCCACGTTGTGGGGGTGGTCCAAACCAGGTTTCTTCGTGAAAACAACTGGCTATGGGTACGTTCAAGGATCTTATCGTCTACAAGAAGGCGTTTTCATTGGCTCTTCAGGTAAGGGAAGTGACACGGAAGTTCCCGCGCGAGGAGCTTTACACGCTTACTGATCAGGTGCAGCGATCGTCGCGCAGTGTTTGTGCGAATTTGGCGGAGAGCTACCGGAAGAGGCGCTACGTGTCCCACTTCATTTCCAAGCTCACGGACTCGGACGCAGAGTGCTCGGAAACCATCGTACACCTGGACTTCGCTTTGGCCTTCGGTTACATCACAGCCGAACAGCACGGACCGATGGTTGATGAATATGATCAAGTAGGCAAGCTGCTGAACGACATGATGAACGACCCCTACGTACGGCGTGCACGGCTAGCTACACCAGAATGCAACTGCAAACTGAAAAACTGGAAACTGCCAACTGAAAACTGGAAACTGAAAAACTGCCAACTCGCATTCAGCCCTCCGGTACATTCGCGCCCCCTATGAACTGCCTTTCCGTAGAACGCCTCGCCAAACGTTATGGCCCGCGCCAATTGTTCAGTGACGTTTCCTTCGGTTTGGAGAAAGGTCAGAAGACCGCCATCGTGGCCCGCAACGGCACCGGTAAGAGCACACTGCTGAAGTGCATCGCCGGTCTGGAGAAACCCGATGAAGGCAAGATCACCTTCAACAAAGGGCTGCGCATCGGCTACCTGGACCAGAACGTGTCGATGACCGCCACGCATTCGCTGGTGGACGAGATGCTCGATCAGGATGATCCGGTAACGAACGCCATTCGCGCATACGAGCACGCGGTGGAGCGGCACCTCGGCGATGAGGCCATGCACGACGCCATCGAGAAGATGACGGAGAACAACGCGTGGGACCACGAAGCCCGCGTGAAGCGCCTGCTCTTCCAGTTCAACCTGCGCGATCTGGAGCAACCGGTGAACACGCTCAGTGGCGGTCAGCAGAAACGCGTGGCGATGGCCAAGGTGCTCATCAACATGCCCGATGTGCTGATCCTGGACGAGCCTACCAACCACCTCGATATGCAGATGATCGAGCAGTTGGAAGAAGAACTCAGCGCGCCCGGAGTAACGCTTTTGCTGGTAACGCACGATCGCCACTTTCTGGACAACGTGTGCGACGAGATCATCGAGATGGAGTTCGGTTCCTTCACACGTTTCAAAGGGAACTACAGCTACTACGTGGAGAAGAAGGCCGCACTGGACGAGGTGCGCGATGCCACCCAGCACCACTTGAAGGGCCTGATGAAAAGCGAGCTGGCGTGGGTGCGCAAGATGCCCCGTGCACGCGGCACCAAGAGCAAGAGCCGGTTGGACAAGTTCGAAGACATCAAGGCACTCGCAACGCGCGACTTCTCCCGCGACCAGGTGAGCATCGATGTGCAGAGCGCGCGCTTGGGCGGCAAAGTGATCGAGGCGCGCAACCTCACCAAGAGTTTCGGGGATCCATCACAACCGGAGACCTACAAGCCCATCGTTGCCCATTGGAATTATTCATTGAAGGGCGGCGACCGTGTTGGCATTGTGGGGCCGAACGGCATTGGCAAGAGCACCTTCCTGGACCTGCTCACGGAACGGATCAAACCCGATGCGGGTACGGTGTCCATCGGTTCCACGGTGGTGCTGGGCACCTTCGGGCAGCAAGGCCTGCAGATGAAGGAGGACAAGCGCATCATTGAAGTCGTGCGCGCCATCGCCGAAGTGATCCCATTGAGCAAGGGGAAAACTCTGACGGCATCGGGTCTGCTGGAACGATTCCTGTTCGACAAGGAGCAGCAGTTCCAGTATGTGAGCACGTTGAGCGGTGGCGAGAAGCGCCGTCTCTATCTGTGTACCGTGCTGATGAAGAACCCGAACGTGCTGATCCTCGACGAGCCTACGAACGACTTGGATATTCCCACGCTGAACGCACTGGAGGATTTTCTTTCCGAGCTGGACATCTGCCTGCTGGTGGTAAGCCACGACCGCTTCTTCATGGACAAGCTGTGTACGAAGTTGCTGGTGTTCGAAGGCGAGGGGGTGATCAAGGAGTGGGTGGGCAACTACACCGAACTGCGCGAAATGCAGAAGATGCGCGCGGCCCAAGCTGCGGCCGGCGCGAAGCTGGTCGGAGTGAAAAGCACCGCTGTTGAAGAAAAGAAGAAAGCCTCCGGTTCCGATGATGCGGGTGCGGTGAAAAAGAAGATGACCTTCGCCGAGAAGAACGACCTGAAGAAGTTGGAGAAGGAAGTGCCTGCACTGGAAAAAAAGAAAGAAGAGCTCCTCGCCAAACTCGCCGATGGTGGTACGGACCACCACGCCATGATGAAGCTGAGCCTGGAGCTGGAAGCGACCGGCAAGCAACTGGACGAAAAGAGCGAGCGTTGGTTGGTGCTGATGGAGAAGGCGGAGGCTGAGGGTTCGGTCTCGGCGAAGTGAGACGGTTCCGCCGATCGCCAGCACCTGCACTGAAGCATGGTCCGGTCCTTTGGAGCGCATGACCTATTTTGTTCGCGCATGAACGGGTTGGTACGCGCTCTCTCCAAGTTGATCCAGCACGATCGACCGTGGTCTTGCCTCTTGGTCGCGCTGCTGTTCAAATCCGCCTTGTTCGTGGTGTTGATCATGCGGTTCCGGTATTCCGCCTTTCCGGGTTACTGGGGCGGCATAAGTCACGATTCGTACAGCTACATCGAGCCGATAGAACACCTCCTGGCTTCGGGCTCCTACTTCCCGGATCTACGAATGCCGGGCTATGGCTTGCCGTATGGCCTGCTGCGTCTCCTGCTTCCGCAAGCACAAGCATTGAACGCGCTGCTCGTGCTGCAATTGATCATGGATGCGATCGCCGTTGTGCTGCTTGCCCGCATCGCTTGGATGATCACCCGCAATAGGACGGTGTTCGCGAGCGTGTTCTGGGTCTACGCCATCAGCTCCTTCGTTTCGCTCTATGATGTGCTACCCCTCACCGAAAGCCTTACCACCTCCACGTTGGTGATCGGTACGTACGCCGCGTTCCGTTCGCTCGAACGTTCGCGCCTTTCCCTCGCCTTGTGCGCGGGTTTCTGTTTTACCTGGGCCGCGTTCATGCGCCCTGTGATGTTCCCCTTGCTGATGCTACCGCCGCTGATCTACCTCATGCACAGAACCACATCCATGCGTGTGCGATCGATGCTTGCGGTCTTTTCGCTTCTGCCTTTTATCGCTGTAGAATCGGCTTGGATCGGTCGCAATTACATGGTTCACGGCACGTTCGTTCCGATCACCACCACTCTCCTGATGCCCGATTACCTGGAAACCCCGAACTACCATGTGGGGTTGGTCGTTCGATCCTTCGGCGGCAGCCTGACGTGGTGGGATCCCGACGCGGAGATCCGGGCGTTCAATATTCGCGACAAGGGTGAGCCCGAATGGCTGGCCAACTACCAGCCGAAACCAACGATCCCTGCTTTTGCGACCACCACGGACTTCCCGATGGATAGCTTGTTGGCGCTCGCTGCGAACGTACAGTACTGGAACACCACGCAAGACCCGGCCCAGAAGCGGTCCACATTCGCCTATATCGTGCAGCGCAGTGATGCGTATGTGCGTTCGTTCAAGCATGAGCATCCTTGGCATTACCACGTGGTGGCTCCCTTACGGCTGCTGGGGATCTTCACCCTGCATAGTGGAACGTATTTGGACTTGCCAAGACCGAGGAATGTCGCGGAGCGATCGGTGAAGTGGTTCTACTCCGCGCTGTATTTGGGCACCATGCTGCTCGGCTCTGCAGGCGCGATCGTCGCGCTTTTCCATCGCCGCTGGCCGAGATGGGCCTTGATTGTGCCGCTGATGTTCGGGTATGGACTACTGGTGCATCCTTTCGTTCTGCGGTTCTGCGAATACAGATACCTCGTGCCCTTCTATCCGGGGGGCCTGGTAATGGCTGTGTGGTTCTTGCATACCGTCTTCACACGCCAACACGCTGATCAGTCTACCTGATCCTCGGCTTCCTCGAGCCTCCGCTCAGAAATTCCACCAGCCACGTATTTGCGCCACTTCTCCAACAGCGCGCTCATGTCCGGTGGAAGTGGACTCTCGAACCGCATGCGTTTGCCGGTAGCCGGGTGATCGATCTCCAACACCGCCGCATGCAACGCTTGCCGAGGACAGATCTCGAACGCGTTCAGCACGAACTGCTTGTATTTGGTGAACACGGTGCCCTTCACCACGCGACCACCGTCGTATTCCACATCATTGAAAAGCTGGTGACCCAGGTACCGCATGTGCGCGCGGATCTGGTGCGTGCGACCGGTTTCCAACTTGCACTCCACCAATGTGACGTAGGTGAAACGTTCCACCACCTTCCAATGCGTGATGGCTGTTTTCCCTTGGTCACCATCGGGGAATACCTGCATCACCGTACGATCCTTCGGGGAGCGGCCGATGTTGCCTTCTATGGTTCCTTCCTCTTCTTCGAAATCGCCCCAAACCATGGCCAAGTAACGTCGGTCGTTGGTGCGATCGAAAAATTGCCGCGCGAGATGCGTCATGGCCTCGTCGGTTTTACCGATCACCATCACACCACTCGTGTTCTTGTCCAACCGATGCACCAAACCTGGGCGTGCGTCCTGCCCGGCTTGACCGGGCATCTGCACCTTCTTTGCTTGTTGCCCGAAGTGGTAGAGCAGCGCGTTCACCAATGTGCCGGTCCAATTCCCATGGCCGGGGTGTACCACCAATCCCGCTTGCTTGTTGATGATCAGGATGTGCTCATCCTCGTAAAGCACCGTGAGCGGAATGTTCTCCGGCTTCAGATCAACCTCGCGCACGGGCCACGGCAACACCATGCTGATGTCATCCAGCGGCTTTACCTGATAGCTCGGTTTCTGCGACTTTCCGTTCACGCGAACATGCCCTCCTCGAGCAGCGGTCGCAATGCGATTGCGGCTGATGTTGGGCAGGCGCTCGAACAAGAACTTGTCCAATCGTAACAGCCCTTGCCCTTTATCGCAAACAATGCGATGGTGCTCGTACAGTTCCTGTTCTTCAGAAAGATCCGAGCCTTCTGGCAGATCCTCGGGGAAGCGCAGTTCGGGTGCTTTCTCAACAGGCTTCTTCAGTGCCTCGCGTTGTGCTTTGGTCAGTTGGCTCATATCAGCGTTGCACGATCAGTCGTTGTTGTGCGAGCGCACGGCCAGTCCCGTCCAATGCTCGAACCAGGTAGATCCCTGGCGATAAAATAGAGAGTTGAACCACACTTCCTTCCGCATGCGGAGCACTCAGGGCAAGTCTTCCGGTTGCATCCAGGATCTCGATGGATCGTACAGTGCCATCGGTGGTTTTGATCCGCAATTCATCGCTCGCAGGGTTCGGGAAGATCATCATTGATGCGTTGACATCCTGTTCAGGAACGCCCGCAAACGGATCAACAGCACTCTGCATCACCGGACGGATCATCCAACTGCCCGGTGCTTCGCTTTGCTCCCAGCTGGCTCCCGTGTTGTAGAACATGCGCGTGTTGTTGTTCGTCGTGTTCCTATCCAGCCCCAAGTGCACCTTGGTACTGTTGGTTTGAACCCAGCCCACGTGGAACGTACCGTTCACCGCAATGGTGCTATCCAATGGATATTCCACGAAGTAGTTCGGACCCCACTGCCTGTACTCCGGCGAGCTGAAGGTGACGTTCTGGAAAACGGGGTCAGCGTTCAGATCGGCACTCCACACCGTCACAAGGAAGGAACCGTTGCGTGGATCATTGAAGATGTCCGAGTAGCTGAAGATCGGATCGAAGTAGACACGAATGGCGCGAAGCGAATCCGGTCCTTGTCCGTCGAACCGGTATGCCAAACGGCAGCCGACACAATTGCCGTTGAAGGAGTAGCTCTGTTCCGCGCTACCATCATCATAACTGTAATAATTGCTGATCTGTTGAACGACCGTATTGGTGTCGTTGTAAGCGATGATGTTCGTGTTGTTCGCCGTGGTCCAGAACTTGGTAGTGGCGAAGGCGGCATCCGCGCAGCCGCTCAGATCGTACTGGTAGTTGTTCGCACCGCTGTTGATGTCATACGATGTCGTGAAGGTCGAATTCGCATTGCTGCCCGGATTGAGTCCTTCGGCAGGAAAGACCGAACTGGAGCCGCAGTCGGTATCTACGCGATAACCCCAGGTGATCAGCGCATCATCGGACAGGTTGTTCAGCGCCAGATCCACGCTCTGGGCCATGTATGCACCCGGATCAGCGGTGAATTTTGCGAACGGCACAGAGGTGTATTGGGAGAGCAGCGTGGACGCAGGATAGACATAGCTCTTGTCCTGCAACGCGATATCCGTGATGCTGCGTTGCTTGGCGAGACGCACATAATCGATGTGCCAATGGTCCACCGGCCCGCCCAATGTTGCGCGGTTGCTGAAGCGCATGCGGAAGCCATCCTTCAGGTATTGATCAAAGACAATGGGCAACATCACCTGGGTGAACGGTTGATCGCCATTCAGGTAGGGTGTGCTCCAAACAACGCTCCATTGGTCCAGCTGAGGCGCATAATACTCCAACCGCAAACTGTCGCTCGCATCGAATTCAAGATCACCGCTGAGACCGCGTGGTTGGAAGAAAAAACTCAAATACACACTGTCTCCAGCAACACCGGTGAGGTTGATGGGGACCGACGTGAGATGGTCAGCGATGCCCTGAAAGTTCGGGTTCTCGGGGGCGTACGGAAAACCTGTGCGGTCCATGCCATCGAAGCTGGCCACGCCGATCGTGGGCGGATCGATGGGGTACGTTCCATTGATGAACGCCTCGTCCTCTTCCCACAGGATCAGCGGCTTCAGCGAGTTGTCTGGATTGGTGTACGTGGTGGTTTGAGCGGCCACTTCGTAAACGAAAAGCGAATCCTGAAAGACGTTCGGCAACGGCAAGTACACCGTATCCGTGGTCGCGTTACCCACGGTGTCGTACACCGAGTACGCAGGCCACATCAATACGATCGTATCGGTTACGGGGTAAACGGAAATATCGGTAAGTGTTACACTGATCGGAGTGTTCGCCGTAATGACCGTGGTGTCCGTTCCCACTGTATCCGTAGTGTACAGAAAGGTGGTGTTCGACTGGAACGCCATGTCAGCTGTACTCACACCTCCCACTTCCAACGTGTAGATCGTCTCGATCAACGTTACGTTGGCATCGCTCGAACTGGCGTTCAAATGCCGCGTGCGATCAACGGAAAAATCATCGACAATAGGCAGGGTTTGGGGTTGGTACAAATAGATGAAATGCTCGTTCAGATCGACACTCCGCTGAAGCACAGGAGCAGCAGTCGCACGCGGTTGTGAACGCAGGGCTTGCCAACTCTCCGGAGATTGCGCAGCGCACACAGTGACCAAAACGAGGCCGATCACACCAGCGACCGATCTCCTATTCGTTGCCATCGTTTCCATCATTGTTCAAAGAGTCTATGGTCCCGGGTGCTGGATCCAGGCCCGTTGTATCCTGGGTAAGCCACACATCGATCATACCACCCGCTCCGATCATGTTGTTGCGGTATGGCTCCGGTGATTGGCGTTCCACTCGCGCCAACGCCGTATCCGCCGCCGTATTGCATCCGGGACATTCCACAACCACACCCAAATTGAGCGAGGCCAGGTTCAATACCGCTTTCAGCTCGGCCAGGTTCAACCCGCGTATATCGGGCACCTGCACCCGTTCGCCATTCATGCCGCTGCCCAGTACCAGCGTTATCGCTTCGCCACGGCGAATGCGGGTTTCCGCTGTGATCGGCTTGCCTTTGTAGAGTTGCGCTACCACACAATCCGTGCAAGGGTCAGGGCGGTACTGCATTTCCTTCACCTTGATCCCGAGTATGTCCAACACACTGATCGCCTGGCGTTTGCTCAGGTTCACCAGTTGCGGCATGTCCAGCATTTTTGGGCGGCTCGCGTTCATCACCACGTAAATGGTGCGGCCCGGTTTCACCGTATGCCCCTCTTTCGGGTCCTGTTCAACTACCGTGCTCTTGGGTGCTTCGTCGTTGTACACCGAGTCGATCACTTCCACCTGTAGGCCAAGCACTTCAACCTTGGCACGAGCCTCTTCGAAGCCCAGCCCCTTCAATTGAGGCACCTCGGCCTTCGCATTGTGCCGCGTGTACACATTGAGCCATGCCCAGGCGAGCACAACCAATACAGCACCCACCGCCAATGGGGCCAACACGCTCATCATCCGCTTCTTATCTGCCATGCTTCTTCAAACGCGGAACTACGGCAATTCGCGCGGACGGCGAAGATACCCGCTTCAAGCCCATGGGTCTTCCGTGTGCTTAGTGTCACTGGGAACGCCTCGTGGAACAAGGTTCCATCGGGTACCACCCGATCAACAGTGGTCCAGGGAAAAGTATGGCCTCAGGCCCTTTCCTTCCTTCCACACCCCATGGTTGGCAATGGCAGCGTTCCAGTGCATACCCTGCCCAGCCACAGTGGAACTTCGCCCACGATACCCTATCCCAATGCCGATCCCTCTTATTGCCGTTTTCCGCGGTGGCTACACCGGCGAATCCGTGATCAGTCACCAGAGCGCCCAGCGCATGATGGACGCTATCGATCGCCAGCGTTTCGATCCGTTCTACATCACCCTCACACAAAAGCACTGGAGCTGCGAAGCGCCCAACGGAACCAATGTTCCGCTGGACCGTGGCTCGCTGACCATTGATCGCGGCCGCGGGTCGGAAGGTTTCGGGGCTGCGTTGATCGCGATACACGGCGCACCGGGGGAAGACGGCAAACTGCAGGGCTATTTGGACATGCTGGGCGTACCCTACCAGACCGGTAGCGTGCTGAACATGGCGGTCACGTTCAGCAAGTACACCACCACGGGAATGCTCCGCGATCTGGGTTTCCGCGTGGCGGATTCCTTACTGCTCACTTCGCGTGATGCAGGTACCGAACAGCGCGTGATCGATCGCGTGGGCCTGCCCTGTTTCGTGAAACCTGACCAGAGCGGCAGCAGCATCGGCATCAGCAAAGTAAAAACCGCAGCCGAGCTGAAACCTGCGCTTGATCTGGCCTTTGCGGAAGATCCTACGGTGATGTGCGAAGCCTTTGTACAAGGCCGGGAGCTCACCTGCGGCGTGATCCGCTTGAACGGTGAAGTGCGCGCATTGCCGGTGTGCGAGATCCGCCATACGCATGAGTTCTTCGACTACCAAGCCAAGTACCACGCGACCGATACCGAGGAGCTGATCCCCGCGCCATTGCCTGATGATGTTACGCGCCTCGTGCAGGAACGCAGTGCTGCCATCTACAGGGCGCTCGGTTGCCGCGGCATGGCCCGCGTGGATCATTTCTACACGGGTACGGAAGTGGTCACCATTGAAGTGAACACAACGCCAGGGTTCAGCGGTGCCAGCATTTTCCCGAAGATGCTCGAGGTGAGTGGGATCGGTGTGGCACCTGCGGTGAACGGCTTGTTGGACGAATGCGTTCAGCGCTCCCGGTGATGCGGATCGCTCAACCAGCGCACCAATTTCCACACGGCTTGTCCGCGATGACTGATGGCGTTCTTGCGCATGGCATCCAACTCCCCGAACGTGAGGTTGCTCATCACCGGCAAAAAGATCGGATCGTAGCCGAAGCCGCCCGCTCCGCGCGGTTCTTCGGTAATGGTTCCGTCTACCGTGCCTTCGAAAAATTCGACCCCTGTTCCGTCAACGTGCGCGATCACTGTGCGGAAGCGTGCGCGACGATCGGTTCTGCCGTGCATCTCCTTCAACAGTTTGTGCATGTTCGCATCAGCGCTTTTTTCTTCGCCTGCATAACGCGCGCTGAAAACTCCGGGCGCGCCGTTCAACGCGTCCACCTCCAACCCGGTATCATCGGCGATGCAGGGCAGCCCGCATCGCTCGAATGCGAAACGAGCCTTTTGCTCCGCGTTCGCATGCAGAGTGTCTCCCGTTTCCGGAAGGTCCTGCGGAAGTCCCATCTCCGTGAGCCCAACTATTTTCAGCCGCGCAGGGAGCAACGCGCGGATCTCTTCCACCTTTCCGGGGTTACCGGTACACAATACAAGGTCGGCTTCCATTGGGGCAGAGGTACGTCTTGCTCATCACACGCCCAAGCATGATCCCGATCCGACGCGGCCTGGATGCCCTGAAACGCGACCTGGCGTCCGTTCGGAACAAGGGAAGTTTCGCGCGGAATGCACTGTACACGTTCAGCGACGCGGCGGTGAACATCGGCTCGCAGATCATCTTGACCCCGATCGTTGCGCACATATACGGCCCGGTGGCTTACGGTGTTTATGGACTGTTCACCAGCATCGCGAGCAACTTGACCGTTCTGGGTGGATTCGGTTACCCGGCAGCATTCGTACTTCCGAAAGAACAGTCGAAATTCTTCGCGCTCGTCAGGCTGGCCTTCGCGCTCCTGCTGGGCGTTACGGCGCTTTCGCTTCCGGTATTCCTCTTTCCGTCATTCCTCTATTCCATCCTTCCAAGCTGGTCGGTGATGGGCCCTTGGTGCATGCTGATCCCGTGGATGGCGTTGATGGTAGGTGCCACCCAAATGATGGCCAACTGGAACATGCGCGCCAAAGCGTTCAGCACCAATGCGAAGGTGAATTCGTTCACGAACATTTCCACCCGCCTGCTGAACATGGGTACTGGCTTCGCTACCCAGGGCGCACATTGGGGGCTCATCTTCGGTGATGTGCTTGTGCGTTCGCTGGCCGCGATCTGGTATTTGTTCGGCCTTCGGAAACACGGCCTGCAAGACCTCTTCCGAAAGGGCTCGCACACATCCTTGGGGTCTGTGGCCTTGGAGTACAAGGAGTATCCGTTGTACATTTTTCCAGGGTCGTGGCTAAGTTTTTTTGCGCTCCAGTTGCCGATTTTCGCACTGTCCGCGATCGGAGACAACAAGGCCACTGGTTGTTTCACATTGGCGAGTTCGTTACTGCTGATGCCGCTCCGGCTCTTTGGATACAGTCTCTCATCGGTTTTCATCCAAAAGGCCAACGAACTCGGGAATGATACCAATGCACTGGGGATCCTGGTGCGACGCATGTACGCGAGACTTCGTGCGTTGGGCCTTGTGCCGTTCGTTTCCCTGGTCTTCTTCGGCGATCTGATCTTCCAACTGATCCTGGGCCCTGAATGGGCATTGGCCGGTGCCTATTGTGGCGTGATGGGTCCGCTTTATCTGTTCCGGTTGTTGAGTGAACCGATCTCTTCCGTGTACAACACGCAGCGAAAAGAGAAAAGCCTGTTCATGTTCAATCTCACCCTCTTCCTGGTGAATGTTTCAGCCGCGGTCGCAGGAACCTGGTTGTTCCAAGACTCACGAAGTATTGTGCTGCTGTTCGCATGTTGCAATGCACTTGCTTACATGTTCCAAAGCGGTGCGATCCTTGCCCGAACGGGAAATAACCCCTGGCGTTCAACGGCCACCACTCTTATCGCCGCTTCGATGATAGCACTGGTCATGGCCGCGGTTCGTTTTCTGATCGTCGGCTCCTGGTGGCCCTCTCTCAATGGATGATATTTTCCCAGTGATCGACCGGATCCGTTCTGGTCATGGTTCGTTGAACATGAACGAGCTTCTTCCTGCCCTCGACTGGACCCATCCTGATCCAACATTGGGTTACTTTGGCCACGCTAGTATTGGACGGATCTTCGTGAAGATCCTTGCTACCCTACCCTTGCGCCAAAAGAGCCATTAACCATCGATAAATGCAACCACGCGTGGGAACAGTATGACGGAACCTCGATCCCCTGTATTGAAAAAGGTTCTGTACGTGGTCAGCAACGTCACCGATAGCACCGAATACCAGCAACTCGTTGACCACTGGGACCGTTCGCGCGTTGAGCTGGAATTCGTTTTCCTGAATCCCGTGGAGGATTGCGCGGTGCAACGGTACATCCGCAACAAGGGCTTTGCATCAACGACACTGATCTACCAAGGTCGCAAGGATTCGATCAAAGCTATCCGGGGGCTCATGTCGCATTATCGTACCTCACGTCCGGATATCATCCATTTCAACCTGCTCGAAGCCACGTTCTTCGGGCTTATCGCCGCCAAACTCACCGGCATCGGGCGAACTGTGTACACACGGCACCACAGCACACATAACCATAAATACCACCCTATCAAGGGTGTCCTTTACGATCGGCTCAACAACCGCTTGACGGACCGCATCATTGCCATCACCCATAGCACGGAGGAGGTGCTCTTGAAATGGGAAAAAGTGCCGAAGGAAAAAGTGGTCCTGATCTATCACGGATACGACCTCGACAAAATTTCGCGACCCGCCGAGGCCAAGCTCGAGGACTTGTGCCGCAAGCATGGTATCCGCCGGGATGGAACCGGCAAGGTGATCGGCATGATCGCCAGGCCGTTCGAATGGAAAGGACTCGACCATTCCATTCCCGCCTTCGGCGATGTGCTCGCTGTTCACCCCGATGCGCAATTGTTCATCTTCAACTGGAAGGGCACGCCGCATACCGAACGCTATGAAACATTGCTCGCCAAACTGCCGGCGGGTTCATGGAAAACCGTGTATTTCGAACCGGACGTGGTGGATCTTTTCCACGTCTTCGATGTATTCGTTCATGTGCCAGAGGACCAGCATGCAGAGGCCTTTGGCCTGGTCTATGCCGAATCCTTGATCGCTGGAGTCCCATGCGTATTCACCCGAAGCGGACTGATGCATGACCTCGACCCGGCCCGTGTGAAGGGAGTGAAAGTGGTGCCTTTCAAGGACCGGCAGGCCATTGCCAACCGAACATTGGAGTGGCTGAAGGAGTCACCAAGCAAAGCGGAGCGAGCGGATTTCGCCCGGCAGAACGTCGATGTGCTTCGAACGATGATCAGCATTGAACGCAAGATGGATGCGCTGTACCATTTGTATGATTCCATGTGATCGCACGACGCTCCACCCGATCGCCCGCACCCGAACTGAATGCCCAGATTTGACCCGATGGATCTCCGTGGCAAGAACATATTGATCATTTCGCCAGAAGGTTGGCGAGGGTTGCATATGAGCAAGCACCATGTTGCCCAAGGCCTGATGGCACGCGGTAATCACGTGTTCTGGTGGGGTCCTGTTCGTGCGCACCACGAGAACGTGCCCCCCCCGGAGCATGGAGGCGTTCGTGAGGTGTCCAGCAAACATTGGCTGAAAGGCGTGAATCGACTGCCACGCCTGATCCATCGCTGGTACTATGGGCGCATGATACGGTTGTTGGAAGAACAGGCCGGCGCTCGGTTCGATATCATTTGGTGTTTCGATACAAGCCGGATGCAGTGGTTCCCTGATCATCCTGCTTTCCGGTTATTGCACCTGGTGGATTATGACATTCTGTACCACGGGCATGGCCTGATGCGATCCGCCGATCTGATCGTGACAACCGCCGATGCGATCAACGTGAAAGTGCTCACCATTGCCCCGAACGCTCGGATCCATAAGATCGGCCACGCATTGGACTCACGTTGGCTGAACGACCAGGCCGGTTTGGAGGATGCACGTGTTGCACCGCCTCGAACGGTTGTTTACAGCGGGCAATTCTTCAATACCTACATCGATTGGGAAGCCTTGCTCGTTGTTGCACATGAACACCCGACCCTGGCCTTCCAGTTCATCGGCATTGTGGACCATGACTTTCCAAATGAAGCCTTCCAGCGATTGAAACGATCCCCCAATGTGTTTTTTACCGGTTTGAAGACGAAGGATGAGCTGATCCCACTGGTGCGCGCTGCGGATATTCTCACCTTCTGTTTCAACACGGACCGCAGGATGTTGGAACGGGCCAATCCGCATAAAGTGCTGGAATACCTGAGCACGGGAAACTTGATCGTTGGCACTTGGACCTTGGAGTACGAGCCGCATCAGGATCTATTGTTGATGGCCCCGGATCCAAAGAGCTTCCCCGCCATTTTCAACGATGCCGTAGCAAGGTTCACCGAGTTGAACACATCCCAAAAGCGCAGTGAACGGGTCGCATTTGCCAGTAAGCGAACGATCGGTCATTTGCTCGATCAGGTCGAGTCGCTTATAAAAGGAACACGGTCGTAACCGCATAGGAGGTCATCTGTAAATAGTCTTTCAGGCTGCACAATGTCCTCCTCGCTCGTCTCCATCATCATACCGGCACACAATGCTGAAAGCTTTGTAGCTGATGCGATCAATTCCGCATTGCATCAAAGCCATGCGAACGTGCAAGTGATCGTGGTGAACGACGGTAGCACGGATGGAACGGCTCATGTGCTCGATGCGATACGTGAACCGCGATCGACCGTGATCCATCAAACCCAACATGGTGTAAGCCACGCACGGAACACAGCATTGGCCAAGGCCGATGGGGACTTCATCTGTTTTTTGGATGCTGATGACCAGCTGCCAATTCGCAGCATCGAGCATCGCCTGGGTGTGTTCAAGAACAACCCTTCGATCTCGTTCGTTGACGGCGCTGTCGTGTATTGTGACGCTGCGCTGCGACCTTCTGAGCGTCGCTATGTGCCGTCTTTCACAGGTGACCCGTTCCCGTTGCTTCTTGCTTTCGACAGGCGCTGCTTTTTTGGGAACACGTGGCTGATCCGGCGTGAAGCCGTAGGCGCTGTTCGCTTTCGTGAAGACCTCACACATGCCGAGGACCTGATGTTCTATCTGGAGATCGCCCGGGGACGGCAATACGGTTACACCACGGAACCTGTTCTTCTATATCGCGTGACCGGACAGAGTTCAATGATCGCATTGGAACGGTTGGAGCATTGTTATCACGAGGTTCTTCGTTGGATGCGTGAACGACCGGAACAAGTGACCCCTGAACAATTGCTCAGAGCGAACAGGATCGTGCGACGTATGATGTGTGGCGCATATTTCCATGCCGGGCGACCGTTAAGGTCGTTAGCGGCTTTGTTCCGCTAGGTGAACAGTGCCCCAGGCGTTCCCGAGGATCGTGCGGTAGGCTTCGCGTGTACGGTCCATGCTCCGATACTTCGTTGCCAAATGCGACGTGCGGATGCGCTGGTCTTTTTGGGCAATGGTTCGAAGCACACTTTGCATCGCGCTTGGCAGATCACTTCCTTCGGGATCGAACACCGCACCAGCGTATGGGTCCTGCTCGATGATGACACTGTCATCACCTACTCCTCGTGTAAGCAGCACGGGCAGGCCGTTCGCCCAATACTCGCCGATCTTCATCGGGCTTATGCACGCGCTGCTGATCGTGCCACGGTAGGGTGCGAAAGCAATATCCGATGCGGATAGATAGGCCGGCACTTCATGGTGTTCAGCGTACTTCACCAAGACACGGTCACCGACATAACCTGCGCTGCGCAACCCCGAACGCACTTCATCTTCTGGATGCGGGGTGAGCAGGACCAGTCCAAAACCGTCACCTACGATACGCTGAGCTTCTGCAAATGCTCGGAACGCATGTTCGCGATGATAGAGTCCGCCGAACTTGCCTGCGTAAACCGCGATAACCCCATCGCTCCACCTTAACTCCGCACGTATTCGGGCACGTTGCTCCGGATCGAAATGCATCTTCTGCTCGTCAACCGGGCAAGGCGCCACGAGCAGTCGATCCTTGTTCGCTCCCATAGCAACGAGTCTTTCCCGGTAATTCCTGGTCACGCATACACAATATTGCGCTGTTCGCTGTTGGGAGCGGATCAGCGAAGAAAGCCCACGATCCAATAGGCCTCCTTTGGTCCATTCGCCCACATCCGTCATATAGTCGTTATGGGGTTCAAAATAATCAACGGCATAAGGGATCCCGGTGCGCCGATGAACGAAATGTGCGAAGCCACCTGCGACCACTCCACGTGCCATAAGAAAACGCGCATCCTGTTCGCGTGCGATGGCCGAAACCCGCGGCACTATTTTGAGCAGATCCAGGGCACGCGCCAGCGGCTTCAGGCCAAGATCATGCGCGATCAAAGGCACATGCTCCAATCCAGGCCCCAAAGCAGAAGCTCTATTAACCGCCTTTGGACCTCGCTCAACGGTCACCAGCAACACTCTCTCAGCTAGTTCTTCCTCCAACAACATGCGCAGAGTTGGCAGCACTGTGGCTTGTGTAAGGGGTTCATGCAGACTCCAGTAATCCAAGAAGAGCAGCGTGCGCTTCATTGGAGCTTATACCCGGGTGCAGGCATACCGTTCTTACCCCGTGTCACATACGGATCACCATCCCGATAGTTCTCGAACCTGAAGGTTTCTCCTCGGCCTCTTAATCGTTTGCGTTCCTTCAACAAGAACAGGACGATGAACATTCCGCTCACGAACAATGGTTCGAGGGGGATCTTGAACCGGACAAGCGCCCCGAAATTGGGGGTTGTGATCCCTGTTACGAACCCGTACAGAATGGTAAAGGAGAAGCAAACGAGAACCAGTGGATTGCCCGCCAATGCCGACCCGAAGAACACCAATCGGGATTTGAACAGAACCCGAACGAAGAGGCCAAGCACAAGCAGGTTCTCGAAGCCGGAAAGCAACATGACAAAGTTGGTGCACTCCGTTACAAAAGGCCTGAAAAGAGCAGCTGGCAATGCAATAGGTGCTTTCGAAAGAACACTTGCCCAGGTGGGTTCCATTATGCCGACATTGAACGAGTTCGTGCCATACTCTGGATTGGTGGCAAGATCGCGCTGGACACTAACGATGTTCGCAAGCGCATTGTCGAGAGAGAAGCTCCCGAACTGGTCCCCGAAAATGCTTAGCACGGTTAGAATTCCGGACACAACTATTATGAAAACAACAGGCAAGACAATGACCTTGATGGCAGCGTTCTTTATCCGACTGATGCGCGCGTAAGAGATCCAAACAACCATGACGGGCAACAAGCACATGAAAATATATGATTTGATCCAGATCATCAATATGGATCCCACAATGAGGATCACTACCGATCGCACTTGATCTATTTTACGGAACCATAGGTTATCCACCGCGTGGATCACAAAACAGAACGCGGAGAACGTAATGCTATCCTTGATGATGGAAGATCCCCATACCAATACGTTCGGCATAAGCAGCACAGCGATGGCAAGCTCCTTGTGCAATCGCGGAAAGTACCTGTACATGGTCTGGTACAAACGCCAGATCCCAAAGAAAGTGAAGGTGGAAAAGATCACCGTGGTTATGAGAAAACTATTGAATCCGATAAGCGTGAAAAAGGTCGCCAGTCGAACTACCATGAACTGCCGATCATCCAAGTAGATGTACATGAACGGCCTCCCGGTTTCTTCGGTGAATGCGTTCCGGGACTCGATCGTGTTCTCTCCGAACAAAACATGGAAGAAGGCGACCGGATCCGACTGCAGGAGCTTGACCATTGGGACGGACGAGAAGAAATAGGAGATCGTATCCCCTCCTGGGAACCAATAGAAGTAAAGAAGTGCGAAGGTGAAGCCTCCAAAAACCTTCGCGAACATGCCAAGAACGAAGTATTTGTATTCCGGTTGGGACTTCACTTTGAGTCGCTTCCGCCTTGAAAAGAACAGGAAGAGCAGGACCACATACAAGAGGAGCACCAAGTACTCCCAGTAGTGGATCTCCAACTTCGTACCGTACTGCAACATCTCGGTTCCTTCTAGGTCACCTTTGGCTTATCGATCATTTGCCTCTCTCAGTGGTGGTAGCCGGAACCTTGCAAAAGCGAATAGGCTCGGTACAATTGTTCGGCAAAAAGCAAACGCACCAGTTGGTGGGGAAATGTCATGGGCGACAAGGATAGGACGAGATCCGCGCGCTTCCGAACCGATTCGGTCATTCCGTATGCACCTCCGATCACAAAAGTGGTATCGCGCACTCCTTGATCGCGCCAAGCACCTAACTTCTTTGAGAATTCCGAACTGGATACTGCTGCCCCTTTTTCATCCAATACGACCACCCTGCCACCGTTCGAAATGGCCTTCAACAGGGTCTTTTCCTCCTCGTTGCGCTGCTCTTCGGCTGTGGCACGAACAGACTTGGGCAGGACCACCTCCTCCACCTTGGCCCAATGCGTGAGCCGATCCAAGTAATGAGCTGTGCCCTCGGCCACAAAGCCCCGTTCCGTTCTGCCTACCATTATAATCCGAATTCTCATCGTTCATCCTGTTAACAAGTATGGACTTCTCACCCGCTAGCTGTGGCCCGGTGTTTGCGAAATTCGCTCACGTTCCAACAACGCGATGAAAACTTTGCTCCTTTCCTTCCTGCTTTCGCTCTCCTTTCTGTCGGCTTCAGGTCAATCCGATGTGAAAGACCTGGTGTCTGCCGCCATTGGTGCCGGTGATGTGAACGCCTTGGGTGAAAAGCTCGTACCCAACGTGGACCTCACCGTTCTCGCCACCAGCGACTATTACAGCAAAGCCCAAGCGACCGGTATCCTGCGCAAGTTCTTCACGGAGCATGAACCTCAGGGTTTGCGCATTGAACATGAGGGCACCAGCAAATTGGGGGATCGCTATTGCATTGGTCAGCTTACCACGGCATCGGGCGTTTTTCGCGTTACGTTCTTCCTGAAAAAAACAGGTGACGCCGTTCTCGTGAAGCAACTTAGGATCGAGAACGCAACCAAATAGGTCGTGCTGCCCGCAGGAACCGAAGATCTGATACGCCGCGCGTTGGCCGAGGATATCGGGGAAGGCGATCATACAGCACTTTCAACCATTCCAGCTGCCGCACGTGGGGCGGCTCGCCTGCTGGTGAAACAGAACGGAGTTCTGGCCGGTGTGGAGTTGGCGGAAGCTATTTGTGCCTATTTCGATCCAGCTCTCCGGGTACGCGTGCTTCTGCAAGATGGTGCTACCGTGAAAGCTGGTGACGTGGCTTTCACCCTCACGGGCCCGGCTCGAAGTATCCTGACAGCCGAGCGCACGATCCTCAATTTCATGCAACGCATGAGCGGGATCGCAACGCTCACAAGGCTCTTTGTGGATGCCTTGGAGGGAACGGGCTGCAAGGTGCTGGACACACGAAAAACCACCCCCACCCTGCGATCCATCGAAAAATGGGCTGTGCGTATCGGTGGTGGGCACAGCCATCGGTATGGGCTGTATGACATGGTGATGATCAAGGACAATCACACGGATTTCGCTGGCGGAATTCCTGAGGCGGTGCGCTCATGCCAGCGCTATCTCGCTGACCTTGGACTGCAATTGCCCATAGAAGTGGAAACACGCAACCTCAGCGAAGTGGCCATCGCACTTTCAGTACCCGGTATCCAGCGCATCATGCTGGATAACTTCGGGTTCGATAATCTGGACAAAGCGGTGCGAATGATCAATGGCGCTTGCGAAACGGAGGCCAGTGGTGGCATCACCTTGGCCAATGCGCGGGCGTATGCCGAATGTCGTGTTGACTATATCAGTGTGGGAGCCCTAACACATAGTGCAGGCAGCATTGACCTCAGCCTGAAAGCGATGATCTGATCACATGCTCAAACGGTTCCGGCGGAAGATCCTGTACTCGCGTGCGAACCGTTCGCTCGTTTTTTGGGCATCACGAATAGTTCTGCCGGGCTTCGAAGGATTCAATCTGTTCCGCATTTCGAGGTTCTTCTTTCTCGCACTTTCCGAAGGCAACCTGATCACTCGCGCGTCGGCCATCGCCTTCAAGCTCTTCCTCGCGTTCTTCCCCACCATCATCCTGCTGCTGACGCTCATCCCCTACATCCCGGTCCAGGATTTCCAGGAGAAGCTGATGGGTTCATTCCAGGACATGTTGCCTTCGGAGGTGTACAAATTCATCGAAAGCCTGTTGCACGACCTGGTCGTTCGCAAACACAGCGCCTTGCTGAGCGGAAGTTTCCTCGTCGGGATATACTTGGCCAGTAACAGCATGGATGCCATACTCAATGGGTTCAGCAGCAGTTACCATGTTACCCTGTGGCACAGTCCGGTGAAGCAGCGCCTCATCAGCATGGGGCTTATCCTCACGCTCACCATGCTGATGGCTGTAGCCATGGCCTTGCTTACCTTGAGCAATTGGGCCGTCGCCTTTATTGCCTCCAAGGGGTACGCGTTCGGTGCTATGGAACACGTAGGACTCTTCATAGTCAAGTGGACGGTCACTCTCTTGTTGATGCTCGGTAGCATCAGTTTGCTCTACAATGCGGGTGATCCTGGTGCGCGGAGGTTCCGCTTCATCACTCCGGGGGCGATCCTGGCCCTTGCGCTCACGGTAGCTCTATCCCAAGGGCTCGCCTTTTTCTTCGGGCATATCACCAACTACAACGCACTTTACGGATCACTTGGCGCGATCCTGGCTGTGCAGCTCTGGCTCTATTTCAATATGATCGTGCTGCTTATCGGCTTCGAGCTGAACACGAGCATTTCACGTGCCCGACGGGAACATACCGATCAGTTGCGCGTGAAGACCGCTGTTGTCTGACCCAAGTCTTGGGGATCGGGTACTTTCACAGCCCCTCGTTCACCATGCGGATCCTACTTCTTCTCCTTCTTTTCCCGGCTGTGCTGTTGCCCTCATTCGCGCAACGCTTCGACCCGCTTCACGCGCCTTCCACATATCGCAACGCCGATAATCCGTTCTATTGGAAGAACCGCCCACCCTACGAGGGTTATTGGCAGCAGGACGTGCATTACCGCATCACGGCGCGGCTGAACGAGGTGAAGGACTTTGCCGATGGCACGATCACACTTGTCTATTGGAACAACTCACCGGATACGCTGCGTGAGGTTTTCTTCCACCTGTACCAGAACGCCTACGAAGCGGGTAGCTATTTGGAAAAACTCGAGATCGCACAAGGCTATGGTGAAGCAGGAGATACAGCCACCCATCGAGGTACCGAAGTGCTCAGCCTGAAGGTCGGAGATGTCGAAACCGAACGCCAAGTTGATAACACCGTAATGCGCGTTCGACTTCCGCAACCACTCGCGCCAAATAACAGGATAACGTTCGACTACACCTTCCGCACATATTGGGGTGGGAGTTATCGTCGTATGAAGCTCTTCAATGCATGGGGCTACAAACACTTCGACGGAACACACTGGTATCCGCGCATCAGTGTGTATGACAAGCAACATGGATGGGATACCTATCAGCATTTGGGCAGCGAGTTCTATGGCGACTTCGGCACGTACGATGTGAACCTCGACATGCCGAACAACATGGTTGTTGAGGCCACTGGCTGGCTGCAGAACCAACAAGATGTGCTACCGCCTGAACTGCGGGCCAAGCTGGACCTGAAGAACTTCGCCAACAAACCGTGGGGCGAAAAGCCGAGCGAGGTGACCCCTTACGATCCAGCTATACGCAAGGTGTGGAAGTACCACGCCGAGAACGTACACGATTTCGCATTCACCGCGGATCCAACGTACCGCATTGGTGAGGCCGAATGGAACGGCATCAAGTGCATCGCCATGGCAGAGGAACCGCATGCAAGTGGATGGCAGAACGCAGCGGACTACTGCGCGAAGTGCATCCGCTCGCACAGCACCAACTTCGGCATGTATGCCTACCCGAAAATGGTGGTCGCCGACGCCCAGGATGGCATGGAATATCCGATGCTTACGCTCGATGGTGACCGCGAACCCGACTACCGTGGGCTCTTTGTGCATGAGATCGGTCACAATTGGTTCTTCGGAATGGTGGGCAACAACGAGACCTACCGCGCCATGCTCGATGAGGGCTTCACCCAGTTCCTAACTGCCTTCGGCCTGGAGGACATCGATGGAGATACGCTGGTTTCAGACACACCGAAGACCGCTTACGAGCGCAACTACCAACGACCTGATCTTGCCAGGGAAAGCGAAGTCTACAGCGGCTACATGCGCGATGCCGTCCGTGCCCAAGTGCCACCGATCAACACGCATAGCGATGAGTTCGGTTACTATGAAAAGCAGGGATACGGTGGCTATGGCCATGTCTATGCGAAGACTTCCGTCATGCTCTACAACCTGCAATACGTATTGGGCGACGAGCTTTTCCTATCGGCGATGAAGCACTACTTCGATCAGTGGAAGATCGCGCACCCGACCCTGGAGGACTTCCGCAACAGCATCATCCAATTCACCCATGTGGATCTCAATTGGTTCTTCGATCAATGGATCGGGACGGACAAGCGCATCGACTATTCTGTGGGCCATGTGAAGAAACGGAATGCGGACGCTGGCCAGGAGATCAACTTCCGGCGCATAGGGGACATGCAAATGCCACTCGACTTTACGGTTACCGCCAAGGACGGCAGGAGCTACAACTACCATATCCCGAATGGCTGGTTCACCAAAAAGACGGATGCCACTGTGCTCCCTCGTTGGATCGGTTACGATGAACTACAGCGCGACTACACAGCTCACGTGAACGTACCCACAGGCATTGCTGATGTTCGCATCGACACCACCTTCCGATTGGCCGATACCTACCAGCCGAACAACAGCTTGAAGTTCCCGTTCGAGGCTGAGTTCGATCACCACCTGCGCACTCGTGCCGATCGAAAAGTGTACGAAGGTTTTGTGCGTCCCGACGTTTGGTGGAATGGTTATGATGGATTGAAGTTGGGCTTCCATTTCCATAGCGATTGGATGCGCTACAAACACAAGATCTGGCTATCCGCGTGGGTGAACACCGGCTTCGCCCAGCAACTTCGCGAGGGTGCGAAAACCGTTGGCTATGATCCCCTTAGTGTGAATTTCACCTACGAGAACGGTACCGAGAAATTACTCCGCGGTTCGAGTTGGGAAATAGGTGCGCGTGTTCTGGATGGTCTTGAGAAATACAGTGCTGGCTTCACATGGAAGTTGCCGAACGATCGAACTACGCTGTATACAAGGACCCGTTTTTTATTGCGCCGCGACAGCTCCGATCTGACCTACCTGAACTACCCTGCTGAATGGGAACTCCGCAGCTTGAACAGTGCATGGGATATCGGCGCGAAGCATGACTACAAGTTCCTGAAAGGTGATGGTAAAATGCGCTTCAACATGCGCAATAGTGGTATTGGAGCTGCGCAGGCTTTCGCACAGGTCAGCATTACTTCGATCAATGAGAACAGGGTGGGACGATTGAAGTTGCACACGCGCGTTTTCGCTCAATTCGGCACGGGAGAAACTCCTCGCGAAAGCCAACTCTTCCTGGCCGGTGCATCTCCCGAGGACATGATGGAGAGCAAGTACGATCGCAGTGCGGGCTTCATTCCACTTGAATGGCAAGGTTATGGAACGGCGGTAAACCACTACCAAATGGGCGGTGGCTTGGGACTCCGTGGCTACGCGGGCTACTTGGCACCTGAGCTTGCCGAGAACGGCAATGTGGTCCTCGTTTACCGTGGCAATAGCGGTGGAGCGATCAATGCGGAACTGGATGTGGATGGACTGATACGCCTTCGGCCAAAGCCCACACGGAATTGGCTGCACATTGATGCCTACCTCTTCGGCGATGTGGGATCAATGGGCTATCGACAGGTCACGGACCAGGGCACTCCTCAATTGCGTTTCGCCGCGCCCCGAGCAGATGCAGGCGCAGGCGTTGCGATAACCATAAAGAAGTTCTGGAAGCTCGTTGATATAAAGCCGCTCACACTGAGGTTCGATGCGCCTCTGTTCCTGAGCAACATCCCTGCTGGCGAAACCGATCACCTGGCCTTCCGTTATGTCCTGGGTATCAACCGCAGTTTCTGATCATGCGCTCATTCGTCCTGTTCTCGTCGCTGATGCTGACCTGCACCCTTTTCGCGCAGAACGGGATCTTCGGTCGTTGGGTCACCATTGATGAGAACACTGGAAAGAAACGTTCGATCATTGAGATCACCGAACGCGGCGGCAAAGCATTCGGACGGCTCTTGAAGATCTTTCCCGATGTCGGGGAAGACCCCGATCCCATCTGCAAAGAATGCGATGAGGATGACGATCGCTTCAACCAGAAATTCGTGGGCATGGAGATCATGCGCGACATGGTCAGGAATGGCACCGAGTGGGGTGACGGCACCATACTCGACCCGGAGAAAGGAAGTGTCTACGACTGCAAGATCTGGGTAGAACCCGGCGCAGGGAACGAAGGAAAACTGAAGGTGCGCGGGTACTTGATGTTCTTCTTCAGAACGCAGACCTGGGTGCGCGACTAAGCGAGCTTACTCTTTGATGAATGTGCTGACGTAATTGGCACCACCACTCCTGATGCCAACGTGGTAAGTGCCCGATGCGAAACGATCCACAGGCAACGTGAGCAACGCCGATCGTTGCTCCCCCACTACCTGCGCAATGGACATCACGCGAACTCCGCGTTGATCGAAAACATCGAATGCTTCAACTTTTCCTGTTACCGATGATAGATCGATCGTGATGCGGTCGATGGCCGGGTTGGGGAAGGCGGGCAGCGTTGCAGTGGGTTTGTTCTCGGAAAGACCCATGGGTTCGTTGCCATCCTTGTAGAGGATCCGGATCCTATTGTTGTATTTATCGCCGATGTATCCGTTCCCTGCATTGTCCACACAGATCCCATATGGCGCATTGAACTGGGCTTCACCAACGGGACCGTCCAAATATCCTGCAGCGCCAGTGCCCGCAACCGTATTCACCACGCCGTTGAGCGTTACCCTGCGGATCACATTACCTGCCCATTCTCCCACCATAAGGGCCCCTGATGGATCCCAACCCATGTAGGTAGGTCGCATAAACGATGCAGCCGCCCCTGTTCCATTTACAGTAGACTCGGATCCTGATCCAGCAAGCAACGAAACCGTTCCATCGGGTGCGATCTTCTTGACTTTGCAGTTCACCTGATCCGCCACGTACAAGTTGTCGTTATCGTCGAAGGCCATGCCAGTGGGACTATTGAACCGAGCCGTATTGCCAAGACCGAGCATGTCACCAGCACTTCCCGGATCACCGGCGTGGGTACTCACCATACCACCCTCGATCCTCCTGATCGTGTGGTTCCCATAGTCAGCCACGAAAACAATACCTGTAGAATTGACACGCACTTCGGTAGGATTCCGAAATTGAGCGGAGGAAGCAGCTCCGTCCCCCCATCCCGGAGTTCCGGATCCTGCGAAAGTCGTAACCTGACCACCGCTATCTATACGTTTGATCTTGTTGTTGCCATTATCAGATACGTAGACGTATCCATTGTTGAAATCAATGCCTGTTGGCAAGTAGAATCTGGCGGAGGCACCCTGTCCGTTCGCATCCCCTTGCTCACCATTCCCAGCTAGGGTGGTGACCATTCCGTTCAGGATCTTCCTGATGCAATGGTTGTAGGCATCAGCAACGTAAATGGCTCCCGTCGCTGGGTCATAGTCCAAACTGTATGGCTGATCAAAAAGTGCTGTCTCCAACGGCCCGTCCAACAAGCCAGTTGAACTTTCGCCTGCGTAGGTATCAACAACAGAATAATACTGAGCTTCCATTTGCAATGCCGCAAACAGAGAATAGCAGATCGTGATCAATTTTTTCATGGGTTCGATCTTCGCAGTCAACGTACCTGACCTCATGCACCCATTGGCTTTCTCGCGAACGCTATCAACGTATCTGTGCGATCAAGTTTGTTGAGCATACGAGCATAGGAACCCTCTACGTCCTTGTCTCGAAGTAACGACCAATGGTCCTGACCGCCAGGCTTACCTTCCTTCAGCCAATACATGTGGTTGGCCAATGGATACCGCTGGAATCCATCAACACTGATATTCTCGAATCCAGCACTTTGCAGATAATGCTCAAGGCTCTTTCGGGTGTGCAATATCAAATGCTCTCCCCAGAATGTGAACTTCTTGAACGCCTCCAGATCGTAGGAAGCAAGCAACGCATCATTCGCATGGGGCACCTCGATCAAGATCGTACCACCCGGTGCAAGTGATGTAAAGAGTCGCTCAAGTTCCGCCATGGGCTCCACCAGATGCTCGAACACATGAAAGAGCGTGATCACATCGAAATGGGTTCCACAAACCGCCAGCTCCGCAGCTGATGCGTGGGCGGTATATCCCAGCGCCTCCAATGCCCTTCGGGCACTTCGCTGTGGCTCCACCGCATGGACTTCCTTCGCGACGGTCTTCACCAGATCCAGGATCCCGCCCAGACCAGTCCCCACATCCGCGTATACCTTCCCCGCAACTAGCGACCCGATCGCAGAGGCACGACGGTGATCATCTTCGCTCGTTTCCTGTAGACCGGCTTCGCGCCCTTCCTTGCTCCAATAACTCAGCCCCTCCTGCTCGGAATAGTAGTTGGCCGCAACGTGGTCGATGTGGGACAAAAAGATCACTCCAGTATTGGCACAGCGCATAACCGCCACATCTTCCCGATCCCGAACTCTCGGATAATACTCACTCACCGATGCTGGTATAACGACACCCAGCCGAACGAGCTCATCATACAAAGGATGTCCCTTGAAATTCATGTCCCAAAGGAACGCGATCGAGTGGATGTTGGTGTGGACGTACTTTCGTCCGCGCCCTTAGCGGTGCTGAACTGACCTGTGGGAGTCGTCAAGAAACAAGGGATCGCGAACACCCTTCTGGTGTATGCTGGCACATTGGTCGGTGCGTTCAGCCTACTGCTGGTTCAACCGATCTACCTGTCCAAGGAAGAACTGGGCCTCACACGGCTTATTCTGTCATTCGCCACAGTGCTTGCCAGTTTGCTCTCTTTTGGGATCAGCTCGGTGACCGTGCGTTACCTGCCCAGGGTCTTTGACAAGGAAGTCGGTCACCGTGGTTTCTTCGGCTTCATGTTGATCTACGTAACGACCTCGGTCATCCTGGGTCTGGGTTTGTTGCTCTTGTTGAAGCAGCCTCTTGCGCGACTCTATGGCGACGAGGGGGAGATCTTCTCCGAGAACCTGGTCTTTGTCGTCATGCTCGCTGTGTCATACTCTTTCGTTCTCGGATTCAATTCATACTGCCTTGCGCTTCTGCGCAGCGTGTTCCCAACATTCCTAAACGATATAGTGGTTCGATTGCTTTTCATCGCGATCATTGGAGCGCACTTCCTTGGGTACTTGGACCTGCGCCAATTTCTTTTCTCATTCTGTGGGATATACGCGCTTCAGGCCCTGATCATGCTTGCCTATACCATGGTGGTGGACCGGCCAAGGTTCATTCCAGACCTTGAACATTTCAAACAAGAGATCGGCTTGCGTTCCATACTTCGGTATGGCGCGGTCATCACGTTCACAGCGATCAACTCGGTGAGTTTGAAATACATCGACTCCATCTTCGTTGGCCGTATCTCACTTGATCAAGTCGCGGTGTACAGTGTTGCGGCGTTCATCGGATTGATGATCGAGATCCCCCTGAACGCATTGGAGCGTATATCCAGTCCAGTGATCGCGCATGCGATGGCAGCTGGAGATATGGCCCCGATCAGGACGATCTATCAACGGTCCGCAAGGTTCCTCTTACTGTTGGGTGGATGGATGTTCGTTCTGGTGGTGCTCAATGTCCGCGACCTTCTGGGTTTGTTACCGGAAGGATTTTCCGCCGGATGGCCAGTTGCGATCGTGATCGCCACCGGAGCGCTGATCAACATGGCCACGGGTATCAACCATCCGATCCTGGTGAATTCCGATCGTTACATCTATGCTTCGGTTTTCCTAGTCGCCTTGCTTGTGATCACGGTGCTGGGTAATTGGATCCTCATACCTCGTATCGGGATCATGGGCGCAGCGATCACATCATGCATCGCGAACGTGGTGTACAATGGCTTGAAATTCGAATTCATCCGGCGCCGGTTCGCAATACAGCCGTTCGATCGCAAAACACTTTTGATCGGCGCGGTGGTGGCTTGTGCGATCATCCTTGTTTGGTTGATCCCAATGGAATTGGGGCCATACGTGAACATGATCATACGAGGGATCCTAGCCTCTGGCATCTACTTCGCCGCGATCGTTCGACTGCGGTTGGCAGATGACCTGCATGAGTACTTGCCCGCCTTTATCAGGCAACGGATCCAAACACATCCATGAGTTCAGGGTCTGTCCGGGTATTTATTTGCACTTCGCACATCAGTTCGGTATACATGACCTTGTATGCGCGAGCGACGAAGGCGCCAAATAATAAGGATGTCCTTCTGGTGGATATCGGATCACGGAGAGATGATGTGGTGCGCCTCATCGAAGAGGTCTCCAAGTTGCATAATTGGACCTTGTTCCATAGTTATTCCGATAGACTGCCGAACGACCATCGCTTTGAGCCAAACCTTCGGAAGCGACTTACCAGGCGATGGAAAGAAGTTCCACTGGTTCGGGGGATCTACCGTTCGCTGCTCAGGAAATTCCTGAAGAAGCGTGATCGTGCGTACCGTATGCAACTACGCGCTTTGCTAGGTCCCTTGGTGGAAGGTTCTTCCTCAATTCTCCTCCACGCCCACACAGAAACCTATATGCGAGGTCCGTTCTTGGAGGAGTTCCCCAAGGCCGATCTTACTTTCTTTGAGCACGGGCAAGGTGATTACATCCACATCCTGCGAGGCAAAGAACCTCTCGGTCCCCTTCGTGCGTTGTTCGCTGAACCTTATAAGACGTTCTTGGCAAGTCGCCGGATCCCATCGGATTGGGTGCTGCCTTTGAATGTCTCGGAAAACTTCCCGACGCTTGCGAGCCAACTTCTTGACCTGCATCGGCGCGGAAATACGCAGATCATCCAGAACGACGGTAAGCCGTTGGTCTATATTTTACTGGAGGCGTTGGACATGTACGAGGTGCCAACTGCATTTTGGGGAGCATATATCGAGCACATCGTGAATGCGCTGCCTCACCCGCTCCAATTCCATTTCATCCTGAAACCGCATCCCAGTCAATCCACCCTTTCGTTGAAATTCACGGATACACGCTGCAAGGAACTCGGCTTATCCTACACGCTCATGGACAACATTGCTGATACTAGCATTGCTGCAGAGATCGATTTCGCGCAGTACGCCGCGAATACCCGCCATGTTTTTTGCCTGGTTTCTTCCGCCTGTTTCTATCTATCCCAACTCTATCGTTCCACCAGAACGGAGTTTCATTACTCCACCGAATTCATGGAGAAGTGGATAGGTAGTGCACCGCCGCAATTCAAACGGCTCTTCGCGGAAATGAAACCACTTATCAAAGAAGTACTCGCCGAACGCTGCGTCCCCTATTGATCACAACGTCCACCCATCATCCACGACGATGTTCTGGCCGTTGATGTAAGAGGAAAGATCGGACAGCAAATAGAGCAGCGTTCCACAGACATCCTGCTCGTTCAACATGCCTTTGGAGAGGGCGTGTTCCTTGTAGCGTTCCAGGAATTCGGGTGGCTGGCCTGCGAGAATACCACCGGGACTGATGGCATTGCAACGGATATTCAACCCTGCACAATAGCTCGCGATGTATTTCGTGAGATGGATGATACCGCTCTTGATCACCGCGTATTCCACAGGCATGGTCATTTCGGTGCCGGCGTACACATCGAATCGTGGCGCAACCACTCCCGTAGATGCTCGCCATGTTCACGATGTTGCCGTGGCCCTGTTTTTTGAAGTGCTCGATGAAGCGCTGTGAGGCCAGGAAGTATCCACCTGCGTGCATGCCCAGGTTATCGGCGAAATCAGCGTACTCGACCTGTTCGAAACGGCGCCCATAGTTGGCGTTGCGCGGGTACGCATTGTTCAGCAGCGCATCCACTTTCCCGAACGCCTTTACACTCGCTTCGATCAATGCGTTGAGCGAATCCTTGTTGGTAACGTCCGTGGTAACGGCGACCAACTTGTCGCCGAAGCGCGCCGTAAGATCCAAAATGTTCTTGCGCGTGATGGCGTTGTCCAATTCGGCGATCACCACGCGACCTCCTGCTCCGATCATCGCTTCAGTGAAGGCGCTCCCAAGGCGACCTGCACCGCCGGTGATCACTACCACTTTGTCCTTCAGTAGTGCGTCCATCTCAATTCGACTTCCGAAATACTGGCTTGATCACCGCACCAACGAGGTGTTTCTCCACTCCATCCTGCAATGCGGCAGCATAGACTTTCAAGGCCTTTCGCGCTGCAGACAAGGTCTGGTCGAGTTCCGCATCGCCGTGGGCCAGCGATAGTGCCACCCATGGCATCAACACACCTTCCTTGATCATCTCCTGGCTCCACAGTGTTCGAAATGCAAGGGAAACTTGTCCGTCTTTGTCCTTGGTGGTGTAGTAAGGCGAACAGCCGAAACCGTGGGCAATGAACTGGTCCGCCACACCCGCTTCCTTCGCAACTGCGTTCAGCCCTTCGATCAATCGACGACCATAGTTCCACAGGTGATCCGTGACCTGTAGCTCCTTGTAAAGATCCACGGTCTTGTTGAAGGCTCCGAACGCGCTCATCTCACTTCCGTGGGTGGTACTGATCAGGAAAACACGTTCAGCACCCGCTTCGCGAATACCGCCCAGTTCCATGATCTCCTTCTTGCCAATGAGCGCCGCTAGCGCGAATCCGTTCGCCATGCCTTTGCCAAAGGTGGCGAGGTCTGGTTCAACGTCGTAGACCTTCATCGCACCGTGCAGGTCCCACCTGAAACCGGTGATCATCTCATCCAGAACGAACACGGCACCGTGCGTATGACAAAGGGCCTTTACCTGATGCAGGAAGTTCGCGCTCTTGTTCGCACAACCAGCGCACGACTTCGGTTCCAACATGTTCGCACATAGAACGGAACATGGCGATACGGAAGTCGCGGGCTCGAGCATCACGCAAGCGATCTTTCCCGGGTTCTCAGCGAAGAGCTTCTCCAGCGACGCGATGTCGTTGTACTTGAATTTCAGGCTGAGCGCCTTGTTCTCCGCCGGGATCCCCTTGTCCATGGGCGTTGTGCCGATGAACCAATCATCATAGGTAAAGAACGGCTGCTCGGCAGGCACGGCCACATGCGTGCGCCCAGTGAAAGCACGTGCGAGCTTCACAGCAGCGGTGGTAACGATGCTTCCATTCTTGGCGAACTTCACCTGATCGGCCCAAGGGAAAAGTGAAAGCATTTTCTCCGCCGCTTCCAATTCGGTGAGCGACGCCCGCGTGAGGTTGTTGCCCTTCTCGATCTCAGCGATGGCGGCCGCATTCACAGCTTCGTTCGCGTAGCCCAGTGTCACCGCTCGAAGACCCATGCCATAGTCGAGGTAGCGCTTTCCATCCGCATCCCACACATACGCGCCCTTGCCTCGTGCGAGGATCGGCGGCGCGTTGGAAGGATACTGGTCATCACCACGACTATACGTGTGGGCGCCACCAGGAATGGCCTTGTGCAGGCGATCGGAATAGTTCATCGGTCCAGGCCCCCCCCCCCCCCCCGGCCGGCCCCCCCCGGCCCCCCCCCCCGCCAAACCGCGGCAGGCCGGGGGCCCCCTTCCTTCAACAGCCCTTCTTGTCGGGCCTTCAACAATTGTTCGATCACGATGAAGTCGGTTAGGTCATCCACTTCGAACGATTTCCACTTTGGCATTTCATAGCCCAAGGTGCGATCATGGTAGAATGACTTGCGCTCCTTCAGCGTGCTGGTGCGAGCGATGTACAGGCTGCCTTCGAAGAAGTAAACGTCATCGATCTCCTGCCGGCGCAAGAAGTGGAACGTGTCTCCTTGATAGGGTGAGATGATGTGGTCTTCCCGCTTATGGGCGAGGAACACTGGATGGCCGCTCTCGCTCCTGCACACGCCTACGATGCTCTCCGCTTGTTGTGTGGCGATAAGCATGTCCATAGCCCCGATCACATCGTTCACATCGCGCTGCGGCGAAGTGGCTTCCAGCATACAGACCAGATCGAACTGCTCACCCTTTTGTTCGAACCAGTTGAGCGCGTGAAGCACAACGTCCATCGAACTAGCACCGTCCGTGGCCAGTTCATTTGGTCGCATGAACGGAACTTCAGCCCCGCACGACCTCGCCACATCCGCGATCGCTTCATCATCCGTGGAAACTACGACACGGCCGGGTGACCGTTCAGCCGCCTTCAATGCGGTTTCGATGGTCCAGGCGATCAACGGCTTCCCCAACAAGGGACGGATATTCTTTCCGGGCAAGCCCTTGCTCCCACCGCGCGCTGGTATGAGGTAAAGCGTCCGCATCACACAATAACGTGGAGCTTACGCGTGTCGTGGATGGTGCGCATGGAGCCGATCACGCTGTCCTGTTCTTCACGTGTGATCGTCACCGAGCTTGGCAAACTGATACCTGCTTGTGAAAGTCTCGTACTCACTTCGAATCGCTGGCCGGGTAGGATGTACTTCGTGTAGGGCGGCATTTCGTGGAGCGGGTAGAACAACGGCCGTGTTTCCACACCGTTCTTCATCATCTTCTCGATCAACTCATCGCGTTTCATACCGAAGCCCTCGCCGATCAAACACGAGTACAACCAGAATCCGTTGAACGCCCATGTTTCCTCCGGTGGAAGCCCGATGTCGCCGAGTTGCGAAAGCCCTTCATTGTAGATCGCGGCGAGTCTGCGTTTGGCCTGCACGAATTCATCCAATCGCTCCAGCTGAGCCACGCCAATAGCCGCCTGCATGTTGGTCATGCGGTAGTTGTAGCCGACCATTTGGTGCCAGTACCGCTTCTGCTTGTCCATGCCGTGATCGCGCAGAACGATAGCACGATCGGCAATGACCGGATCGCGGAAAAGCACCATGCCGCCTTCTCCAGTGGTGATCGTTTTGTTGCCGAAAAAGCTGAAGGTCGCGGCATCACCGAAGCTGCCGACAGGCCTGCCTTTGTACAACGCACCCAGTGCTTCAGCGGAATCTTCGACCACGAAGAGGTTGTGTTTCTTCGCGATCGCCATCAACTCATCCATCCGGCACGGATGCCCATAGAGATGCACAGGCATGATCGCCTTGGTCCGCGGCGTGATGAGCTTTTCGACCTCAGCGGGATCGAGTGTCCATGTGATCGGATCCACATCAGCGATCACGGGTGTTGCGCCGGCATGGATGATCGTGTTGATACTTGCAGCGAACGTGAGATCGGGAACGATGACCTCATCACCCTCGCCGACGCCCAGTGCAACCAGAGCCAGGTGAATGGCCACTGTGCCGTTGCTTACCGCGAGAGCATGCGGCATAGCGCAGCGTTCCGCGAATTGCGTTTCGAACTTCTTCACGTATGCCCCTTGCGAACTGATCCAACCGGTCTTCAAGCACTCGGTGACGTAAGCGAGTTCGTTGCCATCCAGTTGTGGTGACATCACCTGAATCCGATGCGCACGACGGGTGCTCGCGAAGTCCACAGGCACGCCTTGTTCATCGAGCAAGGGAATGTGCCGTACAGTATCGTTCAACTTCGCTTGGATGTGTTCCACGGGTGTGGTAACCGGCAGTGCCGTGAACTTGCGCTGCACCACATCGATCAAGGGGTGATCCAGTGTTCGTCCTGCTATCAACGCCCTTCGGATATCCCCATCGGTGAGCACTCCGATCAACACCCCTTTGGGATCCACCACGAAGCAAACGCCTTGGGCGTTCCGATCGATCACCGAGAGCGCATCTCGGATCGTGAGCGTGTCGCGGATCAGGAGTTCAGCGATGGAAGGACTATGGCTCATGAGGAACTGACGGCATTGAACAACAAGGATCCCATGCGGCGAAGTTCGGCAGCAGAACACTTCTTTGTTTCCAGAACATGAACCGCATGCTTCGCGTGGTCCATAAAGGGCAAGAACCAATAGCCCGCATCGAAGGGGCGGTTGTCGTCCACCAGCCCATCATTGTCACTGTGATGAACGCACCGCACGTGCGGTAGCAATTCCAAGGTTGAAGAAGCCAGATCGAAGCCCAAGGTTTTTGCGGAAACCTTCATGTGCGCCGTGTCGAAGAGCAAACCGACGCGCGGGTCTTTCACCTCGCTTATCAATCGCAGTTGCTCGCTGGCTTCCACACACAAAAGCGGGTTCGTCCCATCGGCATACCGGTTCACCTGGGCCAACACGTTGTTCTCGAGCAAGAATCCCGTTGGAAAGTCGCGCGTAAGCGACAAAACCTCACAAACCGATGCGATGAAATGCGACCAGTTCGCTTCACGGTCGATGTGCTGGATCTGTTCGAGTTTTCGACCCAACTCGCTGGGCTTCGGATCCACACAGAAACCGGAATGTGCACTGAAGAACGGTGCACCCACGGCATGGCTCATCGCGATCCCACGTACACAATGATCGATCGAGCGGCGGCGATTCTCTTCGTTGGTAGAACCCAGGTTGAGAACGAACGGAACTTTTGGCGCGGGGAAGTAGTTGTGCGCGAACCGACGCATGGGCGCCTCGTGGAAAATGTGCTCCATACTATCGTGGAACGGCATTCCGCTGCTGAATTCCAAAGCCATGAATTCGCGGTCCGCGATCTTGATCATTTCCTCAACCCCCATGCCCATGAAGGCCAACGAACTCATCACCGCTTCGCGTTTCGGCGATAGGTCACAGGTATAAAAGCTGTTGCGTTCGTTGCGCAGATCGAGAACGAAGCCATACCGTGTATAGAGCGCGATCGCGGATGCATTGTCATTATCCACCGAGAGCTTGATGCGTTGCACACCGCAGGCTCGCGCACTGTCGAGGAGCAGCTTCATCATCCACGCACCGAAGCCTTTGCCCCAATGCTTCTGCTGCACGGCGATGCCCAGCCACACGATTCCATCCTCTACATCCAGGTGGCCGTAGGCAACAGGGCTTCCTCCATCTATCCACAGCCATGTGCTCAAGTGGTTCTTCAGCACATCGAACGGTCGCGCATCGAAGTAGCGGAAGGTCTTTGGCGAATCACCCGCTCCATCAAGGAATGAATGAAGCAATGCAGTGTCATCGATGGAAATGCGACGTTGGGCCATGGGTCAGTTTTTGACCGATTCCCATGTAAAAGACTGATCCGCGCGCACATCAGCGATCAGCGTCCTTCCAAGAAGCTCATCCAGATGCTTCGGTGCAATACCACTGGCTGGGCGTTTGAAGCCGATGTCATCCAACTTCAGGACCGTACCTGCGGACAAGTCACGCGTTGCGACCATACTTCGCCGCATGCCGAACGTGTTCGTCTTTTCCCGTTCGCTGGGGCGCTTGATCCCGTCGCCCAAACACTTTTCGATATCACGAATACCGACGACCAATTGCCTGAACGCCTCGGGCTCCAACGAACTCGAGTGGTCCGGACCGGGCAAATTGTTGTCCAAGGTGAAGTGCTTCTCGATCATCTCTGCGCCCAACGCCACTGCCGCGAAGCACGCATGGTTGTTCGGCACATGGTCGCTGTATCCTACGCGCACCTTCAACTCATCGCGCATGGTGAGCATCGCGCGGATGTTCACGTCCTCCACACGCGACGGGTAATCCGTGTTGCATTGAAGCACGACGAGGTCCTGGTTCCCTGTACTGCGGATCGCCTCGACCGCTTCCTTCACCTCGGCCATGTCCGCCATGCCCGTGCTCACGATCATGCGCTTGCCGTAGAGAGCGACTTGTTTGAGGAAAGGCAGTTCAACCAGTTGCCCGCTGGCGATCTTGAAGGCATCCACATCAAGTCCATTGAGCAGTTCCGCATCTTCCGGGTTGTAGGGCGTACTCATGAAGTGGATCCCCACCTTCTCACAGTGCGCCTTGATCCGTGCAAAGGCGTCGCGGTCAAGCTCCAGCTTCTTCAGCATGTCGAACTGACTCTCGGACTTGTCCGTCACCTCCAACTGGTAATTCGCCTTGGGTGAAGCGGCCGTCACGATCTTCTCCGCCCGGAACGTCTGGAACTTTACGCAATCCGCTCCGGCGTGCTTGGCTTGGTCGACCAGCCTGAAGGCCATGTCCACGCTACCGTTGTGGTTGACACCTGCTTCGGCGATGATGTAAACGGGCTTCATTCGTTGCACAAGTTACCGGGAGAAGTTGGCGATGATCCCCGCAAGGCGTTCAGCGGCATTCCGGCGTTCGTATTTCACATGCGATCCGTTCTTCTCTAGAAGCGCAACACCATCCATGGTTCGATCGAGATTCGCCACTATCCAATCCTTCATTTCCCTTTCCGATGATCGATCGAAGATCCTTCCTGCACGGCACTCGTGGATGATCGCTGCCGCATCACCCTTCTCCGGGCCAATGCCGATGATCGGCCGCCCTATTCCGATGTATTCGAATAGTTTGCCCGTCAGGATCCGTTCGACTCCCTCGCCAGATGGGATCACCAATAAGAGCATGTGAGCGGCGGCCATTTCGCGAAGAGCGTCGTCGTGCGGTACGGATGGTATCCACTGACAGAGGTCGGAGACACCTTCATGATCTGCCATTGTCCGCACTTCCGATGAAACACTACCAACGAAACGCAGCCTGATCGGCACTGCCACTTGCCCGCGCAGGGAGGAGATCGCTTTGAAGAAGACGCGAGGGTCGTAGCTACCTGCCATCGTTCCAACATAGGTGATGCGGAATTCGTCATGGCTCAACAAGGGCTTCGAGATCCGGTCCATGTCCCGCTGGTCATAGCCGTTGGTGATCACGCTGATCTTCTTCTCCACATCAGCGCCATATCGCTGAGCGAACGAGCTCTTCATCGATGGTCCAACAACAACGACAGCATCGGCGGTTCTCATCACTTCGGCCTCGTACGCTGCATCCAACCGCTTCGCCCGCGCGCCTTTCAATAATTCCTTCGTGAAGTAGATATCGGTCCACGGATCACGCAGATCGGCGATCCATCGCAACATTGGAAAGCGCTTCTTCAGTTCAAGCCCGATGAGCTGTGAGCTGTGCGGGGGCGAAGAGATCACGATGGTTCCGATCTTTTCGCGTTCGATCACTTTCGCAGCGGCCTTCACCGCGTACTTCACCCAGCCTCTGCGGGCATCCGGTATCATCCAGTTGCCACGCACCCAGCGCATGGCCCGTTGAATCAGGCCTTCCTTATTCGCCCCTGCGAAACCAGCGTGCGGCACTGCATTTTTTCCGCCGATGGCCGCGAGAATGCGCAAGGGCTCGAACGACTTTGTTCGGATCACCTCAACACCCGCGGGCACCTCGGCGAGTAGCGATGCGTCGAGGCTTGGATAACTCGCTTGTTCCGGATCAACGGTAAGCACGAAGGGCTTCACTCCGAATTCCGGCAGGTACTTCACGAACTTCAACCCACGCTGCACACCGGCGCCGCCGCTGGGAGGCCAGTAGTAGGTGATGAAGAGGATCTTCTTCATTCCACTCAGGCCACAGTGCTCGAAGTTCTGCGGAATGACATTCCCAAGGTGACCAACACAAGAACAAGCAATAGCCAGGAACTGATGGATGCCAGTGATGCGTAATTATTGAAGGCCTTACTAACAATGTGGAATCGCACTTCATGCTCTCCGGCTGGAACGCTCATTGCCCGCAACACGTAGTTGGCACGTGCATAACTCGCTGGTTGTCCATCGATCTCGGCAACCCAATCGGCACCGTACCAGATCTCACTGAAAACAACAACACCACCGGCCGCGCTCTTCACAGAGTATATGAGTTCGTTGGCCTTGTAGCTCTTGAGCGTGACCCGGGCTGTGCTATCGGGCTTGGCCGCCGAAGCGTCCAGGTCCTTCGCGAAGCGCTCATCCACGAGTGCCGTCCGCGCAGGATCGATAGTGGCCAATGCGACGATCTCCTCATCCGCGTTCTTCACCATGCGCACTTCGTTCACGAACCAACCAGCGCCGAGCGCTGCCGGATTCCGCAACGGAGCACGATCGTTTCCGATGATGAGGTATTTGGTGTTGAGCATCGCGAGCGCGGGCTGCTTGGCCAACGCACTATCCACACGCTGTTGCGTAGGCGCATTGCGGAACACCGCCATCATGTTCTGCAGTTCGGCGGAGATCCGGAAACTGATAAGCTCTTGGAAGCGTTTCAATTTCGCGCCGTGGTACCCGCCCAAGCTCTTGTGGAAGTAGCTGACACGCGCATCGTTGAACGGGTTCTGAATGGACAGCACGCGGAAGTGTGTGGTGCGTCGCAATGAACCGAAACGCAAGATCGCCTCTTCGTCTTTGCTCACCAATTTGTTGGCTCCACTGCTGTTCTGCTTTACTTTTTTCAGGCGCTCGCGGGCTTCTGTGAAGTCAGCTTCCGTGCTCGCATTTTGTTCTTGTTGAAGTATCGCGAGATCCGCTGGTTGTGGTTTGAAAGGCAATTTGTTCTGGGCCTCATCCTCCCAACTCAGGTAACGGCCATCGCGCTTTTCATTGTTGAGATAACGCTTGTCGACCGTCCAGAGATCCACCACGATCAATAGGCCCAATAAGGCTACCAGCACCAGCTTCCCGATGTATCGGCGACCAAAAGCAAAGAGCAAAGCCGCGCCCGCCAGCACGAAGCCCAAGCTGCGCCACACGTCTGCGGTAAAGAGGCCTACACGCATCGCCTTCAAGCCATCCACGTACGACTGTGGTGCATCGGCGAGCTGGGTCATCTCATCATCACCGAAGAAAGGAAAGAGGTTGGTGGGCAACAACGCGAAAACCAACAGCACCACAGCAAGGATACCCGCAGGAACTAGGAAATTGCGCTCTTGCGATCTGTTCCATTTCTCTTCCCGCAGTATGCGATCCAAGTACAGCACACCGAGCACGGGTGCGGCGAGTTCAACGATCACAAGGATGATGGTGACCGCGCGGAATTTGTCGTAGCCCGGAATGTGGTCCAAGAAAAAATCGGTGAGTGGTGTGTAGAAACGCCCCCAGCTAAGTAGCAAGGTGAGGACCAAGGCACTGAAGAGCGAATACGCCAATGTGTCCTTCAACAGAAAAATACCCGCTAACAAATACGTGATCACTAGCAAGCCGGCTACAAGTGGAGCGTTGACCAGGAGCAACCCTCCGATCAGCGGGATGGAAGCCAGTAACCACCAGCGCCCCAAGCCCTCCGCACGTGATAGCATCAACAGAACAAGAAGCACCAGAATGGCGCCTATGTACACGGGGCCGCTCACGAACTCCTGGTCGCCCCAATAGCTGTTGATGTATCCACCGTCCTGGTACTTTTTGAGAACTTCTTTGCGGAATTCCGGATCCGCGATCGCCGCGATATCGTCCTGGCTCTTGATCACGGAACCGCTAGCGCCTCCTTTCATGTTCGGAACCAACAAGCTCAGACTCTCCAACTTGCCCTCGCTCCAATGCGTCACATAATCGCGGTCCAATCCTCCGGTTTGATTGGCTGCCGAGTTGCTACCGTCGGCTGATATGGTCAGTTCACTAGGTCCACGCGTGGTGTCTTTGCCGTATTCGTATGTGCTCCACAATGAAGCCAAATTGCAAAGCAGTGCGAGTACAACCCCGATAGAAGCCAATGCGCATCGCGAAAGGAAATCCTTCATCCGCTTTTCACCCAGTGCTTTCCAGCCCTCCGCCAAACCGAAAAGCACCATGAGCATGCCGAGGTAGTATGCCACCTGCACGTGGTTCACATAAATGAGCAGGGTCAGGAAAAGAGCAAAGAGCGCCGCACCGATCAACTTGTTACCGCGCAACAGCAAATAGAGCGCACCAAAGACCATGGGCATGTACCCAATGGCCATGGCCTTGCTGTTGTGGCCGGCCTCCAAGATCACGATGAAGTATGAAGAGAACGCATAGGCCGCTGCACCAACAACGGCGAGCCAGGGATCCACGCGCAAGCACATCAACAAAATGTACATCCCAATGAGGTACAGGAAAATGAAGCCCGCTGGCATCGGCAGGAAGCCCGTGAACAATTTGTTCAACCAGGTGAGAACCACGTTTCCCCATTGCACGCTGATCTGGTACGCCGGCATTCCGCTGAACATGCTTTCGGTCCAAAGCGGCTCTTCACCGTATGCATCCCGGTGTTCAACGATATCGCGACTGGCTCCAGTGAAATTGCGGATGTCACCTTGAATGAGCCGTTTGCCTTCCAGCACAGGGCTGAAGTACCCAACAGCCAATGCAATGAACACGGCCAACGCTACAACAACAGGCAACAGTTTTTTCCAGTCGATGGATCTCATGCGATTTCAGGGCTTACTTGATCTCTTCAAAATCGGCGTCCTCCACAGGGCCTTGCTGCGCTCTGCGGCCTGGCTCTGGGCGCTCGATGCGCACCTCCCCTTTCGGGCGGTTGTCCGGTTGGCTGAAATGGGTACCGCGCGGCACACCGGAAGAAGGCTGTTTGCTCTTCATGAACGCACGGAGCAACAACCACACAACAAGCAGAACGAGGATGGTGCGGAACATATCTCTTCTCGAAGGATGGTGGTATCCGATACCTGACGGATGTGCCGCGAAAGTAGCCCTCGGAACTTACCCGCCTGCTCCGTTCCGGGCTTCTATCTTTCGCGGCTTTCGCGGGCGGCATGCTTTTCAACTCCCTTGTCTTCGCGGCGTTCCTGCCGCTCGTGTTCGCCCTTTACTGGTCGCTGCGGAAATGGCTGCGGCTGCAGAACTCGCTTCTGGTCGCTGCCGGGTTCTTGTTCTATGGGTGGTGGGACCCCCGTTTTCTTTTGCTGCTGATCGCCACCAGCCTCACGGACTATTTCGTGGCGCTGGCTCTTGGGCGAACGTCCAACGGCAGAAAACGCAACTGGCTGCTTGCTATCAGCCTGATCGGCAATCTGGGAACGCTCGGCACCTTCAAGTATTTTGATTTCTTCTCGCAGCAGTTCGCTGATCTGATGGCGCGGTTCGGGATCCATTCCAACCCACTCTTGCTAGACGTCATCCTTCCGGTGGGTATCAGCTTCTACACCTTCCAAGCGCTCAGCTATACCATCGATGTGTACCGCGGACGGATCGCCCCGGTGCGCGACATCACCGCGTTCATGGCCTTCATCAGTTTTTTTCGCAGCTGTGTGCCGGGCCGATCGAACGCGCGAGCAACATGCTCCCGCAATTCCAGAAGAAGCGAACGTTCGATCCCGAATACGCCGCGGATGGTCTGCGACAGATGCTTTGGGGCTTCTTCAAAAAAGCCGTTATCGCCGATGGTTGCTCACCAATTGTGAACGGGATCTTCGCCCATGTGGGCTGGCATGGTGCCGATTCGCTTGTGCTCGGTGCCGTGCTCTTCGCGTTCCAGATCTATTGTGATTTCAGCGGCTACACGGACATTGCCTTAGGGCTGGCGCGCCTGTTCGGCTTCGAGCTGATGCGGAATTTCGCATACCCCTATTTCAGCCGGGACATCGCCGAATTCTGGCGACGTTGGCACATCAGTCTGAGTTCTTGGTTCCGCGACTATGTGTACCTGCCTCTTGGGGGGAGCCGCGGTTCAAAGGGCATGCAGATCCGGAATGTGTTCGTTATTTTTCTGCTGAGCGGTTTCTGGCATGGCGCCAATTGGACCTTCCTGGTTTGGGGTGCGTTGAACGCCGTTCTGTTCCTTCCACTATTGCTTCGTGGAAAGAACCGAAAACACACGAGCGTTGGCGCCGTGGCAACTCTCCGCGATCTGCCGGCCATTCTGCTCACGTTCGCGAGCACCACGATCGCCTGGGTGTTTTTCCGTGCCGATTCCATCGCCCAAGCGTTCCAGTATCTGCGCGGTATGGTATCCCGATCGTTGATGCGGATCCCGGATGAATTCGATCCCTGGCTCATGGCGATGATCGGCGTTCTCGTGCTCGCGGAGTGGTTACAGCGCGAGCGCCAACATGCTCTGCAGCTAGCGCATCTGGCACCATGGACCCGCAGAATGGCATACAGTGCGGTATTCCTGCTCATCTTCTTCTTCGGTCATTTCGATAAGGCCGAATTCATCTACTTCCAATTCTGAAGCATGCGCGGCTTTCTGATCAAGCTCTCGATCGCACTGGCACTGGCGCTGGCCGCGCACCTGGTCGCTGGCTTGTTCGCCGATGGGCGCACGGATGACTATTACCTGCGTTTCACAGGAGTGAAGCGTTCTTCGATGATCATCGGCACTTCGCGCGCGGCACAGGGCGTACGACCTGTAGTGATCATGCCCTTGTTGGATAGCAGTGCAATGGAAGGCTCTTTGTTCAACTATGCGTTCACCATTGCGCATTCACCCTTCGGGGCCACGTATTTGCGCGCCATTGAAGCCAAACTGGATCCGCGGTCGCGAAATGGCTTGTTCATCGTAACCGTTGATCCTTGGAGCCTTTCCTTGGCAAAAGTCCGCCGGGATGATCTGCCCCTTATGCGCGAAGATGACCGCAGTTTGGGCGAACAATGGACATTCACAGCAACTCCAAACTATGAATACCTCGTTCGGCACACCACGGCCGGTTGGGGTTCTTTGATAGCCGGCCCCATGCACGATATGGATACGCTCACTCTTCTGCACACTGATGGTTGGATCGAGATCAAGGCACCCATCGATACCGCTACCGTTCGTGACCGCACCAAGCACAAGGTGGAACACTACAGGAAGGAAATGTTGGCTGTATTTCGCCCAGCGGAAGAGCGAGTGGCCTACCTGGACAAGATCGTGGACCTATTGAAGCCTCACGGCCATGTGTTTCTGGTGCGTTTACCGGTTTGCGATGCCATCGAAGCCATGGAGGATTCCCTGTGGCCTGGCTTCAGCGGGCGAATACAGTCGCTCGCTGGCGCACATTCAGTCCCGTTCTGGGATCTCATGCCTTCGAACGATCAGTATACCTATGTGGATGGGAACCACTTGGATACGACTTCTGCGCGCGCCTTCAGTTCGGATCTGGGCCTGAGACTCGCGGCCAGCCTCCAACAAGGCCGCTAAGGTCGGATCCACGTACCTTTGCGGACTTTTTCGCAAAACCATGTCCACTTTCTCCGAACTCGGTATCCGGCCCGAAATCCTCAATGCCATCACCGAGCTCGGCTTCGTAACGCCAACGCCCGTTCAAGAGAAGGCCATTCCGCACATGCTCACCAGCGCGAAGGATGTGGTGGCCCTTGCGCAAACAGGCACGGGTAAAACCGCGGCTTTCGGCATTCCGTTGATGCACCTGATCGATCCCGCCCAGCGCAATGTGCAGGCCTTGGTGCTTGCTCCTACCCGCGAGCTCTGCGTGCAGATCACACGCGACTTCGAATCCTACAGCAAACACCTCCCCGGTGTGAAGTGCGTTCCCGTATATGGCGGCGCGAACATCCGCGAGCAAATGCGGGGTATCCAGCGAGGGGCCAATGTGGTGGTTGCCACGCCGGGCCGCTTGATCGACCTCATCGATCGCCAAGCCATCGATCTGAGCAATGTGAAGGTGGCCGTTCTGGACGAGGCGGATGAAATGCTGAACATGGGGTTCCAGGAAGACCTCACCACCATTCTCGAAAAAACACCGAAGGACAAGCGCACGTGGTTGTTCAGCGCGACCATGAGCAGCGAAGTGCGCCGCATCGCGAAGAACTACATGCGCGAGTTCGATGAGCTGAGCGTAGGCCGCAGCAATGCCGCTGCCGATGCCATCAAGCACATGTATTCGGTGGTGATGATGCGCGATCGTTACCTCGCGTTGAAGCGCTTCGTGGACGCAGAACCCGACCTCTTCGCCATTGTGTTCTGTCGGACCAAGCAAGACACCCAGGAACTCGCCGAGAACCTGACCCGCGACAACTACAATGCGGATGCTATCCACGGTGACCTGAGCCAGCAGCAGCGCGATCGGGTTATGGAGCGCTACCGCAGCAAGAGCCTGCAGATGCTGATCGCCACCGATGTGGCAGCTCGAGGCATCGACGTGAGCAATGTGAGCCACGTGATCCACTTCGACCTACCGGGTGAAGTGGAGAGCTACACGCACCGCAGCGGGCGTACGGGTCGTGCCGGAAAAACGGGCATTTCGCTCAGCATCATCGGCAGCAAGGATGTTCACAAGATCCGGAACCTGGAGCGTCAACTGAAGACGCACTTCGCGTTCACACGTGTACCCGGAGGTGCGGAGATCTGCGAGCGCCAGTTGCTAACGCTGATCCAGAAGATCAAGGAGGTGGAAGTGGACGAAGAAGGCATCGAGCGTTTCATGAGCGCTGTGCAATTGGACCTTGCTGGCTTCGATCGCGAACAACTGATCAAGCGTGTGGTGTCGTTGGAATTCAATCGCTTCCTGGAGCAGTACCGCGAAGCGCGCGACCTCAACGTGGATCTGGCCCGTAAGGATCATAACCCGCGTGAGCGTGTTCGCGAGAAAACCGAATTCGCTGGCGGATCAGGTGGCGCAATGCGTTCCATGTTCATCAATTTGGGCAGTGCAGATGGCTTCGACAAAGGCAAGATGCTCGGCTACCTGTGCGGCATCACGGGCCTGACGAACCAGCATATTGGGCGCATTACCATGAAGGACATGTATTCCTTCGTAGACATCGAAGGGGCGCATTTCGATGAAGTGCTCGGGCATTTCAAAGCGGCGAACTACAAGGGCCGCAAGATCCGCGTGGACGAAGGCAATGGAGGTACCAGTGGCCCGCCAAGGAGCAGCAGTAGCAGCAGCAGCGATCGCCCGAACAACGGCTACAGCGACAAGCCGAAGAAGAAGTTCCACAAGGAGCGGTATTGATTCCTTGCACGTTCAGTGATGAACGACCACTCGTCTGACGATTGCCGCTAGCTCGCCATAGGCACGGTATTCCACCAAATAAGTTCCGGACGCGAGATCGCGCACATCCAATCCAGCGCTGCCGCCGATCACGCGCATGCGTGACACTTCGGCACCTGCCAACGTTCGAAGCACTAGTTCACCTTCCTGTTGTTTCGCCACCACATGGATCACATCATTCGTGGGTGATGGCCACACGCGAAAACCATTGTTGACCGGCTCGTCGATCCCGATCGCAAGACCGGAACAAGAACATTCGGCCGAGTACACGTCATTGTTCGTTAGCGGATCCCCGTCATCGCAGGGTGCACCGGGGATCGCTGGTCCGCCGATCACACCTTGGCAATCCGCGATCTGTGTACCCTCGCCGATCGCGATAGCCCCCAGCGAAAGATCATGGTATGAGCCGGATGGTGTTGTAACCAACTTGACCGCGCGCACCATGTATCGACCACCCGGAACGAAGAGTGCGGTTGTTGTGTATTGCGTGCCGACGATCGGTGATGAATTGAGACGAGTGATCGTGCTGTTCGCATCATCGATGTGATACACATGATAGCCATCCACTTGCTCTGGAGAAGCTGACCAAGCAAAGGTGGCGAACCACTGATCGTTCGTGGCAACAAGTTCGGTCGGTGGCCTCACATAACGCATACGAACCGATGGATCACCCATGAGCGCCATGTGCGCCTGGCCCATGGATTGGCCCTGCCAGCCGCCGTTCATCAGGCTATAATCCGAATTGGCGTTGTTCATGGTGCGTAATGCACAATAGCCAATGGGCTCACCCATGGCCATGGGGTGCAAGAACCAGTTCGGCATGCCGCTCCATACATGTGCCAACGCATTTCCGCGGGCGAGAACGGCTCGTAGAAAATTGTTCTTGTTATCCCAATCACCGTAGTAGCTGCCCAGCGACATATTGAATACTCCGCCATGCACATTGCTCACCAACTGACCGATGTTGAGACCGTTCTCGGTGCCAGGGAAGGCGGCTATGCTCGGATCGGCACCTTGCAAACCCGTACTACAATGGTAAGTGAACAGGTCGTCGTTGTTCAGAAAATGCTGCGAAAATTGAGCCTGCGCCGACTCCAGTTGCACTACAGAATCGATGCCGACACACGGCGTTGCACTCAAGTATCCGGATGCACCTATCGGGTTGCTCAGCCACTCCAGGTTATCCCAAACGGCTGCTTTAGCCGGGACCGCGAACGCGCCGGTTTTCCACGCGTGGGCCTTGTTCAGATACGCGCTCAGCAATTGTACTTCACTTTCTGGGAATGTATCCAAACGCGACAGATCTACCCGGCCAACTTGCAATTCCACAGACGTAGGAAAATCGTTTTGATCCAGCTTTCCGTCACCCGGCACGTTATGGTTCCAAGCCCAATTCGAACCCAACGCGTTCACGTTTGCGTCAGTCCAGTTTCCGTTCATTTCACCGTAATAACCATCGCACGTCCAAGCCCCTTGGTGGTACGAATGCCCATCCGCTGAGCTATTCCCGCTGTAGGGCACGGGTACATGGCCAATTATGTACACCGACTTCACTTGGGCGGGTGCTGCAGTATAGTCGGCGATCACCAGGGATCGAACACTGGACGGCGAGGCCGACGCTGACACATCATGCCGAAGCACGATCCATCCATCGCCGCTCAGGTCGGCCTCCAACTGGGCCAACTCGTTCGTAAGCGACGCGGCTACACCGGATTCAACCAACAACACCAACTGCCCTCGCATTTCCACTTCTGGCACCGCAATTCCTGAACGTACATAGCCATAGCCCGACCCGTCGGCATTGCGCACCAACTTGTATTCCACCGCTTGCCCAATGGCAACCTCGGTGTCCACATATTGCAATGCTGTTCCGGGCAACGTGGTCAATGCACTACCCCAAGTTGTGGCCCCTGCTGAACGACGGTACAAGGTGAAACCCGATGTGTTCGAATAGACCTGCCATTGAAGCGTGATCGAAGGGACTGTGGGCTGCACAGTGGCCATCAGGCGAACGGCACTGCTATTGGTGGAGCTTTGGCCACAAGCGCAAAGGACCAGAGTGATCAAAAGGTGCAACAAAAAGGCTCGTCTCATCGGGTGAAAATCGTTGAACACTTCTGACTTACGGGAATTGGGGGCGCTAAGATCGGAGAGCGGATTTTGTGAATCCAGTGCGTGAACAGAAGGCCCGTAATTGTGTTCTAATAACCGGACCAGAGAGCTTCAAGCCTTTCAGCTTCAGCTCTGGTACCGAAATTGGACATCCATGGATCATTCGACCCCTTCCGCCAGATCTTCAGTTCAGAGGGCGAAAACACACTTGAACTGTAACCGTTCTGTCAGATTTTCCCCTCCGTACATCTTTGGCACTGGATCAGCGCGTTAAGTATTACAATGGCAACGAAAGAAACAACCGTAGAGCGCACTGTAGTGATCGATGCACCTGCTGAGGTGATTTGGAAGGCGCTGAACAGCAAGGGATTGGACAACCTTCAACTCCTGAGATCACATGAGGATATGCAGTTGCAGGAAGGCAGCGAACTGGTCTGGTTCGACCGCGAGGACGCTGGTGAAGTACCCCGTTTGAAAGGACGGATCACCGTTCTCGCTCCTCCCCGCCGAATAGCCTATATGGCCTTTATGCCTTCCACCAAACTGCCCGACCTTCCGGAAAATTACACCGCTGTGGACATTACCCTCCACCCAGAGGATGACGGACTGACCACAGTAACCGTGAACCATGGTGATTTTGCTGCTTTCAGGCACGGAACGCGTCTCGCACGTGAGGCCGGTGATCATTGGGTGGACGTGCTGATCAGGCTCAAAGATCTCGTGGAGCGGGAAAAGGCTGCCTAAGGCGGAATGACTGGCGGGAACTGAACGATTTTCAGCGCCCGTGAAGTAATTGCCCGACGGCCCCGTCTTCCCCTTGTGGAGATCATGGTTGAGCGGTCTGCGATGGCGGAAGAACAACGGAGCATTACCAGCACGGTCAAGCAATATGGCCGATCGCTATATGCCTTCATCCGTGGTCGTGTTCGTTCCGACTCCGATGCGGAGGACGTGTTGCAGGATGTCTGGACCCAATTCGTCAGCCAGCCCGAGTTGGAAGCGATCGAACAGGTAAGCGGATGGTTGTACCGTGTGGCGCGGAACAAGATCACGGATCGTTATCGCAAGAAGACCACCATCCCACTGGAGGAATTTTCCTTCGAGGATGAGGGAGGCGATCTCGGCTTTCGGGATATCCTTTTGGCAGACGACACTGACCCGGACCTGGCCGAATTGAAACGTATCTTCTGGGAAGAACTGATGGCCGGGTTGGAAGAACTTCCAGAGGATCAACGCCTGGTTTTCGTGCAGAACGAGCTGGAAGAAAAGACGCTGCAAGAGATCGCCAACGAGCAGGGCGAGAACCTCAAAACCATCATCTCGCGCAAACGCTACGCAGTGATGAAGCTACGCGAACGCCTGCGCACTGTGTACACCGACTTGAACAACGGATGAACGCTTTCATCCAGAACGAACACATGACCATGAACCCCTGGAAACGCCCTTACCTATTTCCGCTATTCTTTCTAGCGGCCGCGTTGGCGCTTGGTGCCGCGGTGATGTTCTTGTGGAACTCGATCATCCCCGAACTCACCGGTTGGGCGGTCCTATCCTATCCGAAAGCCATCGGGCTCTTGCTACTCTGCCGCATCCTCTTCGGCGGTTATCGCGGAAGGCACGGACAGGCAGGTGGTCCCCCTTGGAAGCATCGTTCCGACTGGCGGGACAAGTGGTCCACCATGACCGACGAACAACGCGCAGAGATGCGCAAACGATGGCAGGATCGCTGCGGCCCTTCACGTGAGCAATAGAGGAAAGAACAGCCCCGGCACCCCGGAGTTTCATCCTACGTAACGGGGGCATTCTTTTTTTTCAGAATGATCAAAGTATTGCGATCCGTGGTTCGTCTACCCCATTATGAAACACGAAATGCACTACCAGACACCGTTCTGGAAACTCGCCCTCGGTGGCGTGCTCACAGGCGCAGCCCTGTACTTCTTCCCCTTCCTGCTCCCGGCGTTGGCTTTCCTCCTCCTGGCAGGGGTCATGTTCCGGATGTTCTTCGGCTTCGGCCGTTGGGGCGGGCCGCCCATGCAGATGCGGCACGCCTACTTTGCCAAGTTGCAAAGCATGACCGATGAGCAACGCCAGGCCATGCGCGAGAAATTCCGCGGCCGTTGCTGCGGCCCTTGGGAACACCCCGTGGAAAGCACTCCTCCTTCAACAACACCCAACGCCTGACCCATGAGAACCAAACGTAAATTCATCCTGCTCGCTTTCGCGATCGCCACGTTCGCCACACTTCGTTTCACCATGGGATCTCGGTGGCATGGACACCATCAACACGGCTGTTCCGCCCAATGTGAACGCGCTGCACCGCACGGTGCAGATCTGACGAACTGATCCAGAATTGTCAAGCGAAGAACGGGATGGCCTGCAGGTCATCCCGTTCCGCATTTTCACCATTCCCGGTCGGAATTGTCTTTTTCAGTTCTACCTTTTGCTTACTGGTCGAACCCGAGCTATAAAGATCCATCGCTACTCGGATCATAAGTCCACCGCTGCATATCAGAAGGTCCGTGCCATTCCTCGATATTTGCAGGCTGATGCGCTTCGCCTCTTTCCTTTCGGTATTCACCATGTGCCAAGTGGCACTGGCCCAGGACCCCTGTGATCTCGCATTTGTAGGCACACCGATAACCTGTCCGGGAGATGACGATGCAACCCTTACGGTTGTTGGCGCCCCCGGTCTTTACACCTACTCTTGGGCGCACGATCTCACCTTGAACGGCGCAACGGCCATTAACCTCGCTCCGGGCTTCTATACGGTGCAGGTGATCGATACCTCGGGTTGCATTTCGGTTCTGGAGATCGACGTTACGGACCCGATTATTCCACCCCTAGGTACGATCACAGTAACCAACATCAGTTGTGCAGGGAACAACGATGGGACTGTTGCCTTCACACTCACAGGTGGGGCATATCCGTGGACTTGGGATCAGGACCCAGCGGAGACGAACACCACCTTGACGAACCTGGGACCAGGTATTTATTCCGTGACCATCGTCGGCCCTACTTGTCCGTCTTTTGTAGGGGCTGAACTGGGTGATCCGGATGTGACAATAATCGGTGGTCCCGATTATTGCCCGGCCGATCCGCCATTGCTCACCACGGAATTGGAATTCGGCTTCCAGCCGCACATTTACGCTTGGAGCACAGGAGAGTCGACCACCTCCGTTCAGATCCCAGCGGGCACCATTGGCCCCATCGACCTTACCGCAACGGATACCAGTTCCGGTTGTGTTGCCACTGCACAGGTGATCCTGAACGAACTGCCAAGCCCCACCGTGACCTTCTCCGCTCCCGATACAGTGTGTATGAAAGTCCCCTTCGTCGTGGACACAATAGCGCTCACCGACGCGGATTCACTTGTGTGGCGTTGGGGCGGCTTCGGAACCAGCAACCTGGGCAGCCCAACCGTGATCTTGCCAGATCCTTTCTGGCAGCCGATCTCCTTACAGGGCTACGATCTTTTCGGCTGCGGTAACCTACCCGTATTGGACAGCATTTTCGTTCGGCCGCGACCACCGGCGATCTTCTCCGCTGAACAAATTCCCTGCACGCCCATGGTGGAGATCGTTCTGGGAAGTGTGGCTGATTCCTGCGCGTTCTTTATTGGGGACAGTTTGGTGACGAACGATTGCAGCGGTTCCTTCCAATGGGATTTCAGGCGCTATGGCTTCTACGACTTCACGCTTTATACCACGCAACCCGACAGGTGCAACGATACCCTCGCAGTAACGATCGATGTGCGCACCGAGCCGACGCTTTTTCTCCCCAATGCGTTCACTCCCAATGGCGACGGCAACAACGATGAATGGCCCGGACCGGTGCGCATTCCGGAAAAGGGCTTTGAGATCCGCGTGTTCGACCGGTGGGGGATCGAGCAATGGACCACTATCGATACACAAGAAAAATGGAACGGTTCTGATCTTCCGAGTGGGTTGTACCCGTTCATCATGCGAATGCGTGACCCTTGCGAAGAAACGAAGGAGATCACCAAGAACGGATTTGTGACGTTACTGCGTTAGATGCCTCTCCAGCGCACCGTGTACGTTGGCATTCTTTCGCCTATTAACTCGCCGTGATCGGGAAGTATTACAGTGTGTTGGTATACTGGACTGTGAGCACGCTGCCCGGCGATCTGAAGACTGGCAACGACCAGCGTTTTCGCAGGGCCTGATCAGTGGCCTGCTGCCTTTGATCGGCGCTCTGCCAATTGCTCCTTTTTTACCTGGTCCAATTCGCCCTTGCGATCCTGGTTGTAGGCCATATCCCACTTGAATTTCTTCTCATCCCGATCGAACCTGCACACGGCAACGGGGACCAAGTAGGCCGAGTAGTCCACACGCGGTATCATGGCGAATAGCGAGATCTCCAACGTCATGGTGTTCCCTCCCTCGCGGTGCTTGGCTTTTGTTTGCGTGAGGTCGATGATCACGCGCTTGGCCACATGAGCTTGTGCCCAATACTCCACCCGATAGATATGGTCATACGGCAGGGATAGCTTGTACCTGCCACGCTTATCCGCGCGGATGCTGACAATGCGGTCCGATGCCACTTTGCCCAATGTGTCCATTGCGGTGATAGTGGTGCCACCGAGCAGTGCATGGCTGTCCTGATCCTTTACCACACCGTTCAGCGTGAATGTCTCGTCCTGGGCTTCGCACTCGAGTAATACGAGCTCCGCGCTGCAGAGCAGGAGAAGGGCCGGGATCATACTGGAGGCATTCATATCCTTGGATGATCAAGGTTCGCTTGTTAACGAACATGATCGCTACATCCTACGGTACTTGTTACAACAGAGTTTCGCTGGGCAACCTCCTTTGCCCCGAGCAGCCGCACAACACTGCGACCATCAGCTACAATTTCCGCAACGCCTCCCGCTCGCTGAGCGGCGAGAGTTTGTGGGCACGTACGAAGGCCTTCACCGAAGCGGGATCCGTTTCCGCCAGCGACCGAAGCGCCCAACCGATCGCCTTGCGGATGAAGAAATCCTTGTGCGAGGCATGCCGTTCGATGTTGGCGAAGAGCAGCGAACGGTCCGTGTCCTCTTTCCATCGCAGTTGGAAGATGATGGCGGTCCGGTTCAACCATAGGTCGTCGCTCCTCACCCAGCGCGTGTTCCACCTCGTGATCTCTTTCGGGTACTTCTTCAGGATGACGCCCACCCCATGCACTGCCAGCGCATCCACACTGTCCCACCAGCTCTTGGTGGTGATCAGCTCTTCCAACAACGGAAGGTGGTCCGGCGTGAGCTTCTTCGCGTACTTCATCAGCAGGTCCACCGCCACTTGGTGCATCTCACGCTGCGGAACGGCGAATGCCGATCGAGTAATGGCGGGTAGTTCCTCCAGCGGCGGTGCACCATGCACCTCCATATGCTCTTTCATCAGTTCGCGCCGCTCGGTGGTCATGATCCCGAAGAAAGGGAAGTGGTCCTTCATGTACGCCTGCATCGCCGGGGCACGTTCGGCGTTCGCATTGCGTTTGAACGCGGAGTGGAGAGGAACTAGCCAAGGATGCATGGGGCAAAGGTCGGAGGATGGTCCCATAGCGCATCACCAGTTCACGCAGGCCGAGAGGTCGGATCGCCAGAAGGAAGCGGGGGGGTCTCGTTCATCCGTCCGCATCACATCGCAACACCGCGGAGCGACCACCCTGCCTCCGGCAGGCAAATTCGTGAACAGCGACCAGAAGGGGCAGTGGTTGCGAGGACAGTCCGCTGTAGTCTGTTCAGCGGTTCGATTAACTTGTGCCGATCTCATCGCTGCGGTCCGAACGAAGGGACCAAAAGGCATCAGCCCCGAACAACAGCACCGCCAACATGTCCCGCTCTCTGATCACGCTCTTCCTCGTCGCGGCTTCCACCATCGCACATGCTCAGGTCAGCAGTACCATTTCGCACAATGGCATCACGCGCGACCACATCACTTACGTGCCCACGGGCTACACGCAGGGCACCCCCACCCCGCTGGTGTTCGTGATGCACGGCTTCACCCAGAGCGCCTCGGCCATCATGAATGCCACCGACTTCAATGCCTTGGCCGAACTGGAAGGTTTCATCGTGGCATACCCCAATGGCGTGAACAACGGATGGAACACGAACTCTCCCTTTCCTGGTGGCAGCACGGCCGACGACGTGGGCTATATCGGCGCGCTGTGCGATACGCTCATCGCCGCCTTCAGCATCGATACTACGCGCATCTACGCCTGTGGCTTTTCCGCTGGCGGCTATATGAGCCACAAGCTCGGCTGCGAAAGTCCCAAGTGCTTCGCAGCCATCGCCTCGGTTTCGGGCACCATCAACACCGGCGACGTAGGAGAATGCGCTCCGCAGCACACCCCGGGCGTGCTGCAGATCCACGGCACATCCGAAGGTGATAGCCCTGGAAAAGCGCTAGGCACCCATGTCCCGGTTCAAAGAAGGTCGCCGGATCACGGTCGCGCTCGATTCGAGAGACCGAAAGGAACTCGAATGGGCGGAGTGCTACTGTCGCGCGCGACTGTCCGTCGCCGTGCGGAAAGACCACATCAAGCACTGGCAAGCCTTGCTGAGAAAGACCAGCAAAGCACTCGAGTCCGATGGTGCGCTTTGATCAAGGTGGCAAAGGCCACGGATCGCAGATCCGCAGCAGCGGGGGGCCAACAATCTTAACTCAATGTGATTGCACTCGTGCCAGATGGGGCGACCAACGCACTAGGGCATGCACTCGCACTTGCTCTGGTCGCCAACGCTCTCCAGGAACGTGTTACCCTCTTGGTACTTGGCACCATCGAAGTTTTGGGTGAAGCCGAAGGTCTGGTACGAGCAATGCCCATCGGGCCAAACAGCGTAGACCGCAGCATCCACGGTGCGGGCCAGCACGATACCGGTGATCTCGTTGCGCTTGATGATCCAATCTTTGGACACCAGTTTGGCTCTGGTGAATTTCTCGTTCCAGCCCTTACCAGCAGCATGTTCCTGAGCTGCTTTCAAAACCTTCGCATTCAGCTCCACATCGGTCATCCCTACCACCACATCATCGAATTTCCCCAGCGCGGGAGCGGGTTTCTGTGGTGCTTCGTTTGCTTCAGATGCGGGTGCAGCTTGTGCGGGCTGTTCGGTCGGCTGCGGCTTAAGGGCCTTATCCTTCAGTTTCTTGATGGTCGGAACCTGGGCGTAGGAGGTAGCAGCGAAGACGAGCGCGAATGCGGAGAGTACGAGTTGTTTCATTGGTTGTTTGTGGATCGGGCTGCGAAACTAACGTTTCGGATAGGATGATGTAACGCTCGATCATCTCGTTCGAGAAGAGTTCGATGCGCTTGTTGTCTTGTCTCCAGAACTGATAGCTCGTATTGTTGCTCTTCGCCTCGCCAGCTTAGCGGATGATAGCAGTCGATCCTTCGTTTCACATTACTCGCTTTTCTGATAGGGATACTCAAATCCCAGGCTGTCCAGTTCGAACGTGGCGCTCGCGCCGCTGTGGATGAAATACAGATGACAATTGTGCTGTGGCCGGAAACCATGCCTGAAGGTCACCACCAAGAACTCGGCTGATCCTCCAGCGAACCAACCGAACATATTGAGGTACACGAAGCCATCGAGATCCTTCACGCGTTCGGCCTCCTCCTCTGTTAACGACCGGATGTTGACGTGCTCGATGACCGCGGGCAGTTCGATGTTCGGAAGGTCCATGTGCCGACCGATGTACAAGGTGTCCGGGAGCGCATCACCGTTCTTCGAGACCGCCTTGATGTAACTGGCGATCGCGTTGCGGTAGGCCTGGGCCGTATCAAGAGCCGCGTCCGCAGACAAGGTCGGTCGCACTGCGTTCGGAACGGCCTCCTGATGAACCGGGCTGCACGACCAGAACAGCAATAGAACAAGCGGATAGACCAGCGCTGCTTTCATTCTGCACCAAACCTAAGCACGGGCCGGACGCTGCATACCACAGCTCAGGCGGGTCACTTGTGACCACGTCGAGACTGATAACCAGATCCGAGCTAAGGCAGAGGTCGTAAAGCACTGTCACAAGTGGCCAGACCGCTTGGTCCGCTGCGCGATCGGAACACTTGCGCCAGGGAGAGGGACTAAAGGTTTGAGGTACAACCTTCGGTGGTGTTCTGTCCAAATAGGTGCTTACCGACCCATAGCCTTTCTCTCAAACTCCATCTCCTCGCCATAGTCCTTCCTTAAACTATCCAGAATATATTCCACAACTGCGCTGTCCTCACACTTCATCAGGCGTGCTTTGTACACCTCAAGATCCCATTCAAGCATCGTCCTTTTGTTGCTCTCGCTTCCACCCCATAGACCCACCACCACTGAGCGACAACCAGAACGAGCATCAAGGAGGACTGTTTAGGGATCATATGAGTCGGTGCTTGAGCACAATTCTAGAACATTGGCCGCAGGATCCTCGCCAAAGCGCGGGAGACCACTGCGGAGGTTTGGGTAGACACCCTTCGGTGGCCCAAAAGTCCATTCCATGAAACCGCCAGAGGCGGCCGTTATGCTTGGCACTCGGCAGACCCTTGACATCATTCTTGAGCCGAGCGCCGGAATCTTCGCACCCGAGCGCGGGTTGGGCAAATGCACCGCAGCGGCGCAGCGGGCGCAACGGCAACGCCACGTTCGACTTCCTATTCCGGATGGATCACCTAACCCGATGCAACCGTTTGCCGGTTCAGCCTATCCTCTTATTTTCAACCCACCAAACCCGTTGTGCCATGAAGAAGCTCGCCAAGATCCTCGGTGTTCTGCTGCTGCTCATTGTGCTTGTGGTGATAGGTGCCATCACCTATGTGACCAAGGCCCTGCCCAACATCGACGCACCCGCCGACCTGAAGGTGGATGTCACTCCCGAACGCGTAGCGCGTGGGGAGTACCTGGCCAATAGCGTGTGTGTATGTATGGACTGCCACAGCACGCGCGATTGGAACACGTACGCCGCGCCGCTCACCCCCGGCACGCTCGGCAAGGGTGGGGAGCGCTTTGATGAGACGATGAATTTCCCCGGCACCTTCTTCGCACGCAACATCACGCCCTTCGGCATCAAGGAATGGAGCGATGGCGAGATATACCGCGCCATCACCAGCGGAGTGAGCAGGGACGGCCATCCTTTCTTCCCTGTAATGCCGTATCCGAACTACGGAAAGCTGGACAACGAGGACGTTTACAGCATCATCGCCTACCTGCGTTCACTTCCGCCGATCGAATCGACGCATCCCGCGAGCGAGCCTTCCTTCCCAATGAGCGTGATCCTGCACACCATACCACAATCGGCAGCGCCCACCAAGCGGCCCGATCCATCGGACGTGCTCGCTTACGGCGCCTATATGACCAACGCGGCGGCTTGCATGGAATGCCACACGAAGACCGAGAAAGGGAAGAAGATCGGTGAGCCCTTCGCCGGAGGTTTTGAGTTCGCCTTCCCCAATGGTGCGGTACTGCGTTCGCCGAACATCACCCCGCATCCCACCACCGGCATCGGCGCTTGGGATAAGGCCACCTTCATCGCACGTTTCAAGCAATACTCCGATAGCGCCTACGTGCCACCCGCCATCGATTGGCAGGCCGGCGACTTCCAGACGGTGATGCCTTGGATGATGTACAGCAGCATGACCGAGCAGGACCTGGGCGCCATCTACGACTACCTGCGCTCCTTGCCTCCGGTGGACAGCCGCATCGAGAAGTGGACGGCGGCGGTGGCGCAGGCGCAGTAGGCGTCGTTGACCGTTGCTGGTGGGCGCGAGGTCTTAGTCGCGTTGTACGGCAAAGCGCTCCCTAGCCAGGGTGAGCCCCTCTTCATTCACGAGCGAAAGGGTTTAGCGGCCAGTGCTTATTGATCCGGCAGTGAAGTGTTGAAGATCGGCACGATCCGTGGATCGGGTGTGTGCATGAGAACGAACGACTCCAGGAAACTGAGCGTGGAAGCGCTGAACGAGCGTCGGCGGCAGGTTACCGAGTGCCGACAGCGTGGGATGACCCCTTCTTGTCGCAAGTGTTCCCGCCCAATATATGATCCCACCGAACAGGCGGGACCACTTGTGACCACGACAATGCCTGCGTGCATATCTGCGCAGTCTGTGACTGCGCACACACAGCTCTTCCAGCTCCAATAGCCCCGGCTTCCCCGCGATCGCCGGTACTGCAAGGCACAGTCACAATTGGCCCGACCGCGTGCTGCGCTGCGCGTTCGGAAGACTTGTGACGAGGAGGGTCAATGCGTTACCTGTCACCTTCACGCCATTGTTCCCGGGTACTGCACCAAAGCCACCCGATGATCTCCAATGCCTCAAATACCCATTACTCGGAAGTGACGCTCCATCACCTTCACCAGGTCATGTACGCAGGGTTCCCGTAAGATCGTCATGTGCGACCCCTCCACGGTCTCGTAGCGAACGTTCCCGGTCAACAAGCCCTCCCAACCCGAAGGTTCTTCCGCACGCTGCTTGCTGCGGATGAACAGCACTTCACCTTGGTACGGTTGCGGCCTGTAACGCTCCAATGCCCGGCGGTAGGTATCGATGATGTAGAAGTTCCGGAGCTTGAACGGGATGGAGCCACCGCGCCGCAGATAGCGCTCGCAGCGTGGGCGAATGAGAGCTCCACGGATATCGGACATCTTTGCCCGTGGTGCATAGCGCCACCAATTGAAGGCAGGACCACGCGCATCGAAGATCACCAAGAGCGAGGGTTGGCGGCCAGCAGCCTGCAGCATTCTCGCCATTTCGAACGCGATAACCCCACCCGTGCTGAATCCGGAAAGCACGAACGGTCCATGCGGAAGTGCCTCCAGCAGCTCACGCACATAGTGGCGTGCCATGGAGCGGATCGTCTTGTATCGCATGCCTGACCCGTCCTCTCCCTGATGCATGAACCCGAGGAAGGGACGTTCCCGATCGAAAACCCTGGGCAGATTGTAATTCCCTTCATCACCATGCACGCAGATGAAGGGCATTCGTGATCCTGTCAGGCGGATGGGAGCCAGGTTCTTCCAACGCTGTTCCTTCCCTTGCGCGGATATCGTCGCCGACAACCCTTTCAAGGTGGGGTCCCTGAACAGGTCCGCCAACTCCAACTTGCAGCCCAGCATTTCGGTCAGTCGAGCACAGGTCCTGACACCGGTGATGCTGTCCCCTCCCAAGAGAAAAAAGTCATCGGTAAGAAGAAGCCGGTCCCTCCCCAACTCCTGCCCCCAGACCATGGCGATGGTCCGTTCGATGTACGTCGCCGGCGATCGCTCGGATCTGTCATTCTCCTGGTCGGCTTCCTTCACCTCCAGTGCTTGGGACAAAGCGCGCTCGTACGCCTCGGTCATCAGTTGGCCCTTGCTTTCAGGCGCCCCATGCCCTGCCCCTATGTCTACGATCCGCACAAGCTCTGTTCGTTTGATCTTTCCCGTGGCCGTCATCGGCAAGGCGTCAAGTGGATAGAACTGCTTGGGGACCTTCTGCGCGGCCATACGGCCCTGCATCCAACGGCGCAGTTCCGCGGGTTCCAACGGAGCGACCGATGGAACGTAGGCCAGAGCCACCTCTTCCCCCAAGGTCGGATGCGGTGAGGCGAACGCCGCTGCCACCTTGATACCCGGGTGTCCTTCCAACGCCGCCTCCACCTCCTGCGGATCGATCTTCTCACCACCGCGGTTGATCTCCTCCTTGAGGCGTCCGGTGAGGTAGACGAAGCCCTCCGGATCGATGTACCCCAGGTCCCCTGTCCGGAACCAATCGCCGAACCAGGACCTCGCGTTGATCTCGGGGGCCTCAGCGTATCCCGGGATCACGCCTGGGCCACGAAGGAGTATTTCACCACGGTTCCCCGGCTGAACCGGTCCGCCGTGCTCATCACCTATACGCACTTCACAACCGAAAGGCCGGCCCAGGGAACCCGGCTTCCGCATTTCCGGTGAGGGTTGATTGGCGATCACTGGGGACAGGGCCTCGGTCAAGCCATATTGCTCGACCAAAGGAGCCCCCGTGGTGCGTTCCAGTTCACGGATCAAGCCCGTTGAAATGGCCGCGGAAAGTGAGCGGATGAACCGGAATGGAGTTTCGCTCTTCAGGTGCGGGTCCTGTTCGTGGCAACGCGCCACATCACGCAGTATGGTCGGTGCGGCAGAGAACCAGGTCGGTTTGAATTCACGCACCCAGGCCGCATACCGCCTGCCATCATGGCCCGGTGTGCAGACCACGGTGCCCCCACCCCACAACGTCCCGGTCAGGCAGCCGAACCCGTGCATGTGGAACAAGGGCATGACCTGAAGGATGCGGTCCGAAGGGGTCAATCCCAGGCTCTCGGCCGTATTCTTCGCCTGCACACTGATATTCCCTGTGCGCAGCGGCACGCGTTTGGACGTTCCGGTAGTTCCTGAGGTGCGGTGCAGCAAAAGGATCCGATCCGCGCCCGGTGGAGAGCATGGTACCATGGAGGGAACGATACCGGATAAGATGCCCAGCGGTCCAGTAGGCTCGAACGGGACCACGTGTATGCGGAGGCCGATGGCCTTCGCCACCTCCCCCATCACTTCCGCGTGGGGCAGGTCCGTTATGATCCCACGCGCATTGACGTGTCGGGCTATGGCCATCAATTCGGCTTGGGCCAGGTCAGGATCTACCGGCGTCAACGACGCCTCCAACGCAGCGCCCAGGAGCGTTAGCGCCAATTCGGGTCCGTTGGCCATGGCCAGTAGCAGCACGGCTCCCGCCATCACGTTCTGGGCAGCGATCCATTGCTGTATCGTCGCAAGGGTAAACGGGAGCTCGGCATAGCTCAACTCCCGACCATCGACCGAACGCACGGCAATGCGGTGCGGCTGGCGCAGGGCTTGCTCGTTCAGTCGTTCATAAAGCATCTCAGCCAGCAGGATCTTTCATTCCCGTTCGAACAAGGCAAAGGTCGCAAGTTGGGTCGACACCCGACCCGATCCTTCCGAAGGGGGCAGAAACTGCCCTCCTTGTTGCAAGTGTTCCCGCCCAACACATGATCCCACTGCTCAGGCGGGGCCACTTGTGACCACGACGATCTCAAGGGATAGCTCTCCGCGCAGTCTGTGACTGCGCACACACAGCTCTTCCAGCTCCAATAGCACCGGCTTCCCCGCGATCGCCGGTACCGAAAGGCACAGTCACAAGTGGCCCGACCGCTTGCTGCGCTGCGCGATCGGAACACTTGCGACAAAGAGGGGTAAGTAGATCGCCTCGCCGGTGCTCTTCATCTAATCACTAACGAACAAGGAAGAAAACCAGTTCAGTACGACGAAAAGGACGATCGCGCCCAAGAAGATCAGAAGGGCACGCACCATCATACGGTTGGCGACACGCATAGTCTGCTTATCACTGAACATCGCCTTCAACGAAAAATGTGTTCCCCGCCAACCAGGCTGCAACGCTTTCATTTCGCGACGTGTAAGGACGAAGTGCCACCTGATCAAAACGAGCAAGTACACCGCGACTATCCCGGAGCAGATCCAAACGGACGGGCCTGAGGGAAAGACCATGTCCACTACCTGTTCAGATACATTGAATGCTCCCCATACACCTGCCTGAAGAACCCCGCATCAACCTGCGGGGCAGGCTCCTCCTTCAGGTCCTTGATGAAATAGATCGCCTCGCCGGTTCTCTTCATTTCGGGCCAAAGGCTCTTGTCCACGTGGGGAAGTTGTAGGGTGAGATGTGCTAAATTAGCGTCATGGCAGCGGACAAGAAGCCCTCACGCAAACCTAAGGTCTCCGACGAGCAGATGTTGCGCTCGTTGATCACCTCCTTCAGTATCGAGGGCATCGTACTGTCGTTGGAGGAAGCACGCGATCTGTTGCGCAAAGCCAGGATCAGCTTGGGAAAGCAGCCCTGATAAGCTGCGCCATGGGTGCGTGATCACCGGGTGCAACACAACGCTTTCCAAGGCTTCGGACACCATGCGACGGCTTGGCATACATTTGAACCAACAGCCGCAACATGACCACCATAGTCAAGCGCAGCACCACACGCAAGCAATTGGCCACGCTTCTGAAAGGACGAAAGCGCAAGCGGAAGTCGAAGGGCGTTGACGTGAAGAGCTTCGCCGGTAAGCTGAAGTTGGAGGGCGACCCGCTCACGATCCAGAAGCAGATGCGCGATGGATGGCGATAGGTTGTTGGTGGACACCAACATCATTCTGTATGCGCTGAAGGGCGACAAGGCCTTGACGGAAATGATCGACGGTCGGGACCTGTACATATCGTTCATCACCCGCATCGAGCTGCTTAGCTTTCCGAAGATCGATCGTGAAGGCATCGCCCTCATCGAGCGCTTCCTGGAACAAGTGCCTGTGATCGAGAGCAACCCGGTGATCAACGCGGATGCGATCCTGCTCCGACGCAAGAGCGGACTGGAAATACCGGACAGCATCATCGCTGCAAGTGCCCGCTTCCTTGGCGTGCGCTTGATGACCGCCGACAAGGACTTCAAGAAGGTGGACACGGAGATCGACCTGCTGCTCTATCAGAAGTAATACCATTTCGCAGTAAGGATTGGTCTAGAGATGCGCGGCTATTTTTTTGCAGGACGAGCCGCAGAGGTTGTTGCGTAGCCAGAGCTACGGAATGACCTCTGCGGTGAAGTAGTGCGGAAAAAGAGCAAGCAGATCGGACCAAGCTTTACTGCGAGATGGTATAAGCAGGGTAACCTCATCTAAGCAGCCGCTTCGGCTTGCAGGCCAATGGTCCACGAACCGTAGCACCATTGCAACGATCGCTCGACGGCCAAGTGTCCGCAGGCTGTTGGCAATTTCAACCTACCTGCTCAAGTACATGCTCCGCTCCCCATGCACCTGCCGGAAGAATCCCGCATCAACCTGCGGGCCAGGCTCCTCCTTCAAGTCCTTGATGAAGTAGATCGTCTCCCCGGTGTTCTTCATCGGTGACGGGTATCAACGAGAGTGATGAACACGAAGACCAGCACGACGCAGAATATCAAGAGCCAATGTCGCCTGTTGTGCTTTCCATAGATCTTCTGCTCAGGTTCAGGTAGAAGCCTGAACATACTCTTCCAATACCATCCCTTCGCCCAGGGCTTGAATCCCTGCTCGGTGAGTTCCCTTCCTGTGCGATATGTAAGCCACAGTGAAGTTGCCACCCACACTACCATTATGCAGAGAACCACATAGCCCACTTCGTTACCGGCTTAGGTACATTGACCTCTCCCCATACACCTGCCGGAAGAAGGGTCCTTGAGATCCTTGATGAAGTAGATTGCTTCACCGGTGCTCTTCATCTCAGGCCCGAGAGACTCTTCCACGTTCGGGAACTTATCGAACGAGAACACCGGGACTTTGATGGCATACCCGTCGAGCCGCGGCTTGAACTGGAAGTCTTTCAACTTCGCACCAAGCATGACTTTCGTCGCCCAATTCACGTAAGGTTCGCCGTAGGCTTTCGCGATGAAAGGCACGGTGCGGCTGGCGCGCGGGTTGGCCTCGATCACGTACACCACTTCGTCCTTGATGGCGAACTGGATGTTCACCAGGCCCACGGTCTTGAGGGCGAGGGCGATCTTGTGCGTGTGCTCGCGGATCTGCTGGATCACCTTCTCGCTGAGGTCGAAGGGAGGCAGCACGGCATTGCTGTCGCCGCTGTGGATGCCGGCGGGTTCGATGTGCTCCATGATGCCGATGATGCGCACCATCTCGCCGTCGCAGATGGAATCGCTCTCCGCTTCGATGGCACCGTCGAGGAAGTGGTCGATGAGGATGCGGTTGTCCGGCATGTTGCGCAGGATGTCGAGCACCTGCGCTTCCAGTTCGTCCTCGTTGATCACGATCTTCATCTTCTGGCCGCCGAGCACGTAGCTCGGGCGCACCAGCAGCGGGAAACCGAGCTGCCGTGAGGTGGCGATCGCTTCCTCCGCGTTGTTGACACCGGCGAACTTCGGATAGGGAATGCCGAGGTCGCGCAGCAGGCTGCTGAAGCGCTCGCGGTCCTCGGCCATGTCCAGCGCGGCGAAGCTGGTGCCGATGATCTTGATGCCGTACTTCTCCAGTTTCTCGGCGAGCTTCAGCGCGGTCTGTCCGCCCAGCTGCACGATGACGCCTTCGGGCTTTTCGTGGAGGATGATGTCGTAGATGTGCTCCCAGAACACCGGCTCGAAGTAGAGCTTGTCGGCGGTGTCGAAGTCCGTGCTCACGGTCTCCGGGTTGCAGTTGATCATGATGGTCTCGTAGCCCATCTCCTTCGCGGCCAGCACGCCATGCACGCAGCAGTAGTCGAACTCGATGCCCTGCCCGATGCGGTTGGGACCGCTGCCCAGCACGATGATCTTCTTCTTGTCGCTGCGCACGCTCTCGTTCTCCTCTTCGAACGTGCTGTAGTAGTAGGGCGTCTTCGCGGGGAACTCACCGGCGCAGGTGTCCACCAGCTTGTACACGCGTTTGATGCCGAGCTCGTTGCGCTTCTTGTACACCTGGCTCTCGAGGCAACGTAGCAAATGCGCGACCTGTCGATCGGCATAGCCCTTCTGTTTCGCTTCGAAGAGCAGGTCGCGGGGGATGGTGTCGAGCGTGTACTTCTCCACTTCCTTCTCGGTGAGGATCATGTCCTCGATCTGCCGCAGGAACCAGATGTCGATGCGGGTGAGGTCCTGGATCTTCTTGAAGGGGATGCCGGCCTTGATGGCATCGTACACGTGGAAGAGGCGGTTCCAGCTGGGGTTGGCGAGGCTTTCGAGCAGGACGGCCACATCGGTGGTCTCCTTGCCGTCGGCGCCCAATCCGTTGCGCTTGATCTCCAGGCTCTGACAGGCTTTCTGCAGCGCTTCCTGGAAACTGCGGCCGATGCCCATCGTTTCACCGACGCTCTTCATCTGCACGCCCAGGCGGCGGTCGCTGCCCTCGAACTTGTCGAAGTTCCAGCGCGGCACTTTCACGATGACGTAATCGAGCGTGGGCTCGAAGAAGGCGCTGGTGCCGGTGATGGGGTTCTCCAGCTCATCCAGGCGGTAGCCGATGGCGAGCTTGCTGGCGATCTTGGCGATGGGGTAACCGGTGGCCTTCGATGCGAGCGCAGAGCTGCGGCTCACGCGCGGGTTGATCTCGATGGCGTAGATGTGCTCGTGCTCATCGGGGCTCACGGCGAACTGCACGTTGCAACCGCCCGCGAAGTCGCCGATGGCGCGCATCATCTTGATGGCCTCGGTGCGCATGCGCTGGTAGGTGCGGTCGCTGAGGGTCATGGCCGGCGCCACGGTGATGCTGTCGCCGGTGTGGATGCCCATCGGATCGAAGTTCTCGATGGAGCAGATGATGGTGACGTTGTCGTCCTTGTCGCGCAGCAGTTCGAGTTCGTACTCCTTCCAGCCGAGCAGCGCCTTGTCGATCATCACCTCGTGGATGGGGCTGATCTGCAGGCCGTGCTTCAGCAGCTTGTCGAACTCGGCGGGGTCCTTCACGAAGGAAGCGCCCGCGCCACCCAGCGTGTAGCTCGCGCGGATCACCAGCGGGAAGCCGAACTCCTGCGCCACCTTCTTGCCTTCAAGGAAGCTGGCCACGGTCTTGCTCGGTGCCATGGGCACACCGATCCGTTCCATCAGCTGACGGAACTTCTCGCGGTCCTCGGTGATGTCGATCGCGGCGGTGTCCACGCCGATCATGCGCACGCCGTATTCCTTCCAGATGCCAAGCTTCTCGCATTCGATGGCGAGGTTGAGCGCGGTCTGTCCGCCCATGGTGGGCAGCACCGCGTCGATCTTGTGCTTCTTGAGGATCTCCTCGATGCTCTCGACGGTGAGCGGCTTGAGGTAGATGTTGTCCGCCGTGACCGGATCGGTCATGATGGTGGCGGGGTTGCTGTTGATCAGCGTGACCTCGATGCCTTCGTTGCGGAGGGAGCGGGAAGCTTGGGAGCCGGAGTAATCGAACTCGCAGGCTTGACCGATCACGATGGGGCCGCTACCGATAATGAGGACAGACTTGATGCTATTGTCCTTCGGCATGGCACATCAGATTGAGGTAAATACGGGCCGATGTGAGAGGACTTGGCCGATGGTCCCGGAACCACGAAGTGGTATCCGGGATGGGGCCTGATCCAATGATCAGGACGGACTTGATGGAAAGGTCTTTGGGCATATCCGGATGGGGAACCGGAGCGCGAATGTATCCGTGGGCGCCAAGGCAAAGGTGGAATGTGGATAAGGTGGGGTGATCGTTGAGAAATGTAATGGCACGCGGAGACGCGGAGGCGCAGAGAAATACGAAAGCTTGGGAACCGACATTGAACACAGATGCATACTGATGCATGGCTGCGACTGTGCCTTTCTTTGCTCCGCGTTTCCGCGCCTCCGCGTGAGACATCAGCCCAGCGTGATGGCTTCCTTCTCACATAACTCGCTCGAACTATCGTTCCGCACCTTCGGCATTGGGGCGTTACCGATCATCGCCTTCCACGGCTTCGGCCGCACGGGTGAAGACTTCAGCGTCTTCGAGAACGAACTGGGTGCCATTGCGACCATCCATGCGTTCGACCTGCCGTTCCACGGTGACAGCCCCTCGCCTACCCAACGCGCCAACAAACCGTTCGAACCAGCGGAGTTGCGCGATTATTTCATCGCCTTCACTGATCATATCGGCACGAAGAAAATTGCGTTGATGGGCTATTCGCTCGGTGGCCGAATGGCGTTGAGCTTGTTGGAAACGATGCCGGAGCGGATATCACAAGCCATCCTTATCGCGCCCGATGGATTGAAGACGAAGCCGTGGTACCGTTCACTTGCGTCCTCGGCATGGGGCCGCGCGCGCTATCGCCGGTTCATCCATAAGCCGCACCGCGTGCATGGTATTGTGCGATCAATTCACAAGGTGGGGCTGTTGCACGAGAAGATGCATCGCTTCATTCTTGGGCAGTCGGACACACATGCCAAGCGTCAATTGTTGCACGATGTGTGGCTAAGCTTTCGACACATCGAACCCGATCTCGATGCGGTCGCTTCGAACGTGCGAAAAAACAAGTTGCCGGTGACCCTTGTTTTCGGCGCGAAGGACAACGTGATCAAACCAGAATTAGCGGATCGCCTTCAACCAAAAGCACCGGAGCTGATCTCAACGATGATCCTGGATGCGGGTCATCAACTATTAACAAGGGAACTCGGTGGGCGACTGCGGGAACTCTTGACTACGGTCGCAACGAAACGGTAACGAGCGATCGTACATCCGTGAGCTGACCACTGGTGGCCTGCACCAGCGCCGGGCTGTATTGGTACCACTTCGTATCGCGCTGCCCGTAGGTAAGCGCCAGGTCAATACTGAAATGCTTCTTGCGGAAGCCAATGCCACCCGTGTACATTTTGTACGCCGTGCCTTGTCGTGGATCACGGTCGGCATACGCGTTCGGGAAGTAGCCGCCACCCCCTCGGAAATACCAATTGCCCGAGCGCCATTCGGTACCCACGCGCAGGCTGTGCGTGCCTTGGAAGTTGCCTCGGATCACGTCGTTCTCCTGAGCGAAATCATACACATCCGAGAACTCATCACTAGCTCGCAACCGGGCTTTGCGAAAATCGGTGTACCCATAATCCACGCTGATGATCCCGCTTTTTTGAACTTGGTAAACAGCACTGGCCAGAACGCTCCAAGGCGTATTCACCCGGTAACTGAACGAGCCTTCGGGCGAAATCTCCGTGTAACTGTCACCCGCTCGAAAATTCGTGGAGAGGGAATAGCTGTAGGCGTCGCTCAACAACAACCACTTGGGGCTGTGGAAGGACGCACCCAAGCGCAGTTTTTCCGTGACCCGTCCGATCACGCCGAACTTCAGGTCGATACCGTTGCCGGTGGTCAACAGATCCTCCTTTGTACTGGAAGGTTTTCAGATCGACGCTATCTTCCAACGTGGTTTCCTTATGGATCGTGTGCCGCTCATAATTCACACCCACCAATCCGAGCGTGACGCCGAAGTAGAGCTTGTCCTTGTAATTGTTGGCATAGAAGAAACTCGTTGTGCTCAACCGACCACTAGCATCGATGGTGTGCTGCTGCTTCACCGCGCTACCGAACGGAATGGCCGAAGCATATTGATCGATGGTGCCGGGCACGGTATCCATGGCATACGCGAACCACGCGAGTGTTCCGGTGAACGGCAAGGGTGTTTGATCCGACTCCAGATCCACATAGGAGATGCCGTTCGCTTCGTTCACAAAACGCTCTGTCAAGCTGCTGTTCACACTATTGCCGATGGCGTTCTCCTTCCAGTTGAAGCTCGCTTGCCGATCGAAGGAGATCCCGAAGCTGCCACCGCGCCAATCCTTGCCCGCATCATTCGGGTAGTTCAGCACAAGAGCCATGTTCTGCACCGAGAACCGGTTCTGCGTGGATGAAACCGCGTTGCCGTAATGGGTACTCTTCGCATCGTTCACTTCAAAGCTTGGCGTAAGCGTGAACTCCGAAGAATTATAAAGGCCGAAACCTGCCGGGTTCAAAGAGGCACTGGCCGCGTCTGCCCCCACCGCACCGAACGCACTGCCCATGGCCCAACTACGCGCTGTTCCACCAGGAAGTATGTTCGAGTATCGCAACGCGTCCTCTTCGCTCTGTGCCATTGCACCAAGGCTTGAACCCAGCACTGCAAGAAGCGCTAGATGAGGCAGGCTGAAGAACGTGTTCATTATCTGCGTGGACGCGGACTGGGGCTGGGTGCTGGAGTTGATCCTCCACCATTTCCGCGGCCACCGCCGCTATTGCCCGTGTCCAAGCGCGGGGTTCTCTCGCGCTCGAATTTCGGTTCCGTATCGCGATCGCGCTTTCGGTCCGGGCGTTCCTTGCGCTCTTCCCGCGCAGGCTTCTCCCGCGCATCATTCCGATCCGGCCTGACCGGGGTCGTTCCACGGTCCAACTCAGGCCGGAGAACGCGTAGGTGATCCGCCGGTCTTTGCGGCCCAAGGTCTCTGGTCCGCGAACCTCGCGGGGTTCCCGTGCCACCACCACCCGCAACTGCACCACCACCGGTCATGGAAGGACGATGTGAGATGATATGCGTTGTGCCCGTCCCATCGAGCCACGAATTCCCGTTGAAGCCACCATTTCCATATCCAAAGCCGCCACATTGGTTGTGGAACCACGATGGCACACAGCCAATGCAAGCTCCATAATTGTACGCGTATGGATTATTCCAACCCCACGGATCATAGAATCCATTGTTCCAAGGGCTGTAGTAGCCATACGGATTTCCCCAAGCACCATAGCCACTCTGCCAGCTATTGCTCCAATACGGGTCATACATACCGCCAAAGCCATTGCCAAATCCTTGGTTGTAGCTCATGTTCCAGCCGCTTCCGCCCCAGCTGTTCACACCATAACCGAAACCGAAACGGCTCTGATTGTACCACTGCGGTTCGTTATAGGTGCGGTCCCAATAAGTGCCTTGCTCATATTGTTTGGCTTCGCTCGGGTTGTAGTAATCATCGTTCGGTTTGGCCGGCTCAGGTTCGGCTTGCGGCACAGCCTCAATGGACGCAACTACCGAGCGGTCTGGAATGTCATACACATCGTCACGGACCTGCGTGGTTTCCTGCATGCTTCCGCATGCCGCGAACAACAGTAGTGCTGGAAAAAGAAAAGCGCTGGTTCTCATCGTTGACCGGGTTATGGATGCTCTGTGTAACGCTCGACAGATGCCTTCAGTTGTATCCTTGCCTTCTGAATACACATCAAAGCTAATACCACAGATCCCTCGCCATGAGCGAACAGTTGACAAAGCGCGCGGACGATTACGCGAAATGGTACAATGACCTGGTGCTGAAAGCTGATATGGCTGAGCACAGCGAGGTGCGCGGCTGTATGGTGATCAAGCCCCACGGCTACGCTATTTGGGAGAAGATGCAACGTGCTTTGGACGACATGTTCAAGGCCACCGGCCACGTGAACGCGTACTTCCCACTGTTCATTCCCAAGAGTTACCTGGCCAAAGAAGCCAGCCATGTGGAAGGTTTCGCGAAGGAATGTGCCGTTGTGACACATTATCGTCTGAAAAGTGACCCAGTTCATGGTGTTGTGGTGGATCCGGAGGCCAAATTGGAAGAGGAACTGATCATTCGCCCGACAAGCGAAACGATCATTTGGAACACCTACCGCGGCTGGATCAAGAGTTACCGCGACCTGCCCCTGTTGATCAACCAATGGGCGAATGTGGTGCGCTGGGAAATGCGCACCCGCCTTTTCTTGCGTACCGCCGAATTCCTCTGGCAGGAAGGGCACACCGCGCACGCCACCAAGGAAGAAGCCGTGGAAGAGACCATGCGAATGCTGGATGTGTACACGCGCTTCGCTGAAGAGTGGTTGGCCATTCCGGTGATCAAAGGCGTAAAGAGCGCCAGTGAACGCTTCGCAGGTGCGGAAGACACCTACTGCATCGAAGCCATGATGCAGGATGGTAAAGCCTTGCAAGCCGGCACCTCCCACTTCCTGGGTCAGAATTTCGCCAAGGCGTTCGATGTGATGTTCACCACCAAGGAGAACAAACAAGAACTCGTTTGGGCCACCAGCTGGGGTGTTAGCACGCGACTCGTGGGCGCCTTGATCATGACACACAGTGATGATCACGGTCTGGTGCTTCCGCCCAAACTCGCCCCAGTGCAAGTCGTGATCGTTCCGATCGCCAAGAACGGCGAGCAGCTTACGGCCATTGGCGAGTACATCGAACCCACGATCACCGCCCTTCGTGTGAAAGGCATCACCGTGAAATTCGACAACGACGATCAGAAAAAACCAGGTTGGAAGTTCGCGGAGTACGAATTCAAAGGCTACCCTGTGCGCATCGCTGTTGGACCTCGCGACATGGAGAACGGCACTGTGGAAGTTGCCCGTCGCGACACGTTGGAAAAACAAGTGATGCAGGTAACGGACCTGGCTGACAAGGTGGAACATTTGCTCACCGCCATCCAGGACAACCTCTACCAGAAGGCCTTGGCGATGCGGGAGAACATGACCCGTGCTGTGAACAGCTACGAAGAGTTCAAGGTGGAGATCGAGAAAGGCGGTTTCCTGATGGCCCATTGGGATGGCACCGCGGAGACCGAAGAGCGCGTGAAGCAGGAGACCAAGGCCACCATCCGTTGTATTCCATTGGAAGGGGATCGCGTACCCGGCACCTGCATGGTTACCGGGAAGCCCAGCACACAACGTGTTCTTTTTGCCCGCGCTTACTAATGAAGAAGAAAGCCTCTCCAAAGGGCGCAAAGCCCACACCGCACAAGCTGATCGTGTCCACGCTGCATGTCAAGAGCAGCATGAAACAGGATGTCTACGCCACTACCATAGCCACCTTCGGCAAATTGAAGGAAGCCCTGCACGAAGTGGCCAAAGAGCTGGAGGGGGATATTGAGGCTCTCGACAAGCGCATTGTGGTTGATTATACCGACAAGGGCGAGATGGCCTGCGAACTGAAGGTGGCTGGTGATACCATCATATTCAACATGCACACCAACGTGTTCAAGTTGGATCAAGCGCACAGCCTCTGGAAAACCACGTACCTGCAAGAAGACGAACTGCGCGGATACTTCGGCGTTATCAACGTGTACAACTTCCTTAGTGACTCCTTCAAGTACAACCGCGAGCGCGACATCGGTTATTTGGTCGCCCGATTGTTCATGAACAAGGATGGACACTTCTTTGTACAGGGAAAGCGACAATTGGGCTTCTTGTACAATGATCTGGAGAACAACGTTATTGACCCCGGCATGCTCAAGAAGGTATTGCAGTCGTGCATCCTGTACGTCCTGGATTTCGACCTGCTTACCCCGCCCTACGACCAGGTTAACCAGGTTACGGTGAGCGAGGTGAACGAATTGAACGCCAATATGCAGATCAGTACGGGTAAGCGCCTTGGTTTCCGGTTCCAAGCTGACTCAGAGGGGGTGTCTTGAGCTGCGTCCATCGCTTTTCATAGTCTTCAGCGCTCCCATTCTGTCCTCATATCTCCGATCCAATTTGGTTGGTTGCCCGATCCGCATACTTTTGCGGCCCCTCCGAAAGAGGGTTTGACATTATGGCCCGTTCGTCTAGGGGTTAGGACGCGTCCCTTTCACGGATGAAACAGGGGTTCGATTCCCCTACGGGCTACGAACAAAATGCCTCGGCTTTGCCGGGGCATTTTTGTTCTCCAACCTTCGGGGAATTGGCCATACACGCCGATCCTGCGGATCTTCGCTACGGCCTCCTACGGGCTACGAACAAAATGCCTCGGCTTTGCCGGGGCATTTTTGTTCTCCAACCTTCGGGGAATTGGCCATCCGCCCATCCTGCATCTCCACGGCCTCCTACGGGCTACGAACAAAATGCCTCGGCTTTGCCGGGGCATTTTTGTTCTCCAACCTTCGGGGAATTGGCCAGACGCGCCGATCCCAGATCCACTTCTATAGATCATTCGTGTGGTATTGAACACTCCGCTCTTGGTCGTTCGGGGTCCTGCTTCACTTTCCCACAGCGGAAAAGGTGAAAACTTCACTGCGCCCCTTCCGTATCAAGCTGCCGTTCCGCTGACGCATGCTCTTCAACTCGATCGACTTCGCCGTTTTCCTGCCCATTGTCTTCGTGTTGTATTGGTATGTATTCGTACGACCGGTGCGCTTGCAGAACGTGCTTCTTATTGTGGCTGGCTGTGTCTTCTACGGTTGGTGGGATTGGCGCTTTCTGGGATTGCTGCTTTTTACTGCGGGTGTAGACTACCTGGTGGCCAAAAAATTGATGACCGCCGAAGCCGAACGACAACGGAAAGGCTTGCTGGCCATCAGTTTGATCGCGAACTTGGGCCTTCTGGGATTCTTCAAATACTACAACTTCTTCGCGGACAGTTTTCAGCAGGCATTCACGTTGTTCGGGCACCATCCGAACATTTCTTCGCTGAACATCGTGCTTCCCGTTGGCATCAGCTTTTACACGTTCCAGAGCCTGAGCTATACGATCGATGTATACCGCAAGCAACTGGAAGCGACCGAGGACCCGGTCACGTTCTTCGCTTTCGTCAGCTTCTTCCCACAACTCCTGGCCGGGCCGATAGAGCGCGCGCGGCATATGGTACCTCAGTTCGAACAGCCCCGCACCTTCCGAATAGACCTGGCGCGTGATGGTTTGCGCCAGATCCTATGGGGATTGTTCAAAAAGGTGGTGATCGCGGACAACTGTTCGTTCTACCCCAACCTTGTTTTCGGGGATCCGAGTGCCTACAGCGGCAGCGAACACTTGCTAGCGACCATCGTGTTCGCTTTCCAGATCTACTGCGATTTCAGCGGATACTCCGACATGGCCCTGGGTATTGCGCGGCTCTTCGGCTTCGAGCTCATGCGGAATTTCGCCTTCCCCTATTTCAGTCGCGATGTGGCGGAATTCTGGCAGCGCTGGCACATCTCGCTGAACACCTGGTTCCGCGACTATCTCTACATACCGCTGGGCGGCAGCCGTGGTGGCAAGTGGATGGTGGTGCGGAACACCCTGATCATTTTTACGGTTAGCGGTCTTTGGCACGGTGCCGATTGGCATTTCGTGATCTGGGGGATCGTTTGTGCTTTGTTCTTTTTGCCACTCGTTCTGCGCACAGAGAGGCAGAAGCGGAGACCGCCCTTGGCTGAAGGCCGATGGTTCCCTTCGCTGAAAGAGATCGGCCAGATCCTGTTCACGTTCATTCTGGTTTGTATCGCGTGGGTGTTCTTCAGGGCTACTTCGGTGCCGAACGCATTGATCACTTTTCAACGGATCGCCAGCGAGACGGTATTCAGCGCTCCGAACCTGATCAACGCGCATTCGCTGAAGATCTTCGCCATGGGTGTAGTGATCATGTTGCTGATGGAATGGATCAACCGTGATAGACAGCATGGATTGCAGATGGATGGGCGTTTGAACAAACCCCTGCGGATGGTTCTTTACTATCTGTTGATCGTGATCCTTGTGCGCTACAGCCCCAGCGGCGGTGGCGATTTCATCTATTTCCAGTTCTGAGGCCATGGTCACCAAATTCCTGAAAGAAGCGACCCTTCTCAGCTTGCCGATACTCGCAGGCACTGCCTTGTATTCCTTTTCCCACAGGGACACCTTCCCAGCACCCCGGATCACCGATAATATTTCGATCAACGAAAAGCTGCGATTCTACAAGAACACTGGCCCTGAACCGTTGGACGTGCTCGCTGTAGGAAGCAGTATGACGCTCAATAACCTGAGCAGTACAGCAGTGATGGAGCATTTCGGGAATGTGCGGTACATGAATTTCGGCGCTTGGGGCTTAGGGCTTGGCAATACGCGTCAATTGGTATTGGCCCTGCAAAAACGCTCGGGATGCAATACGGTCATCATTTGCACGAACTTGATGGAATTCAGTACGGAGATCCCAACCCTGCCCATGGATTCATCAGCCATCATGCGCTACCTGTGGCAAGACAATGCCTTGGTTCCATACCTCCGCGAGCATGAGGCCACATACTACTTGCGCAATATGGAAACCAACGTGATCCGGCTGAACGACCCCACCAATTACGAATACTTGAAGTTCGACGAACACGGTGGCGCCACGTTGGACGTACCACCTGGCCTGCGTGCCCAAGACCGATGGATCAAACCGCCGCCGCCGTTGGATGCCATGGTTGACAGCACGTACGCACAGGTCGCTGGCATCGGAAAAGAACTGGCCGCTCAAAAAGTCCACTTGATCTGGGTGCATTCGCCTTTCCGCCAGGGTGCATTGACCCCAGAAGTGCGCGAAAGGGTGCGGGTCCACTTAGATCGTCTACGACAAATACTAGTACCTATTGGTCATGTGGTCTTGGATGCGGAAAACCAAACTTGGCCGGATGACCTGTACAGCGACTACAGCCACTTCAACTCGGCAGGAGCATATCGCTTCACGACCGAATGTCTGAGCCAATTATCAGCGGATCTGCCGTGATCGCCGTGGTGAACAGCATGATGATCGGTAAAAATTCCGGGGCTTGGGGGTCGGATATTCCACGTGATCAATTCTTTCAAAATATTCGGCGAACAGTACATTTTGCCCGACAAACCAGCGTAGAAACCTTCGGATCCGAAGCCGCTTATCTTTCGCCTTCATTTTTTTTAGGGATCAACTGCGCACGGATCGATACTCCTCCACGTTCAGCAACGCCAGCGATCACCTGCACCAACCCATCCGTATGAAGCTATCCGCTCCACTGTTCGCCCTGCTCGCGTTGGTCACCCTCGCTTCTTGCGTTGGCCGTAAAACGATCAACTATCTCAACGATCCGGCGTTGAGCAATACGTCCAAGCTATTTCCCAACCGAAAATTCGAGTATCGCATTCAAGTGAACGATGTGCTCAGCATACGGGTACTGGGACTCGATGATGTGACAAGTCGACAATTCAACGTGGAGAGCGGAGCAGCTGTAGCCGTGAACGATGCAGCCCTGTATGTGAACGGGTTCAGCGTGGACAAATCAGGCAGCGTTCAGCTACCAACGATCGGCAAATTGAAACTACAAGGCCTCACCATCAGTGAAGGACAAGAGCTTCTGCAACGCAAGATCAACGACTATTTCACGAACGCAACGGTGATCATGAAAATGGTGAGTTTCCGGGTCAGCATTCTCGGCGATGTTGCCAAGCCAGGCACTTACTTCGTTTACAACAACCAGATGACCCTATTGGACGCATTGGCAACAGCCGGTGGCCCGAACGAATATGCCGATAAGCGCCACGTTACCTTGATGCGCCAAAGCGACCTGGGCACTCAAGCACTCTATGTGGACCTGAGTCGCGCGGATGTGGCTAGCAGCGAATACTACTACTTGCTCCCGAACGACGTTGTGTACGTGCCCACCCTGAAAGCACGCCCGGGTCGTATGAACCTGGAGCTGCTCTCCATTCTCTTTACGGCTGTGAGCGCAGCCGCAGTTGTGCTCACCGTTGTGCAGAACCAATCCAAATAAATGAGCCAGACCGGAGCACAAGAGAGCGTGGATCTCAAAGCGATCTTCAGTAAGATCGTTTCCAAGTGGTGGCTTTTCCTGATCACTATCAGCATCGCCGTCGCAGGTGGCGCAGCCTATATCAAAACCACGCCCAAGGCCTACCGGGTAAAGAGCGTACTTCGGATGAGCGAAGGCCGACGCTCAAACTTCGGAGGAAACAAGGAGGAGTTCCTGAAAGGTTCGGGTTATTTGAAATCGGATGCGGAACTGGAAGACGAGATCGCCATGATCCGTTCCGTTTCCATTATGACGCGAACACTGAGCAAGCTCGACTTCGCGATCGGCTACTACGGCAAGAAGAATTTCCTGACAAAGGAGCTCTACGACGTTTCGCCCTTTGTGGTGCAAATGGACAGCTCTGTTCTCCAAATGTGTGCGTTGCCCATCTATATCAAAGTGGATACGGCCGCGCACACGTACAACGTGAAAGTGCAGTCGAAGAACGTAGTGCTGTATGATCTGAAAAAGAACGCGATGGCCAGTGGATACTTGGCCAAAGTGGATATTGATCGCACGCTGAATATCGACCAACCGTTCGTGGATGAGCACCTCAGCTTTCGCATCACCCTTCCAAAGGAAAGACTGGTGGATGGGAAGACCGAGTACTTTTTCTACTTGAACAGCTTGGACGAATTGCTCCGGCAATGGCAGGGTTCCACCTCTGTTGACCCCATGAGCGAGGAAAGCAACATCGTGATCCTGAGCACCAGTGGCGAGGTGATCAGCAAGCAGAAGAAGTTCTTGGACATGCTGATGGCCACATATATCGAGGGGGAGCAAGAGAAGAACAACAAAAAGGGCGAGGCAACCATCGCCTTTATTGAAGCGGCTTTGGGTCACAGCGGCCTGGATCTTCAGAAAGCGCAGTCGAATTTGCAGAATGCCCAAACTGGTGGCTCGTTGGGTGATGCAGCCGGCCAAGGCGGTGCGATCAATCAGGAACTGTACCGTCAGCAGGATGAAGAAGGTCGTTTGAAAAGCCAGCTGGCCAGTTTGAACGGACTGATCAGCACCATGAGTTATGACAATGGGGGAACACCGAACACCATCGCGACTTCCGGTATCAACTCTTCCAGCCTTACTCCACTTATCGACAAGTACAACCAGGACGTTGCCAAACTCATCGCTGACCAAGGCACCGTGAAGATCGCGACGGCACCCGTCATTGCGTTGCGTCGAACTGTGCAAACAGAACGTGCTCAGATCGTGCAAAGCGCTCAAGCCTTGGTAAGTCAGACACAGAACGACCTTGCCTCTGTTCAACAGCGGCTAGGCCAGCTGCGTGGTCAGCTCTATGCGCTGCCTGGTCAGGAAGCCAAAAGGCGCATCGCGGCTCGTAGCTATGAGCTCAGTGAAGGCATCAACAACTACCTCATGGAGAAATCCTACGAGGCACAGATCGCCGTGAACAGCGACCAGGTCGACAAGACCGTTGTGGATGCTGCGCGCCCTGAAAGCCCTGCACCGATCGCACCGGATAAAAAGGTGGTACTTGGTGGCGCATTCGCGCTGGGCTTGTTGATCCCATTGCTGTTCATCCTGGGTATGGACCTCATTAACGACAAGATCGGTGATGTGGATGAACTCAAACGGCTTACATCGATCCCCATCCTGGCCACCATCCCGAACAGTAAGCGCAAACGCATTACGCCCGATGAGCCAAAGAGCCTGTTGGCCGAGAGTTTCCGAACAGCGCGCATCAATTTGCAATACCTGAACGCGGATGAAGCTCGCCAAGTGGTAGGCATGACCAGCAGTACCAGCGGCGAAGGCAAGACGTTCTGCGCCATCAACCTCGCCACGATCATGGCGATCAGTGGAAAACGAACCTTGTTGATCGACGCGGATATGCGACGCCCTCGCGTGCAGGATTACCTTGAATTGCCGGATGGTGCTGGCCTTAGCACATTGCTGATCGGTGAGTGTTCCATCGACCAAGCCATCCGCCGCAGTGGGGTTCAAGGCTTGGATGTGATCACTGCAGGTCCTATCCCACCCAATCCATTGGAACTGGTTGAATCACCGCGAATGTCCGAGCTGTTCGCCACGATCCGTGGTCGCTACGACCAGATCATCGTGGACGCCTCCCCCATGGGTCTTGTCAGTGAGTTCAAGATCATTGTAGGCTACGTGGATATCACCCTTTACGTTGTTCGCCAAGGCTACACGCGCCGGGGCATGCTGCGTGGCGTGAACGAATTGCACAAGGGCGGAAAGATGACCCGCGTCGATATGCTTCTCAACGACGTTAAGGGTGGCGGTGGAGATGGCTACGGCTACTACACCAAGTAGGCCCGGCCAAGTATGCTCAAGTCTGAAGGGTTCCAACGCTACCTGCGCAACACCTCGTGGTTGTTCGTAGACCGTGTTGTGCGGCTCGCAGCCGTTCTGGTATCCAGCATCTTCATCACCAGATACCTCGGTCCTTCGCTCTTCGGAGAGCTGAACTACGCTAGCGCATTCGTTGGCATTTTTCTCACGCTCACCTCGATGGGCTTGGATGATATCGTGGCGCGCGACCTGGTGCGCGATCCGGAAAAGCGTGACCGCATCCTTGGTACTGCGGCCTTTATCAAGCTCGGCGGCGCGGTGATGTTGTTCTTCATTGTCGGCGCCCTCGCCTTCCTGAAAGGAATGGACGGGATCAAGATGGGCATGGTGTTGCTCATCTCCGGTGCCGAATTCCTGAAGCCGATAACCGTGTGCGAACCGTATTTCCACTCGCAGGTGAAAGGGCGCATCGTGGCCAAGGTCAATATCGTACAGGCATTGGTGAGTGCAGCGTTCAAGATAGGGATCGTGCTGCTTGTTCCCAAACCGACAGATGGCACGAACGATCCAGCCTTGATCCTCTTCGCGTGCGCTTACTTCGTGGAAATGGTCACGCTCAGTGGAGGTTATCTCCTGGCATACCGCAATTACGGCCCGCACTGGCGCGATTGGCGTTTTGACAAAGTGGTCGCCGTGCAGCTGCTCAAACAATCATGGCCACTGGTGGTCTTCGGTCTCGCTCTGTACGTGCAGGCGAAAGTGGACCAAGTGCTGATCGGTGATCTCTTGCGCGGAAAATTGGGCGAAGCGGGCGCTAACGCTGAAGTGGGTCAATACAGTGTTGCTCTCAAAATGATCGAATCGCTCGGTTTCCTGCCCAGCATCGTTGTTGCCTCCCTCGCACCTGCGATCACACGCGCCCGGCTGGAAAACCATGATCTCTATGTGCTGCGCATCGTGAACCAGTACCGATTGATGTTCGTGATGTTTCTGGTAACCGCTGTCCCGCTCTACTTTCTTGCCCAACCGTTCATGGTACTTTTCTTTGGTGAGGAATACAGACCAGCCGGGTATCTTCTATCCCTGTTCGCGATCCGTCTTTTCTTCACCAATATGGGCGTCGCTAAAATGAGTTTCATCACCAATGAGAGCCTGTTCCGCTATTCGCTCGTTATGAGCGTGGTCGGTGCGGTCTGCAACATCGGGCTCAATCTTGTGCTGATACCGCTCTATCAGAGCAAGGGCGCCATATGGGCGATGATCATCTCGTTCTTCGTCAGCAATTTCCTGCTTGACCTTTTCTACAAGGAAGCACGCCCCAATCTGCGGTACACCATCCACGCCATTGCATCCTTCTGGCACGTGCGCTATGCCCGTTGAGCATGACCGACCAGCACACATACGGCCCTGACTTCAAGTGGCGCATCGACGCGGACCATGGGCCCGGGCCCGTGCTTGAGGACAGGAACGTCGTTCCGCTTAAGCCCTCCTGCTTCAACGACTTCGATTGCCCCGTTTGCGGAACCCCGAAACCCGAAGTGCGCAAGAGCCTGTTCATCGGCATTCAAGTGCTCGGGGAATACCGATGCGCGAAATGCGCCAGCGTATACCTGCGCGACCTTCCCGTCGGGTTCCAAACGGACCTCCAGCTCGCCTTCGAGGAGAAGACCAAGAAGATCCTACACCCGAACGCCGAGCCTTGGATAACCTATCCGGAGTACACCACGCCGACCTCGTTCGACTTTCCGATAGAACGCAAGGTGTTCAGCGAACACAAGCGGGTGATCGTGTTGAACCTGCTGGACCATTTGTACGGGCATGTGCTGTTGAAGCTCTACAACGCACAGCATTACCTCGATAATTACAAGGACCAAGGCTTGGTGCTCTTGATCCCAAAAATGTTCGAATGGCTTGCACCCAAAGGCGTGGCTGAATTGTGGGTGGTGGATCAAAAACTCTCACAGGCCCGCGCATGGCATCCTTGCATCGATCAGTTCGTTCAGAAGCAACTGGTCCGTTATGATGAGGTCCAATTGGCCCGGGCTTGGGGACATCCCGATTTCGCCGATATCGATTTTGAACGTTTCTCCGGAATTCCGCCATTTTCGTTGACAGAATACACTTCTCGCCCCCCACACATCACCTTCGTGGCGCGCACGGATCGCCTGTGGTTCGCTTCGCCTTGGGGTAAATTCTGCTATCGCGCACTCGGCTCGATCGGCTTGAAGAAAAACCTGGGACAATGGTTCATTCGCCGACAGTCGATGATGATCGCTTCCAGCATGCGTCAGATCAAAGAGGAGATCCCGTCCGCGACTTTCACGGTCGTTGGCCTCGCACCTCCAGGCGGGTTGAGCCACCTCGCGGAAGACCTCCGAACCACTCGGATGAATAACGAGGTGGAAATACAATGGTGCCGCGCCTATGCAAAAAGCCAGATCGTGGTCGGTGTTCATGGAAGCAACATGCTCCTGCCATCCGCTCATGCTGCAGGATTGATCGAAATACTTCCGGCCGATCGCTTCGGCAACATTGCCCAGGACGTGAGTATCCGATATCGCAACCGCATGCAGTTGTTCTTGTATCGGTTCGTGGATGAATTCGCCCGACCACAGACCATTGCTCAACATGCGATCAGCATGCTCAAGCACTTCACGCCGTATTACCGCAATAACCAAGTGAATACTTTCGGAACCGCGAACCAACCATGAGCAACACCGACAAACCGGCGCTGCAAGCTGCGGTGCTCTTCATCGGCTTCAAGCGCTATGAGGAATCCAAGCGGGTGATCGAGGCTATTCGTGCTGCGAAGCCTCCCCGTTTCTATTTCGCCTGTGATGGCGCCAGGCCTGACAAGGAGGGTGAAGCTGAAGCTGTTGAAATGGTGCGATCCCTCGCCAAATTGGTGGATTGGCCATGTGAGTTCAAAACGCGCTTCAGCGGAACGAACCAGTCCGTCCGCTTCGGCCCACCAGCTGCGATCGACTGGTTCTTCGAGCATGAAGAGGAAGGTATCATCATGGAGGATGACTGCCTGCCCATGCCCACTTGGTTCCACTTCGCGCAGGAATTGCTCGCACATTACCGCGACGACGAGCGAATTTGGGTGATCATGGGGAACAATCTCATGACGGAATGGGAGAACACCAATTCGGACAGTTACTATTACAGCGCGCACGGGTACGGCGCTTATTGGGGTTGGGCCTCTTGGCGACGCAATTGGAAGAAGTACGACCTTGCGATGAAGGATTGGCCAGCACTTCGTGACAGCGGACTGCTGGATGGCCATTTCCTGAGCAACGGCGAAAGATCCGAGGCCTATGGGCTGCTTGAGAGCTCTTGGAACGGGAAGATCCATTCGTGGGATTTCCAGCTCGACTATGGCCGCTGGATGCATGGAATGGTCAATATCATTCCTACTGTGAACCTGATCCGCAACATTGGTTTCGGAGATGCGAGCACACATACGGGAAGCGATCTGGATCCTCGCAATAAAGATGATGCCAGCGAAATGAGCTTCCCGCTCGTGCATCCTCGGTTCATGGTAGTGGACAATCGCCGCGACCTGGCGTATTTCGAGAAATACATCGAACCCAGCAGACTTCGAAAGTTCAAGAACTTGGTGAAAAGCGCCTTGCCCGAAGACCTGGACAAGGCCGTTACGCCTTTCCTTGGCAACTTGCAGCGTAAGCTCGGATTGCACTGACCGACGTACAGCTTCTGCCGTGATCAACAAGGCCAAACTGGTGAACACCCTGTTCGTGCTGGGCCTCCCGGTGTACGGGTTGGGTTCCTACATGATGTTCTTGCCAAGTTTCACCTGGACGAGCGGGCTCTTGTTCACTACCGTGCCTTTTTTGTTGATCGTGCTCTTCTATGCGCTCGATGTGCTCTATCGCCGAGGATTCACCCCCGTGGTGAACGGCACTTTCATGATCTGCGCAGCTGCCGTTTTATACAACGCGATCTCACTCGGGGTAGGCCTGCATTATCACAGCCCAGTGCTGAAACCGGCCAATGCTACGGCTATGGCGGTGGAGTTCACCGTTCCCTTTTTCGCCGCGGTGATCGTGCAACTGTACAATAGGAACAGGGACGATTTCGACTGGTCAGCCATGATCCTCAAAGGGCTGCTCCTCCTGGAAGGCCTCAACATACTGGGCATGGCAGCTGGCTTGCACAACAAGCTGCACAGTTTCGAGGGCCGAGCCAGCTTCCCCTTCGTACTCGGCATCTACGAAGCTGCCCATTTGTTGTCGTTCATCAATTTGATGTTGCTGTTCTACTTCCGGGATTTCCAGCGGAAACCACTGCGGTTCATCGGCACATTTGCGCTGTACATGTTGAACATGGCCATCATTATGAGCGTGAACAGTCGGCTCTCGTTCATGATCTTCCTGGTGATCACCATATTGTTCCTTACGAAAGCCATCAAGGCGGCAAAGGGCATCTATCCGATCTCCTTGTTCACAATGCCGATCATGATGACGTTCGCTCTTCTCATCTATGAAATTCTCTCCCTGCCCGTCTTCGTGGCGATCCTTTCACGGGTGAACAAAAAGGACGTTACCACCTTCAACGGGCGCACATACATCTGGGAATCCGCTTACGATTGGACCATGGGTGACAGGAGGGGGATCCTCTTCGGCAACGGATACAACGGCCAGTACCGTTTGCGTTTGCTCGATGGTGTAGCCAAGCTGTGGAACGAACCGAAATCATACAACCTGCATATGCACAGTTCCTTCCTTGAGATCTTTGTGAACCAAGGGCTCTTTGGACTTCTGCTCATGTACCTGGTCTACTGGCATGGCTTCAAACGATATCGAACGGAGTATCGGAACAGCACCGCATTGGCTCCGCTTTTCGCCGGCTTTTGTTACTTGTTGTTCTGCTGGCAGATCGATATCACAGGCTTTGGTTATTACCTCGGCTCTCTGTTGCTCTTCATGATGCTCGCACCGATGTGCATCAAACGTGAAGCGATCACAGGCAAACGCAAAGCGCTCAATGGCGAATGGCTGAGCTGACCAACATGCAACAAGGTGGAAAACGCACCAAGGGTATTCCACCTTCGGACGGGGCAGGACCCTTGGTAAGTATCATTACGGTGGTATACAATGGTGCCGCAACATTGGAACGCACTATTCAGAGCGTGCTCGAACAAACGCATCAGCGCATCCAGTACATCATCATGGATGGCGGCAGCACCGATGGAACGCTCGATATTCTGCGGCGCTACGATGATCGCATCGACTTCTGGCAAAGCGCCAAGGACAAAGGGATCTACGATGCCATGAACAAAGGCATTGCTGAGTGTTCGGGCGAATGGGTGGGTATGATCAATGCGGATGATTGGTACCCGGCCGATGCCGTTTCACGTGCAATGGATGGAGCTCAAGCGCATGCGAGCGCGAACATCGTGCATGGTGATATTCTGATCCATTACCCGAACGGAACGAGCAAGGTGAAGCATGCCAAACTGAATGGTTTTCTTTTGAAGCATTGGGAAATGGTGTTGAACCATCCGAGTTTTTTCGTGCGGCGTTCCTACTATGATGGTCATCCGTTCAATGCCGCTTTCCGCGTTGGGGGGGATCATCACTGGACATTGCGCGCTTGGACAGAGAACGAGCACATGTTCCACTATGTCCCGTTCGTACTTGCGCACTTCAGCGTTGGCGGGGCGAGTGCGACCATCCCGCTCAGTAAAGCAATGCGCGAAGGTGACGCCATCAGCCGTGACCTGGGGCTCGGTCCTTGGCATCTGTGGATGAGTCGCATTGTCCGTGTCGCCCTGCACTTTCCTGCCAAGGCGAAACTTTGGTTCAACCAGTTCTTGGCACCTTTAGCCCCGAAACAGTGATGGCCAGCGTGTTCAACATCTTCCAGGACGTAAGCGCGAACCGCAACAATCCAAAGGGATTGCTGGTGATGACACTGTTCCGCATCGCTCATTTGCTTCGTCAGAACATCGTCAGCTTCGTGCTCCTCTTTCCATATTTCATTTTCTACCGCGTTTTCGTGGAATGGTTCCTCTGCATCGAACTCCCATGGAAAACCAGAGTGGGCGAAGGTTTCCGTATAGATCATGGGCAGGCATTGGTCATCAACGACAGCACGGTGTTCGGTAGTGGCTGTACTGTGCGTAACAGCACCACAATAGGTAACAAGAAATTGAAAGACGGCACGTACAGTCGCGCGCCCATTTTCGGCAACCGTGTGGATGTGGGTGCCAACGCGGTGATCATCGGGCCCATCAACATCGGGGATGATTCGGCCATTGGAGCTGGCGCTGTTGTGCTGAAGGATGTTCCAGCAGGTCATGTGGCCGTTGGCAACCCAGCCAGGATCATTCTACGATCTCTTTAGCATCAGGCATCTGCCAAACTTGAAGGCCCGAACCTTCTGGTCCGGGCCTTCAGCCATATGATCGGTTTATCGGTTATTGGATCACCAGTCGCTCAACTCGTTCACCCTGTACGTTACTTATCCGCACCGAATAAACCCCTGGATGAAGGTTCGATGGCAAATGTGTACTTGCAGAGCCCGCAGATAACGTGATCATCGCTACTGTTTGCCCAGTGGCTCCGATAAAAGTGGCTGTACCGTTCTGTTCGGTCGTAAAATTCAATCGCGCACCGGTGCTGATCGGGTTGGGGAACAGCAACGCTTTGTTCTCCTTGGCCAACTCCTCGTTCACGTTTGTGCTCAATGAACACAGTGCTTCGTCTTCATGGATCAACACACGTGATCGGTACGCAGGCACAGTGATGCTCTCCGAGTAATAGGATCCGTTCACGTCGCTCCAGCATCCAACAAGCGGAAAGACCTGATCGGTGTTCAGTTCGTTGATCAACACGATCTGCTTCTCCAATGGATCGGCGGCGGTTACCTGAACCTTGTAAAGGGCCACGTTGTCTATGTAGTACATGGGCTCAGTATACTGGTTCACCATCATGAGCTTCGCTGGTTCTGATGCCGGCACTTGAAAGTACATGCTGTTTTCACGACGATCCGTTCCGAACGCAACGAGGCGATCGAACAGGAAATAAGGGTTGTTCTCCTGTGAAAGCCCTTTGATGCCCGCACGCAATTGGCCAGGCGCATCGCTCTGGGTGCTGAAGTCGAAACGATACCATTGGCCCGCTTCCAGGTTGAACCAATCCGGATTACGCAAACCGAAGTTGGCATACACCGAGTTGTCCGGCAAGTAGGCCTTGAGGCATCCATTGTCCAAATGACCTGTGTTGTGCGTTACCTGCGTATTCGTGGGCCAGCCTCCCCAGCCAGTGACATTGTTGGTGAAATCTCCACCAGGGATCAGATCATCACCGATCTCAGCTACAGTGTTCCATTCATTGAGGTGCAAAGAACTTCGCGTGCTGCCCGCTTCTTCATTGCGCTCAGCCCGCCATTCTTCGAGCGAGTACGTTCCCTGACCCGATTGGAAACTAACATGGTAGATGCCCATTTCATTGTACGGGTTGAAGTACCGGTTGTTCGTGAACGTGCCGAAGTCGACATGTTGAGCGCCCCAACAGCTGTAGAACCTCAGGCTCAGCTGGTCATTGCGCAACCCATAGATGATATTCCCATCAAAGACATCATTGTAATTCGGAACGTAATAGGGCGGGACCGCATAAGGCCCGTTGTAATTGCTGTAGTCACTGATCGACATACCGATGTCGCAGTTGAAGATCGTGTTGTTCCTTATCTGATAACCCACTGCGTTCATATTGTGATCAACGTTGATCCCTACTCCAGGCAAGTTGGCGATCGTATTACGCCGAACGATCACGTTCTTGTTGCTTGTATTGCCGAAGTAGATGCCCACGCCAAGGCGTTGGTAATGGGGCAGAACGGTACTGGAGCCATCAAGCCCGCAGATAGGATCGTAAATGATGTTGTCCTGGACAATGAGACCATCGGAACTGTCGAACGTGATCCCACCGCCATCGTTGAGGATCACCAAATGGTGCTTGATGATGTTCTTCTCGACCAACTGATCATCCCCAGCCAAAATGGGCATGTATCCGATACGATCGAAATTATTTCCGCGGATCACATTCCCTGGGCCAATGGAACGGACGCCGAAGTATCCCCAGCCGCTTTCTCCTTCTCCCATGGTCACAGCGATATCATGCAACGTGTTGTTCTCGAATGTCGAGTTGTTGTCGATCATCAAGCACGCCGTGGCATAGGTGTCTTCGAACGTGCAGCTTGTGTAGCTGTTGTAATGGCCGTAGCTACGGATGCCATGATAGGTGTCGCGGAACGTGCAATTGCTGATAACCACCTGGCTCGCGTCATCGATACGAATGCCCGAATTGCGTTGGTGCTGGAACGAAAGGTTCTGAACCGAAAGGTGATGCCTGCCGGGATAACAGTTGATACCCGACCAATGGACCGAGGCCTCCACCGAAAGGTTGTTAGGGTTGGCATTGCCCGGTGCTTGCAAATAAAGAAAGCCGTTTGCCCCATCATAGAACCATTCATTGGCGGCATCCAGGAGGTCAAGTCTTTTTTCCATGTAGAAACCCCAGTCGTCCACACCCATGTTCCCGTTCACAGGGTTCGAACTGAACGTGAGGGTTCCGTTGCTGAAGCCTATAACGCGAAGTGTGTCAACACTGCTCGCCGTGCAACGAACGACGCAACGAGCGCCCGTCCAGAAACCGTTCGCTTCCGTAAGATCATTGCTGTGCAGAGTGTTGCCGCTGCCTTGGTTGTTGCGATACCAACCATTGTTCGGTGTCCGGGCCAACACAACGCGTGCCCCGCTCACATACACCTGATCAACTTGTTGGCCCACATAGGCTTTCCACACGTTTCCGTTGTGTTGGGTCCAACCAGTAATGATCCGGGAGCCATCGATGATAGGAGCGTCGCCCGTGCCATAAGCACCGATCACCACCGGGGAAGCAGCAGAACCAGAAGTCCCCCAAATGATCTCCCCACGGAAGTGCCCCCCGCGTTGGAACAGGATCTGGTCACCGGGTTGGATCTGGTAGGTGATCTGGTTCACACGGTCGATGGTTTGCCATGCGGTGCCTTGCGAAGTCCCGTTATTGCTATCGTTCCCCGTCGATGACACGTAGTATGTGGTGGCATGCGCACGCAGACCGCCGAATGCTAAGCCAAGCACAATGCTCGAGCAGATGACCAATTCGGAAAAGGAGTTCGAGTGCCGCATGCGTTCCTTGGATTTGGCACCTTCAACCTCACTTGATCAACAAGCGTTCGGAGTTTTCGACGAACCCCACTGGATCCGCCGATGAACGACCAAAACACTGGTTTTCCGTTCGTTCTTCAACAAACCACTCATAACGATATGTGGACCTGCCCGGTATACACGGAAAACCTCGACAATACCTTCACCCGCTTTTCATTGTGACCGCGAAACCCCAAGCACACCACCCCGTACCAACGGCCCCATGATCCCAGGACCCAACACGCTTCAATTCCTGAAGAAGGCGCGAAGCGGATACGCCAAATTGTTCCCAAATACCGCCCGGTTCGCGTTCAATTACAACCTCGCTGAGTTCCGTGGACAAGCTGGTTCAGACCGCATCAAGGAGGAACTTCTGGCCAACAAACCCAGCATGATCTGCCGTTTCGGCAGCACCGAATTGTATAGCCTGTTGGGCTATCTCGGCCATATAGCCGACTACCAACCCAACCTCTACAACCACATCCGGTTCATAACTGGCCGCATTCCTTCGTACGGGTACGACCCGGAGTCCATCGAGAACATGTACCAGTTGAGCGGCTTCTTCCCGCCGGAAAAGGAACTGTACGTCAAGTTCGCCCACCTTATGTTCGAGGACATGAAGCAGGTGGACATCCTGGGCACGTGGCGTCGCGAAGAACTGTTCTTCTCCAAGGAACTCGCACACGCCGTGAAGGTCGAATTACCTGATCTGGAACCCTTCCTCCATGCCAACCCATGGAGCGAAGTGCTTGCTGGAAAAACCGTACTGGTAGTGCATCCCTTCGAACGCACGATCCAGGAACAGTTCGCCCGCAGAGAAAAGCTGTTCAAGGACCCGCGCGTGCTTCCCGATCTCGAATTGAAGACTATTCGTGCCGTGCAAACCGTGGCAGGCAACCCCACCTCGTTCAAGGATTGGTTCGAAGCGCTCCAGTACATGAAGGACCGCATGAGCGAGACCAGCTACGATGTGGCTATTATTGGTTGTGGCGCCTACGGTTTCCCGCTTGCCGCTCATGCGAAGCGCATGGGTAAAAAAGCGGTCCACATCGGTGGAGCCACACAATTGCTCTTCGGAATTACAGGCGCACGCTGGGAAAACCATCCCCTCCGCAACGAATATTGGGTGCGTCCAGGTGCCAATGAACGGCCTGAGCATGCAAGTGTGGTAGAAGGTGCTTGCTACTGGTAACCCATGCTAAGAGTCTCGATCCGAACAGCATTCTCCTAGTAACCTTCTTTAGTTATATCCACTTGGACCTGGCCCCTTTACGAATCCTCGTTGTCGGCCAAACCCCACCGCCGTTCGGGGGGCAAGCCGTTATGATCGAGGCGCTGCTTAAGGGGCGTTTCGAACGGGTCGAACTCTTTCACGTTCGTCTGGCCTTCTCCGACGATATGGAAAGCGTTGGAAAATTCGAACCGCGCAAACTCTGGGTGCTCTTCACCACCATCATAAGGATATGGATCGCTCGGTTCAGCCATCGGACTTCGGTACTCTATTACCCACCTAGCGGGCCGAACATCGTACCAGTGCTTCGCGATATCCTTCTATTGAACGCAACGCGATGGCTTTTCAGGCATACGGTATTCCATTTCCACGCCGGTGGTGTTGCGGGATTCGCTCCAACCCTTCCGGCGTTGATCCGGCCGTTGTTCAACCTCGCCTACCGAAAGCCCACGCTGGCCATTCGCACCGCACCGCAAAACCCCGAGGATGGAAAATTGCTGGGTGCCAAGTATGATGTTGTGGTACCCAACGGTATTCCCGACATGCGCGGAACGGTTCAAGAGCACTCGGCTTCAGCGGGTGAGCCGATCACGATCCTATTTACGGGTGTGCTGGTTCCGAGCAAAGGTGTGAAGGTGCTATTGGAGGCGTTCAAGATGATCGTAGAAGCTGGTGCGCAGGCCCGGCTTGAACTGATGGGCAAATGGGGCGACGATCTGTTCCGGCGCGAATGCGAAGGCTATGTTGCGACGAACAACCTTCAGGATCGCATACGCTTTCTGGGCGTGAAACGTGATCACGAAAAAAACGAACACTTCGCTGGCTGCGATATTTTCTGCTTCCCCAGTTATTTCGAAGCCGAGAGCTTCGGCCTGGTGTTGGTCGAAGCGATGCAGTTCGCGAAACCCGTTGTCACCACCCAATGGCGCGGTATTCCGTCCGTGGCGCAAGACGGCATCAACGGGTTCACGGTGCCCGTTCAGGATGCTCCCGCTGTTGCCGAAAAATTGATGCGTCTCATCAATGACGCTGGACTCCGTGATCGCATGGGCCAGGATGGCCGACGCATCTTTGAGGAACGATTTACGTTGGAACGTTTCCACGAGAACATGGAGAATGCGCTTGTGCGTGTGACAGAGACCAATTGATGCTGAAGATGCGACTGCTCGTTACTGGAGGATCCGGCTTTATCGGAACCAACCTTATGGCGCATTTTCTGGCCAAGAATGTTGAGGTGATCAACTTGGATTGGAACCCGCCGCTGAACCCGGTACACGCTCCTTGGTGGAAGCTCTGCGATATCATGGATGAGAAGCGTATGGGCGATCTCTTCCGTGAATTCAAACCAACGCATGTTGTGCATCTCGCGGCACGCGCGGATACCGATGAGCCTATCGAAATTCTTGCGTACCAGCAGAATCATGAAGGTACAGAGCGTGTCCTTCGTGTCGTAAAAAGCACTCCGAGCATCGAACGTATCATTGTTACCAGCACACAGTTCGTATGCGAAGCCGGATACCAGCCCAAGCACGATCTCGATTTCAAGCCGTTCACGCTTTACGGTGAAACGAAACGGCGCACAGAACTGGCCACCCGGGACGCGCACCTTGGGTGCGAATGGACCATCATTCGCCCGACCACGGTGTGGGGGCCGTTCAGCTTGCGCTATCGCGACATCATGTTCAAGGTGATGAAGAAGGGACTCTACTTCCACCCCAGCCAACAAAAGGTGGTTCGGTCATATGGTTATGTGGGCAATGTGGTATGGCAGATCGAAAAAATGCTCCTCGCTCCGCGTGAAAAGGTTCATGGCAAAGTGTTCTATGTAGGCGATCAGCCTGTGGATCTCAGGGTTTGGGTGGATGCCATCTCGCGCCGACTTACCGGCAAACCAGTGCGTTACATACCGACCTGGCTCGTTCGGTCCATCGCACTCGGTGGCGATCTCCTGAAGGCCGTTCATATTCCGTTCCCCATTACAACCGGGCGTTATCGCAGTATGACGAGCGATTACATCACCCCAATGGATCGCACCGTGGAGGCTTTCGGCGAAGCCCCTTTCAGCTTGGAACAAGGCGTTGATGAAACGATCAAGTGGTACGAGAATGGCAGCGAACGCATCATCGCGCACACGCTGAAGGACGTCCGCTTGAAGCCCGCATCGCTGGGACAATGAACGCACTACCTAAACAAGAGGTCTTGGGTATCGGGCTTTCCATCGGCTCGTTCAATGAACACATCCAACGCTTCGCCTCATTCGGTACGGACCACCGTTCTTCATATGTGTGCTGCGTAAATGCCCATATGTGTGTTGAAGCACATAACAACCAAGACTTTGCACGAGTAGTAAGTGAGTCGGACTTCGCAACTGCGGACGGCATGCCCATGCTGAACCAGTTGAACGGTAAATTCGGTCTTCACCAGGAACGCGTGGCTGGCAACGACATTATGCCAGCACTTATGGCCGAGGCTGAACGGCAAGACTTGGGGATCTTTCTGTACGGTGGAAAGCAGGATGTGCTCGACCTGATAACCGTTCGCGCCAGCAAGGATTTTCCACGATTGAGGATCGTTGGAGCCATCTCACCGCCTTTCCGACAGCTTACCGAAGCGGAGACCGCCGCAATGGTGATGAAGATCAATTCGAGCGGTGCCCATATCGTATACGTTTCACTTGGCTGCCCAAAACAAGAGCGCTGGATGGCCAGCATGAAAGGCCGTGTGAACGCCATAATGCTCGGCATGGGTGGTGCTTTTCTGCTGTATGCAGGAAAAGACACTCGAGCGCCCAAGTGGATGCGCGACCTTTCACTGGAATGGGCCTATCGTTTCGCATTGGAACCAGGCCGTCTATGGAAACGCTACTTGATCACGAACACGCAGTTCCTGTGGCTTGCTCTAACGGATCGCTTCAGGAAGAGAACGAAGGGGTGACGGATCCGCATGGTTCTTGTCCAAGGAACCAAAGTGGCCCATTTTCGATAAATTGCAGTTTATCGACGACAAACTTGACATACCCTTCGACCTCCGTCTACATTTGACCCACTCGTTCAGAAGGCCGTTATCCCAATCGAAAATCGTGGAAAACACTATTAACCCAGGCGATCGGCCCGCCTTTCCTAACCTTCGACCGGGTCGACGCGTTTCGCGCCCCGAACTGAACCAGGAGCTTGCTACCTTGCTGCGCTCCAGCCAACGATCCATACTATCCATGCGCTCCGGTCTTAACCAGGTGCTCACTTTGGAACCCTTGACCACCGTCAAGGACCTTGTGATCGTGGGCGATGGGCCAGCAGCGCAAGAGATCTTTCAATATTGTCAGGACCAGACCGTGCGCGGATATCGCTTCCGTGGTCTTTTCAGCGATGCTGCCGTTAGCGGTGTGCTTGCCTCGCAGCGCCTTGGCGATGTAGAGGCTGCGAAAGTGTTTGCTGTCCAGAACCGGATCGATATCATTTATTGTGCGCTACCCGGTACGTACAAGGAAGTGATCACCGACCTGATGGAATTCTGCGAGCGGAATACCATTCGCTTCCGCGTGATCCCCAGTGCGGACAGCTTCATTCCTGTGGTGCAGACCACCGAACTCGAGTTCCATGGCTCGGTTCCAGTGAGCAAACTGCGGAATGAACCGCTGGACAACCGTTGGAGCCGTATGGCGAAGAGGGCTTTCGATATCGTTTTCTCGTTGTGCGTGATCGTTTTCGTTTTCAGTTGGCTCTTCCCAATTCTGGCAATTGCGGTGAAACTTTCGAGCAAAGGCCCTGTCTTCTTCAAACAGACCCGATTGGGCGAAGGCAAGAAGAAGTTCGGCTGTTACAAGTTTCGCAGCATGCGTATGAACAAAGAGGCCGACATGAAGCAGGCCACCAAGAACGATCCGCGCGTCACCAAAGTGGGTTCATTCCTGCGGAAAAGCAATCTGGATGAGATGCCCCAGTTCTTCAACGTACTGATGGGCCAAATGAGCGTGGTGGGCCCTCGTCCGCATCCGCTTCGCCTCAATGATCAGTTCCGCGATATCATCGACAAATACATGGTTCGCCACTTTGTTCGCCCAGGCATCACGGGTTGGGCCCAAGTGAATGGTTTCCGCGGCGAGACCCGCACTCCGGAACTCATGGAAAAGCGTGTGGATCTGGACGTTTGGTACTTGGAGAACTGGTCCTTTATGCTCGACTTGAAGATCATTGCGAAGACCGTGACCAATATGGTTGGCGGTAAGGAAGAACGCGCTTACTGATCCGGAGTTCGTGCAAAAGCATTCAAAAGCCTTGGCCATACCGGGGCTTTTTCGTTCAATGGCTTGCCCATATGGTGCTCCGGGCTATATTTGCCGTCCTTTTCAAAGAAACTATGGCCAATCACAAGAGTTCGTTGAAGCGCGTACGCCAGACCGAGACGCGTAACGACCGTAACCGTTTCCAGCACAAGACCACCCGTAATGCCGTTCGCGACCTGCGCGTTGCAACCGACAAGAAGGAAGCTGAAAAACTGCTTCCAAAGGCGGAAAGCATGCTGGACAAGTTGGCCAAGACCAAAGTGATCCACAAGAACAAGGCGTCCAATCTGAAGAGCAGCCTGCGTAAGCTCGTTTCCGCGTTGAAGTAACGGCTTGCTGTACTTGAATCGTTCTGAACAGGTCCTCTAACGGGGACCTGTTCTATTTTCCGCTCGATGGAACCAGTCGATAACGGCCCGAACAAGCTGAGCATACCAGAGTGGTCAAAGGAGGACCGCCCACGGGAACGCATGCTGGCAAACGGGCCTAAGGCCATGAGCGATGCCGAACTGGTTGCCATACTGATCCGCAGTGGCACACCCAAGGACAGCGCATTGGACCTTGCCCGACTGATCCTGAACAAAGCCAATAACGACCTGCATAAATTGGCCAGGCTGGGCGTTTCTGACCTGATGAAGATCAATGGTGTTGGTGAGGCGAAAGCACTGAGCATCGCTGCCGCACTGGAACTTGGCCAACGACGCCGCGACTCCAGCATCGAACAGCGGCCATTGGTCGGCAGCAGCCAACAGGCTTTCGAGCTTTTACGTCCACTTGTGGCTGACCTGCCACATGAGGAATTCTGGTTGCTCCTGTTGGACCGTGGCAATCGCCTACTCGATAAGTGCAAGGTGAGCCAAGGCGGTATGCACGGCACGGTCGCGGATCCCAAACTCATTTTCCGTGAAGCTCTCGAAAAACGAGCAAGCTCAGTGGTGCTTTGCCATAACCATCCTTCCGGCCAACTTCGACCAAGCAGTGAGGACATTGCGCTTACCAAAAAGCTGGTCGAGGGGGGGCGATTCTTGGATATCACCGTGCAGGACCATGTGATCATCACCTCCGGAGGCTATTTCAGCTTCGCGGATAACGGTCAGTTGTAAAATGCCGGCACCACTTCGCATCCTTACGATCATCGGCGCTCGCCCGCAGATCATCAAGGCCGCGGCTATCAGCCGGGCGATCGCGAACCATCCCAAGGGCCAGGTAGTCGAGACCCTATTGCACACTGGCCAACATTACGATGCCAACATGAGCCAGGTCTTCTTTGAGGAGCTTGGCATACCAGCAGCGGATATAAACCTGAACGTCGGCAGCGGGAACCACGGCGCCATGACCGCTCGCATGATCGAGGGCATCGAACAAGTCCTTTTGAAGAAAGATCATGATGTGGTGGTTCTTTATGGTGACACGAACAGCACCCTTGCCGGTGCATTGGCTGCTGCCAAACTGAATGTGCCCATCGCACATGTGGAAGCTGGTCTTCGATCCTTCAACAAGCGAATGCCCGAGGAATTGAACAGGATCGCTTGCGACCACATGAGCACATGGTTGTTCTGCCCTACGGAAACAGCCGTGCTTAATCTGGAGCGTGAAGGATTCCGGCGATCGATCGGTGCTCGTCCTTCGATCGACCATCCGCTCATAGACCTGAGCGGGGATGTGATGTTCGATAACAGCACGTGGTTCGCTGGTATTTCTGATAGGCGATCGGGCCTGCTGTCCGAGTTGCGCCTGCCAAGCGATGGATTTGTCCTGGCTACAGTGCACCGGGAGATCAATACGGATGACCCTGTTCGTTTGAATGCCATCTTTCGTTCATTGCTCGCACTGAATCAAGAGCATGCACTGCCGGTTGTTCTTCCTGTACATCCTCGAACGCTGAAGTGTATGGAGAGCCTGCTGGACACGGAAGTGCTCAAAACCCTTCGCTCGAACCCATCGTTCCATCTGCTGCCTCCAGCTGGTTTTCTGGATATGATAGCGCTTGAAAAACACGCCCGGCTTGTGGTCACGGATAGCGGTGGCGTTCAAAAGGAAGCCTTCTTTTTCGATAGACCATGCATCGTGCTTCGCGCTGAAACCGAATGGGTTGAATTGGTGCAGCAGGGGCAAGCTGTTCTTGTGAATGCTGATGAGAAGCTGTTCGCCGAAGCTGCGCAACTCATTCTTGAAAAAGACGCGCGGAGCTATCCACGAATATTCGGTGATGGTCATGCCGCGGAGCGCATCATTGGCCGATTGGTAAGTGACTTGGGCTGATCCCACATCGAGCTCGCCGAACTGTCGCGTTACATTGCCTGCGAACGCGTGCGCGAATGGCTGAAGTGATCTGTTATATCGGGAACGATTCGCCTTGGGTGCGGTACACCGTTCGCCACGTACTTCAGCGAATGCTCGGGTGGGAAGTGGAGATCATCACCGAACGCGGATCGGCACTGTCCGCTGGTATCCCCGTGATCGTGTATGATACACTGCCGATCGAGGGCTGCTTTCACATAAAACCGAACACCGCGGAAGAACCACTGCACGAGGAGCGACCCCAAGACATCTTTTTCGCAGTGGGCGAATTGCTATCTCTCGCAGACGAACACGGGACAGGACAACGCGATCCGCATGGAAGGATAAGCGCTCCGAAAACGAGGAATGCTCAACGAGGATGGCTCGATCGCCCGGTCGCAGACGAATGGGTGTTGGCCTTCGCTCAGGACCTTCATGCCCAACTTCCGGGATTGCCACCGGTGCGGAGGAGATACCGCCACTTCGCAACCATGGATGTTGACAATGGGTTCATGTTCAAAGGCAGACCCCTCTGGCGAACACTGGGAGCAAGCGTGCGCGACATTTTGCGAGCTGACCTGACCAAGCTTGTGGATCGCTGGCGCACACTGGCGGGTCGCCGTCCTGACCCCTACGACGTTTACGATGATCTCCGCAGGATCACAGACGGGAATACGGACCGTGTTATCCTCAATTTTTTGGTATCGCCCCGCGGTGAATTCGACCATGCCGTTGGACTTTCGAACCCGTTGATGCGACAGCGTGTGCAGGATGTTTCGACTTGGGCGGAAGTGGGCCTGCACCCATCCTACCACAGTTCTGATAGCATCGAACTCTTTGCGCAAGAGCATGCCGCGCTTCAACGGGTCGTCGATCACACGGTAACGATCAGTCGACAGCATTTCCTGCGCATGAAATTGCCTTCGACGTTCAACGAACTGGAACGGATCGGCATTCGCGAAGACCATAGTATCGGGCTTGCTGACAGCATCGGATTTCGTGCTGGCACCTGCACCCCTTTTCCGTATTTCGACCCAGTGTTGGGCCGAGAAACCAAATTGATGTTGCACCCATTCGCCCTGATGGATAGCGCAATGTGTTACAAGATGCATTCAACTCCGGAAGCTGCGATCACAGCAAGCAAGCGGATGGTCGATGCTGTTAAGCGCGTGAACGGTACGTTCATCGGAGTATGGCATGAGCGTTTTTTGAGTGATTATGGGGCTGAAAAAGGGTGGCGCCGGGTTGTGGAGGAAACCATTCGATACGCCAGGCCATGATCAAGCACTTGACACATGAAGCCATCGACAAGACTTGGTGGGACAACCGAGTCAATTGTTGCGTGAACCGTTCATGGTACGCGAAGAGCGATGTGCTCGATATCGTATCGCCGAATTGGGAAGCACTCGTGGATGATGTCTCTGGTGCAATAATGCCCCTTACCTGGCGACGCAAGTTCGGCATCGACTATCTCTTCCAGCCCTATGCGATCCAACAACTTGGGGTGTTTTCATCAGGACCGATCGAACCAAGTAGTTCGACCGCCTTTTTGGATTCCGTTCCACAGCGATTCCGGTATGTCGACATCTGGCTGAACGAGCACATGGGAACGCTTGGGATCGACGGAGGATTACAAAACGTGAATCAGACCTTAAGACCCATTTCATCCATAGAATCACTTCGTGAAGCGTATGACAAAGGCCATCGACGTAATCTGAAAAAGGTGTTGCCTCCAGACACGGAATGGACGAGCGACATGAACGCGGCAACGTTTGTCGAGTTGTTCGAACGCACAACGGCCGCGCGTTTCGGCGGGTTACGCCCGATGGATCGTCGTATTCTGCTGGCATTGATCGCGCATGCGATCGAACGTGGCGAAGCGAACATCATCGGCCTCCGATCCCAAGGTTCGACCATAGCAGCGGCGTGCTTTATTGATCGGGATGGAAGAAGCGTTCTGCTGAAAAGTGCATCCACATCCGCAGGCACCGAGCACTGTGCGATATTCCATATTGTCGATAATTGGATCGCTAAAAACGCCGGTACCGATAAGGTGCTGGACTTCGCTGGTTCGAACCATGCAGGAACAAGGCGCTTCAACGAAGGCTTCGGTGGTTCTACAAGTCTATATTTGAACGTACGCCGAAATCGCTTGCCACTATGGTTGAAATGGATGAAACGCTAAGGACATGATGACCGAACTGTTGCGAGAGAACTCGGTGGTGAATCGCTTCATCGCCGAAATACGGGACCAGGAAGTGCAGAAGGACCCCATGCGGTTTCGAAGGAACCTTGAACGCATCGGTGAAGTGATCGCGTATGAACTGAGCAAGAAACTCGACTACACGCCGAGTGAGGTCATCACTCCTCTGGGCATAGCTCATACGGCACTGCCGAACGAACAACCGGTACTCGCTACCATCCTCAGGGCCGGTTTGCCCTTGCATCAAGGCTTGTTGAATTATTTCGACAGAGCCGATAGTGCCTTTGTCAGTGCCTATCGGAAGCATCGCAAGGGCGAGGACGGATTCGATATTGAAGTGGAGTACTTGAGCAGTCCATCACTTGAGGACCGAGTACTCATCATCAGTGACCCCATGCTCGCATCAGGGCGGAGCATGGTGCTCGTATACAAGGCGCTGTTACGATTGGGAAAACCCAAAGCCGTACATATCGTATCAGTGATCGCCAGCGCCGAAGGATTGGACTACGTGAGAACACATCTCCCCCCGAACACACGCATTTGGGTGGCCGCCATAGATGAGGAAATGACAGCACAGGCGTACATTGTACCTGGTTTGGGAGACGCTGGCGATCTTGCATACGGCACCAAACTTTGAACTGAAATGCTAGGATTCACCGAGATTCTTACCGTGGTCGCAGCTGGCAGCTTGAAGATGCTGGTCGCAGCGGGTTTCGGAGCGGGTTTTGGATTCACATTGTTGCAGAATTTCCTGTTCACCAGTCTTGGTGGTTGCATTGGCGTTCTGGTATTCTATCGGCTCAGCGCTTGGTTGAGTGAACGCGCCCGCCTGAAAGCGCTTCGGAAGCGGACAGAAGCATTGGCCATAAACCCTGCTGCGGTGTCCCGGATCTTTACTCGACACAACCGGTGGCTTATTCGACTCAAACACAACAGCGGCCTTCGCGGTGTTGCCGCACTTACCCCGCTCGTGCTCACCATTCCGCTTGGCAGCATTCTCGCGGCTCGTTATTTCCGCCATGATCGCCGGACCATCCCTGCACTTTTGCTCTCTGTTGTGCTTCAGGCTTTTTGTGTTTCAGCTGTGCTGAGCGGTGGTTTGCAGTTCTTCGCCAGTGCAGTTCAGTGAAACGCTACCGGCACCTCTTCTTCGACCTCGACCATACCCTTTGGGATTTTCGCACCAATTCGCGGGCGGTCCTGACCACTCTTTATGATGAGCTGGGACTAGCTGCTCGCGGCGTGCCCACCGTGGACGAACTGATCCTCTGCTACGAGGAGGTCAACGTGGGTCTTTGGAAGCGCTACGAGAACGGCAAGATCGATAAGGAGGTCATGCGCGTGCTGCGGTTCAGGAACACGCTGCTTTTTTTCGAGATACGGGACGAACGCTTGGCAGAACATATGGGCGATGCGTACCTGGAACGAACACCCCGGATGAAGGGCCTCTTCCCTGGCACATTGGAACTATTGAACGACTTACAACCGAACTACGGGCTGCACCTGATCACCAATGGGTTCGAAGCCACGCAGACCACCAAGTTGAAGAGTAGCGGAATCAGTGATCTTTTCGAGCATGTGGTCTGCAGTGAATCCGTCGGTGCGAGCAAACCCGACCCGCGCATATTTCGGAAAGCCATGAAACTAGCGCGCACGAACGCCAAAGAAAGCCTGATGATAGGCGATAACATTGGCGCGGATATGCATGGCGCTCGAAATGTGGGTATGGACCATGCGCATTTCGCTCCAGAAGGAAACGCGGATCCACTAGCGACGTACCGCCTACTTCACCTCGACGAACTTCGCCTTCTCCTGCTGTAGAAAAACGTCCGGCAGGAAAACGTAATTGAACTGCATTCGCGTTCCGTTTATCTCGCTCGATCGGAGCATGCTGAGTGAATCGCCATTAGCGCGAACCTCACCGGCATAATTAATAGCCCCTTTGATGCTCATCGAGCGGATGAACAAACTGTCGTTCCGCTGATCCACAGGGCAGTTGTGGACCTGGTTCCAGCCACTACGCACATCGATGGTGAGCATTTCGGCAAGCTGACCCTGATACTTCTCCGTGCCACCCACAAAGGCTGCATTACCGCGTTCGAAAAAGCGCATGTAGTATTTCAGATTGCCACTCGAATAATGGTACACCCCGTCGAACTTGACGCCGCTGGTGGTGAGCGGAACAAGCACAATGGCCGATGGGTCCACCTCCATAGTGGTATCCGATATAACCAAAGGCTTCAACTCGGGTACGGCTTTCTCGGCAGGCTCTGTGCAGCCGAACACCAGGACCATTGGAGCCAGGAACAAACAATTACGCATGTGTTCAAGATTTGAATCGAGCGATGACCGAAACGGAGCCTTGCACCACATCACCCATTCGCACGTTCATTGCTGCTGACATGGGCAGGAAAAGATCCACGCGCGATCCGAATTTGATGAAGCCGAACTCCTTGCCTTGTTCGGCTGGTTGTCCCACTTGGCTGTAGGTGCAAATACGACGGGCCAATGCGCCCGCGATCTGACGGAAGAGGACCTCTCCGTGTTGCGGATGTTCCACTACCACTGTGCTGCGTTCGTTCTCGGTGCTGCTTTTGGGATGCCATGCTACCAAGTATTTACCGGGGTGGTACTTGTAATAGCTGGTGGTGCCACTGATGGGGCCGAAGTTGATGTGCACGTTCAACGGGCTCATGAAGATCGAAACCTGGATCCGCTTGTCCTTGAAATACTCGGTCTCTTCCACCTCTTCGATCACCACAACTTTACCGTCACAGGGCGCAACGATCGCGTTGTTTTCCAAAGTGACTTTCCGGGATGGAACCCGGAAGAACCAGACCACAATAGTGAAAACCGTGAGGAGAAGCAACGTAACGATCCATGCTAACCATACAGGCGCCCATGTCCATGCGAAAAAAAGACCGAAGCACACAATGGCGACGGTAAGCAGGATCGTGGGGGTTCCTTCGCGGTGTAGACGCATGATATTGGGCGGCGAAGATAGGATCAGGACTTACTGGAACATAGATCCAGCGAACACCTCCTATCCATAGAACCGCACCACCATCCACATGGCGGGCGCTGCCAACAGAAAACCATCGAAGCGGTCGAGTATCCCGCCGTGCCCAGGGAGTACGGCGCCACTGTCCTTCACGCCTCGCGCGCGCTTGAAGGCGCTTTCCAACAGATCACCGAGCGTTGCCGTGATCGCCACGATCGCTGCCCCAAGCATCCATTGCTTGAGGGACAGTTCCGTCCAATTCATCGCCAGAAGGTAACCCACGAGCATGGTGAGCACCACGCCGCCACCAAGCCCTTCCCATGTCTTGCCCGGGCTTACAGCGGGCATCAACTTGGTACGACCGATGGCCCGACCCACGAGATAAGCTCCGGTGTCGCTGGTCCACAGAAGGAGCATGAACCCTATGAAAAGGTGCTTGTGTGCATGTACCAAGGCTACGGAACACGCAAACGGCAAGGCGATGTAGGCCACATTAGCCAAGTGGCCCGCAAAAACGCGTGCTGGGTCCTGTACCCCGCGGCGCATGAGATCGAAAGCGAGTATGACCAGCAGAAGAAGCACAAATGCGCTGGCATGCACTGCTCGAATGTCCTGTGCCATTACAGCTATACACCAAGCCACATAGGAAAGTCCTGCGAGCAACATGTTCCGAAACTGACCAGGACCTGACTCTTGATCGGAACTGTAGAGCCTATTCCACTCCCGAGCACCTATCAAACACACAGGTAAGAAAAGAAGGAACGTTGCCCCCTGCCCCGCGATCGCAGCACCTATAGTAAGCGAAACATAGACCGCACCGGTAAGAGCACGCTTAGTGAATTCGTTCACAGGCCGCTCCTTTAGGCATGATCAGCCAACCACGGATGGATCAACGCTTGAAGGCGACGCATCAGCTGCGGCAACTGCAGGTTGCCCATTCCCGTTCTTCACCGTTGGGGATAGCAATGCTACTTCCTCACGCTCCCATTCGCGCTTGCCGAAGATCTTTTCCAGGTCTTCCTTGAAGATGACTTCCTTTTCCAGCAATTGGGTAGCCAAGGCAGTGAGTTTGTCCTTGTTTTCCGAAAGGATCCGCTTCGCCCGCAAATATTGCGTCTCCACGATGTTGCTCACCTCTTCGTCAATGGTCTGTGCTGTGCGTTCACTGTACGGTTTACCAAAGCTGTACTCGTTCTGGCCTGAGCTATCGTAGAAGCTGATGTTCCCGATCTTATCGTTGAGGCCATAAATGGTGACCATCGCGTACGCCTGTTTGGTGACTTTCTCCAAGTCGCTCAACGCGCCGGTGCTCACCTTTCCGAACATGGTTTCTTCCGCAGCACGACCGCCGAGAGCGGAAGCCATTTCATCCTGCATTTGTTCCGTTGTGGTCAAGTGCCGCTCATCGGGCAGGTACCATGCGGCTCCCAGCGAACGCCCACGTGGCACGATAGTCACTTTCACCAAGGGTGAAGCATGTTCCGTCAACCAGCTCACCGTGGCATGACCAGCCTCGTGGTAAGCGATCACCTTTTTCTCCTCCGCAGTGATGATCTTGTTCTTCTTCTCCAAACCACCGATCACGCGATCCACGGCATCCAGGAAATCCTGCTTCTCTACTTGCTGCTTCCGCTTTCTGGCAGCGATCAGGGCGGCTTCGTTACAAATGTTCGCCAGATCCGCACCGCTGAATCCCGGGGTTTGGCGAGCCAGGAACTCCACGTCCACAGCGGTATCCAGCTTCAATGGCTTCAGGTGAACCCGCAAGATGGCTACCCGCTCGTTCAGATCCGGCATATCCACGAATATCTGGCGGTCGAAACGCCCTGGACGCATCAGCGCCCGATCCAGAACATCAGCCCTGTTCGTGGCACCGATCAGAATAACGCCACTGTTGGTGCCGAAGCCGTCCATTTCCGTTAACAACTGGTTCAGCGTGTTCTCGCGTTCATCGTTCGACCCCATGTTCACGTTGCGACCGCGTGCACGACCTATCGCATCGATCTCGTCTATGAAAATGATGCTTGGAGATTTCTCTTTGGCTTGCTTGAACAGGTCCCGCACTCGGCTGGCACCTACCCCGACGAACATTTCCACGAAATCAGATCCGCTGAGCGAAAAGAAAGGCACGCTCGCTTCACCCGCAACAGCCTTGGCCAGCAACGTTTTTCCCGTGCCGGGAGGGCCCACAAGCAGAGCACCCTTCGGGATCTTCGCTCCCAGATCCGTATAGCGCTTGGGGCTTTTCAGAAAGTCGACGATCTCCTGGAGTTCTTCTTTCGCTTCATCCAAACCAGCCACATCATTGAACGTGGTATTTGTGCTTTTGCCTGCCTCGAACACCTGAGCACGGCTCTTGCCGATGTTGAATATCTGCCCTCCAGGCCCGTTCGGCCCGCCCATGCGACGCATCATGAAGAACCAAACCAATCCTAACAAACCGACGAACATGAGCACTTGCATCACGTCCTTACCGGTGTCGTTAACACGGTCGATCTTCACGTCAACATTGTGCGCACGTGCGCCTTCAATAACCTGTTCCTGAAGCCTGTCGGAGTTACCGATAAAAAACACATAATGCGGTCCCTTCTTGCTCTCCGCATTCGCCGCAGGAAACTTTTCCAAGTGCTCCTTTTTCTTGAGGCTGTCGGCCTTGATGGTCACGAGCACGGATTCGTTCTGAACGACCACGATGCTGCGCACATCGCCAGCATTGAGGAATTGCTCGTATTTGCTTACGTCAATATCCAGCGCTGCTGATTTTTGGTTGAACATCATCAGGAGCAGGATCACCACGCCGATGATGCCGTAGATCCAATAGAAATTGAACGCCTTGTCCGGACGCTCGTTCTTGCCTCCACCCACTTTGGGCGTCTCTTTGCGCTGTTTGTCTTTGTTCTCCACGTTGTTGTTCGCCGATCAGGCTACGTTCTCGTATGTGTTGCGGATGGAGTCGCTCCAAAGTTGTTCCAATCCGTAATGTTCCCGCTTGCTTTTATGGAAGATGTGTACCACGATATCGACGTAATCCAGCAGGATCCATCCTTTCGTTTCCTGTCCTTCACTGTGCCAAGGTTTTTCGCTGGCCTGCTCCAAGGTGTAATTCTCGATACTTCTGGCTATGGCATCTACCTGTGTGTCACTATCCCCATGGCAAATGATGAAATGATCGCATATCGTGTTGGGCACATTTCGCAGATCCAAATGAACGATGTCCTTGCCTTTCACTTCTTGGATCCCGTTCACAATGGCATCCAAAAGTCGATTTTCGGTTCGTGCGATCTTGAGTTTTTTCATCCCGTCTATCTTGCAACGATCAAAAGTACGTTGAATGCACGCGTGGTAAGAAGCGAAGTGAGATGGAGCATAATGCAGGATCCCGGAGCATGCGAACGCGCATCATTGGTCAAGAGTTCATTGAACTCGATACGGTGGACAGTACCAACAAGTACGCTGCCGAACTGCTCACGAAGAAGAAAGCCGCACACGGAACTGTCATACTGGCCCACGAACAAACGATGGGGCGCGGGCAACGAGGCCGTATTTGGAGAACCTCCAAAGGGCTGGACATAGCAACCAGTGTGGTTTTGGTGCCTATCGGACTGGTTGCGCAGGAACAGTTCGTCCTTTCGAAGATCGCCGCCTTGGCCGTACATGACGTTGTGGCCGAGGCCATGTTGGTCTCCGTAGGTCGTTCTGCTGATCGGGTGCGTATCAAGTGGCCGAACGATGTGCTCGTTGATAGACGTAAGGTCGCGGGCATTCTGATCTCCAACGAGGTGTTGGGGGGCCAAGTGATCAGTAGCGTTCTCGGTATCGGGATCAATGTGAACAGCAGCGACCTCGATGCTGACTTCAACGCGACCAGTTTGCGCATGGAGACGGGAATTGAGCTGGACCGGATGCGAATTGTCGAACACCTGTGCCAACGGCTTGAGCACTGGCTGGATATCCATGCAACCAGCCCGCAGCCCATTCATGCGAAATATGCCGAGTTGCTTTGGCACAAAGGCCGTTTTACTGATTTTGAACTGGACGGACTGCCTTTCAGCGCGCGGCCAATGGATGTTGACCCTGAGGGCAGGTTAATGGTGGAGGACGAGAACGGTGCGGTGAAAGCCTATGGGCTGGAAAGACTGAGATTCGGGACCAGATAGCCCCCGCCCCTGGGCACGATCGTTGTTCCTATTGGGTCCACTTTTATGACCAACTATGGATCTGAAAGAATTTGCATTTGGTCGGTTGGGGCAAAGGGCTACATTTGCGACCCTTTTGAAAACCAGATACGGTCATGAAACGCACCTACCAGCCCAGCAAACGCAAGCGAACCAACAAGCACGGATTCCGCAAGCGTATGGCTTCTGTAGCAGGTCGCGCCATTTTGGCCAAGCGACGCCGGCACGGCCGTAAGAAGCTGACCGCCAGCGACGAAAAGGTGGGTCAGAAGTAGTTTTTCGGCCTTCATCGAACCTTAAAAGGGTCTGCCAATGTGGTGGACCCTTTTCATTTGAGTACACGGGTGGAGGCACTTCCTCGGAACGTGGGCGATCCCTAGGACCATTCCGAATACGCTGGGGGTTTACCCAAGAACTGCGTCAAAGGTTGACGCAACGCGGTCGATCGCTGCGTACCGATCCGTATCGGTGTCTCGAAATAGGGTGATCCTCGGTAAGAACGGAGATCTACCCAAAAGCAAAGGCCCCCGCATGCGGAGGCCTTAACTGAAGATGGTAGACTTGTAATTACTTATCGCCCTGCACGCGTTCCACCACGTACTCATCCACGAGGATGCGACCACAATGCTCGCACACGATGATCTTCTTGTGGCTACGGATATCAAGCTGACGTTGTGGGGGGATGGCATTGAAACAACCACCACAGCTGCCACGCTCGAATGCCACAACAGCCAAGCCGTTCCGTGCATTGCTGCGGATGCGATGGTAAGCGCTCAATAGACGCTCTTCGATGTGCTTGGACGCAACATCGCTTTTCTTCTGTAGCTCCTTTTCCTCCTTCTCGGTATCGGCGATGATGTCGTCGAGCTCTTTCTTCTTGAGGTCGAGATCCTTCTTGCGCTCCTTGTAGGTCTTGGCGCTTTCTTCAACAACAGCCTTTTTGCTGTCCAAGGAGAACTTGCCCTCCTTGATGCGCTTCTCGGCCAGTTGGATCTCGAGGTTCTGGAATTCGACTTCCTTGCTCAGGCTGTCATACTCCCGGTTGTTGCGCACCTTGGCCTGTTGGCCCTCGTACTTCTTGATGGACGCTTTGGCGTCTTTGATGAAGTTGGTTTTGTCGCTCACGGCTTGCTCGAGTTCGGCAAGTTCGTCCTGGATCTTCTTGGTACGGGTTTCCAGGCCAGCCACCTCATCCTCCAGGTCGCGCACCTCCAGTGGCAGTTCGCCGCGCTGGGTCTTGATGCGATCCACTTTCGAATCGATGGTCTGTAAACGGTAGAGTTCAACCAGCTTTTCAGCAATGGTGATCTCCGCCTTGGTAGCGGCGTTCGCGGCCTTTGGGGCCTTTTCCTCCTTCACCGGGCTCTTGGTCTCGGTCTTGGCCATGGTCAACAAATGTGAACGGGGTTGGTGACGGTTTCCGTCAAATGGGCTGCGAATGTAGGCAGTTTATCCCTTAGATGGCGTTGGATGAGTTCCATGGTGAATTGTTCGCTCTCATAGTGCCCTATATCGGCCAGCAATAACCGGCCTTCCGCCTCGAAAAATTCATGGTATTTGATGTCGGCCGTCACATAAGCATCAGCCCCAGCAGCGAGCGCCCGACCAATGAGAAATGCGCCTGAGCCACCGCAAATAGCTACGCGCTCTATGGGCTTTCCGCGCAGGACGGTGTGTTTTATCACAGGTACGCGAAAGGTCTCTTTGACGTGGGCCAGGAAAGCACCCTCGTCCATTGGCTTGGTCAAGGATCCAATAGCCCCTGCGCCAATATCCTTGAATTTGTTCGCCAGCGGATAGATGTCATAGGCCACCTCTTCGTACGGATGGGCTTTGAGCAAGGCTTGCACCACCGCTTGTTCATAGGGAGCGTGCAAAATGGTCTCGATGCGGGTTTCGGGCTCGGTATGGCGCTCTCCCTTTACCCCAACGAACGCATGGGAGCCTTCGCCACCCCGGAAAGTGCCCTGTCCTTCCAACCCAAAACTGCATTGGTCATAGTTGCCGATACGCCCTGCCCCAGCCTCGAAGACTGCGGTGCGAACGGCTTCTGCGTGGGCATTCGGCACAAAAACGACCAATTTGAGAAGCTGGTCCTGTTTGGGGGCCAACACTTGTAAGTCCTGTAGGCCAAGACGCGCCGCTATTTCAGCATTCACGCCAGTGATCACATTGTCCAAGTTGGTGTGAATGGCATAGAGGGCCACGTTGTGCCTGATCGCCGCGAGGAGGGTACGTTCCACCCCAGTGCGGCCCGTTATCGACTTCACCCCCCGAAATATCACCGGATGGTGGGCGATCACCAGGTCGCAACCACGTTTTACGGCTTCGGCTATCACTTCTTCGGTGCAATCCAGGGCAATAAGTGCGGTTTTAACCTCTTTGTCCGGGCTACCGACCTGAAGTCCGCTGTTATCGTAGTCTTCTTGAAGACCAGGAGGAGCCCAAGCTTCGAGGGCTTGAATAACGTCGTACAGGCGCATGGTATGTGGATGAAGGGGCGAAGATGGGACTTGCACCAACCAACCCAAGTTCTTTCAACCTTCGCACGCATGCAAAAGCGCCTCAGATCCGTTTTCATCGGCTTATCGGTTCTTGTCCTTTCGTCCTGTCGCGTTGGGCCAGCGGACAAACGTTCGTTTAACGGTTCTGTTGAGCAGCTGGGACAAGCAGAACGACTCAGCCCAATTCAGTCTACAAGCGTTCGATACCGCTGGAACTTCTTCCACCGTGAACGGCACTTGTTCCGATGAAGGCAAATGCAAGATCGATCTGCCTTTGGACCACGTGTATCGGCTTGGAATTGGCTGGAACCGGACACGTTGCGAAGCACATGATCCTGGACCTGAACGGACCTACACTCAAAGACCGCAAATGGGGATACCGTATGCGTATAACAGTGAAACTAATGCCTCGGATCAAGGATGTTGACTACAGCATTTGCGAGCGCCCGCTGGGGTTATCGCATTTCGATCACAAGGACAACCAATTCGTTTGGGACGAACGATACTCGGCCGAATTGGAACCCTACTACGAAGCGATGCAGAACCAGTATTTGGATGCGAAGGCGAAGCAGCAAACCAGGCCTTGAAGCCTTCAGTCTGCAACCATCCGTTCTGGCGAATGGTACCGTTCACTTAGCTAAGCACCACTCAATTTTTGACTATACGCCTTGTGATAAATGATGATCCTCTCGAACGCAGTTGCAGCGAATACACACCCACTGGCCACTTCGAGAGGTTCAAGGGAATAATTATGCCCGGTGCGATTTGACCTGAAGCCGCTTCCTTACCCATTAGGTCTACAACTCGGAATTCCGCTGCATTTCGCGAACGAACGTTCACTATTCCATTGGTCGGTACCGGCCATGTCTCCAGTTCTTCGGTAACAACCCGCGCCTCGGAAACGCCAACTGAAAGCTCACTATCCTGGTAGCGCTTGCATTGGTTGGGTAGCGTGTTGATGGTATCCGGTAATTGAACATCTTCAAAAGCGAAACCACAAGCCACGCCTAGCAGATCCGGGTTGTGTATCGTACTTAGGTAGGGACTCCTACCCCACACCACGTAAATGCGGCCATTGGGTGCCGATGCGATCGTAATGGCACTCCCATAGGAACCTGTATGGCCTGCACATGGGCCAGCCGCGATCACTGTTCCTGTTTGGGCGATGATGGCCGAATCCAAGCTGCTCACATCATATTGCCACAATCTGTTTACCTGGGTGGAATCCTCGTAGGTACCATGCAGTACATAGAGCTTTGTACCATCTGGCGAAAATTCTACACCAGCTTGAAATGATAGTGTGTGTTGTGGTAAGGTAACCGTGTGCTGCACTGAACCGGTACTCGCATCGAAGTGGTACAATTCTGCAGCCATGGGGAAATCCGGGGGGGCCTCTGTGTACTGAATCAACATGGCCAGTTGCGTTCCATCATACGAAGCGATCAAGGGTCCTGCTTTGCCAGCGGACGACCATTCGTCAGGTTCTATCGGCAAAAAGATGCCGGTGTGGCTGATCACAGGTAGGCTATCCACGCCGTTGGCCGAAAGCCGGAAAGCAGCGAACAGATCATTTGAATCTTGGTGGGTAATGGCCCAATAATCCGTGCCATTGGTGTGCGGCACCAGGGTAAGGCGGAATGTGGCACTATCCATAAGAACGCGCATGCTGCCGGGCACGTAGTCTCCATCTCCCCCGTTCAAGGTTCGGTCGAACACAAAGCTCTGGAACGATGGCCCCAACAAAGCTTCCCCAACGGTATATTGTAAATGGAAGCCTACTACACGGTTGCTGTCACCCGGCCAAGGGGCGAATACCCAACCTTGGCCTGGTGGACAGGAACCATAAGTATCAAAGCCCAATGGACCGAGCAATTCGACATCTGTAGGGCTATAGGTAGCACATCCATTGGTGTAAAAAAGCAACTCACCCGTTGGCGAACTCAACGCCGCAGACTGGATATCGGAAACCTGGCCGGGAGTATTCATCAAGCTGGTCTGCAGTCCGTTCCAACCGAAGTGCAACCAGGTTGCGCGCGACAGGGGCCAGTTGGCGTTGCGCTGTTGCGCAACGCCAACCAACCCACAACCAATGGCCAGAAGAGCACAGATCAGTTTGGGCATGCTAGTAAATGCGGAAACCTCCCTGAGCTGCGGTGCCGTTGAAAGTCATATTTGTCCCGCAACACTCTCCTGCAAAACCTCCTCCTCCGCACGCCCACAGTATTTTGAGGTTTGTATTCCCGGCACAATCGGCGGCAGAACAAAACGCTTCGAGCGATCGGAGTGGGGGAAAACCCACCGGTGGATTGAAGGTGGGCGTATTAGATTTATTAACTTGCTGACAGGCGGTAATTGATGCCCCACCCGGGGCCGCACAAGTACCCGAATCATAGGTAGCTCGCACATACCAGTTGCAAAAGTCTGAACCGACTTGAACGGCTTGAGCATTCGCACTTGATGCTAGTGCGCTAAAGAATAAAGAAGCGGCCAACAGAAGCATCACCGAGGTGACACGGGGGAGGGGGGGGTATTTCATTGGGTTGAGTTTTTTGAAAAGTATACTATCGAATCACTGGGACCCCATTTGATGAAAACTATTTCCTCCAAACAACTCTTTCCAGGCGAACAACCGTAAAATCCTTCACTCTATGAACAAACATGGAATGCATCTTTGACGCCACCGCCCATGGCATCACTGCGCCTGTTGCTCCTTCCTTTCTCCTGGTTGTTCGGGATCATTCTTCGCATCCGACATTTCCTCTACGATTCGGGGCTGAAAAAGAGTGAAGTATCCGAGTTGCCTTCGATCGTGGTCGGCAATGTGGTGCTGGGTGGAACAGGTAAAACGCCACATGTCGAATTGGCGTTGCGCATATTAATGGACCATGGCCCATTAGCCACGCTTAGCAGAGGATATGGCCGTGATGGCGAAGGATTCCATGAGGTTAATCGCGAGGACCACGCACGTATTGCAGGAGACGAACCGCTTATGCTGAAACGGAAGTTCAGCGGTGTTCGGGTATTCGTTGGCGCGGACCGCGTAGCAAGCATGGAAGCGATCCGCAAGGTCGCTCCCGAAGTAAAGGCCGTTATCCTCGATGACGCCTTTCAGCATCGAAAGCTGAAGGCCTCGTTGAATATCGTACTCACCACTTGGCAAAAGCCTTGGTTCAAAGACCATCTTCTTCCTGCTGGCAACTTGCGCGACCTGCCAAGCCGTGCCCGTTCCGCTGACGCCGTGGTGGTGACCAAGTGTCCACAATTGCCATCCAAGGCGGATCAGAACCGCTGGCGCGTACGGTTGAACCTACGACCGGAACAACCTCTTTTCTTCAGCGGCCTTACGTACGCTGACCCACGTTCTCTTCAGGATAGCACGATGAAAGTGCCTGTAGGCCCCAACACTTCGGCCTTTCTGGTCACCGGCATAGCTGATCCCTCGCAATTGCTGCAGCATGTGCGCACACTTTTCGGAACGGTTGAGCATATGGTCTTCTCCGACCACCACGTCTTTTCCGCAACGGACGAAACTCGGATCGCCTCCCGCTTTGCTACTTTCGTCGGCCCAGAAATTCCGGGTCAAAAACCCGGAACGTTGATCACTACGGAAAAGGATGCGGCCCGATTGGGGCCTGCGCTATTGGACGGACCGATGGAAGACATCCCGATCGCGGTGATCAGTGTAAAGGCCGAAATACTGAACGAACCACACCTTTTTTCCGCTCTACTCCGCTCCCATGTTGCAACGCATAAAGCGAATCGCTGATCACCTGAAGAAGGCTACCAACGGTTTCGAGCCGGAGACGGGGATCATCCTTGGCACGGGCCTTAGCGGACTTGGTAAGGAGATCGATGTCAAATTCGCGATCGCTTACAAGGACATTCCCGAGTTTCCGGTGAGTACCGTACAAGGCCATCCCGGAAAATTGCTCTTCGGTCATTTGGGAGGCAAAGCCGTTGTTGCCATGCAAGGCCGTTTTCATTTCTACGAGGGCTGGACCATGCAAGAGGTCGTTATGCCTGTGCGTGTATTCAAATTCCTCGGTATCAAGCGGCTCTTTGTGAGCAATGCCTGCGGCGGAGTGAACCCGGCGCACGATACCGGTGATCTGATGATCATCACCGACCACATCTGCCTCTTCCCAAATCCGCTCATTGGACCTAACCTTGACGAACTGGGACCGCGCTTCCCGGATATGAGCGAAGCGTATGATCACACGCTCATCGCAAAAGCAAAAGAGATCGCGCAGAAGAACAACATCAACGTGCAACAGGGAACCTACGTTGGCCTAACGGGTCCTACGCTCGAAACGCCTGCAGAATACCGGTACGTGCGGAATATCGGCGGTGATGCCGTGGGCATGAGCACCGTTCCTGAGGTGATCGCGGCTCGCCAGATGGGCCTGCCGTGCTTCGCCATGAGCGTTATTACTGACATGGGAGTTGAAGGTCGGATCGAAAAGACCACCCATGAAATGGTTCAGCGCGTTGCTGAGAAAGCAGAACCGAACTTGACGTTGATCATGCGCGAACTGGTAGCATCATGCTGAATTCAAGATCTCTACTGTCGGCTGTTCTCACGATGACCGTCTGCCTGCCTTTCTCGATCGCGGCCCAGGACAGTCTGAACGTGCGTTCACTGTTCCACTGGGATGACCCCACTATCCCCGTTGGTGCGCAAGTGTATGATGACCCGTTCAACGACGTGTGGGGCTATGCGGCAGAGGGTCACGAATACGCTTTCCTCGGTAGTTCGTTAGGAACACACATCTTCGATGTTACGGATGCCGCAAACAGCGTTCTCGTGGATTTCGTTCAAGGAAATTTCGCAGGGATCGGGGTTGTTCATAGGGACATGAAAACCTATGCGGGATATCTCTATGCGGTTTGTGACGAAGGTTCAAGCTCACTGCAGATCATGGACCTGCACTACCTGCCCGATTCGGTCCATGTTGTTTACGATTCGCAGTCGCTCCTGGTGCGCGCGCACAACATTCAAGTGGACACCGTGAACGCGCGGCTCTATACCTGTGGCGGAACTACCCAGTTCAGCGTTTATTCACTTGCGGATCCAGAGCAACCTGCGCTGCTGTCCAACTGCGAGGTGGATATTCCATGGTGGGGTGGTGCTGTAGGTTATGTTCATGATTGCTTCGTGCGTGACAACATCGTTTGGTGCAATGACCAGGATGGCATGCATGTGGTGGACTTCACCGACGTGGAGAACCCGGTATTGCTTGGCTCATTGGAGGATTATCCGCAAGCCGGATACAACCATAGCAGCTGGATGAACGACGATGGTACCCTATACGCCATGGCGGATGAAACCCATGGTTCTCCGCTGAAACTCGTGGATCCGAGCGATCTCTCCGATCTTCATGTGATCTCGACCCTTACTTCTGGTGTGCACCCCACTTCCATCTTGCACAATCCGTTCTTCACTGGAAACCTTTTGCATGTGGCCTATTACTATGATGGGTACTGGTTATGGGATACCACGGATCCTTTGCAACCCACACTGCTCGGCTTCTATGACACCTGCGTGGTGCCGAACACCGATAATTACCGAGGAGCATGGGGAACCTATCCGTTCCTTCCATCGGGCCACGTTCTGGTAAGCGACATGCAGACCGGCCTCTGGGTGTTGGACGTGGACTTTGCCACTGATATTTCCAATGGATCCATTGCTCCCGGCTTTCGTATCGCTCCAACGATCACCAATGGCGCGGTTCGGATCACCCCGCTCATGAATTCATCGGCAACAACGCGTATTGATGTCGTTGCATCGTCAGGTCAATTGTTGAGCAGCAGATCGGTAGTTGGTTCGTATGAATTGGATCTTTCCGGTTTGAACGATGGCCTCTACTTGGTTCGCGCATCAAATAGCTCAGAGGTCCTCACACAACGTGTTACAAAGACCAGTCGTTGAATGAGTCATTGGAACGAACGATGGGACCTGGTCGTGGGCCTGGAGGTGCACGCTCAACTGCTCACCAGTAGCAAAGCGTACAGCAATGATGCGAATGCCTACGGCGACCACCCGAACACGTTGGTGAGTCCTGTTACACTTGGGCTTCCGGGCGTTCTTCCAGTCCCCAATAAGAAGGCGATCGACCTGGCTATTCGCTTGGGTCTGGCTTGCGGATGCACGATCGCTCCACGCATGCACTATGCCCGCAAGAATTACTTCTACCCTGACCTTCCAAAGGGTTACCAGATCACGCAGGACACAACGCCCATTTGTACCGGTGGAAAGATCGTGATCCCGGATGGTCCGAACGGCGAAAAGGAGATCAACATCACGCGCATCCACATGGAAGAAGATGCCGGAAAAAGCATTCATGATGTTGATCCGTTCAACACCCTTGTTGACCTTAACCGTGCAGGAGTTCCGTTGGTGGAGATCGTTAGCGAGCCCGATATCCGAAGCTCACAAGAAGCGTACGATTATCTGGTGGAAGTGCGACGTTTGGTTCGCTACTTGGATGTCTGCGACGGCAACATGGAGGAAGGAAGTTTGCGTTGTGATGCGAACATCAGCATCCGACCGAAAGGCAGCACCGCCTTCGGCACACGCACCGAAGTGAAGAACCTGAACAGTTTCAAAAACGTTCAGCGCGCCATTGAATTCGAGGCACAACGCCAAAGTGAAGTCCTAGAAGCTGGCGGATCGATCCACATGGAGACCCGCACATTCGATGCCCCGAAAGGGATCACGGTCGGTATGCGCAGCAAGGAAATGGCGCATGACTATCGGTACTTCCCCGAACCCGATATCCAACCGCTCACGGTTTCGGAGGCGAAGAAAGAGGCCATCCGAAGATCGATGCCGCCTTTGCCCAGGGACTTGAAGAAGAAGTACACGTCCGCACTCGGCCTTAGCCCTTACGATGCGGAGATCCTTACCGACAACAAGGAAACAGCTCTGTACTATGAAGGTGTTTTGGAACATACCACCAATGCCAAGGCCGCAGCGAATTGGGTGATGGGTGATGTGCGCGGCTGGGTAAACGAACGGGGACTAACGATCAATGAATTCCCGATCACCCCAGAACGGCTTGCGGGCATGATCTCTCTCATCGGATCGGGCAAGGTGAGTCATACACTGGCTTCCCAGAAGCTGTTCCCCTTGATGTTGACTTCCTCTGGCACTGCTGAGGAATTGGCGACTGCCAACAGCCTTTTGCTCGACCTGAACGAGGACGTGATCGAAGCTGCGGTGCGTGAAGCCATTATGAAGTACCCCGATAAAGTGATCGCCTTCCGCGCCGGTAACAAAGGCTTGCTCGGTCTCTTCATGGGTGAAGTGATGAAGGCTACAAAAGGCAAGGCCGATCCGCGCCGCGCCAATGAAGTTGTTTCCCGTTTGCTTGAACAAGAATCCGTTTGAAAATGATGATCCGTTCCATTCTCCCTGCGCTGCTGTTGCTCACCGCGTGCTCCGCGAAAGATCCAAGTCGCACTATCAACGCCACTATTGGCGGTGCCGGTGGCAAAATGCTCTACCTCGACAAGTTCGCTGGCAACAAGCCTGTGCATATTGACTCACTGAAACTGGACGCTGTTGGCAAAGGCTCGTTGCGCGCACCGGTGATGCCATTGGATTTCTACGCGTTGAGCCTTTCACCCAATGACATGCTCGTGGTGATCCTGGACAGCTTGGAGAGCGTGACCGTGGAAGCCACCATGGGCAAACTTTCCGATCCCGCGAAAGTGGAAGGCAGCACCCACAGTGACCTCCTCTATGGATTCTTCAAGGAGTCCAAAAAATTCGATGAGCAGAAGCAGGAACTCGTCACGCGCATCAACGCTGACCGTTCGGACACCGATGCCATCGACCGCATCAACAAATTGAACGGCGATTTTTACGAGCGCTGCAAGATGTTCGTGAACGAGCACAAGACCAGTCCGGCTGTGTTGGCCGCTGTCAGTCGCCTCAATATCCAGAATGAACTGCCGCTTTTCCAACAAGTGCGTGATGCCTTGAAGACCAGTATTCCAAAGAGTGAATACTACACCGGGTTCCGTGATCAGGTCGGTCGCATGGAACAGCAAGCCACGCAGATGAAAGCGCAAGAAGAGCAAATGGCCCGCTTGGACAACCTGATCCCATTGGGAAGTGAAGCGCCCGATTTCGCCCAACCTGCTCCGGATGGAAAAATAATTTCACTAAGCAGCCTTCGAGGCAAAGTGGTGTTGATCGACTTTTGGGCCAGCTGGTGCAAACCGTGCCGCATGGAGAACCCCAATGTGAAACGCGTTTATGACCAGTACAAGGGAAAGGGATTCGAGATCATCGGTGTTTCGTTGGACCGGGACAAAGGAGCCTGGACCGGAGCGATCGCACAGGATGGCCTGCCGTGGATCCATGTGAGCGATCTTGGCTTCTGGAACAACGCTGCAGCGCAGCAGTATGGAGTTAGCAGCATCCCCTATACCGTGCTGGTAGGAAAGGATGGCAAAGTGCTCGGTAAGAATTTACGTGGGCCGGCGTTGGAAGAGAAGTTGGCGGAGGTGTTCAAATGAACATGGGCGGCGGCCCTTTCGCGATGCCGGGTCAGGTCCGGCATGACAGTACACTATGTGAGGGAGAGGGGCGCGGTGGCCGCGCCCCTCTCCCTCACAACCACGTTGTCATTCCGGCCTTGAGCCGGAATCGCGCGAAAGCCCTTGCGACAGCACTTTTTCTCCTTCTCTCTCCAGCATTCCTCAGTGCGCAGTACTTCCAACAGCAGGTCGACTACCGCATCAACGTGCGCTTGGACGACGTGAAGCACGAGCTCTTCGCCATCGAAGAGTTCGACTACCTGAACAATTCACCACAAACCTTGGACACCATATGGATACACTTATGGCCCAACGCTTACAAGGACCAGAGTACCGCGCTGTGCGAGCAACTCGATCGCCAGAACAACTTTCGCCTCCACTTCGCGACGCCCGCACAACGTGGCTTCATTGATAGCCTCGACTTCCGCAGCAACGACACAAAGCTGACCTGGGGTTTCCACTCCGAACACATTGACATTGGCTGGATCAAACTGCCCGCGCCGCTCGCTCCCGGAGCGCGCATCACGATCTCCACGCCTTTCCACGTGAAGATCCCCAGCGCCTCGTTCTCGCGACTGGGCCATGCCGGGCAGGCGTACTACATCACGCAATGGTTCCCGAAGCCCGCCGTATACGACCGTGAGGGCTGGCACGCGATGCCCTACCTCACGCAAGGCGAGTTCTACAGCGAGTTCGGCAGCTTTGATGTGAGCATCACCTTGCCCGCGAATTATGTGGTGGCCGCGACGGGCGAATTGCAGAACGCACAAGAGGTCGCGTTCATGGACTCGCTTGCTGGCCTCACATTCACGGAAGCAGAAGGCATCGGTGGAAACAAATGGGCTTCCTTCCCGAGCAGCAAGGTCAGTTCAGCGCAGGTGAAGACCATCCGATTCAAGCAGGACCGTGTTCATGACTTCGCTTGGTTCGCGGACAAGACCTTCATCGTGCGCAAAGGTTCGGTCACACTCCCCCGGAGAGGCAACACTGTTACGACTTGGACGCTATTCACGCCGAAGAACGCCACCGTGTGGGATAGCGCCATCACCTACGTGAACGAAAGCGTGCGCCTGTACAGCCAATGGGTGGGCGACTACCCGTACAGCGCCTGCACGGCCATTGACGGTGGAACGGCGGCGGGCGGCGGCATGGAGTACCCGATGATCACCATCATCAACGACAGCGAGGATGCCTTCGACCTGGATGTGGTGATCGCGCACGAGGTGGGCCACAACTGGTTCTACGGTATGCTCGGCAGTAACGAGCGCGACCACCCGTGGATGGACGAGGGCATCAATAGCTTCTACGAGCAGCGCTACGTGGAAACGCGCTACCCGGACAAGCGCCTGATGGACCTGCAAGGGATACCGCTGGGTTTCCTCACGCGGCAAAAGGGGATCACCTACCGCCAGCAGAACGAACTGCAATACCGCTTCAACGCGCGGCGGAACTGGGACTCTCCGCCTGATTCACCTTCCGCTGAATTCGGCGAACTGGACTATGGAACCACCGTTTACTCCAAGAGCGCCTTGATCTTCGATCAGCTCCGCTCCTTTCTCGGCGAAGCGAAGTTCGACTCATGCATGCAGCGCTATTTCGATGAATGGCACTTCAAGCATCCATGTCCTCCCCCCCCCCCCGCGCGGCCGTTAGTGAGGCTAATGCCAGACCTATCCATTCGTGATTTTCCCATTCCTTGGAACATGACCTAAAGGAAGATGTTGCCGTTAGGAGACTTAGCGAAATCTCCTTCGAGCTTCGTCGAAAGTGCCCTTCCCTGCCGACCAATTATTCGATCAGCTCCGAGGGTAACACCTCGCGTGCGGTGTGGACTGTGCCGCCGTTAAGTTCGAGGTCAACAAAAGCATCTGACCGGTTACTCAGGAAAGGCATGGTCGCCCAATTGGCCATCACCTGACTGCAAGAACAGGTTGTACTCCCTGGGATGGCTCGAGACACGATCCGCGTGGACCATTGACCGCACCTCGACATCCGCCGCAATAAGAAGTCCACTCCATGGCCTGCTACTGGACTTCCGGAAATGAAATTTCTCGCCGGCCTGGAGCGCGAAGACCGTAAGAGCATCTTCTGGACACCAGCCATCGCCAAGAACTCCCACGATGGCTTCATGGCTGGGCTGGTGCTGCACAACACCACACTTCCGAACCAGCGCTTCGAATGGGTCGCTGTGCCGCTTTACGGAACGAAGAGCGAGCGTCTCGCGGGCGGTGCGCGCTTCATGTGGAACCATGATCGGCTGCGTAGCACCTGGTTCCGCAACGTCCATGTGGGTGTATCCGGTTTCGCGGCATCGCTGTGGTCGGTGGAAAATGTGGACCAATGGTACCAGCGCGCTGTGCCGAGCATCCAGCTCGACCTGCGCTCCAAACCGAACGAAGCACAAACAGACCTGCGCTACCGAAGCGTGATCATTTGGAACAACGCGAAGGGCTCTTACTTCAACGGAGAGCAGGATGTCGCCGTGGATCAGCAAAAACAGGATGTGTTCCATGAGGTCCAGGTGCACCACGAGCGCAAATTCGGCCTGCATCCCTTCGACATGAAACTGGTCGGCCTTAACCACGAAGCATTCTCCCGCCTATCCCTGGACGCCAAGTGGAGCGCCATCTATGACAAGCAAAAGCATCGTGTGACCTTCCGCGCCTTTGGCGGGGCGTTCCTGAACAAGGATGATGAGCTCATGCGCCGGGAGATGGGTTGGCGCTTGCACTGGGGCAGTAGCGATCTGCTCTACGACCATCTGTTCTTGGAGCGCCAGTTCGTGGGACAGAACACAGCCCAGCAATTCACCAAGGACCAAGGTGGTTTCAAAACGCCAACAGCGAATGGAACCAGCGATACCTGGATCGCCGCACTCAACATGGAAGCGGACTTCCCCTTCAGACTACCACTGTCGGTATTCGGCAGCTATGGCGCCGCGCCATTCACAACGATCGATCAAAACGGTAGATCGACGGACTGGCGTGGCTATTGGGAGGCTGGCATCGGGGTGCGCATTTGGCGCGATGTCATCGAAATGTGGGTTCCCCTTGCCTACAGCACTGAGATCAAAGATGAATTGGAAACCCTGCGTGGGTTCGATTTTCCCGAGCGGATCCGATTCGTGTTTGCTTTGGAGAAGATGGATCCTACACAAGCACTTCGCAAGGCACCACACTGATGAACGAAAGGAATGTCGGGAGGCCTCAGGGGGGTCCCGGGGCGGAGACCCTAGGAGAGATGTCGGGCGGGAAGATCTACTTCCTGTCTGACTTCCACCTAGGAGTGCCGGACCATGCAAGCAGCCTTGTGCGCGAGAAACGCATCGTTTCGTTCCTGAACGAAGCTGAGAAGGACGCGGCAGAGATCCACATCCTGGGCGATCTGTTCGACATGTGGTTCGAGTACCGTGAAGTGGTGCCACGCGGATTCGTTCGGCTCTTGGGCAAGATCGCCGAGATCACCGATCGGGGCATTCCGGTGCATTTGTATATCGGCAACCACGACATGTGGATCTTCGATTACTTGCCCAGCGAGACCGGCGTGGTCGTTCACCGCGACGAAGTGAAACGTGAATGGAACGGCCAACGCTTCTTGATCGGACACGGTGATGGTCTGGGTCCAGGTGATGGCGGTTACAAGTTCATGAAGCGCATCTTCCGGAACCCGGTAATGCAATGGTGCTTCGCGCGGCTGCACCCGAACCTGGGTCTGGGCATAGCGCATTTCTGGAGCGGGCGAAGCAAGTTGAAGAACTACGCGAACGACAAGAAGTTCCTGGGTGCAGAGAACGAATGGCTCGCCATCCACTGCCGCGAAGTACTGAAGAAAGACCACTACGACTGGTTGATCTTCGGGCATCGGCATCTGCCTCTGAACCTGGAAGTTGGACCCCGAAGCCGCTATCTCAACTTGGGTGATTGGATCACCTACTACACGTACGCCGTGTTCGACGGTAACACGTTGAAATTGATGAAACGAATGAGCGACGGCATGCTGAACGCCGACATTGAAACGCCCGGTGTGACTTCCTGAGTTACTTCTTGACCTTCGCGAGATAGGCCACCAGATCCGCCAAGCGGCTGCTATAGCCATATTCATTGTCGTACCAGCCCATCACTTTCACGAGATCACCAACAACACTGGTCAGCTGCGCATCGAAAATGCAGCTATGCGGATCGCCGACGATATCCACACTTACGATCGGATCCTCCGTGTAGCGCAAGATCCCTTTCATTGGGCCCTCAGCGGCTTTCTTGAAAGCGGCATTCATCGCTTCGGCAGTTGGGATATTCTTCACCCGGCACGTGATGTCGGTGATCGATCCGTCAGGCACGGGTACGCGTATACCTCCACCTCCCAGTTTGCCTTCGAGCTCCGGGAAAATGCGTGTGATCGCTTTGGCAGCCCCCGTGGTGGTGGGTACCATGCTCACCGTGGCCGCGCGTGCGCGGCGCAGGTCTTTGTGCGGTGCATCGTGCAAGCGTTGATCGCCCGTGTAGCTATGCACCGTTGTGATGAATCCGCTTTCGATCCCACAAACGTCTCGAACGATCTTGATCATCGGTGCTGCGCAGTTGGTTGTGCAACTCGCATTGGAGATCATGTCCTCCGTTCCGTCCAACTGGTCCTCGTTCACGCCAAGCACAACGCTCTTGATGTCGGATTCTTTCGCCGGCGCGCTGAGGACCACTTGCCGAGCACCAGCCCTCAGGTGCGCACTGGCTAGTGCGCGTGTGAGGAAATGGCCGGTGCATTCGATCACTATATCGACCCCCAACTCACCCCAAGGCAGGTTCGCAGGGTCCTTCTCCGCAAAAGCCTTGATGGTCCTTCCACCGAGGTAGAGGTTCTTTTCATCATGTCCCACTTCACCGGCAAACACACCATGCACAGAGTCGTACTTGAACAGATGCGCAAGTGTGAACGTATCCGTAAGGTCGTTAACGGCGACCAGTTCAATATCCGTGCGGTCGAGGACGATCCGTGAGAAGACGCGACCTATTCGGCCGAAGCCATTCACCGCAATGCGCACACGAGTGTTGTTGGCCATGCTGTTAGCGCCGTAGCCCGGCGAAGGTGTTGGATGGGGTGCAAAGAAAAGCCCCACGACGTTGGTCGCGGGGCTTTGTTCCTGTTCGATCGGGATCAACGCGTCACAACCATACGCGCTGTGCGGCGTTTATCGGTGCTGATCACTTCAACAATGTAGGTGCCCATGCGCAGATCGGAGACATTCACCGGAATGTTCTGGGTGGCAGCAGCGAGATTCTTCCGCGTGACCGAACGAACGAGTTTGCCATCCGTACCGTACATATTCAGCGTTACGTCGCCCGCTTTACGCAATTCAAACCGAACCACGCTCTGCGTATTTGCAGGGTTCGGCATCAACGTAAGTGCATCTGCCGCAGCATCCGTTCCATTTGCTATGGGGCTGATACCCACCAGGCTTTCCGTGCGGAAAGCACCACGGCCATGTGTGCCGACATAGATCATGTTCGGGTTCTCGATGTAGTCAGGCCCCCAAGGGTTGTTTTCCCAATTCCATGTCTGCTGACGAACAGCGAACGTTGGAACGCCTTGGATACCGTCCGTCTGGTTCGTCCAAGATTGACCGGTATCATCCGTGGACCACACACCGAATTCAGTACCCACCACGATGACGCTTCCATTGTCTTTATGGATAACGGCGTCATAGCATGGCATTCCAGTGATCTCTCCTGGAACATTCCAAATGTTGGTCAATGTCGGATTCGCATCCAACGCGTTCTCGGTAAGACGCACCTTATTGGTTCCTCCATAACCGCCAAAGGTGATCACCAAGCGGTTCACATTGCTCGGGTCAGGGGCCAATCCGGTAACCACTGCTCCTCCGCTGGAAACCGTTTCCCGACCAGAGAGTGCATAAGTAGCCGTGCTGTCCTCCCATAGTTGCCCACGTGTATAAGCGCTATTGAAACCCGAGACCCGATATACCTCGCCCTCGCTGGTTCCCCAGAAGAGTGTATTACCATCGGCGGTCCATTCCAAACAGGTCACATTCCCGCCTGCGTTGGAAACCGCTTTGGCCCAGATCGGAACGCCGTTGTTGACGTTCGGATCCAATGCAAAACTCATAGCCTGACGTGTGACCCAAATTCCCTGTGAACCAGTGAAACCGACTGCCAGGACGCTGGTGATCTTATCACGGAAGGAAAGGGTGGTGCTCCAAGGCCCTGCTATCGCCTCGGATGTTTCATTCGTATAGTTACCGTATTGCGGCACCGAAGTGATGCTTCCTGAGTAGCCGATAACACGCGTTTCGCCAGGAAAGATCGTGTCACCAGCAGCAATGCTCAACACCTTATCCACAAAAGCCGGGCTATTCTCGTCTTTTGGATTTTCAAAGAGCCGGAAATTGGTATAGAAATCGCCAAGGCCAACACCGAGCACATCCGGGTCCGTGCTCACCGGAACGTTGTTATCATAGAACGACCCGAAATTGTTGCCCGCATCGTTGGAACGAAAGATCGCCCCACCATAGATGCTGCTGTACATGATACCAGCATCCATCTGTGCAAGATCACAATCGAAGCCATCGCCACCACCCACTGTTATGCCTTCCAGGTCCGTGTTGCCCGAACCACTCAGGAAAATAGTCCCATTATCCTGCGTTCCGCCCATTGCCTGTCCTTTGGAATTATAGGCAACGGAGTAGAACTGCGTGATGCTGAGGCCGCGGTTGGCAGCATAGAAATTCTCGCCACCGTTCGGGGATTTGTATACGCCGCCATCGCAACCGATATAGGCCGTATTGGCATCGGCAAACACGATCTCATGAACATCCGCGTGCACGCAGAAAAAGCAACCCGGATCCGAGCTGGCGTTCGCCAACTGGTTGGGTTGGCCGCTCAACGAGGTTTTCCATAACTCCACTCCACCTACCCATACTTCATCAGGATGACCTGGACGCACAGCGATAGCGTTATCGTAGAAGCCCTGACTATTATCTCTGAAAATGTCCAGCTCGGGGATATTGAAATCCGGCCAGATCCGGAACCAGTTCTGTCCTCGATCCTCACTGGACCACGCTCCGCTCATTTTGCCGTTTCCTGTGCATGCGAACGCATACATATAGTTCGCGTCATCCGGGGAGATCGCAAGTTCCAACCGACCGATAGCGCTTTGTGGGAAACCAACACCCGGCGTGCCGTCCAGCTTTTCGAAACTCTGGCCTCCATCGGTACTCAAATAAGCATCTCCTGTTCCAGCAGAATAGAGCACTGTGGAACCATCACTGCTGATGTCCACATCATAGGCATCAAACGTTGCTCCTATCCCATTGAGCGTAGAAACCGTACCGGTAGATTCATCATATGTACGGGCACCTGGCTGGCTGGATGCTATATACAAACGGTTCGGGTTTGAAGGATCGGCCTTGATGCGATTGACCACCGCCCAATCCTCACTTACATCCCAAGTAGCAGCTGCGTTCAGAGGATGAGAAAAGGTTTCTCCATCGTCTGAGGTCATGAAGACCCCGTCGCCGACGAATCCGCTACCGCCTTGCCCACCAATTCCTTCCCACGTGCACCCAGTTGCGATGTAGAGATGTCCATTCCCCAGCATGGCCATTGAACTGATCACCAAATTCTCCTGGAAAGCCGGTATGCGTTGCCATGTATTCGCACCATCCGTGGAGCGGAACAATCCACCACTAACGCTACCTGCCCAGAGTATTTGATCGTTGTTCGGGTCAACAACAATGGCGCGTACGCGACCACCGATGTTATCGGGACCCATTTCGATCCAGTTGTAAACCGCTGATTTCCGTTGACTGCTATTGTATGCGGCCACGGCTTTGCCCATTCGCTCCCGATCTCCCGGTTCCACCTGGCCCGTAACCACATTGCCACGCACCAAGCTGAGCCATTCCAACGCTCCGAGATAACCTTCAGCAGGGCGATCGGCCGAACGCGGAGCATAATGCAACTCATTGCTGTTGCGAACGTGCAAGCCGATGCTGGCCAACGTGGCAACACCGAAAAATCCAAGGATCAGGGAACGGTTCATCGTTGTAAAAGGGTGTATTGCGTAGTTTACAAAGATAGACGCCAATTGTTCGCGGCAATACGTCGGAAAAACCGTTCTGAATGGTATTCTATACAAGTCCGAGTGATCTAATCGTGAGGATCAGTGGACGTGCTTTTCAGCGTGGTAGCTGCTGCGAACCATTGGACCACTCTCCACAAAGCGGAACCCACGCGATAAACCCGCTTCACGAAAGGTCTCGAACCGATCGGGATGAATGAATTCCACGACCGGCAAATGGGCCTTGGTAGGCTGAAGATATTGCCCCAAGGTGAGGACATCACACCCCACGCTGCGCAGGTCGTCCATGGTTTCCAAAACCTCGTGATCAAGCTCCCCAAGGCCAAGCATGACCCCGCTTTTGGTGCGCAACCCGGCTCTTTTTGCGCGCATAAGAACCTCAAGGCTTCGATCGTATTTTGCTTGAACTCGCACTTTCCGTGTCAAACGCCGAACTGTTTCCACATTGTGGCTGAGAACTTCGGGTTTCGTTTCCAGCACAATGTTCAGGTTGTGCCATTCGCCTTTGAAGTCGGGTATCAGCGTTTCGAGCTTGGTTCCGGGGCTACGGCGGCGCACGGCACGAATAGTTTGGGCCCAAATTTTCGCTCCACCATCAGCAAGATCATCGCGATCAACGCTGGTGATAACACAATGCTTAACCCCCATCAGCTCCACGCTGCGTGCAACGCGAGCAGGCTCGAACGGATCGGCCTCCAAAGGCCGACCGGTGGCAACCGAACAAAAACCGCAGCTACGTGTGCAAATGTTGCCCAGTATCATAAAGGTGGCTGTACCCTCGCCCCAACACTCGCCCATATTCGGGCAATTGCCGCTTTGGCAGATGGTGTGCAGTTTGTGCTCCCCTACGATCTCGCGAACCTTCTTGTACTTCTCACCTGTCGGGAGTTTTACTCGCAACCAATCCGGCCGACGACGGTGATGGGGGCCAACAACAGGTTGTGCTTCTGGGCTGGCAGCCTCCAAATGTTCGCTCATCGTACAGTCTTGCCACCGAACTGGAGCGCCAAATAAAGCTCGAAAAAAAAGCGCTTGTTCACGATAAGTTCATCTTCTACCATGATCGGAACAGTCGTTGGGTATGCATCCAATGTGGCACCAACCTCCAGTGCCCGAATACCCGTATTGTCCCCCGCGTATTCGAAATTCAGCCCCAATCGACCGAACGCACCTGGCATCACGCTCAATTCCCCTAATCCACGGAACCATGAAGCACGCCCAAATATGTTGCTGGACCGGTGAATAGCGGGATCATAACGTTCTTCGATTATGTTATCGTAAGGGGCGATCTCCTTCCCATCAAGTCGGTACCCGATCTGCAGGTACACCGGCTTCATTAGCGCGAATGACGGACCTACACCCCACACGTAATTCACTTCAACACCACTTTTCCGGATCTTCTCTGTCAAGCGATGTTTGCGACCATAGGTAGGCCGAAGGATAAGCAGACTGTTCAGCTTTCCATAGAAGTAACCGCGCGAGTCCTCGTAGAACGGATTGTAGCTCTTGATCTCTTTCGGGTGTTTCATCCCCACGATCTCCACCCCAACCAAGTGACGATCGGCGGCTGTACGGTACTTTCCATACCAGAATTGCAATCCCCAGCCATCGCCATGAACAATAGGGCCTCCGTACATCTCCCGCGAATAAAGCGTGCGCCCTTGATCATCATAAATACTCTCCTGCGCTATGGCCCAGCCAGAGATGGCGAACAACGATAGGAGAAGTGCTGACCTGAACACAGTGTGAACTCTTGGGAACTGATGTACAGGTCCAAAGCTACATCCGTCAAACGATAGATCGCGCATCTTTAGCACCTTCGAGTTCAGGAATATTACTGGCCGACCTCACGGAACCACGAATGGACACAGCAAGCGTAACCTATATCGGCGAACTTCGAAGTGAAGCGGTGCATGTGCGCAGCGGTACGATGATCGCTACGGATGCCCCAGTGGACAACCACGGCAAGGGCGAAGCCTTCAGCCCAACGGATCTGCTGTGTGTATCGCTCTGCACGTGCATTCTTACCACAATGGCTCTAAGCGCCAAGGCAAAGGGAATACCGTTCACTTCGGCCACAGCCCGAGTGGTAAAGCACATGGCCGCTGAACCACGGAGAGTGGCTCGAATTGAAGTACATATCGAGTTGGATGGAAGCCGGTTGGAAAGCAAGGACCGCGCGATCTTGGAACGAATTGCACATACTTGCCCGGTGGCCAGGAGCCTGCATCCGGATGTTCTACAAGAAACCTCGTTCAGCTATACCTGACATGCGCCATCAAAGACGAAAGCCCCGAATATTTCGGGGCTTCGAGTGGATAACAAGGAATTCAGTTCAGGCCGGCTTAACGGCGGCGGGCTTTTCCGCCTTACTGTATGCTGGACAGGATTTCGCTGAATGACATGAGCTGAACAGTAGTACAGCCAATGCCAACAAGGCTAAAAGGTTGATCGGCTTTTTCATGATCGGTCCGTTCGAGGTAACTGAGGTATACGCGTTCAATACGAATGCACAGGACAAAAGTAACGGCTCATACGGCCAGTGCTTTCAAAATGTTTCAACCATCCGATCGTCGATCTTTCGCTTCCATGACTTCCTCCGTTGACCAAACCAACGCTGCCATTCGACCAAATATTGGTGTGGGTTGGTACGAGCATCTCAAAAGTGAGTTCTCAGCTCCTTACTTCTCGGAGTTGAAGACCTATCTGGTGCAGGAGCGCGCCGCACATTCCGTTTTCCCCAAGGGTTCGAACATATTCAACGCGTTCAACCGAACAGGGTTCAATGCGGTGCGTGTTGTGATCCTGGGGCAAGACCCCTATCACGGACCGGGTCAGGCACATGGCCTTTGTTTCAGCGTTCCGGTCGGTGTGCCTGCTCCACCTTCCTTATTGAACATCTTCAAAGAGATAGAACGCGACCTGGGGATCCCAAGGCCCCAGAACGGGGACCTTAGTTCGTGGGCTGATCAAGGCGTGCTGCTCTTGAACGCTACACTTACCGTAAGGGCTCATGAAGCGGGCTCACACCAAGGGCATGGCTGGGAGCGTTTCACCGATTCCGCTATCGCTGCTCTTGCTCATGATCGCACCGGCATAGTCTTTCTGTTATGGGGTCGCTACGCACAAAACAAAGAAGCCCTGATCGGCGAAAAGCACCATGTACTGAAGGCTCCACACCCTTCCCCACTCTCAGCGCATCGCGGGTTTATTGGGTGCGGGCATTTTGGCCAAGCCAACGAACTTCTCAAAGCACAAGGTCTGGCGCCGATAGATTGGCGGCTCTAATGCGCTGTTTTGCACTTTCGATCCTGGTATTCTCGGCACTTTGTGTCCGGTCGCAAACGCGTTGGGTGCGTGCCATCAGCGAAGATGACCTACCCAAAAAATGGCGCGGAACAACGAAAGTGACCGGCCCGCTTGGTGCGCAACAATGGTCAAAAACCGTGCGTATGGACCTTATCGCAAGCGGTTGGCTGGAAGCCTCCTGCGATTCGATCGTTCAACAGGGAGACACGACCGTTTGCCAATTCCATTTAGGCGATCGCTACCGTTGGGCACGCTTGGTTGCTGGTAATGTGCCCCAGGAGATCGCCTCCGCGACGCACTTTCGTGAACGATTCTATGCCGATCGTCCGATCACACCGCGGCAATTGGCCAGGCTTTACGAAGGCTTGCTCGTCCATTGCGACCAGAACGGATTTCCCTTCGCCACAGTGCGGCTGGACAGCTTGCGGCGTGAGGCAGATGGCTTTCGTGCGGCCATTCATCTGGACCAAGGCCCTCTAACGCGCATCGATAGCATCGTTGTGCGCGGAAATGCCCATATCGGGCAGCGCTACCTCTTTTCCCATCTCGGCATTTCGCCGGGCGACCTGTACAACGAAGTACTGATAGCTGGTGTAGACAAGCGCTTGCGTGAATTGCCTTTCATCAACCAAACGAAGAAGCCGTTCGTTCTCTTCACATTGGAACAAACCAAGCTCTACCTTTTTCTTGATGCCAAGAAAGCCAGCAGCTTCAACGGAATTCTCGGCGTGCTGCCAGACCCGGTTACGGGCAATGTGAAATTGACCGGCGATCTTGACCTTCGGTTGCGTAACGCATTGAGGCGTGGCGAGGCCATCGACCTCAATTTCCGGGCACTACAAGACCGAACACAGGACCTGAAAGTTCGCTTCAACTATCCGTTCGCCTTCAACACTCCCTTCGGCGTGGACCTGAGCCTCAAACTCTTCAAACGGGATACTACCTTTTTGGAGGTGAATGCTCGAGCCGCTCTGGAATACCTGCTCGCGCGTGGGGACAAAGTGAGCGTTTTCGTCAACAACAAGACCAGTGAACGGTTGGGTCGTGATTTTTCCGGGGCTCCGGGTTTGGGTGATGTGAAGTTGACCTCATACGGCTTAGGGGTTCAACGCGAGCGGTTCGATTATCGGTTCAATCCCAGACAAGGTTTGAGCGCGGATCTGGATGGTAGCGTGGGTCGAAAACGAAGTACGACCGCAACACTTGCCGATCAGAACACCGTGCCTTTCACCTACAACGTTCAATACGAATTGAATGGTCGCCTGGTGTGGCATGTTCCCGTTGGAAGGCGTGGAACGGTTCGATTCGCTGGGCAAGGGGGCACTATGGTGAACGAGCGCTTGTTCAGGAACGAAATTTATCGCTTGGGCGGCATCAAGAGCCTTCGCGGAGTGGATGAAGCCAGCATTGTCGCTTCATCGTTCGCAATTGGCACGGTGGAGTATCGTTTCTTGTTCGAAGAGAACAGCAATTTCTTTCTCTTCGTGGATCAAGCGTGGTGGGAAGATCAGAGCCAGTCGCAGTTGCTCACGGACAAGCCCATCGGATTCGGCACGGGCACCAGCTTCGAGACCAAGGCGGGCATCTTCAGTCTTACCTATGCATTGGGTAAGCAGTTCAACAATCCCATCGAACTCAGAAGCGGCAAGGTGCATTTCGGGTTCACAAGTCTTTTCTGATACCAAGCACAAAGCCTCTTGAACAATGCGATCGGGATCGTGAAGGGATTATCAGTATTAGCAATAATGGCCCTAGCACAGTCCACTAGTTGTGCGCAACCCCAAAAACAAGGTCTTGCTGATCTCTTGCTGGAATACATGGACGTGCGCTATCCCGGCCTCGACGTGGATGGCGACGTTCTTTATGTAAGTGTGAGAAGCCAACGGATGTACCATGTTCGTGGCCGCATGATCCAACAGGAGTATATCATTTCCACTTCATCGAAGGGTCTGGGCCAAGTGCAGGACAGCTATCGAACACCTGCTGGATTGCATTACGTACGTGAGCGCATCGGTGAAGGCCTGCCACCTTGGAGCGTGATCAAGGAACGCGTTTGCACGGGGGAATTAGCGGACAGTTGCCGGGATACTGCAGCCGACTTGATCACTTCACGGATCCTCTGGCTGAGCGGCATGGAATCCGGGCTCAACAAGGGCGGCCAAGTAGACAGTTATGATCGCTGGATCTATATCCACGGAACGGCCGATGAATGTTCCCTTGGCGACCCCAGTAGCCACGGTTGCATTCGCATGCGCAACCGCGATGTGATCGCACTCTTTGATAAGATCCCAGTGGGAGCGTTGGTGGTGATCTACGATAATTGAGGGGCTACCTTCGCCCACATGCTTTGGAGCAGTCTCTTGATCGGTCTTTTATTGGGGATCCTGTTGGGTGCCATCGCACTGCACCTTTGGCGAAGTGGCCAAGGTGAAGCAGCCTTGCGCACCTTGTTGGACGAGCATGCCGGTGACAAGCGTGATCATGAGCAGCGCATCGCGGAAAAAGAACGGGAGCTCGGTTTGTGCAATGAACGCATCAATGGGTTGAGTGGAAGTCTTGGTGCGGAGCAGGAAAAAGTGAAAGGGTTGGAAGCGAAGCTCGCCGAGCAGCGAAGTGCACAGGATGAAGCACATGCGCGCATGCAAGACCAGTTCAAATTGACCGCTGGTGAGCTGCTGGAAAGCAAAGGCAAACAGCTGAACGAGCAGCAACAGGAGAAGCTCGGTCTCTTGCTGAAACCACTTCACGACCGTATCAAGGAGTTCGAAGAACAGGTTCGCAAAACCTATCATGAAGAAGAGCGCGAACGTTTCGCGTTAAAAAAGGAGATCGGCAAATTGGTTGAGCAGAACATGAAACTGAGCACCGATGCGGACAACCTTACGCGAGCGCTAAAAGGTGACAGCAAGACGCAAGGTGATTGGGGCGAAATGGTTCTGGAACGCATGCTTGAAAGCAGCGGCCTTGTAGAAGGTGATGAGTATTCCTTGCAAGCCAGTTCCACACTGATCGATGGAAGCCGATTGCGCCCCGATGCCGTCATCAACCTGCCTGGTGGCAAACACATTGTTATTGATGCCAAAGTTTCGCTTACGCACTACGAGCGTTTTACAGCAAGCACCGATGATGCTGAACAAGAACGATTCGCGCGAATGCACACCGACAGTATGCGCGCTCACATGAAGGGCCTTTCGCAAAAGGACTACCCAAGCCTCTACCGAATTTCTTCGCCCGATTTCGTGCTGATGTTCGTACCCATCGAGAGCGCCTTCAACCTGGCGCAATCAACACGGCGTGACATCGTTCAAGAAGCGATCGATCAGCGCATATTCATTGTGACACATAGCACACTGATGGCAAGTCTTCAGCTCTTCCACAGCATTTGGAAGAACGAACGCATTGCCAGGAACCATCTGGAAATAGCCGAGCGAGCAGGCTTGCTGTACGAGAAATTCGCAGGCTTCACCGATGACCTGATCAAAGTGGGCAAGCAATTGAAAGGCGCAACTGAAGGGTATGAAGAAGCGATGAAAAAGCTCTCCGCTGGCCCGGGTAACCTGGTCGGCCAAGTGGAGAAACTGAAATCCCTTGGTGCGAAGGCGAGCAAACCGATCAATCCGGCACTTTTGTCTCGCGCGCTTGAGGAATCCAATTCCACAGAGGCATGAGAAAGGCAAGAGAACAATTGGCAGTCGGCAGTTGGCGGTTGGTAGTTGCCATTTCCCTGCTTTTCAGCGCTTGCGGCACTTACGTCCCTGTAGCGGGTGGTGACAATTTCGCCTACCTCTACGGCAAAGGCGCGGCGGCCATGCGTTTGCAAGCCCGCGTGTACCATGCATCGGACAAGCGTTCGGTGATCTGGTTCAAACTGCGGACGGAAGACCTTTTGTACAAGAACTCCGGTGGTGGTGGGTCTTTTCGAGCTCGCGTGCAATTGAAATACGAGGCCTATTCAAGTTGGGACAGCGAGACTTTATTGGACAGTGCAAGCACATTCGTAAAGGACTCGAGTGAGCAACCGAACGAGAAGAAAGACCTGATCGGCAGCATCGACATGAAGCGCAACGAGCAGCGTTCGTTCCTGCTGAAAGTGACGGTGCGCGACATGAACCGCAATTCGGAAAGCACAGTGTTCATTCCGGTTGAACAAGGTGCCCCCGGCCAGCGACAGGGCTTCTTACCCGTTACCGAGAAAGGCATTCCGTTGTTCGATGACCGTGTTTTTGCAGGCACCCAAGTGCGTGTTCTATGCGAGCAATACGCCAATACCACGCTCTATGCGGAACACTTGGAAACGCCGGCGAAATTGCCCGCACCAGTTTTCACCCAAACGGATATTCGTCCCGTTGTAAAAGTGGACAGCACATACGAGGTGCAGGTTGGGCCTGATGGCTATTTCACCTTCAAGGCTGGCTCATCAGGATTCGATCATTTCCGGGTGGATACATCCTCAATGGTTGGTTTCACGGTATTTGCAAGTCCTGGCACTTTCCCCGAAGTGGACCAAGTGAGTGATATGGTTGCTCCCTTGCGCTACATCACCAGTTTGCAGGAATGGGACCGATTGTCAGCGACCATCAATAAAAGGAAAGAGGTTGAAAAATTCTGGATCGATGCGGCCGGTAGTCGTGACCGGGCTAGAGAGGCGATCGATGCGTACTACAGCCGGGTGGAGAGTGCAAATCGCCACTTCACCTCCTATACCGATGGTTGGAAGACCGACCGAGGATTGGTTCACATCATCTTCGGCACACCCAATATGATCCGTAGAACGGCGACTTCCGAGACGTGGACCTATGGCGAGGAAAGCAATTTGATGAGCCTCACTTTCACCTTCGAAAAACGTGATGGCCCATACAGCAACAACGATATGGTGCTAAGGCGTGACGGCATTTTCAAAACCGCCTGGTACCGCAATGTGGAAAGTTGGCGCAACGGGCGGATCGTGCAGAACTGATGATCCTACCGAACCTTTTTACCGCGAGTGACGCTTGATCCAATACTCGCGACCAGTCCTTTCTCTCGTTCAACGTTAATCCAGTCCAACGCCTTCTCCCAGAATGATCAACGAACTTGTTTGTGGCGTAAGGCCGGTTATGGAAGCGCTGAACAGCGATGCCCATGTGGAAAAGCTTTTGATACGGCGCGATATGGGCGGCGAGGCGATCAACGGTATCAAGCAATTAGCGGTTGAACGTGATGTACCCTGGCAACCTGTGCCCGGTGAAAAGCTCGACAGACTCACGAACGCCGCGCATCAAGGTGTGATCGCGTATATCAGCGCGGTGGCCTTGCAGGATCTCGATGAGGTGATACAGCAAGCCTATGATAGAGGCGAAGACCCACTGATCGTAGCACTCGATGGGGTTACTGACGTTCGGAACATCGGTGCGATAGCGCGCAGCGCCGAGTGCTTTGGGGCGCATGGACTGCTCGTACCCAAGCACCATAGTGCCCGCTTGGGAAGCGATGCGATAAAAAGCAGTGCTGGTGCTCTGTTGCGCAAACCGGTATGCCGGGTAATGGACCTGAAGGAAGGGATCGCGCGCGCACGAGCTCATGGTCTTCGCACTGTGGCCTGTACTGAAAAAACTGAATTTCAGTTGGACGCTATCGACCTCAGTGGACCGCTGCTTCTGATATTGGGCGCCGAAGACACGGGTATCTCCCCTGCCTTGCTGGGCCAAGCAGACCTGCGCGGGAGCATCCCGATGGCCGGTAAGATCGGCTCCTTGAATGTAAGTGTGGCCGCTGGCATCGCGTTGCATTCGGTGCTGAAACAGCGAGGGATCAAGTGATCCAGCATCCAACCATGGGGTAGGTTGATCGGTCGAATTCTCGGAAACAAGGCCTTTCGGTCTTGACTTGACCAGCTGATCCGCTGTATTCCAAATTGATGGCTGCCTCCCACGGAACTTCCACTATGTCCTGAGGTAAAAATGCACTCGCCTTCCCAACGGAGAAAACCGGCTGTGCGAACAGATCTCGGACGCCTTGGTCTTGGACAAATGCCTCTTCGACCAGTGAGTTGAACTGTTCGTCGGAAACCTTTCCTCCTCAATTCGGGTAGAAACGGGCGCTTTGTTCCGGACACACTCTCCAGCCTGCTTCAACCAGGATGGGTTCGGGATCAAGCGAAACGAACGCTCGGACCATGAAAACACTTGTTTCCCGCACCCTTCTATTCTTGGCCTTTCTCGCCTTTTGGGGACTCCGAAATGGCCTCGCCCAAAGCACTGCAGCACAGCGGGTTGCCTTGCGAGTTACCGACCTCACGAGCCAGGAACGTGACAACCTGAGCCTTGACCTGCAAAAGCGAGGTGATCTACGTATCTCATTCGCGTGTGTACCGGCGGGTATCCTGATCCTGGAACCAATAAATCCGGAGCGTTCAGCCGATAGTGTGAGGGCCATGGCCTTGGGCGCTTTGATCGCGCGCCTACCTGCCCAACGCCGTACCGAAGTCGCTCTCTCCTTGACCGAAGCCGAAGACCTGTGCGCGGCAGCACGCAACCATTGATCCGCATGTTCTGGCCCCCCTTCAACCTACTGATGCGCGTGCTAAAAAGCCTGCGTACTTCTCTCGCTTGCGGGCTACTGTTCCTGACGGCTCTTTCAGCCAACGCCCAGTTGACGGTTGCGACCCAGAACAACTTGCAGCAGTTGGCCGGTGCTATCACGGGGCCTGGGGTTTCCATCTTGAATCCTGTGATCTCCTGCGGTGATTCCGCCTATGGCGAATTCAGCTACACAGGTTCGCTTCTCGGTCTGGAAGAAGGCATAGTCCTAACCACTGGTAGACGGACGGATGCTCTGGGTCCGAACAATGTGGGCAACCGGTCTTTCAATAGCGGAACGCCAGGTGATGCGATCCTGGATAACGTTACGGGCCGTGACACATACAACCGGTGCCGTTTCGAATTCGACATCATTCCCACAGGGGATTCGCTCAAGTTCGATTTCGTATTCGCCTCCGAGGAATACAACGAATGGGTGGGCTCGCAGTTCAACGATGTGTTCGGATTCTTCATCAGCGGTCCCGGCATCAGCGGAGATCCGGGTATCGGTGCGGACCACAATATCGCATTGATCCCCGGCACAACTACGCCCGTGGCCATCAACAACGTGAACAACGCGTTGAACAGCAGCTTCTATACTGACAATACCGGTGGTAGCGAGATCCAATATGATGGCTTCACCCAAGGCTTGTCAGCGGAGGCCATCGTTCAACCCTGCCAGACCTATCACTTGAAATTGATCGTCGCGGACGCCAGTGATCGCTTGTACGACAGTGGCGTCTTTATCGAGCGGATCGAAAGTCCCACGATCACGCTGAGCACATATACGTTGAGCGGTGCTTCGGACATGGTAGAGGCCTGCAATCCAGGATGGATCCGTTTCGACCGCGGCGATCCGCGACCTACTGCGCTAACCCTGCAGTACTTCCTCCAAGGAACCGCTACGAACGGCTCCGATTACTCGGCCATTGGCAACGTGAACCCGGCCATCGCCAAGTCGATTACCATTCCGGCGAACGCCAGTTATGTTGACCGCCCAGTGAACCCGCTCTTTGACAATATCACCGAAACTGACGAGTACATCAGGTGCATCATAGGAAATCCGAACTGCCCAAGCGTTCCGCTCGATACAGTGCTCTTGTACATCACCGACTCGGTCTTTGCAACGTTGTCGCCAAGTGGAACTATCTGCGCAGGAGACAGTATGCAGCTCACCGTGGCCGGTGGTGCGAGCTATAGCTGGCTACCCGCTGCAGGCCTAAGCTGTACGAACTGCCCGAACCCTTGGGCACATCCAACGAACACAACCAACTACTCGGTCCTTGTGTCAGACGGTAGTTGCACGCGAACCATAAGCCGTCGGGTGAATGTGAGCCACCTAGCGCTCACTTCGACGATCACCGATCCGTTGTGCAACGGAAGCACGAATGGCGCGATAAATCTTACGCTGAACGGCGGTATCGCCCCGTACTCATATTCTTGGACCGGCCCGAACGGATTCACTGCCTTCTCACAAGACATCACCAACTTGGAAGCCGGCACATATTCGGTCGTCGTCACCGATGCGGCATGCACCAGAGCACAGAGCTGGAACGTGACCGCCCCTGGGTCCCTTTCGGTTTCAGTTTCCCCCAATATTCTTGCCTTCGGGCAGAACATCAGCTGCCAAGGTGGCAACGATGGTTCGATCACATCAAGCTTCAGCGGTGGTACCGGACCATACACCATTGCATGGAGCGGTCCCAGTGGATTCACGTCGAGCAATTCAAACATCAGCAACCTGATCGCTGGCACCTACAACTTCGACATTACTGACGCCCACGGCTGCGCGGCTAACACGACCACTACACTTACTGAAGCCGCGCAACTCACCGCCAGCATCATCTCTTCCTCGGATATGAGTTGCTTCGGTGATGGTCTTGGCAGCGCCACCGTTGCTGGTGCAGGAGGCGTTCCGCCATATGCCTATTCATGGAACAGTTCACCCACCCAATCGGTCAATATTGCAACAAGTTTGCCTTTAGGCAGCTTCACGGCAACGGTCACAGATGGGTACAACTGCTCGGCGACCGCAAGTGTGAATATTGGCGGCCCAACTACCCCGCTAACCACGGTGTTAACTGGAAGAGCGGATGTTACTTGCAACGGGAGCAACAATGGTACTGCGAGCATCGGCATTAGTGGTGGCACACCTCCATACACCTCGTTGTGGAACACAATTCCAGCGCAAAATGGCACGAGTGCAACCGGACTTCCGCCAGGAATTTGGGATGTTACCGTGACCGATGCTAATGGATGTACAACTACTCGTAGTGTTCCGATCACAGAACCAACATCACCACTAATCGGGTCGATCTTCTCCCAAACCAACCTACTGTGCTTCGGCAACTCTACTGGTAGCGTTGCCGTCGCCGCCTCAGGCGGTAGCACGCCATACTCTTTCCTCTGGAACACAACTCCTGCACAGGCTAGCGCGATCGCCACCGGTTTGCCTGCAGGAACTTGGACCTGCACCATCACGGACGCACGTGGTTGCATCACATTGGTGAACGCGACGATCACGCAACCTACTGCTCCTCTCGCAGCGAGCATTACATCCCAAACAGATGTGCTGTGTTTCGGAAACTCAACCGGCAGTGCTACGGTGAGTGTTAGTGGTGGTACTTCCGCTTACTCCTACAGTTGGAATACGACACCCGTGCAAACGAACGCCACGGCGACAGGGCTCGCGGCCGGCAATTACAGCTGCACGGTCAACGATGCGAACGGCTGTACGACAACGGCGAACGTGGCCATCACGCAACCGGCCGCTGCGTTGAACGCGAGCATCAGTGCGCAAACGAATGTGCTCTGCTCGGGTAACAGCACCGGCAGCGCGACGGTCTCCGCCAACGGTGGCACAGGTATCTACAGCTATAGCTGGAACACCACGCCCGTGCAAACGTCTTCAATGGCCACCGGACTGGCTGCCGGCAACTATACATGCACGGTCACCGATGCCAACGGTTGCTCGAGCATAGCGAACGCGAGCATTACCGAACCGACAGCGGCATTGAGCGCTTCCATCAGCGCACAGACCGATGTGCTGTGCTTCGGCAACAACACGGGTAGCGCAACGGCGAGCGCGAACGGCGGCACTGGAGCATACAGCTTCAATTGGAACACGGTGCCTGTCCAAACCACAGCCACTGCGATCAACCTGACCGCCGGACCATACACCTGCACGGTCACTGATGTGAACGGTTGCAGCACCAACACGAGCGTGACCATCACACAACCGGTGGCCGCTTTGACCGCAGTGATCAGCGCGCAAACCAACGTGCTCTGCTTCGGCAACAGCACAGGAAGCGGAACGGCCAGCGCGATCGGAGGTACAGCGCCCTTCACCTTCTCTTGGAACACTTTCCCCGTGCAGACCACGGCGAACGTAACTGGTCTCGCCGCCGGATCGCACACCTGCACGATCACGGACGCGAACGGTTGCATCACTTCGGTGAACGTGACCATCACACAACCTGCGGCGACGATGGATGTTACGGCGAGCATAACACCTGCAGCCTGCCAGGGCGCGAACAACGGCGCAGTGAACGCCACAGTGACCGGTGGTACAGGTGCATATACCTATGTATGGAACGGTCCGAACGGCTTCACTGCCAACACGCAAGACATTGCCGGTATTGAAGCAGGGGCGTACAACCTGGTCACGACCGACGCCAACGGCTGCACGCATACGAGCAACTGGAACGTGAACCAGCCCGGTCTCTTCACCTTGAGCGGGATCACCAGCAACTACACCGGCGGTGTTCAAGTGAGCTGCATCGGAGCAACCGATGGGTCCATTGACATCTCGGTCTCTGGTGCCACTCCCCCATACACCTATCTCTGGACCGGTTCGAGCGGTTACACGAACTCCGTTCAGGACATCAGTGGCCTGGCTGCTGGCACTTACACGTTCATCGTAACCGATGCGAACGGCTGCAGCACTTCGCAAACCTTCACACTGAACGTGCCGACTCCGTTCAACATCAGCCTCTCGGGTGCTGACCAAGGCGGTGGCTTCAACATCTCTTGCAACAGCGGGAACAACGGTACCATCGACGCGACCGCTGCCGGTGGAAGCGCGCCTTTGGCCTACGCTTGGAGTGGACCGAACGGTTTCACTGCTGCTGTTGCGGACATCAGTGGACTGGTCGCTGGAACCTACAACATGACCGTTACCGATGTGAACGGCTGCACAGCGAATTCCAGCATATCGCTTACCGAACCTAACGCACTGAACGCAACGGCCAGTTCCTCGGCACAGGTGGATTGCGTTGGTGGTTCGAACGGATCAGCCACCTCCAACGGCACTGGCGGCGTCGCACCCTTCACCTATCAGTGGAACACTGTTCCAGTGCAGAACACGCAGAATGCGAACGGTCTTACAGCAGGCACTTGGATGGTGACCATCACGGATGCGAACAGCTGTACCTCCAATGCCAACGTTGTGATAACCGAACCAGCAGGCGTGCTCAGTGCTTCGATAATCGCACAAACGGATGTGCTCTGCTTCGGCAACAGCACCGGCAGCGCAACCGCATCGGCGAGCGCGGGCACAGCACCCTACTCCTACAGTTGGAACACCATTCCCGCGCAGAACTCCGCAACAGCCGCAGGACTGATCGCAGGCACGTATACCTGCACGATCACCGATGCCAACGGATGCAGCACGACCGTGAACGCGACGTTCATTGAACCTTCAGCTTCCCTGGCAGCGGCCATCAGCGGCCAATCATCGGTCAGCTGTTTCGGCGGGGCTGACGGAAGTGCGATAGCGAACGCTACTGGCGGAACTGGACCCTACACCTTCGACTGGAATACAAACCCTGCGCAGAACGGGGTCAATCTGACAAACGTCAGCGCTGGCATCTATACAGTGTCTGTAAGCGACGGCAATGGTTGCGCGGCGAGCGCGCAAGTCACGATCGCGGAACCGAGCGCGCCACTGAGCGTGGGAACCGTGAGCATCATCCATCAGGATTGCTTCGGCAGCACGAACGGCCAAGCTACCGTGAACGTCACCGGTGGCACCGGACCATACACCTACAGCTGGAACACGAATCCCGCGCAAACGGCCGCTGCGGCGATCGGACTCGGCGCGGGAACGTACACCGTGGTCGTTACCGATGCACGCAACTGCACCGCCTCTCTCGCTGTGACGATCAATGGGCCATCAGTAGCGCTAGCGCTCAACATCAGCAGCATTACCGACGTGCTCTGCTTCGGCAGCAGCACGGGGGGGGCGACAGTGGATGCCAATGGAGGAACCGCACCGTACTCTTACGAGTGGAGCACCGCGCCACAGACGTTCGCGGCGAGCATCGTGAACCAACCCGCGGGCACATACGCGGTGATCGTGACCGATGCGAACGGGTGTATGGCTTCGATCAACACCACCATCAACCAGCCGCTCACAGAGATCACACCGTACCTGGAATCCATCAGCATGGTGAACTGCTTCGGCGGCAGCGATGGCTTCGCGACCATCGACATCAGCGGTGGTAGCGGTAGCTACTCCGTGTTATGGAACACCTTCCCCACGCAGTCGGGCAATACCGTGACCGGTCTTGGTGCGGGTACCTACTTGGCGGTGATCACGGACAACAACGGGTGTTCCACTTCGAAATTCTTCCCCCTCACGATCACTGAACCCAACGCTGCGCTTGCGGCAACCAGCATTGCCCAGGTTTTCGGCGGCGGATACAACACCAGTTGCTCCAACGCGAACGACGGAAGCATCGACGCCACCATCAGCGGCGGCACACTTCCATACACCTACGCCTGGGCCGATCCGTTCGGTGGCACATTGACGACCGAGGACATCACCGGCCTGGCTCCCGGCAACTACGACTTGCTCGTGACCGATGACAACGGCTGCACCGCGGTAACGAACGCTACCATCAACGCACCTGCCCCCATCGATATCACCAGTACGATAGTGCCCGCCGCTTGCCAAGGTGCGGCAACGGGATCCATCAATACCAATCCGCTCGGTGGTGTGGCACCTTACACGCTGAGTTGGACAGGACCGAACGGCTTCACCGCGAACACCGTGGATATCGCCGGACTTGTCGCAGGTATCTACACGCTCAACATCATCGATGCGAACGGCTGCTCTGGATCTTTCCAATTGGACGTGAACCAGCCAGGCTTGTTCACCATCACCGCAACGCTCAGTTCCTTCACCGGTGGCGCGAATGTCTCGTGTGCAACAGCCACGGATGGCAGCATTGATGTGACCGTTACAGGCGGAACTCCAAGCTACACCTACAATTGGACAGGCCCGAACGGTTTCACGGCGAACACCAAGGATATCAGCGGCCTATCCGAAGGCACCTACGATCTACAACTCAACGATGACAATGGCTGCGGAACGCTAGTTTCCTGCACCATCACCGCACCTGCTCCCCTCAACGTCTCACTGATCGCCACGCCGTACGATGTGGACAACATCAGTTGCAACGGCGGCAACGACGGCTCGATCGACGCGACCATCATCGGTGGAACCGCACCTTACAGCATCACATGGACGGGGCCCAGCGGGTTCACCGCGAACAGTGAGGACATCGGTGCACTTGCAGCCGGCGAGTATGACATTACTGTCACCGATGTGAACGGTTGCAGTGCGAACACAACGATCACACTTACAGAGCCGGTGATCCTGAACGCGAGCGCGGTGCCTTCGGTGCAGGCGAACGGTGACAATATTTCATGCAATGGCAGCAGCGATGGCAGCATTGACCTCGGGATCTTCGGAGGTCATGGTCCGTACACTGTGCAGTGGACAGGTCCCAACGGCTTCAGTAGTACCAGCCAGGACAATAGTGATTTGGTGGCAGGAACTTACGACGCCATCGTCACTGACAATAGTGGTTGCAGCACTACCCTTTCCGTAACGCTCACTGAACCAACGCCGCTGGACCTGAGCTCGACGGTATCGAGCTACATCGGTGGACAGGCTATCTCGTGTGACGGAGCGAACGATGGCAGCATCGACCTCACCATCTCTGGTGGTGCCGGTAGCACCAGTTTCGCGTGGACCGGTCCGAACGCCTTCGTGTCAGCGAGTGAAGATGTGAGCAATCTGCCACCTGGCGTTTATCAAGTGGTGGTGAGCGACCAGAACGGATGCAGCTTAAACGCATCGTTCAACCTTGTTGCTCCTCAACCGATCGGTGCCAGCGCGAACATCGTCACGGCAGCTTGCCAGGCAGCGGCCACGGGTTCCATCGACCTCACCGCTATCGGTGGCACCCTGCCCTTCTCCTTCTTCTGGAGCGGACCCGGGGCTTTCAGCAGCACGAACGAGGACCTCAGTACACTCTTCGCCGGTGTGTACAACGTGACCATCACCGACGCGAACGGTTGCTCGCTCAACCAGTCGTTCGACGTGAACGAACCCGACCTGTTCACGATCACCGCCACCATCAGCACCTACGCCGGCGGCTACAATGTGAGCTGTGCAGGATCATCCGATGGCGGCATTGACGCAACCGTAACCGGCGGCACGGGGCCGTACTTCTACTTCTGGAGCGGACCAAACGGCTTCACGGCGATCACGGAGGACATCGCTGGTCTGGATGACGGCATCTACGATCTGACACTTACCGACCAGAACGGTTGCAGCGCACTGACAACGTATGCGCTCATTGCTCCAACCCCGATCAATATCGGTCTGGTAGCTGGACTTTACAACGGAGGGGTGAATACTACCTGTGCGAGCACGCCAGATGGCACCATCGATGCGACCATCGCAGGTGGCGACCAGCCCTACACGATCGCTTGGAGCGGAACCAACGGTTTCGTTTCAGCGAGTGAAGACATCACTGGCGCAGCCGCTGGCGAATATACACTCGTGGTGACCGATGCGATCGGGTGCAGTGCGACCTCCATCATCACCTTGGTCGAGCCCACCGCTGTATCAACTTCCGTAACCGCTGCCGTGCTCAACGGAGGCAGCAGCACCAGTTGCAACGGTGGTACCGATGGGAGCATTGACCTCACCATCGCTGAGGGCACCCAACCTTACACGATCGCTTGGAGCGGACCGAACGGATTCGGCAGCAACAATGAGGACATCAACAACCTGAGCGCCGGCGACTATACCGCCGTGGTGACCGATGCCAATGGTTGCACAAGTGCGAGCAGCATCACACTCACCGCACCGAGCGTGATCGATATCGACCTCACGGCATCGCAGTTCAGCGGTGGCTACAACATCCCGTGCTTCGGATCCAGTGTGGGGACGATCACCTCGACCATCAATGGCGGTCTGCCAGGCTATACTTATCTCTGGAGCAGCAACAACGGCTTCAGCAGCACAAGCCAGGATCTCAGCGGCCTGCCTGCTGGTGACTACACGATCATCGTAACTGATGCCAACGGTTGCACGGGAACGGCGAGCATCACCCTCCTTGAACCTGTTGTGCTCGACGCGACCAACACACTGAGCGCTACCGGCAACGGTTACGAGGTAAGCTGCGCAGGCAATGACGGTGCGATAGCACTGGACATCACCGGTGGAACACAACCTGCGCAGGTGGGCTGGTTCAGCACGAACGGATACGCTTCCCAGGACGAGGATATCACCGGCCTCTCCGCAGGCACCTATGAACTCACGATCATCGACGATAACGGTTGCAACTTCAGCGACACGCTCGTACTCACGCAACCCGAGCAACTTGTTGGGACCATCACTCCGAGCGGTGTGATCTGCAACGGTGCGAACGATGGCAACATCAACCTGGAGGTAATAGGCGGAGCGAGCGCATATACCTATGCATGGACCGGACCGAACGGATTCACGGCCACAACCCAAGACCTGAGTGGTCTGTCCAGCGGCAACTACTCCGTAACGGTCAGCGACAATGGAAACTGCACCGGTACGTGGAGTGCGACCATTGTCGCGAGCGGCAGCATGACGGCTGATGTGTATCGCAGCGACTACGGCGGCATCAGTATCCCTTGCTTCGGCGATAGCACTGGTGTGATCGAAGTTGGCGTGCTCGGCGGTGTTGACCCTCTCACCATCGCATGGACCGGCCCGAACGGCTTCACCAGCAGCGCATATGATCTGAGCGGACTGATCGCCGGAGACTACCAGTTCACCATCACCGATGCGAACGGTTGCACGATGGATAGCACCATCAACCTCACGCAGCCGATAACGGCATTGGGCAACGCACTCACCGCGATGGCCTACCCAGAGCGGCACGAACATCAGCTGCTTCGGCACCAGCACCGGTAGCATTGATGCGACCATCACAGGCGGTGTCGTGCCGTACACATTCGACTGGCGCGGTCCTGACAGCTCCAGCTTCAACACAGAGGATATCCCCACGCTGATCGCAGGTGAATACACGCTCGTTGTAACAGATGCTAACTCCTGTGCATCTGCCGTGAGCATCACTCTCACGGAACCGGACAGTACAGTGATAGATGCGACTCTTAGCCAATACAACGGCGGGTTCAACACCACCTGTGACGGCAGCAGTGATGGCAGCATCAGTGTGGTCGTTTCCGGCGGAAGTCCTGATCACAGCCTGACTTGGAGCGGACCGAACGGCTTCAGTAGCACCAATGACACGATCACTTCTTTGATCAGCGGAACCTACGCGCTCTCCATCACCGACTTGAACGGATGTGTGTCGAGCACTGACGTCTTTCTCCAATCTCCGACCCCGATCTCGCCGATCCCTATTGGCCGATACATTCCCAAGCGGAACCAACATCAGTTGTACCGGGGTGAACGATGGATCGATACCTAGCACGATCGGCGGCGGTACGCCGAACTACACGCTTTCATGGAGCGGCCGAACGGCTTCTCAAGCAGTGCAGCAACGATCACCGATCTCTTCGCAGGCACCTATTGCTTGAGCGTACTGGATGCCAACGGATGCAGCCTGCAACAGTGCACCACCATTTCTGAACCGACTGTTCTGAACGCAACGGCCACAAGCACGAATGCGAATTGCGGCCAGAACTCAGGCAACGTGAATGCGACCGTTTCGGGAGGCACAGCACCGTACATCTACGCATGGAGCAACGGCGCAAACACGGAAGATCTTACCAATGTAGCCGTGAGCTCATACTCCCTTTCTGTCACCGACGCCAATGGCTGCACGGACATTACAGAGGTGCAAGTGATCGGAGCACCCGCACTGAACGGTTATGCCATAATTGCCCCGGTATTGTGCAACGGCAGCAACGACGGATCCATTGACTTGACAATGCTTTCCGGCACTGCGCCGTTTCAATTCACCTGGACCGGCGGAGCGAATTCGGAGGATATCGAGGCACTCGTCGCCGGCACCTACCAAGTACAGGTTCTGGATGCGGCAGGCTGTTCATGGAACCAACTCTACACCGTTACCGGATCCAGTTCGCTTGAAGCCGACAGCACCATCCTGATCCATTCGAACGGATATAATGTATCCGCTCTGGGCGCTATGGACGGAAGTATTGCAGTGGCCGCTAGTGGAGGTGCAGCTCCGTACACCTACCTATGGAGCAACGGAGCCACGGGTTCTTCTGTGGAAGGCCTTGGTGAAGGCACCTATTCCGTGACCATTACCGACGCCAACGGATGCACGCGCACACTGGAGTTCATACTTGATTCGCCGAATGACATTGAAATGCCAACCGGCTATACACCGAACGGGGATGGCAGCAACGATCTCTTCGTGGTGCGCGGCATAGAGGATTATCCCGAAAACGAACTACTCGTCTTCAACCGCTGGGGCAACCTGGTCTATAAAGCGATCAATTACAAGAACGATTGGGCTGGAGAGAATTCGCGTGGCGAATTCCTGCCCAACGGCACCTACTTCGTGATCCTCCACCTCGGCGGTGGCTCAACTCTTCAGAATTATGTGGACTTACGTCACTGATCCACGTACAAGCTTCCTGACCATGCGAACCATACGCACTTCGATCCTTGTTCTGGCCCTCTCTTCGGCTTGGTTCGTGGCACACGCCCAGCAGGAAGTGATGATCAGCCAGTACATGTTCAATGGCCTGCTGCTGAATCCAGCGTATGCGGGTAGCCATCCGTATATGAGCGGGAGTTTGCTGCACCGGGAACAGTGGACCGGCATTGAAGGCGCACCAACAACGAGCATTCTCGCCATCGATGGGCCGCTATGGAACAACAAGATGGGCTTGGGCTTCACCATAGCGCACGATCGGATCGGTATCAGTCGCGATATGGAAATGGCAGGGCATTATGCCTATCGGATCAAAACCGGTGAATACGGAAAGCTCGCGTTCGGTTTGAAAGCCGGTATATCCCTGTATTCCGCCCGGATCAGTGACCTTATCTACTGGGATGCCAATGATGCATTGTATCAACAGAATATCAGCAACGAAGTGGTGGGCAAATTCGGGTTCGGCCTCTACTGGTACGATGACCGATCCTTCGTTGGCGTGAGCGTACCCACGCTATATGCGGCAGACGGAGCGATAACAACGGATGCTACCAATGCCATCGATCATTATTTCACGCAACACTACTATTTGTACGCTGGCCATGTTTTCGAATTGAACGAGGACTTTGACCTGAAGCCTTCGGTTCTGCTCAAGTACCAGAAACAAGCACCGCCCGAAGTGGACGTGAACGTGAACGCGTTGTACAAAGACCGGTTCTGGTTGGGCATAGGCTATCGCACAGGCGATGCCGTGGTTGGCATGGTGGAATACCAAGTGAACCCAATGTTCCGTGTAGGATATGCGTATGACATGACCACCTCATTGCTGAAAAGGTATGCCGGCGGATCACACGAGATAATGCTCGGCATCGACCTCGGCAAAGAACCAATTCGGATCAAATCACCCCGCTACTTCTGATCAACATGCGCGCGACTCTCCCCTCCGCCTCCGCGGTTTCCGCGATCGTGCTGTTCACTTCGTGTGCGGGCTACCGCATGCACAAAGCAGAAGAAGCCTACAACCTGATGGCTTATGAAAAGGCCCATCATCGTTTCGATAAGATCTTGCGCCATAGTGTGGATAGGAACACGTTGATCCATTGCGCTGATGCATGCCGCAGACAGAACGAATTGCCCCAGGCCGTAAAGCACTATCACCGAGCCGACTCCATCGCCCCCTTGACCGGTGAGGATGCATTCCGATACGGACAAGTGCTTATGGGAGTGGGCGACGAGCATCGGGCGGAAGACCTGTTCCTACGTGTCTTGAACGAAAGCCCGGAAGACGAAGCCTCACTCGACCTTTTCGGATCATGTCAAGGCTATCGCGAGTTCTATAGCGATTCCGGTCGTTTCACAGTAAACCAACTCAAACTCCCAGGTTTGCGCAGTGTTTTCAGTGCTGTTCCTTGGAAGAAAGGGGTGCTTGTGACCGGTGAAAAAGAAACACACCGCGGACGAGCCAATCCATGGAACGGGGGATCCTTCCTGGATCTGTACTACTGCGAAAAAAAGACCATGGTGACATGGCTGGATGCAATTCCGCTGCCCGGCATGGTGAACGGAGCATACCACGAAGGGCCTGCGGTGTTTTCGCCCGATGGAGGTTCGCTGTACTTCACGCGAAGCAACTACTACAGGCAACAACTGAACAAAGACGACGCGAATACGAGCCACCTGAAACTATTCCGCGCACAACGCGATAGCTTGGGGGATTGGGGGGATATCCATGAGTTCGCCTACAATGGTGAAACATTCTCCGTTGGACATCCAGCACTCAGTTCAGACGGCCATACACTGTATTTCGCCAGTGACCGTGAAGGCGGTTTCGGAGGCTCTGACATTTGGCGCTGCTTTGACAGCGGCTCCGGATGGAGCGAACCCACGAACCTCGGACCAGTGGTGAACACTTCAGGAAATGAGCTCTTTCCTGTGATCAATGAAGGGGCGCTGTACTTCAGCAGCACAGCGCACGACAACATGGGCGGTCTGGATATTTTTGAAACGCACGAGGAAGGCGGCCAATGGAGTGACCCCAGTAATATGCACTCCCCGATCAATACACCTCATGATGACTTCTCCTTCATTGTTGACAAAAGCCTCGATATCACAGGGTCAGCGGCTTTGAGCGGATATCTCAGCAGTGATCGCGACAGTTTGGATCACGTATATACGTTCTGGGCGATCGCGCCCACATTCTTCGTGGATGGTATTGTCACGGATGATGAACACCGCTTCCTGCCAAATACCGAAGTAAGCCTCACCGAGATGCTCACCGCTGAAGACACAACTGTCATGACAGGTCCGGACGGTCACTTCCGCTTTCCATTGAAACCGAATACGGACTACGTTGTGAAAGCGCAACACCCCAACGTTATTGCGCAATCCCATCCGGCAAGTACAAAAGGGCTTACAAGAAGTGACACACTGCAAGTTGATTTCGCACTGACCACCATCGATCTGGACCAGCCGATTGCCATTAACAATATCCTCTATGACTATGACGAATGGGATATCCGCGAGGATGCTGCACGTGAACTGGACAAGCTCGCACGGATCTTCAAAGACAATCCGCAAATGAGCTTTGAGCTTGGAGCACATACTGATAGTCGCGGTGGTGACAATTACAACCTCGTACTTAGCGATGCACGCGCTTACAGCGCAGTAAACTACCTGATCCAACAAGGTGTTGATCCGGACCGCATTGCTGCAATGGGTTTCGGGGAATCACTCTTGATCAACAAATGCAAGAACGGTGTGCGATGCACTGAGGAAGATCACCAGGCCAACCGCCGAACCGAATTCAAAGTGACCGGCATCAATCTCGCTTCGCGACCATGATCATTGCCGTACGGTAGCCCCTTGCAGAAACCCATCACCGATGTTGAAGCCCGGTGGTGGACTGGTTTACCGTCAACGAGCGAAAGGGCCCCTCCGAGCGGCCCTTTTCGTCGTTCAAGCAACTACTTTACCTTTCCACGCACAACCGCTGCGTAGGTGGTGTTCTTCACTTTGCTCTCCGCCCACGAGAGAAAGTCGAAATACTTGAGCACCACACTTTCGTTGGGGTCTGCCATCAAGGTCACCAAGCCTTCATACAGGTCCTTGTACAGGTCGCGCTTCACCGTCTCTTTCTGAGCCCGGGCAAGCTTCTTGATGCTATCGATCACCAGGTTTTCCACACCGCTCGTACGGTGCCGTTTGCTCAAGAACCGATGTGTGCTTCGTACGATGTACTGGAGCAGATCGAAGTTGCCCAACTCGTAATGAACCACCAGGTTGAACAACCTGGCATTGGTGAAAATATCCTGCCGGAGTGTTGGCTCCGGGTCATTGAGAACCTTGTTCAACCAGAACAGCGATTTGTTCATCTGTTCGGCACCGAAGTGAACGCACGCCAAGTTGAAGTAGAACTCCAGTTCATGTTCCTTGTGCAGCCTGTTGGAAAAATCCTCCAGCCCCTGCAGAATAGGCGTTATCAGATCCAGGGCCTTGGTGTATTCACCCTGTCGATCATAAGAACGCAACTCGCTCAAATAGCTCGCTTGGAAAGTCTGAACGGCGATGTCGATACCGCCAAAACCATCTTCTATATTGAGTTGCCGCATTACCCGGATGTTATCACGCGCCTCTTTGAAAGCGCCTAGTTCGATCTGGCTTTGAATGATGTATTGAAGTGATTTTATATATCGCTTCGGCAAGTCGGCCTTCAGCTGCGGTTGCTCATCCAGGATCTGCTGAACACGCGCGAATTTCTCCAAGCTGACCTGCCAATCGCGCTTGGCCCACTGGCAGAATCCCTGGGTATAGTAACAGATCGTTGCAGCGCGTTTGCTGAGCGCTGTGTTCTTGCCCTTGATCAGCGGGTGTTCGCTGATCTCCTCTACCATCGCATGCTCCTCTTCGGTACGCACATAGCCTCCACTGCGGAAGACATAGTTGATCTTGCTGTAGAGGATATGATAGGCTGCCAGGTTCCGCAATTTCTCTAGCACTTCCCGCTGCTCATCGATCATGCATCCAGGTCCTTCGTGAACTCACCGCTTTCGTAGGCCTCCTCCAACAGCTGCTTTTCCCAATTGAGCAGCTCGAACCAGTAATAGAACCGTTCGTTCTCCCGAGCGATGCGCTTGGCGCGGTGAAGTGTCTTGTTCGCTTCTTCGTACAGCGCCTTGTCGTACAGGATCTCGATATTCTTGATCTCGATCTTCAGCATTCCGCTCACCGTGGCTTCCGCATGGTAGGCCCGCAACGCTTTCAGGATCAACTTGTAGAGATGGTTCTTCTCACTGGGGAAGTGTTTCAAAAAGACCTCCTTCGCGAAGTGCTTCTTCAAGGCATCCTCATCATATATGTCTTGCGCATCTACCGCCTCGAAGATCCGCAGGTAGTTCTTGGGGCCGCTTTGCAGGGCACTGTGCAATTTGAAAAAGCGCTTTTCCGACTTGGTGAGTGACTTGATGAGATCGTGGAGTTCGGTGCTGGCTTTCATTCGGTGCAAGATTCTGATAGGGAAACACTCAGGATACCAAGATGTTCTACCAAATATAGGATTCCTACTAAGCCACGTCCATCAAAGGTTATTGAGAAGGCCATGCAGGCTTACTTTCGTGCGACTCCTTTCCAATGACCCAACGATCGACCCTTGGCATAGCCATCTGTGCCCTGTGTTTTTTCGGAACCAGCTTGCGATCCTTGGCGCAGGTCGGCAGCATCACGCGTAGCGACAGCATCGACATATTGCACACACGGGTTGATCTGGACCTGACCCAGATCAACAGCGATCTGCTGATCGGGCACGCCATGGTCCGGTTCACCCCAAAGGTTTCTGGTATCGATCATTTGCCCATGGACCTCATGGTGCTTTCGATGGATTCCGTGACCTTCCAAGGCCAGAGCCTTGCGTATACCTACGCAGATGAAGTGGTGAACATCGCGTTGGGCCAGACATTCAACGTGGGTGACACACTTGAACTGACTGTCCATTATCACGGCGATCCCGCTACAGACCCTGGGGGGTTCGGCGGATTCTATACCGAAACCGCCATCCAATACGCCATCGGTATAGCGCTCTACGATCAACCACATTCGTACGGCCGATCATGGTTCCCGTGCTTTGACAATTTCGTAGAACGTTGTTCGTTCGAGTTCATCGTTCACACAAGTCTTGGTCGAAAGTCTTTCGCGAGCGGAACACTGATCTCGGAAACCAACCTGGGCGGTGGATCATTCGATACGCATTGGTTCATGGATGAACAGACACCTTCCTACTTGGCCAGTGTATCCTCAGGAAACTATCAAGCCCTTCGCGATACTTTCCCTAGTATCTCCGGAGCGCTTATCCCGGTGACGCTTTGCGCACTTCCCGCTGATACCGCCGATATGCTCGCAACGTTCATTCACCTGCACGACATTTTCGATCGACAAGAAGCTTTTTTCGGTCCCTACCTCTGGGATCGGGTAGGTTTTTCGCTCACAACCGTAGGGGCAATGGAGCATGCCACGAACATCAGCTTTCCCGCATCAACCGTGGATGGAACGGTGACCGACGAGCCGAGGATCTCCCATGAACTGGCCCACCATTGGTTCGGCAATCTGATGACATGCGAGCGCGCGGAAATGATGTACTTGAACGAGGGATTCGCCGAATTCTCCAGCTACTTGTACATCGATCAGGCGTATGGCAGGGCCGCCTACTTGAACACGGTGAGGTCCAACCACAAGGACATGCTGGTAACTGCCCACATCAGTGACGATGGTTGGTATGCGTTGGACAGTATTCCTCTGGACAAGGTCTATGGCGTGCATGCTTATTACAAAGGCGCGGATTTTATCCGGAGTTTGCGCGGCTACATGGGCGACAGCTTGTTCAGCATCGGCTTGAAAAGTGTTCTAGCGGATCGCGCGTTCAACTCAGTGAACAGTGCACAACTAAGGGATGGTCTTGCAAGTGCGACCGGAATCGAACTCAACGACTTCTTCGACGATTGGATCTTCCAGCCGGGCTGGGCCGCCTTTGAGGTCGACTCCATGACCGTGGCTCCCAGCGGCGGCCTTTTCCCAACCACCGTGCATGTCCAGCAGAAGCTCCGGCATGCTGACCACTTCTACCACAACGTTCCTGTTACCCTCACCTTCGAAGATGCACAGGGCAGCCGGTGGAGCGACCCCGAACCCGCGATGTTGGGTGGCGAATTCACCACTTTCAACAGCACTCCTCCGTTCTATCCCGTATTCGCTTTCTTGAATGCGGATGAACAACTTGCTCTCGCGACTTCGGTGCAAGAAGATACACTCGTCAATATTCAAACGATCAGTTTTCCGTTAGCGGATGTAGCATTGGTCGTGAACACGATGCCAAGCCCGTCGCCTCTTCGTGTAGAGGAGTTCTGGACCGCTGCGGATGACAACACCGCTGAGCCTTTTGCATTCCAGGTATCGCCGGATCGTTGGTGGCGGATCACCGGCCAATTGGCTGTTGGCTCAAACGTGGGCCTGCGTATTACCATCGATGGTCGACCTACCAGTTCCTCACTCACAGATCCAGGGCTCGTGCAAAATTCCGGAGGTGTGGCTTTTGTGGAAGACAGCTTGGTCGTGCTATACCGTCCGAATGCCTATTTCCCTTGGACCGAAGACCCCGATATCGATATCAACTTCTTGGGATCGGACCACACCAACGGAAATGCACGGCTTACCGTGAACAGTATCTCTCTTGGCGACTATTGCGTGGCTTGGCGCAAAAGCGCGACGGGCTTGGGCGAATTGAACAACGCGTTGAAGGAGTGGCTTTTCTACCCGAATCCGGCTAGTGATCGTGTTGTGGTCGAAGCCCCTCAGCGAGCGAAAAGCTTGAACGCTTCGATCCGCCTGCACGATGCACAAGGACGTTTGCTCATCGAGCAACCCGTTACCAGCAACCGCACGCAGATCGAATTGAAAGGCATTGCCGAACAAACCGTATTCGTTTCGGTGGCCATGTCTGGTGCGGGTTCCGTTTCGTTGGGTCCATTGGTGATCCGCAAGTGAACCGCAGCTCGCACAAATGAATAACTGGTGGCGTTGGCTTGGCTTGCTTGCTGCTTGGTGGATGGGAGTATTTCTCGTGCAGAGGATCCTGTTCCTTGCCTTTGCTTTTCGTTCACTGCGTGATGCACCCTGGCCCGAGATCCTCGCGACCAACCTCCATGCTATCCCCATGGACCTCAGTGCGACTGGCTATATTCTCATGGCCAGCGCGTTGCTCTCATCGCCTCTCTTGTTCCGAGAGCTTCGTTGGGTGAGACGTGGTTTGGTCGTGTGGACGCTGGCGTTGTTGATGCTCAGCGCATTATTGAACGTGACCGATATCGGTCTCTTCGAAGCATGGGGCTCGAAGCTTGATCGCAAAGCGTTGAGCTATCTGGCATTCCCCAAGGAAGCCGCGGCCAGCGTCCCACTCTCCGGGATCCTGTTGTTGCTAACGGTCGCGGTTGCCCAAGTGATCGCGTTCTGGACGCTCTTCCGGCGATTAGACCAAAAAAAGGAATTCAACACTGGCGGATCGGCCGTTCGTTGGGCATCCGTTGTTGCAGCAACGGTACTCGGGCTCATGGCTGCGCGCGGCGGGCCTCAGGATGATCCGATCAATAAAAGCTGGGCCTACTTCTCCCGCCACAATGTGTTGAACCTTGCTGCCCTCAATAGCGTGTGGAACGCATTGGAGATCGCCGTGACACCCACGGATGTCGAGATCAATCCGTACACTTTGTTAACGCCAGATGAGGCAAAACGGATATTCAACGGAACGCATTCGAAAGGCATTGGAGATCCGAGATCGATCCTGAAGACAGAGCGACCGAACATCTTGATCATCATGCTCGAAAGTTGGACGGCGGACATCATTGAACCGCTTGGCGGGGATAGTGGTGTAGCTCCTCAATTCACGAGGCTTGCGAAAAACGGATTGCTCCTGACGAATTTCTATTCGACCGGGTTCAGAACAGAACAAGGCCTCTGCGCAGTGCTCAGCGGTTTCCCCGCACAACCGAAGACGACGATCATCCGAAACTTCGGAAAGTTCGATCGACTGCCAAGTATTGTGCGTGAACTCGGCGGGGTTGGTTATTCCTCGTCATACTGGTATGCTGGCAATGTCGAATTCGCCAACACACGCGCCTACTTGGAAGCAATGGGGTTCGACCATGTGTATAGTGATGGATCCTTCCCCATTTCCAAGCGCACTGAGTGGGGTGCTTTTGATGAAGAGCTCTTTGCGTTCCACCTTCGAGAAGCGGGTAAGGACAAACGACCGTTCTTCCATATGCTGATGACCTCGACCAGTCATGAACCATTCGATGCACCCGTGAACGAGGGCTTTCCCGGTCGGTCCGACCCGCAGCTTTACCGCAATACTGTTCACTACACCGATCGTTGTTTAGGCGACTTCATGGACAAATCCGTACTAGAGGATTGGTACGCGAACACGCTCGTGGTGATCGTAGCGGACCACGGACACTACTTGCCGCACTTCCTGGATCAAAGCAGTGCTGCGCGTCATCACATCCCATTTCTGATCACTGGAGGAGCTCTGCGCGATGATCTGCACGGAAAAACCGACACGACCTACGCCAGTCATGTTGACCTGGCCGCAACACTGCTGGCACAGCTCGCGATGGACCGTAACAAATTCGAATGGAGCCAAGACATCTTCGATCCTACTGTTCCGCACAGTGCGTTCTGGACTTTCAACGAAGGCTTCGGTATCGCGGACAGTTCACAAATCGTCGTGATGGATGCGATCAGCAAGAGAACAACCGAACTGCGCGACAGCTCTCGAACGGCTGATCGTGACCGCTTACTTCGCAATGGAAAAGCGCAGTTGCAGCTACTGCTCGACCAGTATATCGGTTTCAACCAGTAAGCTGATCTCCATTCCCATCAACCCACGTAGCGCAGATCCCTTCCGGGATAGCGCGCACTCTTACCAAGCTGCTCTTCGATGCGAAGTAGTTGGTTGTACTTGGCGATCCTATCGCTACGGCTAGCGCTGCCGGTCTTGATCATTCCGCAGTTGGTGGCCACGGCGAGGTCTGCTATTGTGCTGTCTTCGGTCTCCCCGCTGCGATGGCTCATTACAGCGGTGTACCGATTGCGGTGCGCCATGTCCACGGCTTCGAGCGTTTCTGTGAGTGTTCCGATCTGGTTCACTTTCACGAGGATCGAATTGGCAATGCCCTTGTTGATGCCTTCTTGAAGGCGCGTTGTGTTGGTAACGAAGAGATCATCGCCTACCAACTGTACTTTATCACCGATCGCCTCCGTGAGCTTCTTCCAACCGTCCCAATCGTCTTCGGCCATGCCGTCCTCAATGCTTACGATCGGATATTTCTTGCACCAGCTCTTCCAGAGCGAAACCATGTCATCGCTCGTGAGACTTTCACCCGTGCTTTCCAGCACATAGCGTTTCTTCTTCGCATCATAGAATTCTGTACTGGCACAATCGAGCGCGATGACCACATCGTCACCCGGCTTGTAACCGGCCTTTTCAATGGCCTGCATCACCAGTTTAAGAGCCTCTTCATTGCTTTTCAGGTCCGGTGCGAAACCGCCTTCATCACCCACATTGGTGCCAAGGTTCTTGCTTTTGAGAACAGCCTTCAAATGATGGAAGATCTCCGCTCCCATGCGCAAACCCTGTCCGAAACTGCCGGCGCCAACCGGCATGATCATGAATTCCTGGATGTCCACCTTGTTGTCGGCATGGGCGCCGCCATTCACGATGTTCATCATCGGCACCGGCAATGTGCAGGCGTTCGATCCACCCACATAACGGTATAGCGGGAGACCCGCCTCGCTCGCTGCAGCTTTGGCAACAGCCAGCGACACACCAAGTATGGCGTTCGCACCCAGATTACCCTTGTTCGCGGTGCCATCAAGACCGATCATCGCACGATCGATCAGCGCCTGTTCGGTCACTGATGCGCCATGTAATTCCGTATTGAGCGTTTCGTTCACGTGCTCGACGGCTTTCAGAACGCCTTTTCCGAGATAGCGCTTCTTATCCCCATCACGCAGCTCCATCGCTTCATGCGCACCTGTGCTGGCTCCGCTTGGCACGGCAGCTCTGCCTACATGGCCACTATCCGTGAACACATCCACTTCTATGGTGGGATTACCGCGTGAATCGAGGATCTCACGGGCTTGGATCTTGGCAATAAGGCTCATGCGTTTACGGTCTTCGTCGTTTTGATGGAACGGTCGGTTGGTACGAGCAAAGGTCCTCTCATGTTCGCGACGAATTGATCGAACAGGTAACGAGCATCGTAAGGCCCTGGTCCAGCCTCTGGATGGTATTGAACGCTGAAGACAGGACGACCTTTGAGTTGGATACCCGCAATGCTGTTATCGTTCAGGTGAACGTGGGTTATTTCCACGTTCGCGCTCTTCTCAGTATCCCCACGATTCGCCACGAAGCCGTGGTTCTGGCTCGTCACTTCATCATGTCCGGTCACGAGATTCTTGATGGGATGGTTGATGCCACGATGACCATGGTACATCTTCTCCGTTCCAATACCCTGACTTTCGGCGAGCAATTGATGGCCCAAACAAATGCCGAAAACTGGCAAACCGGACTCCACGATCGATCGCACCAACGAAACACTGGTCGGCATTGCACCTGGGTCGCCAGGGCCATTGCTCAGCAGAAATCCATGCGGCTGGAACGAGAGCATTTCTTCCATGGTCGCTGTCATCGGGAAGACCCGCACTTGGCAGCCACGCTCCACAAGGCACCGAACTATGTTGGCCTTTACGCCGAAATCCACGAGCGCAACTCGATGCGGGGCGTTCTGGTCACCAACCGTGTATGCTTCACGGGTACTCACCACGCTGCTCAGCTCCAGACCTTTCATATTCGGCGCATTGGCCAGCTGCTTTGTCAGCACAGTGAGGTCCATCTCGCTACTGCTGATCAATGCGTTCTGCGCACCATTATCGCGAATGTGCCGCACCAATTTTCGGGTATCGATATCGCTGATACCTACCACACCTTGTTGTTTCAATAAGTCATCCAACGAACCCGTTCCTCCAGGTCGGCTCCACACCTCGCTGAATTTCTTCACGACCAGTCCAGCAATGCGAATGCGATCGCTTTCCTCTTCTCCGATCTTCACCCCGTAATTCCCCACATGTGCGGTGGCGAGCGTCATGATCTGGCCCGTGTAACTAGGGTCGGTGAAGATCTCCTGGTAACCCGTCATACCGGTATTGAAGCAAATTTCGCCAACAGTGATCCCCTTTGCACCAATGGAACGACCCGTGAAAACGGTTCCGTCAGCGAGCAAAAGGACGGCTATGGGGCGATGGCTTACGAGCATATGTTCAAATCCCAATTTCCGGGATCGCCGCAAAAGTATCGGCCTATGTCAACCGAACCAGAACGGATCATCCACAACTGTGGACAACGGCTCATTCAGCCTTTGTTCTTGGCTATGGCGAAGAAATTCACCACGTAGTAAAGCTCCAGACGTAGCGCGTTGTAATGATCAATAGGGTACAGGCCATCCGTACACATCCTGTACAATTGGAACCCAGGGGAAAGTTGTTCCCAAAACATCATGAACGTGGCTCCCGAGGTGATGTTCATCTCACTGAACTCGAATTGGATGCTGCCAATTCGACCTTCCGCGATCATGCGGGACGCGCCCTTCAAGACCAGATGATCGTGGCCTTCGGTATCCACTTTCAAAATATCGATGTGATCGATCCCATTCGCCGCACAAAAACCATCCACGCTATCCAGTTCCACTTCAACCACCTCCTTCACCACTTGTGGACCATGGGTTTGCGGCTTGGAAGAGGCATCGTGCAAAGACGAAATACGATCGCGTTCCTGTTTATAGAACGGGGCCTTGCCCGGCTTGTCGCTCAATGCTTTCGTCACTACAACCAAACCTTCCGCATTCGGGAAACGCGCTACCAGTTCAGCGGCCACCGCAGGATCTGGCTCAAAGGCATAAATGCGGCGATCGCCCGCCTTGGTGTTCCGTAGCGCCAATTCACTATAGTCGCCCCTGTTCGCACCTACATCGAAAATAGTGATCGCTCGTCCACCCACTTTCGAGAGACTCTCGTGCATGGCCATTTCCTCTACCGCTTTGGAAGCGAACGGCTGGCCATGGCCAAGACCTGAAGCGCCGATATCAATAAGTCGCTCAAAGAGGCCCATATAGCGCTTCTTCATTCCGAACCGAGCGATCACGAATGAACCTATTCCCATGCGTTTGGTTGTACGGATCGCGAAGGTATCCGGCAATGTGGAAGACCTCTGTAATGAAAGAAGCGCCTTGCGGCGCCTCTTTGAATTGGAACGGAACTGTTCCTTATTCGCTCTTTGGCTCAGCCGCCTCATCCGTGGCAGGGGCGGCTTTCTTAGCACCACCACTGCGGCTACGGCGCGTCTTCTTCACCTCTGCGCCAGCCTTTTCCTTGGTGGAATAAAGTGTGTTGAAATCGACCAGTTCGATCATCGCCATCTCGCTTGCATCACCCAATCGAGGTGCCATCTTGATGATCCGCGTGTAACCACCAGGCCGACCGGCGATCTTCGGGGCCACATCACGGAACAGAGCGGCAACAGCCTCCTTGTTCTGCAAATAGCTGAAGACCACACGACGGCTGTGCGTATTGTCCGCCTTGCCTTTGGTGAGCAATGGCTCCACGAAAATGCGGAGCGCTTTCGCTTTTGCCAACGTGGTATTGATACGCTTGTGCTCGATCAGTGAGCAAGCCATGTTACTAAGGAGCGCCTCGCGGTGCGCCTTGGTGCGGCTCAGATTGTTGTTCTTGTTTCCGTGTCTCATGGTGCGATCGTTTGGGCGCGCCCCCGGAGTTTCATCCAGGGTCGTGCTCTTGCATTACTCCTTGTCCAGTTTGTATTTCGCCACGTTCATTCCGAAGCTCAATCCCTTGTTCTCCACCAGGTCTTCGAGTTCGGTGAGGCTCTTCTTTCCGAAATTCCGGAACTTCAAAAGGTCGTTCTTGTTGAAGCTCACCAGATCACCCAACGTCTCGATGTCCGCTGCCTTCAAGCAATTCAGGGCACGCACGCTCAAGTCCATATCGACCAATTTGGTCTTGAGGAGCTGGCGCATGTGCATGCTCGTCTCGTCCATGTCGTCATGGTCACCACGGCTGCTGCTAGAGCTACCACCACCACCTGCTGGACGGTCTTCCAATTCGAGCGTAATGCGCTCATCGCTGAACAACATGAAGTGGTGGATCAGGATCTTGGCCGCTTCTTGCAAAGCGTTCTTCGGACTGATGCTGCCATCGGTCATGAGTTCCAATGTGAGCTTCTCGTAATCCGTTTTCTGCTCAACGCGGGTGTTGTCCACGCTGTATTTCACGTTCTTGATCGGGGTGAAAATGCTATCGATGAAAATAGTACCGATAGCCGAGCCTTCCACCTTGTTCTCGTCCGCAGGAACATAACCACGGCCCTTGCCAATAGTCACTTCCACGTTCAGCTTCACGTTGCTATCCATGTGGCAGATCGCCAACTCGGGGTTCAACACTTGGAAGCCCGTGGTATGCTTGCCGATATCACCAGCCGTAAAGCCGTCTTTACCGCTAACGGTGAACGAGACTTTCTCCGTGCTCACGTCCTCCAATTGGCGACGGAAGCGAACCTGCTTCAGGTTGAGGACGATCTCGGTAACGTCTTCAATAACGCCCTTGATGGTGCTGAACTCATGCTCCACACCATCGATGCGAACACTTGTGATGGCATAGCCTTCGAGGCTGCTGAGCAGAATACGGCGCAGTGCGTTGCCGATGGTAATGCCATAGCCTGGCTCCAAAGGGCGGAACTCGAACGTGCCGCGCTGTTCATCGGATTCGATCATCACGACCTTGTCTGGTCGTTGGAAATCAAGAATGGGCATGTGCTGTTGGTCTTGTGTTCGTTGGTCTATTGTCGATTCTCCGTTGTCAATTTTCCTTTCTCACGTTGGGCTGCCTGACAACAAACAGCAGAACGGTATCACATTCTTACTTCGAGTACAATTCCACGATCAGTTGCTCGCGGATGGTTTCTGGTATCTGAGCACGCTCTGGAAGAGCGATCATTTTTCCCGACAATGTTGTTGGGTTGAAATCGAGCCAATCGAAACGGCGCGGGTTAACGCTCACACTGTTGGTGATCGCCTCCAAGCTGCGGCTGCGCTCACGCACCGCTACTGTATCACCTGGGCGTAATGTGTAGCTGGCAATGTTCACCACACCATTGTTCACGGTGATGTGACCATGGCCCACCAACTGGCGAGCGGCCCGGCGTGTAGGAGCGATGCCCATGCGGAACACCGTATTGTCCAACCGAGCTTCGCAAAGGGTCAAGAGCACTTCGCCCGTGATACCTTTTTTGCTTGCCGCGGTCACGAACATCTTCTGGAACTGACGCTCCAGAATACCGTAGATGTACTTCGCCTTTTGCTTCTCTTGCAACTGGGTGCTGTACTCGCTTTCCTTCTTACGACGCTTCGCCGTTAGGCCGTGCTGGCCGGGTGCATGGGGCTTACGCTCCATCCACTTGTCCGGTCCGAAGATCGGCTCTTTGAATTTGCGGGAGATCCGCGTCTTGGGTCCTGTGTATCGTGCCATGGTTCTTCTTGTTGGGGCGCGGGATCCTGCGCCCTTACTGGGATCTTGTTAAACGCGACGCTTCTTCGGTGGACGGCAACCGTTGTGGGGCATCGGTGTGAGATCGATGATCTCGGTAACCTCGATACCACTATTGTGCAGAGCACGGATGCAGCTTTCACGACCGCTTCCTGGCCCTTTCACGTAAACCTTCACTTTGCGAAGGCCCGATTCGAACGCCTCGCGTGCAGCCTCTTCAGCGCTCACCTGGCCTGCGTACGGGGTGTTCTTCTTGCTTCCGCGGAAACCCATTTTGCCACCGCTGCTCCAGCTGATCACTTCGCCTTTGTTGTTGGTGAGGCTCACGATAAGATTGTTGAAGGTCGCGCGGATGTGGGCCTGTCCGTAGGTCTCCACTACCACGTTCTTCTTCTTCTTCTTCGTTGCGGCAGCGCCGCCTTTACCTTCTGCTTGTTTTGCCATAGGTCTATCGAGTTAGGACGATGCGAGCACCGCCCCTACGTTACTTCGTTACCTTCTTTTTGTTGGCTACCGTTTTCCGTTTGCCCTTGCGGGTACGGCTATTGGTGCGTGTACGCTGACCACGCACCGGAAGGCCGTTGCGATGGCGGTTGCCACGGTAGCTGTTGATGTCCACCAGGCGCTTGATGCTCAGTTGTACTTCACTGCGAAGTGCTCCTTCCACCTTGATGTTCTCATTGATCACCGTGCGGATCTTACCCTGGTCCTCATCGGTCCATTCGTCCACTTTCGTATCGGGATCAACACCTGCCTTCTCCAGGATGGAGAGTGCTGTGCTGCGGCCGATGCCGTAGATATAGGTGAGGCCAATGCAACCGCGCTTGGTCTTGGGTAGGTCGATACCTGCTATACGTGCCATGCTCGTTCGTTTTTCAGCCTTGACGCTGTTTGAACTTGGGGTTCTTCTTGTTGATAATGTACAGGCGTCCCTTGCGGCGGACCAGCTTACAGTCTACCGAACGCTTTTTGATCGAGGCCCTGATCTTCATGGGTCGTGTTTTTCTCTTTTCTTCAGGTCTTGTATCGGAACGAAATGCGGCCCTTGCTCAGATCGTAAGGACTCATTTCAATTTTCACTTTGTCTCCAGGAAGGATGCGGATGTAGTGCATTCTCATTTTGCCACTGATGTGTGCCACGATGATGTGCCCGTTCTCCAACTCCACACGGAACATTGCATTGCTCAACGCCTCTTTGATGACGCCGTCCTGCTCGATGTTCCCTGTTTTGCTCATTCCTTCCTCTTCCTTTTTTTATGTTCTACGCTACTCTATCCTTTCTACGATGGCCTGACCATTGTCAGAACACCAACAATTCTCCTTTCTTCTTCAGCACATCCTCGATGTAACTGAACGTTGATAAGACTTCGGCTTTGCCTTGGCGAACTGCGATAGTGTGTTCAAAATGCGCGCTTGGTTTTCCGTCTCGCGTGGTCACTGTCCACCCATCATCGAGCTGGCGAACCTCCTTGCTCCCCATGTTGATCATGGGTTCGATCGCCAGCGCCATGCCTTCCAGCAGCTTGGCCCCGTGGCCGCGCTTTCCGAAGTTGGGCACCTCAGGTCCTTCATGAAGCTTTCGCCCCACCCCGTGACCGGTCAACTCTCGCACCACACCGTAACCGTTGGTCTCCGCATGATGTTGCACAGCATAGCCGATATCACCGGTCCTGTTCCCCACCACCGCTTGCTCAATTCCAAGCACCAAGCATTCTTGCGTAACGCGCAACAGCTTTTTCACCTCTTCTTTTACCTCCCCGAGGCAAAAAGTGTAGGCACTGTCACCGTAAAACCCGTTCATCAGAACACCACAATCCACGCTTGCGATATCACCTTCACGCAGTTCGCGACTACCTGGTAGTCCATGTACGACCGCATCGTTCACGCTGATCAGCAATGTGCTCGGGCAATCATACAATCCTTTGAATCCCGGCAACGCACCGTGATCCCGTATGAACTGCTCCGCGATCGTGTCCAATTCGAAGGTAGTTACCCCAGGACGGATATGCTTCGCCACTTCAGCCAATGTCTTACCAACAAGCAAAGAACTCTCTCTCACCAACCCTATCTCCACATCGCTAAGGATGCTCACGGACTTTCCCATGAGACTACCCTGTAGCCATGCTGTAGGCAGCACTCTGCCTTCCCTTGATGCGGCCCGTTTTCATGAGCCCATCGTAATGTCGCATCAACAAATGACTTTCGATCTGCTGAAGTGTGTCCAACAACACACCCACCATGATCAACAATGAAGTGCCTCCGAAGAATTGCGCATAACCCTGCTTGATGCCCGCCATGATGGCGAATGCGGGAAGTATGGCCACAATACCCAAGAAGATGGCCCCTGGCAACGTTATACGACTGAGCAGATCATCGATATGGCTCGCGGTGGCTTTGCCCGGCTTTACGCCTGGAATGAAACCACCATTGCGCTTCATGTCATCCGCCAATTGGTTCGGATTCACCGTGATCGCCGTGTAGAAGTACGTGAACGCTACTACCAGCAGGAACAACGTGATGTTGTAAGCAAAACTCTCATATCTGCTGAAATTCGTCATCCACTGTGGTGGATTCTCAAAAGCAGAACTCAGATACAATGGAACCAAAACGATGGCTTGTGCGAAGATGATCGGCATTACACCGGCCGCATTCACTTTCAACGGCACATAATTGCGCACGCCACCATATTGTTTGTTGCCTTGCACGCGCTTGGCGAATTGTACAGGGATCCGTCGAGTGCCTTGCACCAACAGGATGTTACCGGCTATGATCAGCAGCCAGATCACGACTTCCACCAGGATCACAACCAAGCCACCGCCACCGGTGCCCATGCGGCTCACGAATTCCTGCAGGAACGATTCTGGCAAACGTGCGAGAATACCGATCATGATGATCAACGATGTACCGTTACCAAGGCCACGCTCCGTAATGCGTTCACCTATCCACATAACGAACAATGTGCTGCACGTGAGAATGATCACGCTGACCGGCATCCAAAGCGCGTCGTTCACAGGACGGGCGTTGGCATCCACGTATGTGAGGATATAACCCGGCGCTTGGAAAAGAGCGATGATGATCGTGATGTAACGCGTCCACTGGTTCATGCGACGGCGACCACTTTCTTCACGTTGCATCTTCTGCACAGCGGGAATAGCGATGCCGGCAAGCTGCATGATGATGCTCGCGCTGATGTAAGGCATCACGCCCAGGGCGAAGATGCTCGCACGCGTGAACGCACCACCGGTGAAAATGCTCAGCAGGTCCACCAAGCCACTACCACCGGAACTCGCACTGCCCAAGGCAGCACTGTTCACACCTGGCAGTACGATGAAACTGCCGATGCGATACACCAGCAGCAAGCCGAGCGTAATGAGGATCCGCTTGCGCAGTTCCTCAATGCGCCAGATGTTCTTGATCGTATCGATGAAGCTCTTCATGATCAGCGATTCACAACTTCAACTTTACCTCCCTTCGCTTCGATGGATGCTTTTGCGGTTTCACTGAACGCGTTCGCTTTCACTTCGAGCGCACCTTTCAGGACACCACGACCCAGGATCTTCACCAGATCGTTCTTGGCGATCAACCCGTTCACCCGCATCGCTTCGATGTCGATCACGGTGAGCTTCTTCTTGTCGGCCAACGCCTGAAGAGCATCCAGATTGATGCCCTTGTACTCCACACGGGTAGGGTTCGTAAAGCCGAACTTCGGCACGCGACGAACCAGCGGTGTTTGACCTCCTTCGAAGCCACGACGACGGTTGTAACCCGTGTCGGCTTTCTGACCCTTATGGCCTTTGCCGGCGGTACCGCCTTTGCCGCTACCCTGGCCACGGCCAAGTCGCTTGTTGGTTTTGGTCGCCCCTTTTGCGGGCTTGAGTTGACTGAGGTCCATTTCGTTTTCTGTTGCAGGCGGATGCAGACATCCACCTTACGTTGTCTATCAGGCTTCCTTCACACTTATGAGGTGAGCCACCTTGGCCACCATACCACGCACCTGAGGGGTGCCTTCCAATTCGTTGCTCTTGCCGATGCGGCCCAAACCCAATGCCTTCAGCGTGTCCTTTTGACGCTTGGGACACTTGATGAAGCTCCGGGTCTGTATGATGATGATCTTGCTCATTGAGTTTCGTCGCGAGGTATCGTGACGTTCGTTATCCGTTGAACACTTTGGTGAGTTCCACTCCGCGCTGGGCAGCTATGGTGCTTGCATCGCGCATTGCGGCCAACGCTCCGATCGTGGCCTTCACCACATTGTGCGGGTTACTGCTGCCCTTGCTCTTGGCAAGCACGTCGGTTACACCAGCGCTTTCAAGCACTGCTCGCATAGCACCACCGGCGATAACACCAGTACCGTGCGCTGCAGGCTTCAACAACACTTGCGCGCCGGCATACTTGCCTTCTTGCATGTGCGGGATCGTCCCTTTGCGAACCGGGACTTTCACCAAGTTCTTCTTCGCGTCATCAATGCCTTTGGCGATCGCCTCCTGCACTTCTTTCGCTTTGCCCAAACCATGGCCTACTACTCCGTTGCCATTGCCCACCACCACGATCGCCGCGAAGGTGAACGTACGTCCGCCCTTGGTCACTTTCGTCACGCGGTTGAGCGCAACGAGCTTGTCCTTCAATTCGAGCTCGCTGCTCTTTACCTTGTTCGCTCTAGTTTCAGCCATGTTGCTGGTTTGATCAGAAAGTAAGTCCGGCTTCACGCGCTGCATCGGCCAAGGCCTTCACGCGTCCATGATACAAGTATCCATTGCGGTCGAAAACGACCTGCCCGATGCCGGCCGCCTTCGCTTTTTCAGCGATGGCCTTACCGATGAGCTTGGCTTGCTCTACTCCGCTCGCATCGTGCGCCTTTTTGTCCTTCAGGCTTCCAACGCTAACCAGCGTGTGGCCCTGTTCGTCATCGATCAATTGCGCATAGATGTCGGCATTGCTCCGATACACCGTTAGGCGCGGACGCTCGGCATTTCCTCGCACCCGAAGTCGGATCGCGGTCTTGATCCTAGCGCGTCGTTCCAGTTTACTGTTGTTCGACATGGTCAGTTCTTATTTGCCTGCAGCTTTACCAGCCTTGCGGCGTACATTCTCACCCACGAAGCGAACACCCTTGCCTTTGTATGGCTCAGGCTTGCGAAGCCCGCGGATCTTCGCGGCCACAGCACCGATGAGTTGCTTATCAGCACTCTCCAAGGTGATGATGGGGTTCTTTCCTTTTTCCTGCACAGCGGTCACCTGGATCTCTTTGGGGAGTTCGAAAGCGATGTTGTGCGAGTAACCCAAGGACAAGGACAACTGCTGTCCTTTAGCGGTGGCGCGGTAACCTACGCCGACCAATTCCTGTGAGATCTTGAAGCCATCCGTAACACCCTTCACCATGTTGGCAACGAGCGCACGGTACAACCCGTGCATCGCGCGATGGTGCTTGAGGTCTGTAGGACGTTCGAAGAGGAGTTCCCCTTCGGTCTCTTTCACTTTGATCGCGGGATCGATCGTTTGCATAAGCGTTCCCTTGGGACCTTTTACGGTCACCACGTTCTTGTCGCTTACAACGACCTGTACTCCTTTGGGTACAGGGATGGGTGCTTTTCCGATGCGGCTCATGGTCGTTCGGTGTTTAGCTTACGTAGCAGAGAACTTCACCACCAACGCCCAATGTGCGGGCTTCTTTGTCGGTGATAACACCTCTGCTGGTGCTGATGATGGCCACGCCGAGGCCGTTGAGTACGCGGGGAAGTTCACCGCTATGGGCATATTGGCGCAGACCTGGTGAACTGATACGAGTCAGTTCCTGTATGGCGCTTTTGCGGCTGTTGCGATCGTACTTCAAGGCGATCTTGATCAGCCCTTGCTTGCCGTCTTCTTCGGTCTTCCACGAAAGGATGTAGCCTTTGTCGTAGAGGATGCGCGTAATGTCCTTTTTGAGGCCGCTTGCGGGAACCTCCACCACCTTCTTCTTCGCCATGATGGCGTTGCGTAAGCGGGTGAGGTAATCGGCGATAGGATCGGTGGTCATGGTCTTGTTCTTTTTTCTTGGGCGAGATGTCTCGTACCCTTCAAATTACCAACTGCATTTCGTTACACCGGGGATCTTGCCTTCCAGCGCCATGTTGCGGAACATGTTCCGGCTGATCCCGAAGAGGCGGATATACCCTTTCGGGCGGCCCGTTAGACCGCAACGGTTGTGCTTGCGCACGTAGCTGCTGTTGGCAGGCAGTTTCTGCAAGCCTACCCAATCGCCCGCAGCTTTGAGCTTCGCGCGCTTGGCGGCGTACTTCTCCACCATTTTGGCTCGCTTTCGTTCGCGTGCCTTCATGCTTTCCTTGGCCATGGTCGCTTGGTTCTTCTGAATTACTTGGTGAAGGGAAAGCCGAACGCTGTCAACAGCGCTTTCGCCTCCTGGTCTGTTTGGGCGGTAGTAACTACCGTGATATCCATCCCTTGGATCTTCGCGGTCTTGTCAATGTCGATCTCCGGAAAGATGATCTGCTCTTTCACCCCGAAGGTGAAATTGCCACGACCATCGAAGCCCGTCGCCTTGACGCCACGGAAGTCGCGGGTACGGGGCAGAGCAACCGCTATCAAGCGATCGAGGAATTCGTACATCTGATCACCACGCAGGGTAACACGGGCACCGATGGGCATGCCTTTGCGCAGTTTGAAATTGCTGATGTCCTTCTTGGAAACGGTACCCACGGCCTTCTGACCGGTGATCAACGTCATTTCAGCAATAGCGTTCTCCACGATCTTCTTATCGCCAACGGCGCTTCCAAGACCTTGGTTCACGGCGATCTTCACGATACGCGGCACCTGCATGGAGCTCTTGTACTTGAACTCCTTCAAGAGGGTCGGAACGACCGTCTCCTTGTAGGATGCTTTGAGGCGGGGCTTGTAGGTGCTCATCACTTCTTGGCTGTTTTCTTGGCAGCCGTTGCTTTCAATTTCACGTAACGCTCGATGCTGCCGTCCTTGGCAACCTTATGGCCAACGCGACCAGGTTCGCCGGTCTTGGCGTCGATCAGCATCAGATTACTGATGTGGATCGGGCCCTCCTTCTCCACGATGCCACCTTGTGGTGTCGCCGTGGTAGGCTTGCTGTGCTTCTTGTTCAGGTTGAGGCCTTCCACCAAAGCACGTGTGCTCTTGCGGTCCACTTCGATCACACGGCCTTGCTTGCCACGGGCTACGCCGGCCAGCACCTTCACCATGTCACCTTTCTTGATATGTAGCTTCTTCTGCATGACTTCTCAGAGTACCTCGGGGGCGAGGGAGATGATCTTCATGAATTTCTTTTCGCGCAGTTCTTTGGCGACTGGTCCGAAAATGCGCGTCCCGCGCATCTCGCCGGCCGCGTCCAGCAACACAACGGCATTGTCATCAAAGCGGATGTAACTGCCATCCTTCCGGCGCGTCTCCTTACGGGTTCGCACTACCACCGCTTTGCTCACGGTGCCCTTCTTCGCACCCGCTTGTGGCAGCGCGTCCTTGATCGTCACCACAACGGTGTCGCCAATGCGTGCATACCTCCGCTTGGTGCCGCCGAGCACACGGATCACCAGCACTTCGCGGGCTCCGCTGTTGTCGGCGACGTTCAGTCGTGATTCCTGTTGGATCATGGCTCTTTTCTGTGCTTCGGGTTACTTCGCGCGTTCCACTACTTCCACCAAGCGCCAGCGTTTCAGCTTGCTCAAGGGGCGTGTTTCAGAGATGCGTACCGTGTCTCCAACGTGCGCTTCGCTCTTTTCATCATGCGCCATGAACTTGCTCGAACGCTTGATGAACTTACCGTACTTCGGGTGCTTCACTTGGCGCTCCACCATTACGGTGATGCTCTTGCTCATTTTGTCGCTGGTAACGATCCCCACACGCTCTTTGCGCAGGTTCCTGTCCACAGTAGTTGTTGTTTCGGCGCTCATTTGCTGATGGTATTGGCGAGCTCGCGCTTGCGCAGTTCAGTGAGGATGCGGGCCACCTCCTTCTTCTTGGAGCGCAACTGCATCGGGCTGTCGATCGGGCTCACAGTGTGGTTGAAGCGGAGCTTGTTAAGCGTACCGCGGGAGTCTTGCAGTTTGTCCTGCAACTCAACCAGTGTAAGTGCTTTGAAATCTGTTCCTTTCTTCTTCATGGCGCTCTTCTTATTGGCCGTCGTAATCTTCGCGCACTACGAACTTGGTCATGATCGGCAGTTTTTGTGCGGCCAAACGCAACGCTTCTTTGGCGGTCTCCATTGGCACACCATCGGCTTCGAAAATGATCCGACCAGCATGGCAAACAGCTACCCAGTGGTCCAAGGCTCCTTTGCCCTTACCCATTCGAACCTCCGCAGGTTTGCTGGTAACTGGCTTGTCCGGGAATACCTTGATCCACACTTGGCCCTGACGTTTCATATGGCGCGTTAGCGCTACACGAGCGGATTCGATCTGGCGACCGGTAAGCCACACACTTTCCAATGCCTTCAGACCGAATGATCCGAGGGCTACACGATGGCCGCGTTGGGCAACGCCCTTCATACGGCCTTTGTGCATATTGCGGCGCTTGCTGCGCTTAGGTTGCAACATGGCTCTTAGTTGTTACGAGTATTGGGACCACGACCACCCGGACCTTGTCCTCCGGCCGGACCACGACGTTCTCCTCCTCCACCTGGGCCACGGCGATCTCCACCGGCACCACCTGGGCCACGACGGTCTCCACCACCTGGACCTCCTGGACCACGGCGATCGAACCCGCCGCCACCACCTGGGCTGCGACGTTCACGATCACCGCCTCCACCGCCACGACGCTCCGGACGATCACCGCCCATGCGAGGACCACCTGGGCCGCCTTTGGCTTGGCCTACGTTCGGGCTAAGGTCGCGTTTGCCGAACACCTCTCCACGGCAGATCCAGCACTTCACACCGATCCGTCCCATTTTGGTGTGGGCCTCGGTGATGGCAAAGTCGATATCCGCACGCAGGGTGTGCAGTGGCACGCGTCCTTCGCGATAATTCTCCGTACGTGCGATCTCCGCACCGTTCAGTCGGCCGCTCACGCGCACCTTGATGCCTTCGGCACCCATGCGCATGGTGGAAGCCACGCTCATTTTCATAGCACGACGGAAGCTGATGCGACCTTCGAGCTGACGAGCGATGCTGTCGGCTACAAGGCGTGCGTCCAACTCCGGGCGCTTGATCTCGAAAATGTTGATCTGGCAGTCCTTGCCCGTGAACTTCTTCAGTTCCTCGCGCAATTTGTCCACCTCTGTTCCGCCCTTGCCAATGATGACACCAGGGCGTGCGGTGTTGATCGTTACAGTCACCAATTTCAAGGTGCGCTCGATCACGATCTTGGCGACGCTCGCCTTCTTCAGGCGGGCCATGAGGTATTGACGGATCTTCTCGTCCTCTACCAATTTATCACCGTAATTGTTACCGCCGTACCAATTGCTGTCCCAGCCCTTGATGAAGCCAAGTCGCTGTCCGGTCGGGTGTGCTTTCTGTCCCATTATGCTTTCTCGGCTACTTCGTTTGGTGCACGGTCAACGATCAAGATCACGTGGTTGCTGCGTTTGCGCATGCGATAAGCCCGGCCCTGTGGGGCAGGTAGCATCCTCTTTAGGCTGGTGCTCTCGTCCACTCGGATGGTGCTTACCACCAACTTCGTGTCGCCCGCTTTTTCGCCTTCGTTCTTCGACTCCCAGTTCGCGATCGCGCTGCGAAGCAGCTTGTACAGGGGCAGGCTGGCATGGCGGGTGCTGTATTGCAGGATACCCAACGCCTTCTCTACTTCCAGTCCACGGATCGTATCCGCGCTCTGGCGCATTTTGCGCGGGCTCGTAGGCACACTTACCAACCGGGCAACGGCCACGGTCTTCTGAGCTTCCTTGCGCTTGTCGGCTGCGATCTTCTTACGCGCTCCCATCGTTAGGCGGATTTGTTGTTACCGGCGTGGCTACGGAACGTACGAGTAGGGGCGAACTCACCGAGTTTGTGGCCTACCATGTTCTCCGTCACGTACACGGGAATGAACTTGTTTCCATTATGCACCGCGAACGTGAGACCCACGAACTCGGGACTGATGGTGCTACTGCGTGACCACGTCTTCAGTACGGTTTTCTTGCCCGACTTCTGCATGTCATCCACCCGCTTCGCGAGCTTGTAGTGGATAAACGGTGGTTTTTTAAGGGAACGGCTCATGTGCTATGCGGATCAGGCGGCCTTCTTGGCGTTGGCGCGCTGGAGAATGAAACGGTTGCTGCGTGTCTTTGGGTGACGCGTCTTCTTGCCTTTGGCGAGCAATCCTTTGCGGCTGCGTGGGTGTCCACCGGATGCGCGGCCTTCGCCACCACCCATTGGGTGATCAACAGGGTTCATCACCACAGGACGAACACGCGGACGGCGACCCTGCCAGCGAGTACGACCAGCCTTACCGCTCTTCTGGAGCATGTGCTCGGCGTTACCCACAGTACCGATGGTCGCCATGCAAGAGCAAAGCACCAAGCGCAATTCGCCGCTCGGCATTTTCAACGTCACATAGCGGCCTTCGCGAGCGCTCAACTGAGCGAACGTACCCGCGCTACGAACGAAACTACCACCCTTGCCGGGTTGCAATTCAACATTGTGCACAAGCGTACCCAGCGGGATCTCGCCAAGTGGTAAAGCATTGCCTACTTCCGGGGGGGTGCCTGCACCACTTTGGATGATCTGGTCGACCTTCAACCCGGCTGGAGCCAGGATGTAGCGTTTCTCACCGTCGGGGTATTGGATCAGGGCGATACGCGCACTACGATTAGGATCGTATTCGATCGTCTTCACCAAACCCGGAATGCCGTGCTTATCCCGCTTCATGTCAATGACACGATAGCGTTGCTTGTGACCACCGCCGAGATAGCGCATGGTCATCTTGCCTTGGTTGTTACGGCCACCGCTTTTCACGGTACCGCTGGTCAACGCCTTCACAGGTATACGCGTGGTAATACCCTCGAAGTCGGTGATCACTTTGTGGCGTGTGCCAGGAGTGACAGGATTCAGTTTACGGATCGCCATGGTCGTTCTCGGGATCAGATAGCGCTGTACAGATCAATGTTCTCGCCGGTCTTCAAGGTCACGATGGCCTTCTTCCAGCTGCCCGTTCCACCGCGCAGGATGTTGCGCTTCGTATAGCGGGTCTTGTCCTTTCCGGGTACGATCATCGTGCGCACACCGGTAACGGTTACTCCGTATTCCTTCTCGACGGCTTGCTTGATCTGCACCTTGTTGCTCTTCTTGTCCACCACGAAGCCGTAGCGCCCTTCCTTTTCGGTTTGGGCCGTCATCTTTTCAGTGACGATGGGACGAATGATGATCTGTACCATGGCTTACTTCGTGAGGGTAGCTTCCAACGGTGCGATCGCATCTTTCACGATGATCACACGGTGGGCGTTCATGATGTCGTACGTGTTGATCTCGCTGGCCACCACCACACGCGCACCCTGGATGTTGCGTGAGCTCAGGAGCACGTTGGCGTCCTTGCTTGGAAGTACCAACAATGCTTTGCGGTCGGTGAGGGCGAATGCCTTCAACAGGTCCACGAATTCTTTCGTTTTCGGAGCACCCATTTTCAAGCCATCCAATACGGAGATGGCTCCACCTTGGGCCTTGTGTGTAAGGGCACTGCGACGGGCCAGGTCCTTCACTTTCTTGTTCAATTTGAACTCGTAGTCGCGGGGCTTGGGACCGAACACGCGAGCACCACCTTTGAAGAGCGGGCTCTTGATGGAACCCTTACGGGAACCGCCTGTACCCTTCTGGCGATGCAGCTTTTTCGTGCTGCCGCTCACTTCGCTCTTCTCGAGCGTTTTGGCAGTGCCTTGACGCTTGTTGGCAAGGTGCTGCTTAACGTCCAGCCAGATGGCGTGGTCGTTCGGCTTCTCGATCGCGAATACCGCGTCGTTCAGCTTCATTTTTTTGCCGGTGGACTTGCCGTCCGCTCCGTGGATCTCGATCTCCATCTTACTTCCAGATGATAACGTAAGTGCCTTTCGGACCGGGTACGGAACCACGCACCAACATGAGGTTCTTCTCCATATCGATCTTCACCACTTTCAAGTTCTCCGTGGTAATCTTGTTGCCGCCCGTACGCCCTGCCATGCGCATTCCTTTGAATACACGAGAAGGGTACGACGAACCGCCCAATGAACCTGGTGCCCTTGAACGGTCGTGTTGACCGTGGGTGGCTTCACCCACACCGCTGAACCCATGGCGCTTTACAACACCTTGGAAGCCCTTGCCCTTGCTGTGGCTGGTCACGGTTACGAAGCTTCCCTCTTCGAAGAGGCTCGCGTCCACCTTGTCACCCAACTTCAGCTCCTGCTCGAATTCCTTGAATTCGTGGGCTTTCACCTTAGGGGTAGTGCTGGCTTTCTTGTAGTGTCCCATCAACGCAGCCGGAGTACTCTTCTCGCGACGCTCACCGTAGGAAACCTGAACAGCCTCGTAGCCGTCCGTTGCCTTGGTTTTCAAGTGCGTTACAACGCACGGTCCTGCTTCAAGCACAGTGCAACCTACCAGGTTACCGTCCGTGTCGAACAAGCTGGTCATCCCGACCTTTTTTCCGATCAATCCGCTCATGGCTATCGTGTTATCGGTCAGACCTTGATCTCCACATCAACGCCGCTGGGGAGTTCCAGTTTCATTAGCGCATCGATCGTTTTACTGCTGGAGCTATAGATATCCATCAGGCGCTTGTAGCTGCACAGTTGGAATTGCTCGCGTGCTTTCTTGTTCACGTGTGGTGAACGGAGCACGGTGAAAATGCGCTTGTGGGTGGGCAGAGGAATTGGACCGCTCACAACAGCGCCCGTGCTCTTCACCGTCTTCACGATCTTCTCGGCGCTCTTGTCGACGAGGTTGTGATCGTAAGACCGCAGCTTGATCCTGATTTTTTGGGTCATCGCTTCTGGTTCTGCTTAGGCTGAAACTTTACCACGAACCTTGGCCAAAACGGCTTCGGTGATGTTACTAGGAGCCTGCTCATAGTGGCTGAACTCCATGGTGCTGCTCGCACGGCCGGAACTCATGGTACGCAGGGAGGTGACATAACCGAACATCTCGCTCAATGGCACTGTGCCTTTGATGGCCTTCGCACCACTGCGGTCCTCCATGCCTTGGATCTGTCCACGACGACGGTTCAAGTCGCCTACGATATCACCCATGTTCTCTTCTGGCGTGATGACCTCGATCTTCATGATCGGTTCCATCAACACAGGCTTGCACTTGGGCAGTGCTTCGCGGAAGGCGCTCTTCGCGCAGATCTCGAAGCTCAAGGCATCCGAGTCCACGTTGTGGAAGCTACCGTCGTTCAAGGTCACTTTGAGGCGCTCGATGGGGAAGCCAGCGAGAACACCGTTCTGCAACGAGTTCTTGAAGCCCTTCTCCACTGCTGGAATGAATTCCTTCGGGATCGAACCACCCTTGATGCCGTCGATGAACTCGAGACCCTCTTTGGTCATGTCCAACTGTGGCTCGATCAACACATGGATATCCGCGAATTTTCCGCGACCACCCGTTTGCTTCTTGTACAGTTCGCGGTGCTGGATGCTCTTGGTGATGGTCTCCTTGTACTTCACCTGAGGAGCACCTTGGTTGCACTCTACTTTGAACTCGCGACGCATACGGTCAACGATGATCTCCAAGTGCAACTCTCCCATTCCGCTGATAACGGTCTGGCTCGTCTCTTCGTCGGTGTGAACACGGAAGGTCGGGTCCTCTTCTGCGAGTTTGAAGAGCGCCTGACCCATCTTGTCCATGTCCGCCTGGGTCTTGGGCTCAACCGCGATACCGATAACCGGCTCAGGGAAGCTCATGCTCTCCAGGATGATCTGCTTGTTCTCGTCGCAAAGCGTATCGCCCGTACGAATGTCCTTGAAACCAACAGCCGCCCCGATATCACCAGCTTCGATGATGTCGATGGAGTTCTGTTTGTTCGCGTGCATTTGGAAGATGCGGCTGATGCGCTCCTTCTTGCCTGTGCGCATGTTCTGCACATAGCTACCGGCAGGCACGCTACCGCTGTAGCAGCGGAAGAATGCCAGACGACCAACGAACGGATCGGTCGCGATCTTGAAAGCGAGGCTCGACATGGGCTCGGTCACGCTCGGTTTGCGCATGATCTCACCACCGGTCTCCGGATCGATACCCGTTACGCCCTCAATATCCATGGGGCTAGGCAGGTAGGCCATCACCGCATCCAACATCGTCTGTACACCCTTGTTCTTGAACGCACTACCACAGAGGATAGGCGTAATGCTCATGTTGATGGTGCTCTTGCGGATCGCGGACATCACCTCCGCCTCGGTAAGGCTTTCAGCGTCCGCGAAATACTTCTCCATCAACTTGTCGTCGCTCTCGGCAACTGCTTCGATCAACTTGTCGCGCCACTCCTTAACAGTGTCTTTCAGGTCCTCCGGAATGGGAACTTCTTTCCAGGTCATTCCTTGGTCAGCCTCGTTCCAAACCATCCCACGGTTGTTCACGAGATCGATCACGCCTTCAAATCCAGCTTCAGCTCCGATCGGCACTTGCAATGGAACAGGGTTCGCACCCAAACGCTCGCGGATCTGCGCAACAACGTTGAAGAAGTCCGCACCGCTGCGGTCCATCTTGTTCACAAAGCCCAAACGGGGCACTTTGTACTTGTTGGCTTGGCGCCATACTGTTTCGCTCTGGGGCTCGACACCACCAACCGCACAGAACAAGGCAACAGCACCGTCGAGCACACGCAAGCTGCGCTCCACCTCAACGGTGAAGTCCACGTGGCCCGGTGTGTCGATCAGGTTGATCTTGTACATATCGTCCCGGTACTTCCAGCTCGTGGTCGTAGCGGCGGACGTGATGGTGATACCGCGCTCCTGCTCCTGCTCCATCCAGTCCATGGTGGCTGCACCATCGTGTACCTCACCGATCTTGTGAACGATACCGGTGTAATACAGGATGCGCTCCGATGTGGTGGTCTTACCAGCATCGATGTGGGCCATGATGCCGATGTTGCGCGTATATCTTAGATCGCGGGCCATGTTTTCCTGGGGGGCTTAGAAGCGGAAGTGGCTAAAGGCCTTGTTCGCTTCGGCCATCTTGTGTACTTCTTCTTTCTTCTTGTATGCTGCGCCTTCTTCTTTGGCGGCAGCCATGATCTCGTTGGCGAGCTTCTGTGCCATGCTGCGCTCATTACGACCGCGGCTGTAGCTGATCAACCACTTCATCGCCAAGCTCACCTTGCGACTGTCACGCACAGGCTGCGGGATCTGGAAGTTCGCACCACCCACACGGCGGCTACGCACTTCCACTTGTGGCGTTACGTTGGTGATCGCTTTGCGGAAGATGTCCAGCCCTTCTTCGCCGGTCTTCTCGCTCACGATGTCGATGGCGCTGTAGAAGATGTCGAACGACTTGCTCTTCTTGCCGTCGTACATCAGGTTGTTCACGAACTTGGTCACTTGCACGTCGCCGAACTTGGGATCGGGGAGCGTGGTGTGCTTGACTGCTTTTTTGCGCATGGCTCAGTGACGTGCTTACTTCTTGACTGCTTTCTTACGCTTGGTGCCGTACTTGCTGCGACGTTGGCCGCGGCCTTCAACACCTGCTGTGTCCAATACTCCACGTACGATGTGGTACTTCACACCGGGCAGGTCTTTCACACGACCGCCGCGAACCAGCACGATGCTGTGCTCCTGGAGGTTGTGACCCTCGCCACCGATGTAGGCGATCACTTCGTACTTGTTGGTGAGGCGCACCTTGGCCACTTTGCGAAGGGCCGAGTTCGGCTTCTTCGGCGTGGTCGTGTACACCTTGGTGCATACACCACGGCGTTGTGGGCATTCCGTAAGCGCTACCGACTTGCTTTTGTAAGTCGGCACCGTGCGCCCTTTGCGGATCAGCTGTTGGATAGTTGGCATCGCTAGCGTTTCGTCCTGTTTATCAGTCGTTTTGGTCCACGGGGGGGCTAAAACGGGCGGCAAATGTAGCCGGATCTCTGGATCGACGAACGATCTCCGGTGGAAAATTTTCAAGGGGACCGCGGAAAAACGCGGGATCGGACCAGCTTCTGCGGCATGCATTCGCCGGTTAACCCTTGCTGGTATTGGGTTTTATCGAAATGAACAGATCGGTGCCAAGTGGTTCATTTCATCCCATTCCCGGGCCCGATGCTACGCTTCGGAAAAAGGCATTGCCTACTTTTGATGGTATCATTTGATACCATTAATGCTTCCAACCACCTACTCACTTCACGCCAGGATCCTCAATTTGTTGGCCACCATCTCCTATAAACTGGGCGAAGTGAAGGCCGCACACCTGGAACGGCCCTCTCCCCTGCTCCAGCAGGCCTACCGAGTGAGCACCGTGCATGCCACGCTCTCCCTGGAGGGCAATCCGCTGAAGCCCACACCCGTAGCCGACCTTTTGGCCCACCCCGGCTCGCGGTCCGGACCTGCCCGCCCAGAAGCCTCCTCGTTGGAGGTTACCAACACCCAACAGGTACACGACCTGCTGCCCCAACTGGACCCCTACCTGGCCTTGGACTTCCGCCGGGCACACGGCGAACTGATGCACAACCTCTCCATGGATGCCGGCACCTACCGTACAGGACCTGTGGAAGTGGTCTACGGCGACCACCCCGCTCATGGCGGGCGTTCCGCTTCGGCCGAAAACCTGGCCAGCTTGGTGGAAGAGCTCCTCCACTTCACCGAGAACGATGAAACGCCCATGATCATCACCAGTTGTGTGCTGCATTATGGCATTGTATACCTGCGGCCCTTCTCCGCGGGCAACGGGCGTATGGCGCGCCTCTGGCAACGCCGCGTGCTGATGGCCCACTGGCCCGTGTTCGCCTTCTTACCCGTGGAAGCCTTTATCCTGAAGACCGAACCGGCCTACCACGCCGCCTTGGAATACGCCGACCGCCAAGGCGATTGCGGTGGCTTTATCACCTATACGATGGAGCGCATCGATGAGGCGCTCAGCGAGTTGTTGGCGGAGCAAAGGTCCGTTATGACAGGACGCGAGCGAGTGGCCTTGTTCCTGGAGGAGAAAAAGCCCCTGCGCTTTACACGGAAGGATTATCGCGCGATGTTCCCGGAGCTTTCTACCGCCACGGCCAGCAGGGATCTTAAACTGGCGAATGAGAGTGGCGGGATCGAACGGATCGGAAATGGCAGGATCAGTTTGTATCAACCATTAGCAGCGTTATCAATGAACAACAGCGGCGGATGAGACATTGACTTGTTGAAAATCCTCTAAGAGCAACCCTCAAGCCACTTCTACCTTCGGCCCGTGCAGAACGACTACCTCAAAGGCCTCAACGCCGCGCAGTTGGCGGCCGTGCAACATACCGACGGCCCCAACATGGTGATCGCCGGTGCGGGCAGCGGCAAGACGAAAGTGCTCACCGTGCGCATCGCACACCTGATGGCCGCCAAGGAGGTGGATGCCTTCCGCATCCTCGCGCTCACCTTCACCAACAAGGCGGCGAAGGAGATGAAGGAGCGCATCGCGAAGCTCCTGCACACTATTCCAGGCGAGACCCCGGCTCAAGGGTCGGGGACGGAAGCGCGCAATTTGTGGATGGGTACCTTCCACAGTGTATTCGCCCGCATCCTGCGCGCCGAAGCCGACAAGCTGGGCTACCCGAAGGATTTTACGATCTACGATACGGACGACAGCCGGTCGCTGATCCGCACGATCGTGAAAGAGATGCAACTGGACGACAAGCTGTACAAGGCCAACCAAGTGCATGGGCGCATCAGCATCAGCAAGAACAACCTGATCGGCCCGAAGGAATACAACGCCGATCCGGAGATTCTGGCCAGCGATACCGCAGCGCTAAGACCCAAAATGGGCGAGATCTACAAGGCCTATGCCTCGCGCTGTTTCCGCGCCGGTGCCATGGATTTCGATGATCTGCTGTTCAATACCAACTTGCTTTTCCGCGATCACCCGGAGACGATGTTGAAGTACCAGCAGCGCTTCCAGCACATCCTCGTGGACGAGTATCAGGACACCAACTTGGCGCAGTACAACATCGTGCGCACGCTGGCCGCTCGACATGAGAACCTTACTGTGGTAGGCGACGACAGCCAGAGTATCTATGGCTTCCGCGGAGCGAACATCCAGAACATCCTGAATTTCCGGCGGGACTATCCGGACTTCAAACTCTTCAAGCTGGAACAGAACTACCGCAGCACGAAAACCTTGGTGGCTGCGGCGAACAGCTTGATCGACAAGAACAAGGAACGCATTGAGAAGACCATCTGGACAGAAAATCCTCAAGGCGAATTGATCACCGTGCAGCGCACAATGAGCGATAATGAAGAAGGCTCGTTCGTGGCGCACAGCATCTTCGAAACCAAGATGCACGAGCAGGTGCCGAACAAGGGTTTCGCGATCCTGTACCGCACCAATGCACAGAGCCGCAGCATGGAGGAAGCACTGCGCAAACTGAACGTGCCGTACCGCATCTACGGTGGGCTCAGCTTCTACCAGCGCAAGGAGATCAAGGACCTGATCGCTTACTTCCGGTTGACCTGCAATCCCAATGATGAGGAAGCACTGAAACGTGTGATCAATTACCCGGCACGCGGGATCGGGCAGACCACCATCGACAAGCTGATGGTTGCGGCCAACGAGAAACAACTGAGCATCTTCGATCTGGTCTTCGCTCACCTCGGCGACCTCGGCCTGAATGAAGGCACGCGAAAACGCATCGCGGATTTCGTGCTGATGATCCGCAGTTTCCAGACGATGCTGGAGTCGCAGAGCGCATTCGCGTTGGGCGAATACATCGCACGCACCACAGGCTTGTTGCAGGATCTCTTCACGGATAAAACACCGGAAGGCGTAAGCCGATATGAGAACATCCAGGAATTGCTGAGCGGCATGAAGGAGTTCAGCACCGCACCCGAAGGCAGCGATGTGGAACGTACACTTCCGGATTTCCTGATCGACGTGGCATTGTTGACAGACGCTGATCCCGGCTCAGGGGCCGGGAAGACAGACAATGTGGACGACAATGACCGTGTGAGCCTGATGACGATCCACAGCGCGAAGGGTCTGGAGTTCCCACATGTGTACATCGTGGGTATGGAAGAAGATCTCTTTCCCAATTTGATGGCCGTGCAAAGTCGAGCGGACCTCGAGGAAGAGCGTCGACTTTTCTACGTGGCCCTCACGCGCGCGGAAAAGCGCTGCACGCTGAGCTATGCGATGAGCCGTTTCAAGTGGGGCAACTTCACCAGTGGCGAACCGAGCCGCTTTATAGACGAGATCGATCCACAATACCTGGTACTGCCCAAGCGGCACGACTCTCCGCAACTGAGCGATCGCTCGTCCGGGCCTTCCTCCTGGACCAGGCCAGGGAATGTCTCGACACGACCTGCTTCTTCGGGAACGGTGTACAGCAGAGAACCGCGTTCGGCCGCGCCTGCAGCGAAAGTGTCGCACTCGCCGATGAAGCGTAGCACGAGCCCTGCACCTGGTTCCGATCCCGCCCTTGGCAAGAAGCTGAAACGCGTTAGCAGCACTGGCGCCCCGTTGGAAGCCACCAGCTCATTGGGGCATGCTGCGCCAAGCGACCTGGCCGAAGGCGTTACCGTGGAGCACGAGCGCTTCGGCAAAGGCAAGGTGATCAAGATCGAAGGCAACCCGCCTGACATCAAGGCCACGATCTTCTTCCCAAGCAGTGGGCAAAAACAGCTGTTGTTGCGGTTCGCTAAGTTGCGGGTGGTGGAGGGTTGATCAACTGATCCACTTCAGCTACATTTGGCCGTCTTTCAGCGGTGGCTTTATCGCTGATCAGGTCTTCCGATAAAGACCTATCGACCCGATCGATCATCATGAGCACACCTGTAGCTGCCCCTTTCGATTACAATACCCAGCGCCCTCGCCTGATCATTCCGGAATATGGCCGCCACGTGCAGCGCATGGTGGAACATTGCATGGGGATCGAAGAGCGCGAGGCCCGGACCCGGAGCGCCCATGCGATCATTCAAGTGATCGGCCGATTGAGCCCACACTTGCGCGGCACGGAAAGCATGGACCGCACCCTGTGGGACCATCTCTACATCATGAGCGAGTTCAAACTTGATGTGGATGGCCCTTTCCCCAAGCCCACGGCCGAGGAACTGGACACCAAGCCTGAGCCGGTGAAGTACCCCAAGCAGGACATCAAGTATGGCCATTACGGCAAACTAGTAGAAAGGATGATCGCGGCTTGCACCGCGAAAGAGGATGGGCCGGAAAAGGAAGCGTTCACCTTGCTGATCGCCAACTTGATGAAGAAGCAATTCCTTACGTGGAACCGCGACAGCGTGGGTGATGGCGTGATCGTAAAGGACTTGATCGAATTGAGCAAGGGTAAATTGAAGTTGACGCCTGAGCAACAATTGGTGAGTACCGATGTGCTGTTGCATGCACAGCGACAAGGTCCCCGCAACGAAGTGGATCTGCGCAAGCAGCGATATGGCAATCAAGGCGGTGGTGGAGGTGGCAAAAAGCGGCACCGGAACCGGAACAAGAAGAGGTACTGATCCCATGTGAGCATGTGGACATATGAAAATGTGGACATGCTGTTCTCCGGGGCTCTGGCACATTGACCTCGATCTGCAAAAGCCGATGAATTTATTCCGACCTGATGGCTTCGGTGACATTGAATTGTTGACAGCCTTTGGAGCAATGACCGCGCAGTAGTTCTTCCGCGTTGTTGTTTCGCGTTCATGGGAAGTTTCAAGATCGAAGGAGGTCGCCGTTTGAAGGGCGAAGTGGTTCCGCAAGGAGCCAAGAACGAGGCGCTGCAGATACTATGCGCTGTGCTGCTTACCAGCGAGCCGGTCACTATCCACAACGTGCCGGACATCGTGGACGTGAACAAGCTGATCGATCTGCTGCGGCATATGGGCGTGGTTGTAGAGAAACTGGGCGAGGGTTCGTTCCGCTTCACGGCCAAGACCGTTGACATCGAATTCTTCCTGAAGCCTGAATTCAAGCAGCTTGGCGGTGGCTTGCGCGGAAGCGTAATGGTGGTTGGGCCTTCCCTGGCACGCTTCGGCAAGGGCTACATACCTACACCGGGTGGCGATAAGATCGGACGCCGCCGATTGGATACGCACTTCATCGGTTTCGAAAAACTGGGTGCCGAATTCAAGTACGATGTGAAGGAGGCCTTCTTCCGGGTGGAAGCGAAACAACTGAAGGGCGCGTATATGTTGCTGGACGAGGCCAGTGTAACAGGCACCGCGAACATCGTAATGGCCGCCGTGCTGGCAGAAGGCCGCACCACCATTTTCAATGCCGCCTGCGAGCCCTACCTGCAGCAGCTCTGCAACATGCTGGTGCGCATGGGTGCGAAGATCCAAGGCATTGGTAGCAACCTGCTGCACATCGACGGAGTGAAAGAACTTGGCGGCACCGAGCACCGTATGCTGCCGGATATGATCGAGATCGGCTCGTTCATTGGCCTGGCGGCCATGACCCGCAGCGAGATCACCATCAAAGACACGGGATATGATCACCTGGGCGTGATCCCGGAGGTGTTCCGCAAACTCGGCATCGCCGTGGTGCGCAATGGCGACGACATCTTCGTTCCAGCCCAGGAACACTACACCATTACCAAGTTCATCGACGGAAGCAATATGACCGTGAGCGATGCGCCATGGCCCGGTTTCACACCCGACTTGCTGAGTATCGTACTTGTGACCGCCACCCAAGCGAAAGGCAGTTTGCTCGTTCACCAGAAAATGTTCGAGAGCCGTCTGTTCTTCACGGACAAACTGATCGAAATGGGTGCGCAGATCACGCTTTGCGATCCGCACCGCGCCTTGGTGATCGGCAACGATTTCCAAAGTCCGCTGCGTGCCATCCGAATGACCAGCCCGGATATACGCGCTGGCGTCTCGCTACTCATAGCGGCGCTGAGCGCTGATGGGACCAGTACCATTGACAATATCGAGCAGATCGATCGCGGCTACCAGCGAATTGCCGAACGACTGAACGCACTTGGCGCGAGAATTGAGAGGGTGGAATAACCGATCTTCGTCCCACCATGCGCCATCTTCTCATTTCCGCCCTTGCGGCACTCCCCATGCTGGCATCCGCCCAGCAGGAACGCCTGACCAATGTTCAGATCGGCCAACAGGCACCTGAGATCGTGATGAGCAGCCCTACTGGCGAAGTGCTCCGTCTCTCCCAGCTAAAAGGCAAAGTGGTGTTGGTTGATTTTTGGGCCAGTTGGTGCCGCCCCTGCCGCCTGGACAATCCCTTCGTGCGCGCTACGTATCACCGGTACAAGAACCAGCTCTTCACGAACGGAGAAGGCTTCGCTGTTTTCAGCGTGAGCTTGGATCGGCAAGGTGGGCTTGCACCATGGAAAGCCGCTATCGCCAAAGACAGTCTTGATTGGAAATGGCACGTAGGTGCCGTGGAAGACGGGCAGAACGCGGCGGCTGAAGAATATGGGGCCAAGTTCATCCCTACCAATGCCATCATCGACGGTACTGGCAAGATCATCGGAAAAGATCTGCATGGCGAAGCACTGACGCAACTGCTGGAGAGCATTGTCGACAAGGATCCGGTGAAACTGGAAGCTTTTAGAAAGAAACAAGCGGCCGATGCCAAGAGCGCTGCCAGATCAGCCAAAAAGAAAAAATAACCAGCAGGCGGACGGCAAATGAGCGGATGCCGGTTACTGGTGATCCGAACGGCACGATGTTGGCAACGCGGATCAAGTCCCAGCAACCTACTTTCGCCTCCCGAACAAACAAGCCCCATGAACTTCCTCGCAACAGCTCTCGCCATCGGTACCATTCTAGCCACCAGCACGGCGTTCACGGTTGGTACCTCTCCTGATGGTGGCGACCCCAAGATCGGCACGAACATCGGTGACCGCGCTCCGGATCTTGCCTTCGCCAACCCTGATGGTAAAGTGATGAAGCTGTCTGAGCTGCGCGGCAAATACGTGCTTATCGATTTCTGGGCCAGTTGGTGCGGGCCTTGCCGTATGGAGAATCCGAACGTGGTGCGTGCCTATGGGAAATACACCAAGGCCAAATTCAAAACCGGAAAGGGATTCGCCATCTTCAGTGTGAGTTTGGACAAAATGAAAGAGCCATGGAAGGCAGCGATCGCGAAAGACAAACTCGCATGGCCTCACCATGTAAGCGACTTGGCCGGTTGGGAGTCACAAGCCGCTGGTCTCTATGGGGTGCATTCCATCCCTGCGAGTTTCCTCATCGACCCGGACGGGATCATTGTGGGCAAGAACCTTCGTGGGCCTGCCTTGGATAGTGAATTGGACAAGCATGTGAAGAGCTTCTAAGGATCCCGATCCGCGGAAAAGCCTCAACGCCATGCGGCGGAGGGGCTTTTTCTTTGTGGCATGCGGCAACTATTCCTGCTCCCATTTTTTGTACTGTGCGCTTGCAACGCACCTTCCAGCGATCTCTCCGTTCTTCCACATTCCACACACGAAGTACGAGATGATCTGAAGAGGCTTTACGACTCGCTCGGCGTTACCGGCTCGTTCATTCTACATGATGCCGCCCGAGACCACTGGGTGTATGTGGATAGCACTGAAGCTGGGGTCGCAACGCTACCCGCCAGTACGTACAAGATCCTTGGAACATTGATCGCCCTTGAAACCGGGGTCGCCATCGATGCCAATACAGTATTGCCATGGGACAGTGTGAGGCGCAGGCCCGATGTGGATCATGACCTTAGCCTTTTTGACGCTTACCACCATAGTGCGTATTGGTTCCACCGCAATGTGGCGAGGCGCATTGGGGCGAACAAGCTCAAACGGATCTGGGACGAGGTGGGCTATGGGAATGCCGACACTACTGGTGGATTCGACAAAGCATGGGTAGCTGGCAACCTGCTCATCACACCACACGAACAGATCCGGTTCCTGGAACGGTTGTATCGCAATGATCTGCCGTTCACCCAGCGAACAATGGATATTACGAAAGCCATCATGGTTCAAAATGACACATTGGGCTACCTGCTGCGCGCAAAGACCGGATGGGCGCAAACCGATAGCCTTGATCTTGGTTGGTACGTTGGCTGGGTCGAGCACAACGATGCGACCGGGCCGTACTTCTTCGCCACCCGCCTGCGCTGCACGGATAGCACCAACACAGCATTCGGCCCAGCTCGCATAAACACAAGCCATGCGATCCTTTCCGAATTAGGCATTCTGCCACGCTGATAGCGGCATGACTTTCCAACCCTTCCCTGCCGATCTGTCCCGATCGTGCGCGTGGCATAAAGATCGATCTTCGCGGCCCTCATTAGCCAACCCTAAACTCTAGTGAGTTGGACCATGTTCAGAAAGAAGCCCAAAGCCATGTCAGGATCCAAAGAAGCAACGGCCTCATGGCCAGTTGAGCAAGTCCCTTCAACACCCGAAGAACGAGAATTCCTGCACGCCAGCGAGGCTGCCAGTGAGCATGCTGTTCGCGATTCGGAACCACAACCTCTCGATGAACTTGAAGTTGCGAAACGTGAATTGTCCAGCCTGAACGACAAGCACCTTCGTCTGTTGGCCGAGTTCGACAATTTCCGAAAGCGCACCGCCAAAGAACGCCTCGATCTGATGCATTTCGCAGGTGAGAACACGCTCAAGAACATGTTGCCCGTGCTCGACGATATGGAGCGCGCCATTGCCAACAATGCGAAGGTTGATGATATCAATGTGGTGAAACAGGGTTTCATATTGATCCACCAGAAACTGGTTCAAACTTTCGGCGCCCTAGGTGTAAAGCCCATGAGCGATGTAAAAGGACAACCGCTCGATGTGGATCGGCATGAAGCCATCACCAGCACGCCTGCACCAAGCGGCGACCTGAAAGGAAAAGTGGTGGATGTGGTGGAGAACGGGTACACCCTGCACGACAAGGTGATCCGATTCGCGAAAGTGATCGTGGGCGAATAAACGCAGGTCCAAGCAGATCATGAGCAAACGTGACCCTTACGATGTTCTAGGCGTTGGCCGTAACGCCACGGCAGACGAGATCAAGAAGGCGTATCGCCAGATGGCCATCAAGCATCATCCGGACAAGAACCCCGGTGACAAGGCGGCCGAAGAGAAATTCAAAGAGGCTGCTTCTTCATACGAGATCTTGAGCGACCCCGAGAAAAAGGCACGCTTCGATCGCTTCGGACACAACACTCCAGGTGGTGGTGGCGGCGGTTTCCAGGGTGGCGGCATGAACATGGAGGACATCTTCTCCCAGTTCGGCGACATTTTCGGCGGCGGATTCAGTGGCGGTGGTTTCGGACAAAGGAGCCGTGGCCAGCGGGTAGTGAAAGGAAGCAACCTCCGCGTGCGGATGAAGCTCTCGTTGGAGGAGATCGCCCAGGGTGTCGAAAAACAATTGAAGCTGAACAAGCTGGTTCGCGGAAAAGGCAGCGAATACAGCACATGCCGCACCTGCAACGGCCAGGGGCAAGTGACACGTGTGCAGAGCACCTTCATTGGCCACATGCAAACAGTGAACACCTGTCCCACGTGCGGCGGTATGGGCCAAACGGTAAGCAAGCGCGCACCCGGGAGTGATGAGCACGGTCTTGTGCGGGAGGAAGCGGTAGTGAGCGTGAAGATCCCTGCCGGTGTGGAAGAAGGCATGCAGCTCAACATCAGCGGTATGGGCAACGACGCCCCAGCTGGTGGCGTGCCTGGCGATCTGCTCGTGGTGATCGAGGAGGAACCCAATGCCGATCTGAAGCGCGATGGGCACGACTTGCATTACGAAGCCTTTATCAGCGTGATCGACGCGGCACTTGGCTCGAGCATTGAAGTACCCTTGGTTTCAGGCAAAGCGAAAGTGAAAGTGGAACCCGGAACGCAGAGCAACCACACGCTCCGTCTGAAGGGTAAAGGCCTGCCAAGCGTTAATCATCATGGCCTTGGCGATCTCTTCGTTCATGTGATGGTGTGGACGCCTACAGACTTGAGCAAGGAGGAACGTGGCGCACTGGAAAAGCTACGTCAAAGCCCGGGCTTCCAGCCAAAACCAACGGCCAAGGACCGTGGGTTCTTCGAGCGGGTAAGGGAAATGTTCGGGAATTGACCGGTCGGCAGGAGTTACCGCCCGGAATTTGCTTTCAGGCTCTGTGACCAAGATCAAGATCTGTTGCATCAGCAGCCTAGAAGAAGCGCGCCTTGCTATCGAGCATGGAGCCTACGCGATCGGACTCGTAGGTCGAATGCCGAGTGGACCGGGACCGATAGAAGATGATCTGATCGCGGAGATCGTCTCCTCATTCCCACCGTCAACGAACACTTTTTTACTCACAAGCGAAACAGCAGCAGCTGGGATCATTGCCCATCATGCAAGGGTGCAGACCACGACGATACAGATCGTTGATGCTGTCCCCTCCGGCACATACACCGCAGTCCGAACAGCCCTGCCCGGCGTAAAGCTTGTACAGGTGATCCACGTTCGCAATGAGCGATGTATTGACGAAGCGCTGGCAGCGGCAGAACACGTCGATCACCTGCTCCTGGACAGCGGAAACCCGGATCTACGCGTGAAGGAGCTTGGAGGTACCGGCCGAACACACGACTGGTCGATCAGTCGGCGTATTGTGGAGCAAAGCAGCGTTCCTGTTTTCCTGGCTGGAGGACTGAACGGCGCCAATGTTCGTCAAGCCATAGATCGCTTGCAGCCCTATGGCGTGGACGTGTGCAGTGGAGTGCGCACAAATGGAATACTCGACCAAGAAAAACTCAGCGCGTTCTTTCGCTCGGTACAGGATCGAACTACTTCTTCTTCCTGACCAACGCCGGCTTGCCCGCCTTGCCATTGCTCTCTGTCGGGAACAGACCGTGCACTTCGCCATCGATCGCATTGATGATGGTGCCAAGGTCTTCAGCACTTTTGTGGAATCGGTTGTCATCGACATCCACGATCAGCAATTTGCCTTTGTCGTAGGTGCTGATCCACGCTTCGTAACGTTCGTTGAGGCGTTTGAGGTAATCGATACTGATGCTCGTCTCGTAGTCGCGTCCGCGTTCGGCGATCTGGCTTACCAGGTTCTCTGTGCTCGCGCGCAGGTAGATCATCAGGTCAGGCGCTACAATGGAGCTGTCCATATTCTGGAACAAGCGGAAGTAGTTCTCGAAATCACGCGTGGTCATCAGCCCCATCGCATGCAGATTGGGTGCGAAGATGTAGGCATCCTCATAGATCGTTCTATCCTGTATCACGTTCCGACCACTGCGGCGGATCTCCAGCAATTGCTCAAAACGACTGTTCAAAAAGAAAACCTGGAGGTTGAAGCTCCAACGCGACATGTCCTTGTAGAAATCGAACAGGTAAGGATTGTTGTCAACCGCTTCCTCCAAGCGGTCCCACTTGTAGTGCTTGGCCAGAAGTTGCGTGAGCGTGGTTTTCCCTGCGCCAATGTTGCCTGCTATCGCGATATGCATGATGATCGAGTTCCTATGAAGGATCGCGAATGTATTGGCACTTGCACACGCAAATTGGGATCGTGGATAATTCGTGGTGACGTGAAATATGTCAACGGCGGATCATGTAACCAGAACGACATGAAACCTTCGACACACAACCTGATGTGAGGTCAAGGAGCTACAGGTGCAATGACGATGCGATCCGGGTAAAGCGCATACAGCGATCCATGCTCGATCCGTACATCGCGCAATCCTATCTCTTTCGAAGCTGTCAACCACGTGATAGGCAGTTCAATATCGAACGTCCTCAGGTCGTAGGCATGGAAGATCCCATCTTTCAGGTATAGGATATGTCCATCGCGAACTTCCAAACTCGTTGCGCCGATTATCGGGATGGTCTTCGCGTAGCCACCGAAAATGTCGAAGACGAACACGCCTTGCTCTCGATCGCACACATACAACCAGCTGTTGAACTCTTGCATGAATACCGGTTTGGGTGTAACACCAAGAAGTTGATCCAACCGGCCCGTACCAGCCAATGGCCGCAGTTGTGCATCAACCCTGGTCAATTCCAATAGCCGTTCATCGAAGAACCAAAAACTGTTCTGCACACTCATGCATGCAAGCGTCACCTGCGGAAATCCATTGCGCGTAAGATCCACTGGATCACCCTGTGCGGCAAGCGTATTGTCCAACACCGCAAGCATGCCTTGGGTACCAGAAAAGATCATCGGCTTCAGGGATGAGAACGCATCAATACTTGTGATCGTACCAAACGTTTTCAAACTGTTGCGCGCGAGCTTTTTCCCCTGTGGATCGAACAAGCGCAGTTCATCACCTTCAAGTGCATAAACATTGCCCAGTTCATCCGTGGTGAACCGATCGAAGGAGCCTTTGATCACCACAGATGTCACTGGCGGTTGTGCCAGAACGCCGAAGGCGCTGCTCACACAAATGGTCCAGAGGATCGATCTCATGCGCTCACCGTTTGCAACAACTGGTCCAACCACTGGCGATCGTTGCACAAGCGCGGCACTTTGTTCTGACCGCCCAGCTTACCACGCTCTTTCATCCATTGGAAGAAGGTGCCTTGTGATACTGCATGAACCCTGGGTGGTTGAAGGGCCATATTCCCACGGCGCTTCGCGTCATAGTCGCTGTTCAGTTCCCTCATTTGACGGTCGAGAACCTCATTGAAAGCGATCTGGTCCGAAGGTGGGCGTTCGAATTCGATCACCCATTCGTGTCCGCCTTGGGTTCCTGCCTCCATGTAGACGGGGCCCGCCGTGTACTCGCTTACTATCGCTCCTGTTGCCGCACATGCCGCCTCGATCCCGCGATCCGCGTTCTCCACGATCAGTTCCTCACCGAACGCATTGATGAAACTGCGCGTTCTTCCGCTCACTTGTATCCGGTAAGGTTTCACGCTGCTGAAGCGCACCGTATCGCCTGGCATGTATCGCCATAAGCCGGCATTCGTGCTGATCACAATGGCGTACTGTTTTCCCTCTTCCACCTCGTGCAACCACTTGGTCATTGGTTGTTCGTTGTCGAGCTCTTCCACCGGAACGAATTCGAAGAAGATGCCGTAATCGAGCATCAGCAACAGATCGTTCGATCCACGTTCATCGGTGATGCCAAAGAATCCTTCGCTCGCGTTGTAGCTCTCCAAATAATTCATTCCCGAAGCCGGGAACAATTGTGCGAACTGTTCGCGATACGGTCGAAAACTCACACCACCATGCATGAAAAGCTCGAGGTTCGGCCAGACTTCGTGCATGTGATCTTTGCCCGCGAGTTCCAGGATCCGACGAAGAATGATCAAGGTCCAGGAAGGCACACCGGCAATACTCCGAACATCTTCGCGCATGGTCTCGCGCGCCATGCGTTCGATCTTTTCCTCCCAGTTCTCCATCATCGCCGTTTCGATCACCGGCGTACGGCGCACTTCCACCCAGATGGGCAAATTGCGGATGATGATCGCACTGAGATCCCCGCTGTACGCATCCGAGCGTAATTGTTCTATCGTACTGCTGCCACCCACAACCATGTTCATGCCTTGGTACAGTCTACTATCCGGCCGATGGGCGTAGTGCAGCGCGATCAGGTCTTTGCCGCCTTTGTAGTGGCAATCTTCCAACGCCTCTCGACTTACGGGAATGAATTTGCTCGTGGCGTTCGTTGTTCCACTACTCTTGGCGAACCACTTGATGTCGGTTGGCCACAACAAGTTCTGCTCGCCCGCACGCAAACGGTCAACATAGGGTTTCAGGTGCGTGTAGTCCTGCAACGGAACGCGTTGGCGGAATTGATCCGGTGTAGTGATATCCGCATAGCCATGCTCCTTGCCCCACTCGGTGTAGCGAGCATCATTGATCAACTTATGGAACACCTCCAACTGCGCTTCATGCGGATTGTTGCGGAACAGCTCGATCTGCAGCAACCGCTTCTTTATCAGGAAGGAGAAAAGGGCGTTGACGGGCATGGACCGGTGCAGACCTGCTGATAACGGATAGTTGGTTCGTTCGGCTAAGATGGGGATGAAAGGCCGTTTTGTAGGAATGGCGAAGACAATGGCGCCGCCTATCATCGCTTCAATGATCCCGTTCTTTGTCAGATGGACGGAGAACCACTCAAGAAAATGCTGGCCGGTGTTGATGCTGGCGAAGTACAATACGCATTGCACTTGGGACATTCCACGGTGCCGATGAACGAGCGTATAGGCAAACCTTTTACGATCCGGTTCACAGGTGCGCGTACCTGTATGAGTTGTGGAAAGCGCGTGAAGAAATTCTATGGACAAGGACTATGCTATCCCTGCCTTATGAACGCACCGGAGGCAAGTGAATGCATCGTGCGACCCGAACTATGCCGCGCACATTTGGGTGAAGGCCGAGATCCAGCTTGGGAAAAGGAACACCACGTTACAGAGCATTTCGTTTACCTATCTCAAACAGGTGGGATCAAAGTGGGTGTTACACGCGCCACACAGATCCCTGTGCGCTGGATCGACCAGGGCGCCGTATTGGCTGTGTTGATCGCGCGAACACCCTACCGACAACTCGCTGGCGCCATTGAAGTGGACCTGAAAAAAACACTCGCCGACAAGACCGATTGGAGGAAGATGCTGCAACAAGTGGCCCCTGATCCGGAAGCCTTGATCGTAGCGCGTAATGCCGCAGTAATGGCCGTGGCTCCAGAATTGAAAGAGTACATGCTTACGGCTGAAGAGCCGCAAACACTGAGCTACCCCATGCGCGAGACACTTCCGAAGATCACCAGCGTTTCGTTCGAGAAATTACCGGAGATATCGGGGACTCTGCTCGGCATCAAGGGGCAGTACTTGCTGTGGAAGGATGGGCGTGTGTTCAATGTAAGGAACCACACAGGATATCACGTGGAGGTGGAGTGAGGCTTACGGCGACCCTTGGCCACAGGCCGCAAAAGTCTTTGTAACCCTTCTTGATAGCCCCTCGTTGTAACACTCGGGTTTTGGTAAACGAACTCCGGTTCGTTAGGGTAAAGCAAAGGGCCTCCGAGTGATCGGGGGCCCTTTGTGATACAAGGCGTATATAGTTCAATACACCCGCATGTCGAAAGGCATCCTCGCCTGCACGCCCATCAAACCGCGCGCCTTGCGCACAGCTTCGAACTGGTGCATCAACTCAAGGTCTTCGCCGAAGGCTTCGTTGCGCACCCATGCTTTCGCATCGCCACTGAGGCTTTTCATCAGGTGTTCCAGCATGTCTTCTTGCTCGGGGTAATCGCGTATGCGGTATTCGCCTTCTTCCAACTTGGCCAATTGGGCAGCACCTTCGATCGCGGCTTCGAGGCCACCGATCTCGTCAACCAAGCCAAGACCTTTCGCCGCCGTGCCGGTCCATACGCGGCCTTGGCCAATGCTGTCCACTTGCGCTTCTGTCATGTGGCGCCCTTCGGCCACACGGCTTTTGAAGGTGTCGTAGAATTTGTCCACGTAACCTTGAATGATCGTCTTCTCTTCTTCCGTGAGCGCGCGTGAAGTGGTCATCATACCCGCGAACTTGTTCGTTTGCACGCCATCGAAGGTGATGCCGAGCTTGTCGTTGAAGAAGCCCTGCATGTTGGGGATAATGCCGAAAACACCAATGCTGCCAGTGATCGTGTTGGGCTGCGCGTAGATCTTGTCCGCAGCGCAACTGATATAGTAACCGCCACTCGCTGCGAGATCGCCCATGCTTACGACTACCGGCTTGCTTTTTTTCGCCAGCGCCACCTCGCGCCAGATCACATCGCTTGCCAAGCCACTACCACCAGGGCTGTTGACCCGCAAAACGATCGCCTTAACGGTGCTGTCTTCACGCGCATCCCGAATGGCTTCTGCCAGTGTGGTACTACCGATGCTTCCATCGGTGCTTTCACCGCTCATGATATCGCCTTGGGCGTAGACCACAGCCACTTTGGCTTTCTTGGCAGCACTTTCACCTTCGCTCTTCTTTGGCACAGAAACCCGGGTGTAACTGGCCAAGCTCGTAGTGCGTAGGTCCTCATCGACAGGCAGGCCCATTTTTTCTTTCAGGATCGCCAACACTTCGTCGCGGTATTTCAACCCATCCACGAAGCCTTGGCTAACGGCGTCCGGCGCGTGGCGGATCAACAGGCTATCCGCAACGTTGTTCAACTTGGCCTTATCGAGCTTGCGCGAATCGCCGATCGCGGTGAGGTATTGGTCCCATAGACCTGCGAGTAGCTCGGTCGTCTGCTTCTTGCTTGCATCGCTCATGTGATCGTAGATGAACGTCTCACCGTAGCTCTTGAACTGATTGTTGCTGCCACGGATGAATTGGATCTCGATGCCCAATTTGTCGAACATGCCTTTCAAGAACATCATCTCGCTCCGCAGTCCACGGAAGTCGAGGTCGCCTTCGGGAACCAGATACACTTCATCAGCAGCGCTGGCCAAGTAATACGTCCCTTGTGTGAATACCTCCCCATAGGCGATCACTGGCTTTCCGCTCTCTTTCTTGAACTCGATGATCTTGTCCCGGATCTCCTTTATGGTCGCCATTCGCGCATCCACGTAGCTCAGGTCCAGGAACACACCCTTGATACGGTCGTCGCTCTTCGCCTTTTCGAAATCGGCAAGGATGTCGTTCAAGCCCAATTGCTGTGCATCTTGGAACGGGCCGAAATCGAGTACCAAGTCGTCTTTGTTCCCACGATCAATAATGGACTGGTCGAATTCCACATGAAGGACCGTATTGTCCTTCACATTGGTAGGCTTGCTTTTGAAATTGAAGGAACTTCCTGCCGAGGCGATGGCGCCACCCAGCGCAATGGTCAGAAAGATCGCGAAAATGATACCGATAATGACCGAGCCTATGATGAAGCCGATCATCGAGGCGAACATGAATTTGAAGAACTGGCGCATGGGAAGGAGTGTACTTGGTTGATCGCTCACGAACTGGAGTCAATGGTGAGCGGGTCGAAAATAGACCTGTGCATAAAGGCAGTCGTGACCATACTACACGGACGGTTGATGTGGGGGGTGGATGGGCATGCTGACCAAAGCTGTACTGCCTTGCGCCGAGACAGACCGGGCCGATCATTCTGTCCGAATAGCTTCGCGGCTCAGCCGATATCAAAAACACGCATCGGCACTCGAAATATGGAGGTGGTGCTCTTGCTTGGTGGGAATGTGGGCGACCCGAGGGCAACCGTGCTGTTGGCTGAACGCCTGATCAATGAGCGCGTTGGCAAAGTGTTGTCTCGAAGCCGGGACCACTGGACGGAGCCGTGGGGGTTCACCGATGACCGCTTGTTCCTGAACAGGGCTTTACTGGTGAATACCGATCTGAACGAACGTGCTGTATTGGACACCTGCCTTGGGATCGAAATGGAACTCGGACGGGTTCGAAACATGGTATCGGGATACACCTCGCGTACGATCGATATCGATCTCCTTTTCGCGGAGGGCCGCACCGTCGATGAAATAGACCTCGTGGTACCTCATCCGCGCATTCAGGACCGACTTTTCGCTCTCTCACCTGCAGCGGATATCGTTCCAGAACTTGTTCACCCACGGTTGCACCGCACCGTACTCCAATTATTGAACGATGCCAAGCAACGGGACTGAATCCTCAAGTGCTTTGTCAGCTCCAGTTCCAGCCCGTCCACGCATGCCTGTGCATGGCTACATCGCCATAGAAGGGTTGATCGGTGCCGGAAAAACCACACTTGCCAAGCGGCTCGCAGCGGAATGGGGTGCTCGTACAGTGCTCGAGGAATTTGAAGACAATCCTTTCCTCCCTAGTTTTTACAAAGACCAGCAGCGCTATGGCTTTTCGGTCGAACTGTCATTCCTCGCACAGCGCTATCATCAACTCAAACGGGTGGGTGAACGAAGTCTGTTCGAACCGGTCACTGTGGCGGACTATTCGATCGGCAAATCGCTTGTGTTCGCCAGCGTGACGCTCGCTCCTGACGAAGCAGCCCTGTTCCGCGATCTGTATGCCATCATGTACGACAGCCTGCCTCGTCCTGATCTGCTTGTCTATTTGCATTTGCCCATGGAGCGTGTGCGGGAGCGCATTCGAACAAGGGGCCGGGGTTATGAGCAGAGCATACAGACGGACTATTTGCAACGTCTTCAAGAAACGTACCTGGACCAGTTGCGCAAAAACACCACTCAACGGACAGTTGTGATCGATCTCGCGACGACTGACCTCCTGCACGACCCTGAGGCCTTCAAGACAGTGTGTCAACTCCTTGAAAAAGAGCACTCAGTGGGCATCAACGTCATGCGCCCTTAATAAACACGTCGACTGTGGAGAAGTGTTGGTCGGAATTCCAAGAATAGAATTATTCGGGGGTTACATTCGCCGCCAGACTCTAGAAAAACTATCGGACCCATGGAACAAAAGCACCTTATAGGCACTGCCCTGGTGCTCGTGGCGGCAACGGTTATCACCGGTTGTGGCGGCCTCGGCAAAATGAACAAGTACGCATCTACCATCACCTACACGGTGGATCCGAATCCACTTATCGTGCAAGGCGATACGGTGCACGTGAATGTGAACGGCAATTTCCCTGGTAAGTATTTCTACAAGAAAGCACAGGCCGAACTCACACCCACCCTTGTTACAGGTACAGATGGGATGGTGGAAAAAGACGGCGTGTGGGTGCCTAAGTCTGGTACTGAGTCTGCAATGAAAATGGCCGGGTTCCAAGGTGAGAAGGCAGCTGGCAACTATACCGTAGTTCCTTATGAGACTGGCAAAAGCTTCAGTTACAGCGACAAGGTGGCCTACGCCCCAGCGATGGAGCAGAGCCAATTGATGCTGAAGATCATGGGCAAGCAGGGCAAGAAAGCAAAGCCTTTCGACCCGATCAAACTGGCCGATGGTGTGATCACCACCCCTTACCTGATGGTAAGCGATGACAAGGTGATCATGGCGAAAGACAATTTCCAGCGGATCACCAGCGAAAGCACAAGTGCGAAGATCAACTATCTGGTTGCTTCGGAGAATGTGCGCCCAACGGAGCTTAAGGAAGCTGATCTGAAGGACATGGCCGCATTCGTTAAAGCCAATGCCAAGAACGAGCGCATCGCTTTCAAAGGCGTTACTGTGGATGCCTATGCATCACCAGAAGGAGAGATCCTGATGAACGATGGCCTAGCCGAGAAGCGTGCGAAGACGGCAAAGTCCTGGTTGGCGGGCGAAATGAACCGAAACAAATTGCGCAAGAGCATGGTTGATTCGCTCTTTACCTTGAATGCCCGCGGCGAGGACTGGGAAGGATTCCGTTCTGCCACGCAAGCCAGCAATTTCAAGGACAAAGACCTGGTTCTGCGTGTACTGGAAATGTACCCTGACGTTGAAAAACGCGAAAGTGAGATCAAGAACATGGCCGCTACCTACAACGAACTCCGCGAAGACATTCTGCCCCAGTTGCGCCGCTCGGAGATCAAGCTGAACTATGATGAAGTGGGTTATAGCGATGAAGAACTCAGCCAACTGAGCAAGACCATGCCCGATAGCCTGAATGTGGAAGAATTGATGAAGGCTGCTGCGAACGCTACTGACATGAACGAGCAATTGCGCATCTACAAGGAGTGTGAGCGGGTGCATCCGTCAGACTTCCGTGCAGCGAACAACGTGGGCTGCATCTACTACAGCCAGAACAAGATGGCCGAAGCCGAAGCGCAATTCCAGAAGGCGAACAGTATCCTGGACAATCCGATCAGCACCAATAACCTGGCTGCCATCACACGCCAAAAAGGCGACCGCAAGAAGGCGTATGAGATGCTGAAAAAGAGCACCAGCGCAGGAGCCGAGGTGAAGTACAACATGGGCCTTATCGACATCCAGAACGGTAATTACGCCAGCGCCAATGCCAACATGAGCGGCATGAACACCATGAACGCTTCCCTTGCTAAACTGCTTGGAGGTGATGCTGCTGGTGCACAGACCATTCTTCAGCAAAGTCCTGACAAGGAAAGCGCTGTTGGCCACTACGTTATGGCCATCATCGGTGCCCGCCAGAACAACGGCGATCTGGTAAAGAACGAATTGGGTATGGCTGCGGCAAAAGATGCAAGCCTTGGCTCAAAAGCCAAAACCGACCTCGAATTCCGTGCCTTCAAGGACAATCTAGGGCTCTGAGCCGTTCTGGATCCTTCAAAAACCAAAGCCCTCGACGAAAGTCGGGGGCTTTTTCGTTCTGGTATGAAGGAGCCACCTGTTCGATCTCAATTCCAATAAAACGATCAAAGCGGGTACATGCCTTTACTGGTCGCTCTTGTAAGAATATCAATTGCCACGTCGAGCACCTTCGGTCTTCGAATTTGGTTCGATCACTTCCAGCGATTCCGTGATTACCCGGTCAAAGAGGCTCAACCACGTGTCAATTGAACCCTGAATTCGATCTGGATCGGTCCAGCACATGGTGTTGATCCCCTCAATTGCACATCGATCCCTGGACGGCTATTGAATGGATCTTCAAGTCCAACAAGGCATTAAGGCGAACTCGCTCTTGAAGCTGTCCCTTGTTCCTCGAACGCGTCCGACGCTGACCTTATCCCAAACAAGCAAGGCTCCCTTTCGGAAGCCTTGCGAACTCGTTCAGACCTTTGGTCCTTAGAACACGCATCTTCTGCCTGCGAATACGCGTGCGGTACTTATGGCCGCCTTGGGTCTTGTACTTATAGATCTTGTAATGGAACTGTACCTTGAAGAACAAGTACGCGTCCAGGTCGGTGGGGTCGCCTCGTTGCTGATTCGGCGCCGTGGCATACACGCCACCAGCTTCCACAGTGTTCAAAGCAGGGTTGGCAATGAGAGCGGCCAGATCACCGTGCGCAACGGCCAACGCATTTGGGTCATAATAGACCGTACTCACGTCGTCTATGTAATCAGTGAAGGTTTTGGTGTATTGCAGCTCAATACCAGCACTCCATTGCTTGCTCAATGCCTTGCGCAAGCCGATGCCGCCCATAACGCATGGCTGGAAAAGATCGTATTCCTCAGCACCACCTGGAAGCCCTTGACCCTCAGTGCCCAGTGGTTTCAGGTCGACGAACGAATTATTGATCTTGGTTTTGGGGTTGAAGTAGAACCCGCCACCGCCCACGAAGAAGTAAAGTCCCACGCGTGAGCTTTTCGTGCCCTTCACACCGCGCAGATCATAAACGTGACCCAGTTCTTCCTTGTACAGGTGCAACTCGTAGCAGAACTGCAACTCGAAGACATCGGTTCTGAAGTTCAAATTCCGGTTCTGGCGGAACGTCTCCGTGGTGAGGTTGTCATTGCCGGCCAGAATGCCATACGTGAGGTTCAATCGCAATGCCTGTTTTTCAGCTATATAATAGCGATAGCCCAAGCTACCGGCAGGTTTGGTCTGGCTGAATTCCAGGTCCCACACGAAAGGGGAACCGATCTGGTTGCGACCGCCGAGCTCACCCAAGAAATTGGAAATGCCCAAGCCCAGCATGTATTCACCGCGGTGGGTCTTCCAATATCCCGAATTGCGGAAATACTGAGCTTCCACAGGTACTAAAGACGACCCCAGCAAGAGCAGAATTAACAGGGGTAATCGTTCCTTCAGGCGCACGGATTCTCGGATGGTTGCCAAATATAGGGGAATGGGCTTTGTTACCAGAAAAAGCAAATGCCCGTTTCACCAAAGACTGGTTGATAACCGCTTGGTTGCCTATGGTTGATATGTTGTGCCTGCCAATGAGGTGGCATGCCAAAGGGCGACGCCCGCACAAACCGCTACGTTCAAGGAATGTTTCGTGCCATGTTGGGGAATGACAAGGGCTCCATCGCTAATGGCGATCACCTGGTCTGATACCCCGTGCAACTCATTGCCGAAAACCAGGGCCAGCGGCCGTCCATTTTCGGGCCTCCAGGTGTGCATGGGCGCAGCATTCAAGGTTTGTTCCACACACCAAACCGCATAACCCGCCTGTTTCAACGCCAGTACGGCATCCGCGGCTGAAGATCGCTGTTCCCAAGGAACAGACCATGTCGCACCCAACGCCGTTTTTTCGATATCGCGGTGCGGTGGGCAGGGGGTGAAGCCACAAAGGATCAACCCCTCCAGGCCGAATGCATCAGCCGTGCGAAAAATGGAGCCCACATTGTGTCGGCTTCGCACATCATCCAGAACGACACGGATCCGGCGTTTGGACATCGCTCTATACCCATTTGGGGTGATACGCCCGAGTTCGTCCGTGGTAAGCTTGCGATCCGAGGCCATGAACGAGTGTTGATAATCGAGAATACGGAAGCCGCGGGGGGGTGATTAATTTTCCGCGCTTGGCGGGATCGACCGCAGGCGAATGTAGCCGTGATGAAGAACCGCGCCGCCAAGTCGGGCCAAGGCTCCGAAACGCCCTTAATGCGACAATACACGCGCATCAAGGCCCAATACCCCGATGCCATCCTGCTGTTCCGCGTCGGCGATTTCTATGAAACATTCGCTGGAGATGCTCGCATCGCGAGCCGGGTGCTTGGGATCACCCTGACAAAACGGAACAATGGCAGTGCGGCCGATATGGACCTGGCCGGTTTTCCTCACCACTCGTTGGAGAATTACCTGCCGCGCTTGGTTCGTGCCGGACATCGGGTGGCGGTTTGCGATCAACTGGAAGACCCCAAACTAGCCAAGACGATCGTAGAGCGTGGCGTTACAGAGGTTGTGACCCCAGGCGTGGCTTTCAGCGATCGCGCAATAGATCACCGTAGTCATAATTGGCTGTCTTCGCTCTGTGCTGAAAAGGGGCAGTTCGGGGTGGCCTTTCTGGACGTGACCACAGGCGAATTCGTGGTTGGAGAAGGAGATGCCGCTACTATTGGGAAGTACATCGACGGGCATGCCCCGAGTGAATTGCTCTATGCACGCGGTGAGAAGGATCCGTTTGTCATCGGAGCCATCGATCGTACGTATTCTTTCGCACTTGATGATTGGGCTTTCACCCTCGATTTTGCCAAGGAGCGCCTGCTGGCTGCTTTTGGCACGAACAGCTTGAAGGGGTTCGGAATTGAAGACCTGCACTTGGCCCAACGCGCAGCCGGTGCTGTGCTGCATTACCTGAGTGAAACCAGGCATGACAAGCTCGGGCACGTCAACCGCATTTCACGCCTTCACGCCGGCACACATCTTGGGCTTGACCGGTTCACCGTGCGCAACCTGGAACTGGTGGCTCCGTTGCATGAAGGCGCTCGCACACTATTGCAGTGCATGGACCGAACAAGTACGGCCATGGGAGCCCGCCGACTGAAGCGTTGGCTTCTTTTCCCGCTTTTGGACCGTGCTACCATCGAACATCGGCACGATCGTGTTGAGGCATTTGTGAGCGCAACAACAATACGCGATCGGCTTCGCGAAACGCTCGCAAGCATTGGTGACCTGGAACGCCTCGTAGGTAAAGCTGCCGTTGGGCGGATAAACCCGCGGGAGGTTCTTCAACTCGGCCGCTCGCTCACCGCAGCAGAACAGGTTCGGGGAGAATTGATCAGCCTTGAAGGGCAACTAGCTGATCCCGCAAAAACTTGGGCTCCGCCGATGGAACTGGCACAACGGATCCACGATAGCGTTGAGCAGGAGACCCCGGTGAATATCGTGAAAGGCGGTGTTATGCGTGCAGGTGTGAGCAAGGAACTGGATGAATTGCGTCATATCACCACGCATGCGAAGGAACTGTTGCTCGCAATACAACAAAGGGAGATCGAAAGCACCGGGATCAGCTCGCTCAAGGTCGGATACAACAACGTTTTCGGCTATTATCTGGAGGTACGCAACACACACAAGGCGAAGGTGCCGCCCGAATGGGTGCGCAAACAGACGCTCACTGGTGCTGAGCGTTACATCACTGACGAACTAAAGGCGCTGGAAGAGCGAATACTGAGCGCTGAAGAACGGATCGGAGTGCTGGAGGTTCAGCTTTTCGGACAATTGGTTGAAGGCGTGTGCAAGGAAACAGCCGCACTGCAGCAAACGGCAGCAGCCTTGAGCGAGCTCGATGTGCTGATCAGTTTTGCCGACAACGCCGTCGCTTGGAAGTACGCGCGCCCTTTGTTTACCGACGACGCCACGATCGATATCCGCGAAGGACGACACCCCGTTATCGAACAACAACTTCCACCTGGTGATACGTATGTGGCCAATGACCTGATATTGGACCCGATCGATCGCCAAATGGTGGTGATCACCGGCCCGAATATGAGCGGCAAGAGCGCATTGCTGCGCCAGACCGCTCTGCAGATGCTGATGGCCCAATGCGGAAGTTTCGTGCCCGCGAAGAGCGCCACCCTTGGTATCGTGGACCGGGTTTTCACGCGTGTCGGTGCCTCCGATGATCTTTCCACGGGCGAGAGCACGTTCATGGTTGAGATGAACGAGACCGCCAGTATCCTTCACAACCTCACTCCACGCAGCTTGGTGCTGCTTGATGAGATCGGCCGGGGCACCAGCACTTACGACGGTATCAGTATCGCCTGGGCTATTGCGGAATTCCTGCATGAGCATCCCGATCGCCCGAAGACGCTTTTCGCCACGCACTATCATGAACTGAACGAAATGGCGGACCGCTACCCGCGCATTCGGAATGCCCACGTGGCCGTTCGCGAAGTTGATGGCAAGATCCTGTTCTTGCGAAAGCTGGTGCCTGGCGGAACGGACCGTAGCTTCGGGATCCATGTAGCGCGTATGGCTGGTATACCCAACTCGGTGATCGAGCGTGCCTACAAGGTGCTTCACCACCTTGAACAAGCTCATGCGGGCGATCTTGGTGAACAGGTCATCGCACACCACACGGATATTCCCTCCAACGTGGGGCCTTTGAAAGTCGAAAAACCGAGGACTGGCGCACTAGACCGCGCCCCTCAGCTGAGCATATTCCAATTGGATGACCCAGCGCTGGAGGGCATACGTGCCCAATTGGAACGCATCGATATCGATACGCTTACGCCCGTAGAGGCCTTGTTGAAACTCAATGAGATCAAGCGGATGAGCGGGTCAAAACCCTTGAAGCTGAAGAAGGTATAAGCGGGTTTCTGTTTTCCTTCTTGGAACTGAACGTCGCGATCCTATATTTGCCGCCTCTAAAACGCCATTGGACGTCGCAATGGCTGTGTATTGCGAGAGTAGCTCAGTTGGTAGAGCACGACCTTGCCAAGGTCGGGGTCGCGGGTTCGAGTCCCGTTTCTCGCTCGGATGATGCCTTCGCCGTTTGGTGGAGGCATCGTTATTTTCGGACAGTCTTGATCGCTGACGTTCGCCTGCTCAACAGCTAAGGCGAGCGGAGGCCCGGGTGGTGAAATGGTATACACGAGGGACTTAAAATCCCTTGGTCCGTAAGGGCCGTGCGGGTTCAAGTCCCGCCCCGGGCACTTCCCTTTCATAGGAAAGACGTCATGAGAAATAGGAGTGAGTGGATCATCGCGTTTGGGATCCATGGCTGATCCCTTGGCTCTTCGTTCGCGCTTTGCCCCCACCCCGAGCGGGTATTTGCATGCGGGGAACGCTGTGAACTTTCTGATCACGGATTCGCTGATCGCGACGCAAGGCGGTTCGGTGATGCTTCGGATCGATGATCTGGATGTGACCCGTGTGAGACCGGAATTCATCGCGGATATCTTCGATTCGCTTGCCTGGCTTGGTCTGGAGTGGGATGAGGGTCCCAAGAACCAAGAAGATCTCAACCAGAACTGGTCGCAAACCAAGCGGACACAACACCCCCTTGAACTTGCAATGGCTCTTCGTGATGCAGGTCATCTCTTCGCTTGCAATTGCTCACGGAAACAGCTGGCAGCGTGCGATTGCAGATCGTTGAGCGTACACTTTGATGAGCCCGAGACCACATGGAGGTTGAAGATCCCTTCTTCATGCAGTGTGAACCTCAAAACATGGCCACACGGCCAACATCGCATCGATCTCCATGCGGTTATGCATGACCCCGTGATCAGGCAGCGGAGCGGGTCACCAGCCTACCAGTTGGCCTCACTCGCGGATGATGTGGACTTTCGAATGGACCTGATCGTGCGTGGCGATGATCTGCGCCCTTCAAGCGCCTGCCAGATGTACATCGCCGATCTGCTCGGCTTGGAGGTGTTCCAGAATGCCCGCTTCCTGCACCATCCGTTGATCACGGATGCACTGGGAACAAAGTTGTCCAAGTCCGATGGCTCTTCGTCTTTGCGAGCACTTCGCCTCGATGGAAAAAGACCAGAGAAACTTCGGGCTTTGGCCAACCGCGTAATCGCTCGATCGATAATTCAGGGTGTATAGGTCGCGGGCGGAGGAAGATCGTTGTCCTTCTTCTTGCGGCCGGTGATCAGTTTGATCAGACCGCCGAAAGCCAGGACGATCACATACCAGAACTTCAGGAGCAGCTTGCCCACAACGGCGAAGATGCCAACCTTGGCCAGCACCTTTCCCGCCACCAGTCCACCAATGGTCCAAGCAGCTACATCATCGACCTTGCTATCGAACTGCTCGTATTTGAAGCCCTCATTGAACTGCACGACGTTCAGCACCTCGGGAACGTGCTGCTTCACCAGTTCCAACTCTCCCATACCAGCTACAGCGTTCAATACCAGAACACCCTTGCGCCCAAGCACACGCACGTTGTAATTCAAGGTGTTCACTTCTGCACTATCACCGAATTTGATCTCCTTGGCCCAATGCAGAACCTTTCGTTCCTTGTCATAGAACGGTTTGGCCGCCCAACCGATCAAGTACATCGGCTCGTACCCGTTCGTTGCCCGTAGCTTGTTGTTCTCCTCTTCACCTTCGCGCAGCTGGCCGATGAGCTCATCGTAATCGATGTCGTCGGCATCGTCATCCTTCACATACCCGATCTCGTCATATTGCACGACATACGCGTATGTGCTGTCGGAGAACACATCATCTTTTTCCGGGAAGATGATCCCCAAAATTCCGTCCGCATCCGGATTGCCCCAGAGATCCACGATAACACGCGCGCTTTGCTCTTTATCGAGGAATTTGAATCCTTCCGGAAGCGCCAAAGAAGCCACCCCGCCTTCCAATTGCACAGTGCCGTGGTGGTAGGTGAACACCATGGCAGCGGAATCCTGGAACTCCTCCACCATAGCATCGATATTCAAGCCCGCTGTATCCAGTGCGGTGGTGTCGCCTTCGGTACCCAGTTCGATCGGAAAGGCTATGCGAGTGGCTAACAGTATTGTGGCGGCGATGCTCATCAGCGTGCAATTGGATGCCAATGCGTTGTCGCATAGGCCATTGTGGTCACAAGAATACTACGCAGGCACCAAAGGCCGGAATGGCCGGAGCTGGGAATTCACTACGCGAATGCCTTCGGTACTCTTTTCCACCAATCTTTTGTCTTGCAAATACTGAATGTCGCGAAGCAAGGTCTTGCGGTCCAGTCGTGCGTACAGCTTTGCGAGCGCGGTGGATAGATGGGGAATTCCTCGTGCGGGAACAGGTTTGCTTTGTTCGGTAAGCGCCATCACAAGGCTGCGTCGGCGGGCTCCATTCCGGGTAGAGTCCTCACTGAACAACTGACCCAACTGCCTACTCATCAGTACTTTATGCTGATGCTCCTCAATTTCTGTTACCAGTTCCTGCAACGCTTCTACCAAACAGCGGGACATATAGGCGATGAAAGGTATCGGATCACCATTTCCACTGCCGGCCGAGTTGCATTCCCGGAGCCACGCCGAGCGAGCACGACCCGTGTGTGATACCAGGCGATTCACCGCAACAGGAGACAAACCTGCTTCGAGCAATAGTTGATGTGTGGCCAACCAAGCGGTGCGAAGATTCCCATCGGCGAACGGGCGGATCCAGAGCAAGTACAGTTGTGCCAAAAAGCTCCTGACCAGGCCAAAGGACATGCGTTCTTCCAAGTGCTGCGGGGCGAATCGATCGGTGCTCAGCCAGTCGCAGAGGTGCTCCATCAAGACACCAATATCATCAGCTGGTGCCCCACCTTGGCTGTGCAATTGCCTGATCGTTCTATAGTCGCCTGGAGCCACCTCTTCATCCCACGGAAGCCCTTTCAATACTTGTGCGTTCAACAATTGGAGACTCCATGGAGTGAACTGCCGATCGCCAGCCCGAAGCCGGTCCTCCGTCCATCGGATCGCCTTTTGCAGATTCAGGATCTCTTGTCCCAAATAAGCCTGTGAAGCAGGCAGTCGAAGTTCTCCAGCAAGGCACCTTTCAACCTGCGTCTCACTGAGCGTATTACCCTCCAAACCAGCCAACGCATCAAGGCTTTGAACCAGACTTCTACCGTCCATTTCAACTGCCTCTTGTACAGGCAATGCCGCCTGCCCGATCGCTCTTGACAATGCGCTCGCCTCTCCCAACAAGAGCCATACGGGGTATGGCATACGCCGGGGCTCCCAACGAAAGGAGATCCATGGATGGGTCTGCTCGAATGTCCGCATCAGTGTCCAAATGTGATGTCTTTGGAACTCCCTGAACCTGTGACTAGTACACTGAATGTGAACAGATGATTGTCTGAATCAATGTAACCAATTCCTGTCCTACCCGAAAGTACACACCCATAAATACTGCACCATAGTGCCAACCCGTTACATGGATATCGTCGGAACGACCAGCCCCCCGACCTTTGGAAGCAGCAGAGGCAGTGCCCCTTTCAGGATCACAATCGGGTCAACAAAGCGATCAACGCGATGAGCGCCCCTGCGGCGGCGAGGCCCATAACCGCCATAGCGAAGCCCTGTCCTTTCTGCCCCTTTTCTCGGCACTGACGAGCACCGATGATCGCCGCAGCCAAGGCTGCCAGACAGCCGATCAATAGCAGTTCCGTACTCTGGGCAGGAATGGCAGCTACCAAGGCAATGACCAGAATGATCGGCGACGCTACTGCCAGCCAGTTCCATTCCGCGCGCTCCGGTGGTGCTTCCTGATCGCGCTGAGATTCCAGTATTTCCGGCTCACTGGTCACTTGCTCGGATCCATTCAAACCTCGTGCGGCAACTTGCCCGTGGGCCAGAAACGCTATTCGCCCAGTATCAACCTTTTTGACAAGCTGGGCCTTCACCAGTTCAGGAGCACGAGCAGTTTGGTGGTTCAGTTGGATCTGGATCGGCGAGGCAGGTCGCACCCACGCCAGTCTACCACGTGTTGCACTCGCCGCAGTTGAACTATCTTCGACATGACCTTCCAGCCGGAAATGTCGCTTCTGTAGTTTGGCCTCACTGGCGAACCTATGGGTACCGCCACAGCCAGAGGCCATGATCACGACGAGCAGAATGAACGAATGGCGCATGGTGTTTGTAGATCGAAAAGTCCGCCGGACGAACCAAAGGTCAATATCCAAGCCTTGTCTCGACGATCAAGAATAGAGGGTGAACGAATCCCCGTCGAACAAGCCCTTATCGCTCATTTTTACATGTGGTATTACGAGCAAGGCCATGAAGCTCAGGGTCATGTATGGCGCTCCCAAGGTGCTGCCCAGCTCCTTCGCCTCGCGGTCCATTTCGGCATAAGCATCCGAAACCAGGTACGCATCGGCATCGGTCATGATCCCTGCGATAGGCAATGGCAAAACGCGCTCAAGTACACCATTCGCGAGTGTGATCCCGCCCCGTTCCCTGATCACGAGGTTGATCGCCTTGCAGAGGTCGTCGTCATTGGTGCCTACCGCGACAATGTTGTGGCTGTCGTGCGCCACACTACCCGCGATCGCTCCCTTCTTCAACCCGAAATTGGTGATCCAACCCACTGCAGGAGGGGCATCGTAATAGCGGTTAACGACGGCGATCTTCAATAGGTCCTTGGTGGGATCAGCAACGCATTCACCCTTGAAAACAGTTGCTGGGATCCATTTCTTGGGCGTGATCAACTGACCATCCAAGGCTTCGATCACCAGCAGGTCTTCCGTTTGCGCAGGAACGCGAAAGTCTTTATTCTGCTTGGGCGAACAGTTGAACTGGTTGGGTCTGGAGGAAGGCACTCGCTCGATGAGGCTGCGCCCATATTCGGCCACCACCATTCCACGGATCCAGGTCCGCTTTACCCTGAAATTCTCCAGGTCTTCAACGAGAACAAAGTCCGCTGCATCTCCCAAACGCAATTGGCCGACCGGCATGTTGTAGTGCACTACCGGATTCAGGCAGGCCGCCCGAAGTACATCAAAGACGTTATGGCCAAGTGCCACTGCCCGAGCGCACAAGTCATTGATATGGCCCACTACCAAGCTATCCGGATGCTTGTCGTCGCTACAGAACATGAGGTGCTCCGCGTGATCGTGCATAAGGCCGATGAGCGCATCGAAATTCTTGGCAGCACTACCCTCGCGGATCAGGATCTTCATACCACAGGCCAACTTGTCCAAGGCCTCTTCCCGCGTAAAACATTCGTGGTCGGTGCTGATCCCGGCTTCGATATATCGTTTTGCCAACTCACCGTGCAAACCCGGAGCGTGGCCATCCACAGGCTTCCCGAGCCGATGAGCGTGTGCGATCTTGGCCAACACTTCCCCATCTCCGTTCAGCACACCTGGAAAATTCATCATCTCGGCCAAGTAGCCGATATCGGGGTTGGCCAATAAACGACCTGTCGCCGCGGCGTCAATGAATGCCCCTGCGGTTTCGAAGGCCGTTGCCGGAACACATGAGGGCGCCCCGAAAAAGAAATGGAAAGGCACCTGCTTGCCGTTCTCGATCATGAACTCCACGCCTTCAACACCCAAGACATTGGCGATCTCATGCGGATCACTAACTGTACCCACGGTGCCATGCGTTACGGCCAGCCGCGCGAACTCGGAAGGAATGAGCATGCTGCTCTCAACGTGCACGTGGGCATCCACAAAACCGGGCATCAGGTAGCCATCCACTGGACCAGCTATCTCCGTGATCACAGTGATACGGCCATCAACGACCGCGACTTCCGCAGGGAAAACGCGGCGAGCAGGAATGTCGACAAGGTTCGAAACGAGCGTGAAATTCTCCATGCCCGCGCAATGTAATCGCGCGTTGACGGTTGGCGGAACTACATGGTTGCCTATACAACTTGTTGCGAAATGCCTCACGTCTCTTCCACACAAACACGTAAACCCATGAGACAACTAACATTCCTTTTTCTGCTGGCCGCCGGGTATGCGAATGCACAATTGAACGATGGGCTTGTCGGCTTCTGGCCAATGAACTCCAATTTCACCGATGCGTCGGGGAATGGACTGAACGGCATTGCGAACGTGGCCGATGCACAACCCACAGATAACCGCTCTGGTAATGAAGGCTGCGCATACCGCATGATCGAAGGCGGCTTTAATACCACAACTTCACCTTTACTTGAAGTGCTACCCACCGGTGGGCTTACCATCAGCTATTGGACCCGACAAAGCCAAGCCAATTCATTTGGTCGCGTGTTGCTTCAACCCACCGGCCCCTCACTATCCATTATGCTGGAAACATGGGACGGTGGCAGACCCAGTTTCGGTCAGTTAGGCGCGCAGATCACCGCTGATTCTTCCCAGATCGCCTTTGATGGGCAATGGCACTTGATCACAGGTGTATATGATGCGGGTAACTGGTATCTCTACTTCGATGCCAACCTTTTACAGTCGGATATCACTGGCACCAATCTCGCGTATGCAGGGGCGGCACAGCTTTCCGTAATGGGAGCTTGGTATACTGACTTCGACGACGTGCGTGTGTACAACCAAGCGCTAAGCCAATTTGATATCGGATACTTGTACGAGGAACAACCCGACTGCTCCGTTGCCGCATCGATCGCTGATGAGGCGTTCAAAGATGCAACGGTCGGTCCGAATCCGACCAATGGCACCTTCACTGTTCTCTTTGGTGAAGAGGTCAGAACGGGACGGAGTTGATCCTCATTGACGCAACCGGAAGAGCGATCGCCAGGCAACGCAACAGGATCGAGCAGCACCTTCGACCTTAGCGAAGAAGCCGCAGGCTTGTATCAGATCCGCCTTGGACCAGTCGCAACCGGAAAGACGTTGCGCTTGATCAAGGAGTAGCGGAACAGTAACGAACCACGGGGTGATCAGGCTTTGCCAGCTTGATCACCCCGGTCACGTTCAACACCCAGATCACAGGCCAGCTCGGATCGAACTCCCACCACTTCTGTCCGAAATTGGCACTGGCCGCATGGGTGTGGTGGTTGTTGTGCAGGCCCTCGCCCATCATGATCACATCCCACGGCATCATGTTCTTGCTGGTGTTGTCGGTAGGATAGCTCACGTAGCCATATCGGTGGGCGTACCAATTGATGATCATGCCGTGCAAAGGACCCATAACGAACTGGAGCGGCAGAAAGAGCCATTGCCACCAAGCCGTTGCGAATTGCAAGTAGAACAGGCCGTACAGAACGCCCCACGACAGCCGCGAGATCCAACTTTCACCGATCCGCTCCATCGCCTTCCAATGCGGAAGTTCGCGGGTGAAACGCTCCTCTGGTTTTTCGGTCCCGTACAGGAGCCCGTTGTAATGACCGGCAGTTTTCCACATCATCTTGAAAGGGTTCTCATCGTACTTCGGTGAGTGCGGATCCTTCTCGGTGTCGGCGTAGACATGGTGCGCGCGGTGCATCATGCCGTACACCGCTGGATTGAGGTAGCTGCTGCCTTGACAGATCCATGTGAACACGTGGAAGAACTTCTCCCAGAACGGACTCATGGTAAACATGCGGTGCGCGCTGTATCGGTGCAGGTAGAAGGTCTGTACGAAGAGCGAGAGGTACCAGTGGACTACGAAGAAGATGAGGATCGCCATTGCGGAGCAAAGGTACTGGCACTGGTGAGGGGTAAAATGACGAAGCGCATCCTTCCGGATGCGCTTCGATCACTGAATGATTCAGCCTAGAAACGATCGCTCAGATCCACCGCATTCACTTGCGCGGTGGCGTCGCTCGGCTTCAAAGGCAAACTTGCATCACTGCTACCCTTGGGCATATTCTCCATACCGTTCACAGGCGGTGCTTGGTCCATGCTCTTGTTCACCGCGATGTGCGGAGCGATGATCAGAGCCACTATGGAGGTAAGCTTGATGAGGATGTTCATAGAAGGCCCGCTGGTGTCCTTGAACGGATCGCCGACCGTGTCGCCAGTTACGGCGGCCTTGTGTGGTTCGCTGCCCTTTTTGAACTCCTTGCCATCGATCAGCACGCCTTTCTCGAAGCTCTTCTTGGCATTGTCCCATGCGCCACCGGCGTTGTTCTGGAACATACCCATGAGCACACCGCTCACCGTGATGCCCGCAAGCAATCCACCCAATGCCTCTGGTCCGAAAGCGAAGCCAACGATCACGGGCGACAACAACGCCAATGCTCCCGGCGCGACCATCTCGCGGATGGATGCCTTGGTGCTGATCGCGACACACTTCTCGTATTCGGGTTTGGCCGTGCCCTCCATGATGCCCGGGATCTCGCGGAACTGGCGGCGTACTTCCTTCACCATGTCCATGGCGGCTTTTCCAACGGCACTGATCGCCAAAGAGCTGAAAAAGAACGGGATCATTCCGCCAACGAACAACATGGCCAAAACATCCGCTTTGTAGATGTCGATGCCGGTGATCCCCGCGAGGCCCACATACGCAGCGAACAGAGCGAGGGAAGTCAACGCGGCGGAAGCGATGGCGAAGCCTTTACCCGTTGCGGCGGTGGTGTTTCCTACGGCGTCCAAGTTATCTGTGCGCTCACGTACCTCCTTCGGCAAGTGGCTCATCTCAGCGATACCGCCAGCGTTGTCGGCGATAGGACCGAAGGCGTCGATCGCGAGCTGCATGGCGGTTGTTGCCATCATGCCCGCTGCGGCGATCGCCACACCGTACATGCCGGCCAACGAGAATGAACCATAGATACCAGCGGCCAAGATGATGATCGGCAACACGGTACTCTCCATGCCCATAGCCAAGCCACCGATCACGTTGGTTCCGTGGCCTGTACCACTCTTCTGAACAATGCTATCCACCGGCCGGCGGCCCATGCTGGTGTAGTATTCCGTTACCATGCTCATCAACGTTCCTACGACGAGGCCGAGGATGATCGCATAGAAAATATTCATGCTCGTGATCTCCAACGATATTCCGTTGCGCACGAATTGCATCGTCTCTGGCAACATCCATTGGATCAAGGGATAGCTGGTTACCGCAACCAATACCATCGAACCCCAGTTCCCCAAGTTCAGTGCGTTCATCACGCTGTCGCTATCCTTGTTGATCCGCACGAAGAAGGTGCCGACGATCGAGAACAGGATCCCCAGACCAGCGATCACCATCGGAAGCAGGATCGGCGCCATGCCACCGAAGCTGTCCGCACTGACCACTTCGCGACCAAGCACCATGGTAGCCAGCATCGTTGCCACGTAGCTACCGAAAAGATCCGCGCCCATACCGGCCACGTCACCTACGTTATCCCCCACATTGTCCGCGATGGTCGCAGGGTTGCGCGCATCATCTTCGGGAATTCCGGCTTCCACTTTGCCAACGAGATCCGCACCTACGTCAGCTGCCTTGGTATAGATACCACCACCAACACGCGCGAACAACGCGATCGATTCAGCACCCAACGAGAAGCCCGCGAGTACTTCGAGACACTTCATCATTTGTTCACCGTTGGCGTTGCCATCGGTAACGTACATCTTCAGGAATACGATGAAAAGCGTGCTTAACCCGAGAACCGCAAGGCCCGCTACACCGAGACCCATAACGGTACCGCCGGTGAAGCTCACTTTGAGCGCTTGAGCCAAGCTTGTGCGCGCCGCGTGCGTGGTACGAACGTTCGCTTTTGTAGCGATGCTCATGCCGATCCACCCTGCGAAGGCGCTGAAGAACGCACCGATCAAAAACGCGATCGCGACTACCCAGTCACTGTGCTCTACCAGCGTTCCGCTCCATGCGAGGAGGACTGCCGCAATAACAGCGAACACGCCAAGGACTTTCCATTCGGCTTTCAAAAATGCGCTTGCCCCTCGTGCGATGTATCCGGCCAGTTCCTGCATATTGGCATCACCGGCATCCTGCTTGTTCACCCACATCGCCTTAGCGACCATCACCACCAATCCCACCACGCCCAGCGCGGGGATGTAGTACATCAATTCACTTCCCATGTCTTCGTCGTTCGTTGGTTATCTCATTGTCCTTCAGCGGATACCTTCCGTTCAAGGGGGCGCGAAAATAGGGATCCTGTTGAATGCACAACCTCGGCCCCTGTGCAGGTTGCCATTCCTCGGTTGTCAGTTACTTGGGAGAGCTAGCGAGCCAACGCACCCCGGCAAAGGCCCACTTGTTACTTCAGAACGTACATCACCTCCTTGACAGCCCTCACGACACGCTCCACGTTCGGGAGGCTCGCATCGATCAGTGGAGGGCTGAAAGGCAATGGTGTATCGGCCTGATTGATGCGCACCACTGGTGCATCGAGATAGTCGAAGGCATCTTTCTGAACCCGATAAGCCAATTCGCTTGCGATACTGCCCATTGGCCAGTTCTCATCCACCACTACCAAGCGGTTCGTCTTCTTCACGCTGTTCACGATCGTTGGTACATCGAACGGACGGATGGTGCGCAGATCGATCACTTCGGCACTGATACCTTCCTTCTGCAACTCTTCGGCAGCGCCCAAGGCCACCTTCATCATTTTTCCAAAGCTCACAATGGTCACATCGGTGCCTGGTCGTTTCACATCAGCCACACCGATGGGCAGCAAGTATTCGCCATCGGGGATCTCGCCCTTTTCGCCATACATCCGTTCGCTTTCCATGAAGAGTACTGGATCATCGTCACGGATGGCGGCTTTCAACAGGCCTTTGGCATCGTACGGCGTGCTGACCGTGATCACTTTCAGTCCTGGGATATTCGCATAGAAGGCCTCATAGCTTTGGCTGTGGGTGGCTGCCAATTGTCCAGCACTGCCATTCCCCCCGCGGAACACGATGGGTACGTGGAACTGGCCGCCACTCATCTGCAGCATCTTGGCCGCGTGGTTGATGATCTGGTCGCTGGCGAGAACGGCGAAGTTCCAGGTCATGAATTCCACGATCGGACGCAGGCCGTTCATGGCAGCACCTACCGCAATGCCAGTGAAACCGAGCTCGCTGATCGGCGTATCGATGATGCGCTTGGCGCCGAATTCCGCCAGCATACCCTTGCTCACTTTATAGGCACCGTCATACTCCGCTACCTCTTCGCCCATGAGAAAAACGTTCGGGTCGCGCCGCATCTCTTCGGACATCGCTTCATTCAGGGCTTCGCGGAATTGGACAGTGCGCATGGTCGAAGGAATTGATACGGGCTTGAAACAGGGAGGCGAAGGTAGACGGCAGTGGAAAGCGACGGATCGGTCGCCCTATCTAACGATCAGCTTTCGCTGATCGACACGTCCCGTGCATTGAACTCGCAAGGCGTAGATACCCGCGGCGAGGCCGGTCAAGGGCACGTCGATCCGGGTACCTGCAGCGATCCGTTTTTCATGCACCAAACGGCCTTCGCTGTTCACCAGGGTCAGCACAATGTCCTGTTCCTGGCCACCAAGGTCCACCGTGATGCTGCGACCGCTGCTGGCGGGGTTCGGGAACACCGAGAACGCCGTGGCCTGGGTGATCGTGGGCACCTCCACATTGTCCACGATCGTGGTGTCCATGTTCACCACCACGCTGAAGACCGGGCCCCAATCGCCCTGTGCATCCTGCGCACGCATGCGCAACACATGAACGCCCTCTTCCACCGGAGGAATTGTCGCGCCCTTGATAGACTCGATCACCGAATTGAAAGCACCATCGACAGCAAGCATGGCCGTGGCAGCCCCTTGGCCAGGATCATTGTCGAAGAAGTATTCGGCCTGTTGCACACTGATGTCGGGGAACGCCGTGACATCGCTCCATATCTCCATCACCACATTGAATACCGGACCCCAATCGCCTTGTACATCCTGCACACGCATGCCGAGCGTGTGGGTACCGACGACCGGCAGTGCGGATGTGCTGAGGGCGATAACCTCGATGGCATCCGAGAAGTTGCCGTCAAAGGCCACCATCGCCGTTCCATTCCCGGCACCAGGATCAGTGTCCCAGAAATACTCGGCAGCCTGCACGTTGATGGACTGCGATGGAGCACTGGCCGGATAGATGTCGACCACAGCGCTGAATACCGCTCCCCAGGCACCATCCTCATCCTTCACCCGCACGTTGAACGTGTGCACGCCAACTGCAGGAAGCGTGCTCGTTTGCGCCATGATCGATTCGATCGAGCTGCCGAAGGCACCGTCGCTGGCAGTCATCGCGGTAGCGCTGCCGGAGCCGGGATCCGAATCCCAGAAATACTCGGCCTGCACCACGCCAAGCTGTGCGTTCGCCAGAACGGCCAATGAGTGGCCACAGGCGAGCAATAGGTTGCGAACCGCGATCATTGGTCCTGTATCAGCGGTCGAATGATGTCGCCCTCACGCGAAGAGTGCTGCCCTGACGAACGTTGAAAGGATAGACCACGTGCGCAACGCGTGCTGCGCCAGTGTGCAAAGGGAAATAATTGGTGAGCGTATAACTGCCGCCGTATGCACCGGCATCTCCAGCGGAAAGATCGATGTCGCTGAATACTGCTGAAGGGTTCGCGCCGTTTATCGCGCCGGGCGCATTCAGTAGGCTACCGTCTGCGTTGACGGTGAGCGGCTGATCAGTGGTGTTATTGCTCACGAAGGTGAAATCCGGGCTCACCGCAGTGCTCATCCCAGGCACGATGTGGTTGAAGTAAACATTGATCTGCGCCTGATTGCCGCTATCCTTGTAGATGCCGCGCTGGTCGCCACCACCGGTGAAGGTGACCACGTTGTTCATGATCTCCCAAATGGCGCCTGCCGGGGTATTAGCCGGCAAGATGCCGTAGTTGGAGAACTGGCCCGTGTAGGCCACCACCGTGTTGTTCCAAATAGTGTTCTGCACGCTGGAGGTATTGCCGCCGAATATCCGGATACCCACATAGCCATGGCGGACGAAGTTGTTGCGGATGTGGTATACCTGGCCTCTGCTGTTCACCGAGAAGGGCATCGTAAGAACTCGTGCCCGGGCCGGTCAATTTGTTGCCAGTGACCCAGCAGGTGTCCCCTTGGAAACGCGGAGGTCGACCGGGAGATATCCACCGAACTGCCCGTGTATGGCGGAACTGGTAATATCGCACCCGATGATATTACCGAAACTGATCACCACACTGCCGTTCTGGAGGTTGGTGCAGACCACATCAACATCGAACCCATCATTGGTGAAACTGATGGCACCGCTAATGAGCTGACAGTCGATGATCCGCACCCGTGTAGCACGAAGACCCCCAGGGTTTATACCGGCGAAGTATCCGCCCGTGTTGCGCATTCCAATGATGGAAACCTCTCTGCCCGGAGCCGCCTCTATTAGATAGTTGCCCTGCACCACAAAGGGGCTGTTGTTCTCATAACTTACGAATTGCAAGCTTTTGTTGACCGAGATGTTCTCGATCCAAGGAATATCACCTGCGCGGTTTTTCACCACGACGCGATCGCCATCTATTGCAGCGCTAACCGCAGCGGTGATGCTGGGATAGGTGGGTGCGATGCCGAATTCCTCTACCACGCGATCGGTTGCGAAGGTGCCGGCGGCAACCAACATGGCAGCCAAGGGGAGAATGCGAAAGTTCATTCAATAGTTGTTCGGTGGCAAATCTATTCGCCATTCCCACTTTCCAAAACTGAACAAGCTGTGATCGTCAGCAACGGAGGTTCGTAAGCGAGATAATTCCAATTCTACCAGCGGCATTAATGACTTTTCGTTTGGAACGATCAGAATGTCCGCTTTTCGCCGATCGCTACCTTGGCTCGCTTCTTTACCCGCACTACCATGCTCCTTCGTACTTCCCTGTTCACCCTTTTTTTGGCCCTCGGATCCGCACTTGCTGCGCAGGAAACCTCGCTGAAGCCAGGCATATCCTATCCCAAGTCCATCAAAGGGGTCGAAGGCGACCTGCAACTGGTGACCAACGGCACAACCGACGCCAATGGAAAGCCGGTGCTCATCGTAATGGAAGGTTCGGCCTACAAAGCAGTCAGGCTCGATGCTTCACTGAAGCCCGCAGAGGAACTGCTGTTGACCGGGTTGGTATTGATGGGTGGTAAATGGGATGCGGTGACCTCCATGATCAATGACCAAGGGTTGCACGTGCTCTTCGTCTCCAACGGTAAGAAAAGTGCGGATTACGCCATTGGGCGCCTGAACACCGAAGGTTCATTGGCCATCACCGACGTTCAAAAATTGACCTCCTTCCCCGAGTCGAATGTCTTTGATCCCAAAACGACCACTTGCAAGAAAACGCTTCCCGACCTCATTCTCTTCGACAATGGCGCAGCGTATGACCAGACGGAACGGCTGGTGCCTTCACCGGATGGCAAACACTATTTGCTCAACCACTATACGCACGAGGAAAAAGGGCCGAAGAAGTTCTGGTTCGCTTCTTTGGACAACGAGTTCAAAGTCGAATGGAGCGGTGCGATAGACCTGCCATACGCGGATGTGCAAAGCGATATCCATCAGATCCTATTGGACAATTCGGGTCGTGTCGTCCTGCTGACCTATGTCTTCGCATGTGCCGACCCGGAGCGTGCAAGTGACAAGCTCTGCCACGAAACGCACATCACTGTGCTAAGCGACCATGGAACCCGGATGAAGGACTTGCTTTTGGAGAAGGATTTCGTGTCCAGCGCACGTGTTCTTGCAAAAGACAATGGTAAACTGATGGTGGCCATGCGCTATGGATCACTCACAGGACTTCCCGGCCTGCTGCTCTCGATCGATTCCACTATCGCCAAACTGAAGGCCACACCTCTTGCTGACCAACGTGTTCCGACTATCCGTAAATCCAAACTTTCGGTATTCGGAATGCCAGCGACGGACCAGGCCAAAAAACCAGGCACCAGCCGTGTTGTGAAAGTTCCGGACGAGATCATCGAACTCTTACCAGCATGGAACGGTGGTACGCTTCTGCTCGAGGGATTCCGTGATCCGGCCATGTCGATACCCGTGGGCGATGCCATTGCGTTGCGCACATTGCATGGTGCTGTTCGGGCAACATACCTCGATGCCAAAGACAGTATCCGGTGGCAGCAAACCATTGATCGGGCTTTCATGACAACGGCTGGTGAGGCCTATGGTAGCGTTTCGTACAAGATGAAGGACGACGGCCTCTTGCTCCTCTTCAATCATTCACCGGGTGGGCTGAACGCCATCAATTCCACATACGGCGAAGAAGACGTGAAGAAGAAAAAAGACAAGTCACCCACCGTAGAACCGAGCGAGGTGCATAGCGCCTGGATCAGCTCGGACGGAAAACCTGCGGTAGAGCGCACACTCGGCAAACCAGAGAAGGGATCCACACTTTGTCCAATGACCACTGTGATAGGAGCTGATGGCACAAAAGCCTGGTTCAAGGGTTACGACCGGGTGGCCCAACACCAGTTCGTGGAATTCTCCCCGAGCAGCCTTTCAACCAAGTAGCGCAGCCCTTTTGTTAGGCGATCACTGTTCACAGCCCATCGCGGTAAAGGGATCGTCAGCTTCCTGATAGCCGCACTTTTGAGCCCGTGAAAAAGGGCGCCGCTCCTCTTGATCCTGCCCGCTGGCAGCGGCGCTTGCAACTACGGATTACAGGTGCGTTCGTGTGGCTGGGCAAAGCGGTGATGAACAGCAAGCTGAAAGAGCTTACGCTGCTCACACTTCCCTATCAAGTGGCCGCCGTCATCACAGCGCTCATCGCCGTGGGTTATGCGAAGCTCTTCGATTGGATGGAAGGCCAGCATCATTGGATCCTCCAGCACCACCCCAACTGGGTGATCGTGACGGTCCCAATAGGCTTTTTGATCAGCTGGTTCCTTGTAAAGAAATTCTCCCCGTTCGCGGGCGGAAGTGGAATTCCACAACTGATGGCCGCCATTGAAGTAGCCGATGACAAGAACGAGAACGATCGCAGCTGGAAGTTCCTGAACGCACGGATAATCGTGGTGAAGATCTTCAGCAGTTTGGCCATGGTAGTGGGTGGTGGGGCCGTGGGTCGTGAAGGTCCCACATTGCAGATAGCTGGCAGTGTTTATCGTGTGGTACACAAACTCCTTCCACCGTTCTGGCCCGCAGTGAGCCGCCGTGTGATGATGATCACCGGAGGTGCTGCCGGTTTGAGCGCGGCCTTCAACACACCCTTGGGCGGGATCGTGTTCGCTGTTGAAGAACTCACGAAAACCCATCTAGCCACATTCCGCACGGCGGTGCTTACCAGCGTGATCATCGCCGGTATGACGGCCCAGCAGTTGATGGGCAACTACCTCGGTCCATTTCTCGGCTACCCGCGCACGGAGCCTGTCGGTGGCTCATTCATGTACAAGGTGCTGGTGATCGGTTTGGTCGCTGGTGCTGCCGGTGCCCTCTTCTGCAAACTGGTTCTGTTCTTGGACAAGTTCCGGCGTGGCTTGAAGACGATGCCCGTGCAAGCGGGTTGGTGCTTGGTATGCGCAGCGGCTTTTTTGGGTTGCTACCAATTGCTCGGAGAACATGTTCTGGGCAGCGGTCGTGCGCAATTGCAGACCTATTTGTTCGATGAGATGGTCGACCCAACCTGGCGCGACATCGCGGCGCGTTTGCTCGCTCCGCTCTGTTCATTCAGCGCTGGTGGTGCGGGCGGTATTTTCGGCCCATCACTGAGCAGCGGCGCGGTGATCGGTGGCTGGGTAGGCCAGTTCTTCGACCCAACACCTGGTGAGCTTCGGTTGATGATGCTCACTGGCATGGTCGCATTTCTTACCGGTGTTTCAAGATCGCCGTTCACCAGCGCTATCCTGGTTCTGGAAATGACGGACCGCCATAGCGTTATCTTCCAATTGATGTATGCTGCAATGGTGGCCAATCTGATCGCTACACTCATCGACAAGAAGCCCTACTATGAACGTATGAAAGAGCGCATGCTGAAGGCCATTGGTGTTGGTGTAACCAAGAAGGACGAGGAGGACAAGATGGCGGGGTTCGGGCTGGGATAGCCTCGGCATAGAACCGGAGCGCACCAAACTCTACCGAACTTCGCAGTCTGAAGCAATGAAACAATACCACGACCTCCTCAGCCACATCCTCGAACACGGCACGCGCAAGACCGACCGCACGGGCACCGGAACGATCAGTTGTTTCGGCTACCAGATGCGTTTCGACCTGGCCGAAGGATTCCCATTGGTCACTACAAAAAAGGTTCACACCAAGAGCATCATCCACGAACTGCTTTGGTTCTTGCAAGGCGACACCAACATCGCCTACTTGAAAGAGAATGGCGTGCGGATCTGGGATGAGTGGGCCGATGCTGACGGCAATCTCGGTCCTGTGTACGGAAAACAGTGGCGAAGCTGGGCTGCTCCTGATGGCCGTTCGATCGATCAGATCAGCGATCTGGTGGCCATGATCAAGAAGAACCCGGACAGCCGCCGCTTGATCGTGAGTGCGTGGAACCCAGCGGATGTTCCGAACATGGCACTCCCGCCATGTCATTGCTTGTTCCAGTTCTATGTGATAGATGGAAAACTCTCCTGCCAGTTGTACCAGCGTAGTGCGGATACTTTTCTAGGTGTTCCATTCAACATTGCGAGCTATGCATTGCTCACGCTGATGATCGCACAGGTATGCGACCTGAAGCCCGGCGAGTTCATACACACCTTTGGAGACGTGCACCTCTACCTCGATCATCTCGAGCAAGCGAAATTGCAATTGACCAGGGAGCCCCGTGCTTTGCCCACCCTGCACATCGACCCTGCGGTAAAAGACCTCTTCTCCTTCCGCTTCGAGCACTTCAGTTGGAAGAATTACGATCCTCATCCGCATATCAAAGCCAGCGTCAGCGTATGATCATCAGTGCTATCGCCGCTGTCGCGGAGAACGGTGTGATCGGCAACAAGGGCGACCTGCCCTGGCAGCTGCCCGATGACATGAAGTTCTTTCAGCGCACCACATTGAACCACCACATCATCAGCGGAAGAAGGAACTACGAGAGCATTCCCGAGCAATTCCGCCCACTGCGGGATCGCGTGAACCTGGTTGTATCAAGGGACATCAACTTCAAAGCACCTGGAGCGTGGGTCTGTGCTTCACTCGAGGCAGCGATCGATATTGCCCGCGTGGCGGATCAAAAAGAGGTCTTCATCATCGGCGGCGGACAGCTGTACGCCGAAGCGTTCGAGAAAAAACTCGTTACCCGATTGTACCTCACTACCGTGCATGGCAAACCCAAGGGCGATGTGAAATTTCCGGACATTGGAAAGGGCTGGAAGGAAGTTTGGACGGAAAAACACGAGAAGGACGCCCGCCACCAATATGCCTTCACGTTCAAGGTTCTGGCCGCGATCTGAACCCGATCAAACCCTTTCCAAGTTCTACGGTCACAACACCCAGAAACCCAGAAACGCTATGATCTCGAAAAAACACCTCGCCTTGGCCGCCTGCACCATGCTGCTGCTCGCTGCTTGCAAGAAGGACAAAGAAGAAGAGTTGGACCTGGACTACACTGCGGCGAGTGACAACGCCCGCGCCGAAGATGCCTTCAGCGACATGCTCACAGAAGTGGACAAAGCCGTGGACGCCAATGGACTGCGGGGCATGGATGATGAGTGCGCCCCGGTTGTGACTTTCGATACGATCGCCAACCCGCACACGATCACCATCAACTTTGGAACGGTGAACTGCACGGCGAACAACGGACGTCAACGTCGTGGTCAGATCATCGTCAGTTACACCGGCCGCTACCGCGATCCTGGCACTGTGATCACGATCACTCCACAGAACTACTATGTGAACGACAATCACGTGGAGGGCACCAAGACCGTGACCAATTTGGGTGAGAACAGCGATGGCCATCTTCAGTTCAGTGTTGTGGTGAGCGGCACGCTCACCGCGGGAAATGGAAGTTGGACAGCCTCACACCAGGCCAACCGAACCCGCACCTGGATAGAAGGTGAAGACACCCAAAGCATTCTCGATGATGTGTACCTCATCACCGGCGGCGGTGCCGGTGTGAACCGCAATGGGAATGCCTATACTGTGAACATCATCAATGCGTTGCGTGTGAAAGTTGGCTGCCCCTTCATCACCGCCGGCACTGTAGAAGTGGTCCCCGCAAATAAACCTACCCGTACTATCGACTACGGCAACGGCTCTTGCGATGGCACGATCTCGATCACCGTGAACGGTCAGACCTTCACCTTCACCATCGGGTAACGGACGTATCCGAATGAGAAAGGCCCTCCGTGCTGCGGAGGGCCTTTTTGCTTCAGGTGTCGCAGCAGATCGTAAAAGAGAGGCATAGCCCGGTCGGCTTGAGAATGTTTCTTGGCCGTTCCATCCCGGTCTTCGCCGTTCATCACGAACCGTTTGGCCCTTGGCCTTTGCGAAGGCTTACTTCGTGGGTGTCGGAGTGAACTTGTTCGAGCAAGTTCATCACGCATCTGGCGGACTCTTTTGATGAATTACTTCGAACGTTCTCCCATCGCCTACCGCTTGGTGCTTGTTACCGCATTGGTAATGGCCACGCTCTTTCTGCTGCAAGCCTACATGCATCATTACGTGTACGCGGAGTTGAAGGACCTCGATCCTTTCAACTGGTGGCGCGAAGCCCCAGTGCCCTATCTCAATTTTCTTTTTTGGGCCTTGCTCTGTCCGCTCGTTTTCATGCTCCACCAACGCTGGCCGTTGAACGTAAGGCCCGTGATCAAGAACATCGCGATACTCGTGCTGTTCGGGATCCTCATTGCCAGTGTGCACGAGGTGGTCACCAGTTCCATCTATTACTTCATCCTCTACAAGATCGGCGATTTCGAATGGGCCACCTATGGGCCGCTGGCGGTAAACTCTTTGCCTCCTGCGATCCTTCAGCGCTTCATGGAGTTCTGGACATTGCTGGCTGTGATCATCGCCGTTGACTATGCGCGACAAACCCGTGAGAAACAGACCCAATTGCTGAAAGTGCGGAACGAGTTGCAGATCAGCCAACTCAACGCCCTGAAGAAACAACTGCAACCTCACTTCCTGTTCAACACGCTCAACACAGTGAGTGCGCTGATGGATACGGATGTGAACGGTGCGCGAAAGGTGCTGAGCCGCTTGGGCCAACTGCTGCGTGCCAGTTTGGACAAGGACCAACGGGACATTGTACCGCTCTCGCGCGAAATGGAATTGGTAAGCAGTTACCTCGGGATCGAAAGCGTTCGGTTCCAGGACCGGCTGCATGTTTCGTACGAGATCCCTCCGTCGCTCAACGATGCCCAAGTGCCCAGTATGGTGCTGCAGCCATTGGTTGAAAACGCGATCAAGCATGGCACCAATGCGAACAGCGATCGGGTAGAGATCCTTGTGCGGGCCGAACAGAGGGACGAAACGTTGGTCCTGTTCGTGCAAGACAACGGCCAGGGCTGTAATGATGTCTCCATGGCCATGGAACACGGAGGGATCGGATTACGCAATGTGCGCGACCGTTTGCAACTGCTCTACGGCGCCGATGCATCCTTTTCCATTTCCTCCCCCAATGGGCAAGGATTCTATGTTGAACTCTCCCTCCCGCTGCGCGTGTTACCGGACGCCCGCAGCAACGGATCGGTCATTCCGGCAACGGCGCAACACATTGCGCTCCAACAACCATGAAACACATTAGAACGCTCGTTGTTGACGATGAACCCGCTGCCCGTTCACGCCTTTCACGCTTGCTCGCCCAAGACCCGGAGATCGAGTTGATCGGTGAGTGCCGTAACGGTGGGGAAGCCGTTGAATCCATCGGCAAACACAAACCCGATCTCGTTTTCCTGGATGTGGAAATGCCTGGAATGACCGGTTTCGAAGTGGTGACCCGTGTGGGAAAAGCGCACATGCCTTTCGTGGTTTTTGTTACCGCACATGATCAATACGCCTTGAAGGCCTTTGATGTGAACGCTGTGGATTACCTGCTGAAGCCATATGACGATGAACGTTTCCAATCGTCTCTCGACAAGGCGAAGAAGCATCTCGAAATGCGGACCAATAGCAAGCTCACGGGCAAGTTGTTGGATCTGATGCGCGAACACATGCAGGCCAAGAGCGAGTACACCGAGCAGTTCATCATCAAAGAGAAGGGCCGCGAGTACAAGATCCCTGTGGATGATATCATCTACCTGCGCGCGGAAGGCAATTACTTGCACTTGCAGCTCAAAGACAAGCACCACCTCTATCGCATGACGATGAACGCCGTGGAGACCGAGCTTGATCCGGTGCGTTTCCTGCGCATCCATCGCAGCTACATGGTACACAACACGCATGTGCGAAGTCATCGATACAGCGGCAATAACGAGTTCATATTCAGCATGGCCAATGGCGAGCGTATCGTGAGCGGTCGCAGTTACAAGGAGCAGATCGCGAAGACGTTGCAGGAGCAGGCTGCGTAAGTGCTCTCGCCGTAAGCCTCACGCGGTCGGCCATGGCGGCCTCGGAAACCATCCGCGCCATCTGGCACCATTCCGGCAATTGCTCTCATCGCGGACTCTTCAACTTGCAGTTCTTGGGAATGAGCGCGGCGCCTGACCCGTTTTCCACAGTTGGTCATTTGCAAGACATTCTGGTAAAGGCTGTCGCATAGTTTCATGGCCCCCTAACCCCTTTTGCTATGCGCACTTTGCACTCCCTTCTGATCGCGGCCTCCTTATCCGCCGCCACTCCCATCCGGCTTCAAGCCCAATACACCCTGCTCGACTTGCCCCGGGAAAGTCAACGCGGTTCAGTGACACAGCGGATCGGCACAACTGACATTACGGTCGACTATCACCGACCTAGCGTGAAGAGCCGCACCATATGGGGCGATGTGGTGCCATATGACAAGGTGTGGCGCGCAGGTGCGAACGAGAACACCACGATCACCATTACGAACGATATCTCGGTGGAAGGAAAGCCACTCGCGGCGGGCATCTATGGCTTGCATATGATCCCGACCAAAACCACGTGGACCGTCATCTTCAGCAAAGACCACACGGCCTGGGGTTCGTTCTTCTACAAGCAAGACAAGGATGCTGTGCGCGTTACCGTTACACCTCGCCCCTGCCAGAATACCGAACAGGTCACTTACGCTTTCATTGATGTAGCGAACAGTTCCACCACACTAACACTGCGCTGGGCAGAACTGGAGATCCCTGTAAAGCTTGGAGTGGATGTACACGGCGTTGTTCTGGCTGGGATCAACGATCAATTACGTGGCCTAACGGCTTTTGGGTGGGAGGCTTGGTACGAAGCAGCGCACTACTGCCATGAGGAGAAGATCGCGCCAGAGAAGGCGATGACCTGGGTGGACATGAGCATCGCACGCGGGGCCAACTTCGAGAACCAAACGCTGAAGGCCACCCTGCTGGAGGAACAAGGCAAGACAGCCGAAGCCGCCGCGATCAAAAAAACCATGATCGACGAAGCGACCAACGCGCAACTCAATACCTACGCGTACTCGCTGATGAACCAAGGCAAGAAAACGGAGGCGATCAAAATGTTCGAGCTCAACGCCAAGCGACACGCCGACGACCCGAACACATACGACAGTCTGGGTGAGGGCTACATGATGAACGATCAAAAAGACCTGGCGATCAAGTCGTTCAAAAAAAGCCTCAGCATGAAACCTACGCAAGGCACAAAAGACAACTCGATCAAGTGCCTGAAGAAGCTGGGGGTGGATACAAGCACGTGGGAAACCGCGAAGGCTGGGAGTTGAGCTCCGCTTCATGCTGGTTGCATCAGGCCTTAGGCTCCGTTCTTCGATCCGATGTATCCGCGCGTTGTAACCTGAACGCTGCGCTTGGCTCCGATCTCGTGGCTCGCGAAGTTCTGCTTAGGGCTTGTGGCCTGATGCCTGACGCGGTTCGCTTCGGTATATTCGGCGCATGCACTTCTTGACAGGTCGCAAAGCGCTCATGCGCCTAGCATTGCTCGCCCTCACACTTTACAGTACACCCTTCACTCGGAACGCCTCGGCGCAGCGCCCACCCGCACAACCCAACGCTGCCGAGATCCTGCACAAGATGCAGAAGCTCAATGTGCTCGGCAGTGTGCTGTACATCGTAGCGCACCCGGACGATGAGAACACCCGGCTGATCACTTGGCTCGCCAACGGCAAGAAGGTGCGCACCGGCAACCTCAGCCTCACGCGCGGCGATGGCGGACAGAACCTGATCGGCCCCGAGCTGGGCGATGCGCTCGGCATCATCCGCACGCAGGAACTGATGGAGGCGCGGCGCATCGATGGCGGCGAGCAGTTCTTCACCCGCGCGGTGGACTTCGGTTACAGCAAGAGCGCGGAAGAGAGCTTTGAGAAGTGGGGGCACGATGAAGTGCTCAGCGATGTGGTGCGCGTGATCCGCACGTTCCGGCCGGACATCATCATCACGCGCTTCCCGCCTACGCGCGAGGCTGGTCACGGACACCATGAAGCGAGCGCGATCCTCGCAGAGGAAGCCTTCAAGCTCGCCGGTGACCCAAAGGCCTTCCCGGAACAGCTAACACAAGGGCTTGAAGTGTGGCAACCGCGCCGCCTCTTCTTCAACGGCAGCACGTGGTGGAAGAAGGACCTCGCTGGAGATCGCCAAGCCCGATTCCGGCTGGTACACTGTGGACGTGGGTGGCTATGACCCGCTCCTCGGCCTGAGCTACACGGAGATCGCCGGGCGCAGCCGCAGCATGCACAAGAGCCAGGGTTTTGGTGCAGCGGAAACGCGTGGAGAGATGCTGGAGTACCTGAAGTCGATCAAAGGTGACAGGCCGAAGACGAAGGACATCTTCGAGGGATCGATATGACGTGGGGCGGGAGCCAGATGGGCTGAACAAAGCGAATCGATTAACGCCTTATCAAGAGTTCGATGCAGCGAGACCAATCCCAAGAGCATCCCGAATCTTACGAGGGTGATGCGTTGTTGATGCAGCGTCCAAGCCCCGATCATTTCAAGGATTGATGAGGTTCTAAGGGCGACCGTCAGTCGATCTATTGCGAAATACGACGACTCTAAGCCGAAGTGTCGATCGCCACTCCCTGGTCAGGTACGAATCATTTGAACGGCAGAATTCAGCGTCATGCGCATCAGGTTTTGAACTAGGTGTCCTGAGATGTTTCCCAGTATCAGCACTTAATCGGACTGAGTTGCTTGGAGCTTGCTTAGCATTAGCGTCAGCTTCGCCTGATAATATTGAAGTGATGTGAACGGACGTACACAACTCTACCTGCATCGGGTGGTCGAGAAAGTTGATGAACCCTTCTGGCTGAGAAGTATGCCAACCTGCACGACACCAAGATGAGGTTGGAGATGAATGGGAGAGCTTGAATCGCATGGCTTCGATAGACGTTCTACGCCAAAGTAGGCGACCCATGGTTTCGGCGGGCAATCGGTCCCAATCCTGAAGAAATGGGTTGACCGTGTGGCCGGCGAGCGCATCCGCCCGGTGTACGTCACGCCCGTGGCAACCATCGAACCTGAACGCAACACTTGGCTCATCCAAGAACTCGGCAGTTCCATCAATGTGGATGTCGTAGCGCTGACCGACAACCTCACCGGCACCCTCGCGTGCTCCGCGCCGAAGGGCTGGATCGTCACTCCTCCCTCGGTCGGCATCCAGGGCATGAAGCGCGATGAGCGCCGCACCTTCACTTTCCAGCATGAGGGCAGCAACATGCCGGAACCGGGCATGCTGCAATTCCTCTTCACCAGCGCGGATGGCCAGCACAAGAGCAACAAGACGATGCATGAGATCGACTATCCGCACATCATGCCGCAGGTGTACTACACGCCCGCCGAAGTGAAGATGATCCCACTGGACGTGAAGACCACAGCAAAGACCGTGGGCTACATCAAGGGCGCGGGCGATGACGTGCCGCAGGCCATCCAACAGTTGGGCGTGAAGGTGGACATCGTGGATCCGGCCACGGCCAGCTTGGAAATCATCAGCAAGTACGACGCGGTCGTCATGGGCATCCGCGCCTACAACAACAACCAGGGCATGAAGCGCTTCAACCCAGTGCTCATGCGGTACGTGGAGAACGGCGGCACCGTGGTCGTGCAATACACCACGCGCACCAGTGACATGGTCCTGCCGGATTCGCTCATCGGTCCATATCCGTTCAAACTTACGCGTGATCGGGTGACGGTGGAAGAAGCGCCACCGACTTTCCTCGATGCAAAGCACCCGCTACTGAACACACCGAACAAGATCACCACAACCGATTTCGATGGCTGGGTGCAGGAACGCGGTCTGTACTTCTGTGGAAGTCTCGATCCGCACTACACACCGTTGATCGCATGGAACGATCCTGGGGAGCAACCGCTCAACGGCGGCTTGATCACCTGCAACTACGGCAAAGGGCGGTACGTGTACACAGGCATCAGCTTTTTCCGGGAGTTGCCCGCGGGCGTTCCGGGAGCGTATCGGCTATTCGCGAATCTGATCAGCAAGCGGGAACCGTGAACAGTGCGCTGCCGCGATGTCCGGTCAAGCCCGGCATGACAGACAACATGAAGGGCGAGCGGCGCGAAGCGCGCCGCTCGCCCTCCTACCATAGCTGTCACTGCGCCCCGGAGTTCGCATCCGGGGTTGACCCGCAGTCGCGAAAATCGAACTGATCGTGCACTGGCTGGATTGGACCGTCCTTCTCGGCACCCTGGGCTTCATCGTGGCCTACGGTATCTGGAAGACGCGGCACACCAGTACATTGAACGGCTACCTGCGCGGTGACAACCAGGACCGCTGGTGGGCCGTGATGCTCAGCGTGATGGCCACGCAGGCCAGCGCGATCACCTTCCTCAGCACGCCGGGCCAAGGATTTTCCGAAGGCATGGGCTTCGTGCAGTTCTACTTCGGTCTGCCGCTGGCAATGGTGGTGATCGCCTTCGTGTTCATCCCGCTCTTCTACAAGTGGAACGTGTACACGGCGTACGAGTTCATCGGCAAGCGCTTCGACCATCGCACGCGTTTGCTCACGGCCATCCTCTTCCTCATCCAGCGCGGACTGAGCACGGGCATCACGATCTACGCGCCGAGCATCGTGCTGAGCAAGGTGCTGCACTGGCCGCTCAGTTGGACGTGCTTGTTCATCGGCGCATTGGTGATCCTGTACACGACCACCGGTGGTGCGAAGGCCGTGGGCGTCACCCACAAACAACAGATGGCCGTGATGTTCGCCGGGCTCTTCGCGGTGTTCGGCTTCATCCTCTACTACCTGCATGACTCGCTGAGCTTCGGTGAAAGTCTGGGCCTGGCCGGTGCATTGGGCAAGATGGACATCATCGATACCTCGTGGGACCCGGCGAAGAAGTACACGCTGTGGAGCGGGCTGATCGGCGGCTTCTTCCTGCAGCTCTCCTACTTCGGCACGGACCAGAGCCAGGTGCAGCGCTACCTCGGTGGCGAAACCCCGCGGCAAGCCCGCAGCGGATTGCTGATGAACGGCCTGGTGAAGATCCCCATGCAGTTCTTCATCCTGCTCATCGGCGTGATGGTGTTCGTGTTCTACCTCTTCCACCCCGCACCCGTGCATTGGAACGCGGCGAACGTGGAGGACATGCGGCTAGTTTCCAACGCAGAGACGCAGGGTGCGCAGAGGTCCGCGGAGGAGAACGATACGGAGGAAATGCGGATGCAGAGGACGGCTAAAGCCGTTGAAGACGTGCATACACGGAACGCCGAGGAGATCGCGCAGTACTACGTCGCTGTAGTGGAAGCGCAACGGGCAGGTAACGCAAAGGGGGTAGAAGAACACGTCCGCTCTCCGGGATGCGCTCGAGCAGGACAAGTCCTTGCGCGGTGAATACACGGACCAACTGAAAGCGCAACTGCCCGATGCTGAACCGAACGACAAGGACTACATCTTCATCAGCTTCATCATGGACCATATGCCCGTGGGCATCGTGGGCCTGCTGCTCGCGATGATCTTCTGCGCCGGCATGGGCAGCACCAGCTCGCAGCTCAGCGCGCTGGCCACTACGAGCGTGGTTGATGTGTTCCGCTTCTCCGGGACCGGCGAACGTCAAGTGGTGGCGACCAAGTGGGCCACGGTCGCTTTCGGAGTGCTAGCGCTGTGCTTCGCGGCGGTGTTCTCGCTCTTCGAGAACCTCATCCAGGCGGTGAACATCCTCGGCTCCCTGTTCTACGGTACCATCCTCGGCATCTTCCTGGTGGCCTTCTTCTTGAAGCATGTTCAAGGCACGGCGGTGTTCATCGCTGGGCTCATCGCACAGTTCCTCATCCTGGCGCATTACGAACTCGACTACTTCAACGTCTTTGCGGAAATGGATGGTGAGAACGTGATCAACGACCCGATCGAGATCGCCTTCCTCTGGTACAACCTGATCGCGCCGGCGATCGTGATCTTCTTTTCCTTGGCCATTCAACAGCTTTGGCCGACCGCGCATAAAAAATTCGGATCATGACAGACATTCTTCGTTCCTATTTCCGCCAGGAATTCATTGAAAGTTGGTTTTTCGTCACAGTAGGTGTGTTGGCGATCGGCTGTGGTGCATGGCTATTGTGCACTGGCATCAGCTACTAAGGAGCGGCTTCGCCAATGATCGGTGTGGCTTTGATCCAGATCTCGGTGGGACTGGGCGTGGGCCTTCGAACCCCGAAGCAGGCCGAGGACCTCGAAGCACAATTCACCACCGCTCCTGCCCTGTTCCGGCAAGCAGAAGTTCCTCGTCTGGAAGCCGTGATGAAAAATTTCCGGCTGTACAAGATGATCGAGATCGCACTGGCCATCATAGGCCTGCTGCTTACGTACTTGCTTCACGAGAAGATGTTCTGGTATGCCTTCGGTATCGGGCTGTTGGCTCAGGCTGGCATCCTGCTGGTACTGGATCTACTGGCGGAACAACGCGGCGAGGTGTACCTGAACGCCATTAGAGCCCTTCAGTTGTGAACGACATTGGGACCTGAAGGTGAACGTGCCATGGATACCGATAGCTTGTTTCGACAGCATTCCAATTCCCTGAACGCAGAAGCCCCACCGCAGCGCGATGGGGCTTCTGCAGGTGTGCCTGTCCGTTATTTCCCAGCCGCTTTCCTGGTCCACTCATCCACCTTGGTCTGATAGCTTTTTTGAGCACCACCGTCTTTCTCGGCACCCGCAAGTGTTACTGCTTCCTTGCCGGTAGCAACAGCTTCGGCATACATGTTCATTGAGGCCTGTGCCTTGGCAAGTGTGAACGTGTTCCAGTACTTCTTCTCCATGCCAACGCTTTTCTGCGCCCACTCCAACGCCATTTTGGGCTCTATTCCGCGATCAACGCAAAACGAAGCCGAACGCGCGTAGGTCCTGTAATCAGCATCGTCCTTGGAAAGTGCCTCCTTGATGTTGGCCATGGCTTGGTCCTGGGAAGGTGCTTCGATCTCGAGAACAACTTCCGACTTTTCCCAACGCAGTATCATCTCGGCTTTGTCATCCTTCAAATTTTCGAAGAAGATCATGAAGGACTCTGTGGTTGGTGCCGGGCGTACGGCGGCTTTCTGGATCTTCAACACATCCTCTTCAGCGTTGTACTCGTCGCCCCCCCACAGATCAGTGTTCTTGTTGAATATAACCTCCCATTTGTCTTCTCCAGGGATCGTGAACAGGGCATACTTACCGGCCGGTAATTTCTGGCCATTGATGATAAGAAAACCGGTGGTCTCGAAAACCGTGCAATGGTTCGCACCTGTTCGCCATACTTGTCCCATGGGTACCAAGTCACCAAAGATCCTTCGGCCTTTCACTGAAGGGCGTGAATAGTTGACAGTGATATCCGCGAGGCCAACGCGTTGCATTACCGAGGCACTTGGGCTTGGCGCTGGAAGATCTTGAGCCACCGAAAGGAATGGCAGCATGACCAGCGCAAATGGTGCGAGAAAGCGTTTCATATGTTCTGTTTTTTTTCTGAAGGAGTGCGAATATAGCGGACCGAGACTGCTTCGCGCGAAGACCTGTCGCTTCACTGAACGGGATCGTCGGGCCAGCACTCAAAGGCGCTGAGGGGCCATTGGGCCGTGATCCGTTGATCAGGCCACCTTCAACTGGCCTACACGGCTGCGATCGAATTTCTCGCGGGCGTAACTCAACGTGATCCGCAGTTCAGCTGGTTTATCCAGTGAACCAGGTATCTCGTACATCGCGTCGGTCATGATGGCCTCGCATATGCTGCGCAATCCACGAGCGCCCAGCTTGTAATCGAGCGCCTTTTCAACGATGAAGTCGAGCACCTTCTTATCGAACGTCACTTTCACCTTGTCCATCTCGAAGAGCTTCACGTATTGCTTGATCAAAGCGTTCTTGGGCTCGGTGAGGATGCGGCGCAACGTGTCGCGATCCAACGGATCCAAATAACTCAACACCGGGAATCGGCCAATGAGTTCCGGAATGAGGCCGAACTTGCGCAGGTCGGTAGGAGATACATATTGCAACAGGTTCTCGTCGAGGATGCGCGCTTCTTTGCTCGCGCTGTACCCGACAGCCGTGCTTTTCACCCGGCGTGCGATGATCTTGTTGATGCCATCGAACGCTCCTCCGCAGACGAAGAGGATCTTCTTGGTATCCACTTGGATCAATTTCTGCTCCGGGTGCTTGCGTCCACCTTGTGGCGGAACATTCACCACGCTGCCCTCCAGCAATTTCAACAGGGCCTGTTGCACACCTTCACCACTGACATCACGTGTGATGCTCGGTGTGTCGCTCTTTCGGCTGATCTTATCGATCTCGTCAATGAACACGATGCCCCGTTCAGCTTTGCTCACATCGTAATCAGCAGCTTGGAGCAAGCGGCTCAGGATACTCTCAACATCCTCACCCACGTATCCGGCTTCTGTGAGCACGGTTGCATCCGCAATGGCAAAAGGCACATTGAGCATACGTGCGATCGTGCGTGCAAGGAGCGTCTTCCCTGTACCCGTCTCACCAACCAGAATGATATTGCTCTTCTCGATCTCCACCTCATCGCCACCCATGGTCGTTTGCATCAACCGTTTGTAGTGGTTGTAGACGGCCACGCTCAATACCTTTTTCGCATCGTCCTGTCCGATGATGTGTTCATCCAAGTGCCGTTTGATATCACTGGGCCGCTGTAGAATGATGTTCCCTTCGGAATCACCTTTCTCGCGTTGGCTCATCTCCTCGGCGATGATGGTTTGCGCCTGCCCGATGCAATTGTCGCAGATGTGACCGGTAATGCCAGCGATCAGGACGTTGGTATCCTGTTTGTCGCGTCCGCAAAAGGAACATTTGATCTCTTTCTTTTCCATTGAAAATGGCCTTTAGGATCGGTTTCCCGGTCAAGGTGCCGAAATATACGGTCACGATCGGGCGGTCGTCCAATCGTGGATGTAGGATATCAATCTATTGGTTTGATATACTGGAACTTGGGTGTGCAGGGCAATAGGCGATAGCGGATGCCAATGACCACAGTTCCGGTTCGTTGGAAACGAAAAAGGCGACAATCATGTCGCCCTTTTCATTTTTCATTTTGCTCGCACCCAAAGTCGTGGAATTCCACGGCACTACTTCGTGTTGCGCACCAATAATTCGTCTATCATGCCATACGCTTTGGCCTCTTCCGCGATCATCCAATAATCGCGGTCGCCATCCTTCTCAACGCGCTCGAATGTCTGGCCACTGTGATTGGCGATGATCTCGTAAAGCTCCTTTTTCAGCTTCAACACCTCGCGTACGGTGATCTCCATATCAGTGGCCTGACCTTCGGCACCACCCATCGGTTGGTGGATCATCACGCGGCTGTGCTTCAAGGCGCTACGTTTCCCTTTGGCGCCGGCGCACAACAGAACAGCTCCCATGCTCGCGGCCATACCGGTACAGATCGTCGCAACATCCGGATTGATGTACTGCATGGTGTCATAAATGCCCAGACCAGCGTAGACACCACCACCCGGGCTGTTCATGTAGATCTGGATGTCCTTTTTTGCGTCAATACTCTCCAAGAACAGCAACTGCGCCTGAATGATATTGGCCACCTGGTCATTGATGCCGGTACCCAAAAAGATGATCCGGTCGGCCATTAATCGGCTGAACACGTCCATCTGGGTCACGTTCATTTGGCGCTCCTCGATGATGTATGGGGTCATCGACGCTTGATAATCGTTCAGCACCATGCTATTGATGCCGCGGTGCTTAACAGCGTACTTGCGGAATTCGTCGTGTGGGATCATGAAGTTGTTGGTCTATTGAAAAGTGATGATCAAACTGTACGCGCCAAGTTTACGAACTCATCGAAGCTCAGCCGACCTTCTTTCGGGGAGAGCATGTTCTTGAAGTGGACCATGAGCTTCTGCTCCACAATGGTGTCGCGTATCCGTTTGATCTGTTCACGATCGCCCAACAAACGCCCGGCCATCTGCTGCAACTCGGCTCCTTCTGGCGCAGGCATGCCGTATTGGCCGAGCTGGTCGGTCACATAGCGCTTCGCGAACGCGTCCATCTCTTCGCCTTTGGCTTCCAAGCCGTACTTCTCAATAACACGCTGCTCCACCAATTCCCGCTTCAGACCAGCTACATATCCATCGAAGCCTGCTTCCACTTCTTCTGTGGTAACAGGTTTCTGGCTCGTGGCCTGGATCCATCGTTTCAAGAAGGTGTGCGGCAGCTCGATGTTCGCTTTTTCCTGCAGGGTTTTCATAACGAGGCGTTTGAATACCCGGTCGCTATCACGGCGCAAACTGCTATCCAACCCATTCTTCACTTTCTCTCGGAAAGCAGCTTCATCCGCTACCGCTCCTTGGCCGAATACGCGATCGAAGAGCACTTGGTCTACAGGCACAGCTATCATTCGCTTGATCTCCGCGATGCGGAACAACATGTTGCCTTGGATCTGGTGAACACCCTCGTGGTCCGTATTCAGCATTCGCGCCAGATCGTCGTGTCCATCGCTGATGGTGTGCGGATCAACGCTGATCTCCTCGCTCGGCGTACGACCCACAAGCAGTTTGCGAGCAACTTCATTCTTCAGGTATTCGAGACTGATCGTGGTGCGGTTCATGAACCCGCCCGGCTTGATCGCACCCGTCTCGTCGAGCTCGATAAGATCGCCCAGAAGCATGTCGTTCTCTTCACTCACCGTTACATCTTCGACCTTACCGAAGCGGCGTTGCATATCGGTGATCTCTTTCGTCACCAATTCCTCGCTGATGTCCACAACCGGGTATTCGACACCGAGTTTTTCGTTCAGTTCCACATCGAACTGCGGCTGAAGACCCAATTCATAGTGGAACGTGAATTCGCCAGGTTCATCCCAATTGTTCCCATCCACAACATCATGGTTCGCCAATGGCTGTCCCAATGGACGTAGCCCATTTTGCTGGATATAGCCATTGAGACTTTCGCCGATCAACCGCTCCACTTCCTTCATCAACACGTTCTTACCGATGCGCTTCCTAACGATGCTCATGGGCACTTGACCGGGCCGAAAGCCAGGCCAGCTTGCAGACTTTCGCTGCGCTTTCAGTGCGTGCTCCACTCCGGGATCGTAGTCCGCTGGTTCGATCTTCAACTTCAGCGTTGCGGTAAGCAAGCCCGTGTCTTCTCGTTCGATGTTCATGTGGTAAATAGTTGGGGCGAGAGATCTCGCACCCCCAGAACCCGTTCAATGTTATCAATGGGAGCAATTACCGCACTGTCCATGGTGCGAGATCTTGCTCTTTGAGTACGGACGGGGGGACTCGAACCCCCACGCCTTGCGGCACTGGATCCTAAGTCCAGCACGTCTACCAATTCCGCCACGTCCGTATTCCTCGAAAAGGGTGGCGAAGATAGCGGCCTGTTAAGCTTTGCACTCGAAGAGAACAACCCGTGCTGGATCGCGACCTGTTACACCGCCAAAAACCTTTCGCCACAGCTACTTTCGCGGCTCTCCCGATCATGATATCCTTCAACCTGGGCCAACTCTCCATTCCTGAACGTCACGGGCTTTTGTTGGGTGCCGTAGGGCCTCGACCGGTGGCATTCGCAAGTACCATCGATGCTGAAGGCCGACCCAATCTCAGCCCGTTCAGCTTTTTCAATTGCTTCGGGAGCAACCCGCCGATCCTGATCTTTTCCCCAGCCCGGCGTGGCCGCGACAACACCACCAAGCATTCGCTCCATAACGTTCGCGCCGTGCCCGAAGTGGTGATCAACGTGGTTACGTTCGATATGGTGCAGCAAGCCAATTTGGCCAGTGGCGAATACCCCGAAGGTGTGAGTGAATTCGAGAAAGCAGGATTCACGGCGATCCCATCGGAACGCGTAAGACCTTTCCGGGTGAAGGAGAGCCCCGTGCAGATGGAGTGTATTGTGAAACAGGTGATCGAAACCGGCAGCGAGGGAGCGGCTGGCAACCTGATCATCTGCGAAGTACTGATCATGCACGTGGACGAACGCGTGCTGAACGAGCACGGCAAGATCGATCAGCGGAAGATCGACCTCGTGGGACGCATGGGTGGTGATTTCTATTGCAGAGCTTCCGGTGATGCGCTCTTTGAACTTGCGCAGCCCGCGAAACATCTCGGGATCGGCATAGACCGTTTGCCTGCGGATATCAGGAACAGCTCAGTTCTTACCGGTAATAACCTGGGCCAATTGGCGAACCTGCCAGCCCAGCCCGACGAAACCAGCGTGAACGAATACAAGCTCACCGAATTGGCCGAACTTTTTATCGAATTGCAAGACAACAAAACCGAACTTCGCCGGGCGTTGCATCTGCGAGCTCAGAGCCTACTTGCATTGGGCAAAACCGAAGACGCGTTCAAAACACTCCTCACTTTCAACGATCGTTAACGAACCATGGCACAAGTCACCATCTCAGGCAGCATCAAAATGGTCGGCAAGACCCAACAGGTCAGCGACAAATTCAGCAAGCGCGAACTCGTGATCACTGAACAAGCTGGGCAATACCCCCAGCTTATTCCCATTGAGTTCAAACAGGAAAAAACCGGCTTGCTCGACGGGTTCAACCCGGGTGAAGAAGTAAGCGTTACGTGTTTTGTGAATGGCCGCGAGTGGACAGGCAAAGACGGCGTAACGAAGTATTTCCTTTCGCTCGCTGGAAACCGTATTGAACGCGCAGGGGCTGCTTCAACTTCTTCCAACAGCGGTGATGGCCACCGGTCGGCACCACCTCCTTCAATGGCCGATATGCCTGCTGCTTCCAGCGACGAGGACGATCTGCCTTTCTGAAGAACCGTCCATCTCCCGATGAATGGGACGAGGATCTTGAACGCGGCTCGGATAGGGCCGCGTTCGTTCGTTGAAACCGACCAGAACACCAGGTCATTATCGAATGATCCTGCCTTTCCAAACAGGTCTCGCGATCAGCGAAACCACCGCGATCACCGGCGCATAGATCATGAACGCCAGCAAGCTGAGGATCGCGCCCAAGTTCGAATGTGGTTCTCGGAGAAAGCGTTTCATTTCACGCACCAACCCTATCACTGGCACAAACCATAACAACCAGGCAGAACCGATCAGCAGTGCACTTCGGAACAAGCCTTGGTTCACCGCGCTTTCAGCGTTCAACGACCAGGTAACGAACACGAGGAAATACGGGAGCAACAGGGCGATCGTACCGGTCCATTTTCCGGCACCTGGCACCCCGCGCATTTTACCTGCCCAACGCAAGCGCTGTTGCCAAAATCGCTGGAACGTAGGTTCTGCCAACACGGTCACCAGCGCGCGGTGATCGAGCACATAGTCGATCCTCCTTCCGGCTTGTTTCATTCGATCCAACAGGAAAAGATCATCCCCACTCGCGAATGGATCCCCTTTGTAGCCCCCCACATCCGCAAAAGCGGATCGTGTGAATGCCATGTTCGCGCCATTTGACAGTACAGGCACACCGCCCAATGCGGATCCCGCCGCAACAGCAGCGAGCCCTGCTTGTTCCTCGCGCTGGATCGACCCGAGCAACGACCCATCGCTTTCGGTGAAGACCGGCATCAACAGGAGATCCGGCTTCGTTCGTTGCCAACGTGAAGTGATCGATGTAACACGCTCCGGGCCACAGCGTGCATCGGCATCGGTAAGGATGATCAATTCGCTTTTCGCAATTCGCACTCCTTCGGTGATCGCGGCTTTTTTGCCTTCGCCCTTCAAGCTGATGAGGCCCAACTGTGGCCAAGTGCGCATGAACCCCTGCACAAGCGCAACGGTACGGTCCTCGCTGTGGTCGTCGAGGACCAGAACTTCCAATTTTTCTTTGGAATAGTACTGGGCATACAGGTCCTGGAGCAACCCGGTGATCGTACCAGCACCATTGCGAACGGGAACCAAGAGACTTACAGCGGGCAGGTCCTCCTCAACGGTTGACCGAGTTGAACTTCCGAGTTCTTCAACGATCCGCTGCCGCCAACCATTCACCACCAGCGCAAAAACGAGCGCAGCGCCAAAAGCACACAAACAGAAAAAGAGCGATGCGCTCATTGTGGGTCTCGGGCTGAGCGGATCCGCGCGAACAGCAGGATCAGGCTGCCCGCCAAGGCGGGTGTTGCGATGTTGATGAGCCACACAAGGAACGACGCGAGCAACACTGCTCCCGGTGATCCCATTTGATCGAACAAGGCGACCGCTACGGATCCTCGTACACCCAACTCGGTAAGCATCATGGTGGGCACCAAAGTGGTCAACAGATAGATGATCGGTACAACAAGCATACTCCCGGCAAATGGAACATCCGCCACAACGGACAATACCAACATGAACTGGAACGTGAACACCACGTATCGCATCACACTAAGGCCCATCACTCGGATCAACTCAGGGCGACGGTATCCCTCCAGAATGGCGGACGCACTCTCCCATCGCTTGAGAAATGGAACCATCAAGAACAATTGCCTAAGCAGCTGAGGCGAGAAAAAAAGCACCACAGCACCGCCGGCGACCAAGGCAATAAGCGCCAACGATCCAACCGTTTCGAATTCGTTGACCCCATCCGCGTTCAAGGCCGAAACGCGCTGAAGGCCCAGTGCCGCGCCGCCCGCCATCAACGTGACCACGAATTGGGCAATGCTGCCGAGCGCGGTTGCGAAACCACCCCGCCACCGATTCTCGGGCGCGAGAAAAAGCACTCGTCCTGCGAATTCTCCAACCCGGTTAGGGGTGATGATCCCAATGCTCGTTCCGGCGATCGTCGCTTTGAAAGCGCGGAGAAAGGTCATGCGCTCCACATGGTTCATCAACCAGCGCCATTTCCATGCTTCGATGCCCCAGTTCACAAGCATGAGCAGGAATACCGCCATAACCGACCATAGCGGTACGCGATCCACACCAGCGAGCCACTCGCTCCAGAGGTCGTGCTTACTTTGCTGGCGTGTGATGCGCACCCACAAGAAACCGCAGGCGATCATGAAGACCGCCCAGCGTATCAATAACAAGTTGCGACGGCTCACGGAAAGATCGAACGGTGTGTATGAAGACGATCAAAAGTACCGGAGTGGCCTTACCCACTGAACGCATCATCCTGGGTATCGATCCAGGCACCACTGTGATGGGCTTTGGTGTGCTGCTGGAGGAGGGTCTCAAAGTGACCCTGCTAGAAGCCGGTGCGATCCGTTTCCCAGCCCAAGATGACCATACGCTGAAGTTGCGGGCCATCTTCCGGCAGACAACAGCGATCATTGAAAAACACCATCCTGACGAACTCGCGATCGAAGCACAGTTCTTCGGAAAAAACGTACAGAGCATGCTCAAGTTGGGGCGTGCCCAAGGGGTGGCCATCGCGGCAGCTCTTCAACATGACATCGCCATTACCGAGTACGCCCCAAAGCGAGTGAAACAGAGCATTACGGGGAATGGCAACGCCACCAAGGAACAAGTCGCGGCCATGTTGCTCAGCATTCTTGGGGTCAAGGAATTGCCCGATTCAACAGACGCTACAGATGCCTTGGCCGTTGCGGTGTGCCATCATTTCAGCAGGAACAGCATTGCGCGACCCAAAGCGAAAAGCGGCACATCGCGTGGGTCCAGCGATTGGGGCAGCTTTGTGCGCAACAACCCGGAACGCATCAAATAACAGTACGATCGGGTCGTGGATCAAGCGTTCTTGATGCGCTCTGCGATCACGTTGAACTCTTCGGGACTGAACTTCAACTTGGGCTTGGAAAAGTCCATGTCCCCCAAGCTGTTTATGGGGATCAAATGAACGTGCGCATGCGGAACTTCCAGCCCGATCACGCTTACACCGATCCTGTCGCAAGGCACAACCTTCGCGATCTTCCTTGCGACCGACTGTGAGAACGGCATGATACCGGAAAGCAGGTCTATCGGCAGATCGAAGAATTTGTCCACTTCCACTTTCGGTATTACAAGAGTGTGCCCCTCACGAAGCGGGTTGATATCCAGGAACGCGATAAAATGGTCATCCTCAGCCACCTTGTGGCACGGTATCTCGCCACGGATGATGCGCGTGAAAATGCTCGGCATCAGCGCGTGATCTCGATGACCTCGAACTTCGTACTCCCTGCTGGAGTGATCACTTCCGCAACTTCACCAACAGCCTTGCCCAGCAGCCCTTTGCCAATGGGTGAACTCACACTGATCTTCCCGGTTTTGATATCCGATTCACTTTCGGCCACCAGCGTGAAGTGCTTTTCGGATCCGCTTACCGTGTGACGGACTTTCACCGTGGTATGGATGAACACCTTGCTGATATCCATCATACCCGGCTCAATAACGCGAGCACTAGCCATCACTTCCTCCATTTTGGCGATACGTGCCTCCAACAATCCCTGCTCTTCTTTGGCTGCATGGTACTCAGCATTCTCGCTCAGGTCGCCTTTGTCGCGTGCGTCCGCGATCTGCTGGCTCAAGTGAGGTCGGTCAACGGTCCTCATACGATGCAGGTCATCTTGCAACTTCTTCAGACCTTCTTCGGTGTAATACGCGGGCGTGCTCATGCGGTGGGTGCGGAATGATGCGGATAGTTCATCCTCTTCGTTGGCGAAGTTGCGGAAAACAGGCTATGTGTGGAAGTGAAAAGGACCCCCGAAGGAGTCCAATTCAAAAGTAACCCAGCAAAGGATCAGAGGCTCAACCGCACACCGATCTGATGAATGCCGCTGAAGGGATTTGTTGCCCTGTAGCCATAGTCAAAGGCCAGCGTATTGCCTTTTTCCGGACCAAAAGGAAAATCAACGCTGATACCACCACTTGCTCCGGTAAATACCGTTTCACGCAGCTTGTCGTCGGTGATGTCCTTCTCGTACAAATAAGCTCCACGCAGATGGATCATTTTCTTGAACGCGTATTCCACGCCTAACATGAACTGGTCCTTGGTGAAGGAGTTGCTCGTAAAATTTCCGGCGAACGTAACGCGGTGCAGTTCGCTGATATTCAGGTCGTACGCAGCTCCGATATTCATCATCGATGGCAGCTCGATCCGCTCGCTCCGTTGTTGAATGGTGAGTTGATCACTACCGGAAGAAAGAAGCCCCTGAACAGCCAATCCATCACCATTGAACTTCATGGGAGGGCCAACATTCTTCAACGAGATGCCGAAGTGCATATTGTCGGTAGGTCCGGTAACATAGTGGATCCCCGCATCGAAGCAGAAACCGGAGGCGCGGACGTTGGAAATACTCTCCGTAGCGACACGAACCACAATACCGCCAAAAATGCTGTTCGAGAATTCCTTCGAATAAGCAAGGCCGAGATTGCTCGAGGTAGGCCGGAACGTTCCAATACCACCGGCTGGTTGGTCCACGATCGTGATCGGGATATCTCCGTATGAAATGCTGGTAACCATGAGCCCTAGCACCCCGCTCTCACCTACTTTTTGACCTAATCCAAATGCATTGATGCGAACATCACTGCCTTGCAGCCAATTCGTGGTTGTAAAGGACACTTCGGTTTTTTTCACCCGCGCCAGGCCCGCAACATTCGCGAACATGCTTTCCACACCTCGCAAGCTGGATGAATTCGCCATGGCCCAGCCACCGCTCCGTGCGAATGGATTGATAAGTAATTGAGTGGCCCCTGCAGAACCAGCTCGATCCGGATTGCCCGCCCAAGCAAATGAAGTACATGCCGCAGCAAGCACAAGTGCTGAGAGAGTCCTTCGTTGCATCGTCTTCTTCATGTCCATCGGTTCCAATATCATCAGAAGTTCTGAAGGTCAACAGGTCGCATAACGCCGAACCACTTGAGAACTGTTTCTCCCGCTCCCGGCACTTCGATATGGCAGATATAGGTTCCACCTGCAATGGGCACGTTATAGCCGTTTTTCAGGTCCCAATCCAAATAGGTCAGATCGTTGTCTTTCTTGTACTTCCGCACCAGCGTACCTCCCACATTGTAGATACTGATGACACAAGTGCGTGGGAGATTGGTGAATTTCACCCGGTTATCCAAGCGACTGGTCTCGTATCCGCTAAATGCATAGTATGGATTAGGTACGATACCTATCAAGCTCAAACCGTCCTCTTGCACGCTATTTACACCAGTCAGTGTTTCCGAACCACTGGTACTGAACGTGTACAGTGGTAAGCCACCGTTACGGTCAATGTTCACACCCGGTACCGGCTCACCTGGATAAGGGAGGTAGGTGAGGTATGGTTTGTTCACGTTCAATCGAATACGCAACTCCTTTGGAATGAAGCCATCTTCCATTGGCAAGTAGTTGGATGTGGGTTGCAATGCGCCTGAACCCACCCAGTTGCACGCTGCCCATACGCGCACACGATCCGCCGCGCCATCACTATTGAGCTTATCGAATGCGAATTGACCATTGTCGTAGCTCGGCATCTCCACTATGTTGGACTTCATACGCCGACGATTCTTGAACGTATAGATCCAATGGCTTCCTGCCATCAACGCAAAGCCTTGGTTGTTCGCGAGAACACTGTTCGGGTTCCAGATCATATCCCGGCCAAGATCACCACCCCAGAAACTGTCTTCGCCAAAGGCCATGTTCTGCCGTTCGCCGGTTTCCACATCGATCGCGTAACCGGGGAACCAACTCATTCCTGTTGCGCTGATAAAGCCTCCCTCACTGCTGTTGTAACCATCATCACCAGCCTGCCTGCCGTTTTTGTCAATACTCGGCGACGTCTTCAATTTGAGCTTGGCAACACCACCATGCAACGAGGGTATGTTATTCTCTTCCACTACGACACACCGCGTCCAATGCTCCTTATTGGGCGTGAATACAACCAAGGTGCTTGATGTTTCGCTGATCTTGGCACCTCCGAGCGCGCTGGCGATCAGCGGATCCGCCGGTTGGAAAGCCGTATCCCCAACCAATGCGAACGGTGCCCATCCGAACACATTCCTTTCGTAGGCTTCACCATCATCCTCTCCCTCATAATCCTTGTAGGTGATGGCATCATCAATTGCCGTCCCGGATCGCACCCAGTTAAAGGCGTTATCACCGTCCTGATCAACAATAGGCAGGTACCAGAAATCATTTAGCTCCGAGGCGCCAATGTATTCGAAGAACGGATCCAAAGGCACGGTGAATTTGTCACTATTGCTGTAAGCTGTCTGATCCAATGTTACCGAGATACCCCAATCAGGGATCAACTGTTCGTTGGCTACCTCGATCGTACGATCACTGAAAATGGTATCCGTTCCAATGCCTTGGCCATCCAACCGTACCATAAACCAAGTGGCATCGTTCAGCTTTTCGTAATCCAACACATTGTTTGGCAGTGGGAGCGCCGTGATATCCCGGAACCATACTTCAAAATTGCCTGCCGGCACCATCAACGGGTCCACCACTTTCACTCCGATGGGTCCTTTACTTTTCAAATACCTGATCTGGTCTATTCGACCGGTACTGCTATTTAGTATTTCCAATTCGCTCTCCCGGGTCATAACCAAGGAACGGCCACCATTGCCCTGGCCTTCGATACGGGTAATGGCGAACTCGTCTCCGTATTGCGAGTTCTGCACCGTACCACCTGCCTCGCTGGATGGTGGATGGGGTATGCCCGAATAACTGCGAATAGCGCCCGCAGCAGCTTTACGACCTGCCAAGAATGGGAAAGCCTGCCCAGTAAGTTGGGACGTGCTGAAATCTTCGTAGTTATTGTAGCCGTATGCCAGCGCTATATAGTAGTACGTCTTGTAGTTCACCAATCGTGGATCCCCCACTGCGAAAAGATCAAAATCAACGCGCAACGAGTGGAACACGCCAGTGTCCGGCGCATTCACCATTTCTGTTGGAACTGGTAATCCGATCTCGGGGTCCTGGATGTAATTGATGAGGCGCCCAACAGAGTCCGCAACATCGCAGACGGCCAGCAAGCGAGCACTATTCACATCACCCAGATCCGCCACACTGACGTTGGCATCCTTCACTTGGTAGATCTGGTAACCTTGAAAACGATAAAGACTGTCTTCACCTATCGGAATGATCGGATCCCGTTCTTCGTATTCCTCATTCTCGTTGTTGCTTCCAACGGGATTCGTCAAATACAGAACCAAGTGCTGGTCCAGCTCTTGGATGCTGACGCTCGGAGCATCCGGGCCATCGAGGATCCGGAAGCAGTTATCGAACAATGCCTGGGCTTTGTCATCTGCGCGACGGAGGTCGATCACGCTTGCGAATGCCCCACCTGCGACCGCACGGGCGTACACTGCACCAACCGTGATGTTATTGTATGCTCCTGGCTCCAACGTAAAGGGGCCTGCGCTCTGAATGAATCGGCGGTCAGGACTGGTCTGAGCCTGCTCTTGCCATGCCGCCTGGGGGACACAACCGGTACCCCAGCCAACTGGATCACTATCGCCCGGAAACATGTATCGAGCTGGCACAGCGTTGGCGATCTGGGGATTGTAGCCATCCTCGCCATAGGTCTGGGCTTCTCCATCCTTCCAGATACTGCGCAGGTAATTGTAATAGTGGACCGCCAGTGAAGGGTCTGTACAGCAGTTTGCTCCTACGCGGCTGTAGTACACAAAGCCACGCATGCCGAAACGCTCATTATCCACAATGTCATCGCCGTATCCGATACCAATACCGCCATATGGTATACCCAAGCTATCAACGTTGTCCTGGCAGTTAGCGCTCAACGGATTGTCCAGCAGATCATAGTCCTGGAAAGGGCCTTCAAAAAAATCGATACCGATCGCGGGTGGCTGCGGGCCATATGCCGGGTCGCTGCAACCATCATCAACATCATCCCAATTGTAAACAAAACCCAATCCGCGTTGCACATCGCAACCCGCGAAATCATCCTGATTACAACCCAGATCCGGATCCGCGAATTGTCCGAAGTACGTGTTGTTCAGCGTTTGGGTACCTCGGTTGATCACCACATAGTTGTAGAAGGTCATGTTGTTGACCTCGTTGTTCGTGCTGAAGGAAAATGCCTGCGCCTTTACCTCCAAGCCGATCGGCTGGCCACCTGTTTCTGTGTGCTGGTTGCCCTTGTCGTTGAATACCCACCATTTGTTCATATCACCGAACAACGGGATCGGGTCTTCCCTGAACTTGGTTTTGCAATCAACTTTTTGTTCGAGATCGTAACCGGGATAATCCCCAATGCTCGGGTCATAGTCCCCGTCACCGTTCACATCTGTGAATGGAGCCAAATACGTGTCGTAACCCTCTTCGGTGTTGATAGCAGGCCAATCAAAATACGAACTTGGTATGATGTAATTCTCCAATCCCTCCGTTGCCAGGTCGCAATCGGGGTTCACAAGACAACGGAAGTAGGCATCGTGTGTTTCAGCATCTGAAGCCAGAGTTGGATAGATCTCGTCATAACGCAAACACACATCATCTGTAACAGATGCGTCTCCATCGGTTGTGAGCGGACCAGGCCAGAAATCGTTTCCGGTGCGGTAATCAATAGCCGCCAATTTCAGCTGATTGTCGGGCGATAAACCACCCATCCATAAACCACCTGAGAAGAGTGGGCGAGCCCCTGTTCGATCCGCTGTTTTTGGAACTTCATACGCAGCTCGGCCAACCCCGGACTGGTCATACCACAACAAGCCGCTGTTGGTTATGTATGCACGGACATTGTTCAGATCCAATTCCGTGTTCTTGGTGGCTGGAACACACCCGGCCGCACGCACCGAACCACCACTAGGCGGGGGAGGCACGTGGCTATGGTCGTCGGAATTGCGGGCGGTAGACCGGGCACCAATACCAATGACCAGAAAGGCCAACGTGGCAGTGCGTAAGTGTTGCATGCGGATCATCGCGTTCATGGTGAGGATCAGAAATCGAAACGAGCACCCAAACGAATGGTACGTGGGGCACCGAGGTTGAATGGATTGTCGACTTTCAAAGCATACAACTCCTTGAAGCTTTGGGGGTCGTTCTGGTTGTTGATATCTGGCTGGTACTGAGGTGCTGCCAAGTATCCATCATTATCAGGCGAACCTGTAGCCCGGTATACCCCGGTGATATTTCGTGTGTTGAACAGGTTGGAAACCAACAGGTAAATGTTCAGGTTGGCCTTCTTCGCCTTGTCTTCACCTTTGTCCTTGCCAAAGGTCAGCGGGATATCACGATAGACCTGCATATCCGTATTCACGAGCCATGGTAAGCGAGCACCGTTGATCGTTCCAACCAATCGACCTCCGGGAGGATTGAAATTGCCTTCTTGCACGATCAAGCTGCTTTGGCTGTATGGTGTACCACTGCCCAAGATGGATGTGACGTTCACACCCGTGTTCTGGAAAATGGCTTTACCAAAAAGACGTGGGCCATTATAGTCCGTTCCCGTGCCGTAACTGAAATCCGCATTCACCGTGAACCGATGGCGCTGATCGAAATTGAGCGGTGAGATGGTGCGCAGATTGGGCTGGTTCGCATTGATCAGCGCCAAGCTAGCACTCGGATCAGAACCAGTTCCATCGGCGAACTGCAATGTATAAGAGGCCGTTAGTCGAATGTTACCCGTTCGGCGCAAGTCATAGGCCAAAGAGAACCCCTTCACAGTGCCGAAGTCCAAATTGTCGAAGGTCTTGTATGAGACAGGCCATGCTTGTGCAACGTTCCGGATCTGGATCTGGTCGCGCAGTTCGCGGTAGAATACGCTGATCTTCAGTGAGGATGATTTGCTCAATACCTGTTGAAAGCCCAACTCATAGTCAATGGTTTTGGTGGGTTTCAATGCAGGGTTGTTCAGGGTGTTGTTGGTGTTCACTATGTACGCGTATTCCAACAGGTCCAAACGCGAGTTACTGGTCGGTCGCTGTGTGAGCACGTCGTAGTGGGCAAAGAAAACCGCTTGGTCACTGATCGGGAAACTGAAAGCTACACGAGGCATCACATTGACGATGGGGTCGTATACCCTGAACGCGTCCTTGCGGATCTTGCTACCGGGAAGATCACCGCTCTCATCCGTCTCATAACCGATCAGGAACGGCTGAATTCCACTGGCAGCACGAAGCACGCTGGGGTCCGTTAGTTCCTGTCCAGAAGAGTTGAACCAACGATCACCGGAACGATAACCTACAACTGAGGTCGGGGTTGCCGCATCGTTCACATATACCACGTAGTCCTCTCCGATATTTTCGGGGCGGTTATCCAACTGGCTCCGAATTCCTTGACCCACACTGCTTGAATTCACCGCATCGCCTACAGACCAAGCGTTCCTCCATAGGTACTTGTCCTTCAATTGATACTGGTTCGCATCATACCGATCAACGCGAACCCCCACATTGAAAATGATATCATCAAAGGAGAATTTGTCCATCACATAGCCTGCCACATAAATGGGCTGGAACGGTGCCTGTAAGCGCGAGAACAGTGTGTCTTCGCCGGTGATCGTATTTCCACTGAAGAACTTATCGAAGCTCGGCTTGGTGGTGAGTTTGTTCCCCAAGTAATCGTATCCGTAATAACCAAGTATCCCAGCATCCCCGTTATTGATCAATTCATCCGGACTGAACAGATCGAGGTTCAGAACGGAAGGATCCAGTGCGTCGATCTGGACAAGTTCGTTACCGTCAGGGTTCAGCCCCAAGGTTTCACGGAGGTTACGGTCGAAAACGCTCTGGTCGCTACCAACGTTACGCTCATAGCTGTAATACGGATAGGTGCCTGTGGAATAGAACAGACCCGATGGGCTGGTCTCATAATTCTGCAAGTGGAAATTCGTGAGGGCTCTTGCGCGGCCCCAAAGCCCAACCGGGCTCAAATTGTAAGAGCGTTGGGTCAGTTGCTCGTATTCAACACCCACGTTGATGGCATGTTTACCCACATCCGCAGCACCTGTGGCGCTTACGCGGATCTGCTGTTGATCGAACTTCGAGTAGTTGTTGCTCAGTACACCCGCATTGTTCCAAAGACTGTAAACACTCGCTGGCGATTGGCCATTGAGCAATCCGCGTCGTGTGGTGATCTCCTCGAAATTCTCGTAAAAGCCCACATATCCCGGGCCTCCGAAACCACCGAACAGCTCCTGGATCGGGAACGTTTCATCGGGGAACAGACCAAAAAATTGAGCCGTGATCGCTGAAACGGTCGGGTTGAGCGTGCCTGGTACAAAGGTCACCAAGGTGTCCTGGTTCCCGGTTTGTTGAAAGTAGGAACTATCCTGAACGCCTTCAGCAGTATGGAAACTGTACGTAGGTGCTTGGAAACGTTGGTACTTGCCGATATAACCATAGTCGAACAGTCGATCCTGGTGTGTGGGGTCCTCCACATTCTGATTGCGCTTACTATAATCTGCTTGAAGGCTGTAATACGCATTGCGTATACCTCCCTTTTTCTTCGCTGTAGCACCGTCGGTAGCTGGGGCCGTTTCTTCCTCACGGCTGGCGAAACGCTGTGTGAATCGAACGAACCCACGATAAGTAAGGTTGGTGGTCTGGGTGTTGTTTTCCGCGTTCAACAACGAATTGTTGCGATCAAAACCTTGGTTCTGGTTATAATCGAGCGAGCCACCAACGGTGAGGTTGATCGTTTGGGTTGTGGCGATGTCGAATTTGATGGAACCCAAGTACGTTCGATTGCCAGCATTCTGGCGTGTGTCGATGCGCTCGACATCTTCGCCGCGGAGCAGGTCTGTATTGTAAAGGGCTACCACATTGGATGTGGTCTGAGTAACCGAAAGCGGACTTTGCAATAGACGATCGCGCACGCTCTTTTTCACACGAATGTCACCTCCATAGAGTGGAGAATCATCCACCGCATCTGTGATCTGGCCACTTAAAAAGAAGCCCAAAAGCGGCTTCACCTTATTGCCCACACTGTCTTTTTTGAAGAAGATCGGGCCGCTCAAGCTAGCTTCTGCTTGGTTGTACGCATACTTGTCCAATCCAACGATGTCGGTCACATCATCGCCCAGTTGGAAACCTGAACTCAATAGATCGATACCACCGAAGAAACTGCGACTTGGGCCGCGTGTGGTGATATTCACAAGACCACCGGTGACGTCACCATAGTTAGCTGGAATACCACCCGTGATCACTTGAACTTCTTCGATGGCGCTTTTCGGCAAGCCCAAACCAGCACCTGCTGGAACTTTGACCCCATCTATATAGTAGTACGTATTCTCGGAACGCGCACCGCGAATGCTCACACCACCACCGGTACCCGCATTGCTCGCACCAGCAACGGTTGTAGCTACCCCGTTCACCGTTCGAGCCGGCATCTTCGCGATCTGATCACGCGTTACAGTACTCCCGCTGGCTCCGCCATCCTTATCGATGAGTGGAACCTTGTATCGTACCACTTCCACTTCCTTCAGATCCACACCACTGGTGAGCTCAGGGTTCAAAAAGGTGATCTTGTTACTGCTAATAACAACACCGGTTTGCTTCATCGGCTGGTAGCCCACGTAGCTAACTGTTACATCATAGGTACCCGGCTCGACGGGGCTGATCTTGAACGCACCATCGAAGTCGGTTGAACCGCCGGCGACTCGCGAACCCTTGTTCTCCACCACTATACTCACGAAGGCCAGCAACTCGCCGGACTTCTTGTCTTTCACCACACCTTGTAGGGTGCCTACGCCCACTTGGGCGAACACGGAGGACATTGCGAGAAGAGCAACGGCCAGGGCCGAGAAGTAGCGACTCAACATCAACGTTGGGTTTTGCGTTCGGAACGAAATTGCGACGAGGGGGCGCTAATATAGGAACGATATCCGTTCGCCAAAATTTCATAAACCCTTGCTGGACGCGGGTTTCCAAGGGATACCCCAAAAACGAACCCTGTTCTGTGAAAAGATCGGTTGAACATCTGTAAAACTTGGTGTCGAAATGTATCGGCAACACCACCAGAATCCGTGCGGTTCTCGGTACCAACCCGAAAGCCACCTATACAGGTCCGACCGGTCAGTGCTTGGTGAACAACCTCTGGAAGAACCCTTGGCGCTGGCCTGCTTGCCCACGGTTGCCTGCCTCTCGCTTATTGCGCTTCATGCGCTTGCGTGTGGCTTTGTCCTGATGCTTGAGGTGCATCTTGTAGTCCCGCTTCTCTTTTTTCCTCAACTCCTTCTTGTCCTTACGGCTCTTCTTGGCTTCCTGCTTTTCAAATTGTTTTTTCGAAACACCGGCGCTGCTCCCTCCGCTGCCTTCGGCATCTTGAGCCCTTGCCGAATAACTCGAACCACCGAACAAGGCCAGAACCAGGAGGGATCGGAGCAGGAACTTCATGAGGCGCAAGTTGCGGGATCCTATGCAATTCAAACGCCCCTTCTGAATACGATGGTCTACGATCGATCGTTGTTCCTTGGTCCCTTTGGCACTAATGCCAAACCCCGTGTTCTACTTTCGCACCACATGTCCCGCCTGCTCTACCCTATTGCCCTTTTCGCCGCTTGTGCGTTGGTGGCATCTTGTGAAAAAGACAACCCAAGCGGGGTGCCGCCTACGGGCGTGAATATTTCTGTGAACATCAACCTCCCAGAGTATGCGGGCCTGCAGGTGCCCGGAGGATGGGCATACATTACCGGTGGCTCGCAGGGGATCATTGTTTACCGCATCAATACCGATCAATTCTCGGCTCTTGATCGCCATTGCCCTTATCAGCCTGAAAACCTGTGCCGGGTCACGGTGGACCAAAGCAATGTGCAAGCCCGTGATACCGCTTGTTGTGGTTCGGCGTATTTGTTGTTCAATGGCTCGGTCTCGCAGGGACCGTCGTCCTTCAACCTGACACAATACCAGACCAACTGGAACGGTACCACGTTACGGATCTTCAACTAGATCATTAGTTCTCGCTGAGGCTGTACCTGAGGGTGGTCGGCCATCAGTTCAGTCTCGGGGTTCGCCGCCAAAAACAACGACCAAGGCCCCAATTCCATGCGGTTTTCGCAGGAATTGAGGCCTTCGTACTTCCATAGTGCGATCGTATCGAACGATCACACTGTTCTAATACCGATAAGCGTCGTTCTTATATGGACCGCTCTTTTGGACACCGATGTACTTGGCTTGCTTGTCATTCAGTTCCTCAAGCTCCACACCGATCTTTTCCAAATGGAGGCGTGCTACCATCTCATCCAAGTGCTTGGGTAACACATACACTTTGTTCTCGTAGTTGCCGTGGTTCTGCCAAAGCTCCAATTGTGCCAAGGTCTGGTTCGTGAAGCTGTTGCTCATAACAAAACTCGGGTGGCCCGTAGCGCAACCCAAGTTCACCAAGCGGCCTTCTGCGAGGATCAGGATGTCCTTGCCATTGATCGTGTATTTGTCCACTTGCGGCTTGATCTCCACTTTGCTCTTTCCGTGGTTCTTGTTCAGCCAAGCCATATCGATCTCGTTGTCGAAGTGGCCAATGTTGCACACGATGGCCTTGTCCTTCATCGCCTCGAAATGTTCAGCGCGGATGATATCGCAATTGCCCGTGGAGGTAATGATGATATCCGCACGACCAACACAGTTCGCCATGCTCTTCACTTCGAAACCGTCCATCGCCGCCTGCAACGCGCAGATCGGATCGATCTCGGTAACGATAACACGGGCGCCAGCACCCAACAAGGAGGCAGCCGTGCCTTTGCCAACATCCCCGTAACCAGCGACCACCGCCACTTTCCCGGCCATCATTACATCGGTGGCGCGACGGATCGCATCCACAGCGCTCTCCTTGCAACCGTATTTGTTGTCGAACTTGCTCTTGGTAACGCTATCGTTCACATTGATCGCTGGCATCACTAGTGTTCCGTTCTTCTCACGCTCCAACAGGCGATGCACCCCCGTGGTCGTCTCTTCGCTCAAGCCCTTGATCCCAGCAACCAATTCGGGGAATTTGTCGAACACCATGTTCGTCAGATCACCACCGTCGTCGAGGATCATGTTCAAAGGCTTTCCACCTTCGAAAGCGAAGATCGTCTGCTCGATGCACCAATCGAAATCCGTTTCGTTCAGACCTTTCCAGGCGAAAACCGGAATTCCAACGGCTGCGATCGCAGCAGCAGCGTGGTCCTGGGTACTGAAAATGTTGCAGCTGCTCCAGCTCACTTCCGCGCCGAGCTCTTTCAATGTCTCGATCAATACGGCGGTTTGAATGGTCATATGCAGGCATCCTGCGATGCGCGCACCTTTCAAGGGCTTCTGTTTGCCATGCAGAGCACGCAAGGCCATAAGACCAGGCATTTCGGCTTCGGCGAGTTCGATCTCTTTGCGGCCCCATTCGGCAAGGGTCATATCCTTTACCTTGTATTTCAAGGTCGTTTCTGTGCTTGGCATGGTCATCGTTTTCATTCGGAGCGCGAAGGTAGTTAGTTGGCGGTTGCTGGTCCACCATCGGTTGGTTGAGTAAGTTCGCACCGATGGTCGTGCTGGAACAACTGCTTGCCGCTAAAAGTTCGGGGACCAAGCTCCTTGCGGTGCTTATCGATCCGGACCAGGCCACCGATACCAAGCAATTGGAGCGCACTATCCAGAACGCCTGTATGGCCAAGGCCGACCTGCTATTTGTGGGTGGCAGCCTGCTGATGACCGATGCATTCGATGCCTGCGTGAAGCGAGTGAAGGAATTGAGTGATCGACCGGTCGTGCTTTTTCCCGGAAGCCCTTCGCAGTTGAGCGGGCATGCCGATGCGGTGCTTTTCCTTTCCTTGATCAGTGGTCGTAACCCGGAGTTGCTTATCGGCCATCATGTTACTGCCGCACCTCGGATAAAGTCTCTCGGTATCGAAGCAATTCCTACCGGATACATGCTGGTGGATGGTGGACGAACGACCACTGCGCATTATGTGAGCCAGACCTCTCCGATACCGCACGATAAACCAGGGATAGCGGCGTGCACTGCCTTGGCTGGCGAACTGCTCGGTTTGCGCACGATCTATATGGACACTGGCAGTGGGGCAAAGAAAACCGTGAGCCCGGATATGATCGCCGCCGTGCGCGAGAGTATTTCATGCCCGATCATAGTTGGTGGTGGCATTCGCGATGCGGAAACGGCTCGATCACTGTGCGCAGCTGGTGCCGATGTGCTCGTTGTAGGCACTGCATTCGAACAGGACTCCGAGCTGATCTTCGCCATGAGCGAGGCGGTTCACGGGTGATCCGTTCAACAACCTTCTGCCGCTGATTTGCGCTCATCTTCGCGGAGGTATGCCGATTCATTTTTTACGATCGATCTTCTTGCGCTGCGGACTTGGTTTGTTGGCGTGTACACTTCTGTGTTCCGTTACCAAAGCTCAATCCGATTCGCTCTGGAAAGTCTGGAAAACAACCACTCTGCCCGATAGTGCCCGATTGAAAGCGATGGAATCGCTTTCCTGGAAAGCTGTATTCGACAAGCCGGATAGCGGGATCGTGTTGGCGAGTTTGCTGCTCGAACTCGCGGAGAAAAGCGGATCGCAGCGGTCGATCTTCAAAGCACATGGAACGCTTGCGGCAGGTTTCAAAATGAAAAGCGATCTGGCCACCGCGTTGGATCATTACGAGCAGTGCTTAGTGATCGCGAAGTCGCTGAACGACCGAGGCCGCATGGCGAATACGTTCAGCAATATGAGCACAGTGTACAAGGATCTTGGTGATCAGCCCAAAGCGCTCGACCTGCTTCAACAAAGCCTGCGCATCGATGAAGAATTGGGCAACAAGGAAGGAATGGCAGGCACGTACAACAACATCGGTAACACGTACAAACGGTTGAACGACCTGGCCAAAGCGTTGCTGAATTACGAGCGCAGCGCTGCGCTTTTCGGCGAACTCGGAAATACGAAAGGCCGCGCAAGTGCATTGGTCAGCATTGGCACAACGCACAGCGACCAAGGCGAACGCGAAAAGGCCATTGCCGAACTTCAATTGGCCATCGAATTGTATCAACAGCTCGGCAGCAAACTCGATCTGGGCAAAGCGCACAACAACCTCGGTCAAGTCTTCAGTCGTTCGAAACGAATGCCCGAAGCATACGCGCAGTTCGTTGAAGCCCGTGCGATCTTCAAAGCGCTGCAAGCGAAAGATCCACTCGCTCGGAATTGGTATTACACGGGCGAAGCGTTGAGGACAGAGGGCAGGTTGCGTGAAGCGATCGCAGCTTGTACCACAGGTCTTGCGATCGCCGATAGTCTAGGTGTGCTTGCCCAACGAAAGGAATGCACCGAGTGCCTCATGCACGCCTATTCCGAGATCGGTGACTTCCGCAGAGCCTTTGCAGCCCAGCGAGAATTCATCGCGCTTGATGATTCGCTGGACCAGGTGAACAACAGTAAAGAGGTTATGAGGCTCGACCTTACGCATGCCTTCAAAGAGGAGCAGATCGCCGATAGTTTGGAACAGGTGCGAGATAACTTTTCGCGTGAGCTCGCGCACCAAAATGAAATGGTGATCGAGCGCAACCGGCGCTACCTGCTTATTGGTGGTGGGGCGGCTGCGCTGCTTCTCGCGATCGCATTGTTCAGTCGGCTGCGCTACATGCGTCGATCACGCGCCGAAGTGCAAAAAGAGAAAGACCGAAGCGATGAGCTCTTGCACAACATTCTGCCTGAAGAAGTGGCTGCTGAACTAAAAGCCAAAGGCAAAGCCGATGCGCGTGCATTCGATACGGCGACCGTTTTGTTCACCGACTTCAAAGGCTTTACTTCTATGAGCGAACAACTGGGCGCGCAAGAACTGGTAGCCGAGATCGATCATTGCTTCAAAGGGCTCGACGCCATTGTGGAGAAATACCAAGTGGAAAAGATCAAGACTATCGGCGATGCCTACATGGCAGCAGCTGGCCTGCCCGATCCGAACGCGTCTTCAGCCACCGACATCGTGCTTGCCGCATTGGCCATGCGCGACTTCATCGCACAGCGACACATCGATCGCACAACCACCGGAATGCCCGCCTTCGAAATGCGCGTGGGCCTGCACACAGGCCCGGTGATCGCCGGTATCGTGGGCGTGAAAAAATTCGCTTACGATATCTGGGGCGATACGGTGAACACCGCTGCTCGCATGGAAAGCAGCGGTGAACCCGGACGGGTAAATATTAGCTCCAGCACCTTCGCCTTGGTAAAGGATACACCTGGATTGCGTTTCGAATCGCGTGGCCTTGTGCAGGCAAAAGGCAAAGGCGAATTGGAAATGTATTTCGTGGAACGGGTGTGATCAACGTACCACCAACCGTTCGGTTGTTGTGCTTTCGCCAACGGTTATGCGCACCACATAAAGCCCGCTCGACAATGGCTTGTCGAGCACCACGGGAAGTGCGATCCCTTCAACACTTGATAGCGTTACCGAATTCGCAACGCGCATTCCCAACAGGTCGAAGACTTCAGTGGCTATCGGCTCTTCGGCATCGATCCCATGGGCCAACAAACTGAACTGGCCATCCGCAGTCGGGTTGGGGAATACAGTGAAGACGGGTTCTTGCAATTCACCAACTTCAGCCTCGAACGAACGCGGTTGCGCACTCGGTGTGTTACTGATGCTAATGGTGCAACTTGCTCCAAACGCACAATACGTTACACCACCATCAAAACTCGAGCGCACTTGCACATTGTAGGTGCGGTTGCGTTTCAAGGGCAATGTGCTCCAAGCGGTAAGCAAGAGTGAACGCGTAGTCATCGCAATGTTGCGCGCATACGCCGGCTGGCCGGGCACATTGGTGAATTTGAATTGATAGCGGTTGGCGCCCGGCACCTCGGTGGCGTAAAGGGTGTTGGTGCCATTCAACCGAAGACCTGTAGCACCACACGATGCCAACGGATCAGCCACAGTTGTGAGTTGTGCGGCTAGGCAACCATTCGCGGCCCCGGTCTGCACGCCTTTGCGATACAGCGCTGCGAAATTCCCACTCGCGTTCGCCACCTCGTTCCCAACACTGAACACTTTCGCATAACCCGATTGGCGCGACTCGCCGAAGCCATCGCCCGCACTATCATACACTTCGAAATTGTAGCATTGAGTGGCCGATAACGTTAGTTCCGTGGTTTTCAGATCGCCCGCCAAGGTGTACACCGGACTTTGCGCCACCGTTGCACCCAAGGCGTTCTTGATCATCCAACTTGTTTCGCCCGGGTTGTTATCGGTAAGCACTTTCACTTGCACGCGGTAACTATCGGCCGTTCCTTTTTCGTCGGTCATCGGCACTTGTAAAATGTTTTCCAGCGGCCCTTCATCGGGTTGACCATTCACTGTAAGAATGTGGAACTCCAACACATCGCCGGGTAGAACACCGCTTACCACAGGCAGGGCCGGTTGTTTGAATTGACCAGTAGCCGCCGGTGATGCAAGGATCCAATTGAAGGTGCTATTGGTAACGCCGTTCTTCAGTATGTCGATATCGCAACTCGTCATGGTTTCGCCGCCCACGTTCTGTATGCGCAGCACGGGTTGCACGCTTCCATCGCAGGTATAGCGCAAGCCGACATAGCTATCGATCCGGGAATCGAAACTGTTCATTTGGGCGTACGAGATCGACGTGGCCAAAAGTGCGGTCAGCAGACAAAGGGTAGTGGTTGTGCGCATAGCTGGGTTGTTTAGACATCGCAAAGGAAGCCCATGACTGTAATGCCCACAATACCCTGTGAAGGGTATTTTCGAAAATGCGTACCGATCAGAAATTCACGCAAACACCCCCCAACACATTTACTGGTGCCTGCGGGAACAATCCCACGAGCGCCTGTCTGCGACCTTCTGAAAAATAACTGTATGCCCAGCCATTGCTTTCATACAATTCGCTGAGCACGTTCCGAGCGGTAAGGTTGAAGTCGATCGACCGAACGCCCTTGCAGCCGGTCAACAATATGTTCAACCGCACGTCCTGTGTGACATAAGCATCCAGCTTTCGATCACTGTTGGATGTATTGTCCAAGAACTGTTCGCCAACGTATTTGCTCACGAGTGTAATGCTCGCATGGCCTTTGGCCGGGCTCTTCCAAAAACGGAAACCCAATTCGCTACCAACTACCACCGCCGGTGAAAAAGCAATATCGGTCTCGCCGAGTTCGGCGGCCTGTTGGGCACCCGTGTCCCAGTTATCCACGAACTCCGTGAAGGAGCGCACCCGGTTGCGACTGAACGCAGCGTTCGCATTCCACAGTAACCGATCAGTGATCCTGATCGCACTCGAAAGCTCCAGGCCCACGCGGTAGCTACTCGCCACATTGGTACGGAGTGCAGCGCCTACATCATTGAGCTCGCCGGTGTTCACGAGTTGATCCACATAGTCCATGAAGTACCCGTTCGCGCTGAACGAACAGCGGCCCGTGCGCCGCTCGTAGCCAACCTCGTAGTCGGCCAAGCGCTCACTGCGTGGTCGACTTTGTGGTGTTGTTTCCGTTAGGTCATCGCGGTTGGGTTCCCGGTTGGCAATGGCCACGCTCGCGTATGCCTTTCCGCCTTCATGCAACCGCCAAACCACTCCCGCTTTCGGATTGAAAAACGTGTAGCTCACGGATTGCGCGATGTTCGTGAAGTCGTCATCATATCCGAGGAACTCATGTGTCACACGCCGCATTTGCACATCAGCGAACAAGTCGACACGGGGATACATAGCATAGGTGATTTTGCCGTAGACGTTGCCATCCGTCTTCGTTGCGCGGTTGTCGTAGTAACGATCGCCGATGTTGCTACTGCCCGCCCACTGCGCCCAGATCACTTCCCCGAAATGATCACCACGATAGTCACTGTAGCTGCCTCCTAAAACCAGGCGGTGCTTACCGAATTTGATATCCGTTGCCACGTTGCCCCCGAGCAAGGTGTTGTCCAACCAACGCCGCCGAACGATATTGCTCGTAGTGATCGTGTCGTTACCGAAAATGATCGGAGCAATGCTGTAGCCCTCGAGATCGTCATCCGTTCGGAACTGCTCGTAGTAACCTGCACCATCCACCCGGAACAATGTGATGTTCAGCGTGGCGTTCGCAAAGATCTTCTGGTCGTACAAGAGCTGATAGTGGGACTGCTCATAGTTGTCCACTTGGTTGTCGTAGGTGTATTCGTTCCACGTGCGGTTCGTGTCGATCACATCGCGCGGCACACCGTTCCAAGCTTGATAGGTGATCTCCTTTCCGGTGAACGTGATGAAGCGTAGCGAGCGTTTCGCTCCAACCCAAGCAGCTTGAAGGAAGTAGCTCTTAAGGTCCGCCGTAGCCCGATCGATGTACCCGTCGCTAGTGATCGAAGACAAACGCACGTCGAGAGTGAAACTTGCCGGCCCAGCTTTCGAGCCGGAGTTGATAAGGCCTGTGCCGGCGCTCGCAGAAAATCGCTTGGTGTTGAACGAGCCACCAGAGGCAGCCAATTGGCCCCACGCTTCTTGGCGAACTGAAGTGGTGCGCACATTCACCGTTGCGCCGAACGCTGCCGGACCGTTCGTGCTCGTGCCCACTCCCCGCTGCACTTCGATATCCTCCGCGCTTGTTGCGAGATCAGGCATGTTCACAAGGAAGGCGCCTTGACTTTCCGCATCGTTGAAGGGCACGCCGTTCACGGTGATGTTGGTTCGCGTGGCATCGGTTCCACGCACACGCATGGATGTGTAGCCAATGCCGGTGCCACCATCACTTGTACTCACCACGTTCGGCTGCAACTCGAGCAAATAGGGCAAGTCCACGCCTGTGTTCCGGGTTGCGATATCCTCGCTGGACATTGTGCTCTTTGGGAACGGTGCACGATCACCAACACGTAGGGCGCTCACTTCCACATCGCGCAACAAGAGTTGTTGAGAGCGCGGCCGCAAGACAACCAACGCTTCGCCCGTGATCACGCTCGTGTCCAGAGCCATATAGCCCATCAGCGCCATGCGAATACGAACTGCTCCGGTCTTCAATCCCGTGATCGTGAACGCTCCATCAGCATCGGCCTGTGTGGTAAATCCAGGATCACCAACTCGAATGCTCGCGAACGGAAGACCCTGCCCGTTCCCATCGAGAACCGACCCCTTCAATGACGCTTGCGAATTTGCCGACACCGCAAAGAGCAGCGCACCAAATAAAAAAACCGTTCTGTCGCTCATTTCCTCCGTGTTCAAGGTCTGTACGGAGGAGATCACACGTGTGATCCATTTCCCTTGGCAGCATTACCCGCCCAGGTTCATTGGGTATGATCTCAGCCCCGACTTTCGTTGGGCACCCCGTTGCAAGACGGTGCAATAGTACGCTGACTGATCGATCAGCCTTCCGAACACATCTTGCTCGGATCGACCCATTTGTCGAAATCCTCAGAGGTCACGTAACCGAGCGCGAGAGCAGCGGTCTTCAACGTGGTGCTTTCCTTGTGTGCCTTCTTGGCGATCTCCGCCGCCTTGTAGTAGCCGATGTGTGGATTGAGACTGGTCACGAGCATCAGCGAATTCTCCAAATGGCGCTTGATCACTTCGTTGTTCGGCTCGATGCCTTCCGCACACTTGTCGTTGAAGCTCACACACGCATCACCCAGCAGGCGTGCGCTCTGCAACACGTTCGCGGCGATAAGGGGTTTGAAGACATTGAGTTCGAAGTGGCCTTGCATGCCACCGATGCTCACCGCCACATCGTTACCGATCACCTGTGCGCAGACCATCGTCAGTGCTTCGGGCTGCGTGGGGTTCACCTTACCGGGCATGATGGATGAGCCGGGCTCGTTGTCCGGGATGATCAATTCGCCGATGCCGCTGCGCGGGCCGCTACTCATGATGCGGATGTCGTTCGCGATCTTCATCAGCGAAACAGCAAGGCGCTTCAATGCGCCGCTCAATTCCACCATCGCATCATGCGCGGCGAGTGCTTCGAATTTGTTCGGGGCTGTAACGAACGGAAGCCCAGTGAGCTCCGCGATCTTCTTCGCCACTAAAACGCTGTAACCCTTCGGGGCGTTCAAGCCGGTGCCTACTGCCGTACCACCAAGTGCCAGTTCACGCACCATCTCCAATGCGTTGTGCACCGAACGCATGCCATTGTCCAACTGCTGCACGTAGCCGCTGAACTCCTGGCCGAGCGTGAGCGGCGTGGCGTCCATGAAGTGCGTGCGGCCCGTCTTCACGATGCTCGAGAACCTCTTCGCTTTCTTGTCCAAGGTGTCGCGCAGCTTCTTCACACCCGGCAGCGTGACTTCCGCTGCCATTTTGTAGGCAGCGATGTGCATGGCCGTGGGGTAAGTGTCATTGCTGCTCTGGCTCTTGTTGACGTCGTCGTTCGGGTTGAGCACTTTCTGCTCGTCCGAAAGTTTGCCGCCTTGCAAAACATGGCCGCGATACGCCACCACTTCGTTCACGTTCATGTTGCTCTGGGTGCCGCTGCCCGTTTGCCAGATCACCAGCGGGAATTGGTCATCCAGCGCGCCGGTGAGTATTTCATCGCACACCTTGCCGATCAGATCACACTTGTCTTGTGTCAGTTTGCCCAGCTCCAAATTCGTGAGCGCAGCGGCCTTCTTCAAGTAAGCGAACGCATGAACGATCTCGCGCGGCATGCTACCGGGAGGGCCGATCTTGAAGTTGTTGCGGCTGCGTTCGGTCTGTGCGCCCCAGTAATTGTCGGCAGGCACTTTCACCTCGCCCATTGTGTCCTTTTCGATCCGGTATTCCATGGAACAGTTGGCAGTTATTGAGTTGGCAGTTCGCAGTTCACGTTGTCCACTTTCGCCGGTCAACTGCCAACTAATTCTTGTTCTCTCTACACTTTCTGACTTTGTCCTTGTTGCATCAAAAATGCTTTCAGGAATTCATCGATCTCGCCGTTGAGCACATCATCGGTACTACTGGTCTCGTAACCGGTGCGCACGTCCTTCACCAGCTTGTAGGGTTGCAGCACGTAGTTGCGGATCTGGCTACCCCACTCGATCTTCTTCTTGCCCGCCTCGATCACGTTCCGCTTGGCGCGGCGTTTCTCCAACTCGGCCTCGTAGAGTTGGCTCTTCAGCAATTGCAGCGCCTTGGTCTTGTTGTCCAACTGGCTGCGGGTTTCGGTATTCTCGATCACGATGCCGCTAGGTCCGTGACGTAGTCGAACTCCGGTCTCCACTTTGTTCACGTTCTGGCCACCGGCACCACCACTGCGGAACGTATCCCACGTGATCTCGCTCGGGTTGATATCGATCTCGATGGTCTCGTCCACCAGCGGATACACGTACACGCTCACGAAGCTCGTATGCCTGCGCGCGTTGCTATCGAACGGGCTGATGCGCACCAACCGATGCACGCCGTTCTCGCTCTTCAACATGCCGTAGGCGAAGTCGCCGTTCACCTCGATAGTGGCCTGCTTCACACCAGCACCATCGCCGTCCTGGAAGTCAAGCGTGCGCATGTCATAGCCGTTCTTTTTCGCCCACATCTGGTACATGCGCAACAGCATGCCCGCCCAGTCGCAACTTTCGGTGCCCCCTGCTCCAGCCGTGATCTGCACCACGGCGCTCAAGGGATCTTCCTCGGCGCTGAGCATGTTCTTGAACTCGAGCTCTTCCAGCGAGGCCGCAGCTTTCGAGAACTGAGCCTCCATCTCTTCCTCGCTCACGTCCTTGGCCTTCCAGAAGTCGAAGGTCACTTCGGCATCATCCACCTCGCGCTTCACGTGCTCGTACAGACCCACCCAGCGCTTCAGCTCGCGGATCTTCTTCATCACCACCTGCGCCTTCTTCTGGTCGTTCCAGAAGTCGGGGTCGTGCGTGTACTTCTCCTCCTCCAGGATCTGCCCGCGCTTCTCCTCCACGTCCAAGTAGCTCTTGAGGGCTTCGAGGCGTGTCTTGAGGTCGAGGATCTTGTCGATGGTGATCATGGGGAATGCCTTTCCACAACGGCACAGAGACACAGTGGGATCAGAACAGGTGCGAATACGTTTTGAACGGCCGCGAAAGTACTGGTCAGGTCGTCTTCAATGCATCATCTATCGCTTCACTCTCAAAGCCACGGCCCATCAAGTACCGCTTCACCCGCTGCTCCCCCTCCCATTCGTTGCGGCCCTTGGTCTTGGTTCGTAATTTTTTCACCGCGTTGGCCAGGTAAGCGCTGTACTCGCCATCATCAATAGCAGCCAACCCGTTCTTGATGCACGGCGCGGAGACCTTCTTGAACTTCAAGGATTCGCGGATCTTCACGCGGCCCCAACCCTTCTGCCGGAACTTGCTTACCGCGTAGTGCTCGGCGAAGCGCTGCTCGTTCAGGTAGCCTTCGCCGATGAGCTGGCCGATGACCTGCTCGACTTCTTCCTGGTGTGAGCCCCAACTGTAGAGCTTGTCGCGTACTTCTTGGTGGCAGCGCTCTTGGAGGGCGCAGTAGCGGCGGGCTTTGGGGAGGACCTCTTGTGCGGTCATCGGTACAAAATACAGATCGCTTCGGCCCAGAGCCGCCTCGCGATGACGGATAAGGTCAGAGCGGAACTTCCTTGCCCTCGCTGTCCTGGATCGTGTAATCCAAATACTGGTGCGCGCCTTCGCCAACCACTTTCACGGTCTTCTTCCATCGCCACCACCACTTCATGCGCATGCTGGGAAAGCCTTTGGTGAAATACGCGGCCAAGAACGGATGCACTTTCAACGTGATGCCGCTCATGTTCTTCTCGCCCAGCAGGTAGTTCAGTGCGTTCTCGATCTCGTCGATCACGAGTACGGGAGCGCTAACCTCGCCGGTACCGTTGCACGTGGGGCAATTCTCGCTGGTGTCGATCTCTGTTTCCGGACGCACACGTTGGCGCGTCATTTCGATCACACCGAAACGCGATGGCGGCAACACATTGTGCTTCGCCTTGTCGTCTTCCATCGCATCCTTCAATTCCTTGTGCAGCAAACGGCGGTTCTCCGCTTCGTACAGGTCGATGAAATCCACGCAGATGATGCCGCCCATATCCCGCAACCGGAGCAGCCGCGCGATCTCCCGGGCCGCTTCCAAGTTGGTATCGAGAGCGTTCTTCTCCTGGTCGTGATTCCCTCCTTTGCGACCGCCACTGTTCACGTCGATCACGTGCATAGCCTCGGTCTTTTCGATGATCAGGTAGGCGCCGCTCGGCAGCATGACCTGTTTTCCGAAAGCGTGCTTGATCTGCTTGTTGATGAAGAAGTTGTCGAAGATGTCCAGCTTCCCTGTGTACAGCTTCACGATGTTCTTCTTCTCCGGTGCGGTCTTCTCCAGGGTCTCGCGCACCTCTTCGTACACCACTTGGCTATCCACGTGGATGCTGGTGAAGTCTTTGTTCAACACATCGCGCAGCACGGCACTCGTGCGATCGATCTCGCCCAATAACTTCTTCGGCGGCATCGCGCTTTTCATGTTGCGGAACATCACGTCCCATCGCGATAAAAGCGTCTTCAGGTCAGCCTCGAGATCTTCGCTCTTCTTGCCTTCCGCGTTCGTGCGGATGATCACACCGAAGTTCTTCGGACGGATCGCGTGCATGAGGTCTTTGAGCCGCTTGCGCTCCACTTCGTCGGTCAAGCGGCTGCTGATGCTCACCTTGTTGATGAACGGCACCAGCACCATGTAGCGGCCCGCAAGTGTGACTTCCGCCGTAAGACGTGGGCCTTTCGTACTGATCGGTTCCTTGGCGATCTGCACCAGAATGCTCTGGCTCGCGCTCAACACATCACCGAGTTTGCCCTCTTTGTTGATGTCGGCATCCAACTTCCAATCGTCGAGCAACGATGTGGTAATGTTCCCTTGGACCGCAGCCTTCGTGAATTTGAAACTGTTCTTGTACTGAGGACCCAGATCGAAATAGTGGAGGAAGGCATCTTTCTCGTGCCCCACATCCACAAATGCCGCATTGAGGCCAGGGGCCACTTTGCGCACCTTGGCCAAGTACACATCACCTACGGCAAAGCCTGTATCCGCCCGTTCGCGATGCAACTCCATCAGGAGTTTATCGCGCAGCACGGCTAGCGACACTTGGCCCGCTTGCGAACGAATAATGAGGTCTACGCTCAATTGGATCGATGGTAAGAACGCGTGAACGCTTTGCCGCCGAATGACGGATGCGCATGAACGGGACCCGAACAATCCTTCGTTCAGGTCAAGCCGTCAAGAAAAACCAACCTATCGGTTCTTCTTCTTGTGACGGTTCTTACGAAGGCGCTTTTTGCGCTTGTGGGTGGCCATTTTATGGCGCTTCCTCTTTTTTCCGCAGGGCATGGTTACTTGGTCTTTTTCGTTTTCAGGTCGGTAAGGAAACGATCGGCCCCGTTCAGGAGCGCCGTATCCGTTACCAATGTCTTGTATGTCTCGAGGGCCGCTATGGCCTTGTCTGTACTATCCAGTGTTCCGTACGCCTGGCCCAAGAAAGCATATGCATCCGGGTAGCCTTTGGGGTCCATACTGATCACTTTCTGGAAGCGCGCCATGGCCTTATCGTACTGGCCGGTCTGCCAGCTGAACAAACCGAGATGGTACTGCGCCTCGATATTGTCGGGTTGCTCTTCCGCGAGTTTCCGCAATTTCAGGATCGTCTCCATAGGCGGGGCGCCATTGCTGAGCTCGGTGATGATCGCGTTCACCTGGGGGTCCTTGCTGGCAGGCACACCGGCATCTTCCGCATGGGGTGTGGAACCGCTATTGGGGTCCTCGCTCACACGACCACTCATGGCTTCGGCTCCGTTCTCTTCGGCCTTTCCGGAAGGGGTGCGGGGCGCGAGTGCCAAGCCCAGTGTGACCGCCACGGCCCCACCGATCATTGCCCAATGCTTGCCCTGCAATGCCATTACTTGTTCAACGTGCTGTTCTTCACCTTATCAACGAACACATCGGCCGGCTTGAAAGCTGGCACATTGTGCGCAGGGATGATGATCGTGGTGTTCTTCGCCAAGAGGCGACCTGTCTTCTGCGCACGGTGCTTAACGAGGAAAGATCCGAAGCCGCGCAAATGCACGTCCTCTCCAGCGCCAAGCTGGATCTTCACCTCTTCCATGAACGCTTCTACCGTGTGCAACACGATACTGCGCTCGATGCCTGTCTGTCTGCTGATCTTGCCTACTAATTCCGCCTTCGTCATGGACCTTCCACCGTTTTGGGGCCGCGAATATAACCGTACGATCGATCGGTGCAACCGCCTTTGAGCCTGTGGGTCAAGATGTTTCGGGTGGCGCACAGGATATCAACCACGGCATTACACAGATGAATTCAATACAGGTTTTCCACAGATCACACAGATTTCGCAGATCCTGATGTCGGCATGGGCGCATCTTGGTGCCGTGAAAGACTGGTTCTCGCAAGCGCTTTTACCGTGGTATCGAGCACATTTTCGTTCGTTGCCGTGGCGCAAAATGCACGACCCCTACAAGATCTGGTTGAGCGAGGTCATCCTTCAACAAACCCGTGTAGACCAAGGACTTGCGTATTGGCAGCGATTCGTGGAACGTTGGCCAACGGTTCAGGAACTTGCCGCGGCCAAGGAGGACGAGGTCTTGAAACTCTGGCAAGGCCTGGGCTACTACAGCCGTGCCCGCAACCTGCTTACCGCCGCCAAACAGGTCGTTAACGAACATGGCGGTCAATTTCCTCGAAAGCACAGCGAACTGTTGAACTTGAAGGGGGTGGGCGACTATACGGCTTCTGCTATTGCATCCATTTGTTTCAGTGAAGCTGAGGCTGTGGTGGACGGCAATGTCTACCGGGTGCTTTCCCGTGTATTTGGCATTGATATTCCGATCGATTCAACCGCCGGCAAAAAGCGATTCAAGGAATTGGCCCAAGAACTGATCGACCCCTCCCAACCGGGGGACCATAACCAAGCCGTTATGGAACTAGGAGCCACGGTATGTACCCCGAAGAACCATACCTGCATGCTTTGCCCTTTGCAGGCCAAATGCGTCGCGTTCGCCACTGGCCGGATCGGATCCTTGCCCGTGAAAGAAGGTGTATCCAGGACCCGTGATCGCTTCTTCAACTATCTCTATATCCGTTCGGCGAAGGGCATCTACCTGCAACAACGCGTTGGCAAGGACATCTGGCAGGGGCTGTTCGAACTACCCTTGATCGAAAGTGGGAAGTCCTCGAGGAAGTCCTCGCTTTTGAAAGCACTCGAAACTGATCATGGTTCTGGATGGCAAGTGATCACCAGGTCGGATGAAGTGAAACACGTGTTGAGCCACCAGATCATCCACGCGGTGTTCTGGGAGGTGGAGATGCCAAGGAAATTCAAAGTGCCTGCGGAGTGGAAGCTGGTTCCGCACATCCAGCTGGTCAACTTTGCCGTACCTCGCTTGATCGAGCGCTGGTTGGAGCAGCAGGCCAGTCGGTGAAAAATAGCCAAGTCCTCGCTCCTATCTTCGTTCCCCAATTCAAGAGCAATGAGCGGCGTGAACAAAGTGATCCTGATCGGCAACCTCGGCGCCGATCCTGAAATTCGACATCTCCAGAACGGTGTTAGTGTTGCCAACTTCCGCATTGCCACCAGCGAAACCTTCAAGGACAAGAACACCGGCGAGAAGCGGGAGCAGACCGAGTGGCACAGCATTGTGGCTTGGCGCGGCCTGGCAGAGATCACCGAGAAATACCTGAAGAAGGGCAGCAAGGTGTACATCGAAGGAAAACTGCGTACCCGCAAATGGGAGAAGGACGGCGTTGACCGATATACCACCGAGATCATGGCCGACGAAATGAATTTGTTGGACCGCCCCAGTGGCGAGCGTCCGGTCGGTGATCAACCACAGCGGCAAACCGCAGTAACATCTTCTGGCACGGCAACAGGTGGTGGATCGGACAAGGAAGACCTGGACGACCTACCGTTCTGATCGATCATTTTTTCATCTGATCACGCGATCTTCCGATCGACTGATCCGATAGACCATGCACGGCATCCTTCTTTCCTTCGGCAGCATAGACGCGCTCACTATCATTTCGTTGGTGGTGATCGTTTTGTTATTAGGCGTTTCGGCGTGCATGAGCGCGAGCGAGGTGGCTCTCTTTTCCCTCAGCCCGACACAGCTGCGGGATCTGAAGGAACGTGGCGGTGCCAGTGGTTCCCGTGTGTTGGATCTTCTGGCCAAACCACGACGATTGCTCGCAACCATTCTGGTGATGAACAACTTCGCGAATGTGGGCATCACTGTTCTGAGCACGATCGCGATGAACGGGTTGTTCGATTTCCACAGCATGCCGGATTACCTGGTATTCACGATACAAGTGGTGGCCGTGACCTTTATCCTCTTGCTCTTCGGCGAAGTGCTGCCCAAGGTTTTCGCCACGAGCAATGCCATGCATGTGGCCCAAACCTTTTCATCGGTGCTCATCGGTCTCAGGGTTTTCTGGACGCCTGTGAACGAAGCGCTCATCCGTAGCACCAATTTCATCGAGAAGCGCTACCGTAAGCGGGGAACACAGAACATAGGCGTGGATGCACTCGGTCATGCCCTGGAACTCACCAAGGATGCCAGCACATCAGTTGAAGAGCAGCGCATTCTGAAAGGCATTGTGAAATTCGGTGCTATCGAGGCGCGCCAAGTGATGCGACCGCGCACCGAGATGGTTGCCTTCGACAAGGAACTTCCCTTCAACAGACTCCTGAGCTCGATCATCGAGAGCGGCTTTTCGCGCGTGCCTGTATATGATGATACACTGGACAAGGTCATTGGTGTTCTGCACATCAAGGATGTTGTTCCACACATCGACGCAACAGCGCTCGATTGGCTCACACTGCTGCGCGAACCATATTTCATTCCAGAGAACAAAAAACTCGACGATCTGCTGAAGGAATTCCAGAGCAAGAAAGTCCACCTGGCAGTTGTAGTTGATGAATACGGTGGTACGAGCGGTATTATCACGTTGGAAGATGTGATCGAAGAGATCGTGGGTGACATCACCGATGAGTACGATGATGTGGATCTGATCTACAGTAAGCTCGACGATCGCACATACATATTCGAAGGCAAGGCAGCACTTACGGATATGTACCGCGTTCTCGGGATCGACGGCCAGCTCTTCGAGGACAACAAAGGCGAGAGCGGAACGCTGGGCGGTTTCATACTGGAACTTACCGGTCACATTCCACAAAAAGGCGAGCAAGTAGCTCTTCACCAATTTCTCTTCACTGTGGAAAGTGCGGACAATAAGCGCGTGCGGCGTGTGAAAGTGCTGATCCGCGATGAAGCCAAAAAAGCAAGCAGGTGAGAGGATCTGGACGTTCCGGGATGACGAGCCGCAGATCGCGAGTTGGCACTATTCTCTTTTTTTGCGCCTCTTCTCTGATGGCGATAACGTTCATCTCCTGCAATGATGTTACTGTACCAAAACCACGTGGTTATCCGCGATTGGACCAACCCGCCGATTCGTTCGAGCCCTGGACCGGTGCTTGCCCCTTCACTGCGGAAGTACCCACCTACGCTCGCATGACCGTGCGTGCGAATGCTGGAATGGAAGACCTCTCGACTTCTTCTGCTTCAGACACCGTTTGTTGGAGCAGCCTGCGATTCGCGCATCAACGTGCAACGGTTTTCATGACGTACAGGCGGATCAACGGCGACCTCCCCGAACTGATCGATGATGCACATGCGTTCAAGGACAAACACGAGGCCAAGGCTGCGCGAATACGCAGTGAACGCATCCTGCGCGACACGGCACGAGTGTTCGGAAACCTGTTCGATGTGGATGGCGATGTAGCCAGCCCGATCGTGTTCTATCTCACGGATAGCACGTCGCATTTCCTGTACGGTTCGCTCTATTTCGACACGCGGCCCAACGGGGACTCTCTCCAACCCGCCACGGACCGCATTCGTTCGGATGTGCGGCATTTCGCCCAGACCGTCAAGTGGCGCTAGTGCGGCCCGTTAGGTGCATCACGTTCAGCAAGGCGGCCAACAACAACAGCGCACCGAATTGGTGAAGCACGCCCAATACAACAGGCACTTGGTACACGAGCGTGAGCACCCCTAGAAAGAACTGCAGAAGGACCCCAAGCAACAGCCAACGAGGCGCACCGTTCAGCGAACCTTCGCTCCAGTAGCGGTATGCGAAGGACACAAAGGCTATCGCAACGATCCACGCCAGATTGCGGTGAACGAACTGCACGCCCTCACGATGCTCAACGAAATCCCTCCAAGTGCCGGTATAGGCCAAGGCTTGATCGCTTAGAAAGTTACCGTTCATCAGTGGCCACGTGTTCGCCACATGGCCAGCATCGATACCTGCGGTGAACGCGCCGTAGATGATCTGTGCACCGAGGAGTGCCAAAAGCCATCGCGACCATTTTCCCGCCATGCTGCCGTTGCTGCCGAAAGAGCGTGGCTGTCCTTGGAGATCGAACGCGGTCCACAATACAAGCCCGAACACAGTGAACGCCGCGCACAAGTGGATAGCCAATCGGTAGTGGCTCACGCTCACACCTTCGAAGAGCCCACTCTTCACCATGAACCAACCGAGACCGCCTACGATCGCACCACCGAGCAAAATGAACAAACTACGCCGCATCAACCAACCCTTCAAGAAGCCACGCCACCAGAAGATCACGAAGGGTACGATGAACACGATACCGATCAAGCGACCCCAATTGCGGTGAACGTACTCCCAGAAGAAGATCTCTTTGAAGCCCGCGAGATCCAGGTGCTCATTGATCAGCGTGTATTGCGGAATGCCTTTGTACTTCGCAAAGGCCTGGTTCCATTCCAATTCGTTCATCGGCGGCAGAGCACCCATGATCGGCTTCCATTCCGTGATACTCAACCCACTGCCTGTAAGCCGCGTGATCCCACCAATAGCCACCATGCATGCGATCATTGCACAGCCTGCGAGCAACCAGACCCAAACAGCCTTTTTCGAACGTTCCATTTCCTTCGCGCCGCGAAACTATTCGCCAAGGCCCACAGCGTCTGTCACAGAACAAACAGCACTTGAGACAGTTCGCTCATAAACGGAGACCGGCCTCCACCGGAATCGCAGAATACAGTCCGATCTGATCGTCAACTTCCATTAATAGGCTATTTCACACCACCGAACGAACAAAGGGACCAAAGCCCCTCTGTGAAAGTCTTTTGGGAGCGTTCGGACTTAGATGCGTAGCAACCCAGACAACAATGCCACTATGCTAGGGAGCACCACATCGGGCAAGGTTGCATTCACCTTGGCTTCTTCCGCTGCCGTTTGCCCTTCAGTAGAGCCCGCGCTCAGGACCTGTTTGGTGATACCAACCGCTTGCACCTTGTATTGGCCATCGTGAATGGATTGCACCGCTTGGATCAATTCGGCATCGCTCACCTTGGCTGGATCGTAGGTTACAACCGCATGATTCGCCTGCTCCGCGCTTTCGAATTGGATCTCCGTCCCATTCACTCCAGGGAGCTTGGCCAGTGCGTTCTTGATCGCACCTCCACAGCCCATGCCGCAGGTCATCCCAGTGATACTCAGGTCGGCTGTTGATACCGGCGAGCCACTGGTAATGGCAACCGAACTCTCGGTGCGCGCTACGTTGACCGCCGGACTTGGCGTTCCAGACCCGCCACAAGCGATCAACGACAAAATGAACAGTGAGGCGATGGACTTTTTCATGTATTCAGAATTGCAGTGATCCGAGGATAAGACGCACTGGTGCACTATGAGGTTACAAATGTAAACGCCGGAAGGGCCTGGATATCTTCGCCGGCCAAGCTTGGGATGGATGCAGCAACGACGTGACGAATGGTTGAAGTGGGGGTTATTGATCGTTCTCGCGCTCATCTGGGGTAGTTCGTTCATCCTTATGAAGCGAGGGCTGTTCCACGAAGGAAGGCCCGTGCTCAGCCCATGGCAGATGGCAACAGCGCGGCTGGCCATTGCTTGGTTATGCTTGAGCCCCCTATTGCTGAAACATGCGCCATTGCTGAAAAAGCACTGGTTGCCTTTGCTGGCTACCGGTGTACTTGGTAATGGCATACCCGCATTCCTGTTCGCGGCTGCCCAGACCCGGATCGATAGTTCCCTGAGTGGAATGCTCAACAGTTTGACACCACTCTTCACCCTTTTGGTAGGTGCGGCTTTTTTTGGAAACCGCCTGAGACTCATCCACCTGATAGGCATTTTGATCGGACTGGTTGGCGCTGCAGGGTTGATCCTGCTCAAAACCAAGGATGGTCTGCCTACTTGGAGCGTCTATGCCCTGTTGCCCATCATTGGCACGGCGTGTTATGGCTGTAGTGCCAACATCGTAAAGCGGCACTTGCACATGCTGCCTGCGGCCGCGACGGCCTGTTTGGCGCTCACGTTCGTAGGTCCGATCGGGTTGGCTGGCACATACACCACTGGTATCCCGATCACGGTCGCTTCGGATCCGCAGGGATGGACCTCACTCGGATTCGTGTCTTTGCTTGCTATCTTCAGCTCGGCTTTGTCCCTTGTCCTTTGGAATGCGCTTTTGAAGCGGACATCCGCCGTGTGGGCCAGCAGTGTGACCTATTTGATGCCCATCGTTGCCATTGGTTGGGGCGTGTTGGACAAAGAGGTGTTGTCCTTCGGGCAAATGGCCATGATCCTCGTTGTGCTCAGTGGTGTTTGGTTGGTGAATCGGGCCGAACGTATGCCGTGAATTCGCATTCAGCAGTTCAGCATCTTTGTCCCGATGTATCTAGGCCAAAAAGTGATCGTGGTGCTGCCCGCTTATCGCGCTGCACTCACCCTGAAGCAGACGTATGATGAGATACCCTTCGACCTGGTGGACGAAGTGGTGCTCGTGGATGACCAAAGCCCGGACAATACAGTGGAAGTCGCCCGGCAATTGGGCATAAAGCACATTGTTGAGCATGGCAAGAACACGGGGTATGGTGGCAACCAGAAAAGCTGTTACGACAAAGCGAAAGAACTAGGCGGCGATATAGTCGTTATGCTCCATCCCGATTATCAATACACGCCGAAATTGCTTGCCAGCATGATCACCTTGATCGGCAATGGTGTTTATCCCGTTGTGTTCGGTTCACGAATTCTTGGGGGTGGTGCACTTCGTGGTGGTATGCCGTTCTACAAGTATGTCTTCAACCGCATGCTAACCCTCGGGCAGAACATATTGATGGGCGAGAAACTGAGCGAGTACCACACCGGTTATCGTGCGTTCCATCGAGAAGTACTTGATGCGTGCGACTACCAACGTTGCTCCGACGACTTCGTATTCGACAATCAAATGATCGCGCAGATCTTCTGGAACAAATTCGAGATCGCTGAGATCACGTGCCCTACCAAGTATTTCGATGAGGCCAGCTCGATCAACTTCTCCAGAAGCATGACGTATGGCCTTGGGGTCGTGAATGTCAGTTTGCGATACTTCCTGGCGCGAACCGGTCTGGCCCGCTGGGAATTGCTCGGAGAACGCAAATAGGCCGCAACCATGCGATCGCTCTCACCGGTCCGCATCCAGGTCATTATTGTCGTCAGTGCGCTTTTGCTTTTTCTTCCTGGGCTTGGAGCGGTGCATTTGTTCGATTGGGACGAGATCAACTTCGCGGAGATCGCGCGTGAGATGATCTCCACAGGTGACTGGTCCCGTCCGCAGATCGAGTTCAAACCCTTCTACGAAAAACCACCGCTGTTCATGTGGATGCAGGCACTTGGCATGAGCGTCTTCGGCGTAGGTGAATTCGCTGCACGTTTTCCGAATGTGATATGCGGCGCAATTACCCTTCTTGTGCTCTACCGTATTGGTTCACGCGAACAGGGAAACACATTCGGGCTTCTATGGGTGCTTGCCTATATCGGATCCATTCTTCCGAACCTCTATTTCCGCAGTGGCATTATCGATCCATGGTTCAACCTGTTCATTTTTCTCGGTCTCTATTCATTCATTCGGTCAGCTCGAGAAGGGTCTTGGCGGTTCGCCATGGCCAGTGGTGGACTAATGGGACTGGCCGTTATGACCAAAGGACCGGCTGCGATCATCATTGTCGGCCTAACGATCTCAGCTTACTGGGCGTTGCGGAAATTCAGCACGTTCTTCCGGTGGAAAGAGGTGCTCTTGTTGCTCCTGTCGATGCTCGTGGTGATCTCGCTTTGGTTCGGCTCCGATTATGTGCGTAACGGACCCGCGTTCACAGAAGCCTTTTTCCAGCGTCAGGTGGCTTTGTTCACTGAAGAAGATGCCGGACACGGTGGCTTTTTTGGTTATCACTTCATTGTCCTTTTGATCGGCTGTTTCCCGGCTTCGATCTTTGCCATACAAGAATTGCTCAAGCCGACAAAAGGCACTGATGTGCAAAATGAAACGCGCCGTTGGATGGTGATCCTCCTCTGGGTCGTTCTGATCCTGTTCAGTATCGTAAGTACCAAGATCGTACACTACAGCAGCCTCTGCTACTTCCCGATCACCTACCTGGCCGCCAAGCAACTTGAGCGGATCTGGCAAAAAAAGGAAAGCTTCGGTTGGACCCGTTTTGCTCTGGGGACCATAGGGACCGCGATCGCTATTGTTTTCATCATCGCTCCGTTCTTGGGCATGCGTCCGGAACTACTGAAACCTCTATTGGCAAATGACCCTTTCGCAGAGGCCAACTTGGAAGCTCAGGTGCATTGGACAGGCCTTGAATTTTTCGCCGGAGCTTGGCTCATCGGCATTTTGATGGTTGCGCATTTCCTTCATTCAAAGAGCCATTTCCGAGCAAGCCTTTTAGCATCCCTTGGCGGAACCATGGTTTTTATTTCGCTCGGCCTGATGCTGTTCATCAACAATATCGAAGGGTATTCCCAGAGAGCAGCCGTGGATTTCTTCGCTGCTCATGCAGGCGAAAAGTGCTGGTTCATGAATCATGGCTACAAGAGCTACGTTCCGTCGTTCTATGGCCGCATGACCGAAGCCAAGCCCGACGACGAAACGCTTATCCGTGGGCTCATTGACCGGCCTGTATACCTGTGTTCCAAAGTCACTTCTGTTGAGCAGGTGATGGGTTACAAAACGTTCAAAGAGACAGGACGTGGCAACGGATTCGTTTTTTTCGAACGACGACCATGACCGAAGACCTCTCACACTTGCTTACGCACCTGGGCGAAGACCGCGAACGCGGTTTCGATGCAGTGATCCCGCCCATTGTCCAGAGCGGGAACTTCTGTTATCCAACGGTTGCTGCGATGCGCGATACCGTGCAGCACGAGTTCGAGAAGCCTTTGTACTCGCGTGGCTACAACCCCACCGTAGCTGTTGTTCGGCAGAAACTCGCAGCGTTGGAAAAGGCCGAAGACGCGCTCTTGTTCAGTAGTGGCAGTGCAGCGATCGCGGCAGCAGTGATCAGCTTCGTGAAGGCTGGTGATCACATCGTATGCGTTCACAAACCTTACAGTTGGACGAAGAAACTGCTGAGCGAGCTCTTGGCGCGTTTCGGGGTGGAAACCACATTTGTTGATGGGACCGACGCGGAGAATTACAGGAAAGCGTGCAAGCCGAACACGACCTTCTTCATCACCGAGAGCCCGAACTCGCTCACGTTCGAGCTACAAGACCTGCGAGCTGTGGCATCCATTGCCAAAGAGCGTAATATCATTTCGCTTTGCGACAACAGTTACAACAGCCCCCTCTTCCAGAACCCTATCGACTTTGGTATCGATCTCGTCGCCCACAGCGGAACGAAATATCTGAATGGGCACAGCGATGTGGTATGCGGCGTGCTCGCTGGAAGCCAAGCGCACATGCGCCAAGTGATGAGCAAAGAGTTCATGACGCTCGGTGCAGCGCCCTCACCACACGATGCCTGGTTGTTGATGCGAGGTCTTCGCACACTTGAGTTGCGCGTTAACCGCAGCGCGGACAATGCGGAGAAAGTCGCGCACTTCCTGGAAGCGCATCCGAAGGTCAAACGCGTGCACTGGCCATTCCTGGAAAGTCATCCGCAATATGCGCTTGCCAAAAAACAGATGAAGCGTTGTGGTGGTTTGATCACGATCGAACTGGATGCTTCTGACGAAGCTGCAGTGGAACGCTTTTGCGATGCTTCGAAACGCTTCCTCATTGCCGTTAGCTGGGGTGGTTTCGAAAGCCTGCAATGGCCTGTGTGCGCCCTAAAAGGCCCGAGCGGTTACTACACGGACCTGCCGTTCACCATGGTACGATTGTACATCGGAATTGAGGAAGCGGACCTGCTCATCGAAGACCTTGACCAAGCACTGGCCCGGATGTGAAGCGCACACCCGGGCCAGCTTTGCTCGGTCGATGGTCAGATGTTGGCGCGCAAGCTTACCGTGAAGTTGCGGCCGGGCGCACTGGTGCCACTCGCGAAGACCCTGTAGAAATCGTCGTTGATATTCTCCAGCGCCATTTGTAGCGAAAGGTTCTTTGTGAACGCATATGAACCACGAGCGTTCAACGTGTACCAACTCGGCACGCCAACAGGAGTGGAATACAAAAGATTGTCTTCGCTGCCTTCAGTTTTGTTCACATCCCGTAGGCGCTTCCAGCCGTTGTATACCACGTAGGTTTCCATGCGCAATTTCTTCGCTTGATACTCGAGACCTGTGCGACCATAGACCGGAGGAATATGGTCCAACGGGTAGTCGGTGCTGTCTGTCTTGATGCGTGCATAGGTGTACGTGACACCACTACGGAATGTGAAGTGATCATCGAAGTGCGCGGTGAACTGGCTTGAACCTCCATAGAGATAGGCTTCTTTCTTGTTCGTGAGCGCCACGACTTTGTTCATGCCACCATCGAAGTCCACGCTGTCATTCCCATTGAACTGGAAGTCACTGACAGTGATCGCGTTCGAATACAGGGTGTAAAAACCATTGACGTCGAACGTAATGCGCTTATCGAAGGTCTTGCTCATCGCGATCTCGAAGTTGGTGGTCGATTCCGGTTTGAGGTTGGTGTTGGGAACGATCAGAATGCCATCTCCGGATTCGAACACCTTTCCCATATCATCCACGTTCGGCGCCCGGAATCCTGTGCTGGCCAATAGACTCAACCGCCAGTCGTGGCCGGGTAAGAACATGGCCCCTGCGCGCCAGGTGAGCGCCCCGTTGCTTTGTTTGTACGTTCCGTCGATAACACTGAAGGCCTCCGGATCCTTGAAGATCGCTTGCAACTGCACTTGCGTGAACCGCAGCCCTTCGCTAACAACGAATTTCGGCGATACCTCCAACGTATGGCTCACGTACGCAGCGATGGAAGACATTTTGCTTCCACCGGTCGGATAACGCGAAGGGCGATACGTGACTTCTCCCGTATTGATATCCGTGGTGGTCGCTGAGCTTTTCACATCATTATTGCTGTACTCGGCCCCATATCGGAATTCGTTCTTCCTGCTCTTCTTTTCCAGGTCGGCGTTGATCGCGAGAACACCCACTTTTTCAACGTTCCGGCCGATCGTGGTCTTCGTGAACTTCCGATCGTTCCGGCTTTGTTCAATATTCTGATAGGAGGGCGTAATGCGGGCCTTGTCAAAGAACCCTGAAGTGCGCTCCAACTCCAAGGTGTACGCGGCCAACAAGCGTTTCTGCGGCCCGTAATACCATTCGGAGCGTGATGGCTTGATCGTGCCATCCGCGTTGTACGAGAACAAGGAAGTTCGGTCGTAACGAGGAATGTCGGACGAGGTGCTGTACTGCAGATTCAACTGATGCACCACGTGCTCACCCGTTCGCAAACGAAGTTTCTCCAACAGGTCCAGTTGCTTGTAGGCAGTGCCCAACTGCAGATTTCTATCCTTGGAGGACTTTACGACATCAACTCCGTTCTCGCGCACCACTTCGAATTGTGTGGCACCAAGTTCTTCGTTGAACGGTGAGCGCGTGCTGCCCTGGCGCAGGTCACCGAAATCACTTGCTGTGATACTCGTGAAGCTCGCGATCTTCTCGCCCCGGAGTTCAACCCCTACGTGTGCGGTCTTCTCACTGGAAGCGGTTCCAGAGCGGAAGAATCCATCAGCCAGTATCGCCTTGCCTCCATCAGGTTTGAACTTGGGCGACCGCGTGATCATGTGGATGGTCCCACCCAATGCATCGCTTCCATAAGCCACAGAGTTCGGGCCGCTCACGACCTCAACACGTTCCAACATGCTTTGATCCACGGTGATGATATCCTGCACGTGCCCCGCTCGATAGATGGCGTTGTTCATGCGAACACCGTCTACCACCAAGAGAATACGGTTCGCTTCGAAGCCACGGATGATGGGGCTTCCTCCACCGAGCTGGCTTTTTTGTACGAAGACGGCGCCCGTGTTCTGCAAAAGTTCAGCGGTGGTTGGTTGATCCATGAAACGGATGTCGCGCGCCTTGATCACGTCGATCTTTTCGGGCACGTCGCTTCGTTTCTCTTCGAACCGGCTGGCGCTCAGTGACCACCTGGTCGAGCATATTTACTCGGTAATTGAGCAGCACATCAGCACCACTTGCAACTTCGGCCCATGTGATCGTGCGTTCTTGGAACGAGACGTGATCCACAAGGATCGATCCGCAATCTTTCAAGGTTGAGATATCCGCTTGGCCCGCTTCGTTGGTGGTGACTTTCGTGTTGTTGGTAAGGCAAATGATATCGGCTTTGGCGATCAGTTCGTTGGTTACTTGATCGCGAAGTGTGATGGTCTGTGCTTGCAAGCCAATAGCAAAAGCACATAGCGCCGCCATCAAGACGAGTGTTCTGTATAACATGAGAAATGTGTAAGGAACGATCAGGAGCGAATACGTCAAGACCATCGACACGGCGACGGAATGAACGGACTTCCCTGCTCCTGATGAAAGGGATCGCCTATAAGTCTCAGGCGGACTTTGGCGGAGTTGGATCGAGGGGGTCAACGATCCGGCCTTTCACGAGGATCAAAGGCGGAAAACTCCGATCAGCTACACGAACTTCAACCGTTATCGCAGTATTTCGCTCACAAAATGGCGCCCATGATCCAACAATTCGTGATCGCTGCTCCTTCGCTCCATGCTTGCTCTGTTCAGCTTGTCTCAACAAGTCGTCCAGCGTCGCCAGAACCTGGGTTTCACGATCATCACGTAACGCATGGATGATGATGTAGCCATCAGCTGTTCGTTCTACATGAACCAGATCATACCGGAAGCCATCCCATTCCATTTCCTTTCCACCATCCCGGAGATCAACATGCGCAAATTCGGCCATCGTGAACCGGAATTCCGACAAGTCCCGCACAGGAAGTTCGGCCAGCAAGCGATGCTTCATTTCTTGACGAGCGGCGCTCAACTGAAACTGGTGAACTGGCCACACGCTGAACTGAGCGAGGATCGAGACAAGCACAAAACAACTGCTACACACTGCCAACCATGAGGTTGAACGCGATGTAACAGAGCTTGGGCGTTGCATCAGGCGAATATCTACTTCTTCCGGAAAAATACGCGAATAGGAACTCCCGTAAAGTTGAAATGGGAGCGCAGCTTGTTCTCCAGGAAACGTGCATAGCTCTCCTTGATGTACTGGGGATAATTGGCGAAGAAGGCGAACGCTGGAACCTTACCCGGTAATTGGGTCACATACTTGATCCGTATGCTGCGCTGCTTCTCTATGGGCGGTGGCTGGTGCTCGATCTCCGGGAGCATGATATCGTTGAGCTTGCTGGTGGAGATGCGCTGCGATCGGTTCTTGTACACTTCGATCGCGAGTTCCATGGCCTTGTGGATCCGCTGCTTTTCTACCACCGAAGTGAACACGACAGGCACGTCTTTGAACGGGGACAACTTCCTGCGCACTTCCTCCTCGTATGCTTTCGATGTCATGGTATCCTTCTCCATGAGGTCCCATTTGTTCACCACGATCACCACACCCTTGCCATTTTTCTCGATCATCGAGAAAATGTGCTGGTCCTGGTGCTGGATGCCATCTCGCGCATCGATCAACATCAGGCAGACATCGCAATCCTCGATGGCACGGACGCTGCGTAATACGCTGAAGAATTCAATGTCCTCATCCACTTTGGTCTTCTTTCGGATGCCGGCTGTATCCAAGAGCACCACATCAAAGCCGAACGCGTTGAACTGGGTGTTCACCGGATCCCGGGTAGTACCAGCAATAGGTGTAACGATATTCTGCTCCTTGCCGATCAGTGTGTTCACCAAGGAACTCTTGCCCACATTGGGCTTGCCCACAATGGCGATGCGCGGTAAATTGTCTTCGACCTCTTCGGTGGGTTTGGTGAATGTCTTGACCAGATCGTCGAGGAGCTCGCCAGTACCAGCCCCACTGGCAGAACTGATGCAATAGACTTCGCCAAGACCGAATTGGTAGAACTCCGCCGCGTAAACGGCTTTGTCGCCCGTATCCACCTTGTTGGCCACCAGGATCACGGGCTTCTTCGCTTTGCGTAGCATGTTCGCTACGGCCTGATCCATGCCCGTAATACCGTGTTGGGTATCCACCATGAAGAGGATGCTGTCCGCTTCGTCAATGGCGAGCTTCACCTGCTTCACGATCTCCGCTTCGAAGATGTCATCGCTACCGGTCACGTACCCTCCTGTGTCAATGATGCTGAAGTGGTGGCCGTTCCATTCGGCCTTGCCGTAATGGCGATCACGGGTGGTTCCGGAAGTGGGGTCCACGATGGCCTCTCGCCTCTCCACCAACCGATTGAAGAATGTGCTCTTGCCCACATTGGGCCTGCCAACTATGGCTACTATGTTGCTCATGTCAAAAAAATGGCGACTGGATCCTTCAGTAACCGTATTGTTTCAATTTAGCCATGTCATCCCGCCAATCGGGATCCACTTTCACTTTGAGGTCGAGAAAAACCTTCGTGCCGCAGAACTTTTCAATGGCCTTGCGCGCTTCTGTACCAAGTTGCCGCAACGCCCCACCACCACGGCCGATGATGATACCCTTCTGGCTTTCGCGCATCACGATCACGTCGGCCTGGATCTTCACGATCTCCGGACTTTCCTCGTAGCTGTTCACCACCACCTGGGTGCTATAGGGTATTTCCTGCTTATAGATCGCGAGCACCTTCTCACGGATCATTTCGCTGGTGAAGAATCGCAGGTCGCGATCGCTCATTTCATCCTTGGGGAAGTACGGCGGATGTTCGGGTAATAGCTCGAGCAGACGCTCTCGAAGCGCATCCACGTTGAAACCGTGCAGCGCCGAAACCGGCACCACCTTGGCTCTTGGGAAAACCAACTGCCAGCTTTGCAATGCAGTGGTCAACATCGCATCATCGCCCAGATCCATCTTGTTCACCAGCACGATCATCGGCCCACTGAACCGTTCAGCCCGGCGGACCACCGCTTCGGCATTCTCGGGGCGCTCACCCAGTTCCACAAGCACCAGCAGAATATCTGCATCATTCAACGCTTCGTCCACGGCCCTCATCATGGTCTTCTGCAACGGATACAGAGGATCGAGAATACCCGGGGTATCAGAGAGGATCAGTTGGTGATCATCGCCATTAAGTATGCCCAGAATGCGGTGCCGCGTGGTCTGTGCCTTGGGGTTCACAATAACCAGCTTCTCCCCCAACAAGGCGTTGAGCAATGTGCTCTTGCCCACGTTGGGGTGACCGATGATGTTGACGTATCCTGCTTTATGGGCCATGCTCTAAACGCGAGAACCCGGCTCTCGCCGGGCTCTCTTTGTAGCGGGGGTAGGACTCGAACCTACGGCCTTCGGGTTATGAGCCCGACGAGCTACCATCTGCTCCACCCCGCAGTTTGGACGGCGAATATAGCACCGTATGCCGCATCCTTGGTATTTCTGCCTAGATCGGCTCAGCGGATGACCTTCAAACCAATGGGGGCGACATCGTAGGTGCGACCTTCCCCGTTCGCCAACTGGGCCTTGATCTCTTCGAAGTAGATCCGATCTCCCGTGCGCAGGGACTTCAAGATCTTCATTGTTTCGTCGTCGAAGGTGCCTGAATTCACGGTGTGGGGGCTCGCGTTACCGCTCCTGATCAGCGTTACCGTCATCCGGGTCACCTTGAAGGGTTCATCATATTCGCAGCCATCGCCGAGCTTCACGATCAATCGGTTGGCGACCGACAGTTTGTTCGCCTGCGTTTTTGTGTCGGTGGAAGTCAGCCCCATTACATAGGCCACCGGCGTTGGCAGGTCTTTCGCGCGGAATTCGATCGGTCCGATCGTACGTGAACTGCCATCGGGCATGGTCGCGGAAGCGCTCAAGTGTGCTTTTCCGGTCTTGTTCACCTTCGCGAACCACTCGTTGCCTTTCCGATACACGGAGCCGTTGTCGATCACTGGTCGCACATTCGCCGGGGTTACACCGGGAACGGAGAATGAAAGTGGGTTCTCGACACCACGATAGAGCACGTTCATCTTCGTAGGTGAGGCCACGAGCAACGGCGCCATTACCTGGTAGGTAACGCTGTACGGATACTCCTCCAGGCCTTTCGGGCCTTGGCAATGGATCGTGCCTGTAGCCGTGTGCTCTCCAACACTCGTTGCCTTCAAGCGAAGTCTGCCTTTGCCATCTGACCCAACTGGCAGATCACCCGAACCGTTCAATGCGATCCGGGCACTGTTCTTTTCGTCGTACGCTGCCAAGAAAACATCAGCCTCGAAATCGTCCCCAACCATCACAACCGTGCTTCTTGGAATGACAGCGCTTGCCACATTGCTCATTACGTGCACTTCATTTGTTGCCGACCGATAGAGTTGCTTCACCACATCGTTCTCAGCACCACGGATGTCCGCTTGCAGTTTACTGAGGTGTGCAATGCCAGCGGCCAGAGGCACCTCGTAGAAGTTCAGGCTCTCCCAATTGTTCCATGTGCCCGATGCATCGGTTCCTCCGTCAAGCATGAACAGCATGTCCAAGGATGCAGCCAACTCGGGACTTTGAGCCGCACACAGGTTTTTGAGCTGATCCCGGAATTCACCGATGCGTCGCTTGATCTCTTTTGCCGAACCCTCCCCGTCCTTGGGTTCTGCAGGCTCTGAACCCACCAACGTTCGCGTGATCACATCGCGATCGTCCTTCGCTTCGATGTGCATGAGGGACATCAGTGAATCGCGACCTTCCGCGTTCTTTCCGATCAGTTCGCTTGCAGTCCGCCCTTCCGCTTCTGCCAACGCGTTCAGTTTGATGCGTTCGATGTGCGCAACGAGGCTATCCGCTGAAAGGCGAACCACCTGGGCTTGCTCATTGAGGGCTCGGTACCGATCAGGAAACTTCTGCGCAGCATCGGCAAAGACGGCGTACTCCACTTGTGATCGCTGAACGTGTGCTTGTTCACTTCGCACAAGATCCGCATCGAGGACCGCGAAGGCATCGAGGACCTCCTTGCTCACATTCATGGCGAGCATAGCCGTGAGCACGAGGTACATCATGTTGATCATCTTCTGCCGGGGTGGCAATTTCACATTGGCCATGGTGCTTCAAGTGTTGGTTCTTGAAGGACAATGCGCGATGTTGTGAACGTAACTGGCTATGCTGCGCGAACTGGAAATGCAACGTCAGGAAGAGGCGCAGACGGGAGAGCGATAAGAGCTCGATCCGCAGAACTACTACACGACTTCTTTCGTGAGCGCCTCCAGATCACTTCCGGCACGCTCCCACTCACGCATACACGAATCGATCAGTGAAGTGAGCTCGCCAAGTCGGGTGTAGCTCTGCTCCATGCCTTTGGTATCGAGCGTTCCGTTGTTCAGTTGACCCTGCAGGTCTTTCTGTTCACCTTCCAACTTTCCGAGTTCCTGCTCGCAGCGCTGCACCTGGGTTTTCAACTTCCTCAACTCTTTCTCCTGGTCTTTCCGCGAATTGCGATCGTCCGACTTTACAACAACAGGAGCCGCTTTTGCTGCCACCTGCTTGCGCGTGTCGTTCATGCTCGCCTCTTCCTTGTTGCGCTCGATCAATTCCAGAATATCCATGTGGTGATCGCGCAAGCGGCCGTCCTTCACTTCCAACAGGCGATTTGTCAAACCATGCAGAAAATCACGATCGTGGCTCACGATGAGGAACGTGCCATCGTAATCCTTCAAGGCTTGTTTCATCACCTCCTTGCTCTGAATGTCAAGGTGGTGGGTTGGCTCATCCAGCAGAATGAAGTTGAGCGGGCGCAAAAGCATGCAGCATAATGCAACGCGCGCGCGCTCTCCACCGCTCAGCACTTTCACCTTCTTATCGATATCATCACCACTGAACAAGAACGCACCAAGCATTCCGCGCACCTTGGTACGATTCTCCTCGCTGGCTGCTTGATCAGCTGTCTCCTTGATGGTGAGCGTAGGATCCAGGCGATCCGGCATATCCTGGGCATAGTAACCTATGGTGACCTGGTGACCCAGCTTGATCTCCCCTTCATACGTTTCCTCACCGACCAACATGCGCATCACGGTGCTTTTGCCAGTGCCGTTCGCTCCCACCAACGCAACGGCTTCCCCACGTGCGAGCGTGAGTTCACCGTCGGTCAGTATGGATCGATCACCGTAGCTCTTCTTGGCTCCATGCATTTCCAACACCAACTTTCCACTGTGCGGAGCGGGAGGGAATTTCACGATCATCGACCGTGCAGCATCATCCTCTACCACGATGCGCTCCAATTTCTCCAGTTTCGTGATCAGGCTTTGAGCAAACGCTGCTTTGTCCTTTTTCGCACGGAACTTATTGATCAGCACCTGTGTATGCTCGATAAATCGCTGCTGTTCCTCAAAAGCCTTTTGCTGACGTGCGATCTCTTCCTTGCGCAACTCCAAGAATTGGGTCCAGGATGCTTTGCGATCTATCAAGCGACCTCCGCCAACTTCAATGGTGCGTTTTGTCAAACGGTCCAGGAACGTCTTATCGTGACTGATCAGCACCAACGCTGCAGGATAGGTTGTGAGCAGATCTTCAAGCCACTGGATCGCAGGCAGATCGAGGTGGTTCGTGGGCTCATCCAAAAGCAGCAGGTCTGGACTCATCAGCAGAATGCGGGAAAGCTCAGCGCGCATTCGCCATCCTCCGCTCAACTCGCCCATGGGCCGATCCATGTCGATATCGCTATAGCCGATACCCCGCAACGTTTCTTCCACTTGCTTGTCGTGATCACCCGCACCAATGTGGTTCAAGCGCTCGTGCGCATGCGCCAATTCTTCCGCGAGCTGCATCATCTTGGCCTCATCGTCCAAAGAGGCATTCAATTCCGCTTCGATCCCTGCCAATCGACTGGTGAGCCAAACCGCTTCCTCGAACGCGCTAGCCGCGACTTGCCTTGGCGACAGCGACAGGTCGTGCTGCATTGTCTGTGGCAAATACCCGATCGTGAGATCACGGGGCTTGTCCACACTTCCACTATCCGCCTTGTCTTCGCCGGCAAGGATCTTCAACAAGGTGCTCTTTCCGGCGCCATTACGACCAACCAGGCCAATACGGTCCTCTTTCCCAATGAAGAACGAGACCTCATCGAACAACGGGCGTTCGCCGAAATGGAGCGTTAAATTGCTGACGTTGATCATAATCCAGGCCTCGAAAAGGTCCGCAAAAGTAGTTGAACGCGTAACGCGCGACCATTCAGGAGGATATGGCGTTCAATAGTGCCACAGATCATGCTCAAATTCGAAGAGCTCCGTTTTGATGCGTTCACTTTCCAACACACCGTCGACACCGGTCTTGTACTCCGAAATGTTCCGGTCGAACACATTACTCACCTTTACTACGGTGCTGCTGAATATTCGTGCCCGAAAGAGGTGATCGAAAGAGCGTTGTTCGGCGTCGTTCCAACGATTGAATGATGAACGGTTGACGAGCACGTAGCGTATTTCAGGGAAATACAGCCAGAACAGCGGTTGATATCCGCGGATCTCGCCGTCATCACCGCGGTTCGCCTTCAACGGTGCAAGGCCAATTATCCGGATATCCATGCATGAGCGCTGCTTGTCGAAGATCCAATCCTCTTTTATCCGGTATCGCCGGATATCGTCGCTTGTTGCTTCGACCCGCTGCACCATGTTCTCTACATCACCCTCCAGCGATTCCACTTGGATCGTGTCCGTACGAATGAGAATGTCATGTACTTGTTCAACAGACAGCATTTGCGTGAATTCGTCATCCCATCCGTCCACACCAGCATAAAAAGCTGTGATGGAGCCATCCAGAAGAAGCGCATTCTTGATGATGTCGAACAAGCTCGATCTGCCATCTACTGGCTCCAGCGGATAGAACAGCGGATGATTGACCTTCTCGGTAACATCAATATCGCGCCAGACGCGCTTCTGCCACATCACATCGGCCTCACGGACGTATGGATAGGGCACGACCCGTTGGCCATAGCTATTCTCCTGGCCAGAACCGGTGTTCGAAGAAGGCGGTGGTGCGATCACCTGGCCACCGACATCCGAGGCGTTCAGCTCGATCAGTAGAACAAGGGTGGTTGCGGTGCGCATGTTCCGTTCGGTTCTCTGTTACGAACGAGCGGGCCGCGATCCATATTCTTTGAAATGCGAAAGGCTCCTTGCGGAGCCTTTCGAAGAACAAGATGCTTGAAGAACTAGAAGTTCCAGAGATCGTGCTCGAACTCGAACAGACTCGCCTTGATCTCTTCCCCTTCCAAAACGCCATTGATGCCGGTTTTGTATTCTGAAAGGTTCCGATCGTAGACGTTGGTACTCTTGATGATCGTACTGCTGAACTGGCGGGTCCAGAACACGTGATCGAACGAACGGCGTTCCGCGTCGTTCTCGCGATTGAACACGTTCCAATTCACCAACACATACCGCAGTTCAGGATAGTACAACCAGAAAAGTGGCTGATAACCACGGATCTCCCCATCATCACCCCGGTTCGCTTTCAACGGCGCTATCCCGATGATCCGAATATCCATGCTGGACCGCTGCTTATCGAAGATCCAATCCTCCTTCAACCGATAACGGCGAATGTCCTCCGTCTTTGTTTCGACCTGTTGTATCACCTGCTCTTGCTCACCCTCCAAGGTCTCCCGGGTAAGCGTGTCCATGCGGATCAACTTATCCTTCACTTGAGAAAGAAGCAGCATCTTCAAAAACTCATCATCCCAACCATCCACACCAGCGTCATAAGCGGTGATCGAACCATCGTCCATGATGCCCTGCTTGATCACATCGAACAAGCTCTTCCGATCGTTGATCGGCGTGGTAGGGTAGTAAAGTGGGTGATTGATCTTTTCGGTCAGATCGATATCGCGCCAGATCCTTCGATACCACATAACATCCGCTTCGCGAATGCTAGGATAAGGCACCAAGCGTTGTGTCTTCGTGTGCTCCTTGATGTAGGCTCCGTCCAGCACCGTTTGGGCATCGGACGTAACGTAAGCACCCATGCCCATCAGGGTAAGTGCTCCGAGAACGATCGACTTTCGGTTGTTCATGTGGTACTGGATCGGTTTGTTGATCAGATCACTTTCAATGAGAGTGTACCGATCGGACGAAGACTGCCATCAGGGCCTCTGGCCTTGATGTTCTCGATAAACACCTTCTGGCCGGTCTTGATCTTCCCGAACATCTGGCTTACGGTACCATTCACCCCTGCACCCTTTACTGTTTCGGAAACGAAGTTGCCCGACAGGTTAGCCGATACAGTGTACTCGATCACCTCGAATTTCAGGTCGAATTCAAAGTCCACCATTTTGGCAAGTACGCCTGCTGCTGCAGTGAGCTCTGTCTTCTTGATCGTTTGATCAGCCAATGACTTTCCGCCGAAATAAGGCTTCGGATCGGGCACGTTCTTCACACGGAATTCCAGACCTGGAAGGCTCTTCTTGGAACCATCCGGATTTGTGACCGTAACTCCGATCGTCGCTTTGGGATCTTTGCCCGGCTTCACGATGAATCCTTGCGCCGCCTTCGACAACGAGCCATTCGACATGCTCGGCTGAATGTCCTTCGCACTGTAACCCGCTACGCTGATGTCCACTGGATTGTCAACACCTCGATAGAACACGTTCATCTTGGTAGGGCTAACCACCAGATTAGGAGCTGCGACTTCGTATTCCGTCTCGAATGGTTGGTATTGATCCTCACCGCCAACAGGTTTGAACTTGATAAGGCCGCTAACTTTTCGAAGACCTGCACCTCCGGCCACCTGCTCAAGCAGCGCCTTGGCGCCATTCATCGGTAGCTTGGTGCTTTCACCAACGATCTTCGGGGGTTTGGAGGTCGTATCCACGTACGCACCAGGACCACAGATGAACACATCCGGAATGTTCTGGTTGTCGTATGCTCCGAGGAAGATCTCGGCCACATACTTGCTTCCAACGGTAACGTAACTGCTCTGTGGCTTAACGATCGCTGCCAGTGTATTGAACTTGAACGACTTCTGCTCCACATTGCCCAACATGTAGTTTACCGCTTCGTTTTCCGCGTTGCGAACATCCGTTTGGATCTTGCTCAAGATGGTGATGCCCGCCGCCATGGGAACGTGGTAGAAGTTCTTCACCTCCCAAGAGACTTCGGCGCCGGTAGATCCAGCTTCCTTTTCCTTCTCGAAGTTGAACATCTTGTCCATGTTCGCGCTCAGTGTAGGATTCTTCGGCTCCTTATTGGCCATCGCTTTGATCTTGTCCTTGAACGCTTCCAGCTTCTTCTTCAGATCAACGGCAGAATGCTCACCTTCCTTGGGTTTGGTCTCGTCAGAACCGATCATGACATGAGTGATCGCCTCTTGGTTGTCCTTGGAATTCACATACCTCAGGTTGAGTATGGTATCGTTGGCGTAGACCTTATCGATCTTCACACCTTCGGTCTGAACGATGATCTCGGCTTTGATGCCGTCAATCTCCTTGATCACCTCGGCTGCCATTTTCTGCAGCTCGGCTGCCTGTGTATAGGCCGCACCATATTTCTCTTTGTTCTCGCTGGCGTATTGGGCGAACGTCTTGTACGTGCCGTCCACCTTTTCCTTCAGCGTGCCTTTGGTGGTTTCCAAACCGTTGTTCACAGTAACGAAACTGTCCAGGATCTCCTTTGACACGTTCAGCGCGAGGAGCGCTGTAAGCACCAAGTACATCATATTGATCATTTTCTGTCTCGGGGACAGATTACCACCTGACATGTTCGGATCTGGGTTTGGTCAATTAAGAACGGTCAAGAATGGGATCAACTGCGAACCGTCATGGCGGCCAGCATATTGCCGTACACCGTGTTCAGTTTGCCGAGGTTATCGCTGAGCACTGAGATGTTCTCTTTGTAGCGCTTCGTGTCATCCACACTGTTCTGCAGGTGCATGAGCATTTCACCCATGCCAGCGAACATCTGGTTCGCTGCCTCCAATTTCTCGCGACTGCTGCGCAATTGGATCTCGTACATCTCGTTCAGATCGCTGAGGTTCTTGCTCATGCGGTTCAAACTTTCGCCGGCGTTCTTTCCAGCATCAACACTATTGCTCAGACCGGCAAGACTTTCGCTGGCTTTCGCGTAGCTATCACTCAATGTGCTCACGCGGTCGCTGGCACCCTTCAGGTTGACAACGTAGTCGTTGGTCGCTGTCGCAGCACTGCTGATGTCAGTGAGCTGCTTTGCTTGATCGCTCAATGTGCGCATACCGTTCCCCAAACTCTCGATCAACTCGGGTTCGATCTTGGCACCTTCGAGCATATCATCCAACTGCTCAGTTATGGAACGCTGATCTTCTTTTTTGAAATCATCACCCTCCGCACGCTCACCCGTAGCGAGTTCAGGGTAGACCAAACTCCAATCGGGATCCTCGTGTGGTGGCTCGAACGCGGAGAACATGAAGATGATCGCCTCGGTCGACAATCCGATGATCAGGAAAAAGTTCGCCAACGGCCAGTGCTCGATCTTGAAGAGGGCTCCCACGATCACGACCGCTGCACCAATGCCGTACAGTTTGGCCATGAAATTCTTCCACGCTTTGCTGCCTGGTTTCATCTGTTATCCTTGTGTTGTTGAAAGTTTCGGGTGAATGGTCGTTCTATTGAATACGCTCGATACCGTTAGGTAACGACGGGATTGAAGCTAAAGATCCTCTGCACTGACCGCCTTGCCACGGCCGAGGTATGTGAGTACTGAGCGGAACCCGACGTAGCATTTCGCCGTGTCCTGGTATTCATAACAACGGGTTCCGGTTTGCAGATAAAGGCCTACGTCCTTGAATGATCCGCCACGGATAACCTTACGCTTGAGCGCAGGTGCGTCGTTCGCCAAAGCATCATAGCTGAATTCCGAATTCATGTCGTGATCGAAATCGTAAACGCTCTCGTCGAACGCAGTGCTGGTCCATTCGGCAACGTTCCCAGCCATGTTGTACAAACCATAGTCGTTAGCACTATAGCTATCGATCGGCACGGTATGGAATCCACCATCATCGGTATAGTTCCCGTTCAAGGGTTTGAAGTTCCCCAAAAAGCATCCTTGACGGTTTCGGATGTAAGGTCCACCCCACGGATAGGCTTGCAATTTCAGTCCGCCACGAGCAGCATATTCCCATTCCGCTTCGGTAGGCAAACGGAAGTCGTTGATGAACGGTTCACCGCCTGCTGCGAGCCACGCGTTCATCATGTTCTGTGTGCGCCAAACGTTGAACGCATTGGCCTGCTGCCATGTGATGCCAACGACCGGGTAATCGTCATATGCAGGATGCCAGAAATAGTTCTTGGTCATCGGCTCATTGTATGCGTAGGTGAAGTCATGCACCCAGCACAAGGTGTCCGGAAACACATTGATCACCTCTTTGATAATGAACTTACTGCGATCGCTGTGGCCTTGAATGGCGTTGTTCTGACCTTTCGTATTCGTGTAACTAAGGTCAAGATCGCGACCGCTCTTGCGTGCAGCCTCTTTAAGATCGATCCAGTAGTACTCGAACATCAGCTTGCGTGTGTCGATCTCCTTACGGCGATAGAACTGCTCGCTGGTTCCATAGAACATGTCGGCCAATGCTTCTCTTACTTCTTCATCAGCCATGTCGATTCTTTCATCCCAGTTGATGATGGGCGGGTCGATCTCTTCTCCGAACTCATCCTCCGAAATGACGTGCTCTCCAATATCAGCATCGCCCAATAGACGCTTCATGATCGAATCCTGGACGTAATTCACGAATTGTCGATACTCGTTGTTGCTGATCTCCGTCTGGTCCATGTAAAAGGCCTGGACACTAACGGTACGGCTTTTGGCGACTTGCGCATACGGGGCGTCCTGATCACTGGGGCCCATTGTATAGGCGCCCATAGGAATGTAGTTCATTCCATAGGGGTCAACTTGAAACCAACCCGGACGATTTTGGGCGCCGATAAGCTGCCCATTACCACCTTCGCCACAGCTTGCCAGCAAGGCGATGACGCACAAGTATGTGAGGGGACGAAGTTCCATGGGTCTTCCTTTTTTGCCGTTCCGTCTCAGGTCCTTGCAGGTTCCTGGTCGTTGGTGCCCGGGTAAGCGAACACTCTCAGACAAGACATGCAACGGCGGTTTGGTTCCTTTTGTTACCTCGAATTACAAGAAGCGTGGATGTCCGTAAATCTCGATCACCTTCGGCTTCACGATCTTGAAGCAATAGTTCAGCATGATCTCGTGGCTACCGCTGCTATAGTTCTTCAGTTCTGACGTCGTCACATCATAACTGTAACCTATCCGCAGCATTCCATTCTTTGTTTTGCCCATTTGCATTTGGTAGCCAATGATCGGGGAGATAGCATCTTCGGTGCGGTAGCCTACTCCCAACCAGATCATCTTGTCGTACATGAAGAGCGCGCTCAAGTCGATCTGCGTAGAGGTTGCATCACTCTTGAGCAAGAGACTGGGCTGCACCATGAACTTGGGATTCTTCAACTGCCAATCGTAACCGGCCTGCGCATAGTAGTGCCGACGGTTCTTGATACTCACTTCAACCAATTCTGTTTCGGGCAATTGGGTACTACTGATACCTACCCACAACTTGGGCGTTGTGTAATAGATGCCCGCACCGAGGTCGAAGCCCGAAGCACTGGTGCCATTATCAGGGATCGCTGTATCATCGGATACCGGATCAACCGCGATCCAATCATTTCCCAATGCGCGACTCGTGAGCCCCCCGTAAATACCAATTCCCAAAGTACCAACTCCACCACCGGGTTTGATATGGTAAGCATAATGCAGGCGTGCAACCGTTGTATTCTCCTGACCAAGCTTGTCGAAGTAGATCGACATACCAACTCCACTATTGATCTTACTGATAGGACCGTGAACGTTTATCAGACCCGTTTTCGGGGCTCCATCGAAACCGCTCCATTGTTGCCTTAGCAACACTGTTGCACAAATGTTCCCACTGGTACCAGCAACCCCAGAGTTCACCGATAAACGGTCGAACATGTATTGGGTGTATTGCGGATCCTGTTGCGCAAAAGACGCACTCGCCAGTAAGGCGCAGGCTGAAATGGTAAGTATCCCCCTCATGCTGATTCTCGTTCATTGTCGCGGGGCAGGGACAGTTAATTCCATGCCTTACACGGTCTGATCCGCCGCCAAAGTAGCAAAAAAGGCATCCGGTGGATATTTTCAACAGGTTCCTTCAAATTGGGATCCTGCCGGTGAAGACCTTTTCAGGCCAATTTCTGGTACGTCCGCCACCAACGGTCAGGCACCTCCTCCCGACAGGCCATTTGGTAGTCGCTGTAGGCGCACGGCACCAGGTGATGCCGTTCGAACCGCGCCTCCTGTTCCGCTTTGTAGGGAATATCCATCCACCAGCGATCGCTCACGTTGCTTTTGTAAAAAACCAATTCCTGCTCATGTTCTTTGATCGGTACCCGAAAACGGGTGAACCGCTTTCGATCCAACCAGGGCAGATCATTGGTACGGCTTCGAACACCATCTACAAAACACCATACCATTTGCGCGACCAGTTGGGCAGTAACCCCGTGCTGGTCGCGCGATGGATCCATCTCGTAGATGCCCAATGAAGTGATCTTTTCGCTGACGCCGGCATAACGCATGATCCGGCAGATCTCTTCGCCATGGAAGCCATTTGGGCCTGGCCTTGTGGTTCCCGGCGCATCGGCCCATCGCACACTGCTCATGTCCACACTTACCGTATCCGCATTGCGCAATACGGGCTCGGCATCGGCCATAGCCGCTCGCAATTCACCCAAACGGTGAACATCGAAGAACAATCTTTCCATCAATTCAATACCGGGTTGATCCACCAAGTAGGTCTGGAAGCCGAGGTTGCTGTAGTTGAACAAATAGTTCGGTTGCCTCAGAACAATATGGCTGAGGTAGGATGTATCCGATAACATCTGACCAGGTTCGCCAAGATCGAAGCGGCCATCAACGCACACCAGGTTCGCAGTGCGTTCAAGTTTCTCGTAAGCGAGGTATTGCGAGATCGTATGACCTTGGCCACCACCGATGATCACGGGAATGATATTCCGTTTGATCAGTTCGGCTATTGAATCCGCTACCGCATGCTGAGTGTCGTTCGCTGTATGGCCCGGATGAATGTCGCCGAGATCCACCACTTTCAGGTCACCGGCTGGCAAATACAACCGATAGAGTTCCTCGCGGATCGCATCTGGCGCAGCTGCGCAACCACGAGGCTTGGCATGGCCTGGATCATCGATCACCCCAATTATCGCGACCTGCACTTCTTCCAACGGTGGCATTCCGTTGACCGTATGGAAACGGGTATTGTCGCCTAACGAATTGGGCAGCCATTCGGGACGGCTTTGGCCGAAACGTTTGCTCGGTTGGAAGTAAATACTGAGATCCATGTGCTGATGTTCGCAGTTGACCGTTCACGCTGGGCAATTGCCCAGCGGAACTTCAACCCTTACGCTCCGAAGGTCGAGGGACGGACACTGCGGCGGCCAGCTCTTGATCACGAGCTACGCACAATGCACTGTTGGCAGCACTAACTGACCTACTTGCCAACGCTGCTTTTTCGCGCAGCCTTCTTCTTGGGTGCAGCCTTTCTGGGAGCCGCTTTCGCAGGTGCAGCCTTCTTGAACGCAGCTTTCTTGAACCCTCCTTTCTTGCCTCCCCCTTTCTTGTCCGGTGCCTGGTCTATAAGGACCACGCATTCTTCCAACGTCAGGTCTTCGGGTTCTTTGCCTTTAGGCACGTTCGCGTTCTTCTTCCCGTCTGTGACATACGGACCGTATTTGCCTTTGAGGACCTGGATGCTCGACCCGTCGAAACTTTTGATCGTGAGGGCCGCAGCGCCAGCCTGCTTGGCCTGAACGAGTTCGATGGCCCGTGCCAGCGTAACGGTATTCATGTCCTCGCCTTTGGGAATGTTGGCGTAGAGTCCTTTGAACTTCACATACGGACCGAAGCGGCCTTTTGCCACCGCAAGTGTTTCGCCTTCATACTCGCCCAGTTCGCGCGCCATGTTCCCGGCCTTCTTCTGGTCCACGATCTCGATAGCCCGCTGCAGATCGATGCTGAGCGGATCATCCTCGGCAGGGATGCTCGCGAAGGTGCTACCGAGCTTCACATACGGGCCAAAGCGCCCAACTCCGATGATCACCACTTCACCATCACGCTCACCCAGCGTGCGCGGAAGCTTGAAGAGGTCCATCGCTTGCTCGTACGTAATACTGGCGATGCTTTGATCCTTACGAATACTGGCGAACTTGGGCTTGTCCTCGTCTTCGGCATTACCGATCTGCACCATGGGGCCAAAGCGACCGATCCGCGCAACCACATCCTTGCCACTCACTGGATCCTTGCCGAGTATCCGAGCACCTGAAGCACGTTCCGCAGTGTCCTTCACCGTGCCGATGGTGGCGTGGAAAGGCGTGTAGAACCTACGGATCATGTCTCGCCAGTTCTCATTGCCTTCGGCGATCACGTCGAACTCCTCTTCCACTTTCGCGGTAAAGTGGAAATCCACGATAGTGGGAAAATGCTCCACCAGAAAATCATTCACCACCATGCCGATATCCGTAGGGAAGAGTTTCTGCTTTTCAGCACCCACGTTCTCCATCGCCGTGGTGTCGGTGATGCTATCATTCACCAACGTGAGGATACGATAAGGGCGTTGCGCACCATCGCGATTCTCCTTCACCACGTAGCCTCGTTTCTGCACGGTGCTGATCGTTGGTGCGTAGGTTGACGGGCGACCGATACCCAGTTCCTCCAATTTCTTCACCAAGCTGGCTTCTGTATACCGCGGTGATGGGCGATCGTAGCGTTGCGTAGCGGTGAGCGTTTGCAGTTGCAGTAGTTCACCTTGCTTCATTTCTGGCAGCAAGCCTTCTTGTTCGTCACCTTCCTCGTCATCGCGGCCTTCGAGATATACTTTCAAAAAGCCGTCGAAGAGGATCACTTCTCCGGAGGCTACCAACTTCTCGTTCGGGTGACCGCTGATATCGATATTGACCACCGTCTTTTCCAGTTCGGCCTCGGCCATTTGGCTGGCTATGGTACGCTTCCAAACAAGTTCGTACAAACGCTCCGCGTCGCGATCGCTGCCAGCGTTGCGCACGTTCATATCGGTGGGGCGAATGGCTTCGTGAGCTTCCTGTGCTCCCTTGCTCTTGGTAGCGAATTTGCGCGGTTTACTGTACCGTTCACCGTAGCTGCCTACAATGGTATCCTTTGCGGCGCTGGTGGCAAAATCGCTCAGATTCACCGAATCGGTACGCATGTATGTGATGTTCCCTTGCTCGTACAAGCCTTGGGCAATGCGCATGGTGCGATCAACAGAGTACCCCAGCTTTCGTGAAGCCTCTTGTTGTAGGGTGGATGTTGTGAAAGGTGCAGCTGGAGAGCGCTTTCCGGGCTTCTTCTCAACTGCGTTCACCGTGTATGTTGAACCCACGCAACCTTGCACAAACTTCATCGCTTCAGGTTCGGTGGCGAAGCGCGTTGGCAGTTCGGCCTTTACCTGTGTGCGGCCATTCACCAGGAACAACGCCGCAATGCGGAACGTGCTGTTGCTCTCGAAGCCGAGGATCTCCCGTTCGCGATCAACAATGAGCCGGACAGCAACACTTTGTACACGCCCTGCACTGAGAGAGGGCTTGACTTTCCGCCAGAGTACGGGGCTGAGTTCGTAGCCTACCAACCGGTCCAGTACGCGACGCGCCTGTTGAGCATCCACCAAATGGATATCGATCTGGCGAGGATTCTCGATGGCTTTCAGAACAGCCTTCTGCGTGATCTCATTGAAGGTGATGCGTTTCACCTTGGAATCTGGCAGGTTCAATGCTTCCTTCAGGTGCCAGCTGATGGCTTCTCCCTCGCGGTCTTCGTCAGTCGCGAGCCACACCATACTTGCCTTGTTCGCTTCGCGTTGAAGTTGCCCAAGCCGCTCCTTCTTGTCGTCGGGAATGATGTAGGTAGGCTCGAAGTCGTGGTCCACATCCACACTGAGGTCGCGCTCCGGCAGGTCCCGAACGTGTCCATAGCTGCTGAGCACGGTATAGCCCGCGCCCAAATATTTTTCGATGGTCTTGGCTTTTGCCGGTGACTCCACGATCACCAATTCGCCCGATTCCTTCTTGGCCATGCGTCTTCTTCGTTTTGTGGTCCCCGATCAACAGATCTTTTGCGGATGAAGGCCGCAAATGAACGGTTATAATCCGCCTCGTTGGTTGTCGGGTACCTGCACCTATATCCATTCCCCTACGGGGAAGGTTTTTTCGGATCGCGGGTCAATGGACGTATGCCATCCTGTCAGCTTACCTTCGCGATCCTATTCCAGCATCAGGATTGCCCAAGAAAGTCTACATAGAATCGTACGGTTGCCAGATGAACCACAGCGACAGTGAGATCGTTGCGAGCATATTGGCAAAAGAAGGATACGAAACGTCCACAACGCCTGATGGAGCTGACCTGGTTTTACTGAACACCTGCAGTATCCGCGAAAAAGCGGAGTACACCGTGATGCAGCGCATCAACGAGATGAAGCATTACAAGCAGGTGAAGCCCGATATGAAGGTGGGCGTGCTTGGGTGCATGGCGGAACGTATGCGGGAAGACCTCTTGAAGCAGAAGAAGGTCGTCGACCTTGTGGTAGGACCCGATGCGTACCGAAGCCTCCCTTTCCTTTTGGATGAAGTGGATGGTGGGCAACGAGCCGTGAACGTGCTTTTGAGCCGTGAAGAGACCTATGGCGAGATCGAACCTGTGCGATTGGACAGCAACGGAGTCACGGCTTTCGTAACGATAATGCGTGGCTGCGACAATATGTGCGCATTCTGTGTTGTGCCATTCACTCGTGGTAGAGAACGCAGTCGTGATCCGAAGAGCATTGAGAACGAATGCCGCGACCTGGTGAGCAAAGGCTTCAAAGAGGTGACCCTGTTGGGGCAGAACGTGGACAGTTATAAGTGGGCTCCTCAGAAGACCAATAATAGCGGCGAGCAGCAAGCGGAAAGGGGCAAGGAGATCTTCGACTTCGCCGATCTGCTGGCCCTGGTCGCGAACATTTCTCCAGCACTTCGCGTGCGGTTCAGTACAAGCCATCCGAAGGACATGTCGGACAAGGTTTTAGAGGTAATGGCGACCCATTCGAACATTTGCAATTATGTACATCTGCCCGTGCAGAGCGGCAGCAGTGCGGTATTGAAGCGAATGAATCGGGGCTATACGCGCGAATGGTATTTGGATCGCATCGCTGCCATTCGCCGACTGATGCCGAACGCGGCCATCAGCACGGACATCATTACGGGTTTCTGTGGCGAAACCGAAGAAGAACACCAAGAAACGTTGAGCCTATTGAAAGAAGTACGGTTCGATATGGCATACATGTTCAAATACAGTGAGCGCCCGAAAACACTGGCTGCACGGAAGTACCCGGATGATGTGCCAGAAGAAGTAAAAGGCCGTCGGTTGCAGGAAGTGATCGATACTGTAGCTCGAACTTCAAGCGTCGGGAACAAGCGGTTCATCGGTTCTGAACAAACCGTATTGATCGAAGGTGTCAGCAAACGCAGTGCGGCAAACATGTTCGGGCGAAGCGACCGCTACACCACGGTGATCGTGCCCAAGGTCTTTGGGAATTCGTTTTTGGCGGCAGGGGATTACGTAAGTGTGCAGATATCGAGCGCTACGGCAAGTTCCTTGCAGGGGGAAGCGATCGCAATAGTGCAGAACGGTTAAATAAGACACGGAAGATCACAACTTCGCCCAGACCAGAAATGAACGTACAAGGGATCAAACAACGCTTCGGTATCATCGGCCATTCGCCGGAACTGGACCGTGCGATCGAAATAGCGGCCATCGTAGCGCCCACCGACCTGTCTGTCCTTATCACAGGCGAGAGCGGAAGTGGGAAGGAAGTAATGCCCAAGATCGTGCACGAATACAGCCCCCGGAAACATGGGCCTTACATCGCGGTGAACTGTGGCGCTATCCCGGAAGGCACGATCGATAGCGAATTGTTCGGGCATGAGAAAGGTTCCTTCACCGGGGCCCATGAAGCTCGAAAAGGATATTTCGAGGTGGCCGACAAAGGCACTATTTTCCTGGATGAGGTAGGCGAATTACCGCTCACAACACAGGTTCGCTTATTACGGGTGCTCGAGACCGGCGAATTCATCCGGGTAGGTAGTAGTCGCTCCCAAAAGACCAGCGTACGGGTGGTTGCCGCCACCAACGTGAACATGTGGCAGGCCGTACAAAAGGGCGACTTCCGTGCTGACCTTTATTACCGACTTAGTGCTATCCCGATCTTCTTGCCACCGCTGCGCGAACGGATCAGTGATATCCACTTGTTATTCCGAAAATTCGCTATCGATAGTGCCGAAAGACATCGCATCAAAGAGCCCATTGTTCTCACCCCAGAGGCTCAGCAACTGCTCGCAGGATATCGCTGGCCCGGCAACATCCGGCAACTGCGCAACATTGTAGAGCAGATGAACGTGATCGAAAAGGACCAACGCCTTATCGATGCGAACAAATTGCGGTTCTACCTGCCCACGGTGGATGCATCCTTGTTGCCTGCGGTCATGACCAAGGTTGGAGCAAGCAATGAAGCCACCGGACCCAGTGAGCGAGAGATGTTGTACGCCGTTGTAAGCAAGTTGCAGCAAGATGTGAATGCCTTGAACGAGCAATTGCACGCCTTGATGGAGGGCAAGGAGCCCTTGCATCGCTCCATTCCTCCAGCGTACCGCGAGGATATCATTTTGCAACCACAAGGTCATGCGCACGCACCCATGACCATCGAGCGCGTTCCGCAGGCTGGCACCCAAGCGAGCGATATTGAACATGTCGAAGTGGAGGAATCCTTGAGCCTGCATGCGAAGGAGAAGGAGCTGATCCAAAAATCACTGATCAAGCACCGCGGCCGACGCAAAGGGGCTGCGAACGAATTGGGCATCAGTGAGCGCACGCTGTACCGCAAGATCAAGGAGTACGATATAGCATGAAGCGGATCTCTGCGGTGCCTGATGAGACAGCCTGTTCGGGTAAACTGGAAGCTGGCAACTGGCGGTTAGGATCGCTCCAACTGCTGCTTCCAAGTTTGGCCGTGATCGTTTCTTGTGGTGTGAATTATTCGTTCAGCGGTGGAAGCATTCCTGCGGGTGCAAAAACCATCAGCATTCAGGTCTTTGATGCTCGGGCGCCGCTATGCACTCCGCAAAGCGCGCAATTGCTTACCGAAACCGTTCGCGACCTGCTGCAAGCCCAAACACCATTGAACTTGGTGCGTACTGAAGGTGATTTGCAATATGAAGGAGCGGTCATCGCCTTTGACGTCCAGCCTGTCGCAATTCAAGCCAGCGAAACGGCCGCTTTGAACCGACTCACTATTTCCGTCAGCGTGCACTATACGAACAAGCTTGAGCCCAAAGCGAGCGGCGACATCAGCGCCAGTCGCTTCGCGGATTATAGCAGCACACAGGACCTCTCGGCTGTTGAAGCGCAACTGGTGGAGGACATCAGCAAACAACTCGCGCAGGATATTTTTGACAAAACCTTGGGGAACTGGTGAGCAAGCGAGAAGTTCCGCAGCGAAAGCTTCGAATTTCAAAACATAGTGCTTGGGTTTCAGAGATAGACTTTCCTTTGTTACCCGGTTAAAACCTGAAGTTTGACCCTCGAGACCTGAAACGTTACATGGACCGCGACCACCTGACCAGCTTGATCGTTGACCCTGCGGTAGTGCAGAAGGACGACATCACGAGCTTGCGCGAAATGGCGGCACGCTATCCGTGGTTCAGCGGTGCGCACTTGTTGATGGCAGTTGGTGGGCACCAGCAAGGAGATGTGCTGTTCGACGAGCAATTGCGCACCTCCGCAGCGCACCTGCCTTCGCGCTCGGTTCTCTTCGATCATTTGCACGACGGTTCATCCCCTAGCATCTTCCCACAAGAACCAAGCATTGGACCAGTTCCTGGATCCACCCCGGTCCTTTCGGTTGTGCGTGATGAACCCGAGGTCATTCTGCCCGAGGCAGTAGAGGCGTCTACAGATCTTGCGATCTCCCCCCCCGTCGCGGACAGCAGACGCTCCGAAGACCTGGTTGCGGAAGAGGCTGTACGAACAGCCCCTTTGATTTCTGTGGAACCCGCTCCTGTTCTGCAAAATGATCCGTTGGAAGAACAGTACCGCAACGCAGCGATCGCAAGTAGCTATGAACTGCTACTGGAGAACACGCCAGATATATCTCTGCCCGAGGGCAAGGAGGCTCTCGCACGCTCGTCTGATGCGGAAAGCAGACCAGCTGTGAGTTCCGGCCCACGTCGATTCACTGAATGGCTTTCGACCGCCGAAGTACCCGCCAGTGCATCTCTGCCGGCGAATACGCGCCTGGACCAACTTTCAAGTGCCCCAGATGCTCAGGATTGGCTTCGGGAGAAGCCGGCGACACCTCTGCCAGAAACGCACGAACCCGCTGCTACTACTCAAGCGTTGATCGACAGCTTCATCAACCAGAGTGTTCCTGCTTTTCCACAAAAAAAGGCCGAATTCTACACGCCCCAACAAGCCGCCAAACGCAGCTTGGAAGATCATGTGGATATGGTCACCGAGACCCTTGCTCGCATTTATGAAAAGCAAGGCAATACGTCCAAGGCCATCGCTGCCTACCAGCGTTTGGCACTGAAGCACCCTGAGAAAAGCGCGTATTACCGATCGCTTGCGCAAGCTTTGGAAGGGAGATAAGGCCTGAGTTCGGGAATTGGCAAAGAATACTGTGCTCGGTGAACTTCCGGACGTAGGCCGAAAACCACTTACTTCGCAGCCCTTTTCAGAATCCCCCTAGCATGTTCATCTCCATCATCATCATTATCGTTGCCGTTCTGTTGGCCCTTGTTGTTCTTGCTCAGAACCCGAAAGGCGGCGGTCTCGCTGCTGGTTTCACAGGTGCCTCCCAGATAGGCGGAGTGCAGCGTACAGCGGACTTTCTTGAAAAAAGCACTTGGTCGCTTGCGGCTGTCCTGATGGTGTTGTGCCTTGTCAGCTCGGCTGGCAGTAGCACCCGTGCCGGTAGCACAGACCCGCTGGATGAAAAGATCGAAGTGGAGCAGCAACCAGCTTCCGGAGCCCAGCAGAACACCCCGCCAGACGGCCAATAGTTCGGCCGCTGCGCCACGGTGTCAGATTTTCGTCGGCTCGAAGTACTTCTTGGCACATCTCGTCCGGGCATGGTCGCTTGGCACCGTCATTGACAACAGGCGGCCTCACGGTTCTACCCTACCACAACCTTTCAATCCTTATCAACCCAACATGGCCAAAGTGAAGCCCCTGGCAGACCGCGTGCTCGTTGAAGCAGCGCCCGCCGAAGAGACCACCAAGGGTGGCATCATCATCCCTGATACCGCGAAAGAAAAACCACAGCGCGGAAAAATTATCGCCGTAGGCACCGGTCGTGTGGCCGATGACGGAAAAGTGTCCCCGCTAACCGTGAAGGTTGGTGACGAGATCCTTTACGGCAAATACAGCGGCACCGAGCTCACACTCGAAGGCAAGGACTACATGATCATGCGCGAAAGCGATATCTACGCGGTACTCAACTAAGAAACCTGTACGGGCGCGATTCCGGGTCAAGCCCGGAATGACAGCTCTCAAATCATTCCCAAAAGAAAATGGCAGCCAAGAACATCCAATTCGACATTGACGCACGCGATCGCTTGAAGCGTGGCGTCGATCACCTCGCGAACGCCGTGAAGGTGACCCTCGGTCCCAAGGGCCGTAACGTGATCATCGACAAGAAATTCGGAGCGCCCCAAGTGACCAAGGACGGCGTTACCGTTGCAAAAGAGATCGAGCTGAAGGACGCCGTGGAGAACATGGGCGCCCAGATGCTGAAGGAAGTGGCCAGCAAGACGGCCGATATCGCCGGTGATGGTACGACCACTGCTACTGTTCTCGCCCAAGCGATCGTTACCGCTGGCCTGAAGAACGTCGCCGCTGGCGCGAATCCGATGGACCTTAAGCGTGGTATCGACAAGGCAGTTGCCCTGGTTGTGGCCGATCTGAAGAAGATGAGCCAAGCCGTGGGTGACGACAACGCCAAGATCAAGCAGGTCGCTTCGATCAGCGCGAACAACGACGACACCATTGGCACCTTGATCGCTGAGGCCATGGCCAAGGTGAAGAAGGAAGGTGTGATCACCGTGGAAGAAGCGAAAGGCACCGACACTACGGTTGAAGTAGTGGAAGGAATGCAGTTCGACCGCGGGTACCTGAGCCCTTACTTCGTGACGAACGCGGAGAAGATGGAGGTGGAATTGGAAAGCGCCCACATCCTGATCTACGATAAGAAGATCAGCAGCATGAAAGAGCTTCTCCCGATCCTGGAGAAGAGCGCACAATCCGGCAAGCCTTTGCTGATCATCAGCGAAGATGTGGACGGTGAAGCACTCGCTACTCTAGTGGTGAACAAGATCCGCGGCGCCCTGAAAGTGGCAGCGGTGAAAGCCCCTGGTTTCGGCGATCGTCGCAAGGCTATGCTCGAAGACATCGCCATCCTTACAGGTGGAACGGTGATCAGCGAGGAGCGCGGTTTCAAATTGGAGAACGCGGATCTCACCATGCTCGGTAAGGCTGAAAAGATCAGCATTGACAAGGACAACACGACCATTGTGAACGGTGCTGGCAAGAAGGCCGATATCGTAGGTCGCGTGAACCAGATCAAAGCACAGATCGAGAACACCACCAGCGATTACGATAAAGAAAAACTGCAAGAGCGTTTGGCCAAATTGGCTGGCGGTGTTGCCGTGCTCTACATCGGTGCTGCTACTGAGATGGAGATGAAAGAGAAGAAGGACCGTGTCGATGACGCACTGCACGCTACTCGCGCTGCTGTGGAAGAAGGCATCGTACCCGGCGGTGGTGTGGCCTATATCCGTGCACAGAAGGTGCTGGACAAAGCCGAAGGCATCAACGCCGACGAGACAACCGGCATGGGCATCGTAAAGCGCGCGCTCGAAGAGCCATTGCGCCAGATCGTGGCCAACGCCGGATTGGAAGGCAGCATCATCGTACAAAAAGTGCGCGAAGGCAAGGCCGACTACGGCTTCAACGCTCGCACCGAAGTGTACGAGAACCTGCTCGCCGCCGGTGTTATCGACCCTACCAAGGTGACGCGTGTCGCCTTGGAGAACGCAGCTTCTATCGCCAGCATGTTGCTCACGACCGAGTGCGTGATCAGCGACGAGAAAGAAGAGAAAGCCGCAGGCGGCCATAGCCACGGTGGTGGAATGGGCGACATGGGTGGGATGATGTAAATCGTCCGTTCAACGGAACATGACAAGCCCCGGCTTCCGCCGGGGCTTGTTCGTTTCCAACTGCATTTCAATCCCACAAGTTGGATCACCCTGAATTGCCCTTGATACCGCCCAGTCGACAATAAGGCGAGCAGGGAGCAGACCGTTCAGGCATCCTTCAGCACCTGTTGTCGTCTTGTGCAGGCTAGCGCCAAGGTTCCATCATTCATCGCATCTTCGCCCACCATTTCCACAGCACGCGTTTGCTTTCCCTTATCATTCCCGTCTTCAACGAAGAACGCAGCCTTCCGCTCCTTTTCGAGCGCTTGCGTTCTGCTTTATCGGATATCGATCATGAGGTGATCTTCGTGAACGATGGTTCGCGCGATGCTTCGTTCAATGTCCTTCGCGCGGAATGCACGAAAGAACCACGTTTCAAGGCGATCGATTTCAGGCGGAATTTCGGGCAGACGGCAGCGATCAACGCCGGCATTCAACATGCCAAGGGCGACATCCTCGTACTGATGGACAGTGACCTGGAGAACGACCCTGCGGATATTCCCAAGCTGCTCGCCAAATTGGACGAAGGCTATGATGTGGTGAGCGGCTGGAGACGCGATCGCTGGAAGGGACAATATCTCACCCGTAAGCTTCCGTCCTTGCTGGCCAACAAGCTTATCAGTTCCATCAGCGGGGTGTCGCTCCACGATTATGGTTGCACGCTGAAGGTGTACAAGCGGGATGTGATCCAGGATATCTCGCTTTATGGTCAGATGCACCGTTTCATCCCCGTGTATTGCAGTTGGCAAGGCGGCCGAGTTGGAGAGCTGCCCGTGAACTATGCACCCCGTCAATTCGGCAAAAGCAACTACGGCCTCTTCCGCACCTACAAGGTGATGTTGGATCTTCTGCTGATCAAATTCCTGGACAAATACATGACCAAGCCGATCCACTTTTTCGGTGGGGCTGGCTTCCTGTGTTTCTTGCTGGCCTTGGTCACAGGCGGCACCATGCTCTTTTTGAAAGCTGCGGGCAGGGCCGATTTCGTCCAGACCCCTTTACCTATGATGACCGCTATGTTCCTGATCGTCGGCGTGCTGATGATCCTGATGGGCGTATTGGCCGAGATGATCATGCGAACGTATTTCGAGAGCCAGCAGCGATCGCCTTTCAGTATCCGTGAAATAGTCAACAAGTGAGCATTCCGGCAACCGATCAACGCACGGCGGACGCCTTCGCCACTTCATGGAACAACCTGCCGGAAGGCTCCGTGTACAGCACAGCGCAGTTCGAAGAATGGTTCGCACCATTGACGCGTGCGGACGTTGAAGGTCGGCGTGTGGTAGAACTCGGGTGTGGTGGTGGCAGCCTGCTCACGCACATCAGTTCGTGGGCTCCGAGTGAGCTGATCGGTGTGGATCTCGGATCCTCGGTAGAGATGGCCGAGCGCAATATGACCCGTGCTGGAGCGAGGAACTTCCGGATCGTGAAGCACGATCTAACGACGTATGCCGAAGAACCATGCGATCTGGCGTATTGTATCGGCGTATTGCACCACTTGAAGGATCCACGTGCAGGGTTCGATGCGGTGCTGCGCAACACGCTGCCTGGCGGAAGGTTCCATTGTTGGGTATATGCACACGAAGGCAACGCCGTGATCCGCTGGATCGTGGACCCGGTGAGGAAGATCGCCTCGCTTTTCCCTTGGTGGTTCACCAAATACGCCATCGCTACGCCGATGGTCGTACCCTATTTTCTCTACGCGAAAACGCTGAATGCTTTACGTTGGCCAATGATGCGCAATTGGCCGCTCTACGACTACTCGCTTTGGATCTCACAACGCGGCTTCGCGTTTTTCCGTCATGTGGCATTCGATCAGTTGGTGACCCCGAGCACCGTGTATATCCACAAGCGCACGGTGGAGGAATGGTTGCGTACCGAGCCCATTGACCCTTCGAGCACGTACGCCATTTTCCGCAATGGCAACTCCTGGAAGTTCGGCGGGCGCATGAAAGCTTGACGCGCGATGTCCACCACGGCCTACGACGCGTCGCACTTCCAGGACAACTACCCACCTGGGATGCGCTTCTTCTATTGGACGCGTGCGCGCAACCGCATTCTGCTGAAGGCACTTCTCCGCCATCGAGTACCGATGCCCATGCTCGAAGTGGGCTGTGGAACCGGCATTGTCACCGGCTACCTGCGGAATGCTGGCCTTGAGGTCACAGGTATCGAGTTGGGCCATCCCGAAGTCGATCCGCTGGTAAGCCCACACCTGATGCTCGGCCAGGACGCGTTCAGTGTTGACCTCACCGTGCGTGCGCGATTCCAGAGCATCGGGCTATTCGATGTAATTGAACACATCGAGGATGCACCAGGTTTCATGCGCCGTCTTCTGGATGCATACCCCAATGTGAAGCAAGTTGCGATCACTGTTCCAGCAGGGCCAGAGCTATGGAGCAACTATGACGTGCATTTCGGTCACTTCCGTCGTTACACAGCCGCATCGTTGACGGAGCATATGCTCGCCTGCGGATTGAAGCCGATAGCAGTACGCGAGCTCTTCCAGGGATTGTACTGGGCACAACGCGGTGCGCTCGCCCTGGGCATCGGCCAGAACCGTCGTGTACGCTTCGACCCGCCAGTGGAACAACCGCGACGTGCGATCCACGCGATGTTGGCGGCCGTTCTGGGTATTGAACATGAACTGGTCCCGGGCAAATGGAGAGGATCGAGCTTGATAGCCATTGGTTCGCGTGCATGATCACCGCAAATTTCTGCTGAACGCATGTGTGGCATAGCCGGGTTCCAAGGAAAAGGCACGCTGGATGATGCACGTCGAATGATCGGGCGCATCGCATACCGTGGTCCTGATCTGCAGGATGCCGTAATGGTGGATGACACCGGTCTCGCCCACGCCCGCTTGAGCATTATCGACCTGAGCCATGGCGCCGATCAACCAATGAAGGATGCGAGTGGCGAGCTCACCATCGTCTTCAATGGCGAGATCTACAACTACAAATCGCTGCGCGAAGGCTTGCTCCGAACAGGTCGTTACACTTTCCGCACAGACGGTGATACGGAAGTGCTGCTCTATCTCTTCAGGGAACATGGAGAACGCATGCTGCCCATGCTCAACGGCATGTTCGTTTTCGCGTTGCACGATGCCAGAAATGGTGAGCTCTTCCTGGCCAGAGATAGGATGGGCAAGAAGCCGTTCCATTACTCGGAGGCTAACGGCACATTCGTTTTCGGCAGTGAGCTGAAAGCCGTGCTGGCGCATCCGGAAGTGAAGAACGAGATCGATCTGACCTCGTTCAACCAATACCTGACCTTCGAATATGTGCCAACACCGCGCAGTATCGTGCAAGGCGTTCGCAAGTTGGAACCGGGGCATTGTCTTGTAGTGAAGAACGGACGTATCCTCAGCGATCGAGCCTATTGGACCATTGACCTTACAAAGAGATCGATCAGTGAGAGCGAAGCCACAGCACAGCTCGACGATGCGTTGCTCAAGGCGACCGAACGCCGTTTGATGAGCGATGTGCCGCTTGGCGTTTTCCTGAGCGGGGGTATTGATAGCAGCGCTATCGCCTATTATGCGCAGAAGAGTTCGAGCACACGGATCAACACGTTCAGTATCGGCTTCGACGAGGCGAGCTATGATGAAAGCGATCATGCCCGACTTGTCGCCGAGCGCATCGGCAGTGATCATCATGTAGAGATCCTGAAGCAGCGCGATAGTCTGGACCTGATACCTGACCTCTACGCCAAACTTGATGAGCCTTTCGCGGATGCCTCGTTGATCCCGACCCATTTGCTGAGCCGTTTTGCACGCAAGCACGTCACCGTATGCCTTGGTGGCGATGGCAGTGACGAACTGCTTGCCGGCTATCCCACGTTCGGTGCGGATCGGTTCAGGAAGCTTTTTTCAACTATGCCCCACGCGGTGATCAATGCGATGAAGGGCATGGCGAACATGCTTCCGGCCAGTGACAAGAACATCTCGTTCGATTTCAAACTGAAGCAGTTCCTCCGAGGCTTCGAGCTGGATGCACAACACGTGAACACGCTCTGGCTCGGCAGTTTCACACCTTCGGAAAAACGATCGCTCCTCAGCACGGAGGTCCGCGCTTCGCTGAACAACGCCCACGGGCTGGAACCGATCGACGACGTTCTCCGCGGATCCCCGTGGGCGGACAACTCGTTGAACGAGATCATCTACGTTTTTCTGCGCACGTATTTGCTGGATGATATCCTGTTCAAGGTGGATCGCGCCAGCATGTATACCTCGCTGGAGGTGCGCGCTCCTTTCATGGACGTGGAGGTTGTGGAACTCATCAACTCGTTGCCCGACCATTTCAAACGGCAAGGCTTCAACGGCAAGTATTTATTGAAGAAGGTGATGCGCGGCAAACTCCCGGACGCCATTATCGATCGACCAAAAAAGGGCTTTGGAATTCCGCTGAGTTCGTGGTTGCGCAAAGAGTTGAGGCCTTTGTGCGAAGAACTGCTCAACAGCCAAAGGCTCCAGCGCGAAGGCTACTTCAACCCCACATACGTGGAGCGACTGAAGAAAGAACACATGACCGGTCGCGCCAATCATCGGAAACTATTGTGGACACTAATGGTCTTCCAAATGTGGTTGGACCAGCGGAAGTGAGTTAAAGGCCCACATATTCGCAGACATGCGGACCACCTGGCTTTTTCAGCGCGCAACCCTGGTGTGGTTCGGGATCGCCTTGATCGCGCGCGGAGTGCTGTTCTGGATCTTCTTGCAGGAACATGGATTCCATTATAGCCTTTATGGCTGGGGTGTTGAGGGCGGTGATACACCATCGTACTTCACGCCTATTGATTCACTGATCAACGGCAACGGCTATCAGCCCGATCTGCGTATGCCGGGCTATGGGCTCATCTATTTGCTCCTTCGGTTGTTCACCACCGAGCCGGGAGCGGGCTTGGTCATCATCTTCCTCCAACTCTTCCTTGGGGCATTGAGTTGCGTGGCACTCATGAACATCGCAGAAATGATGGGGCTTGGGCAACGGTGGCAGCGCCTCACGTTCTGGCTTTCCGCCTTGTGTCCGCAACTCGCATTCCTGGATGTGCAACTGGTGACGGAAAGTTTCTGCTCGAGTGCATTGATATTCTCCATTTTCCATGTTTTGGCACACTTGAAGAGACCTTCGAACGCGAACATGATCGTCGCAGGCCTCTGGCTTACGTGGGCGATCTTTCTACGACCGGTTTACGCGATCGCACTTCCATTGATCGCCGTTGGTCTCCTCTTGAAGAACCCAAAGCACGTTAGGCGTCCGATACACCACGTGCTCTTTCTCTTCCTTCCGTTCATTGTTTTTGATGGTGCTTGGACCTGGCGCAATTGGACCGTGCACCAACAGCTCCGACCGCTGGCCAATAGTCTGTATTACCCTGAGTTCAAGGAAGCCCCCACGTATGCGATCTTCCAATACCTCCAATGCTACGGGGGTAACCAAGCATGGTGGGATCCGCGCGCGGATATCCGGTGGTTCAATGTGCGCGAAGGAGTGATGGGGCGGCATGGCAGGCTTGCGGACAACAATGTTGAACCACCCCCTGTGGCATTCTCCGCAAGATGCACGCGCGATAGTTTGTTGGCGCTCGCCAACGACATGGCTCAGTGGAGTGACAGCACCACATCAGCTGCTATGCGGCCCGAGATCAATGCAAGAGCGATAGCCCGATCACAACGCCTGGTGCGCTACTTCCGCGAGGACCGACCCGTGATCTATCACGTTTGGTCCAGGATCCGGTTATTGGGATCGCAATTGCGCCGTGCAGGGCTGAACGACCTGTTCGAATCCCATTTCCGTGGCGACCCTTTCTATGCCCCGCTCATTGTTGCCTTTAACGACGCTTGGTATTGGATCATCATGCCGTTGGGGGCGTTCGGGGCCTTGCGTGGAATTCTGGATCGAAAAACCGTGAACCCGGTCATCGCGGTTGTTCTGATCGCTTCACTGCTGGTACATCCGTTCGTATTCCGCATGTGCGAAGGGCGATACATCCTGTGCATGTATCCTTTCCTCTTGCTAATGGCTATGGCGTTGCTGGAAGATCTCGGTCGTTTTGTTCGTGGATCGAACGCTTCGGCATGATGCGTGTACCACGACCCGGTGATCAAGCCTTTCGCCGCCTTTCTTTGTCGCACGAACCCACCACATCAATGAACCTCCGAGTTCTCGCATTCGCCCTCTCGACAGCTTCCCTACTCACCCTTCAAGCCAAGGAGCAACCCGTCACGAGCAAGGTCTCCGCGGCGAAGGTCTTCCTGAGCGGCGCACAGGTCTCGCGTACGGCCAGCGCCTCCATCACCGCAGGCAGCACAACGCTCATCTTCACCGGCCTCAGCCAGAACATCGATGCACAGAGCATCCAGGTGAACGGCAAGGGCGGCTTCAGCATCCTCAGCGTGAACCACCGCATCAACTACCTGAGCGAAAGCCCCAAGAAGAAGGAGATCGAGGATCTCGAAACGAAGATCAAGAAGCTGGAGAAGGACTGGGCCTTCGAGAAAGCCATGCAGGACGTGTGGGTGAACGAAGAGCAGTTGCTCAACAAGAACAGCAGCATCGGCGGCCAGCAGAATGGTGTCACCGCAGCGCAGCTTCTCGCCGTGAACGATTATGTGCGTGAGCGCCTGAAAGCGACCAAGACCAATTGGCTTCTTCAACAGGAGAAGATGGCCGAACTCGGCAAGGAAGCTGATAAGCTCCGTGCGCAGCTCGCGCAGTACCAAGCGGAGCAACCGCAACCTACGAGCGAGATCGTGGTGGAGATCGACGCACCGGTGGAAGTCGCCGCTTCATTTACCCTCACCTATTTCGTCGGCAATGCCGGATGGACGCCGGCGTATGACCTGCGCGCCAAGAACACAAGCGACCCCATCGAACTACTGATGAAAGCCCAAGTGGTGAACAGCACCGGAGAGGCTTGGGAGAAAGTGGACCTGTCGCTCAGTAGCGGTAACCCGACGCTCGGCGGTAATATGCCAACGTTGAGCGCATGGGTGTTGCAACAGCCCTATACGATCCAGACGGTATCCACCCGCGGTCGCAAGGACAAGGCAATGATGGATGATGTACCGCAAGCAGCACCTCGGTCCCAGATGGAGAGTGCCGGTGCCGAACTGCGCTATGAAGACATGGATGTTTCGATCGAGGTCGCGAACACCGTGGTCTACAACACCACCACTGTAGAATTCGCCATTGATGCGCCCTTCAGTGTACCAGCGGACGGCATGGCGCATACCGTAGCCGTGAAGACGCACAAGGTCCCGGCTCTCTTCAAACATTATTGCACCCCGAAACTGGACAAGGACGCCTTCCTCTATGCACGCACCACGGGTTGGGAAGACCTGAACCTGATCCCCGGCCAAGCGAATGTTTTCTTCGAGGGAACCTACGTAGGCCAGAGTTTCCTCAATGTACAGAGCACTTCCGATACGCTCGACGTTTCCCTCGGGCGTGATAAGGGTGTGGTCGTTGAGCGCATCCGCCGCAAGAGTACCAACGACAAGGCCGTGATCGGCGGCAAGCGCACCATCAATGTGGGCTTCGATATCAATGTGCGCAACACGAAAGGCAGCGCGATCGACATCGAGGTGCGCGACCAACATCCCCTCAGTCCCCGCAGCGAGATCAAAGTGGAACTGAAGGAGAAGGGCGACGCAAGCGTGAACGAACAGACCGGCCAGCTCACGTGGAATATCCGCGTGGAACCGAAGAGCACCAAGAAGCTCGGTTTCGCGTACCAGGTGGAACACCCGAAGGATATACCGGTGGTTGTCGAGTAACGTCGTCGCCCTCAAACTCACACATTACACCTTCTTGGGAGGTGTGATGTGTCAGGTATGAAATGATCTGCGCACGATCTTCGCGCATCGCCTGCGCTAAAGCTTCGGCGAACGAAGCATGGCCAAGAAAAAGATCATCAAGAACGCTGTCCAAGCGCGCTCCTCCGCTGAAGCTCCGGCGCACAAGCGGGACTTCTTCCAGGATGTGATGGATGTGGTGCGCCAGATCCCCAAAGGCCGCGTGACGAGCTACGGGGCCATCGCCAAGTACATCGGTGCCGCACGCTCAGCTCGCATCGTGGGTTATTGCATGAACGGCAGCCATGTGGTGAGACCGCCCGTGCCCGCACACCGCGTGGTGAACAGCAGCGGATTGCTCACCGGCAAGCACCACTTCGCCACGCCCACACGCATGGCAAGCCTGCTGCGCAAGGAAGGCGTGAAGGTGAAGGACGACCAGGTGATCGCTTTCAAAGAGAAGTTCTGGGACCCGGCCGTGGAATTGGGATTGTGATCCCGGTCCCGTGATCATGCGCTCTACTTTTGCGCCCCATGCCCATCACCCAAGAAGCCATCGCCGCCGCGCTTTCCCGCGTTGTGGAACCCGACCTCAAAAAAGACATCGTTGAACTCGACCTCGTGCGCGAGGTGGTCGTTGATGAGAACACCGTGCACGTGACCGTGGAAGTGAGCAACCCCGCCATGCACAGCCGCAAGCGTATGGAAGAGGCCGTGAGCTTCCAATTGAAACAGGCGCTCGGCAAGGACGTGAACGTGGTAGTGAATGTGAACCCCTTGAGCGGTGATCGTGCCAACGTGCGCAAGGTTCTGCCCAAGGTGAAGCATATCATCGCCGTGGCCAGTGGCAAAGGAGGCGTCGGCAAGAGCACGATCACAGCAAACCTCGCGGTGGGTCTCGCACAACGTGGCTTCACTGTGGGATTGGTGGATGCCGATATCTACGGACCGAGCATGCCACTGATGTTCGATGTGCTGCACGAGAAACCGACGGTTAAAAAGGTCGAAGAGAAGAACTGGATCGTACCCGTGGAGAACTACGGGGTGAAGCTCTTGAGCATCGGCTTCTTCGCCGATCCGCAGCAGGCCATCGCGTGGCGCGGACCCATGGCCAGCAAGGCACTGGAGCAGCTTTTCAAGGATGCCGATTGGGGCGAGCTCGATGTGATGCTCGTGGATCTTCCGCCAGGAACAGGCGATATTCATCTTTCGCTGGTACAGGCAATTCCACTCACCGGTGCGATCATCGTGAGCACCCCGCAGCCCGTGGCCGTGGCCGATGCGCGCAAGGGCGTTGGTTTCTTCCAACTTGCGAGCGTGAATGTGCCTGTGCTCGGCATTGTGGAAAATATGGCGTGGTTCACCCCGGCCGAACTGCCGAACAACAAGTACTACATCTTCGGGCAGGGCGGCGCGCGCGGGCTCGCCGAAGAACTGAAGGTTCCGTTCCTCGCGGAAGTGCCGCTGGTGCAAAGTATCCGCGAAGCCGCTGACGTGGGCCGCCCGGCCGTTCTTCAAGGAGATACGCCTGCCGCTGATGCCTTTCGGCCCTTGGTGGAAGCCATGGCTCGGGTGATCACTACAATGGCGTCACCCACCGGATCCCACCTGAAGCCCGTAGCTTCGGCCTCCCAACCATGAGGCTTACCCGCGAACAACGCGACTCGGTCACCCTGCGCGCTCAACAAGCGCTCAATGATCTTCGACCTTTCCTCGAAGCCGATGGCGGTGACATTTCCTTGGAAGAGATCACGGCGGATGGTATCGCCCGTGTGAAACTTCACGGTGCCTGTTGCGGCTGCGCTATGAGCCACATGACCATGAAGGCCGGCGTGGAGGAAGCGCTCAAACGCGCTTCACCGGAGATCCGCAGCGTGGAGGCCGTGAACCTCGGGGTGGTGGCTTGATGCAAGCCATGTTCCTTCGCTTTTTCGCACCGATCCTTTGCTCGAGCCTCTTATGTCCTGCTCAGGGTCAGGACCTGCTCTCCGCGGCCGAGCCCCCGTTCATTCCAGACTCCGTGCTTGCAGGCATCCACTTGTGCGATGCAGCCAGCGCAGTAGTCGTCATCGGAGCTGTTCCGCCGGATTCGCTCATCGACGATCGGAAAGACATGCCGCGCGTCTACTTCTTCAATGCCGATAGCACGGAGATCCTCACTGCCTACTTCCATTATGGCGATGGTCAGGGTGCATACAGTGAACTCCGCGTAACAACTGCATTCTCAGGCCCTATCCGGTCCGGACTTCCCATCAAGCGTTTCGTAAGTGGCAGAGGCATCGCGCTTGGCATGTCGGAGAAGGAGGTCCGGAAGATCTTCGGCGAGCCAGGGCATTGGGGGCAACGTGCTGACAACTCCGTGGACCTCACCTATTCGATGCGGGATCCGTCGGCCCTAGGGTATCTCCAGCGATGCAACTCCCCCGTGTATTACGCGCGGTTCAGTTTCAGCGATGAGGACCGCCTGATCGGCTACAGGTTCGGTTTCGAGTATCCCTGATCAGGCTCAAGGCAGAACTTTCCCTGACTTGCGGCGTTCTTCCATCGCCCTCCTGTCGGGCTACCTTCGCGCCATATCTCAATGTCCACGATACTCCAGAAGAAGCCCGTCGAGACCCGCGAGAACGTGGTGATACTCTTCGCGGGTGATAGCGGCGACGGCATCCAGCTCACCGGCGCGCAGTTCACCGATACGAACGCGCTGTTCGGCAACGACGTCAGCACCTTCCCGAATTTCCCTGCGGAGATCCGTGCGCCACAGGGCACGCTGGCCGGTGTGAGCGGCTACCAATTGCACTTCGGTAGCGTGGAGATCTTCACCCCCGGCGACCAGTGCGACGTGCTGGTGGTGATGAACGCCGCTGCGCTGAAGGCGAACCTGAGCAAGTTGAAGGTCGGCGGTACCATTATCGCCAACAGCGATGGCTTCGATAAGAAGAACTTGCGCCTGGCCGGTTACATCGATGAGGCCGATCCGCTGACGGATGGCTCGCTGGCGAACTTCCATCTGCACAGCGTGGATGTCACCAAGCTCACGCGAACGGCGCTGGAGGGCACTACCCTCGGCATGAAGGAGAAGGACCGGTGCAAGAACATGTTCGTGCTCGGCTTCATCAACTGGATGTACAGCCGCGAGAACGCGCTCACCGAAGGTTTCCTGAATCGCAAGTTCAGCAAAAAGCCCGAGCTGTTGGAGGCGAACATGAAGGCCTTGTTGGCTGGTTACAACTACGGCGATACGAGTGAGACTTTCACCACGCGTTTCGAAGTGAAGGCTGCGCCCATGCCGAAAGGCACCTACCGCAGCATCACGGGCAACCAAGGCACCGCGCTCGGCCTGATCGCTGGTGCGCAGAAGGCGAAGCTCGATCTGTTCTACGGCAGCTATCCCATCACGCCGGCAAGCGACATTCTGCACGAGCTAAGCCGGCACAAGAACTTCGGTGTGATCACTTTCCAGGCGGAAGATGAGATCGCCGCGATCGGCTCGGCCATCGGTGCGAGTTATGGTGGCGCGATCGGTATTACCGCCAGTAGCGGACCGGGCATCGCGCTGAAGACCGAAGCCATGGGCTTGGCTTTCATGTTGGAGATCCCACTCGTGATCGTGAACGTGCAGCGTGGCGGCCCGAGCACTGGGCTCCCTACACGAACTGAACAAGCCGATCTCTGGCAAGCGGTACACGGCCGAAACGGCGAGGCACCCATCCCGGTGATCGCCGCGAGTACACCGATCGATTGTTTCGAGATGGCCTTCGAGGCCGTGCAGATCGCGATCGAGCACATGACCCCGGTGATCCTGCTGACCGACGGGTACATCGCCAATGGGTCCGAGCCCTGGCGATTCCCGAATTCGAAGGACCTGCCAGAGATCAAGGCGAACTACATCAAAGAACCGAACGACGGCGACAAGTTCCTCCCCTACTTGCGCGACGAACGCGGTGTGCGGCCTTGGGCCTTGCCCGGTCAACCGGGATTGCAACACCGCATCGGCGGTATCGAGAAACAGGACAAGACCGGTAACATCAGCTACGATCCCGCCAACCACGAGAAGATGGTGGCGCTGCGGGCAGATAAGGTGGCCAAGATCGCCGACCGGTTCAAACCTATCCGCTTGGACAGCGGCGCGCCCGAAGGAGAGTTGCTGATCGTGGGTTGGGGTTCCACCTACGGTGCTATACGAACGGCTGCATTGCAGTTGCAGGCGGAAGGACAGAGCGTTTCACACGTTCACATCCGCCACCTCTTCCCCTTCAACAAAGGCCTTGGCCCGTTGCTGAAGAACTATAAGCAAGTGCTGGTGCCTGAAATGAACAGTGGGCAGCTCCGCCAAATGCTGCGCGCCGAATACCTGGTTGACGCACAAGGCCTTAACAAGATCCAAGGCATGCCATTCACGAGCGAAGAGATCCGTGCAGGTGCACTTAACCTGCTGAAGCGATGAGCACAACGAACGGTACGATCATCGCTCCTGAGAAGATCGACTTCTCGAGCGACCAAGAGATACGCTGGTGCCCAGGATGCGGCGATTACAGCATCCTGAAACAGGTGCAGACCCTGCTTGAGCAGAGCGGCAAGAAGAAGGAGGACGTGGTCTTCATCAGCGGCATCGGCTGCTCTTCGCGATTCCCATACTACATGGATACGTATGGGTTGCACAGCATCCACGGCCGCGCGCCGGCGATCGTGAGCGGCTTGCGCAGCGTGCGACCCGAGCTGAGCGTCTGGATGATCACCGGTGACGGTGACGCGCTGAGCATCGGTGGCAACCACATCATCCACCTGTTGCGCCGCAACGTGGATGTGAACGTGCTGCTCTTCAACAACGAGATCTACGGGTTGACCAAAGGACAGTACTCGCCTACCTCACCGGAAGGTGCGGTGACACGAAGCACACCGATGGGCAGCACGGACCATCCCTTCAATCCGCTCGCACTGGTGAAGGGCGCCGATGGAACCTTCATAGCCCGCAGCATGGACCGCGACCCGAAGCACATGCGCGAAGTGCTCACCCGTGCCGATGCGCATCGCGGAACCTCGCTCGTTGAGATCTACCAGAACTGCAACGTGTTCAACGATGGCGCTTTCGAGGTCTTCACCGAGAAAGCGAACAAGCCTACGAACACACTTTTCGTAGAACAAGGCAAACCGCTCACATTCGCCGGTGGTACCAAGGGCATTTGCATCCAGGAGATGAAGCCGCGCATCATCGACATCGGCGCCGATTTCTCACCGAACGATTGCTGGATCCACGACGAGCGCGACAACTTCAAGGCGTCGATCCTGGTGCGCCTCTTCGACGACATGCAACACGCTGGCGACTTCCCACGACCCTTTGGTGTGTTCTACGTGAACGACCGCGCGACACACGAAGACAAGCTGCAAGCGCAGGTGAAGAAGGCGAAGGAGGTGAAGGGCATCGGTGATCTGGATGCGTTGCTCAAGGGTGAGCATACGTGGACGATCGGGTGACGTCCAACAAGCGTTGTAGTCTTCATACGACCTTCGCCCTACGTATATCAGTTCCTATGAACTTCCGCCAGTTCGTTCTCTTGACCATCGCCTTTGGGAGACGCCTGCCGGACTTTCCGCCCAGACCTTCGACCTCGACCAGTTCGATCAACTCTTCCGGCCACGCCTGCGCGTGGAAGGGCATTGGTTGCCGCAGGTCGGCTTGGACAAGGGATCCGCAGCGGCGATGGGCTCGACCGCCTGGTGACCTCACCTTCCCGATCCACAGCACGTTCAACGTGAACGCCAAGCTGGACCTTACAGCGGAGAACATCGGCGAACTCTTGAAGAACGGCGTGCGCGTCCGGGCTTCGCAGGTGATGGGCAATGTGCGCTACGGCACACGGCAGGTGCTTTTCGATGAAGTGCTCGGCGAAACACGCACGTTGCACACCGCGTCCATCGGCGCACTTGGGGTGAGCCTTACGAAAAAGTACCGCATCCTCTTCTGGAGCCTGAACGTGAACGTGAGCGAGGAGGACCGCACGTTCGATAGAGCCGTTCCGCGCTTTGGCGGCGTGATCGGGAAGATGAAGGTGAAGGGCCTGCGCAAGCAGTTCTTCTATGGTCTCGCAGCTAGCTACACGGATGGGCTCACGTTGCCGGTGCCGTTCATCGGTGGGTCCGCGCCGATCGGCAAGAAGTGGTCCTTCAACTACGTGCTGCCGCTGCAGGCATCGTTCGGCTGGAAGGTGGGCGGTGTCACGCGACTGAACTTTGGTGCGGGGCTTGAGGGGAACCGGAGTGGTCTTGAGCTGAACGATCGCCGATACAATCTCAACTATGCGGGCTTGCGCATCTTTGCTTCGGTAAGGCACAAGTTGAACAAGCATCTCGCACTCCGTGCAGAGGTCGGTTACCAAACGCGCCACCGAGCAGCTATCACAACCACCGGTGTGGACGACCTGATCCCCGCCTTCCAGCTGCAACCAGGTGTGCAATGCATGGTCGGTGTGAACGTGCTCTTCGACACGAGCATCCTGGACCGGATACTTGATGAGGTGTTGAAGTGACCGATCAGCTGCGCAATTCCGCTGTTACCAAGGGCATCTGCATCAAAGAGATGAAGCCGCGCATCATCGACATCGGCCCGGAATTCTCTCCGAACGATTGCTGGATCCATAACGAGCGCGACAACTTCAAGGCCTCTATCCTCGTGCGCCTCTTCGACAACATGCAGCATGTTCGACTTCCCACGACCTTTTGGTGTGTTCTGCGTGAACGATCGCGCCACGCATGAAGACAAGCTGCAGGCGCAGGTGAAGAAGGCGAAGGAATTGAAGGGTATCGGTGATCTGGACGCGTTACTCAAGGGAGAGCATACGTGGACGATCGGGTAATCAAGCCAAGTTGCTTCCCTATTCGTTCTTGTATAGCGTCGACCGATGAACGCAGTGGCGTGGTATCGACCGTGTTTGACCACCTATGTCGAACGTGACCCTAGCGCTGCCGATAATCGCACCAGGGCCTACCCGCCAGCAGTGCCGATCGGCGCGGTCGGCTGAACGCCCGCAACGCCTTGATGCTGAATAAGACCGCCGAGCAGGAAGCCTATAGCGTTCCCTACCTGACTGAACAGACCCCGTTCGCGGATGCGACGTTCGCACAGAGTGAGCGGAATTGGATGCTTGGAAATTCGCGGGCCGCGCATGACATGGGGTTTCTGAGACCGAACGACCACCTTTTCGATGGGAAATTCATACACCACTGTCGGTGGTGTTGATGAGGCTCACCGTGGCCTGGCTAACTGGACATGGTCATTTGCCGTATCCCCGAGATACGCTTTCTCGTGCTGTGCCTGACAAGTTGCCGCGCAAAACGTCATCGCAAATGCCAACATCAGGCATCCACAATGCCGGCCGACAATCTTGAAGGATGACTCATTCATGGCATTCGAAGGTAACGATCCGCACGTTGAACGAGAACCTTCACCCACGCACGCGCGTCGGAACGATGCACACCGGGATCGGCCCCATCTTGTGCCGGTTGGCCGAACGGCGTTGATCGAAGATGCCGAGCACATGCCGTTGGCGTGCGGTCAGATCGGCTGTGTTCGTATCGCCCCCGCCATCGCGGAATTCCATGGCCCATTCCAGCTCCGGGTAGCTCGCGCCGATCTGGTCCTCGTCGCTGCGGTCATCACCCCAGAGCCCATCGGTCGGCTTGGCCTTCATGATGCTCTCCACGATGCCGAGGGCACGACCGACTTCGTAGACTTCTGTCTTCGTCAGGTCCGCGATCGGTGAAAGGTCCACGCCGCCATCTCCATACTTGGTGAAAAAGCCCACACCGAAGTCCTCCACCTTTATTGCCCGTGCCGGCCACCAACCGTGAATGAAGCCCCGCGAAGTAGTACAGTGTTGTCATCCGCAGGCGCGCGCGCGTATTGGCCAAAGCGAGCTCCATCACGGCACGGTCCGGGTGAGGCGGGAATGCGACAACCATCTGATCGAATACACTCGTAAGCTGCACGACCTCCATGGTGACCACAGGGTGGGCGGCCTTTAAGGCGGCGATGTGCTCCTGTGCGCGCTGAACCTGTGAAGGGGCCTGATGGATCGGCATTTCAACACATAAGACCGGCAAACCCGTGCGTGCACACAACGCACTGGTGACCGCGCTATCGATACCACCACTTACGCCGATAACGAATCCTTTCTGCTTGTTCGAGACGCAATAGTCGCGCAACCATTCAACGATGTGCTCGATGACTCTTTCCGTGTTCATGTTCCAAAAGTGCGAAGCCCTGTCCACACTGCAGTGAACAGGGCTTCGATCGTTCTCGAATTTCCTAGAACAATGCGCCTACGGTCAGTTCAACGTAATGCAACTTGGCTTTCGGGCCATCGCTGTCATTCACACTGGTAAAGGCATTGCTGTATTTCACCCCAACGATAGCGGATGTATTTCCACTGAAGTTGTATTCGAATCCTCCCCCTACAGCTAGCGCGATCCGTAAAATATTCGCGCCTTCACCTATATCCTCATAATCACCACCTTCAAGCTTACCCTTTGCAGCCACACGCACGCCAGCATCGAATCCGATCTGGCCGAAATACGTCATGTAGCCGATCTCGTTGGTCTTCAACTTCACGGTTATCGGTAGTTCAACGTATTGGTATTTCGATTCCGCTTTGAAAACCGTCTTCGCACTATCGGCTAATGTCGTTTTCGTATTTGCTCCGATATTGTTCAAAAACAAACCAGTGCTGAAGAAGTAGTTCGCATTGGCACCCAAACGGAAATCACCCAGTAAACCGAACCGGAAACCGATCTTGCTCCCATCCGATGTATACGTCTTGTCATCCGAGGATAGCAGGCCGATATTCGGGCAAATTTCCAAGCCCAGCCGCACAGCCTTTTCATCTTGTGCGTTCAGGTGTGATGCGCATACGAGCGCTATTGTCAAAAGTGCAGCAGGCTTCTTCATAGTTTCGCGATCGTTTTTCAGGATGGCCAAAAGTAACCCGCTCCACCAACCAGCCAAGTATGTGTTGTTCACAGCGGTTGTGCTTGCGACCGGCTGCGACAGTGGAAGTCACACAGAGCCTGCAATTCGTCCGGATCTTGATGTTCGGATCGAGCGTTTGGACCAGGATCTTTTCAACAGTGTGAAGGACAGCATTGGGAATTTCACCTTGAAACTCCAAGCAACCTACGGGTCCTTCTTCCAGGATTACGTAGAGCGCATTCTACAAGCCGCGCCGATCAATGATCCACGATTGCCGATGCAGTTGATCCGCTTTGCGATGGACCCCGATTGGAGCAGTGTGCAACTAGAAGCCGATAGCGTTTTGGGGGATATGGGACCACAACGGGCCGAATTCGAAAAGGCGTTCGAAGGATTGAAGGGCTTCTTTCCTGACAGTCTAACGCCTCGGATAATCGTGTTCAACAGCGGGTTCAATTTTGGTGTAACCCCAACGGACAGCGTGCTCGGTATTGGGGTGGAGTGGTTCGTGGGCAAGGACAGCAAAGTGATCCAATTCCTCGCGCCTGATGCCTTTCCACAGTATGTGAAAGAGCGCATGCGACCGGAAATGCTTGTTCCAAGTGCCCTCAAGGGCTGGTTGCAGGTACATTACACGAAGGACGTGCGCGGAGAAGATCTGCTCACCAACCTGGTAGAGATCGGAAAGGTGCTGTACCTGCTCGATGCGTTGCTGCCGGAAACGAACCCAGCGTTGAAATTCGCATTCACCGATGAGCAGATGAAATGGTGCGAGGACAATGAATTCAACGTTTGGAAGGAGCTGATAGCGAAGGAGCAACTCTACAGCAAGAAAGGAGAAGATGTTGACCGCCTGTTGAACGACGGACCTTTCACCAATGGTTTTCCGAAGGAGAGCCCTGGACATATCGGTGAGTGGATCGGCTACCAAATGGTGAGGAGCTACATGGATGATCATCGCGATGTTTCGATGGCGCAACTGTTCCAGAATACGGATGCACGTAGCGTGCTGAAGAGTTACAAACCCAGATGACCTGACTACCCCATGTCAAAATCCTCCCAGATCCACTTCACCGTTACCCTTGACGAGAACCAGGTGCCTGAGCGTATCGATTGGGAAGCCGAGGACGGCGGTGTGAAAAGCGAATGCAAAGCGGCCCTCATCAGCCTCTGGGACGCCAAGGAGAGCAATACTTTGCGTATCGATCTGTGGACGAAACAGATGACCACCGATGAGATGAAGGCGTTCTATCACCAGAGCATCATGACCATGGCCGACACATTCGAGCGCGCTACCGGCGAAGGCAAAATGGCCGCCCAGTTCCGTGATTTCGGGAAGTACTTCGCGGAGCACATGCTAGATGTAAAGAACTCGCCGAGCTGAGGGTCCATCCTCGTTCGTTCGGATCGATCGATACGGAGCCATGCGCTCGGAGATAGAACGTTCTATGAACCATGGGGGCCGATATTGAACAATTGATCGATCGGCTTGACCGGGTGATCGAAAGAGTGACCTCTCTCCCGTTCTTCCAATGGTTGGTCGCCTCGCCATTTCGCATTTCGATAGCGCTCACCGTTTTTGCCTTCTTCTGGAATTTCCCTTCCTACGACCTCGTTTTCGTGCGCGGTGAAGTGAGCCAGAATTGGGCAGGTTTCTTGGAGCAGGTGAACGCCCCGTTCACAGACCACACACTTCAGTATCCCGATGCCTCGCACTCGGCCAAACTGGGTTTCCGTTTCGTACCGGCCTTGATCTGCCGGGCACTCAACATCCATACCGTGGCCGGGGCTGTCGTGTTCCAAACGGTCACCACGTTCGCCTTGCATGCGTTGCTATTCACTTTTCTTGGTCGCTATTTCTCTACGAGACCGCGTGGATCTCTTGCCTGTCTTCCGTTCTGCTTGATCGCTGGAGGACATCCCTACAATTTGGACCTATGGGGCTTCTTTGATTCCCTCGCGCTCACCTTCCTGCTCGCAGCCATGGTCACGCGGCGCAAGGCACTCGTCATCCTCTTCCTTCTTCTGGCTTGGTTCACTGATGAACGTGCGTTGATCGCATCTCCTGTCCTGCTGTTTCTGGAGTGGGCCCCGCGATCTGCTTCGCGACGGGCAATTCACACACCTTACCATATGGTCTGGCCGAGATATTGGCCATATCTCTTGGCCGGAACACTGTATGTGGTCATACGCTTGTTGCTCGGCGTATCACTCGGATTGCGAACAGCCCCTGTAGCGCTCACCTACTTCACTTCCCAATTGCCGTTGACTTTTCGCGTTCTCTTCCATGGATGCGAGGGTTTCATCATCCCGCTTTGTATTTGTTGTTGGCTCTGGTGGAGATCCCGAAGGATCGCCTTGCTCGTTCTATTCCTCATCTGTCTTTCACTTGTGCTGGCAACATCCGTGGCCGTGATCGACATGGAACGCAGCATGGCGTATGCTCTACCTCACCTGCTCGTTCTGGTAGTTCTGTTGAGAGCAGAAATCACGGAACGAATGGTCGGAGTTCTCCTTCTGGCCGTTGCCTTTATCAATCTGTTCTACAGCGACGCCCTGCCGTTCCTCGTTCAACTGGTGCGCATGATCTTCATTACGCGAACGCTGGTTGCCTTTTAGAACAAGTCAAAGAAGGCCGATCAGCAGTGGCTGAACCCGACCTTGATCAAACCGCTCCACTCCATTCTGAGTTGACAGTCGCTATGAACTGGAGCAGTTCCTCGCGCCCTTTCCGAGTCTCTGCCGAGGTGATGAAGATGGTTGGCAGTTTGTCCCACGTCTTCTTCAGTGTCCGCTTGAACAACGCAATGTTGCTCACGATGCTCGGCTGTTTCAACTTGTCGCTTTTTGTGAAGACCAATACGAACGGGATCTCCTTTTCGCCCAGCCACCGGACCATACCGAGATCGTTCTTCTGTGGCTCCAAGCGACAATCGATCAGAACGAAAACGCATTGCAGGTTCTCGCGTTCCAGCAAGTAGTTGTCGATCATCGTTCGCCATGCTGCACGTTCATCCAAGCTCACCTTGGCGAAACCGTATCCCGGAAGGTCAGCGAGCAACCAACTATTGTCCACTTTGAAGTGCTCCACATTGCGCGTTTTGCCTGGTGTGTTGCTTACTCGAGCGAGTTTGTTGATGCCCACGAGCATGTTCACCAAGGAGCTCTTGCCCACATTGCTTCGCCCAATGAAGGCGTATTCCGGCAAGGTTGGCTTGGGCCAATGCTGGGCTTCACGGCCACTGCCCAGGTGTTCGGCGATCAGGTTTTCCATGGGGGGAGTGGCGAGTGATGAGTGGCGAGTGGCGAGTAATGCGCAACGTGCAGCGCATTACTCGCCACTCGCCACTCGCTACTCATGACTTGCATTTTCACGATAGCGTCTTCGCCAACCAGCCATCCACGATGCCATTGAATTTATCGGGGTGCTCCATCATCGCTGCGTGCCCGCATTCATCGATCCAGAACAACTCACTATGTGGGATCAACGAATGGAATTCTTCCGCGACATGCGGTGGCGTGATCGTGTCTTGTTTGCCCCAGATCAAGGCAACGGGCATCTTCAGGTTCGGCAAGTCCTTGGCCATGTTGTGGCGGATCGCGCTCTTCGCCAATGAAAGGATCCGTATCAGTTTGGCTTTGTCGTTCACCGTGGTGTAGCACTCTTCCACCAGTGCATCGGTGGTGTGCTTGGGGTCGTGGAAGGTCAAGGCGATCTTGGCGCGCAGGTACTCCTTGTCCTCCCGCCGCGGGAAGCCGCCACCAAAAGCGTTCTCGTACAGTCCACTGCTCCCCGTGAGGATCAAGGTTCGAATGTTTGCCGCGTGCTTCGTGCAATAGACCAGCGCAATGTGCCCGCCCAACGAGTTGCCCAATAAGTTGATCTCCGAAAAGCCCTTGTAGGTGATGAACCGATCGAGGAACTCCGCCAGCGCCGGGATGTTGGTATTCAACATCGGTAGCGTGTAGAGCGGAAGCATCGGCATCACTACGCGGTACTTCTTGCCGAAGTAATTGATCGGCCCTTCGAAGTTGCTGAGCGCACCGAACAGCCCGTGCAAAAGATCGATGGCGGACCGTCACCGACCTCGATGTGCTTGAACTCTCCTTCTTCCTTCAACAGGGGTTGCATGGGTGCGATGGCAATGTTCCAAATGTAGTCGGACGATGCTCCGCAACTGTTCATTCTTCACGCATCGCGTCCGATCCTGGTATTCAAGTACAAGACTTTCACTTGTCTTTCACTCTTCAGTTCCTGATAACGAGCACCAACGATCTTATCGTGGATCCGCGGGATAACAGCAAAATGGTATGCTGAACCATCCGCTCCGGGATCGCAGTAATTGGGCTATGGAGGTTGAACTGCTCGACCTGGCTGAACCGGGGTGATCCCTTCCCAAAAACCGGATCGAGGCCATGGTCGGGTTTACAGATCAAGAACACGACGAGGAATGCCAGAAGTCACGTCCAGCCTGGTCGGGTTGGGACTATCGACCATCAGAACCCTGATTTCGGCACTGAAACACTTGGCGTCCGAATGTTAACCCACATGGGTTTTTCCGGCACTTCCTACCACACCATAAAACCTCATATTTATAAGGGTTTTTATGCGCATTCCTTTTCGATAACTTACATTTGAACCCTCAAGTTATGAACAAAGTGCCCGATAGTGCCGGTAAGTGCCTGACCAAGGATACTTTCGCCGCCATCTCGCACCGTCATGATCGCGTATGCTGAACCTGCTCGGAGAATTCGATTGTCGATTGGACGCCAAGGGGAGACTCGTGCTCCCCGCTCAACTGCGCAAGCAGCTGGGCGAGCAGGCGGACCGCGGCTTCGTAATGAACCGGGATGTTCACGCGCCCTGCTTGGTGCTCTACCCCATCAGTGTTTGGGAGGGCACTACCAAGAAGCTCGATCGGCTGAACCGCTTCATCAAACAGAACGCGGACTTCATCCGACGCTTTACAGCAGGGGCATCGCCCGTGTCGCTGGACCCTACCGGTCGAATGCTGTTGCCTTACGCCTTGATGAAGGATGCCCGAATGGGCAAGGACATCAAGCTGTTGGGCTCGGGCGATCGCATCGAGGTCTGGGACGCCAAGGCATACACGGACATGCGGAACGAGGCAGTGGATATGAGCGTTCTGTCAGAACAAGTCATGGCTCCGTTGGGCAATGACGACGGGAAGTGAATACCACGCGCCCGTTCTTTTACATGATTGTGTCGATGCCTTGAAGATCCGCCCGGGCGGCATCTATGTGGATGTCACCTTCGGAGGCGGTGGTCACAGCAGGGCGATCCTCGAAAAGCTCGATGAGAGCGCTTCACTGATCTCCTTCGATCGCGACAAGGACGCTTGGAAGAATGCGCCGAAGGATGCGCGCTTCACCTTGGTGAAGGCCGATTTCCGCTGGTTGAAGAACCACCTGCGCTTCCTGAAGAAGTTGCCCATCGATGGTCTTCTAGCGGATCTCGGTGTGAGTAGCCACCAGTTCGATACGGGGGCGCGAGGATTCAGCTTCCGCTTCGATGGTCCGCTCGATATGCGTATGGACCACCGGGCAAAGAAGAGTGCTGCCGACCTGGTGAACAACTACGATGAGGTGCGTCTGGCTGAACTGTTGCGCACCTACGGCGAAGTGGATGGAGCGATGCGCGTTGCGAAAACGATCGTTGCCGCACGGACCGCACAGCGCATCACCACCACGCAGCAACTGCTCGCCGCGCTGAAGCCCGTGACGCCGCGACAAGGCGATCACAGCTTTCTCGCACAGGTCTTCCAGGCGCTACGCATCGCGGTGAACGATGAGCTCGGATCGCTCGAAGCGCTGCTCAAACAAAGCGCTGAGGTGATCAAGCCCGGAGGTCGTTTGGTCGTGATGAGCTACCACTCCCTCGAAGACCGGATGGTGAAGAACTGGATGCGCGGTGGAGACTTCAGCGGAGAAGAGCACAAGGACGTGTATGGCAATCGGATCAGACCATTCAACCCTGATAGCAACAAGGCGACACAACCAACAGATGAAGAAGTCGCACGGAACCCACGTGCAAGAAGTGCGAAACTGAGAACAGCTACAAAGACGTGAACAAGATCAGAGAGAAAACAGAAGTGGAGAAAGAGCCGGCGAAAGCCAGCTCGAAAAGCTCCAAGTCCGCGCGACTTCCACGGGCACTGATCAGCGTGATGAACGGATCCTTCCTCACCAAGGAAGCTGTTCTGGGGAACATGCGCTTCATCCTGTTCTGCGCCGGTTTGATGCTCTGCTATATCGCCTACGGTTACTGGACGGAACGCACAGTTCGTGACCTGGAGAAAACAAACTCCGAATTGAAAGAGATGCGGAGCGAATACCTCACCGTTCGCAGCCATCTCGAACAAGCGCAGCAGCAGAGCCATGTGGCCAGCGACATCAGCACGCTTGGATTGAAGGAGAGCAAAACACCACCGATCCGCATTGCCGTGGAAAAGGATCAATTGGAAAAACCACAGCCCGAATGATGGCCCCCGACAAGGTTCTGCGACTGCGCGTTGGCCTCGTTTACGGTTGCCTTGTGGCCTTTGGCCTGGCCATCGCGGTGAAGATGTTCACCATTCAGATCGCAGAAGGCGATAAGTGGCGCGAACAAGCCAACAATGTGGCTACGGCTGTGCGCACGGTGCAGCCCGATCGCGGACACATCTACAGCGATGATGGACGACTGCTTGCTACCAGTGTGCCGGAATACGAGATCCACATGGATATGAAAGCGGAGGGCCTTACCGACAAGGTCTTCTTCCGTGGCATCGACTCGCTCGCGCTCGGGTTGAACACGCTCTTCAATGATCGCAGCGCAGCCGACTACAAGAACTCGCTGATGGACGCTCATGCTCGCGGTGAACGCTATTTCCTGGTAAAGCGGAACGTTGACTATGAGCAAATGACCATGATGTCGCGCTTGCCGATCTACCGGATGGGCAGGTTGAAGAGCGGTTTGATCCCCGTAAAACATTACGAGCGCAAGCAATGGTTCGGTCGTCTTGGAAAACGGAGCATCGGCGACGTGCCCAGCGACAGTGGCAATTATGGGATCGAACGTGGTTTCGAAGCAGTGCTCCATGGCACAGCCGGAAATCAGTTGGAGCGTCGACTGGTCGGTGGTGCGTGGATGCCGATCGATGATGGTGAAGGACAGGAGCCGATCGCCGGAAGCGATATCCACACCACGATCGACATCAACCTGCAAGATGTTGCTGACGCGGCGTTGGAGGCGCAGTTGCGGAAAAACGGTGCGCACCACGGTTGTGTGGTGGTGATGGAAACGAAGACCGGTTTCATCAAGGCTATCAGCAACCTGACACTGGTGAAGGATAGTACGTACGCCGAAGTGGAGAATTACGCCGTAGGTCATGCAACGGAACCGGGTAGCACCTTCAAGACAGCAAGCCTGATCGTTGGCTTGGAGGATGGTCTCATGAAGCCGACCGATCAATGGGACACACACGGTGGCGAGGTAGTGTACAGTGGCAAGAAACTACCCGACTCACACAAGAAACCCGGCATACTCACATTGCATCGCGCATTGGTGGTGAGCAGCAACACCGTGATATCCCAGGCCATCTACAAGGCCTATAACAAACAGCCAGAGAAGTTCATCAGCGGCCTTCGGCGTATGGGTCTTGGTTCGCCGCTAGGTGTTCGTATTCCTGGCGAAGCGATGCCGATCCTCTACGGACCGGACAACAAGAAGATCTGGAGCAGGATCAGCCTGCCGTGGAACAGCGTGGGTTATGGTCTCACGATAACTCCATTGCAAACGCTCGCTTTCTACAACGCGATCGCGAACAATGGTCGCCTGATGCAACCACTATTCGTAACCAGTGTTACGCGCAATGGCAAAGAGACGGAACGGTTCGAGCCTGTGACCTTGAACGAAAAGATCGCGAGCGATGCCACGTTGGCGAGTATCCGAAAAATGCTCGAAGACGTGGTGGATACAGGAACCGCAACGAATTTGCACAGCGCCCATTTCAACATCGCTGGCAAAACGGGTACCGCGCAGATAGCGTCCGGAAACGCCGGCTACAAAGTGAACGGCGTGAGCTACCAGGCTTCGTTCGTGGGCTACTTCCCCGCGGAAGCACCTCGATACACCTGTATCGTGGTGGTGAGTTCGCCCTCACAAAAAGGCTACTACGGTAACGTGGTGGCAGGTCCGATCTTCCGTGAGATCGCTGACAAGCTTTACGGGAACCGCCTTGACATGCAGGACGCGAAACAGCTCGCGTACCTCGACAGCTCGCGACGCAGCCGTGGTTCGCGCACCCCGCTCACGTTCGCAGGGAACTCACATGACCTTATCACCGCAGCGCAGGTGTTGAACGTTCCCGTAAAGATCACGAGCGAAAGTGAATGGGTGAACACACAAGCTGCGGACAGCGCGGTAATGCTCACTCCCCGGAATATTCCAGGCGATCAGCTCGGCATGGTACCGAACGTGATGGGAATGGGACTGAAGGACGCGCTCTACATACTTGAGAATCGCGGATTGAAAGTGCGGATCGTGGGCAGTGGCATGGTGAAAAAGCAATCACTGCAGCCCGGGTCACGCTGCTTCAATGGATCATCCATTACGCTGGAGCTGGTATGAAGTTGCTGAAGGACATCCTCTACAAAGCGCGGCTCGAACAAGTGGTCGGCAGTACCAACGCCGCCATCGAACTGATCACGTTCGACAGCCGTGCAGTAAAGCCCTTCACAGCCTTCGTTGCCATCAAAGGCACCAGGAGCGACGGCCACGATTTCATCACTAAAGCGGTAGAGCTGGGAGCAACCGCGATCATCTGTGAGACACTTCCTGAGGCGCTGAAGGAGGGTGTGACCTACGTGCGCGTTGCCGATAGTCAGCACGCATTGGCCGTGCTCGCGTGCAACTTCTACGATGACCCAAGCAAGGACTTGAAGTTGGTCGGGGTCACCGGCACCAACGGCAAGACCAGCGTTGCCACACTGCTCTACAGGCTGTACAGATCGCTCGGATACAAGTGTGGATTGATCAGTACAGTGGAGATCCGCATAGGGATCAAGACCATCGACACTACGCACACAACGCCTGACAGTGTGCGCTTGAACGAGCTGTTGCGCACCATGGTCGAGGAAAAGGTGACCCACTGCTTCATGGAAGTGAGCAGCCACAGCATTGTTCAGGAACGCATCACAGGCCTGCATTTCGTCCTCGGTGCTTTCACCAACATCACGCACGACCACCTTGACTATCACGGCACGTTCGCCGAGTACATCAAGGCTAAAAAGCGCTTTTTCGATCAGCTCCCCGAGGACGCGTTCGCACTTACCAACGCAGACGATCCCAACGGTGGTGTGATGCTGCAGAATACCAAAGCCAAAAAGCGGAGCTACGCTGTGCGCAACATGGCTGACCATCGCGCGCGCATCATCGAGAACGCCATTACAGGCTTGCACCTGAATATCGACGGCCACGATGTGTATTCGCGCCTCATCGGCGAATTCAATGCGAGCAATCTATTGGCCGTGTACGGCGCAGCCACGCTGCTGGGCGAAATGCCGTTGAACGTACTTACAGCCTTGAGCGACCTGGAACCACCACGTGGAAGGTTCCAGATCATCCGCGGCGCTGGCGGGGATACGCGTGCGAGCATCATCGGGATCGTGGACTATGCGCACACACCCGATGCACTGAAGAACGTGCTGGCTACGATCAATGCCACTTGCCGTGATGAACAACGTGTGATCAGTGTAGTGGGCTGCGGTGGGGACCGGGATCGAACCAAGCGCCCGATCATGGCACGCATCGCTGCGGAAATGAGCGACCAAGTGGTGATCACCAGCGATAATCCGCGTAGCGAAGATCCGAATACGATCATCCATGAGATGCGAACTGGCCTCGCACAGGGCGACATGCAACGTGTCTTCGTGAACGCCGACCGCAAAGAAGCGATCCGCATGGCGGTAGGACTGGCGAAACCGGGCGATGTTGTGCTCGTGGCCGGTAAAGGACACGAGACCTATCAGGAAGTGCAGGGCGTGAAGCACCCGTTCGACGACGCCGCGATCCTGAAGGAAACCCTTGAGCTGATGCACAAATAGGCATGTTGTACCATCTGTTCAAATACTTCGATTTCTCGCTTCCCGGAAGTGGTGTGTTCAATTACATCACGTTCCGCGCTGGCATGGCTTTGTTCGTGTCGCTGATCATCACATTGTGGTTCGGCAAAGGCATCATCAAGTGGCTTCGCCACATGCAAGTCGGAGAGACCGTGCGGGATCTCGGCCTCGAAGGACAGATCCAAAAGCAAGGCACTCCTACCATGGGAGGGGTCATGATCATAGCGGGTATCGTGATCCCGACGCTACTGTTCGCAAGGCTCAACAACGTGTATATCCTGCTGATGCTCGCCAGCACGCTGTGGCTCGGTGCTATCGGCTTCGTGGACGACTACATCAAGGTTTTCAAAAAAGACAAACGTGGTCTCGCGGGTACAAGCAAGGTGATCGGCCAGATCGCCATCGGACTGGTCGTGGGCCTCACAGTCTATTTCCATCCGAGCATTCGTACGAAGGTTGAAGTACCCGAAGTGCTGGCTCAACAGTTCAATGAGGACGAGATCACACGGTTCAAGGACAAACAAGGAGAAACGCATTTCCTGCTGGATCGAAAGTCACCGAACACCACGATCCCCTTCGTGAAAGAGAACGAGTTCAACTATTCGTCGTTCCTGAAAGTGTTCGGTAACGATGCACGCAAATACACGTGGATCATTTATGTGTTCGCGGTGATCTTCATCATCACCGCGGTGAGCAACGGAGCCAACATCACCGATGGCATCGATGGTTTAGCGGCCGGTACCAGCGCCATCATCGTACTGGCACTCGGTATTCTGACGTACGTGGGCGGCAACATCGTGTTCAGTCAATACTTGAACGTGATGTATATCCCCGGTATCGGTGAGCTCGTTGTCTTCATCGGCGCCATGCTCGGCGCGTGCATCGGGTTCCTATGGTACAATACCTATCCGGCACAGGTTTTCATGGGTGATACGGGCAGCCTCATGCTAGGCGGCACCATAGCGACTCTCGCGATCCTCGTACGAAAGGAATTGCTGATCCCCGTGCTCTGCGGCGTCTTCGTGGTGGAGAACCTGAGCGTGATGATGCAGGTCTCGTACTTCAAATACACGAAGCGGAAATATGGCGAGGGTCGACGGATCTTCAAGATGAGCCCACTGCACCATCACTACCAGAAACTCGGTTACCACGAAAGCAAGATCGTCGCTCGCTTTTGGATCGTTGGTGTAATGCTCGCAGTGCTCACGCTCGTAACACTCAAGCTCCGATGAACGAGCTGGTGGTGCTGGGAGCACAGGAAAGCGGAACGGGAGCAGCATTGCTCGCGAAAAAGCGTGGCGTACCTGTGTTCGTAAGCGACGCAGGCCACATCAAAGCGGATTACAAGAAGATACTTCTCGAGCACGACATCGAATTCGAGGAAGGTGGACATAGTGCGAACCGGGTGCTTGGCGCCTCAGAGATCGTCAAGAGCCCTGGCATTCCTGATTCAGCCTCGCTCGTTCGGGCGGCCACCGAAAAAATGATCCCGGTGATCAGCGAGATCGAGTTCGCATCGCGCTACACGAACGCAAAGATCATCGGTATCACCGGCAGTAATGGCAAGACGACAACCACCTTGCTTATCGGCCACATGCTGAAAAAGGCGGGGCTCGATGTCGCCGTCGGTGGAAATGTCGGCACCTCTTTCGCCGGACTGGTCGCCGAACGTGACTATCCGATCTACGTGCTCGAGTTGAGCAGTTTTCAATTGGATGGCATCCGCACATTCAGGCCCCACATCGCAGTTCTTACGAACATCACGCCGGACCACCTGGACCGCTACGCGTATGAAATGCGCAACTACGTGGCCAGCAAATTCCGGATCGCATTGAACCAGCGCGACACGGACAATTTCATCTACTGCGCTGATGATGCTGAGACCATGACCGGTCTCTCCGCCCATCCTGTGAAGGCCCAACGTTGGCCGATATCGCTTACAAGTACACATCCACAAGGCGCCTACCTACAAGACAAAACCATCCATTTCACCGTTCACCAAAACCATTTCAGTATGAGCATTCTCGAACTCGCCCTCCAAGGAAGACACAACGTCTACAACAGTATGGCCGCCGGTATCGTGGGGCGCGTTATGGATCTGCGCAACGATACGATCCGAGAGAGCCTCAGTGACTTCCAGAACGTGGAGCACCGCCTGGAAAAATTAGGCACCGTGAATGGTATCGAGTTCATCAACGACAGCAAAGCCACCAACGTGAACAGCACTTGGTACGCGTTGGAGTGCATGGAAAAACCAGTGATCCTCATACTCGGCGGCACCGACAAAGGCAACGATTATTCCTCGCTCCGCGAACTGGTGAAGCAGAAGGTAAAAGCCATTGTGTGTTTGGGTCTGGAGAATGAAAAGATCCACGCTGCTTTCGGTGATCTGGTGAAAGTCTTCGTTGACACGAACACAGCCGCGAAAGCCGTGCAAGAGAGCTACGACCTCGCGGAGCAAGGTGATGTGGTGCTTCTTTCCCCAGCGTGCGCCTCGTTCGATCTATTCGAGAATTACGAGGAGCGCGGGCGAAAATTCAAAGCCGCTGTGAAGGCTCTCTGAAGGTCACCGAACCGATCGCTCCGTTCATCAGAAATAAAACAAGCCTATGGACCAGGACACCTTCTACAGACTTCTCGGACAGACCGCTGCGACCCGTCTTGTGCAGGCACGCAGTGAGAGCCTCACCGAACAGCAGAGCGGACCGCACAGCCTGGAATATGTGGGCGAGGTGAAAGGCGTGCAATACATCAACGACAGCAAGAGCACCTTTTTGGACGCTACGCTCCGTTCAATGAGCCACATCGAAAAACCGATCGTTTGGATCGCTGGAAATCTCGCAGCGGATATTGGCCAAGGCTATGTGCAGGAGTTCCTGAGAGAGCGTGTGGTAGCGCTCGTGCTCTTCGGCAAACCAGGCGAGCGTGGTATCGAGGCGCTCAAGCCGTTCACCGAACACATGTATACCGCCGAAGAATTGCGCACGGCCGTTTTCGTTGCCAGAGAACTCGCGCGCAATGGCGAGGTCGTTCTATTCTCTCCGGCGTGCACGAGTGGCGATGGTTTCGCGAACTACGAGGAACGCGGTACCGAATTCAAGCGCGCGGTGAAAGACCTATAACCCATGAAGACAGTAGTTAGCACCAAGGAGCGAGCAGCAAGCAGTAAGCCGCTACACCTACACACGAACTGCAACTGCCTTCTGCCGCTGACCACTCTTCAACCGCATTCGTAGAAATGAACAACCTCTTCAACCAACACCTCAAAGGCGATCGCACCGTTTGGATGGTCGCTTTGATCCTGGGCATCGTCAGCCTGTTGGCTGTGTATAGTGCATGTAGCTGGATGGTCTGGCGCCATGATGGTGGCACGTTGGGTGTGTTGTTCAAACAAGGCATGATGCTCGCCGCTGGAGGGTTCATCATGTATATGGCGAGCAAATTGAAGTACACGGTTTATTCGCGACTATCGCAGGTGTTGCTCGGTGTTACGATCGGGCTGTTATTGCTCACACTGCTCATCGGATCCAATGTGAACGGAGCATCACGTTGGCTTGTGATCCCAGGCCTTGGCCTAACGTTCCAAACGAGTGACCTGGCGCGTGTGGTGATCATCGTTTATCTGGCGCGTGTGCTGGGGCGCGACCGCGAAGAACCTTGGACATTCAAAGAAGTCATCCTGAAACTGATACTACCAGTAGGTGCTGTTTGCGGCTTGATCCTCCCCGCGAACTTCTCCACCGCAGCTCTTCTTTTCGGAACATGTATGATCCTGATGTTCATCGGACAAGTTCCGCTCAAACACATGCTGAGTATCTGCGGTATCGCAGTGGGTGGGTTCCTCGTGCTGCTTCTGCTTGCGAAGACCAGCCCCGAACTATTGCCGCGTTTGAAAACGTGGGAAGCCCGCCTTTCCAATCATGGCGGTGAGGACCGTGACGCGAACTATCAGGTGAACAATGCCAAGATCGCCATCGTGCATGGCGGCTTCATACCGAACGGGCCCGGCACCGGCACATCCCGGAATTTCATGCCGCACCCGGAAAGCGATATGATCTATGCGTTCATCATCGAAGAGTACGGATCGATCATCGGTGGGCTTGGCCTGCTCCTGCTCTACCTTATTCTGTTGTTCCGTGCGGTGAAGATCTCCAACAAAGTGGAGAAGAACTTCGGCAAACTCGTGGCCATAGGCCTCGCGTTGGGTCTGGTTCTGCAAGCGCTGGTGAACATGGCCGTTGCCGTGAACCTGGTGCCGGTGACCGGTCAACCACTTCCCTTGGTGAGCATGGGCGGCACCAGCTTGTGGTTCACCTGTCTTGCTCTGGGCATCATTGTAAGCGTCAGCCGCAGTGTATACGACAACGAAGCACAACCAACTGCTGGTACCGGGTCGAGCCCAGGACGACAGCGTAAATCGTCTGCCAATGACCCAGACATCGCGATCGCTTAAGATCATGATCTCCGGTGGCGGAACGGGTGGGCACATCTTTCCGGCCGTGGCGATCGCCAACGCGGTGAAAGAGCGTGAACCGGATACGCAGTTCCTCTTCGTGGGCGCAGAAGGGAAAATGGAAATGGAGAAAGTCCCCGCCGCCGGTTACCGCATCGAAGGTTTGCCGATCCGTGGTTTTCAGCGAAGCTCTCTTTGGAAGAACATCGGACTGCCTTGGCGTTTGGTAAAGAGCATGATGAAGGCCCGGCGATTGGTGCGTGAATTCAAACCGAACATTGCCGTGGGTGTAGGTGGTTACGCCAGTGGACCTACCCTGGCAGCGGCACAACGCGCAGGTGTGCGCACGCTCATCCAAGAGCAGAACAGTTATCCTGGGGCAACGAACCGCTTGCTCTCCAAAAAGGTGGATCGCATTTGCGTGGCGTATGCTGGTATGGAGAAATTCTTTCCAAGCGAAAAGCTCCTCCTCACAGGCAATCCAGTGCGGCAGGAAGTAGTTCGCTTAGCAGGAAAAGGGCCACGCGGACTGGAACATTTCGGCCTTCGCGAAGGAGGTCCGATCGTTTTCGTTACTGGTGGAAGTCTGGGTGCTCGCGGGATCAATCGCGGGATCGAAGCAGCTCTGCCCCTGCTGAAAGCAAAAGGCATTCAGCTCATTTGGCAAACGGGCACGCCATACTTCGCACAGGCCCAAGAAGCCGCCATGAAACTGGGCTACGGCGATTGCAAAGTGGTCGAATTCGTCAGTAAAATGGACTACGCCTACGCTATCGCAGACCTCGTGGTAGCACGCGCTGGAGCCATCAGCGTAAGCGAGTTGCAGCTCGTGCAACTACCTGCGATCCTGGTTCCATTGCCCACCGCAGCAGAAGACCACCAAACCATGAACGCACGAGCTCTCACTGATCGAGGTGCGGCGGTTCTCGTGAAAGATGAACGCGCTGTGGAAGACCTCGGAAACGAGATCATCCGGCTGATCGAAGATGAAGGCGCACTTTCGAAACTGCGCACGGCGATCTCATCCCTTGGCCAGCAGAACGCAGCCGAAGCGATCGCGGTTGAGGTGATAAGACTTGCGAGATCATGAGCTCCGAACGCCCATCGTATCTGTATTTTATCGGTATTGGCGGCATCGGAATGAGCGGCCTTGCACGCTACTATCGTCGGCGTGGAAGCGTAGTGGCGGGTTACGACAGAACGCCGAGCGAGCTTATCGGCCAGCTGCGCATGGAAGGTATCGAAGTGCAATTCGATGAGAACCCGAGCCTCATCCCTTCAGAGTTCCAAGAGGCGCACGCGGATCAGGTATTGGTCGTTCGCACGCCCGCTGTTCCGATCAGCAGTCCACTATTGAAATACTGGGAAGACAAAGGCGCTCGAATTCTGAAACGGAGCGAGGTACTCGGCATGATCACACGCGATCGCCGCACGATCGCAGTGGCTGGCACGCATGGAAAAACAACCGTGAGTACCATGCTGGCCTACCTGCTTACAGAAGGCGGGGTAAAGTGCAACGCGTTCCTGGGTGGGATCAGTGCGAACTACGGAACGAACGTGCTCTTGAACGACGACGCGGTTGTTAATGTGGTGGAGGCTGACGAATATGATCGCAGCTTTTTGCGTTTGTCTCCAAGCGAGGCGATCATCACCGCAATGGATCCCGATCACTTGGACATATACGGAACACCGGAGGCCATGTACGCAGCCTACGGCAAATTCGCGACGTTGGTCACCGGAAAGGTTCTGGTGCATGAACGGATCGCGTCGCTTCTATTGAGCAACGTGAGCTCGAACGAGATCGCGAGACGCACACAGACATACTCCATCAACGCCACCCGTGAACCACGGGCAGAGAATATTCGTGTTGCGGATGGCACCTATCGTTTCGACCTGGTAGCGGAAGGCCGAACCATCAAGGACATTTCAATGGGAATGCCGGGGCGCCACAATGTGGAGAATGCGATCGCCGCAAGTGCCATGGCCCTCAGCCTGGGGGTACCCAATGACAAGCTCCGTAAAGCGCTTTCCTCGTTCCGTGGCGTCAGCAGGCGATTCGAACTACGCGCGAAATCGGATACCAAAGTCTTCATCGACGACTATGCGCACCATCCCGCTGAGCTTGTTGCGGCCATCAGTAGTGCCAAGGAATTGTATCCCGGCCGGAAAGTCACAGGCATATTCCAACCGCATCTTTTTTCACGCACACGGGATCTGGTGCTCGAGTTCGGCCAAGCTCTGGCCCTGCTGGACGAGCTGATCCTGCTGGACATCTACCCAGCGCGGGAAGAACCCATCCCCGGGGTAACAAGCCGTTGGATGCTGGAATACGTGCCCATGATGAACAAAACGGTGTGCACAAAGGAGAACCTGCTACCCCTTCTACGCAACCGCAAACTCGACATCTTGCTCGCGCTTGGCGCGGGTGATATCGACCGCCTGGTTCCAGGCATCGCCGCATTGATCGAAGAGGTATGAAGCAGAAGATCCAACACGTTTTGCGCCTATCCGGGATGGTCCTCGGTGTGGTCGCCATCGTGGCACTGCTGGGCTTCGCAGCGCGCAATACCAACACAACGCCTGTGAAGGAACTCGCGGTAACGGTCGTTGCTCCTGAAGGGGTTCACTTTATCGATGAGAACGCCGTACGCCAGCAAGTGTTGACCGCGACCGATGCGGTGATCGGCTCGCCTATCGGCGAAGTCGACATGGTCGCAATAGAACAAGGGTTGCGTAATATCGGCTGCGTTGCCAACGCGAATGTCTACCACACAATGGATGGAACGCTGCATGTTGCGGTGAAGCAGCGCGAGCCGATCGTGCGTGTGATCAATTATGACGGCAGCAGCTTCTACATCGACCGTGAAGGCTGGACCATGCCACTCAGCGCGAACTACACTGCGCGTGTGGCAGTGGCAACGGGTATGCTTTTCGAACCGTTCGCCCAAGGAACGCCGGTCGACTTGTCACAGATCACAGACAGCCTTCGTAGCGCCACACATAGCGATGAGATCTACGCGCTCGCCAGAACCATATCCATGGATGCCGGTTGGAACGCTTTGTTCGATCAGGCGGTGATCGATGCTACTGGTGAATTCGAATTGATCCCGCGCATAGGCGGTAACCGGGTGAAGGTCGGAAGGCTTGACGGGGGTGATGCCGCTTCGACTTTGAGCACGCGACTGGAAAAGCTCAGGACATTCTACCAACAAGGCATTCCGCAAAGCGATTGGCGCATGTACAGCACCATCGACACGCGCTTTACCGACCAGGTGGTCTGTACCAAGCGTAGTGACTATCGACCCGCTCCCTTGCCGAAAAAGATCGTCGGGAGCGCATTAACAGCTCAAGCAACCACACCGAATACCACGCGACGTTGATCGTCACCCAAACAGAAGATGGAGAAGCAACAGCATAATGACATTGTAGCCGGCCTCGATATCGGCACCACCAAGATCGCGTGCATCGTAGGCCGCCGTAACGAGCAGGGCAAGATCGAGATCCTGGGAATGGGCAAGGCCAAGAGCGATGGCGTGAACCGTGGCGTGGTGAGCAACATCCAGAAGACCGTGGACAGCATCAAGCTCGCGATCCGCGAAGCCGAAGACAGCGCCGGTGTGGATATCGCCACAGTGAACGTGGGAATCGCTGGTCAACATATCCGCAGCATGCACCATCGCGGGATGATCACACGACAGAACGCCAATATCGAAGAGGAGATCCGGCAGAGCGACATCGATGCGCTGATCGACGACATGCACAAACTCGTGATGCCCCCTGGAGAAGAGATCATCCACGTGATACCGCAGGAGTACATCGTGGACCATGAGCAAGGGATCAAGGATCCGATCGGCATGAGCGGGGTGCGAATGGAAGCGAATTTCCACATCATCAGCGGACAGCTCACCGCAGCGCGCAACATCAACAAGTGTGTCCATCGGGCTGGCCTCGAAGTGACGGAGCTGATCCTGGAGCCGCTCGCCAGCGCAGACGCTGTGTTGAGCGCCGAAGAGAAGGAAGCTGGCGTAGTGCTTGTTGACATCGGTGGCGGCACCACCGACATCGCCATCTTCAGCGATCACATCATTCGGCACACTGCCGTGATCCCTTTCGGTGGCAACGTGATCACCGATGATATCAAAATGGGCTGTGCGATCCTGCGCGATCAGGCAGAGACATTGAAGACCCGTTTCGGCAGTGCTCTTGCAGCAGAGAACAAAGAGAACGAGGTGGTGTGCATACCAGGGCTGAAGGGTCGAGAACCCAAGGAGATCAGCTTGAAAAACCTCGCGCACATCATCCAATGCCGCATGGAGGAGATCCTCGAGCACGTTCACTTCGAGATCAAGAACAGCGGGCTGGACAAGCAACTCAGTGCAGGTATCGTTCTCACCGGAGGCGGAGCGCAGTTGAAGCATTTGCGCCAATTGACCGAATACGTCACCGGAATGAGCGTACGGATCGGCTACCCCAACGAGCACCTCGCAAAAAGCAATGTGGACGCCGTGACCAGTCCGCTTTTCGCGACCGGTGTTGGCTTGGTGATGAAGGGCTTCGACTATCTCGACCTGCATAAGCCACGGATGACGGATGCAACGCCATCCAAGGTGAAGGGGCATAGCCAACCGAGCAAAGTCGGCGGCTTCTTCGACCGTGTGCTGAAAGGTGCTACCGAATTGTTGAACGATGATGAAGCATGAAAACAGGCACTGAGCAGTTGAAAGGAACGCCCACTACGAATTCCTGATGCCCGGTTCCAAATGATCCCTGACCTCCTACCCTGACCCACCCAATCCCCATAACCATGAAATTCGAATTACCCACCGAACTAGCCAGCATCATCAAGGTGATCGGCGTGGGTGGCGGCGGCAGCAACGCCGTTAACCACATGCATGCCCAAGGCATCAATGGTGTGGACTTCATCATTTGCAACACCGATAAACAAGCCCTCGACATCAGCCGGATACCGGTGAAGCTGCAGATCGGGACCGCCCTCACCGAAGGTCTCGGTGCAGGTAGTGTGCCCGAGCGTGGCGGACTCGCTGCCCAGGAGAACATCGATGAGATCCGCCAGCTGTTGAGCACCCGAACGAAGATGCTCTTCATTACCGCTGGCATGGGCGGTGGCACTGGCACTGGTGCCGCTCCGGTGATCGCACGGGTGGCACGTGACATGGGTATTCTGACCGTAGGCATTGTTACCATGCCTTTCATCTGGGAAGGTCGCAAACGCAAGCAACAAGCCAGCGCGGGCATTGATGAAATGCGCAGTGCTGTGGACACACTGTTGGTGATCAACAACGATCGCCTGCGCGACCTCTATGGCAACTTGACGATGGACGATGCCTTCGCGCATGCTGACAATGTGCTTACCACCGCAGCGCGCGGAATTGCCGACATCATCAACAAGACCGGAAAAGTGAACGTTGATTTCGAGGACGTGCGCACTGTGATGAGCAACAGCGGTGTTGCGATCATGGGCATGGCCGAAGCTGAAGGGGAGGATCGCGCCATTCGTGCCGCACAAGAAGCCTTGTCTTCGCCTTTGCTGAACGACAGCGATATCAAGGGTGCCAAGTTCGTGTTGCTCAACATCGCGCTTGGTGATCGCCAGATGCAAATGGACGAAATGACCGAGATCACCGACCACATTCAAGACGCTGCAGGCAGCAGTGCTGATGTGATCTGGGGTTACTGCCACGACGAAAGTCTCGGTGACAAATTGCGTGTTACCGTCATCGCTACGGGGTTCAACCAGAACGAACTAACCGGTGGTCTGGAGCCAAAAAGGGAAGAACGCAAGGTGACCATGCTCGGCGACATCTCGCCAACGATCATCACTTCACCTATCGTGAATCCAGTTACCGGTTCTTCGGTGCCCAAGGTTGAAGTTTCCGCTGAAGAAGATGAGGAGAAGCCACAGCCTTTCATCAAGGTGATACCCGCGACACCTGCCGAACCAGCAGTGGAAAAACAGCGCGAACAACGCTCCATCGAGTTCGAGGTGGAACCAACTCCTGCTCCTCGGCCTGCATCGGTGAAGCAGCCATCCGAGCCGATCGAAGAGAAAAAAGTATTCGAGCTCTATGCAACGGAAGCCCCGAAAGAAACTGCTGTAGGCACAGCGAACGAGAATTCACAGCCCTCACCAATAGCAGCGCCAATAGCTGTTGAAGCCAAAGCCAGCCAGCCCGAACATCAGAACCGGGTGGAGGACCGCTTGGCCCGTATGCGTGAAATGACCATGAAGCTGCGTCAGCCCAATGGGCTGGCTGACCTGGAACGCGAGCCGGCCTACAAGCGGAAGAACCCAGGCTTCAGCGACACACCTCACAGCAGTGAAAGCACCATCAGTCGGTATTCGCTGAGTGAAGGGACCGACGAGAACGGCGATCGCAGCGTTCAATTGAAGAAGAACAACCCGTTCATCCACGATCAACCGGACTAGATCGGAATGAGTTTGCAAGAGCGCATCGACGCAGACATCAAAACAGCCATGCTTGCCCGTGAAAAGGACAGGCTCAATGTGCTGCGGGCGATCAAAAGCGCCATTCTATTGGAACTGACCAAGGAAGACAGCAACGGGGTTGTTAGCGATGAGGCTGGAATGCGGATCCTCCAGAAGTTGCACAAGCAACGAACAGAGGCTGCTGCGATCTATCACCAGCAAGGACGAGCGGATCTGGCCGCTGAAGATGATGCCCAGGCGAAGGTGATCGAGGCCTTTCTGCCGGCCCGCATGGGTGAAGCCGAGATCCATGCTGCTGTGAAGAACATTCTGGACGGCATCGGAGCCAAGAGCATGGCCGATATGGGTCGTGCGATGAAGAGCGTGAATGAGCAACTGGCCGGTAAAGCGGATGGCAGCGCGATAGCAAGCGCCGTGAAAAAAGTCTTGTCCGCAGGCTGAACGAATTGTGGGATGGGTAGACGCCGACGGCGCTGGGCCTGTAAGCTCAGCGCCGTCGGCGTCTTTACGAATACCGTCAACTATCTGCCCACTGCAGCCACGTATTCGTGATACGTGCAGTTGCTGGCGTTCTTGAAGTGCAGTACCGTACCGTTGCTGTGTGCGATACGGCGATACTCCGTAAAGACACCCTTGTTCCGTACACGGACAATAGTGATCTCGCGCTCTTGCTCAACGATCACAGAGCGTTCAACCGTGGATCCTTCCGGCACAATTCCAATTTCCCGAGCAATGGACGAAACACCCTCTTCATTTGTGATCACGGTTGGTGCGGAAGCGTTCACAGCACCTTCGTTCATCGCTGATGCCCTATGCAGCTCGGCCATACGCTCCATCTCACGAGTAGGATCGATGAAAGCAGGACCCCAGTGCCGCTCGCGTGGTCCGCGCTTGTCTGAAACCGAGATAACGCTGGCTGCCGGATCAACCGGCTTATCCAGCAACTCGCCGCCAGCGGTATGCGATAATCGATAGTCCAGGTCATAGTCGAAATCACCCCGTGCCGAGTCGAACCGGATGTAGCCGACAGGACCCGCATATGCCAAGGCACTCATGCTCGGCTCAACTTCCAAAGTCACCTCGAACCGAAATAAGAACGGTGCATTGGCCGCTTGTTCCGCACTCATTCGCGTATCGAAAAACAGCTCCTTGCTGCGGCATCCATCCTCCTCGAAGGAGAGGGTCCACGTGGTTTGAAGGTCCAATCGCAAGTTGATGTGCCTCAAGTCGTTGGTGAGCACATTCATGATCACGTCCCCGCGTTGAACCGTTACATGAGCATGTTCCATACTCGCACTTGGAACATGGAATAAGCCATCGATCTCCAAAAAGCTGCCAGCTGAAGCGTTGTCGATCTGTGCAATGGCCAGGATCATGATCGAAGCGGCCTGAAGGGTGAATGTGCGTGCCATGGTCCAGTGATTGTTCAAGTGAATATTCAAATGACGTTCTTGCTTCTCAAAGGTGGCCTTGCTCAATGGGCTGATACAATACCCATTAGGGGGTATTTATCGGCCTCCTTTCCCGCGGTATCCAGTCGTTCGAGTCCGGTTCAGTCCAAGAGCGGCGGCATCAAATGATCGTTGCTCGAAAGCAATACTCCCTGTCCCTTGTGCCAATTCAACATACAAACCAACCCGATCCAATTGTGCGCTTTCAGTATTGCTTCTCCGTTCTCTTCAATTCCACCCAAGCAGCAAAGGCGCCAGTGGGGTCGATGAATGGCTTGGCCTCCTTGCGCTCGGGTCGCACCTTAACCACTTCGAGTGCCTCGTACGATCGATCGTAGTCGAATTCGCCTTCTTCCGGGTCAAAGCGGATGATCGCTACCGGGCCACTATAGTGGAATCCTCCTACGGCGGGAGCAGCAGCCAATGATACTTGGAATCGAAAGGTGAAAACACCGTCTTTGAGCACGTCAGCCGAGGCGTTCGTGTCGAACACCAGTTCCTTGGTGACACAACCGGATCTGGTGAACACGAGTTGATAAGTATGGCCCAGTGCAAGTTCCAATTCGAACGTCTTCGACCCCTTGCTCAACTGGTCTTGCTCAACTTTATCGCAGAAAACGGATACGCGCACATCCTCCGACCCGCCACTTTCCAAAAGAATTCGACCCTCAAGGTGCAGTTTGCCGGCGGCCCCTTCGGCCCCATCTATTGTCGCGAAGAGACTTGTGGTGCTGCCGAAGGAAAAGAGGAAGAACAGACGGAGGAGAGTTTGACCGGTCATGGTGGTTAGGTGTTGTTGTTCGGTTAGGTTGGACCTTGGCAGTGGCTGCTTCGGCTTTCGAGTGCGAATCAACCTTGATGTGATCGACCAGCATAGCTCCAACGCGCAGGTGGCCGGTTGGGGTGAGCAAGTGGCGGGGTCAAGGGTGCATCGATCCAACCCGCCCGGTGTCCAGATCCCTGCATGATTGAAGCGATACTTGGCCAGATGCAAGCCAACACCAACCGCTTGGTGCGCATGAGCGAAGTGGAATGGAGATGTTCGCAACCCGCATAAAGCCAAGTTGTTCAAGAAAGAAAGGTCTCGAGTTGCAGCCTGGGGAGGCTTGCCGTCACGTTGATTTTACTCACCGGGGCCGTTGCTCTCTGACTTCAAGCAGACCTTCTACTTCGATGAACGCACACAAGAAGTGGTCACCGAATACCAGATCGGTTCCTTCCCGATACCGCAGTGCCGGATCCTGTTATGGATCCTATCATCGATATCAGAGTTTCGCCAGACTATCCATGAGCTCCTGCTTTTTCCGGCGACTCACAGCCACGTTCGTGCCATCGGCCATGATCACTTCACCACCCTCACCGCGGATGTACTTCTTCACGTGTTTCACATTTATCAAGTGCGAATGATGCACCCTGATGAATTGATCGGGATCGAGCATGTCCTCGAACTCTTTCAACGTGCGGCTGATCACCAACCGCTTCTTGTCCTTCTGGTGCACGATCGTGTAATTACTATCACTCTCGCAGTAAAGGATATCGTCCACGTTCACCATTTCCAATCCATCGGATACAGGCAATGCAATGCGTTTCTCGGCACCTTGCGGCTGGGACAAGTTCTTCAGCAGTGCCATGAACTGATCCGAAGTTTGAGGTGTGCGCATAGCCTCAGTGGCTTTACCGATAGCCAACGCAAGCTCATCGGGGTCCACGGGCTTCAACAAATAGTCCAGCGCACTGAAGCGGATGGCTTTCACAGCGTAACCCTCATGTGCCGTTGTGAAGATCACATGTGGCCGATCGGGACCCAGCGCTTGCAGCAGATCGAACCCTGTGAGCTTGCCCATTTCGATATCAAGAAAGAGCACTTTGGGCTTCTTACCGTGTACAAGTTCGATCCCATCGGGCACGTTCGTAGCCATACCGAGCAGATCTATCTCCGGATGGCGCCGCTCGAGGATCCCGCTCAGTGCGACGCGACAGTGTTCTTCATCATCAACGATAACAGCAGTTGTCTTCATGGCGGAAAGAGTTGAGCAAGTGATGGCAAGTTAAGCGGATGAATTGCTCCGTGCGAACGGACTTTGGTCAAGCCCCTTCGCTCAAAGGCAGCGTCAGCTCTACCAGGGTACCTGATGGCTTGTCCACATACCGATATCCGGCGGCGCGTCCCTTTTGCTTGCTCACCAGGTCCAAACGCGCTTGCGTAATGGCCGTGCCGAGCGAACTCTTCTTGGGAACCACACCCTCTGCTTGTTCGGGTTTCGGTGCGTGCCGACCAACACCATCATCATCAATTGTGAAGATGAGATCTTCGCCCTGGCGCGTGATAGCCAGCGTGATATGCCCCTTCCCTTCCTTGCCCGACATGCCGTGCCAGATAGCGTTCTCCACGAATGGCTGCGCAACCAATGGTGGCACGAACACATCCTCCTGATCGATGATCGGATCCACATTGATCGCGTAGTCGAACTTCTCCCCACTACGAGCGCGTTCAAGGTGCAGATAATGTTCCAGCGCTTCGAGATCATCCTTCAACGGCACTTCAGCCTGGCGACTGTTCTCGAGGACAAGTCGCATCAAGCGTGCGAACCGTGAAAGGAAGGATGCTGCGCGATCAGGCTCGTTCTTCTGCACATACGCATTGATGGAATTCAGCGCGTTGAAGATGAAGTGCGGGTTCATCTGGCTGCGCAACGCTTGCGTTTCCAACTGCGCGGCGTCCTTCTCGAATCGGGCTTTGCGCCGTTTGCGATCACTGATAAAGAAAGCCGTAACACCTGCGATCAAAAGCACACCTGTTCCGCCAAAACCGAGCGCTCGGTTCCGATTACGATCGGCGCGCAATTGCTCCAACTCACGGGCGTGGTCCAGCTCCGTGACTTCCGCCGCATGGCGAAGACTGTCGGCCAACTGCTCTTTGCCGAAGGTGTATTGCATATCCCGTTGGGTAAGGGCACGCGTATTCCTGTCGCTGATGATGCTGTCTTGAATGGCGTGGTATTCCTCCAGGTAGATCAATGCCCTCATTCCATCACCACGTGCTTTGTGAACCCGATACAGGCATTCACAACTCTCACTGGTTTCGGTCAGTGTTGAAGCTGCTTTCGACACGGCATATCCATCATTGCAGTACTTCAGTGCATCATTGAGCAAACCTTTGTCCAAGGCCGAGCGACCCAATATTGAAAGTGCCTTTGCTTCGTTGGCCCCATCCTTCAGTACCCGCGAAAGTTCCAGAGCTTCCCGCGCGATCCGCTCTGAATCATCGAAGCGACGTGATCCACGGTAAGCGTTGGCCAAGTTGTTCAGCGTTTGGCCCATAAGATCTTTCGCTTCCAACTCTCTTTCCAGCAAAAGCGCGCGTTCCAACCAGAAGATCGCACTGTCCATTTTGCCCAAACCCAAGAGCGAAGTACCGATGTGGTTTCCGCTCGTCATAATGCCTTGCTTGTATCCAACGTTGGTATACAGCGCGTTCGCCTTTCGCATAAGCGAAAGCGCGGTCTTCTCATCGCCTTGGGTGTTGGCCAAACTCGAAAGCGTCGTCAGCGTAGTGGCCACACCTCGATCGTTGCCCATCTTCTCCATTATGCGCAAACACTCGTACGCGAGATCGATGGCCGGTCCTATTTGTCCCATTCGCTCGTACACATTGGCCCTATTTCCAGCGCTGGCTGCAACCATGCGTTCATCACCAAGCTTCTTGGCCAAATGACCACTTGCGGTGTAGTAGTAAAGTGCACTGTCATCACGGCTCTGCATTTCATGGATGCGTGCTATGCTGGCATTGGAATAGATCAACCCATTTTCGTTGCCGATAGTTGCTTGTAGCGAAAGACTGCGCTGGTACATGGCCAATGCAGTATCCAATTCGCCCCGGTTCTTATAGAGCATGCCCATGGAATTGAGCGCTGTGGCGATACCTCGTGAAGCCGAGCTGTCCTTTCTCGTGCGCCAGATCGCGATAGCCGTTCTGTATTCCTTCAACGCTGCGTCGTTGTTCCGATCAGCCATGGCCAAGGCATCGCCCAGGTCGCGGTGGGCCAGTGCGATCAATTCCGGGTTTCCATGCGCGGTGGCCTGTTGGAGCAGATCCATAGCCAGGAGCTTGGCTGAATCGGCATCCACATAACTGAGTTCCCATACGATCTCGTGCAGTGTTTCCAAATGGGACTTGGTATCCTGACCGGGTGCACGATACAACTTCCAACACGAATCGAGGAACGCGTTCTGCGCGGTGCATTGAAAGCAGCTCAGCAAAACGAGTAGGAGCGGGATCGATCGTGGACGCATGCGGTGGATCTTGGGAGTGCGACTAAGACCCTTCCAAAGTACGCCGCGCATCCTGGAACAAGCCATCCAAGAGGTCCACTGTCCGAATACCGTCGGATGTTCCAGCACCTTCAGCTATTGCCTACCGATCAGAGGACAGTAAGGAATTGAGTACCGGAATCCCACACCGCATAAATTGTTGATGGGCAAGTCTGGGTCTAGCCGCGGTATTTGTGCAAGAGACCCATGAACACACCTAAGCTTCTTCTGAGGAAATACGCGTTATAGCCCAACGCCATATTGAGAAACACCCCACCTGGGAGAACCTGGTCGCTTCCACGGGGGAACTGTTGGGGTTTTCATCTCACTTAAGTTGATCCATGGATCATGTCGGTGACATGGATCAGATGCCATCCCTCACAGCGGTTCGACCGCAGGTGGTGTTCTGATAAACCGGTAGACCTGAGGGGGTTAGAAGGAAATTTTCAACTGGAGTGAACCATTCCTGATCAGGCGTGTTTAATCATTCGTTCATATCCATGAACAAGATTTAACCCAACCCTCATTCCTCTCTAAAACCAACACCCATGAAGACCGGACAACTTTCTTGGAAAATCCCTACCAGCTGGGCCCGCAGGCTCTGGGGAACGGCGGCAGCGGCGCTGCTTCTAGGTAGCCCCTCCTTTGCTCAGAGCTATTGCGAAAGCGATGGCGGGAGCGGCAACACCTTCAATGTGAACCGCGTTCAATTCGCCGGGATCGACAACACCTCGGGCGACAACAACGGTTACGCGGATTTCACTGGCTTGAGCGCTACTGTGGACCCAGGAGCCAGCTATGGCATTGCGCTGGAGCCTAACGGCCCCTTCTTCTTGCGTTATCGCTGGAGCGTGTGGATCGACTGGAACCAGGACGGCGCTTTCACCGCGAACGAGCGGATGGTGCAGCAGACAGGTTTCGGTGGTGAAACTGCCACGATCGCTGTTCCTGCAGGTGCACTGCCAGGCTCAACCCGCATGCGGGTGAACATGAGCGCATTCTCCTACCGCGGCGCCTGCGAATCATGGGCGTTCGGTGAGGTAGAAGACTATACGGTCGTTGTTCCCCAGCAGTGCGATGCTCAGGCCGGAACGCTGACCATCCCGAAACCGTTGGTTTGTTTCGATGGTACTTCAGCCACCCTTACTGCTGTTGCTAACGGGGACGCGAACGTTCCCGCTGGATTTGAGGTACTCTATGTCCTCACCAGCGGATCCGGTCTTGTGATCGAACAGGTGGGAGCGGATGCCATCTTCGAAGTAACAGGTCCAGGTCTTTACACTATTCACACACTGGTCTATAACCCGGCCACTTTGGATCTCTCCATCGTGGTTCTTGGCCAGACCACTGGTTTTGATGTTAACGGACTCCTTCAACAAGGCGGTGGCAGCATTTGCGCATCGCTTGACGTGAGCGGAGGAGTCACGAACGTGATCGCACCGAATGCCGGTACCCTGAGCGGCGGCGGTACGGTATGCTCTGCGGAACCAACGGTATTGAGCGCGACCCCGAATGGTGACGTGAACGTGCCTGCTGGCTACTCCTCACTCTTTGTTCTGACAAGCGGATCGAATTTGGTGATCGAGCAAGTTGGCAGTTCGCCATCGTTCTCCGTTTCCGGAACCGGTCTATTCACCATCCACACCTTCGTATTCCCAAGCAACCTCGACCTGAGCGTTGTGGTGCCTGGTGTTACAACCGGTGGTGATGTGTTGGCGCTGCTCGCAGCGAACAACATCTGCGCAAGCCTCGATGTGGCTGGTGCAGCCTTCAACGTAACCAACCCCGATGCAGGTACCCTGAGCGGTGGTGCTGATGTGTGCTTGACCGGTGACGCAGTGACCTTGACCGCAACGGCCAACGGTGACAGCAACACGCCTGATGGTTACAGCCTCGCTTACGTGTTGACCTCTGGCACCAACCTGGTGATCGAGCAACTCGGCGGAACCCCAAGCTTCGAAGTGACAGCTGGTGGTCTGTACACCATCCACACCTTCGTGTTCCCAAGCAACCTCGACCTGAGCGTTGTGGTGCCTGGTGTTACAACCGGTGGTGATGTGTTGGCGCTGCTCGCAGCGAACAACATCTGCGCTTCGTTGGATGTGGCTGGTGCGGCCTTCAACGTAACCAACCCCGATGCAGGTACCCTGAGCGGTGGTGCTGATGTGTGCTTGACCGGTGATGCAGTGACCTTGACCGCAACGGCCAACGGTGACAGCAACACGCCTGATGGTTACAGCCTCGCTTACGTGTTGACCTCTGGCACCAACCTGGTGATCGAGCAACTCGGCGGAACCCCAAGCTTCGAAGTGACAGCTGGTGGTCTGTACACCATCCACACCTTCGTGTTCCCAAGCAACCTCGACCTGAGCGTTGTGGTGCCTGGTGTTACAACCGGTGGTGATGTGCTGGCGCTGCTCGCAGCGAACAACATCTGCGCAAGCCTCGATGTGGCCGGTGCAGCGTTCAACGTAACGAACCCCGATGCTGGAACCTTGAGCGGTGGCGGCGACGTATGCCTGATCGACGACGCAGTGACCTTGACCGCAACGGCCAACGGTGACAGCAACACGCCTGATGGCTACAGCCTCGCTTACGTTCTCACGAGCGGCACCAACCTGGTGATCGAGCAACTCGGCGGAACCCCAAGCTTCGAAGTGACAGCTGGTGGTCTGTACACCATCCACACCTTCGTGTTCCCAAGCAACCTCGACCTGAGCGTTGTGGTGCCTGGTGTTACAACCGGTGGTGATGTGTTGGCGCTGCTCGCAGCGAACAACATCTGCGCAAGCCTCGATGTGGCCGGTGCAGCCTTCAACGTTACCAACCCCGATGCAGGTACCCTGAGCGGTGGTGCTGATGTGTGCTTGACCGGTGACGCAGTGACCTTGACCGCAACGGCCAACGGTGACAGCAACACGCCTGATGGCTACAGCCTCGCTTACGTTCTCACGAGCGGCACCAACCTGGTGATCGAGCAACTCGGCGGAACCCCAAGCTTCGAAGTGACAGCTGGTGGTCTGTACACCATCCACACCTTCGTGTTCCCAAGCAACCTCGACCTGAGCGTTGTGGTGCCTGGTGTTACAACCGGTGGTGATGTGTTGGCGCTGCTCGCAGCGAACAACATCTGCGCAAGCCTCGATGTGGCTGGTGCAGCCTTCAACGTAACCAACCCCGATGCAGGTACCCTGAGCGGTGGTACTGATGTGTGCTTGACCGGTGATGCAGTGACCTTGACCGCAACGGCCAACGGTGACAGCAACACGCCTGATGGCTACAGCCTCGCTTACGTGTTGACCTCTGGCACCGACCTGGTGATCGAGCAACTCGGCGGAACCCCCAAGCTTCGAAGTGACAGCTGGTGGTCTGTACACCATCCACACCTTCGTGTTCCCAAGCAACCTCGACCTGAGCGTTGTGGTGCCTGGTGTTACAACCGGTGGTGATGTGTTGGCGCTGCTCGCAGCGAACAACATCTGCGCAAGCCTCGATGTGGCCGGTGCAGCCTTCAACGTTACCAACCCCGATGCAGGTACCCTGAGCGGTGGTACTGATGTGTGCTTGACCGGTGACGCAGTGACCTTGACCGCAACGGCCAACGGTGACAGCAACACGCCTGATGGCTACAGCCTCGCTTACGTGTTGACCTCTGGCACCAACCTGGTGATCGAGCAACTCGGCGGAACCCCAAGCTTCGAAGTGACAGCTGGTGGTCTGTACACCATCCACACCTTCGTGTTCCCAAGCAACCTCGACCTGAGCGTTGTGGTGCCTGGTGTTACAACCGGTGGTGATGTGTTGGCGCTGCTCGCAGCGAACAACATCTGCGCAAGCCTCGATGTGGCTGGTGCAGCCTTCAACGTAACCAACCCCGATGCAGGTACCCTGAGCGGTGGTGCTGATGTGTGCTTGACCGGTGACGCAGTGACCTTGACCGCAACGGCCAACGGCGACAGCAACGTGCCCGATGGCTACAGCCTCGCTTACGTGCTGACCTCCGGCACGGACCTGGTGATCCAGCAGCTCGGCGGAACCCCAAGCTTCACCGTGACAGGTGGTGGTCTCTACACCATCCACACCTTCGTGTTCCCAAGCAACCTCGACCTGAGCGTTGTGGTGCCTGGTGTTACAACCGGTGGTGATGTGTTGGCGCTGCTCGCAGCGAACAACATCTGTGCTTCGTTGGATGTGGCCGGTGCGGCCTTCAACGTAACCAACCCCGATGCAGGTACCCTGAGCGGTGGTACTGATGTGTGCTTGACCGGTGACGCAGTGACCTTGACCGCAACGGCCAACGGTGACAGCAACACGCCTGATGGTTACAGCCTCGCTTACGTGTTGACCTCTGGCACCAACCTGGTGATCGAGCAACTCGGCGGAACCCCAAGCTTCACTGTAACATCTGGTGGTCTTTACACCATCCACACCTTCGTGTTCCCAAGCAACCTCGACCTGAGCGTTGTGGTGCCTGGTGTTACAACCGGTGGTGATGTGTTGGCGCTGCTCGCAGCGAACAACATCTGCGCAAGCCTCGATGTGGCCGGTGCAGCCTTCAACGTTACCAACCCCGATGCAGGTACCCTGAGCGGTGGTGCTGATGTGTGCTTGACCGGTGACGCAGTGACCTTGACCGCAACGGCCAACGGTGACAGCAACACGCCTGATGGCTACAGCCTCGCTTACGTGTTGACCTCTGGCACCAACCTGGTGATCGAGCAACTCGGCGGAACCCCAAGCTTCGAAGTGACAGCTGGTGGTCTGTACACCATCCACACCTTCGTGTTCCCAAGCAACCTCGACCTGAGCGTTGTGGTGCCTGGTGTTACAACCGGTGGTGATGTGTTGGCGCTGCTCGCAGCGAACAACATCTGTGCTTCGTTGGATGTGGCCGGTGCGGCCTTCAACGTGGCCAACCCGAACGCGGGTACCCTCACGGCTGTTGCCGATGTGGTGTGCTTCCAAACAGGAACCGTGATCTTGGCCGCAACGCCGAATGGTGATGCTGTTGTGCCTGCGGGTTACTCATTGCTCTACGTGTTGACGGAAGGTGCGGGCCTGGTGATCCAGAACGTGTCGCCAACTCCGAACTTCCCTGTAGCTGCGATCGGTGACTATACGATCCACACGCTCGTGTATCCGAGCGACCTCGACTTGAGCTTTGTGGTGCCTGGTGTTACTACTGGCTTTGATGTGAACTCGCTGCTCGTGCAGGGCGGTGGTGCACTCTGTGCCAGCTTGGACGTGACCGGTGCTGCCATCAGCGCAGTGGAATGCCCGATCTGCGATGCTGACGCTGGAACGCTCTCTGGCGGCAGCGATGTATGCAGCACAGGTTCGGTGACCATCACCGCTACGCCGAACGGAGACAGCAACGTGCCCACGGATTACTCCCTGGCTTACGTGCTCACTTCTGGCACTGACCTGGTGATCCAAGCCCTTGGTGGAACACCTTCCTTCACGGTAACCGGCGGTGGTCTTTACACCATCCACACCTTCGTGTTCCCAAGCGACCTCGACCTGAGCGTTGTAGTGCCTGGTGTTACCACAGGTGGTGATGTACTCGCCCTTCTTGAAGCGAATGACATCTGCGCTTCTCTTGATGTGGCCGGTGCTGCCTTCAACATCAGCAACCCCAACGCAGGTACTTTGAGCGGCGGAACGAATGTGTGCTTGACCAACACCGGTGCGGTGCTCACTGCCACGGCTAACGGTGATAGCAACACGCCTGCAGGTTATAGCCTCGCTTACGTTCTCACGAGCGGCACCAACCTGGTGATCGAGCAACTCGGCGGAACGCCTGAGTTCACGGTTCCGAGCGCCGGTCTTTATACGATCCACACTTTCGTGTTCCCAAGCAACCTCGACCTGAGTGTTGTGGTACCTGGTGTTACAACCGGTGGTGATGTGCTGGCGCTGCTCGCAGCGAACAACATCTGCGCTTCTTTGGATGTGGCCGGTGCGCCCTTCACGGTGGAAACCTGCGAGAACGAGTGCACGGCCTTCGCCGGCAACATCGCCTCTGCTGACTTCCTCGTGTGCTGGCAGGATGAACAACTTATCGGCATCCCTGCCGGTAACGCTGTAGTACCTGCAGGTTACGAAGTGCTTTACGTGCTCACACGCGGCAACGGCTTGGTGATCCGCCAAGTGAATACGGAGCCGGTGTTCAGCGTAACACAGAACGGTGTTTATCGCATCCATACCCTGGTGTATGACCCGAGCACACTGGACCTCTCCATCGTACAGTTCGGCACCACTACGGGCTTCGATGTGAACTCACTCCTGATCCAAGGTGGTGGCAGCATCTGCGCCAGCCTCGACGTGAACGGTGCGCCGTTCGTCGCCGTGGGCCCGGTGATCTGCTCGATCCTCGACCTCTTCCGCGACATCGATACGAGCAACCCGCAAGCTATGCTCGACGAGATCGAGAACATGGAAACAGGTTTGGCTATGGCGATCGAGAACGACGCACCTGCCAGCATCACAGGCGCTTGGCCGAATCCCACTCGCGATGTGCTGAACCTCAGCATATACTTGGTGGGCGAACAGAACATCGCCATCAGTGTGATTGACCTCACAGGCAAGGAAGTGCTCGCACCGCAAACCAGCCTCTTGGGCGCTGGAAGCAACTTGAGCATCCTGAACGTGAACGACCTGGCACCTGGTACTTACATGGTTCGCATCAACACCGCCAATAGCACGGTGACCGAGCGCTTCATGAAGATCGACTAACGGACGCTGTCCGGTTGCGGGGAGGCCCGGTGAGTTCCGACGTGAGTCGGAATGATCCGGGTCTCTCCCGTTACGGATAGTCCTGTTCCAAGTTCACCAGAACATGAAGTTCCTCACTGCGGCTTCCAAGGAGTTGGATAATGTCAGGGACGAGGGCGAAGACTACGCCGGATCCATCACAACGCCCCCACAAGCAGCAGTTCTTCGTGAACGACGCGGTCCACACTACCTCATCACCCTATTTCGAAAGACACGAACATTCCTGTGCCACCAGTCAAGGCTGAAGGACCAAAGACTTCAATCCACTTGGAACCGGAATCCCACACCATGCACGTTGTTGATGTGTATGCGTGGGTCGAGCCGCAGGTATTTGCGCAAGCGACTGATGAACACATCCAAGCTTCTTCCCAGGAAATACGTGTCATCTCCCCACACCATGTTGAGCACCAGTTCACGTGGCAGAACCTGGTCGCGGTGCATACACAATAGACGCAGCACATCCGCTTCTTTCTTGGTGAGTTTTCGTGACTCGTCCGGGTGCTTCAGCTCAAAGTTGCGGAAGTCGAAGGTGTAGCTGGCGATCTCGAACACATCCTTCGCACGCGGGTTTTCCGCTTTGCCCAAGGTCCTGCGCAGTATCGCTTCGATCCGCAAGAACAGTTCCTCGTGACTGAAGGGTTTGGTGAGGTAGTCGTCACCACCAGCTTTGAAGCCTGCAATGCGATCGTCGGTCTGGCTTTTGGCCGTTAGAAAAACAATGGGCACCTTCTCATCACTTCGCCGAATGTCTTCCGCAAGGCTGAATCCGTCCTTTTGTGGAAGCATAACATCCAATATGCAGATGTCGTAGGCGTGCTCGTTGAAATACTTCAGGCCCTCTTTCCCATCCCGGCAGAGATGAACGGAGTAGCCTTTTCGCTTCAGCGCATCCTGAACTACAAAACCCAAGTTCTGGTCGTCTTCCACAAGCAGGATATTGGCCTTGATCTCGCTCATCGTTCGTTTGTCAATTTTCGGTGAATGTGTTCGACTATCAGCTGACCGGCAGATCCAATGTGAACGTACTTCCCTTTCCGAGTTCACTGCTCACTGCAACGCGCCCACCATGAGCTCGTACGATCTCTTCCACATAATGCAACCCCAACCCGAAGCCTTTCACGTTGTGCACGTTTCCGGTATGCACACGATAGAACCGCTCGAAGATGTGCTTGGTGTCCTCGCGCTTGATCCCAATACCGTTGTCCAAGACCTCCAGCTTGATATACCCGCCGTGGTTACTGCTTCGGATCGTGATCCTGGGTTCGTTCAAGCTGTACTTCACCGCGTTGTCCACCAAATTGATAACGGCGTTGGTCAAGTGAACGTGATCACCTTCAACAATGGCCCTTGTGGCTTTCAGCTCCGTGGTCATTTCGCCCTTCCGCTCGTTCAATTGTACCGTGAATGCCGAAGTTACCTCGTTCACCACCTTGTGCAGATCCACGGCTTCACGCTTCAACTCGAGTTCGCCTTTGTCGAGCGTGCTGAGTTGAAGCACACGTTCTACCTGCGTGCGCAAGCGTTCGTTTTCTGTGCGGATGATGTTCGCATAACTCCGTAACCGTTCTGGTTCATTGATGATATTGGGATCCGTAAGCACTTCGCTGCTCAAAGCGATAGTACTGATCGGCGTTTTCAGCTCGTGCGTCATGTTGCCGATGAAATCGTTCTTCATGCGGCCCAATCGCTTCTGCCGCAGGATCACCCATACACTGTATCCGAAAAAGGCGAATACGATCAACGTTACGATGGCCGGGTAGATCCACGTTACCGTGCCACTTTGCTTGGGCTCCCATATGCTGGTGGTACGCCTGGGGAAGTACACGCCGAAATAGTGCCCGTCCTTTCCAAGTTTGAGCAACTCACTGTGCTCCGCCGTATCAGCGATCAAGCTGTCCTTCAAGCTCACATAGTTCCCATAGACGATGCTGTCCGTGAAGCAATCGTAAATGCCGTATTCGAAATCGTCCTCGATACCACGACGCTCGAACTCGTGCTTCAACAAGGACTCCAACAGGTACGGGTGAATGGTGTCGTTGATGGTGACCGCGAAGTAGTTCGGCCGTTCCTGCTTCACCGCGTCAAAGAGGTCGCTGGGGTCCCGGTTGATGGAAAGAATGCGCTCGGTGACGTCCGTTAATGCTATGGTCACCCGGTCGTTGAACTGTTTGTCTATTTGCGCAGCTTGCTGTTTTTGCAGCGCCACCTGCTCATTCTGGTACTGTTGGGCTTGGCGCAGCCAGATGTATTGGGTGAGTACCACGCCTACCACGCTCAGGATGGCGAGCAGGACGAGGGTACCCAAAGTGCGGCGGCGCATAGGACAATGTTAGCCGGGTTGGGCACACGGCTATGTGATCCTTAACGTTCCTTTAAGGGGCGTCGTCTCAGAATCCCTCCTCCCCTCCTGTCGCTCCGGGGTCCTTTCGCTGGCTCTTTCGCCGGAAAAGGGAGGTATCCTGCTCCCCGAATTTCCACGTGATCTGCAAGCGCACGAATCGCATCTCGCGCCGGCGTTCGGTCTCTTGGTAAAGCCTCGGTGTATCGAGCACTGTGCCCCAGAGGCGCGTGAAGAACACATCGTTCACCAGTACCTGTGTGCCCCAATGCTTGCCGAAATCCTTTCCAATACTCAGATCAATGCCACCGTTCGGGATCGCATAGCCCTGCGGCTGTGGCCGTTTTCCTTCGTACTCGCCATTGATCTGAAAGCTCCAGTCTTTCGGCAGTTTCACGTTGAGGTTCAATTTGCCATTGACCACCCAACCATTGTTCCGCAAAGCGCCTGCACCGATCTCCACGTATTGTACCGTTCCACCAACCGTGAGTTGCGCTGTCTTGGTCAATTCGAACTTGATGGTGTTCTCCCAACCGTACGTCCAGCTGTTGTCACCATTGACCCAGGTATTCACCAAAATGCTGCTGTCCTCCGGCAAGGGCGATGAAAAACCCGTGATCACATCATCCGTTTGCCTCACGAAAAGTGAACTGAGCCAATTGCTGCGTGGGTTCTTCTTGAATGGAAGAAGATGGTTCACTTCCGCCAACGAAATGAACTCGGGCGCAAGTGCGGGATTACCGATGCGGATATTGCGCGTGTCGCTGAACATGATGAAGGGCATCACTTGGAAGAAATTCGGGCGACTGATCTTCCGCGATGCGTTGAATTGGAGCTCACGTGTTCCCTCCCACTTCCGGCTGAAATACACGGCTGGGAAAAGTGCCTTGAACAGATCATCTGTGCCATTCGGATATCGATAGCTGAAACGCTGTGACTTGCCCGGCAACTCCGCCTCGAACCACGTTTGTTCAGCACGCAGACCCGCTTGCATGCCCCAGTGCTCGCTGAGTTTGCGTATCCAGTTCACGTACGCGGCGTTCACGATGTCGGTGATCCGATAGTCATTGCTCAAGGTGGGATCGGAACGTGCCTCGCTCGTGTCCGTGCCAACGCTCACATCCAACGAACTGTATTCCAACCGGGTGTTGTTGCGCAGACCATATTCCAGCTTGTTCTTTTCGTTCCGCGGATCGCTCATATCGAATTGCCATGTGAACTGGTCGCCGTCGGTACTTCCATTGCTTCGTTGCGTGCGTGAACCGCCCAGCATGGCAGCGCCATCGCCGTTCATGGCCGATGTCAGAAAGGTCGATCGGTTCTCACGACGGCTGCGGTTGTATGTGAAGTCCGTGTTCCATTCACGGCCTTCTTTCGGCGTCTTGTGCTTGAAACCCAATTGGGCGGAGGCGTCGTTGCCCATGCTCTCCCCCGTGTTGAGTTGCCCGCCACTTCCGATCAACGTACCAAAGCCATTGCGCTCCGTGTAGGTGAGCGCATCGTCGCTCAAATAGCCTCGGCCTCGAACATTCCCACTTACGCTCAATGTGCTGCGAACACTCACTTTCAGGTCCACACCAAGGCGACCGCCGTAGTTCCTGCGATCACTTCCGGAAAGGCCATCCTGCCTGAAGGCGCTCACTTGCGACCCCTCGTTGAAAAGATCTCGGGAGGTACGCGTATTGGTACTGTTGTCGGCGAAATTCCCATTGCCGCTCAGGACCCAGGACCAACGGCCATCCTTCACGTTCAAGTTGCCGTTCGCCCCAACACGGCCATTGGTACCTGCACTGGCTTGTAACTGTCCATTGTACCCGGGTCGCGTGCTCTTCTTCAGCACCACGTTGATAATGCCCCCGCTACTGCTCGCGTCGAACACCACGCTCGGGTTGGTGATCACTTCCACGCGCTCGATCTCGTCCGCAGGGATCTGCTCGAGTGAAAGCGCCGAAGGACGACCGTCGATCATGATCTGTGGGGAGTTGTTCCGCAACTGCACGTTGTTGTCGGCATCCACACTGAGGCCCGGTATGTTCTTCATCACATCCACTCCAGTGCCCCCTCGCACAGCAAGGTCCTTCTCCACATTGTACACGCGACGATCCACCTGCAATTGCGTTTGGCTGCGCTCAGCCACTACTTCCGCATCCTTCAACAGCAATTGGTTCGGTTGAAGGACCAAATTCCCCAGATCCTGCTCGACATGCTCTGGAGTGATGTTCACCACTTCCTCGAACGCAGTGTATCCAAGCGAACTGATGCGCAGCCGATAAGAGCCGAACGGTAACCGCTCCATGAGGAAGTCGCCATTCGGCTGGGTAAGTGCACCATTGATCACGCTGTCTTTCTGCGCAGCAAGCAAGCTTACCGAAGCGAATTCAGCCGCTTTGCGAGTAGTGGCATCCAGCACACGACCATAGATCTTCGCAATAGCCGGGCGACCCATGCCCCCGCGATCCGGGCGTTGCGCACTCGCATCCATGGCGCAAATGCACAACAAGATCACGAACAAGGAACGTTGAATGCGGGTGAACATAAAGGATCGCGAAGCTAACCGCATACACCGGGCTGCCCGGCTTTAACCAGATGAAGCGGGAGTGCTGACCATCACAACGCCAAATGGTTTACAGTTCCGAAAACCGGATCTCTGCCGCTGAAGCATCGAGCCTCGTCTGCAGCACTTCACTAACAACGAAAAAGCCCCCGGCTAGTGCCGAGGGCTTCTTTTGGAATTGCGCTTATCCTAGTACTCGTCGCGACGGTAACCGCCTCCGCCACCGCGGTCTCCGCGATCACGTCCGCCGCCTCCACCTCCACCGTAGCCGCCACGGTCTCCGCCGCCACCACCGCCTCCGCGGTAGCCGCCACGATCACCACCACCGCCACCGCTTCCGCCGCGGTAACCACCACGGTCTCCGCCGCCGCCACTTGGGCCGCCTTCGGTGCGTGGGCGTGCTTCGTTCACCACCAGGTCACGACCATGGAAGGCCTTGCCGTTGGTACCCTCGATACTCGCTTTGCCAGCTGTATCGTCGGCCATCTCCACAAACCCGAAGCCGCGGCTCCTGTTGGTGGCTTTGTCCATAATGATCTTGGCCGAGGTCACTTCACCAAAAGCTTCAAAAAGCTCCCGGAGATCCTGGTCCTTCGCGGTATACGCGATGTTGGCGACATAAATGTTCATGAGTTCGACTGACTGAGTGAGTTTTAGGTTTGTGCTCGTTCCCTACGGTTCTCGCCAAAGAACTCTCGGAATAAAGCGGGGCGAAGGTAGGTGGATCTTCGATCGGTGCAATAGCCGCGCGGGATCGGTTACATGGGGCTCCTTTTGGCAACAGTTTATTGCGGGGTTCTGTCGGGGTATGCTGCGGTCGAGCGCCATGGCATTGGCAGGGAAGTGAGCAGGCCGCAGGCGCACATTACGGAAGACCCCGCTGGAGATCGCGGTAGTAACGAACTTCTGAACGGCCGGATATCCGGCGGGGTTCAGATACTCCACCGGATCAAGGCCCTTCGGCCTTCATGCGAACCACCAAGCAACTGTTATGACCAACGCGTTGGACCTGTCGAGCGTGTGTTGACGGAAAAGAGTGATACCTACCCCAACCCGAACCGGCAATAGTGGATCTTCTTGCCCTCCCCTAACCACATCTGCTCGTAGAAGGTGCGGATGTTCATCACCGCTTGGAATTCGGGCGTAGAACGTGGCACGAGTTCGCCGTAAACGTCGTCGCTTTTTTCGAACAGTGGCAGCTTGTGTTCCGCGATCTGCTCCAAGGTGTACCCGTACAGCTCTGGGCTATCGGTCTTCAGGTTGATGAGGCCTCCTGGCTCCAGTACTTCCTTGTAACGCGCTTGGAATAGTGGCGAGGTCAGCTTCTTCCGGTCCTTGCCGATCTGCGGGTCGCTGAAGGTGAGCCAGATCTCACTGATCTCGTGCGGGCCGAACACGCGCAACAGATGGTCCACATGCGTGCGCAGAAAGCCGACATTGGTCAATCCTTTCTCTTTCGCTGTTGCTGCGCCGCGCCAAATGCGGGCACCCTTGATATCCACGCCGATGTAGTTGCGTTCGGGATAGAGTTGCGCAAGGCCCGTGGTGTATTCGCCCTTGCCGCAGCCAAGCTCCAGCACCAACGGCGCTTCGCGATGGAAGAAGTCACTGTTCCATTTGCCCTTCAGCGCAAAGCCCGTATTGATCAGCTCTGCGAATGTGGGTTGCACCACGTGTTCGAAGGTGGCGTTCTGTGCGAAGCGTTCGAGTTTTCCTTTGCCCATTCAGCGTAGCGTGTTCCCCTGATCACGGGCTTCAGGCTTTAGGCTTTATGCCACAGGCTTGACCCTTGGATCAGGCGCGCGAAAGTATTCCGGCGGTACGATCGCATTCACTCGGATCACGATCTTCGCGATGTTCAAGGAATAAACCGAAAGTGACCAAGTTGAAACCACCCCTGCCCCTCCTTGGATCACAAGGGCAAGCCATCGCCCTTGCAGGAGGGGAGAACTCTCCGCTCCAACGCTGATGTTCAACGGTGCCCGCATCCTTGTTGCTCCGCTCGATTGGGGCTTGGGCCACAGCACGCGCGATATTCCCATCATTCGGAGACTGCTGGAGTTGGATGCACGGCCCGTGATCGGTGCCGACAAAGGGCCGCTCGCTTTGCTGCGTGATGCCTTTCCGGAATTGCCATTCGTGCGTATTCCTGGCGTGGATGTGCGCTACGCGAAGGGCAGCTCGCAAGCATGGGCCATGGCGGTGCAATTCCCGGCTATGCTGCGGAGTTTGCGCGAGGAGCACCACCTGTTCGTGAACCTTCGGCGACAACAGCAACTGGATGCGGTGATCAGCGATCAGCGTTTTGGCTTGCGCGCCGAAGGCTTGCCCAGCGTGTTGATCACACACCAAGTATTCCCGTTCACACCGCTCGCTCAAGGTCTGATGCGCCGCATAAATGCACGATCCATCCAACGGTTCGATCGCTGCTGGATCCCTGACGACGCCGTAGCTCCTGGCCTGGCAGGTGATCTGTCCCACGGCCAACACATGCCTCGGAACAGCCGCTATATCGGCCCCGTAAGCCGCATGGACCCCGCCCGTGCCCTGCCGACTGCGGAGAAGTACCGCATTGTTTGCGTGATCAGCGGGCCAGAGCCCCAACGCACGTTGCTGGAAAATGAACTGATGCGCCAATTGCCCAGCATCGAAGGGAAGCACCTGCTCGTGATCGGCAAGCCCGAACCTGCGATGGATCAGACGGTCGGAAATGTTCGTCGCTTGAGCCATCTCGGTGGGGATGCGCTTACTGGCGCCTTGCTTCAGGCTGAACTGATCGTGAGCCGAACAGGGTATACTACGCTGATGGACCTGGCCCACATCGCGCGCTCCGCGTTGGTGATCCCAACGCCCGGACAAGAAGAACAGGAGTACCTCGGCGAATTGCACACGCGGTCTGGACGATTCTTCGTGCAGGATCAAGAAGCGCTGAACTTGGTTGCAGGGCTGGGCATGACCTCAGCGCTGGAGGCTCAGAGCCATCGACAAGTGGCGGATCATACTTTATTGGAACAGGCCTTGCAAGACCTGGCCGCGCTGATCGCGACAAGCCGTTCTTGACCTGCGTTCGCGCAACTACATTCGCACAACGATGATGCTTCGCTCCGCTCTGCTGCTCCCCGCGTGTTCGTTCTTCCTGTTGGCGTTCTCGCAAACCACCCCCGAGAAACAACTGCAGGAATTACAGGTGCGATACGACCAGCTCGAAGAACAACAGAACCTGTTGTTGGGACCTATCGAAGATGCCAAGCTGTCGATCATGCAGCGTGATCTCGCCGCACAAGGCTTGCCCGCATTGGCGCCCGGCGATGTGGTAACGGTACACCCTGGTCACTCACTGGTGTGGAACGAGAAATACCACACGCCGAAATGGACCGCCCACGTTGTGATGCCGGACATCATGAAAGGAAACCTTGCACGTATCGACAGCTTCATGCCAGACCCCTTGGTGCAAGGCAATACGGACCTGTTCGATGAGTACTGGTACAGTGGTTACGATCGCGGTCATATGGTGCCCAGCGCTGATATGCGCTGGAGCCAGAAAGCGCTAGCAGCCACTTATCTCTACAGCAACATTTCGCCGCAAAAACCCGAAATGAACAGAGAGACGTGGGCCGACCTCGAAGACTGGGGGCGCCGCTACGTTCACTATTCCAAAGAGCGCGTGTTCATTGTAACAGGACCTGTCCAGGCGGATGGGCAACCGACGCTGAGCACACCGAAAACGAAGGAGGCCGTAAGTATCCCATCCTATTGCTTCAAAGCCTTCGCTGATCTGGACGGACCGGAGAAAAAAGGCATCGCCTTCGTGATGAACAACGGGCCAGCGGACAAGAGCATGATCAGCTACGCCGTTTCCATCGACAGTGTGGAGAAAATTACTGGTCTGGATCTGTTCCCGATGCTGGACGACTCGACCGAGAACGCGATCGAAGCCATGACCGAAGTGGCCGACTGGTACGCCAAAGGTGATCCCACAGCAGGTGAGGTTGCGCCCCTGAAAGCTCCACTGCCCGGTGGCAGGTTCAACACCACGCAGGCGAAATACCACATTGGGCACACCGCTACAATTTGCGGAACGGTAGTGAGTTCGCGCCGCACCACCAAGGCCAATGCGGTGTACCTGAACATGGATCGCAACCATCCGAACCAGGAATTCTATGCAACCGTGTGGGATAGCAATGGACCCAATTTCCATTACGACCCCGTAACCTATCTGGTGAACAAGAAAGTGTGCATCACTGGCAAAGTGACCATCTATAACGATATCCCACGGATCAGCGTGAACAACGAGAACGAGATCGAGATGTGGGATGAAGTGGTGAAGTAAGGCGATGTAAAGGCTAAACGCAGAGGCGCAAAGAGGCAGAGGAACGCTGAGGTTCTATTCCCTTACTTGCAACGAAAAGTCATCCCGAACTGTACTTCACAGGCATCATTCAAAAGAGGATCAATGGCCAACCTGCAGAACTTCTTTGTACTCCCTCTTACCGCAGTGCTCGTCTCTTCTTGCGGAACTTCGACCTCGAATGAAAAAGCAGAGAAGCCGAGTGTTTCTGTCCATGCTCCATTGCTGACTGCTGTTCCTGCCGAACAAAGCGGTATCAACTTCAACAACACCATTACCGAATCGCCGGAGCTGAACTACTTCACCTATGTGTATGCATACAACGGTGCGGGGGTGGCTGTGGGTGATATCGATAACGACGGATTGAGCGATATCTATTTCACGGGCAATCAAGTGAGCGACAAACTCTACCGCAACCTGGGTGGGATGAAATTCGCCGACATCACCGAAAAAGCGATCGGCCCGAAAGCGACCGAGGGCTGGCGTACCGGCGTTTCCATGGCTGACGTGAACGCCGATGGCTTCCTGGATATCTACGTGTGCAGAAGTGGACTTTCCAAGGACCCAACGATCACGGCGAACTTGCTGTACATGAACAATGGCGACGGTACGTTCACCGAACGTGCACAAGAACTGGGTGTTGCCGATACATCGCACAGCACGCAGGCGGCGTTCTTCGATGCCGACCGGGATGGTGACCTTGACCTGCAAGTGATCAACCACCCGATCGGTCGCATGAAAGGTCTCAGCAATTTCACCGCGATGAGAGCGGTGCAGGAAAAACGAGCACCGACGGATCGCTTTTACCTGAACAACGGCGGCACGTTCACGGATGCCACCTACGACGTTGGTGTGCAGAACTACGACTACTCATTGGGTCTTAGCGTGAGCGATCTCGACCAGGATGGGTGGCCCGACCTCTATACAGCCAATGACTTCGACGCACCCGACCTGATGTACATGAACACGCGCATGGGCGCGGCTTCGCATACCACCAAGAAGGGCCTCGGCTTCAGCGAGCAGATCCAGTTCCGCACGCGGCACATCAGCAACTTCGGCATGGGCACCGATGTAGCCGATTACAACAACGATGGGCTGCCGGATATCCTCACTCTGGATATGACCGCGGATGATCACTTGCGCAACAAGACCAACATGGCCAGTATGAGCCCGGAGAAATTCTGGAAGCTCGTTCAGGGTGGCTACTATTTCCAATACATGTTGAACACACTGCAGCTGAACAATGGCAATGGCACGTGGAGCGACATTGGTCAATTGGCCGGCATAGCGCGTACCGATTGGAGTTGGGCTCCACTTTTCTGTGATCTCGATAACGACGGCTGGAAGGACCTCTTGATCACCAATGGCTACCTGCACGATGTGCGCGACAACGATTACGCTCGAGGCACCTACGACAAACTGAAGGACGGAAAGGACTTCTATGGCGCGCTCGGGCTGGTGCCGAGCACTCGCCTGCGCAACTATCTCTATCGCAACAATGGTGATCTCACCTTCGCGGACAGTTCACAGAGTTGGGGCTTCACGGAGGCCATCAATAGCAACGGAGCAGCGTATGCGGATCTCGATAATGATGGTGATCTGGACCTCGTGATCAACAACATGGATGCGGTCGCCTCGATCTATGCCAACAGCTCCAACACCACGTTTCCGGATCGGCATTGGTTACGCGTAAAACCGATGAGCGGTAAAAGCGTTGCCCTCGGCACGAAGGTTTTCGTTCGCTCGAAAGGCACCCTACAATACCAGGAGCTTTACCCAGAGCGCGGCTATCAGAGTTGTGTGGAACCGTTGCTGCATTTCGGCCTGGGCTCGAACGCCGAAATAGATACGCTCGAGGTTCAATGGCCCATGGGAGAGCGCACGATCCTGACCCATGTGAAAGCCGATCAATTGTTGGTGCTCAAGAAAGAGGATGCTGTTGAAGTGAAGGCCCCTCAAACGTTGCCCGCACCCATGTATACGGAAGTCGCAGCCAGCATTGGACTTGCCTGGCTGCACCAGGAAAACCCCTACAACGATTTCGAGCTGGAGCCATTGCTTCCGCACAAGCAGAGCGAATTGGGACCCATGATCTCCGCAGGTGATGCCAACGGTGATGGTCTGGATGATCTCTTCGCGGCCGGCGCGCACGGTCAACCCAGTGTGCTCTGGCTTCAACGCACGGATGGCTCGTTCCATGTTGGGCCCTCGCAACCTTGGAGCGGCCATGCCGAACAGGAGGACATGGGGAGCATTTTCTTCGATGCTGACGGAGACGGTGATCAGGACTTGCTCGTGCTCGCCGGTGGCAACGAGGATGACCTGCGTGATCCGATATACACCCAACGGATCTATGTCAATAAAGGCCTGGGCAACTTTGCAGAAGCCAGTGATCGCCTGCCCGCGATCATGACCAGTGCTCAGCGGGCAGCTGCGGCCGATATCGACAATGATGGCGACATGGACCTGTTCATTGGCGGCCGTTCTACACCAGCGCATTACCCGTTCGCACCGCGGAGCTACCTGCTCGTGAACGACGGCAAGGGCCATTTCGCCGATGCTACTGAAGCGCTTGCCCCCGAAGCCATGGGACCCGGCATGGTCACTGATGTGAAATTCGCAGACCTCGATGGCGACAAGGACCTGGACCTGCTGCTCTGCGGTGAATGGATGAACGTGACCTGGTTCCGGAACGACGGAGGCCACTTTGCCAACGCGAGTTCGATAGCTGGCTTGGACAAAACGCACGGTTGGTGGTACAGCTTGGCTACCGCCGACGTGAACGAAGATGGACACTTGGACATCATCGCAGGGAACCTCGGATGGAACAGCAAATTCCACGGGACCGCCGAACGACCCATACACGTGTACTGGGCCGATTTCGATGACAACGGTCGACACGACATCGTGCTTGCGAAGGAGAAGGACGGCAAACAACTTCCTGTGCGCGGAAGGGAGTGTTCGAGCCAGCAATGCCCAATGATCCAGCAGAAATTTCCCACCTATGCCGAGTTCGCGAACGCGGATCTGTCTGGCATTTACACCCCGGAAAAACTAGCCGGGGCTTTGCACTTGCAAGCCACCATGTTCCGAAGCACGGTTTTCCTCAACGACGGCAAGAACCACTTCTCAGCACAAGCTTTACCCAACCTCGCACAAGTGGCGCCGATCAATGCCATCATACCGATCGATATTGATGGAGACAACCACATTGACCTTGTTTGTGCTGGCAATAATTGGGGAGCTGAAGTTGAAACAGCACGCTATGACGCGGGCATTGGCCTGATCTTGAAGGGCAATGGAAAAGGCAGCTTTGATCCGATGCCCGTGCTCCAGAGCGGCTTCTTCGCGTGGGGCAACGTAAAGGACCTTGCTTTGGTGAACAACGGCGAGGGAACATCACCGCTCATTGTAGTGGCCAACAACAATGCGCCATTACAAGTTTTCAAGAAAAAGCAATAGACGCCCGGAGCGCCTAGCAGAGGCGTACCTCAAGCGGCTTTGGGCAGTGTGAAGCCGAATGTCGTGCCGTGACCTTCTTCGCTTTTCACGGTGATGGTTCCACCGTGCGCTTCAACAATGTGTTTCACGATCGCGAGGCCCAAGCCACTGCCCCCTTCGTGGCGAGCGCGGCTGTTACTTACGCGGTAGAAACGCTCGAACAGGCGAGGCAGATGTTCCTCCGCGATCCCGATGCCATTGTCACGCACTTCCACAAAAACATGCTCGCTATCCAGGGCATACGCCAGCACTTCCACTTCGCCTCCTGGTTTGCCGTAGCGCACCGCGTTCTCCAACAAATTGGTGAACACTTGCTCGCATTTCGCTGGATCCACGCGCACCCGCAGATCCGGCGGAACACTGTTGATCAGCCGCACACCTTGTGTCCCAGGTAACCCTTGCACATCCACCATAGGGTCGGCCACAACGCTTCTCAGGTCAATGTTCATCGACCGAAGATCGAGCACTCCGTTCTCCAGTTTGCTGATCATGTCCATGTCTTCCACGATCTTCATCAGGCGATCACTTCCACGGGCCGCGCGCTCGAGAAAATCGCGCGCGACCTTGGGATCCTCAAGTCCTCCTTCGAGCAGCGTGAGCACATAACCTTGTATGTTGAACAAGGGTGTTTTCAATTCGTGGCTCAGGTTCCCGATGAACTCGCGTCGGTACTTCTCGCGCTCCGTGAGATCCGCGATCTCCGTGCGCTTCTCCCGCGCCCATACTTCCAATGTCTTCTGCACCTGCCCTACGGAATCCGCTTCCAACTCTTCTGTGTGCCCGCTTCCGGTCCTCAGGTCGTGTACCATGCGGAACAGCAGACGTAACCGCGCATTGATATAACGATCCAACGCCGCCGTTACCGCGATATAGGTTGCCATGAACGCAAATACCCCGATCACCAATGCGCTCCATGCTCCAGGGACATTCACTGGCCCGACCTCCAAGAACAACGCGATCGCGCCTGTAAAGACCGCAACGAACGTGGCCGTGATGCGCCCCGCTTTTCGGGGTGTTATGGGGTCGAATGACCGGTCGTTCGGCACGGCTCCCTCAGGTCATTGAACGATGATCGCCGAGGTCGTTGCCACATTGCTTTCATGCAATGCACGATCCACCAACTTCACCTTGAATCGAATGGTATCCCCCGCAACAACCGGCGGCAAGGGGAAAAAGGAGGCTGCTAATGTGATCGCGATCTCGCCGTCCAACGCCTTGTTCTGCCCTTCCGGCGTGATCACCTTTACTCGGTAATAGGCAGGTTGGTCCAACGTTGTCCAAACCCCGTTCACCAACCATTCGGGATCGTAGAACAAGTTGTTGTAATAGTAGGAACCCACATTGAAAGGCGGCTCCACCTGATCCTCAGCCAATCCGATATCTCCGTCACCATCCGTGAAGCTGATGGTCAGGATCAGCGTGTCTGTCACTTGCTCTACACTCTTGATAGCGATGCTCGGCTCAACCGGAAGGTCCTTCGTCTTCAAGCAACCAGCCAGCAGCAAAACCAGCACCGCCAAGAGTGCTACTAATTTTGCCATCCGCGACCAAGCGTTGTTCATCGTCCTCAAATGTAATTGACCGCGTGCCCAACGCCACATCGTTCGACCCTGGTTTTCTGGAGCAGCCGTTCACGATCAACGGCCCTGAGGACTTCAACGCGGCGGCACTCCGTCTATTCTACCTGCACGCGGAGAAAAATCCGGTTTACCGGGGATTCCTGAATGCGCGTTCAATAGATCCGGCTTCGGTTCGCTCTGTGGAAGCGGTCCCGTTCATGCCCATCGGTTTCTTTCGGAACCATCGTGTGCTTCTCGATGGATGTGATCCAGCGGTCGTTTTTACCAGTAGCGGAACCACCGCCGCTGTAACCAGCACGCATTATGTTCCTTGGCCATCCCTGTACGAGCGCTCGTTCATGACGTCGTTCAGGGCAACCTACGGCGACTTGTCCCGTTGGCGTGTGCTCGCTCTACTTCCAGCTTATTTGGAACGACCCGGTAGTTCGTTGGTGTACATGGCTCAAAAGATGATCGGGGCTACCGGCGACCCGCTCAGTGGCACCTATCTCAACCAATACGGACAGCTCGCTGAAATCCTTCGGCAAAGCGAAGCGGAACGAAAGCCCACCTTGCTCTTGGGCGTCACTTTCGCTTTGCTGGATCTCGCCGAACAGTTCCCGATGCCGCTGGAGCACACGGTGATCATGGAGACCGGCGGCATGAAAGGAAGGCGCCCGGAGATCGTCCGCGAAGACTTGCATCGGATCTTGAAAACCGCCTTCAGTGCAACCTCCATCCACAGCGAATACGGCATGACCGAACTGCTTTCGCAAGCGTGGTCGCAAGGCGATGGGCTCTACCGATGCCCACCGTGGATGCGTATTCGGATCCGTGAAGTGAACGACCCCTTCTCATCCGTGGACGAAGGCCGCACCGGTGGCATCGATGTGATCGACCTATGCAATGTCGCGAGTTGCCCGTTCATCAGCACCCAGGATCTAGGGCGCCAATATGCCGACGGTTCTTTCGAAGTGCTCGGACGATTTGATAACAGCGATGTGCGGGGGTGCAATTTGTTGGTGGAGTGAAAAGGAACGACCTTCACCAGGAAGTAGTTCTTCTTGCCTCGCTGCAACAGGATGAACCGCCCGCTGAGAAGGTCTTCGCTATTCACAACACGGTCTTCACCACACTTGCTCTTGTTCACGCTGATACTACCTTCTTTCAGAGCGCGTTTCGCTTCGCCCTTGGATGGTAAAAAACCAGTGCGGTCACAGAGCAGATCAATGATCGGTACACCACCGGCAAGCATGTCCCGTTGGATCTCCGCCTGCGGTACACCGTCAAAAATATCGAGCAACTGTTCCGCCTTCAGCCGCGAAAGCGCTTCGGTGGTGGCGTTGCCGAAGAGCACGTTGCTGGCTTCGATCGCGTTCGTCAGCTCAGTTTCGCCGTGCGTGCGACGGGTGATGTCGGCAGCAAAGAGCTTCTGCAATGTGCCCGGTTTCGCGCGATGCTCGATCACACGCGCTTCGATCTCCTCCCGTGTCCACGTGGTGAAAATGTGCGTGAACCGTTCCGCGTCCAGATCGGTGGCATTCAACCAGAACTGGTAGAATTTGTACGGCGATGTGCGCGCTGCATCCAACCAGATGTTACCTGTCTTCCCGGTCCCCGAACCGGGATCGCTCTTGCCGAACTTCGATCCATCCGCCTTGGTGAGCAACGGTGTTGTGATGGCGTAGGCCTCGCCCCCATCCATACGACGGATCAATTCCGTGCCTGTGGTAATGTTGCCCCACTGGTCGCTGCCGCCCATTTGCAATTTGCAGCCTTTGTTCTTGTACAGCCAGTAATAGTCGTAGCCCTGCACCAATTGGTAGGTGAATTCGGTGAACGAGATGCCCGACTCCATTCTGTTCTTCACACTGTCCTTCGCGAGCATATAATTCACCGGAATGTGCTTGCCCACCTCGCGGATGAAGCGCAGGAAGCCCATATCCTTGAACCAATCGTAGTTGTTGACCATCTCGGCGGGCCGGGTCTTTGAATCGAAATCGATAAAGAGCGCCAGCTGCTTCCCCACACATTCCTGGTTGTGTCGTAGCGCGTCCTCATCCAGCAAATTCCGCTCGGTACTTTTTCCGCTGGGATCACCCACCATGCCTGTAGCGCCGCCGACCAACGCGATGGGCTTGTGGCCACTTTGCTGGAAGTGCGTGAGCATCATGATCTGCACCAAATTGCCCACATGCAGGCTGTCCGCTGTTGGATCGAAGCCGATATAACCACTGGCCGGTCCTTGGTTCAGGAACTCCCGCGTACCGGGCATGCTATCGTGCAACAGGCCGCGCCAGCGCAATTCTTCTACGTGGTCTCGAACAAGGCTCATGTCAATATGAATGGCGGCGAAGATATCGGGCAGCATTCACCTCGCGCGTACAACGCATCTTCGCACCCCACTGCCGAAGCATAGGCGAGGCAGAGCAAAATGGATCTGGTAACCGGTGGCACAGGTATCGTAGGCGCTCATGTTCTGAACGAGCTGCTCGCTCGGGATGGGAGCGTTCGCGCGATCCATAGGTCAACCAGTGATCGTGACCTGGTGCGCAGGATCCTGAGGCACTACCACGCTGATGGGGATGCGCGCTTCGATCGCATCCAGTGGGTGGAGGGCGACCTGCTCGACCCCGATGCGTTGAGCGAGGCCATGTCGGGTATCGAGCGTGTCTTCCATTGCGCTGCCTTGGTCTCCTTCGACGCGCGTGATAGAGAAGCGATGTTCCGTAACAACATCAGTGGTACAGCGAACGTGGTGAATGCCATGCTGGCGAATGGTGTCCAGCGTTTGTGCCATGTGAGCAGTACCGCCACCATCGGGGCGAGGATCGATGGATCACCCAACCCCGGTTCAGAGGCCGGGGTAAACGAGGATGTGCCTTTCGTGAGCGGCAAGAACGCATCTCCCTATGCGGTGAGCAAACACGAAGCGGAGATGGAAGTGCAACGCGGCATCGCCGAAGGTTTGCATGCGGTGATGGTGAACCCATGCGTGGTGATCGGTCCTGGTGCCAATGGGCGAAGTAGCATGACGATCATTGACCGTATGCGCAATGGCTCGCGCTTTTTTCCGCGTGGCAGCAACGCGATCGTGGATGCGCGCGATGTGGCCACAGCGATGGTCCGGTTGATGGATGAGGGATCATGCGGTGAACGGTACTTGGTGATCGGAGAGAACCTCACGTACAAGAAGCTCTTCGGCACAGTAGCGAACGCGTTCGGAAAGTCTTCACCTGTTTCCGAACTACCCCCTTGGATGCTCGAACTTGCCTGGCGCGCGGAAGCTGCGCGTACGCTCTTCGGTGGCCGACCGATGATCACGAAGATCTCCGCTCGCACCGCATCACGAACGCGCAACTACGATGGATCGCGGGCCAGGAACCTGCTTGCTATGAACTTCAGGAATGTGGAAGAAGCCGTACAGAACGTAGCCCGGTTCCTGAAGGCTCAGTGAGCGGTAGCCGCAACCGGCTTATCGGCTCGTTTCTGCAGTTCCACCAGGATCTCTTCATAGATCACTTTCAAGTCGGCGGGGTGCTCGACATACCACTGAAAGGTGGTCTTGAACGCTTGCTCCGAAACGCCTTCGGCCTTGAACAACTCGGCGTAATACTCGCGCACGGGCATATCCAGTCGTTTGTCGTTGACCATTTCGTGGTTCAAGCGCGCCTCGATCAATTGCGACCCGAGCAAAGTGCTTTTGAATTTCTCACGTGGCAACAAGCCAGCAGGCTCTGGTTGTGGCCTCGAACAGGATGCCAAGACCAGTATAGCCAAAACGCGCAGCGCTTGCTTCATCTGTTGAACATCATCCGCATCCCACGCACATCACGGTGCACTTGGCCATTGTCATAGGCAAGCTGTCCGTTCACCCATGTGCGGATCACTCGAGACTGAAAGCGCTGGCCTTCCATGGGCGACCAGCCGCACTTGTACTCGAGGCCCTCCTGGGAAACGGTCCAAGCCGCGTTGAGGTTTACGAGAACAAGGTCCGCGTGCATGCCTTCTCGCACATAGCCACGGTTCTCCACTTGAAAAAGTCGTGCAGGCGCATGGCACATTTTCTCCACCACCTGTTCCAACGAAAAGACACCTTGGTGCATGAGTTCCAGCATAGCGACCAATGAATGTTGCACCATGGGTGCGCCGCTGGGACATTTCAAGTACGGCATCGCCTTCTCTTCCAACGTATGCGGTGCATGGTCCGTGGCTACCACATCGATACGGCCGTCGTTCACTGCTTTGCGAATGGCTTCACGATCAGCCACTGTTTTCACTGCCGGATTCCATTTTATCCGCGTGCCCTTTGTCGCATAGTCCGCATCCGTGAACCAGAGATGATGCACGCACGCTTCGGCCGTGATAAGCTTGCGTTCCAGCGGAACAGCATCGAACAATCCCAACTCGCGCGCGGTGCTGATATGGAGAACATGTAATCTGGTGCCGTGCTCCTTGGCTCGTGCAACTGCCCTACTACTGCTCAAGAAACACGCCTCCTCGCTCCGAATGAGCGGATGCTCTTCCAGCGGAATGTTCTCGCCGTATCGATCGACAGCAGCAGCCGTATTCGCCTTTACCGTGGGTTCATCCTCGGCATGCACCGCGAGGATCATGTGGGCCTGCCGGAAGAGCGCATCCAAGGTGCGTTCATCATTGACGAGCATATCACCTGTACTGCTCCCCAGGAAGGCTTTCAATCCACACACCGTTCGTGGGTCCGTTCGGAGTACTTCATCAAGATTGTTGTTGCCAACGCCCATGAAGAACGAATAATTCGCTACACTTTTCGCGGCACCCAATTCGTATTTGTCCGCGAGCAACCGCTGCGTGAGCGCATTGGGTATCGTATTCGGCATCTCCATGAAACTGGTAATGCCACCGGCCACAGAAGCAGCTGATCCGTGCGCGATATCGTCCTTGTGCGTGAGGCCGGGTTCACGAAAATGAACTTGATCATCGATGCAACCCGGCAGCAGATGCAGGCCTTCGGCATCCACTTCAACGGCTCCGTTGGCTCGCCCGATGCCTTCTTCAGCGATACGTTCGATCCAGCCACCGTTCACGCGCACATCGGCTTGGAAAACGCGGCCTTCATTCACCACGTGTGCGTTGCGGATCAGCCAATGGTTGTTCATCCGCTTCATCGAGCCTTGCATTGCTTCACGGAGAACCGCATTCTCAACACTCCTATCACGGCCTCGCGGAAAATGTTCGCGCTCATTTTGCTTGTGCCTTTCACACGATCGATGAATGTGATCGGTACCTCTTCAATGCGATAACCGGCAAGAAGCGTTCTGTATTTCATCTCGATCTGGAACGCATAACCAACGAACCGGATCTTGTCCAGTTCAACCGTGCGCAACACATGATCACGATAGCAAACGAAACCAGCGGTGGTGTCACGAACGCCGAGCCACAGAATGGCACGCACATACAGAGATGCACAATAGCTGAGCATTATCCGGTTCCACGCCCAGTCGCGCACCTCGCCGCCCTTGACATAGCGCGACCCAACCGTCATATCAACACCCTCTTTTGCGCAGGCCTTGTAGAGCCGGACCAGATCATCCGGGTTATGACTGAAATCCGCGTCCATCTCAAAGATGAAGCGATAGCCGCGCTCCAAAGCCCAGTGGAAACCTGCTATGTACGCGGTACCTAATCCAAGCTTTCCCGTGCGTTGTACAAGATGCAATCGATCGGTGTACGCTCCTTGCAATTGTTTCACCGTATCCGCTGTGCCATCCGGACTTCCGTCGTCAACGACGAGCACATGGAATGCAGGTTCCAACCGGAACACATGCGCGAGTATCTCACGGATGTTCTCCTGCTCGTTATAAGTGGGAATAATGACCAGGCGATCGAGCACAGTGCGCAAACTGAATGCCTGCTAGTGGCAAGCGACGCCGAAGATAGAAGCGCTGTTCAACCCAACATCACATGAAAGGACCGACGTTGTGAATGATCGTCAACGCAGCAACGTAACGTGCCCTGTACGATCCACGCGGCCTACGCCAAAGCGGTTGTTGCCAATGATCCTCCAGACATAGACCCCTTCCGGCGTTAACGATCCATCGCCGAAAGTGCCATTCCATCCATCTCCTATACGCGTGGTGCTGAAAAGAGACTGGCCCCATCGATCGAAGATCAAGAGCTGATAACTGTCAGCCGAAATGCCTGCGACATATGGTGTGAAAACATCATTCATGCCGTCGCCATCGGGTGTAAATGCATTGGGTACGAAAAGACCAGCACCTGCCGGCACGAAGACATCCGTACAGATGGTGTCCATGCAGTTCTCCGATACGAACGCGGAAAGGCAAACTGGATAAGATCCTTCGAGCTGATCGGGAAATGTGAAACTCGGCTGTGGTTCAGTGCTCGACCCAATGTCACCGAATTCCCACAAATAGGCAAGTGCACCAGTGCTGTTGTTCTGGAAGAAGGCTTCTGGCGCGCCAGTGTTCAGGTTTTCCGGCAGAACCGTGAATGATGCTACGGGCTGGGTAAACACCTGCACACCATTCACCAGGGACACCGATGCCGCGCAACCGTTGCCAGCATCCATGGTCAGGGTGATGCTGTAGGAACCCGCATTCTCATAGATCACCGTCGGCGGAGCGCATTCGGAACTTGAACTGTCGTTACCGAAGGTCCAATTGCAACTACCAAACCCTGCATAGCCATTCGTGAATGTTGCTGATACAGGAGCGCAGCCACCGTCCGTTTCCACGACGATCACCGGCGCAGGCAATTGGTTGATGACCACGTTCACGATCGCCTGATCGGACAAACAGGGTGCGGGCGAAAGCACAGTGTACGTATACGCGCCAGAAGGCGAACTCGCAGGATCCACTATCCCGTTGAACATGGTCCCATCAGGAAACGCCCACGCACCGTCTGTGTCAGGAGTACCTGTCAACAGTGATTGCAATGTGAACGGGTCTTCATTCGAACACAACGAAATGGCTGCATCACCGCCCGCATCGGGGGCTTGAGACACTGACATGACAACGATCGCGGCATCCGCTGGGCAAGGGAACAACCCGGTAACTTCATAGGAATAGGCACCAACCAGTGAACTCGCGGGATCGAAGATCCCCGTACTCGGTTGATCATCCGGACCTGTCCATGAACCACCTGGTTGTGGGGCTCCGTTCAGCACCCCGAACAGATCGAGGTTCGCTGCATCGCTGCAGAGAGCACTGCTTGCGTTCTCTCCAGCGTTAGGCGCTGTTTGCACAACTACCGTAACCGCCGCACTCGAAGCGGGACATGGGTCCACCGCTTGAACGATGTACAGGTATACGCCAGCGGCATCCACGCTCGGATCGAAACTGCCATCGAACGCACCTCCTCCGGGAGCTGTCCATGTGCCGCCAATATCCGGTGTTCCTCCAAGGCTTCCGAAAAGTTGCACGGGACCACTCGTATTGCACAACGAAAGGTCTCCGACCAACCCTGCACTGACAGATGCGCTGATGGATACGGTGACTTCCGCTTGTGCATCGGGGCAACTGGAACTACTCGATACCGTGTAGGTATAGTTGCCAGGCTGAGCATTCGCAGGATCAAGTGTTCCACTGAACACGCCACCGCCGGGAGCAGTCCATGTTCCCCCTGCATCAGGCGACCCGGTGATCGAGGAGATCAGGGCAAACGGAGCTTGTGTCTCGCACAAAACGATGGAATTGTTTTGACCAGCATTAGGTCCAACTGAAACACCAACTGTGACGGTAGCTTGTTCTGCACCACATGCAATTCCTGAAACGATATAGGTGTACACGCCTTGGATCGAAGAAGAAGGATCGAAAACACCTGTGCTAACTCCGCCTCCTGGTGATGTCCATGTTCCATTCGCATCGGGCGACCCATCCAACAACAGGAAAAGATCAAAGGCAGCATCACCGGAGCAAACTGAGGTCGATCCATTAATGCCAGGTTCCGGAGCGGTTTCAACAGTTACTTCGACTTGAGCGCTCGACGATGAACAAGGCGAATTACCAGCGATCGTGTAGGTATACGAACCAGCCGGATCGACCGCCGGGTTGAAGTTCGCCGGGTGCGGTGAGTTGCTAGGATCGGTCCAAGAACCACCGAGCTGCGCGCCACCATTGAGCTGAGCGAAGAGGTCAATTGGGGCACTGTTCGCGCACAGCGTGAGCGTGCCGTTCGTACCAGCGTTCGGTGAACTCGTCTCCGTTACCGCTACTACCGCCTGGTCCGCTGCGCATGGCAGTGTCCCCGCTACCGTGTACGTATAGTTGCCGCTCGCATTGGTAGCCGGATCGTAGCTGCCGCTGAACGCACCACCACCGGGCGCTGTCCATGTGCCGCCAGCTTGCGCTCCAACGAGCAAGGGCAGCAGGTTCGTTGCCAAGCCCTGATCGCAGATCGAGGTGCTCGCATCAGCTCCAGCGTTGGGCGCCGTGTTGATCACAACGTTTACTTGCGACAGGTCGCTTACACAAGGCAACACCGCGTTCAACGTGTACACGTAGATGCCTGCTGGATCCACCGCCGGGTCGATCGTTGCGCTGTGCGCCGCGCCACCGGGAGTTGCCCATGTGCCGCCCGCTTGTGCGCCGCCGCCCAGAGACAGGAACAGGTTCGTGGATGCACTGTTCGCGCACAGCGTGAGCGTGCCGTTCGTGCCAGCGTTCGGTGAACTCGTCTCCGTTACCGTAACCACCGCTTGATCAGCAGCGCATGGCAGTGTGCCCGCTACCGTGTACGTATAGTTGCCGCTCGCATTGGTAGCCGGATCGTAGCTGCCGCTGAACGCACCACCACCGGGCGCTGTCCATGTGCCGCCAGCTTGAGCGCCAACGAGCAAGGGCAGCAGGTTCGTCGCCAAGCCCTGATCGCAGATCGAGGTACTCGCATCAGCTCCAGCGTTGGGGGCCGTGTTGATCACTACGTTCACTTGCGACTGGTCGCTTACACAAGGCAACACCGCGTTCAACGTGTACACGTAGATGCCTGCTGGATCCACCGCCGGATCGATCGTTGCGCTGTGCGCCGCGCCACCGGGAGTTGCCCATGTGCCGCCCGCTTGTGCGCCGCCGCCCAGAGACAGGAACAGGTTCGTGGATGCACTGTTCGCGCACAGTGTGAGCGTGCCGTTCGTGCCAGCGTTCGGTGAACTCGTCTCCGTTACCGTAACCACCGCTTGGTCCGCTGCGCATGGAACTATCCCCGCTACCGTGTACGTGTAGTTGCCGCTCGCATTGGTAGCCGGATCGTAGCTGCCGCTGAACGCACCACCACCGGGCGCTGTCCATGTGCCGCCAGCTTGAGCGCCAACGAGCAAGGGCAACAGGTTCGTCGCCAAGCCCTGATCGCAGATCGAGGTGCTCGCATCAGCTCCAGCGTTGGGAGCCGTGTTGATCACAACGTTCACTTGCGACTGGTCGCTCACACAAGGCAACACCGCGTTCAACGTGTACACATAGATGCCCGCTGCGTCCACCGCCGGATCGATCGTTGCGCTGTGCGCCGCGCCACCGGGAGTTGCCCATGTGCCGCCTGCTTGTGCGCCGCCGCCCAGAGACAGGAACAGGTTCGTGGATGCACTGTTCGCGCACAGCGTGAGCGTGCCGTTCGTACCAGCGTTCGGTGAACTCGTCTCCGTTACCGCTACTACCGCCTGGTCCGCTGCGCATGGCAGTGTCCCCGCTACCGTGTATGTGTAGTTGCCGCTCGCATTGGTAGCCGGATCGTAGCTGCCGCTGAACGCACCACCACCGGGCCCTGTCCATGTGCCGCCCGCTTGCGCGCCAACGAGCAAGGGCAGCAGGTTCGTTGCCAAGCCCTGATCGCAGATCGAGGTGCTCGCATCAGCTCCAGCGTTGGGCGCCGTGTTGATCGTGACGTTTACTTGCGACTGGTCGCTTACGCAGGGCGCTGTTGCGTTCAGTGTGTACACATAGATGCCCGCGGCGTCCACCGCCGGATCGATCGTTGCGCTGTGCGCCGCGCCACCGGGAGTTGCCCATGTGCCGCCTGCTTGTGCGCCGCCGCCCAGAGACAGGAACAGGTTCGTGGATGCACTGTTCGCGCACAGTGTGAGCGTGCCGTTCGTGCCAGCGTTCGGTGAACTCGTCTCCGTTACCGTAACCACCGCCTGATCGCGGCGCATGGCAGTGTACCCGCTACCGTGTACGTGTAGTTGCCGCTCGCATTGGTAGCCGGATCGTAGCTGCCGCTGAACGCACCACCACCGGGCGCTGTCCATGTGCCGCCAGCTTGCGCGCCAACGAGCAAGGGCAGCAGGTTCGTCGCCAAGCCCTGATCGCAGATCGAGGTGCTCGCATCAGCTCCAGCGTTGGGGGCCGTGTTGATCACAACGTTCACTTGCGACTGGTCGCTTACGCAGGGCGCTGTTGCGTTCAAGGTGTACACATAGATGCCCGCTGCGTCCACCGCCGGATCGATCGTTGCGCTGTGCGCCGCGCCACCGGGAGTTGCCCATGTGCCGCCCGCTTGTGCGCCGCCGCCCAGAGACAGGAACAGGTTCGTGGATGCACTGTTCGCGCACAGCGTGAGCGTGCCGTTCGTGCCAGCGTTCGGTGAACTCGTCTCCGTTACCGTAACCACCGCTTGATCCGCGGCGCATGGAACTATCCCCGCTACCGTGTACGTGTAGTTGCCGCTCGCATTGGTAGCCGGATCGTAGCTGCCGCTGAACGCACCACCACCGGGCCCTGTCCATGTGCCGCCCGCTTGCGCGCCAACGAGCAAGGGCAGCAGGTTCGTTGCCAAGCCCTGATCGCAGATCGAGGTGCTCGCATCAGCTCCAGCGTTGGGGGCCGTGTTCTCTGTTACTGTCACCGTTGCGCTCGCGTTCGCGCATGGCGCAACTCCTGTTACCGTGTACGTGTAAACGCCAGCCGTCATCGTCGCTGGATCGTAATTGCCGCCCACAACCGCACTTGGTCCGCTCCATGCTCCACCTGCTTGCGGGGCACTGCCCAATTGAGTGAACAGTGTGGAGGCAGCTCCGTTGTCACAGATCGTCAACGATCCGTTCGTGCCTGCGTTCGTTGCTGCGTTCTCGGTTACCGTCACCGTTGCGCTCGCGTTCGCGCATGGCGCAACTCCTGTTACCGTGTACGTGTAAACGCCAGCCGTCATCGTTGCTGGATCGTAATTGCCACCCACAACAGCACTTGGTCCGCTCCATGCTCCGCCTGCTTGCGGGGCAGCGCCCAATCCAGTAGATAGAGCCACTGATACTCCGTTGCTGCACAGCGTCAACGATCCGTTCGTGCCTGCGTTCGTTGCTGCGTTCTCGGTTACCGTCACCGTTGCGCTCGCGTTCGCGCATGGCGCAACTCCTGTTACCGTGTACGTGTAAACGCCAGCCGTCATCGTTGCTGGATCGTAATTGCCACCCACAACAGCACTTGGTCCGCTCCATGCTCCGCCTGCTTGCGGGGCAGCGCCCAATCCAGTAGATAGAGCCACTGATACTCCGTTGCTGCACAGCGTCAACGATCCGTTCGTGCCTGCGTTCGTTGCTGCGTTCTCGGTTACCGTCACCGTTGCGCTCGCGTTCGCGCATGGCGCAACTCCTGTTACCGTGTACGTATACACGCCAGCCGTCATCGTTGCTGGATCGTAATTGCCGCCCACAACAGCACTTGGTCCGCTCCATGCTCCGCCTGCTTGCGGGGCACCGCCCAATTGAGTAGATAGAGTGATGCGCTCCGTTGCTGCACAGCGTCAACGATCCGTTCGTGCCTGCGTTCGTTGCTGCGTTCTCTGTGACCGTTACCGTCGAACTCGCGTTCGCACAGGGTGCAACTCCTGTTACCGTGTACGTGTACACGCCAGCCGTCATCGTTGCTGGATCGTAATTGCCGCCCACAACCGCACTTGGTCCGCTCCATGCTCCGCCTGCTTGCGGTGCACCACCCAATTGAGTGAACAGTGATGTCGCCGCTCCGTTGTCACAGATCGCCAACGATCCGTTCGTGCCTGCGTTCGTGGCTGCGTTCTCTGTGACTGTTACCGTCGAACTCGCGTTCGCACAGGGTGCAACTCCTGTTACCGTGTATGTATACACGCCAGCCGTCATCGTCGCTGGATCGTAATTGCCGCCCACAACCGCACTTGGTCCGCTCCATGCTCCGCCTGCTTGCGGGGCACCGCCCAATTGAGGGGGCCACCGATGCTGCGTTGCTGCACAGCGTCAACGATCCGTTCGTGCCTGCGTTCGTGGCTGCGTTCTCGGTTACCGTCACCGTTGCGCTCGCGTACGCGCATGGCGCAACTCCTGTTACCGTGTACGTATACACGCCAGCCGTCATCGTTGCTGGATCGTAATTGCCGCCCACAACCGCACTTGGTCCGCTCCATGCTCCGCCTGCTTGCGGGGCACCGCCCAATTGAGTGAACAGTGATGTCGCCGCTCCGTTGTCACAGATCGTCAACGATCCGTTCGTGCCTGCGTTCGTTGCTGCGTTCTCGGTTACCGTCACCGTCGAACTCGCGTTCGCACAGGGTGCAACTCCTGTTACCGTGTACGTGTACACGCCAGCCGTCATCGTTGCTGGATCGTAATTGCCGCCCACAACAGCACTTGGTCCGCTCCATGCTCCGCCTGCTTGCGGGGCACCGCCCAATTGAGTGAACAGTGCGGAGGCAGCTCCGTTATCACAGATCGTCAACGATCCGTTCGTGCCTGCGTTCGTGGCTGCGTTCTCTGTTACTGTTACCGTCGAACTCGCGTTCGCACAGGGCGCAACTCCTGTTACCGTGTACGTGTAAACGCCAGCCGTCATCGTCGCTGGATCGTAATTGCCACCCACAACAGCACTTGGTCCGCTCCATGCTCCGCCTGCTTGCGGGGCACCGCCCAATTGAGTGAACAGTGCGGAGGCAGCTCCGTTATCACAGATCGCCAACGATCCGTTCGTGCCTGCGTTCGTGGCTGCGTTCTCGGTTACCGTTACCGTCGCTGCGTCGTTCACACACGGTGCCGTTGCGATCAGCGTATAGGTATAAACACCAGAAGCGTTCAACGCAGGATCATACGTGCCCGAATGGGCCACTCCACCAGGAGCAGTCCACGTACCTCCAGCCTGGGCTCCCGCGAGCAATGTGAAAAGTGCTGTGGTACCGCTAGTGCTACATACTGTCAGAACACCATCCGCTCCAGCGATCGGTGGTTGGTTCTCTGTGACCGTAACAATCGCCACATCATTTGGACAGGGGGCAGTGCCTGTGACCGTGTACGTGTATACACCAGAGGTATTCACCAGTGGATCGTAACTACCGCTGAATACTGCTCCCCCGGCATCGGTCCAGCTTCCACCAGCTTGCGCACCAACCAAAAGTGTCTGCAAATTCGTTGGTGTGTTGTTCGCACAAAGAGCTAACGCTCCATCGGTTCCTGCGTTCACAGGTGCTGGCTCGGTAACAGTAACAATGCTCTGATCCGCAGGGCACGGTGCGATGCCAGGTACGGAGTACGTATAGACACCTGGCCCGTTGGCAGCAGGAATATAGGTACCACTATGAGCTCCACCACCGGGAGCTGTCCATGTCCCACCTCCTTGGGCACCACCACCCAACTGAGAGAACAGCAGTTCTGGTGCACTGTTACCACAAATGGCCAACGTGCCATCGACGCCTGCGTTGGGACCAGCGTTCTCTGTTACTGTAACCGTTGCGGCTGCATTGGCACAGGGTGCAACACCCAGAACCGTGTACACATACACACCGGATACATCGACGGCAGGATCATAGATATTGGAATGAGCAGCGCCTCCTGGTGCGGTCCAGGTACCTCCTGCTTGCGGAGTACCCGTAAGACGTGTAAAAAGGTCGGTGGTCGGAGAAGACGAACACGTTGTAAGCGTACCGTTGGTGCCGGCATTGGGCTGCGGGTTCTCCGTGACCGTAACCGTTGAAACCGCATTGGCACAGGGGGCAGTGCCGGTTACGGTGTACGTGTATACACCAGGGGCATGCACGGGTGGATTATAGTTCCCCCCATTAGGTCCACCACCAGGAGCTGTCCAAACGCCACCTGCAGATGGGGCTCCACCCAATGAGGTGAAGAGAACGGAAAGTGGACTGTTCGAACAAATATTCAACACACCATTGGTGCCCGCGTTCGGTGCTGTTGTTTCGGCGACCGTGACCGTTGCGCTCGAACCCGGGCAACCCGCTCCACCGGCCACCGTGTAGGTGTAAATTCCAGGAAGGTTGACAACCGGGTCATACGAATTTCCGAAAGGAACACCACCCGGAGACGTCCATGAACCACCTGCAGAAGGCGCTCCGCCAAGCCCCGTAATGAGGTTGGTGGCTGCGCCGTTCGAACAAAGGGTCAAATTACCGTTCGTGCCAGGGTTGGGCGCAGCCGCAAAACTTACGTTCACGGTTGCGGATGCGCTCTGGCAGGCATTGCCTACGGTGTAGGTATAGATGCCCGCTATATCCAACAACGGGTCGAACGTTGCACCATGTGCGTTGCCGTTCGGATCCGTCCAATACCCGTTCGGATCCGGGCTTCCACCCAGTTCTGCGAGCAAGGAGAACGAATTCCCACCCGGACAAGCAGAGGCTGCACCATTGATCCCGGGCGATGGCGCAGGTCCTACGCCAACCACCGTTGTGATATTCACAGCGACCGAAGCTGTGTTCTCGATAGGGCATGATCCATCATCCGCTTGGATGAGGACGTTCACAGGCGTGTTGTTGATATTGCCAGTCCAGCAAATGGTAGCAGTGGCAGGGTTCGCGCCAACCACGCTGAACGTCGCACCTGGAAGCAAGGCTGTTGCTTGGGAGACCACTTGTAGAACAGTTCCAGGATCCAGATCACTGAATTGCACATCCACACAAAAGGGCACTCCATCACACACCTCGATGCTGTTCGGGCCTGTGAGGATACCGGCGGAATTATTCACCACGCCTGCAGTGGAAGGCGCATTGCCCGTACATGGCAGTACAACAAAAATGATGTCGCGCATCACTGAGCCGATATAGTTGCCGTTCACATCGTACTGCTCCACCTCCATCACCACTACATAATTGCCACTCAGTGTAGGGGTGAAAACGACTTGACCAGTAATGGGGTCAACCGTGATCCCTGCCACTGGTGTTCCTCCCGAAAAACCAGGCTGATAATTCAAAACCTGTGGTCCCGAGTTGAAGTAGCGCCCGTTGATCAGCTGATAAACCAGCGTGTTCCCATCCGGTTCAGTAACTCCGAAATTGTAGTAAACAGGCTGGTTCACGCATACATACGGAAGAGATTGGTCAGTAAAGACCGGTGAGTTGTCACAAGGCGCTGTGATCGTGTTCAATTCGGCCTCGATGTACATGCCTTGCGTACCGACAAGATCGATCGCTACAGCTCGGCAGCAAATGTTCCAGCTGATGGTCCATCCATCGCACGGCGGAAGTATCTGGATGGTAGTGAACCGGAAATAATTGATCCCGGGAAGCGCTCCGCCATTGCACGTGCTGTTCGCCAACTGTGCCGCGCACAGTTGACTCACCTCCGTTGGCGCCTGAGGAACCAAGCCCGCAACCGTGAACGTGGTACCACAATCACTTGTGAATGTGAGTGTTTGAGGAACGATCGCCGTCCCGGAACAATCCAGAAAAAGGTCAAGATCGATCTGGTACTGGTTACCACCGAGGCAACTGTAGGTGATGCTTCCGCCCGAATAGTGGTTCGCTTTGCTGGCGAATGGCCCACACAGCAAGAATGCGAACACTATCAAATGCCGGAGCATCTGAGCGCATCGCGTTCGTTTCTGCGGAGTGGTCATCTCAGTTACGGAACTGCCTGAGCCTTCGGTTTAAAAGAGTGTAAAAGTAGCTGTATACGCGGCCGGGGGCAAAGAGTGTCCTCCGGAGCACCAGGCGCCAGTTGGAAGCAACGGGTTTGTCATAAATCATGGCTGTTCGGGGTATCCCAGTGCCGAGATCCAACCACCACGGCCTATCCACGCCTACTTCAACTTTAACCTTTCCTTCATCGTGCAGGTCTGCCGTTGTTTACTTTCGCACGCCTTTCGAGTGACCCAAGCTTTCAACCCTACCCAAATCCCTACCCATGCGTCGTACTCTACTCCTTCTTTCAGTGTCTGCGGCACCGTTGTTCCTAGCGGCCCAGGATTGCACCAACATTTTCTTCTCGGAATATTGCGAAGGCACTTCCCAGAACAAGGCGTTGGAGATCTATAATCCAACACTTCTACCTGTTGATCTCAGCCAATATGTGATCAAGCGTTACTCCAATGGTTCGTTCACCGCGACGGAAAGCCTCACCTTGAGCGGCACCATTCCCGCCAGCCAAACCATCGTTGTCACGAATGGCCAATTGGATTCCACGGGCGGTTTCGGTTTCTGCGACACCACACTCTATAACTTGGGACAACTCCATTGCCCCGGCACCTATCCTACTCCGTTCTACTTCAATGGAGATGATGCCCTTACGCTTGAACGTTTGGACGGCACTATCATCGATATCATCGGTGAAGTTGGCGTGGATCCAGGAAGTGGATGGACGGATGACGCTACAGCGAACTACACCGACGCGAACGGAGGCACTTATTGGACCAAGGACCAAACCCTCGTGCGCAAGAGCAGCGTGTTGCATGGTGTCGTTAGCAACCCTTCGCCATTCAACGTAACACTCGAGTGGGATTCGTTGCCGATCAATGATTGGAGCAACCTGAACATCCACGAGTGCCAATGCCCTTCCGTGAACTCTGTCAATGAGTACCGCACGGAGGCCATGGTCATCGCACCGAACCCTGTTGAGAACGGCCAGGTGATGATCAAGGCTACAGCACGTATCAATTCGGTGGATGTGTTCGATACCCACGGCCGTTCCGTGTATTCCATTTCCACCACAGCGAAGAGCGGGACGTTCATCTTGGAATTCCCAGGTGCTGCGCCGGGGCTCTACATGGTGCAAGTGACGCTCGAAGGTGGCGCTCGCCTGAGTCGTGAGTTGATGGTGCGCTGATCCGTTCCATCGTTATGCTCCGCCTGATGGGTCGCAACGCACTGCTGTCGGCCATACTCCTCTTGTTGCCTGCGCTTTTGTTCTCTCAAAAGGGGATCATTGAGGGCACGTTGAGCGATGAAGCCACCGGCGAAACGCTTATTGGCGCCATCGTAAGGCTCACCGATTCCACAGGCGTTACCACGGATATCGATGGCCACTTCCAGTTGGAAGCACCATACGGCAAATGCACGTTGAAGGTGACCTATGTGGGCTACGAAGAAGTGAGCCGATCAGTGGAAGTGAATTCGCCCCGTGCGGTGGTGGACGTGAAGCTGAAGGGCATCACGCTCTCCGATGTGCAAGTGGTGGCGGACGTGGCGATCAAACGCCAAACGCCCGTTGCTTTTTCCACCATCGAGCCACGCAAGATCCAGGAAGAGCTGGCTTCGCGTGACATACCGATGCTGTTGAACAGCACGCCCGGTGTTTATGCAACCACCAATGGCGGCGGTGATGGCGACGCTCGCATCACCTTGCGTGGATTCAGCCAGAGCAATGTAGCCGTAATGCTCGATGGCGTTCCGGTGAACGACATGGAGAACGGCGCTGTGTACTGGAGCAATTGGTTCGGCTTGGATGCCGCCACGCGCAGCATACAAGTGCAACGCGGTTTGGGTGCGAGCAAGATCGCCATTCCTTCCGTGGGCGGCACGATCAACATCCTTACCAAAGGCATTGACCAGAAACGCGGGTTGATCGTGAAGCAGGAATTCGCCAACAACGATTACCTGCGCACAACGATCAGCCTTACGAGCGGAAAATTGAAAGGCGGGTGGGGCGTCACGCTTGCAGGCTCGTTCAAAAAAGGAGATGGCTGGGTCAACCAGACCTACACCGAAGGCTGGTTCTACTTCGCGAAGATCGAAAAGCGTTTGGGCAAGCACTTGCTCAGTTTGAGCGGGTTCGGTGCACCGCAGAAACATGGCCAACGCGCCTTCAAGTTGGGTATCGAGACATACAATTCAAGCTTCGCACAGAATGAGGGAGTCGCTATCGCTGGCGCCGAGAATTTTGGCCTGCGGTTCAACCAGCACGCCGGTTACCTCGAGCGTTTCGACTTCGATGCAGCGGGTAACCGCTTCAATGTGAAAGGTGAGAACATCAATGAACGCAAGAACTACTACCACAAACCTCAGTTCTCCCTTCGTGATCTGTGGCAAGTAAGCGAGAAACTCTACGTAAGCAATGTGGCCTATCTAAGCATTGGCAACGGTGGCGGTACGCGGCTTACGAGCAGCACTTCGCCCCGAACCCCCGATGGCTTGATCGACTTCCAACAGATCTACAATACCAATTCGGGATTCGGTGGGATCTCCACACCATCGCCTTTCGACAACAATCCGACGGCGAAATCAAGCAACATCATCCGCAGCTTGGTCAACAATCACTTCTGGTACGGGTTGCTCACCACGGCCTCGTACAAGATCAACGACAAAATGGACCTCTCCGGCGGGCTCGATCTGCGCAGCTACCGTGGCGATCACTATGCTGAGGTCTATGACCTGCTGGGCGGGAAGTATTATTTGAACACCAGCGGTCGTGATGAGAACGCTGCGAGCGACACGGTGCGGGTGGGCGATAAAATGAGCTACCACAACTCCAATCTTGTGCAATGGAGCGGTGCGTTCATGCAATTGGAGCATCATACGCCGATCTTCAGTTGGTTCGTGAGCGGAACGGTCGCAACCACGGGCTATCAGCGTACCGACTATTTCCGCAAACGCGACCTGGAGATCGAAGGCCAGCTTTTTCCGGAGGCTGTCGGCGATGGTGATGTGTTCTATTGGAACGGCAGCAGCTCGATCACCGCGCTTCGCGGAGCCACGATCTCCACCAATGGCGATACGACCTTCGTGAACAATGTGGGGACACAGCCCGATGGGTTCATCATCGGCGCAACACCTTACACCAATACGTCCCCCGGCACACGCGACGCAATTACCGGGAAAAAATGGATACCCGGTTTCAACGTGAAGACCGGTGCGAACTATAACCTGAACGAGTGGAACAACGTGTTCGTGAACGTGGGCTTCCTGAGCAATGCGCCCCGGTTCGACTATGTGTTCGATTTCACGAACAAGCTCTTCACCAGTATCGAGAATGAGCAAGTGATGGCCTTGGAGACGGGGTATTCATACCACCGAGCCAAGTTCGCGTTGAACCTGAACACGTACTACACCTATTGGAAGAACAAGCCCGTGGACGTTGCCACCACCGTTCAGTTCGGTGATGAACTGCGCAAGGTGAACATCAATGGAATGAACGCGCGCCACATGGGCGTTGAAATGGATGCGGCTTTCAAATTGAACCCGAAGTGGACGATAGAAGCACTCGCATCCGTGGCAGACTGGACCTGGCAATCGCAAGTGAAAAACCTGGTGCTGCGCGATGAGGATGGACGACCCGCGATCAATACCGACACCGGTCAGGAAGAAGTGGTGAACTTCGACGCTCGCGGCGTGCACGTGGGCAACGCAGCCCAAACGCAGTTCGGCGCCATGGTTCGCTACGAGCCGATCAAACGACTTTACATGAAGGTGCGCGGCACGTACTTCGGCCGACAGTTCGCTGATTTCAGCCCGTTCGCACTGGATGGTGCGAATGCACGACGAGAATCCTGGGCAGTCCCGGACTACTTGGTCACAGAAGTTCACGCGGGCTATGCGATCAAGTTGAAGAAGGCCGAGATCATGCTTACCGGAAGCATCCTGAATGCGCTGGATGCCGTCTACATCGCCGATGCTCGTAACAATGACGCGAACTTGGCCAACGCCACTTACAACTTCGACGCCAACTCGGCCAGTGTCTTCTTCGGTGAAGGGCGCCGCTGGAATGTTGGTGTCCAATTCACATTCTGAAAATCAACTCAGGCCTGTCAGATCAGGTCGATCCCACATGAAAAAGCTCCTTCCTCTTCTTTTCGCTCTTCTACCCTTTTGCCTGCACGCGCAAGCCGATATAGCCGAAGCGCGCACATACGCCGATGGTGCAACGGTTACCGTAACCGGTGTCGTTACAAGCGGCATCGAAATGGGCGGCATTCGCTATTTGCAAGATGCTACGGGTGGCATTTCCGCATTCCCAGGTACAGGTTCTGTTCCCTTCGCTCCAGAGCCCGGTGACAACATCACCATTACGGGGATCATGGCGCGTTACAATGGCCTCACCGAATTGAGCCCGGTAACGGCGCTAACGATCAACAGTTCTGGCAACCCGCTGCCAACCCCACAGGTGATCACTCCCGCGCAAATGGATGAGACCGTGGAGTGCGAGCTCGTGCAGATCCTGGACGCGACCTTCACCGCTGGTGGCTCGATCTTTACCAGCACCACATGGGACTTCACCGCGGCCGGGGAAAGCGGGATCGCATACTTCCGCACAGGTCATCCGCTCATCGGCACCACTGTGCCTTCGGGCGTACTGAACATGACGGGCATCGCCTCGCAATTCAGCTTCAGTGGCTTTGATGGTTACCAACTGCTGCCGCGTGGCGCTGCTGATCTGGTACTCACCTCCGCCATCAACGTAACAGGTGCGGTTCTTCAGCAGAACATCACCACCACCAGTTTTGATCTCGTGTGGAATACCGACAATGCTGGATCCTCTTTTACGCCTACTTCAACCAGAGTGTCGACAATAGTGTGGCCACTTGGGAGAACGCCGTTGAACTTGGTGGTGCAGTGAACGATACCATCGCGGCGTACATCGATCGCTCCATGCTCACGATCGATGTGGCCGTGTACAATACTTCCGATGCCACCATTGTCACCGCACTGAACAATGCCGTTACACGCGGTGTGCAGATCCGTTTCATCACGGAAGGCTCCAACACGAATACCGGACTTTCCAGCCTGGATGCGAGCGTACCTGTGCTTCAGCGACTGAACAGTACCGGTAGCGGCATGCACAACAAGTTCATGAGCATCGATGCGGAAGACGTGGACAATGCCTGGGTTTTGAGCGGATCAACGAACTGGACCGCCGAGAACCTCTTCGATGATCAGAACAACCTGGTGTTCATCCAGGACCAAGCGTTGGCCCGTGCTTATCGCTTGGAGTTCGATGAAATGTGGGGTAGCAGTGGTCCTGTTCCAAATTCGGGAAACAGCCGCTTCGGATCAGCGAAATTCGACAACACGCCGCATGAATTCATCATCGGAGGCGATCGTGTAGAGTCGTATTTCTCCCCTAGCGATCATACCAATGCCGAGATCGTAAAGGCTGTTCAGAACGCTGATCGCACTGTTCACTTCGCGCTATTGGTGATCACCGACAACAACATTTCCAATGCCTTGATCGCTGCCAACAACAACTTCAATGTGAGCGCAGCTGGCCTCGTGGAGCAAGTGAACGGAACCGGTTCGGATTACGATGCGCTCGTAACAGCCGGATTGGAGATGCACTCCTTCGCGAATATCGATGGACAGCTCCACCACAAGTACGCGATCATCGATGAAGGCTTTCCACAGTTCGATCCGTTGGTGATCACCGGCTCGCACAACTGGAGCTCTTCCGCGGATTCCGAGAACGATGAGAACACCTTGATCATTCACAACGACACCATTGCCAACCTGTTCTGGCAGGAGTGGCACGCCCGTGTGTCTGTAGGCATAGCCGAGAATGGAAGTTCCATCGCTTCGCTGGCTGCTTTTCCGAATCCAGTGAATGATGTGCTGCAATTGCGCTACTCGCTTACGGACGGCGGAACGACCAACGCGGTGGTCACCGATGCGACCGGTCGCGTTATGATGCAGCAACGTATCAGCGGAATGCCCGGAGCGAATTCCGGACGGATCGACACAAGCGTTTTGCCCGATGGGTTCTACGTGCTGGTGCTCGAGAACAATGGCACGCGCCAGCAGGTTCCTTTTGTAAAGGCGAAGTAACGATCAACGACATTCAACGAAAAAGGACGAGCCGTGTGCTCGTCCTTTTTTGTTGCTACTAGTTCAAGTTCATGGCACTATCATTTCGAAGCACAAATTCCTCCACGGGAAACCAGCCCTAACCCGCATTGAACTTGGTGAGCCCTGCCAGACGGCTGGGCATCGCACAAGGGGGAAACCCAAAGCGTGGTATTGAATTTCGAAATGGGATGACCCCTCGCGATCGGCGTGTCTACTCAGGGATCATAAACCGCCCCGCACCGCCAGCCTCGCTGCTTCGCACAGTGGCAACTACAAATCCGCGGAGATCTTCTGGCAACCCTGTTATCGTTCCTTCTCCCCGCAACACGATGTTCCGTTCCAACAGCAAGCGACCGCTCGCATCGAACACTGACAACACCGCGGCACCCCTTCCGCCGGTGATGCGCAGCGAGCGCTCCAAGAGAAGGATCGAGATCCCGGCACGTACGTTCACATTCGTGTTCGCGACACCCACGCCAGAACCGGGGGCGAGCGTGAGCGCTACGGGCAGGTGATCGCTCATGAAGTAAAGCGATCGCAGGATACTGAACGGGGTTTGGCTCGCATCGCACGCCGTGATGCTCTGGTTGTAGCAGGTGCCACTGTTGCCCAATGGCTTGTAACTGTTCGGTACAAAATGCATGGGTGCTGTGCCGTTCATCAGGCCATCGCTCAACAACAGAATGTCGAAGCGATCATCCATGCCGCCGCCCGAGCCATCGCTGTAGATAGTGCTTACGCGTGTGCTCTGCGTGTGTATCCACGCGTTCGCAGCGCCGCTCCATGGCAGGCCACCGAAGTTCAAGGGGTCTTGCAGGTGTGCTGATCCCTGTGGGGTGAGGAAGGTTGTGAAAGCCGGTTCGGCACCGGTATAAATGTTCATATCCCCGCCCACGATCACCATGCGCCCAGCGGGCAGTGCCGAGAGGTAGTCCATCAGGATCTGTGCTTCCAATGCGCGCTCTGACTCGTACCCGGTGCTGGATTTCAGGTGCAAGCCCACCACGGTGATGAAGGTCGTATCGCCTTGCAACGCACCCGCATCGTGCAAGTAGAGCGTGTACACGTTCAGGTCGCGCACGTTGGTGAGGATCAGCTCCTGATTTTTCAGGCCAAGTTTGTTGTGATCGTAATACAGGATCTGCGCGATCTTGATCTGCTCCGCCGGATCGCTCTGTTGCGTCACATACGTCGCCATGCTGAAGCGGTCGACGCCATTCACATTGAGCGCATCGGTCAATACCAGTTCGGCACCTTCCGCGTTCGTTACTTCTTCGCAGATCAAGATGTCCACGGGATGCCATGCGAGGATCTTGGCCAACGTATCCGCTTTTCCTGCCGGAACGGGATCGGGAAAGTGCAACAGGTTGTACGTCATTACGCGAAGGCTGTCCTGCGCACTGGTGAGTGATGCGGAAACAACCAGGAACGTTAGGAACAGGATGCGCATGTTGGATCGGGAAGGGTCGGTCATCGGAAAATGTCGTTCAGCAAACCGGCGAGCCGAATTCCAGCTTTGGTCAACTGTTGTTGGACCAAGGGCCAGTTCGCGTATTGGTACTTGTAACCAAGGTCGTCACCCTTTTGAACCGCATAGACCTGGGTGCGGTAACCCACGGCTTCCTGCGCCCATTCCGCCGGGGTGTTTTGCTGCCAAACCTTTTGCTGTGCAATGCTGGCATGGTCCAAGCTTTGGGCCAATTCCGTGTAACTCAGGCCCGCCTGATCGATCATCTCGCTATCCCACACGCGATGCAGGTTGGTTCCCTTCTTGAACCATTGCACCTGAAATGTGTTCCCGCCTTTGTCGTCTCCACGGCCAGCATGCAGTGGCTGATGCAGGTCGCCTACCAAGTGGATGAGAAACCGCAGGTACACCCGCTTGCGTTCCATCGGAACCGTGTCACTGCGCAACAAGCTCGACATGCGCGCAATGGCTTCAACCACATCGCCTTCCGGATTCTTCAAGCTGGTAGCATAGGTGAGACTGTCCGGAATAGTGACCCAATGCCAGTCGTGCGTGTGGTCGTACAAACTATCCGAGCGCACTTCATCCATCCACGTGGAAGCGATGGCGAGACTTTCCGAACCGAGGATCCGTACGATGGCCTTGTGCGCCTTTTTCGTCAAGTGGTTTTCGGCGATGGCACATATGGTTCGGTGGCCGGTTGGACCCCAGGCAAAGGCCACCAAGGGCGTGCATGAAATGAGAAGGAGAACAGATCGTAGGGAGCGCATGCGGCGCAAGCTAGGATGCGTGCAAAGAAGTTCCTCACTCCAAGTCGCAGTCAGGCTAAGTTTGCTGCATGATGAAACTCCGAACACTGCTTGTTTCTTTTTCATTGATCGTAACCAGCATCCTGGTCGCTCAAGAACCTGGGGCGCTTTCCTGCACCGATGACATCAAGTCCGTGGTCGCTCAGGTTGGAAAAGACGTGGTGTTCTGTGGAACTCCATCGGGGATCAAAACGGTTACGAAACCTGATGCGAACCACATTTACTTCAATTTTGGCGGTGTCTATCCCGACAACACATTTACGGTAGTGATCTGGGGAAGCGTGTCCGGGGCCGAGCATGAGTTGTTGGAAGAGCGGTTCAAAGGCAAGGAGCTTCTCATTAAAGGAACGGTGAAACTCTACAAGGACAAACCGCAAATAGAGGTGCAGCACATGGAGAATATCCAGGTGAAGTAAGGAGCACCCAGCAGGCCTCGCTCGAACGTAACCAAACAATTATCGGCCAATGAGAACACACGTACTCTTTTCACTTCTAGCTCTTTCAACCCTGGCAACCGCACAATTCACAAGCGGTTTTGAAACATGGAACGACACCTTGCCCGAAGGTTGGGGCGGGCAAAAAACAAACATCGGGTTGATCAATATTGAGCAGGTCTCCCTCAACCCGCATGGCGGCGTTTTCGCTGTGCGTTTGATCAACGATACCGTTACCAACAAGCGCCTCACCACGCAACCACTTCAACTGGATAGTGGAACAACCTATCTGTACAATTTCTGGGTGCGCGGACATGGCGAGGTGCATGTATCCATGTTCGATGAGCGCAGCGCTCCGGGCGGCATTGCAACGTACAGCACATATGTGGTGATCGCCGATGATGTAGTGTGGCAACCGATAACGGCGAGCATATTGTGTACGCATTCATCCGCCATTGGCGAATTCATAATCGGAGTTCGTAACACTGCGGGTCCAGAGCATCTGGTGATCGATGATGTGAACATTACCGATGGATCCTCTGACATTGTTGGTACAGATGCTTTCGACGCGCTGAACGTTTTCCCGAACCCGGCTACCGATGTATTGAACATTGCGTTGGGCAGGGCGGCAGGGCGCACGGATTACGAGCTCACTGACGCGTTGGGTCGGATCACCTCGTCGGGTATCATCTCCTCCGATCGAGCGATCATCGACACACGGTCTTACGCTCCAGGCATCTACACACTGGGCTTGCGTGGCACGAAAGGGTCGAAGTATTTACAAGTGCTGGTGAAGTAGAATTTCTTTTTATACCATTTCGAAGTACAGATCCATTCGATCGGAAACCACCCCTACCCCTCCTTGAGCTGGACGACCCCCCCGGATAAGCTTGCGCATTCCGGGGTGGCGGCATCGCAGGAGGGGAAAACTCAATGCGTGGTTTTGAATTTCGAAATGGTATTACTCCGTAAGGAGGTGCAAGGCCGCATCTATTCGGATGCGGCCATTGCCTTTCCGGAAGACAATTCTCCGCTCGCGAACTATTTCGCCACGCTTGGCACATGCGACGGCTGCTGAGCGTTGCTGCCGTGCTTCGCATTCCCCAGTACCGAAGAGAGTTCCCACGTGATCTGGCGATGGAACGGGTGCTTTCGCTGAGCGCATTCGGCAACCGTACATATCGAACAGGATGTTGGAATGCATGGATCCATGTGGATGAAGAGCTCCACTTCCTGATGTTCGCGCGAATTCACCAGCTTTTCGATCGCCGCGATCTCGTCGTGCGCTTTCTCCAAACTGTAGTACCATGGCAGGGTGACATGGCAATCGATGTGGAGCACGGTACCGTATTTGATCATGCGGAAGTTGTGTACGTCGACCCATTGGGGAGCGCGATTTTGCTGGAGCAAGGCGATCACCTCGCGCGCCAAGCCCAGATCCGCTTCGTCCATGATGCCCGCGAGCGATCGCCTGAAAACGCGCAGGCCTGATACGATGATGTATAGTGCGAAAGCGATCGCGAAGACCTGATCGAGCCACAACAGATCGGTGAGCCGGATCAAGACCAAGCCGCACAACATGGCCACTGTGCTCCACGCATCACTGAGCAAGTGCGCTCCACTGGCCTCCATCGTGATCGAATGCACACGCGTACCCCGCTTCTTCAGCGCAAGGCCCATGATCATGTTGAGGCCACCGGCCACCGCCGTTAGCGCGATCCCCGTATCAAGACTATGCAGTTGTTGCTGGTGCGAAAGAGCGGCGACAGCCCGCCAAATAATGATGCCACCAGCCAATACCACCAAGCCGCTCTCGATGCCCGCACTTATGTATTCAACCTTTCCGTGGCCGTACGGGTGCTCCATATCCCGCGGTTTGGCCGCGAGCCACAGACTGTACAGCGCGACCGCGCCGCCGGCTACGTTCACGATGCTTTCCAATGCATCGCTCAGAATGGTATTACTGTGCGTTAACCGCCACGCGATGAACTTGATCGCCATGAGCACCACGCCGGCCAAGAGCACCCACGATTGTAAACGAACGTTGCCGCGTGCGATAGACATGGTGGAAAGGTAGATGCGACGCACCTCATGGCAAGGCCCGAGGAGAATATCGACAGCACTTGCGAAATGCCTGTATCGTTCGCGGCTCTACCAAAAAAGCGCGCGGGCCGATCGCTCGGCCCGCGTGCTCCCTTTCGTCAACTGAGCAACCCCTTTGTTCCCAAAGGAGACCCCGGCTCCTCAGCCGCGGCAACCCAACCCTATTTGCTCAGCACTTTGAATTCCGTTCGGCGATTCCGTTGATGTTGGTCATCGTTGCACTTGGTACACTCGCAGGTTTCAACCGGTTTCGTTTCGCCATAGCCCTTGCTGGCCAAGCGTGACTTGTCGATGCCTTGCTTGATGAGGTAGTCCACTGCACTCTTCGCACGTTTGGTGCTCAGGTTCATGTTGTACGCGTCCTTGCCACGGCAATCGGTGTGGCTGCTCAACTCGATCGTCACTGTGGGGTTGTCCAGCAATGTTTGTACGAGTTTATCCAGTTCCTTGGCCGCATCGGGACGTATGGCCCACTTGGCGAGATCGTAGTAGATGTTATCCAACCGCACAACCTGATCAACTTCGAGCGGGAAGAGCTTGAAGTCGGTACGGATCACCGTGCTCGTCTTTCCCTTTGTGCTGATACGTGCGCTCTGTTTGAAGAATCCGTCCTTACCCACTTTGATGCGATAGTCGGTATTGGGCTCCAGACTGAAGGCGTACTTACCGTCAGCACCGGTTTCCATCTCCTGGAGCATCTTGTCGTTGGCATCGAACAACTGCACCTTCACTCCGGCCAATGGCGCTAGTGTTTCGCCATGCATCACGGTGCCTTCAGCGCCGTAATCGTACTTGCCCAGTTCGATCGTTACATCATCCAACGGATCCGTATCCGGGTTCAGGCTTACACTGTTCTGCAAGTAACCGTTCTTGGTACCCGTGATCGTGTATGCGTTCGAGAACGGCACTTCGATCTCGAAGCGGCCATCGTCAAGCATCGTGATCTTCGCATCGTCCATGAATCTGCCAAGCGCGTTCTTCACATCCAACATTGCCCCATTGATGGGCTCGCGTGTTTGCTTGTCGATCACCCGCCCGCTGATGCGCTGCATCGGCGGATGCACCGTGCATCCATAGATGTCATCACTTCCCTGCCCACCTGGTCGGTCGCTTACAAAGAATCCAGTACTGTCGTCACGGAGCAAGAACAGGTTCCGGTCATCGAAACGCGTGTTCACAGGATAACCAAGATTGAGCACGGCTGTTGGACCAGATGGCGCAAGTCGGCAATAGAAGAGATCGTATCCGCCCAAGCCGGCGTGACCATTGCTACTGAAATAGAGAACGCTGTCCCTGTTCACGAACGGGTACATCTCGTTGCCGGAAGTATTCACCTTCTCCCCCATATTCTTGGGAACACCCCATTCCTCTCCCAACTTGTCGCTGTACCAGATATCAACGCCGCCGTTTCCACCGGGGCGGTCACTGGCGAAGTACATCCGCTTGCCATCAGGGCTGACGCACGGATGACCGGTGTTGTATTCGGGATCATTATGTGTGAACGGGACCAGCGCGCCCCACTCCTTCTGGTTGTATTCACCTGTGGAAATATCCGAATGGTAGATCGCGAGCTTCAATTCACCGCTCTCTGACTTGTTCAGCGTGCCGTAGAACACATTGTCCCTCGTGAAGTACAGGCGATGCGCAATAGAATCATAGGTAGCCGTACCATCGTGATAGCGGCTGTTCACTTCGCGGCGCATCACCAACGGTTCGCTTGCCGTGTTGCCTTTGAGCAAGGCCGTGTAAAGGTTCAAGAAGGGTTGATCGTCCCACTTGTACTCGTTCTTCCCCCCCACTCCTTCGCCTCGGGCACTGCTGAAGAGGAGCAGATCATCCATTACCGTAACTCCCAGGTCAGCTTGTGGGCTGTTAATGGGGATCATCCGCACCTCGTTCCGTGTACTGTCGCGTTTGAGGCGCATGAAAAAATCGCTCTGTTGCAGGTAGCCTTTTACACGCGCATCATTCGGGCTCTGCGCATCGTACGCTTGATATTGTGCAAGTGCCTCGGAATAGCGCCCGTTCCCTCGAAGCACATCGGCGTAGTCGAGCATATCCGCTCCGCTCAACGGCCCCATATTGGCCATCTGCTTGTAAGCCGCTTCGGCTTTCAGCGGCTCTTCCATTCGCTTGTACGCGAAGGCGAGCCTGCGATAGTCGTCGGCCGTGCCCTTGCCACTCGTGGTGATATCCTCATAGATAGCCGCCATCTTGGGATAATCGAACATCGAGGCCGCATCCTCGGCCATTCGCTGCTTCAACTTCTGGCCGTTCGATACCGCTGGTATCAGCATAAGCACGGCCAGGAGCCAGGACAAAGGCAACGTGGCCAGTCGTAATGATCGTCGCCCGATCGACAACTGCCAGCGGCTGGTTGCTGACGTGTTAAAGGAAGTATGCGTGGATCCCATTGATCAGAAATAACGCGGTGAACGGATGCCTTTCAGTTTGTTACCGAACTCGAAGCCGAGCATGAACTCATGTGACCCTCCGCTTTGCTTGTTCATCACCGAGACCGGATAATCATAGGAGTAGCCGACACTCAGGTCGTTGGTGATGTGGTACTGCGCCAACAAGCCGACCGCGTCGGTATGTCGATACATGGCACCCAACCAGAATTTCTCATAGAACAGGAAATTCGCTGAGAGGTCGAAACTCAATGGTGCACCTTGAACGGCCTTGACCAGGTAAGTTGGTTTGAACTTGAGGTAGTTGTTCAGGTCGAAAACATAGCCGCCCGAAAAGAACCAGTGCGCGCGTTGGCCCGCTTGGAAGGCGAGTGTGCTGAGCGAGTCGGCCAACGTGACGTTCTCGAAAAGTTTGGTGCTCAACAACTTCGGCGTGCTGATACCGATATAGTGCCTGTCGCCGTACCACATAACACCGAAGCCGAACTGGGGATCGAGTTTCTGCTGCACGTTCTGTTGGAACACCTGATCGTTCGGTTGCAATGGGTTCAGCTCCGCGAACTTTCCTTGGAACAAATTCATGCCGCCTTTGATACCGAACGAAAGCTTGGTGTTATGTGTCAGGAACATGCGGTACGCCGCATCCACCATAAAACCATACTGCGTTACCGGGCCATGCTCATCGCGCATGATGGTACCACCCAAAGCGAAGCTCTCGTTGATGACAGGACTATGCACCGTCAGGGTTTGTGTAACGGGCGCACCAGCAAAGCCCACCCATTGATGGCGGCTCAGGCCTTTCAGGCTCACGCGTTCGGCACTTCCTGCGTAGGCCGGGTTCAACGCCAACATGTTGAACATGTATTGCGTGAACTGCGGATCCTGCTGCGCGTGTGCGAGTCGTGGCAGTAGCGCTATCGCGGCGATCGCGATCGTGATCTTGGTTCGGGTCCTGTGCTTCATGGTTGAGATTCGTTGAGGATGAACCCCGGTGCATTATCCGGAGCTGTTCCCGCAGAGATTCTAGCGCTTCAGGTATATGTATCCGGTGTATGCCTCTTTATCGTTGCCGAGATCGAGGATGTAGTAGTAGGTGCTTTCAGGGAGGTCTTCGCCCCAATTCAAGCTGTTCTCACTGCGGCCATCCCAGTTGTTGTTGTAAGGATTGCGATCAAGCACGATGCTGCCCCATCGATTGAATACCTGGAGCGTGTTCTCTGGATAGAACTCCAATCCCTCGATCACATATGTGTCATTCACACCATCCCCGTTCGGGCTGAACGCATCCGGTATCGTAAGCTCCGTGCAGTCGTTCACTGTGATGACGCAACTATCCGCCGTATTCCCGCAAGCACCATTGCTCACCGACCAGAGGAATATGTTCGAGCCAACAACAAGTTGATCCACTATCGTAGCAGGATCGGTCGCGGTATTGATGTTACCGGTTCCACTCAACAGCACCCACGAGGCAGTGGCTGTTCCACTTACCAGTTCAACCGCGGCCATCTGGGTCTGTGTGGTGTCTTGACAGAATGCCTGATCAGGACCGGCATCAGCAGGAAGCTCGTTGGCATCGAACACGGCGACTTCTACTTCATCGCTGCTCGTTCCGCAAGCTCCGTTATCGATGCTCCAAGAGAATACGCTGGTCCCGAACCCGATATCGCTAATGGTGGTGTTGGGGTCGTTCGCGTTCACTATGGTTCCTGTGCCGCTCACCAGCTGCCACACACCCACTGCGGGGAATGACGGTGTGGAAGCGGACATGTTCACGGTGGCGGTTCCGGGTTCACATAAGTTCTGGTCGTCACCGGCATCCGCATTGCCAGCAGTGCCATCGAAGACCTGTACCGTCACCGTGTCGCTCGTAATGCCATTCGCACACGGGCCATTGCTCAAGGTCCAGACAAGGACTGTTTCGCCCGTGACCAGTCCTGTGATCGAGGAGCTTGGAGACGTCGCGTCGCTCAATACGCCGCTACCACTGAGAATTGACCAAACACCGGTTGCGGGGAAGATGGGTGCATTGCCTGTGAGCGTGGTACTGCTGGAAGCACACAGCTCCTGATCCGCACCCGCATTCGCATCAGGTGATGCCGCGTTGTAGATGGTGATGGTCACCTCGTCGCTGGTATTTCCACATGGCCCGTTGCTGATGCTCCACGCGAACACGCTTACACCAATATCCAGGTCGGTAATAGAGGTTGTGGGACTCGTTGGGTCGGTGATGGTTCCTGTCCCGCTCACCAAGGTCCATGAACCTGCGCCTGGGAATACCGGCACGCTACCAGCCATGTTGATGGTGTTGGGTTGTGTAGGCAAGCAAAGCGAGAGATCCGGACCTGCGTTCGCAGCTGGGGCCGTGTTGTCGAAGACCTCCACCGTAAGCGTATCCGTGGTAGTTCCGCAAGCTCCGTTGTCGATCGTCCACACGAATATGTTCTCGCCAACAGGAATGTTCGCGATCACCGTTAGTGGGTCATTGGCGTTCGTTACTGTGCCACCACCGCTAACGATCGTCCAATTACCAGTGCCCGGGAAGGTTGCGCTGTTACCAGCCATTGTTGCGTTGGTGTTCGGGGTACACAATTGCTGATCAGGGCCTGCTGCAGCAGGTGCCGCAGTGCTGTCGAACACAGCGATGGTCAGCGTATCGTGCGTGGGTGGACCGAACCCGCATTGCCCATTGTACACGAGCCAATCGAAGGTATTGATACCGATCGTAAGGCCCGTGATCGCAGTCGCTGGGTCGTGGATGTCAGCGATATCACCTGTACCGGTTATCAGCGTCCAAGTGCCTTCACCCGGGAAGCTCGGAACCAAGGCTTGCGTAACCGTGAACGTATCCGGCGTGCACAATTCCTGATCAGGTCCAGCATCCGCTACCGGTGCCGTAGGATCATAGATGTAGATGTCCACCGTATCCGTAAGTAGACCATTGTTCGGGCAAGGACCCAGGTCGAGTGTCCAAACCAGCGTGGTAATTCCAACGGCCAATCCGTTCACAACAGAAGTGGGGTCCGTCGGATCAACGACTGTTCCAACACCACCGACCACGCTCCATGAGCCGGTCGCTGGCAGCAGTGGTGTTTCCGCCTGCATCTGCACGAATGTGAGCGGTATACATGTCTCCAGATCGGGTCCAGCGTTCGGCGCATTGGTGCTATCGCTATAGAGGATCACCGTCATCGTATCGCTTGTGATCGCGTTCGGACAAGGTCCATTGCTGGTGGTCCAAGCGAACGTGTTCGTGCCGATCGTAAGGCCAACCACTTTCGAGTTGGGGTCGTTCACGTCTGCGAAAAGGCCTGCGCCTTCAACCAACGTCCATGTGCCGGAAGCCGGGAATGTGGGTGTGTTACCTGCCAGGAATATGCTGTCCTGCGGTGTACAGATCTCTACATCAGGGCCGGCGTTAGCTGGTAGGTTGAACTCGTCGAAGATGAATATGCTCACACTATCGCGGCTGATGCCGCACACGCCGTTCTCGAGCGTCCAAACCAGGATGTTCTCACCAACGGGCAGGCCATCCACAGCCGTTGTGGGACTTGTCGCGTCCGTGAAGTTCGCTGCGCCTTGGAACACACTCCACACACCACTTCCTGGAGCGGTGGGGTTGTTGCCCGCCAGCACCGTGCTTGTGTTCGGTGTACACTGCTCCTGATCAGGACCAGCAGCCGCAGGTGGTGAGTTGAGGTCGAAGAGTTCGATCGTTACCTGATCGGTGGTAATGCCATTGGCACACGGGCCATTGCTCACGGTCCATACAAGATCCAAGGTGCCGATCCCGATGTTTGTGACCGTTGTGTTCGGATCAGTGGGGTCTGTGATGGTGCCTGTGCCGTTCAGGATGGTCCACAGGCCGCTAGCTGGGAAGGTGATGGCACTGCCCGAAAGCGTTGCGCTGGTAACAGGTGTGCAGATCTGCTGATCCGCACCTGCGTCTGCATCCGGGTTCTCATCGCTGAAGACGAAGATGCTCATCACATCGGTCGTTACCGGGTTGGCGCATGGGCCGTTCGTCACGGTCCAAGCGAAGCTGTTCTCGCCAACGCTCAAGTTGCTGACCGCGGAATTGGGATCGTTGATGTCAGCAATGTCACCAGTGCCTTGTACCAATGTCCATGTTCCGACGGCTGGGAAAATGATGGCACTACCCGCGAAGTTGGTGCTGGTGTTCGGCGTGCACAGTTCTTGATCCGCGCCAGCGTCTGCCACCAAATTGTTCTCGTCATAGACCAGGATCGTGAGGTCGTCATCGCTGATGCCACTCTCACAAGGGCCATTGTCCACCGTCCAGGTAAGGATGGTCTGCCCTACCGCCAACCCACTCACAGTGGTGTTCGGATCGTTCGCATCGGCAAATACGCCAGCTCCCTGTATGGTCCATGTTCCGATGGCTGGGAAGATCACAGGGCTTCCGCTGAGTTGTGCGCTCGTTGTAGGAGTGCACAGCTCTTGATCGGCACCTGCATCGGCGAGTTCATTGGCCGCATCGAACAAGAAGATGCTTACCGTGTCCGTCGTAAGTCCGTTCAGGCATGGTCCATTATCCACGGTCCACACGAAAATGTTCTCGCCAACCACAAGGCCGTTCACCGTTGTGTTCGGGTCGTTCACGTTCACGATGGAACCAGTACCGCTGATCAATGACCACGTGCCTGTGGCCGGGAAGGTGATAGCACTGCCATTGAGCACCGCATCACTTGTGGGTGTGCAGAGCTCTTGATCAGGGCCCGCGTTCGCCACCAGGTTGTTCTCGTCGAACACGAATATGCTCACCTGGTCCACGGTGACCCCGTTCGCGCAAGGACCATTGTCCACGGTCCATTCAAAAATATTCTCCCCAATGGTGAGTCCGCTGATGGATGTATTCGGATCGTTCACATCAGCGATAACACCTGTACCGTTCACCAAGGTCCACGTGCCGACCGCTGGGAAGACCACCGAGGACCCCGCCATGGTCGTGGTACTCGTTGGCGTACAGATCTCCTGATCAGGACCCGCGTTGGCGCCGGGGTTGTTCACGTCGAATATGAAGATGGTAACCTCATCAGTGGTGGTTCCATTCGCACATGGACCATTGTCCACGGTCCACGCGAATACGTTTGCTCCCACTGCGAGACCGGTCACGGTCGATCCCGGATCCGTGGTATCGGTGATGAGACCGCTTCCGCTCACCAAGGTCCAAACACCACTAGCTGGGAAGATGAGCGCACTGCCTGTGAGCGTGGTGCTTTCCGCTGGCGTGCAGAGTTCTTGATCGGCCCCAGCATCCGCATCGAGATTGTTCTCCGAATAGACGAAGATGCTCACTTGGTCAGTGGTCAATGGGTTGGAGCATGGACCGTTGCTCACATCCCATTGGAAGATGTTCTCGCCCACAGTGAGACCACTTACGGAAGTGTTCGGATCATTCGCATTCGCGAAGACCCCTGTGCCCTGTACAAGGCTCCAGGTACCACTGGCCGGGAATGTGACAGCACTTCCCGTCAAGGTCGTCGTGCTTGCTGGTGAACAGAGTTCTTGATCAGGGCCTGCATTCGAAACCGGGTTGTTCTCATCGAACACGAACACACTGACCGAGTCGACGGTATTTCCGTTCGCGCAAGGACCATTGCTCACGGTCCACACGAAGATGTTCTCACCGATCGTGAGGCCGCTCACATCGGTCGCCGGGTCGTTCGCATCGGTAAACACGCCAGTGCCATTAGCCAATGTCCAAGTGCCTTGCGCCGGGAAAATGACCGCGCTACCAGCGAGCGTTGTTGTGCTCAGCGGCGTACATAGTTCCTGATCGGGGCCGGCGTTCGCATCCGCATTCGCATCGTTGAAGAGGAAGATGCTCACCTGGTCTGTTGTAATGCCGTTGGCACATGGTCCATTGTCCACGGTCCATTCAAAAATGTTCTCACCTACCGTGAGGCCGCTTACGGCGCTGTTGGGGTCGTTCGCATCAGCGAACGATCCTGTACCCTGTACAACACTCCAAGTACCCTGCGCAGGGAAGATGATCGTGCTTCCCGAGAGCACTGCGCTCGTTGTAGGGGTGCACAACTCTTGGTCAGGACCTGCATTCGCTATCGGGTTGGTCGCATCAAATAGGAAGATGCTCATAACATCCGAACTGTTTCCGCAAGGTCCATTGTTGATAGTCCATTGGCATCGCGTTTCGCCGACACTGATCCCTGTGATCGTTGTGTTCGGATCGTTCGCATCAGCAAAACTGCCTGTACCCTGCAGCAATGTCCACGTTCCCACAGCCACACCAACTGGTGTGTTCGCTGAGAGTGTTGCACTGCTCACTGGGGTGCAGAGTTCTTGGTCAGGACCGGCATCAGCAGATGCGGCAGCGTTATCATAGATCGAGATGCTCACCAGGTCCGTGGTCACACCGCCGCATGGTCCGTTGTCCACGGTCCACTGGAACACATTCTCTCCAATAGCAAGGTTGTTGACAGTTGTATTCGCCAAGGTTGCGTCGGTGATATCGCCGCTTCCAATGACCAACGTCCAAACACCTGTGCTGGGGAAGCTGTAAGCACTTCCACTGAGCGTTGCCGTGTTCGTCGGCAGGCAGAGATCCTGATCCGCACCAGCATTCGCATCGGCCTGTTGATCATCGAAGATCTGAATGCTCACCTGATCGCTGCTTGTTCCGCAAGGGCCGTTGTCGAGGGTCCACGAGAGAATGGTTTCACCAACTGGAATGCCGGTCACCGTCGCGTTCGGGTCGTTGATGTCGGTGATGCTCGCCACACCGCTGATCACGGTCCAGAACCCGACACTTACGCCAGAAGGCGCGTTGGCTGCCAGCTGCACCACGCTTGAACTGCCGCACAACTGCTGATCCGGGCCTGCGTTCGCAGCGGCTGCGTTCAGGTCGAACACATTGATCGTAACCGCGTCGTTACCCGCACCTGTTGAGCACGGGCCATTGCTTACTGTCCATGTGAAGGTATTCGCACCCAGGCCCAAGTTGTTCACCACCGTGTTCGGGGCAGTTGGGTTCACGAAGACGCCAGAGCCCGCCGACACCGTCCAGAGGCCCGTTGCAGGGAATGTGATGGCACTGCCTTGCAAGGTTGTACTCGTATTGCCACAGATGTCCTGATCCGAGCCTGCGTTCGCCGATGCATTGTTCTGGTCGAACAAGAAAATGCTCACTTGATCCGTGGTGAGCGGATTCGCACAAGCCCCATTGAAGACCGTCCAAACGAACTGGTTCTCGCCAATGCTCAATCCATTCACGATTGTGTTGGGGTCGTTCGCGTCAGCGAATGTGCCAGTGCCGTTCACAACGGTCCACGTTCCCGTAGCAGGTGAGATAATGTTGCTGCCGGAAAGTGTGGCACTCGTTAACGGAGTACAAACCTCTTGGTCAGCACCCGCGTTCGCTAACGGATTGTTCGCATCGTAGATCGTAATGCTCACCTGATCGCTGGTGATCGGGTTCGAACAAGGTCCGTTGCTCACGGTCCATTGGAATGTGTTCACTCCAACGCTCAATGCGCTCACGTTGGTCGAAGGACTGGTCGCGTTGCTGAAGACCCCAGTACCCTGAACCACTGTCCAAATACCCGTGGCTGGAAAGATCAGCGAGCTTCCTGCCAACGACCCAGTGGTTGCTGGAGTACAAAGGATCAAGCCGTTGCCCGCGTCCGCAACCGGGTTGTTCGGATCGAAGACCAGCACATCAACGAGATCTGTCGTGACACCTGGTGAACAAGGCCCGTTATCCACCGTCCACGTGAACTGGTTCAATCCGATACCAAGGTTGAACGCAACGGTGTTCGGATCGAAAATGTCCTGAACACTTCCTCCGCCTGCTGTTACGGTCCATTGTCCTTGTCCAGGGAAAATGGTACCACTGGCGTCGAGCAGAACCTGAGGCGGGCCGTTATCGGCACAAACCTCTTGATCCGGACCTGCATTCGCAATGCTCTGGCCGGCGTCGAATACCCTTATCGTTACTGGATCACTACTGATGCCGCATGCACCGTTGTCGATACTCCACACAAGAATATTCACCCCGACACTCAGTCCCGTCACTGTTGTAGTTGGATCCGTGATCGATCCGAACGTGGCGCTGCCTTGTTGCACCGACCATGAACCAGTGGCCAAGCCTGTGGGCGAATTGGCCGAAGTGTTGAACGTGCCCACGTCACTGCATAGATCCAGATCCGGGCCTGCGTTGGCAGGCTGGCCCAACCCGTTGAACAGGTTGATCGTAACCTGATCCGTGGTGGTACCTGGCACACAAGGACCGTTGTTCACCGTCCATTGGAATACATTGTTCCCTAAGCCTAAGCCGTTGATCTGGGTGTTGGGATCGTTAGGAGATACGATCGTTCCGCTTCCGCTGATCAAGCTCCAAGTTCCTGTAGCTGGTGCGATAAGATCGCTACCGTCCAGCACCGTACTGGTGACCGGCGTGCATAAGCTCTGATCAGTTCCTGCGTTCGCGATCGGGTTGGCCGCGTCGTATACGAAAACACTTACTTGGTCGCTTGTGATCGGATTCACGCAAGGACCGTTGTCGATGGTCCATTGGAATGTGGCGACACCGCCAATAAGGTTGTCCACCACCGTAGTAGGCGAAGTCGGTGATACGATATTACCAGTGCCGCTCACCAATGTCCACTGCCCGGTGGCCGGTGCTATCGGCGTGTTGCCAGTCAGAATTACCGTATTCGGGAATGTCGGTATGCAAATGCTTTGGTCCGGGCCTGCGGTTGCGTCGTCTTGGCGGTTATCGTACACACGGATCAACACCAGATCAGAAGTTACAGGACCACACGGACCATTGTTCACGCGCCAACGGAAGATATTGTCACCTATACCCAAACCAGTGATCGCACTTGTCGGAGAGTTGGGTGAAGTGATCGATCCGCTTCCACTGATCAAGGTCCATAACCCTGTCGCTGGGAAGATGAGCGAACTGCCAGACATCACGGTAAAGGTGTCGGGGCGACAGAGGAACTGGTCTTGCCCTGCATTGGCGATCGGATTGTTCGCATCGAAAAGGAAGATGCTTACTTGATCCGTGGTGATACCATTTGCGCATGGGCCATTGTTCACGGTCCAAGCGAACGTGTTCAACCCCACCGTCAGCTCGGTCACAGACGTGTTCGCCAAATTCACATTGGTGATAGTTCCGCCACCAGCGATCACGGTCCACGTACCTATTGCTGGAGCAATGATGTTGCTGCCGGTCAACGTAGCTGAGTTAATAGGGGTGCATAGGTTTTGATCAGCACCTGCGTTCGCAACCGGATTCGCGTTGTTGTAAACCAGTATGTTCAGTTGATCGAAAGTGGTACCGCAACTTCCGTTGTTGATGGTCCACTGGGCAGTCACGGTGCCAACACCCAATCCGGTGATGGTCGTAGTGGTCGAATTCGGATTCGTGATGGTGCCGGTGCCGGCTGTGATGGACCAGATGCCGGTAGCTGTGCCAACCGGAGCATTGCCAGTAACCGTCACCACCGGACTTGTCGAACACACGCTCTGGTCAGCACCCGCACTAGCAGGTTGCGCGTTCTGGTCGAAAATACTGATGGTGACGAGATCGTTCGTAGAGGGTCCGCATGGACCATTGCTCACTGTCCATTGGAAGGTGTTGGCACCAATGCCCAATCCGGTGATCGAGGTTACTGGTGAGTTCGGCGAAACAATGGTGCCGCTTCCACTTACCAATGTCCATACACCTGTGGCCGGGAAGATCACGTTGCTACCTGCCATGGTGGCCGTGGTGAACGGCGTACACTGGCTCTGATCAGGACCCGCGTTCGCTATCGGGTTGTTCGCGTCGAAAACGAAAATGCTCACTTGGTCCGAGGTGTTCCCGCAAGGCCCATTGTTCACCTGCCACTGGAACACGTTCAATCCGACCGGCAAATTCGTAATGGTGGTAAAGGGTGAGTTGATCGCCGTGATCGTACCGCCGCCACTGATCACCGACCACTGACCGGTGGCAGGTGCTGGCGCCGGGCTCGCTGCCATGTTCGCCGTGGTTGTGGTACTGCACAGGTTCTGATCGGTACCCGCGTTGGCCGATGCTGCGCTGCCATTGAACACCACGATCGAGACTTCATCGAACGTAGGTGCACCACAAGGTCCGTTGTTCACCGTCCAGCGGAAGACGTTCGTACCAATGCCCAAACCGGTTATCCCGGTGGTCGGTGAACCCGGTGTGGTGATCGTTCCTGTTCCACTTGTACGTGTCCATACTCCTGTTGCTGGGAAGATCAAGCCGCTACCCGCCATGGTGGTAGTACTCGCTGGTGAGCAGAGCGACTGGTCAGGTCCTGCGTTCGCTACCGGGTTGTTAACGTCGAACACGAAGACGATCGCTTGATCGTTCGTTGTTCCACAGGCCCCGTTGGCCAAGGTCCATTGGAATACGTTGGAGCCAACACCTGCACCACTTATAGCGGTAACGTTGCTACTGGGGTTGGCAATGGTTCCGCTACCGCTCAATAAGGACCATGAACCGGTGGCAGGCGCAGAAGCAGCCGTGGCGGTGAGTGTCGCGTTGGGTGCATTGCTGCATGCATTCTGGTCCGCGCCAGCATTCGCACCACCGAGACCGTTGTTGCTGAGTACTATGGTCACATCATCCGTGCTGATCGGGTTCGCACAGGCTCCGTTGTTGATGGTCCAACGGAACACGTTCACGCCAACTCCCAATGCAGTAACTCCACTTGTTGGAGAGGCCGGTGTTGTAATGGTTCCAGCTCCACTTACCAAAACCCACGAGCCAGTGCTCGGTGCTGTTGGAATGTTGCCACCCAAGGTTGTTCCGCTGGTTGGTGTGCACAGATTCTGATCCGCACCCGCATTGGCGAACGCCGCGTTCGCATCATATACTGTGATCACCATCACATCGGACGTTGGCGCTCCACAAGGCCCGTTGCTGATGGTCCAACGCAAGGTGACCGTTCCCACGCCAAGACCAGTCACTGTGGTCGTTGGGCTGCTTGGTGTGGTGATCGTTGCTGTTCCGCTAACCACGCTCCACACACCGGAGCTGGGTGCCGAAGGAATATTGCCCGCAAGCGTGGCTATTGGAGAACTGCTGCACACGCTTTGATCCGGGCCTGCATTGGCAATGGGCGCCGCAGGATCGAAACGCGTGATGGTCACCTGGTCACTGGTGAGGCCGTTCGCGCAGGGACCATTGTTGAGCGTCCACTGGAATACGTTCGCACCAACACCCAAGCCGGTTACACCACTGCCCGGTAAAGTGGCAGCCGTGATATTCCCACTGCCGCTTACCAAAGTCCAACTTCCGGTCGCGGGAAAGATCGGCGTATTGCCTGCAAGCGTGGCCGTAGTCGCGCAGACTTGCTGATCAGCTCCAGCGTTCGCGTTCGGCGAGGCCAGGTTGAAAACCGTGATCGTCACTTGGTCGTTGCTACTTCCGCAGGCGCCATTATTCACGGACCATTGGAATGTGTGCACCCCTACCGTCAGGCCATTGATCTGTGTGGTAGGCGACGCAGCGTTGCTGAAAGTGCCCGATCCTGTGACCACGGTCCATGTGCCTGCCGCCGGCGCTGTTGCCGCACTTGCGTTCATGGTTACACTGGTGGTGGGCGTACAAATACTCTGGTCCGGACCGGCGTTCGCCACCGGTAACTGACTGAACACGGTGATCGTTACATCATCCTGCGTCACCCCGTTGCAAGGGCCGTTGTTCACGCTCCAGCGGAATCGGTTCACGCCAACGGTCAGGCCTGTGACCGACGTTGTGGGCGAGTTGGCATTCGCGAACGTGCCACTCCCCTGCACCACGTTCCAGGTGCCTATCGCTGGCGCGTTCGCTACGTTGCCCGCAAGGGTAGTACTGTTCGTAGGCAAACAAAGCTGTTGGTCAGGACCCGCTGCAGCCGGTTGTTGGCCAGCGTCGAAATTCACCACGGTCACCTGGTCGCTAGTGGTTCCGCACGGAGCATAATTCAGTGTCCAAGTGAACACGTTGTTTCCTGCAGCCAAGCCAGTTACCTGGGTGTTCGGATCGGTGGCGTTGGAGAAAGTGCCACTTCCACTGGTCACGGTCCAGAGGCCCGGAGTTTGCCCGTAGGGTTGCAACGCCTGCAATACGACGTTCCCGCAGCTCTGCAGATCGGGACCCGCGTTCGCTGGTGTGAACGGAGGTGTAACGATCACCGTGTAACCGTACTGGTTGCTACCGGTAAGTGGACACGCATTGTCCACCACAGTTACAGCGAACGTGTTGTTACCAATGTCCCCAACCCCGGGCGTCCAAGAGAATGTGCCGGTCTGGAAAGGTGTTCCGGATGTGGTGAACGTCGCACCAGGGATCGCCCCGTTCCATGTGATCGCGGTGTTCTGACCAGCGTTCACATCGGCTGTGTTGATCGTGAAGTTCACGGGCGTGCCCGCGCATACCGTGGTGGTGTAGTTGCTTGTGCCGTTTATGCCCGTGGCCGTGGGCGAATTGTTGCCCGAACACACGCGCACAACGATCTGCACATCACGCGTTACCGCTCCGATCTGTACGCCGTTTCGGAATTCTCGCACACGATACGTTACCACCGCCACCTGTTGGATGTTCGGTATACACGTGAGCGTTCCCGTGATCGGGTTCAATTGCACGGCACCTGCTCCACCGCCGTTGCGGATCGGCTGCGCAAGGGTGTAGTTCGCCGCGAAAGGAATATTGGTATTTCCCGTAGTGCGTGGCTGAAGGATGCTGTATGCCAACGAATCACCATCCGCATCGAACGCACCCGGATTGTAGTTGATCTGCTGACCAACACAGTAGAACGGTGTGGGATTCGTCAGGAAGACCGGCGAGTTGTTGCAAGGGGCCACTGTGTTGTTCAGCGCGGTGTTCAAATAGAGTGTTTGGTTACCCGGACTTTGCAACGAAGTGATCGCGTTGTTGCGGCAGCACAGGTCCCAACTGATCACCCAATCCGTGCTGTTCGCACCGCATGCGGCATACGCGCTCAGGTCGATCAGTCTGGTGAATGTGTACTCCTCCAATCCGTATACGCCTGTCGCACTTACGCAACGATCCACCTCTGTTGGGCAGATCGGTGTAATGACCTGAACACTTACCAGGTTGAAACACAAATTGAAATTCGCGCCGCAGTTCACGCTCGTTACATTGAACGATCGCCCATTGCTGCAGTTCGTCGGAGCCGCCACACCGTTGCAGTCCCGATAGAACTTCAGCGTGGCCAGATACTGATTGGGACCCGCACACGTGTACGTGAGTTCGCCACCAACCGCGTGCGTTGCCTTTGCTTCAGTGCCTGACAGCACCAACGCCATCGCGGCGACAACCAGATTAGTAAGGAGGGAACGGGTCGCTTGGACCGAAGTGCGGAATGCGCGTAGCGTTGCTGCCATGTACCTGCGGAAATAGGTGGCCACCGCCCTCACACACCCGCGTCCCCAGAGGAGGAGAATATTCGCGGGACCAGCCTTCGCTGGCGCCCACCGATCGTCCTCTCAACTCTCAACGATCGGCGCGCCTGTATTCAGAACAGGTGCCGGACAAACGTATTCCGGTGACTTCCCAAGGAATCCGCGGAACACGTGCATTTGTGAACAAGGGAGTGTGGGATGCCTTCATGCAGGAGGCCCGCAACGCGGCTTTCGTCGAAATTCACGAACGCGCGAACACGCCGTTGAAGCGATCTTCTCTACTGCTGATGTGTGATCGAGCGTGGTGAACGATATCACCTTCAACCGCCCAACAAGGCAGTTCAGAACATCAGGTGGCCCTGCGTATTTCGTCGGTAAACGTTGATACCAGATCAACCCTTCAACACCCGCACGGTGAGAGTTGCCACACTGCTGATGCCTTGAACCAAATACACACCGTCCGGAAGAGCGCTCAAGTCAACAAGCACCTTCGCGGCCATCCCTGTGAATGCCAGCTCTTGAACCAAGCGGCCATCCGCACTGCGCACTAGAATTCGCTCCAGCGGCTGGCCTGTTCCAGCCTCTATCGTCAACGGGCCGTTGGTGGGATTTGGAAAGGTGATGATCGAGGTAGATGCCGCATTCTCACCAACACTACTTACGTCACCCACATTGATGGTAAAATCCTCGAAGTTGCCATATTGGTAATCGCCACAACCACCGTATCCATTATCCCCAACAGTGACCCCGTCCGAGCCCCACGGACTTATCACGCGCAAACGATAAGAACCATCAGGTGTACCAGTAGGAATAGTGAGGTCGAAATCATAGACGTAAGTAGGAGAACCACCAACGTATGTGTGGTACAGGTTTTCCGAATCCTCGAAGGTGAAGTTGTTGTTCAGATCCACCCAGATAGCGCAGCCACACCACGATCCATTCTCAACGGAAACAGGCACAGGTATCCCTGCTGTTACACTAGTACTCATAGACGTGTAGTCATACTCGGCACAGTCACTGGCATCCAAGGCCCAATTGATGGAACCGATGGTGATGAACTTGTTGGACCAACTGAAACAACCATTGAGAAAACTCGGTGTACAATAGGATTGGGCGTTGGCGGAAAAAGTCGAAAGCACCAATATCGAGACAAGAGCGTAGTTGTTTTTCATGGGAACTCTGATCATCAGCGAACACTGAAGTGCATTCGTTGCAGTGCGAGTTTACCACGTGTTGGGGACATGAGCAACAAAGGAGGACCAACGATCCCCGGCTTTCCTTGCACTGCGGAGAATACCAAGGCGGTGACCGATGGCCTATTAAGCCGCCATCCACCCTCGCGCCCGATCGGGGTCGATGAGCATGAACAGGTTACGGCCCATTTCAGGTTTTACCAAGAGCAGGTCCCAAGCGCCGTTCAATAAGAGGAAGTGCTCGCCTTTCTCGGTAGGCACCAACGGCAGTCGATGATCGTCGATGCGCTCATCACGGCGACGGAACAACCCTGAGGCCAGCAGTTTTTGATCGACCAATCCGTTCTCTGCTCGGAATTCCTCGAAGTCCATGTACCCTTCGATCAACCAACACTCCAATTCCTGTTGTCGCAGTTGCTGCAGCGCAGTAACGGGGTCGAAGTCAGTGCGTTTGGTAGGGTTGGCCGGTGGCGCGGGAACAAGACCACAAGGCAAAGCTCCTGGATCCAGCCGAAGGGGTTCGCCCGGTAAGGGGTCGTTGAGCAATTCAATATGAAGTGCTTGTTTCCTATCGTGCTTCACAACGATCACGTGGTGTTCCGGAACGTGCAGAAGGAATTCCTCGCCTCGTTCAGTGGGTATCAGGCCTTGGTAGCGCTGCCAATCGCAGCACCGGTGAACCTTCACGAGCAAACCCGTGCGTACTGCAGCACCCAATTCATCGGCACCACCCAAAAAATCTTCCAATTCCTCATGCCCCGCATCGCGCAGTTCGCGCAGGCATTTGGATCTGGCTTCGAAGATCTGGGCTGACATGTTCCTGCCGTACCGGCCAAATGCACCGGGGGGATGCCCCAAAATTCCGTTACGGATCTGTTATGCGACCGGTCGAGCTGAGCCGATCATCAACAGCGCGAAGCTGAAAGTCGATGGAGTAACAAAAGGAGTCCGGTCAATCCTCCTGCGGACGGTAGATCATGATCTTCCCCTTGGACCTATGCTCCAGCACAATGGTCCCCAAGCCCACTTTACGTCCAATACCCTGCATGTTCTGGTGAGCTACGAGGTAGTTCCCCGAAGACTTCACTTCATATACAATGGCGGTATGATGCGGCATGGTGATCACGTTCGTGGCGTCACCCTCCCACCATTTGAATTCCACCCCTTCCAATTGGATGATGTCGCCCGGTAGGACCTGTTCCTTCTTCGGATCCAAAAGGCGGCCGTATTGAAGCTTACCATTCCACTTCGCGCCTGCTTCGTTCAATGCGAACGCCGCCAAGTCCCAGCACTCACCACGATCCACGCGCTCACCCATGTGCGCGTGAACGAATTCCACAACCCGTTGATTGAGCACCGGCAGCGTGGTATCACCCACCTGCGCGATCACAAAGGCGTGGCTGAAAAGGCAGAATGTGATCGCCCCCAAGTTCAATATCCTCATCTGAATAGTACAAGTAACGAGAAGGGGGAACGATCCGTACGTTCCACCCTTCAGTTCATTCCGATCCGATCATTCCTTCACAAACCGCGCACGCGCCACTGCCTGTCCGTGGGTATCGCTCGCGATCAACGTGTAGGTGCCGGCGCTCAACCGTTCTCACCGGAATAGCACGCGTCATGGCTTGCTCGGCAACAAATCTACCCATCACATCTACGATGCGCACGTTCACCGCTTCATCATTTGAAATGAGGGTGATGAAGGAAATGCCCGAACTCCATTCGCTGTTTCCGCCACCGCATGTGGACCTTAAGAACACGATGTAGCCTGTACCGGAAGCGAGGCCGGTCGCCAGGGTGTTCGCGCCAGTTCTGGATGCAACGGCATTGGAACCATCGGGCAAGGCACCCGTGGTGATCACCCATTCATAACCAACGCTGCCATAGTCCGTCCATGAAACCGTTCCACCGGAACTTGTAATGTCCGTAATGACCAGACCAGCAGAATAAATGCAGTTCACTGTCTTCAAAGCAACAAGTTATCAAAGCGAGCGATCGCTCGAAATTCCGGTGATGGGTGGTGCGTATGATCCGGAAGTCTTCGAAGGACCGGGATCAATTCACTCCGGACCCATTCACGCCATGGTAGCTGAAGAACATGTTCGCCCACAAGATCTTCGAAAGCGCATAGAGGTATGGAGCCACCAGTATGGTTGCGCCTACTACCGCGATGAAGTAACCGCGTATCCCGAGGTCGGGCCAGATCCACCAAGTGATACCATACGCCAGCAAGCTGAACGCGATGCTGAGCGCATAACTCACGAACATCGCGCCCCAATAAAAACCGGGCTCCTTCTCGTACTTCCGATGGCATACCGGGCAGTTCTTGTGCAACTCGCCCACATGCTTCAAGTCATAAGGGCCACTGATGAAGAAGTCGCCTTCGTGACAGAACGGACACGTGAGATGCCAGATGCTATAAAGCTTGTTGCCTTTCCAATTGGCCATGGAGAGAATTCAGACACAATGAATTACGCACGTTCCACTGCAAAGCCCGCAGGACATGCACTGAACAAAATGCTAGTTCAAACTCGAAAACTCCGTTCAGTCCTTTACCTTCTCGAACACCATACGATAGTGTTCGAAGATCTCGCGCTCGAACACCTGCAGGTTCGGAGCGATCTGGTAGCGGCGCACCCACTTGCGGAAATCGGCGCTGAACAACTTGGGCAATAGGGAGGCATACAGCCCATATTTCTCCAAATTGAACTTGTTGAACGCCGCCGTCCAACGAGCGATCGTTTCGATGTAATCCAGTCGACCGCTATCGATGGAAACGAGTTTGAAATGCTCCTTCGCAGGTTCGATCATCCCTTCGCTGCCATATGGCAACCAAGAGCCGGGGAACACGTCACACACCAGGTCCATCAATTCCTCACCGCTGTAATCCTTGCGGTTCTTCCAAACATTCGTCTGCCCGAATTTGATGTCTTCGAACTTCACCATGTTCGGGCCGAACACCATGGTCTGGCAATAGAAGCGGCCACCAACCGGCAACAGATCACTTACTTGCTTGAAGTATGTTTTGTAGATCTCGTTCTGCTTGCCTTCGCGGTATTGTTCAACCGAACACAAGTGCTCCGGACTACCCATTGCGCACACCGCGTCGAACTTCCCGAAGGTCTGCGGCGTGATGGCTTTGGAATCCATGTGCTGAACGTTCAATCCGTTCTTGCGACATGCGTCAGCCTGCCCTTTTGCCAAAACCACACCGGTAGTGGAAACACCATGCCTGTTGAGGTAATCAATGAAGGCTCCCCAACCGCAGCCAATGTCGAGCACCTTGCTGCCCGGCTTGATGTTGCAATTGTCCATGATGAACTTGTGCTTCTTCTCCTGTGCCTGCTCCAGCGTCATGGAGAAGTCGCCATCGAACCGTGCACCACTGTATCCACCTTTCTCGCCCAAACTCAGGCGAAAGATCTTGTCCATGGTGGTGTAATGCGCGTCGAGGTCTTTCTGATCGGCCATATCGAATGTGTGTGATCCGTGTTAAGGCAAAACGCCTTTTTTCGGGGGCGCAATGTAGGAGCGAGAACGTTGTAGTGCGAATCGGATGAAACGCTCGTTCCAGCTGACCGGTCACAAGTCACTCCGCGTACGAAAGCACGTAGACCAACCGGTCCCATCCGCGGGGATCGGGAACATCGCGGGAAGGATCACGCTCAAAGCCAAGCCGCTCGTACAAACGTTGCGCAGCTTTCATGGTAGGTTGTGTCCAGAGCACCGTGGATGTGGCCCCGCCCATATGTGCTCGGTCGATACATGCTCGTACGAGCGCCTCTCCTACCCCTCGACCACGCGCGTTGGTGCCCACTGCGAGCATACGGAACTCATGTTCGCCCGGTCGCGCGAGTTGTTGGAGCACACTATCGGGATGAAGTGAAACAACGGCACCTACAACTTGGTCATGCTCGTTCTTGGCGATCAGGAAAATTCCCGCTGGTTCGAGTTTTTCGCGTGTCTGCATTTGTTGTGCGACCGCCGAATTCGTGTAGCCTCCGCCAACATACACTTCATGGAACAAGTGGATGGCCTGTTCCCATTCTTCGTTCGTACTTGCTTCCTTGATCGTAACCATCGGCAGGGACATAAGCTGCTTTGCAAGTATATCAGGCCTCACCTGGCAGGCAGCTCGTTCACCCCCCTAATGCGTCACCACGACTTGCTGCCTCTGATCGCCAACAACAAGGACATATACACCACCGGGTATCGCGCTCATATCCAGGGTCATGTTCTCGCGGTACAATGCTCCTTGCAACCGTTCACAACCTTGTACATCGAACAATCGAACGAACCCCATGTGTTGCGGATCGACGCCGGATATGCTCAACATATCGTTCACAGGGTTGGGTGAGACGGTCAAATTGGATCGTGCGAAGGAAACCTGCGCAACGCCCATTGCGAGCGAGCAGTTCGGTCCTGGCCCGGGGTAATAGCCCACCGTATCCAATCCGAAACAGTCCAAGGAATAACCGCATTCAAGAAAGTTGGAAAGGGGTTCGAACAAACCATTGGAGGACCCGATGCCTTCGATCAGAAAAGGTGCCCAACTATTCGCCAAGGCAAAGCGTTTGCGCCATTCTGTACCAACAAGCAGGCTGTCGATCGCTGTTACCGTGATGTCGGTATTCCAATTGTTCATTGTGATCGGCAGTGTCTCCCCTACCTCCAGATCGAAATCGTAAAGCAACTCATCAGAATCACCATCCCATGCATACAACCGGAGCCCATCCTGGCGAAGCAGGCCTGCGTCTTGAGGCCCGTACACCGAAGTGCCCGTGCATGCTGGGGGTGGCGGCGGAGGTCCACCCTGCCAAGCCAAACTCACCGATCCTGAACGCATCACTTTCGAATACGTGTACACCCCAATCAGCGAATCACCGTCCAAACGGTAGTTGTATGTGTCGGTGGATACGCACATCCCACCACCGCCGCCACCCATATCCCCACATACAGCTGTGTTGGTCCATACAGGGTCGTTGGCCAAGTAATCGTTCTGGGCATGCGCCAAGAAAGGCAGCCCAAGAGCAAGGAGTACCAGTGTTCTCATTGGTATGTGTGTTGGTTCGAAAGTTAGACAGCCGCAAACGCGGCTTCGCTGCCCGGTCGCAAGGAGAAAAATACTGGAACCGGAACCCTGACCGTAGCGGTGAGAAACCTCACAAACCCAACAGTACCTCGCCCGGCTCCTTGCCGCCGAACACCATCTTGCTGGGGTCCTCGATCATCTGCTTCACGGCCATCAGGAAGCTGACGCTCTCCTTGCCGTCAATTATGCGGTGGTCGTAACTCAACGCGAGGTACATGATCGGACGGATGACGACTTGTCCATGCACCGCCACCGGGCGCTCCACGATGTTGTGCATTCCGAGGATGGCACTCTGTGGAGGGTTGAGGATCGGCGTACTTAGCATGCTACCGAACACGCCACCGTTGGTGATCGTGAAGGTGCCTCCGCTCATCTCGTCCATGGAGAGTTTGCCATCGCGTGCTTTCACCGCGAGCTCTTTGATCTTCGCTTCTATCTCCGCCAAGCTCATCCGCTCAGCATTTCGGATCACGGGCACCATCAATCCTTTCGGTGAAGACACCGCGATGCCGACATCGGCGTAGTCGTGCATCACCATCTCTTCACCATCGATCTGCGCGTTCACGCTCGGGAACAGGCGCAGCGCTTCGGTAACCGCTTTCGTGAAGAAGCTCATGAAGCCCAAGCCGACGCCTTTCTGTTCCTTGAACTTGTCCTTGTACTTATCGCGCAGCGCCATCACCGCGCTCATATCCACTTCGTTGAACGTGGTGAGCATTGCGGTCTGGTTCTTCACTGCGACCAGTCGTTTCGCCACCGTGAGCCGAAGTGAACTCATCTTCACACGCTTCTGATCACGCACACCGCCCCAGCCGCTCATGGAAACTGCTCCCGCATCAACGCCACCGGCCACGTAGGCCGCGACATCGCTCTTGGTGATACGACCGTTGGGGCCGCTGCCTTTCACTCTATCCGCGCTCACACCTTTCTCATCAAGCATGGCTTTCGCGACAGGTGTTGCGTGCGCTGCTGATGCTGGAACTGCTGCGGACGCTGACTTGGTCGCAGGTGCTGCTGCTTTCTGTTCCACTGGCTTTGCTGCGCTCACTGGTGCGCTCTTGGAAGTGTCCAACTTCGCGACCACATCGCCTACGTTCACCGTTGCATCAGCTGCGGCCAGGATCTTGATCTGCCCGCCGGCTTCGGCACTCAACTCCAGCGTTGCTTTGTCGCTATCGATCTCGGCGAGCACTTGGTCCTTGGCGACCACATCACCATCCTTCACGAGCCATTGTGCGATGCGCACTTCGCTGATGCTTTCGCCTGGACTGGGAACCTTTACATCGATGTTGGCCATGCCTGAAGGGTGAAGTATGAGTGCGGTGGTATGAAAAACGACTTGCTTATGCCTTGACTTTCGCCGTTGAAGTGGATCGCGTGAACGCCTTTTCGATAATGGAGATCTGTTGATTCGCGCTGCGTTTGCTGCTGCCCGTGGCGGGTGCACCGCTTGCAGGACGTGCGATCACTTCGAACTTGATATCGGTAAAATTCATCGCCATGTACGACCATGCGCCCATGTTCAGTGGCTCTTCCTGGACCCACAGGTAACGATCCGTCTTCGCGTATTTTTTGATGACTTCGCGCATCTGCTCAGCTGGCAACGGATGCAACTGTTCGATGCGAACCAATGCCGTATCCGTGATGCCGTTCTTTTCACGGTGCTCGCTCAGGTCGTAATGGATCTTGCCTTGCGTGAATATCAATGTCTTCACGTGCTTTGGGTCCGCGATCGCATCATCGATGAGCTCTTGGAATCCACCCGCAGCCAGTTCATCCAACTTGCTCACGCATTTCGGGTGACGCAACAAACTCTTCGGCGTGAACACCACCATGGGCTTGCGGAAATTCCAGGCAAGTTGGCGGCGCAACGCGTGGAAGAAATTCGCGGGTGTGGTGCAGTTCACCACGATCATGTTGCCATCCGCACAGCTTTGCAGGAAGCGCTCCATACGCGCGCTACTGTGCTCCGCACCCTGGCCTTCATATCCATGCGGAAGCAATAGCACGATGCCGTTCTGCGTGTTCCATTTTTCTTCCGCGCAACACAAATACTGATCGAGCACTATCTGCGCTCCGTTGATGAAATCACCGAACTGCGCTTCCCAGATCGTAAGCACATCCGGGTTGGTCAACGCATAACCATATTCGAATCCCAGCACCGCATATTCACTTAGCAGCGAGTTGTAGATCTGCAACAACGCCTGCCCTTCCTGAATGTGTTTGAGGTGGATGAATTCCTCTTCACTGTCTTCCATGCGCACTACGGCATGGCGATGACTGAAAGTGCCGCGCTCAACATCCTGCCCGGTAAAACGGACCGGATGTCCTTCAACCAGCAGCGACCCGTACGCAAGCAATTCGGACATGCCCCAATCCAGGGTCTCATCCGCCATCATCTTCTTCCGATCGTTCAGGATCTTCTCCAGTTTGCTGAAGAACTTCTTGCCATCAGGGATCACTGTCAATTTCTCACCGATCAATTTCAGCACATCCTTCTTCACACCTGTTGATGGTGACTTTGTGAAGTCCGTTGCATCAGCACGTTTGAAACCTTTCCAACGCTCAGCCATGAAATTGCTGATGTGCCCAACGCGCACCTGCTTCGCCTCGGTGAGCCGTGCATCGAGCATTTCGCTGAACGCACGCTCCATCTCCTGTGCCATTTCACGGGCGCCTTCAACGCCACTATCGATCAGTTTCTGCGTGTAGATCTCGCGCGGATCAGCGTGAGCCGCGATCGCCTTGTAGAGCAATGGCTGCGTGAACTTCGGCTCATCTCCTTCGTTGTGTCCGTGTTTGCGGTAGCAGAGGATATCCACCCACACGTCCTGTCCGAACTGTTGACGATAATCCATCGCCAATTTCACGGTGTATGCCACGGATTCGGCATCGTCACCATTCACGTGAAAGACTGGACATAGCGTTGTCTTTGCCACATCGGTGCAATACGTACTGGTGCGCGCATCGATATAGTTGGTCGTGAATCCAACCTGGTTGTTCACCACGATGTGGATCGTTCCGCCGACCTCATAGGCCTTGAGCCCGGCCATTTGCACCACTTCGTATACAACGCCTTGGCCAGCCACAGCGGCATCGCCATGTATGATGATCGGTGCCGTAACACCTTTCGCGAAGTGGTCGTCGTGCTCGATGATCGCACGGGTGATCCCTTGCATCACCGGTCCAACCGTTTCCAAATGGCTCGGGTTCGGCGCCAGAGTGAGGCGCACTTCCTTCCCCGTGTTGGTCGTTACCAAGCTGCTGTAGCCCATGTGGTATTTCACATCGCCTTCCACCAACGCATCGTCGTAGTCCTTTCCTTCGAATTCACTGAAGATCGCATCGTACGATTTGCGCATCGTGTTGGCCAGTACGTTCAGCCGACCCCGGTGTGCCATACCGATCACGTACTCGGTGATGCCCAGTTCTGCGCCGTGTTCGATCACCGTATCCAGTGCAGGGATCAGCACTTCGGCGCCTTCGATGCTGAAGCGTTTGGCACCGATGAATTTCTTCCCCAGGAACTTCTCGAAGACCACCGCCTCGTTCAGTTTTTCCAGGATCTCCTTCTTCTGGTCGAGCGAAAACGATGGCGTGTTGCGTGTGCTTTCCATACGCTCCCGAAGCCAAGTGAGCTTCTCCGGATTGCGGATATACTTGAACTCTACGCCGATGCTCGAGCAATAAGTTTGGTCCAGCAGTGCGACAATGTCACGCAACTTGCTCGGACCAATGCCCACTTCGTTACCGGCCGTGAAGACCGTGTCAAGGTCTGTGTCGCTCAGTTGGAAATTCTCCAACGCCAAGGTTGGTGTGTACTTGCGACGCTCACGAACAGGATTGGTGTCCGTGAACAAGTGGCCACGGGTCCGATAGGCGTTGATCAATTCCAGAACGCGGAATTCCTTCTGGAAGCGCTCATTGCCACCAGCCGCATTTGCGGCCTTTTCCACCACGCTGGCGACCACACCTGCTCGAGGTTCTTCGTTCAGCGCTTTGGCAAAATCAAAGCCCTCAAAGAAGCGCGCCCAGCCCGTTTCCACGCTGGCCGGGTCTTTTTGGTATTGCTGGTACAGGTCGTCGAGCCAAACGCTATCGACGTTGCTTAGGTAGGAGTACTTGTCCATGCGGTGGCGCGAAGGTAGATGGCCGTTTTCTCCCAACAGAGGAACCGGGATAGAGAAATACAAAGATCATTGTGCATGAAACCCGTATTCGGGCCAGAACAGTGAGGATGTCGCAATTGCCAGCGTCAGTGACCGAACTCACCCCAAGCCCGCGAAACGCTTACGCAGCAATACTTTCAGAAGGCATCTGAGCACCATATCCCCGGCCAGTTCCCGAAGGCCACCCCGAAGCATGGCATGGTCTACTTGGCGCTCGGAAAGATCAACGCGATTGATGGCGCGGGAGAATGCTGCGGGGTCCTTTCGCTGCCATTCTTCCATATGCTGAAGAACAACTGAACGAATCTGCTCGAACGCGTGTTCACCAACCTCTGGAACGGGGATCTCCTCCTCATTGAGATCCTTGCGCAATTGCTGAACCACAGTAAGCAAAACCTCGGCTTCATCCAACCGCTTGCGCAGTCCTCCCGATGTTGTTGACAGTTCTTCGTTCACCTTGTGGAAAACTGGGACGAAGTTCGGAATTCGATGGCACTATGTTTGGCAGCCCGGATCCAACCCCAGTTCGATCATTGATGGTAGTTCGATCAACACTTCCGCAAGACCATCAACCGATCCTGGGACCAGCGATCACCAACCCAACAAGACCCATGCGTTATTCCATTCTCGTCGCGATCATTGCGATCACCCTCCAGACTTCGGCCCAATACGGCAATTTCGACACAAAGGCTGTAGCCGCCGCGAAAGCGAATACAACGCTGGTGGTTCTCGATGATGGAAATACATCATACAACAAGGCGATCATGAACGCGGTGAAGGCCGAATGGAAGTTCACGAAGAGCATCGATTTCATCAACACCGCGGATCTGGCCACACAACCGATCGATCCGACCAAAAATTACCTGATGAAGATCTTGCGGAAGGACGCCGAGAAACACGACGCTGTTTTTCTCGCGCTGATCCAAGGCTGGAAACAGAAAAAAGGTGAAGCGATCGAAGTAACCGATGGTGCGGCGGCGAATATCGCGGGAACCCAGGAAGTTGCGAGTTTGATGATCGATGCCAAAGCTGTAGGTAGCACGAACAGTGCGATGCTCATGCTCTATGTGAAACACCTGCAGGATTTTTTGAAGAACGTGGAAGGCGGGAAGATCAAGGACAAAGCCACAGCTGACCGGCTTTATGCAAGCCGCAACCGCCTGATCAAAGACATGGACCTGTGGGTGGCCAAGGAGCACTTGGACAAAACCATTCCTGATGCCGCCAAGGCCAAAGAAACCTACACCAAACAATTGCAGGTGATGGACCAGTCCCAGTTATTGGCAGCCGCCGAGAAAGGTGAAAGCGGTGTGGCGATCAGCGACGTGGTGATGACCGGTGAATACAAGACGAAGTGGTGCTTCAAGCGCATCTTCAACGCCAGCACGGGCGAGCTGATGTATTTGCGTGATGACGCTTCATTGTTCGATAAGAAACAGGGTTTCATCGGTGAGGACCTGCGGATGTTGGAGCAGGCTCGTTAGGTGATCGGGAGGTTGCCCCGACTTCCACAGGATGTCGGGGCAATGGGGTAGACAAATACCTTCAATGCCTAAGAACACCTTTCCCCATGGCACGTATCTACATAGCCCTGTTGCTTTCCTGCTCGCTAACGCTTTCTGGGATGGCGAACCATTACTCGGGTGCGAACATTCTGTACACATGCACCAGTAACAACCAGTACGAGGTTACACTGCAAGTATTCGTTGATTGCAGCGGAGCGCCTGTCGTTCCGCAAACCCTGTCCTTCTCAAGTTCCTGCGGCACGAGCTTTACGGTGACCGACCTTCCCATTCCCGTTGGAACAGAAGTATCGCAGCTATGCGCTGCGCAGATCGGCAACAGCACCTGCAATGGTGGAAACCTGCCAGGTATGCGTTTGTACGAGTTCACCACTTCCCAGTTCCTGCCACCCTGCGATGGCTGGACGATCAGTTGGAATCTTTGCTGCCGTGCATCGTCCATCAATCTTATCGGCAACCAAGGCGAGTATGTCGAGACCGTATTGAACAACTCAACAGCGGAATGTGACAACTCTCCAGTCTTCGCGGAAGACGCGCTTCCGTATGTCTGCGTAGATCAGCTGGTGAGCTACAATTTCGGTGTAAGCGATCCGGACGGGGATTCTCTTTCGTATGCCTTGGTGGACGCTCGCAAGTTCAACAACGCTGCACTGCCGGTGAGCTACCAACCCGGTTTTTCCGGAGCGGAACCCATTCCCGGAATAACCTTGGATGCCACTACGGGTCAAGTGCTTTTCACACCAACATTGATCGGCTATTACATAGTTGCCGTGCAAGTGGATGCGTTCAACGATGCGGGAGAAATAACTGGTTCGGTAGTGCGGGACATCCTGTTCGTGGTGATCGATTGCTCGAACAACAATCCTGATCCGAACTCCGGAACGATCACGAACTTGAGCGGCGCTGCTGTGCAGGACGGCGACTTTGGCCTCGCTTTGTGCGGTGGCACTTCGTTCTGTTTCGATGCGGTGATCAGCGATCCGGATCCGGATCAAATGCTAACGCTGGAGAGCAATGTGGAGACCGTGTTGCCTGGGGCGCAATTCAGCGTTAGCGGGAACAACCCGGTTACTGCGACTATTTGCTGGGACGCAAGTGGCGTTGCCCCCGGGACATTCGTATTCGCTATCAACGCAACCGATGATGCTTGCCCGCAACCGGCCTTGTTGATCTTGTCCTATACCATTGTCGTAAGCACCGGACCAAACGCCGGCGAGAACACGAGCGCAACCCGTTGCAGCACGGATCCACCACTCAGTCTTTTCGATCTCCTTAACGGCAACCCCGATCCGAACGGCACCTTCACGGAGGTTTCCCCGGGTGTGTACCATTATGTTGTTGGCGCCATTGGCAATTGTCCGGCGGATTCCTCGGTACTGACTTTGGAAACTGTGCAAGCACCGGATGCAGGCTTGAACACTTCGATCGTTGTATGTGCGAATGGTGAGCTTGTGTTCATGATCGATTCGCTTCTCGGAACACCAGAGACTGGCGGGGCATGGATCAGCCCGAACGGCAACCCGAACAGCGGGATCTTCAACCCTGACTCGGACCCTACAGGCGTGTATTGTTACACCGTACCCGGGACTGCGCCTTGCACGAACGCAACGGCCTGCCTTTCAATTTCGCTATTGGAGCCGAACGATCCGGCGTGCTTGGGCTTGTCCGTTCCGGGTATTGAAGCGAACCCGATCTTCCTTTTCCCGAACCCAAGCACCGGTTCACTCACGCTGTCCTTCAGCGATGGTCCGCAACGGATCGAGGTGCTCGACGCGCAAGGACGACTGGTCGAGATGCCGCGCCCTGCGCTGCGGAATGGAACGATGGAGATCAACCTGCATAGTGAATTGCCGAACGGACACTACCTGCTCAGAACGATCGGAAGCAGCGCTGTCCATGTGGAACACTTCGAGTTGCTGCGTTGAGATCGTCAATGATCTGTTGATCGTGAACGGAACTGTGCGCGGCGTTGTTCCTTAGGCGCATGGCGAACATTCTGATCACGGGCGGAAGTGGCCTAATAGGTAATAAACTTACGCATGAACTGCTCGCCCATGGTCATTCGGTGCGCTGGCTGAGCCGTTCTGCAGGCAAAGCAGGAGGTGTGACTCGTTTTGTGTGGGACCTGGCGAAAAGCACGGTGGATGAACGAGCGCTCGAGGGCGTGGACTCCATCATTCACCTGAGCGGTGCAGGTATTGCGGACAAGCGCTGGACACCTGCGCGTCTGAAGGAACTCTACGCAAGTCGCAGTGGTGCTGCGAGACTTCTTCTGAAAGTTGCGAAGGCGAATGGCTTATGGCCGAAGTCGTTCATCAGTGCCAGCGGCGTTGGCTTCTATGGAGCGATCACCAGCGAACGCATCTTCGTGGAATCCGATCCTGCGGGCAACGATACCATTGGTCGACTTTCGGCGGATTGGGAGAATGCTGCTGATGAATGGAACCCCAACGCGCGTGTGGTGAAACTGCGCACACCCGTGGTACTGGCGTGCGAAGGAGGGGCGCTACCAAAGCTTTCCGCTCCTATCCGCTTAGGCTTGGGATCAGCACTGGGCAGTGGAAAACAGTGGATGCCGTGGATCCATATCGATGACCTCGTTCAGGCGTATCGCACTGCGGTAGAAGATGAACGCATGAGCGGCGCATACAATGTGGTGGCTCCAGAACAACCGACCAATGCCCAATTCATGCGTGCGGTCGCCAACGTTCTGCGCAAGCCGTTCTTCCTGCCGAACGTTCCTGCCTTCGCGTTGCATCTTGCACTCGGTGAGTTGAGTGATGTGCTTTTGAAAGGGTCGCGTGCCAGCAACGAAAAGCTGGTGCTGTCCGGATTTAGGCTGAAGTATCCTGCGCTATCCGAGGCATTGCGCAGTGCGTTAGCATAGTCGCAACGCGTTCCTTCGTGGTCACCTTTGCATTCTGAAACCATGTTTGTCAAGCACCCACTATGCGACGTTCGTCCTTGATCTTTTTCCTGCTCTACGGCGCCATCGACCTTTGCGCCCAAGGCATCTGGGACATCAAGGATCCCGGAGATGCGCTACAAGAGAAATGCGGTGATTGTCTCGCTGCGCTCAAAGCGAAGCCGAAAGAAGTCCAGTTCGGTCTTTTTGCCGATGAGAAGAACGACATCTGGTTCGTGGTTACCAACGAAGCCTTCTTCGATGTGCTCTTCAAACGTGCAAGTGATGGGATCGCGGTTGATGTGATCCCGCGTAGCATGTACACGTGTGCTGATGCGGAACCGCCCAAGCAAACCAACTTTTACAAAGGCACATTGCTGAAGCCAACCTACCTCGCCGAATTGAAACGAAGCAAACAAGTAGGCCCTAACGGCATCGCTGTGAAAGTCGGCCGTTTACCGACCCATCTCGCCAAGGAATTCTACGAACTGAATCTGGTTATCCTGAAGGATCGACATGTCTGTTACTACAACTCGTTCTACGATCTGCAGACCTATCGTTGGGACCTGCTGAATATGGGACTTTATATGGATACGCTCACGTATGGTGACCAGTTCGATACCACCCGGAACGCACGGGTCAGTAGCATCGTGAAACGAAAGGCGATGCACTTCAACATTCCCTTCGAACGCAACAAGAGCGAATACTCACCGAAAGACCTGCAGCCACTTTACGATTCGCTCCGCCTCACCGATTTCACGATCAAACGCATACGCATTGAAGCGTACAGCAGTGTTGAAGGACCCGAACAGCGCAACATCGACCTGCAGCAAAAACGCGCACAAAGCATCGTGAACGCCTTGCAGAGTTTCCAATCACCGAGCATCGAAACCACCGTGCAGGCGAGTGAGAACTGGGTTGAATTCCTGAACGACGTATCGCTCACTTCGAATGCTGCTCTCGCGGACCTGCCAAAATCCGAAGTGAAGAAGCGGCTCCTCGACAAACGCGTGGCCGATCAGCTCGAACCAGTGCTCGCGCTCCACCGTAAAGCGATCATCACCCTCGAGCTGCAGCGTAAGGACGGACTGGCAGGGCTGAAGGAGGACCAGTTGATACGCCAGTTCGAAAAAGCGCTTGGCGACAAGAACATCGCTCGTGCGCGTGAGTTGCAGAACACCGTGATGGAGCGCATCATGGACGAAGAACTGCCGGCGACCTTCCTCGACAAAATGGAAGTGCCCGTTCAGCGCGACTATGCCGCCCTGATCAATAGCCGAACGGCCTTCCGGTATTTCCAGGACCCACGCGATGCGTTCACCACGTACACCGCGCTGCTGGAATTACAACGACTGCTTCCAGAAGACGCGCACATCAACTACAATCTGTGCGCGGTGAAATTCCGGGTGTGGTTGCAGGGTGGAGCTATTACGATCGATCCTGCTCAGTTCATGCGCGAGATCGAGTCGTTACGTTCCAAAGGCATCGCGGAGCCGCTCGTGAAGCGCATGACGATCAACCACCACATCATCATGGCAGAACTGCATATGGCGAAGGGGGAGTACGCCAAGAAGGATGAAAGCATCAAGTACATCAGCCGCAATTACAAGAGCATTCCGATGGCGGAACACGACTACCTGAGTCTCGCGCAATACTTTGCCAGCTTCGCCAATTACGAGCAAAGCCTCGCTGTTGTGGAGCCACAACTGACAGTGGTGAATGCCGATGAGGACCTGCTCTTCTACTACTTGAACCTTACGATCTTCGATCATGAGCAAACGAAGAACGCGAACTACAAACGCATCATGCTGAACGCCGTGAACAAGAACAAGAAACGCTACTGCGATCTCTTCGAACCTTTCGGCAAAGGCGGGATCACGTTCCAGCTACTGGATGATCCGTACTTGTTCAAGACGTATTGTGAGACGTGTCAGTGAGCCCGATCCAACAAGCGTTCAGCCAACGTTCGCAGGGGTTCCTTTCTAGCGTCTTCCAAACCTATTGCATCCAGTTCCAAGTGTGCAGCCCGGTCATGTGTTGCGATCTCCGCTTCAGCTTCAGCGCGAACACCGAGTTGGTCGATGGCTTCGATCATCCGCCGGACATCGCGCTCTTCAGAAGGCTTGGCGAGTTCTTCGCGAAGAACGCTTGAACGCACTTCTGCAGCGCGCTCCAAACCACGTATCAGCAAGAACGTCTTCTTCCCATTGCGGAGGTCCCCCCCTTTTTGCTTACCGGTTTTCGTTGGATCACCAAATGCATCGAGCAGATCATCGCGCAATTGAAAAGCCAGGCCCATGTGCTCACCGAAAGAACCCAACCGCTCGCGGTCCTGCACGTTCGCACCACCGATCGTTGCGCCGATCTGTAGCGAACTGTTCAACAGAACAGCCGTCTTTCTGCGGATCATCGCTACATACTCCTCCACGTGAACTTCATCCCGGCGCTCGAACTCCATGTCCAACTGCTGGCCTTCGCACACTTCAAGCGCATATCGCCCGAAGATCCTGAACACATCGGGGCTCTTGCCCATCAACTGGTACGCTTTCACAAGCATCGCATCACCGCTCAGTATGGCCGTGTTCGCATCCCACTTCACATGCACGGTCGGTTCACCCCGCCTCAAGGGCGAAGCGTCCATGATGTCATCATGCATCAAGGTGAAATTGTGGAAGAGCTCAATACCGAGTGCTTCGTCCAGTGCATCTTCCGCACGCCCCCCGAACAGTTCGCAACCCATAAGAACGAGCGCGGGCCTCACGCGCTTCCCCGGAAGTCGCAGCAAGTACGCCATAGGTGCATACAGATCACCTGGCGGGAGCGCCTCACACCATTGAGCGATGCGTGCTTCGATCAATTGAACGTGACCAGCCATCACACGCTTCCTTCCGCAACCTTCAACAAGTATTCCCCATATCCGCTCTTGCGCAGGGGTTCAGCCAACGCGCGCAATTGATCAGCGTTGATGAACCCGCGACGAAACGCCACTTCTTCGATACACCCGATCCGGCGGCCTTGGCGCTCCTCGATCACTTGAACATATTGACCTGCCTGCATCAACGAAGTAACCGTGCCCGTATCGAGCCAGGCGGTACCCCGGTCCAACACGTTCACCTTCAATGTGCCGCGCCGCAGATATTCACGGTTAACGTCCGTGATCTCGTACTCGCCGCGTGCACTTGGCTTCAGGTCACGGGCAATGTCGAGCACGCTGTTATCATAGAAGTACAAGCCAGGAACCGCATAGTTGCTCTTCGGCTTCACGGGTTTTTCTTCGATACTTACCGCATTGAAGGCCGCATCAAATTCAACAACACCATAGCGTTCGGGATCGCTCACACGGTAGGCGAAAACCATCCCTCCGCTCACATCACGATGCTCCATGAGTTTGGTACCCAGACCAGTGCCGTGGAAAATGTTATCGCCAAGGATCAGGGCTACCGCGTCATTTCCCACGAAGGACCGACCAATGACAAAGGCTTGTGCAAGGCCGTTCGGCACTGCCTGCTCCGCGTACGTGAATTCGCAACCCAGTGCGTGACCATCACCGAGCAGCTTTTTGAAGTTGGGCAGATCATGCGGTGTGCTGATCACCAGGATCTCACGGATACCCGCCGCCATGAGCGTGCTCAACGGGTAGTAGATCATCGGCTTGTCGTACACCGGCATCAGCTGCTTGCTTACGGCGAGGGTGAGCGGGTGAAGCCGCGTTCCGCTTCCGCCTGCGAGGATGATGCCTTTCATGCTTCGTTCTTGTTTTCGAACCTCAATTCACCTACGTCGATATCATCCTCCTCATCCATGATCTCGAGCAAGGGCTCCTCGAACGCCTTCGTCATTAGGCGCTTGTTGAACGACAGGATGAGCGATGGCAATACGAGCAAATTGGTGAACATGGCCACTAATAACGTGATACTGGTGAGAATACCCAACGCCTGGATGCCACCGAACTGTGAGAATCCGAACATGAAGAATCCAGCGAGAAGCACAACGCTTGTGTAAATGATCCCGACACTCACTTCTCGCGTCGCCAGATCGACACTGCGTTGCAGGTCATGACCGGTCAATTTCAACTCCAACCGGTAGCGAGCGAGAAAATGGATCGCATTGTCCACCGCGATACCCAGTGCGATACCGAACACAAGCATGGTGCTCGGCTTGATGGGGATGCCTGCGAAGCCCATGATACCGGCAGTGAACACAAGCGGAATGATGTTCGGTATCAGCGATACGATGAGGATGCGGAACGAGTTGAAGAGAACGGCCATGAGCGCTACGATCAGCACGATGGCCCAGAACAAACTCGTGATCAGGTTGCTGACCAGATAGCCACTGCCTTTCAGGAAAACCACACTCGATCCGGTGAAGGTCACTTTGTACTTGTCCGGTTGGAAAATGCTGTCTGTTTGGGTGCGCAACTTCCCGAGCAGCGCGTCCATGCGCGTGGTGCCGATATCCGCCATTTGCACAGTTACACGCGTGGTTTGGCGGGTGCTATCGATAAAGGCTTTGGCCATGCCTTGCTTGCCACTAGCATTCTCCACATACGGTAGAATGAACGTCTTATCCGTGCTGTTGAGCAATTCGTAACGCGCGGGATCACCACCGTAGAAAGCCTGCTTCGTGAATTTCACAGCGTCGGCAATGCTGATCGGTCGACTGAACTCCGGATACGTCGCAAGCGTGTTCTGGAGTTTCTCGATCCGCTTCAACGTGGCGTCCTTCAAGGCGCCGCCTTTCTTCTTTGTATCGATGACGATCTCGAGCGGCATCACTCCATGAAAATTCTTCTCGAAGAACCGGAGGTCGGTCAGCACAGGATTGTCTTCCGGCAGATCGTCCACGATGCGACTTTCATCTTTCACACGATAGGTTCCTATGCAGGCGACCAACGTCAAAACAGCTGTTACGCTATAGATCAACGGACGCTGCGTGCGGCTCATGGTGACGATCCACTCTACCGCACGATCAAGCCATTTGCGGTCGAGGTGGCGCGTGTGACGCTCCTTGGGGTCCCCCATGAAGCTGAAAAAGATCGGGATGAGCACCATGCTCAACAACCAGAGTATCATGATACCTATGGTAGCGGTCCAGCCGAACTGCACGAGCGCATCGCTGTATGTGACGCAGAACGTTGTGAAGCCCACGGCCGTGGTCGCATTGGTCATAAAAGCCGCGGCACCGATACGGCTGATCACGCGCTGCAATGCCTTCACCCGATTGCCGTGGTTCACGAATTCATAGTGGAACGCATTCACCAGGAATACGCAGTTCGGTACACCGGTAACGATGACAAGCGGGGCGATAACACTTTGCAGCAACGTGATCTTGTATCCAAGCAATGCCATGCAACCAAATGTCCAGATAACACTTACAGCCACCACCAACATGCAAATGGCCATCACCCGCACACTGCGGAAGAAGAAGAACAACAGCAATGCACAGAGCGCCATGCTCATCACCAGGAAGAGAGGCATTTCCCCCTTTACCAAGTTGGTGGCGTTCACACGTATCCACGGCAATCCGCTCCGATACAATGGCAGACCTGTGGTTTCCTGAAATGCATCCGTGCGTTTACGGAAAGCGTCGATGACGGCCTGGCGGGCATCGGTGTCGAAGAGCTTGGCATTGACGAAGACCATCATCAAACTGGCCTGCATACTGTCGTTGTAAAGCAACCCGCGATAGAACGGCAGCGAACG